>NZ_LZSV01000021.1 GCF_001665605.1 Mycobacterium sp. 852014-50255_SCH5639931
GATGTGTATAAGAGACAGGCCGGTGGCGCCGCCTCCCCCCGACGCGCCGGCGCCACCGGCTGCGCCGGCACCGCCGCCACCGGCTGCGCCGGCACCGCCGTGGATGCCCCCGGCGGCGCAACCGGCCGCGGCCTCGGCCGACGGGCAGAATCCCACCCCATTCACCGGCACGCCGCCGTTCGGGCCGCCCTCGTTCGTCCCGAAAACCGGCTCGACGGTAGGTGTGGCCCAGCCGATCATCATCAACTTCCCCGGACCGGTTGAGGACGCCGGCGCGGCCATCAACGCCGTACACGTCTCGTCCGTGCCGCCGGTGTCGGGCAAGTTCTACTGGATGACCCCGACCCAGCTGCGCTGGCGCCCGCTGAGCTTCTGGCCCGCGCACACCGCGGTGACCGTCGACGCCGGCGGCACCGTGACCAACTTCCAGACCGGCGACACGCTGATCGCCACGGCCGACGACGCCACCCACCAGCTGACCGTCACGCGCAATGGCACCGTGGAGAAGACTTTCCCGATGTCGATGGGCATGACGTCCGGTAATCACCAGACCCCCAATGGCACCTACTACGTGCAGGACAAGAAGGCGTCGGTGGTGATGGACTCCTCGACCTACGGGGTTCCGGTCAACTCGACCTACGGCTACAAGGTGACGGTGGAGGACGCGGTCCGCTTCGACAACGTCGGCGACTACGTGCACAGCGCGCCATGGTCGGTGGACGATCAGGGCAAGCGCGACGTCAGCCACGGCTGCATCAACATCAGCCCCACCAACGCCAAGTGGTTCTTCGACAACTTCGGCCCGGGTGATCCCGTCATCGTGAAGAACTCCAGCGGCGGAAACTACAAGAAGAACGACGGCTCGGCCGACTGGATCAATTAGCCTTCAGCCCAGCAGACGCAAAATCGCCCATTCCGACGCGGAATTGGGCGATTTTGCGTCTGTCGGCGGGTGCATGCTTCTGGGGCTTTCGCCGGCCCGCCGATTATGTATAGCATCATACATAAGCTAGGCCCGAAGGAGCGGCGATGCGCAGTCCACGCGAGCGGATGGTGATCTCCGCCGCGCTGTTGATCAGGGAGCGGGGGGCGCACGCCACCGCGATCTCGGACGTCCTCGAGCACAGCGGCGCGCCGCGCGGATCGGCCTATCACTACTTTCCGGGTGGGCGGACCCAACTGCTTTGCGAGGCGGTGGATTACGCCGGTGAGCACGTCGCCGCGATCATCGCCGACGCCGAGAACGGCCCCCAGTTGATGGACACCCTGATCGAGAAGTATCGCCACCAACTGCTCGACAGCGACTTCCGCGCGGGCTGCCCCGTGGTCGCGGTTTCCGTGGAGGCCGGTGAGGAAGAGCGCATGGCGCCCGTCGTCGATCGGGCGGCATCGGTGTTCGACCGCTGGAACGACCTGATCGCGCAGCGCTTCATCGCCGACGGGATACCGCGCGCGCGGGCCGGCGACCTGGCGATGCTGGCCACCACCGCGCTGGAGGGCGCGATCGTGCTGGCCCGGGTGCGCCGCGACCTCACCCCCCTCGACGTCGTGCACCGCCAGCTACGTGACCTGCTGTCGGCCGAGGCGAACAGAAAGGACGTCCCGCGATGACCGGTGAATGGAAGTCCACGGCGTGCATCCTGTGCGAGTGCAACTGCGGCATCGTCGTCCAAGTCGAAGATCGGCGGCTGGCCCGCATCAGGGGCGACAAGGCTCACCCGGCGTCGCAGGGATACACCTGCAACAAAGCCTTGCGGCTGGACCACTATCAGAACAGCGGCGCCCGATTGACCTCTCCGCTGCGGCGGCGCGCCGACGGCAGCTTCGAGGAGATCGACTGGGACACCGCAATTGTCGAGATCGCCGAGGGTTTCAAGCACATCCGCGACGCCTACGGCGGGGACAAGATCTTCTACTACGGTGGCGGCGGGCAGGGCAACCACCTGGGCGGGGCCTACAGCGGCGCGTTCCTCAAAGCCCTCGGTTCGCGCTACCGGTCAAATGCCTTGGCCCAGGAGAAGACCGGTGAAGCCTGGATCGACGGTCAGCTGTACGGCGGTCACACGCGAGGCGAATTCGAGCACGCCGAAGTGTCGGTGTTCATCGGGAAGAACCCGTGGATGTCGCAGAGCTTTCCCCGCGCCCGGGTGGTGCTCAACGAGATCGCCAAGGACCCGAAGCGGTCGATGATCGTCATCGATCCGGTCGTCACCGACACCGCCAAGATGTCCGACTTCCATCTACGGGTGCAACCCGGCACCGATGCGTGGTGCCTGGCCGCGCTGGCGGCCGTCCTCGTCCAGGAAAACCTTTGTGACGAAACGTTTCTGGCCGAACACGTGCGCGGCGCCGACGCCGTCCGCGCCGAGCTGCGCTCGGTGCCGGTGGCCGAGTACGCGCAACGGTGCGGGGTGGACGAGGAGTTGCTGCGCGCGGCGGCGCGGCGCATCGGCGCGGCGGCCAGCGTCTCGGTGTTCGAGGATCTCGGTGTGCAGCAGGCGCCCAACAGCACGCTCTGCTCGTACCTGAACAAGCTGCTGTGGACATTCACCGGTAACTTCGCGAAAAAGGGTGGCCAGCATCTACATTCGGCGTTCGGGCCACTGTTCGGCCAGTTCTCCGGGCGCACGCCGGTGACCGGTGCCCCCATCATCTCCGGATTGGTGCCCAGCAACGTCGTTCCCGAAGAGATCCTGACCGATCACCCGGATCGGTTCCGGGCCATGATCGTGGAGAGCAGCAATCCGGCGCATTCGCTGGCCAACTCGGCCGCGTGCCGGGAGGCCTTTCAGGCGCTGGAACTGATGGTCGTCATCGACGTCGCGATGACCGAGACCGCCCGGCTCGCGCACTACGTGCTGCCCGCGGCGTCCCAGTTCGAGAAGCCGGAAGCCACGTTCTTCAATCTGGAGTTCCCGCACAACGCTTTTCAGCTGCGCCGTCCGTTGCTCGAACCGTTGCCGGGGACGCTGCCCGAGCCGGAGATCTGGGCGCGGCTGGTGCGCGCCCTGGGCGTGGTCGACGATGCGGATCTGCGGCCACTGTCCGAAGCCGCCCGGCGCGGGCGACAGGCCTACACCGAAGCCTTCCTCACCGCCACCGCAACCAACCCGACCGTCGCCAAGCTGCTTCCCTATGTCCTCTACGAGACGCTCGGGCCCACGCTGCCGGACGGTCTGCAGGGCGCGGCCGCGCTGTGGGGGCTCGCCCAGAAGGCCGCCCTGACCTATCCCGAGGCGGTGCGCCGCGCCGGTCACGCCGACGGCAACGCGCTGTTCGACGCGATCCTCGACACCCCGTCCGGGGTGACGTTCACCGTCCACAACTACGAGGACGACTTCGCCTTGATCAGCCACGCCGACCACAAGATCGCGCTGGAAATCCCTGCGATGCTTGACGATTTGCGGGCGCTGACCGCAGCCCCGCCGCGGCTGACCTCACCGGATTTCCCGATCGTGCTGTCGGTGGGCGAGCGCCGCGCCTACACCGCCAACGACATCTTCCGCGACCCCTCCTGGCGTAAACGCGACGCGGACGGGGCGTTGCGCGTCAGCGTCGAGGACGCCCTGGCGCTCGGGCTCGTCGACGGGTGCCGCGCCCGCATCAGCACCGCGGCCGGCAGCGCCGAGGCCACCGTCGAGATCACCGAGACCATGCTGGCCGGACATGCGGCCCTGCCCAACGGATTTGGGCTCGACTACGTCGACGGCGACGGGCATACCGTGATCCCGGGGGTCGCCCCCAACGCGCTCACCTCGACGGAATGGCGCGACCCCTACGCCGGCACTCCGTGGCACAAGCACGTGCCCGCCCGGATCGAGCCGGCGGGAGTGCCCGTCAGTTCCAGATCCTGACCCGGCGCTGCGGCTCGAGGAACAAGGCGTCGTCCTCGGACACCTCGAAGGCGTCGTAGAACGCGTCCATGTTGCGGATGACGCCGTTGCAACGGAACTCCGGCGGCGAGTGCGGATCGGTTGCCAACCGCCGGATCGCTTCCGCCTGACGGGATTTGGTGCGCCACACCTGGGCCCAGCCGTAGAACACGCGCTGCACGCCGGTGAGACCGTCGATGACGGGCGCGGGCCGGCCGTTCCGCGACAGCTGGTAGGCCAGCAGGGCGATCGACAACCCGCCCAGGTCGCCGATGTTCTCGCCGACGGTGAATGCGCCGTTCACGTGGTGGCCGGCGTCGAGCCCCCGGGGCGTGTACGCCTCGTACTGCTCGATGAGCGCCTTGGTGCGGGCGCCGAATTCGGCGCGGTCGGCGTCGGTCCACCAGTCCACCAGGTTGCCGTCGCCGTCGTACTTGGCGCCCTGGTCGTCGAAGCCGTGCCCGATCTCGTGCCCGATCACCGAGCCGATCCCGCCGTAGTTGGCGGCGTCGTCGGCCTCGGCGTCGAAGAACGGCGGCTGCAAAATGGCTGCCGGAAAAACGATTTCGTTCATCCCCGGGTTGTAGTAGGCGTTGACCGTCTGGGGCGTCATGAACCACTCGTCTTTGTCGACCGGGCCGCCCAACTTGGCCAGTTCGCGGTCGTGGTTGACCGCGTATCCGCGCTGGAAGTTGCCGTAGAGGTCGGTGCGGTCGATCACCACCTTGGAGTAGTCCCGCCACTTCGCCGGGTAGCCGACCTTGGCGACGAACTTGTCCAGCTTGGCCAGCGCACGCTCCCGGGTTTGCGGCGTCATCCAGTCCAGCTCGTTGATGGACAGCCGATAGGCCGCCTTCAAGTTCTCCACCAGCGCGTCGATGCGGGCCTTGGCGTCCGGCGGGAAATACCGCTGTACGTAGAGCTTTCCGACGGCATCGCCCATCAGGCTCTCCACCAGCGAGACCGCCCGCTTCCAGCGTTCCCGGATCTGCTCGGCCCCGGTGAGCAGGCGGCCATAGAAGTCGAAATCCGCGGCGACCAGCTCGTCGGTCAGCCAGGACGCGCGGGCGCGGATCAACCGCCAGCGGGCCCAATCCTTCCAGTCCGCCAGGTCGGCGCCGGACCACAGGTCGGCGAAGGCGGTGAGGTAATCGGGTTGCCGCACAATGGTTTCCGCGAAGTCCTGCGGTGTGGCGCCCAGCGCGTTCACCCAGCCGGCCCAGTCGAAGCCCTTCGCTTCGGTCTGCAGATCGGCGAAGGTGCGCAGGTTGTAGCTGAGCTCGGCGTCCCGCCGCTTGACCACATCCCAGTGCGCGGCGGCCAGCTTGCCCTCCAGGGCCACGATGCGGGCCGCGGTCTCGGCGTGCGCGTCCGGGGTCCCGCCGTACACCAGGCCGAACATCCGCGCGATGTGACCGGGATAGGCCGCCAGCACCTCGGCGTGCCGCTCCTCACGGAAGTAGGACTCGTCGGGCAATCCGATGCCGGACTGGGTGACGTGCACCAGGTACCGGGCCGAGTTCTTGGCGTCGGTATCGATATACAGCGCGACGCCGCCGCCCACTCCCGTGCGCTGCAACGCACCCACCGCCGCGGCCAACGCGTCCGGGTCCGCGGCGTCGTCGATGGTGGCCAGCTCGTCGAGCAGTGGTTGCAGGCCGCGGCGCTCGACGGCCTCCTCGTCGAGGAAGCTGGCGTAGAGGTCGCCGATGCGTTGCTGATCGGTGCCCGGGGGCGCGCCGGTCTCGCTGGCCTCGATGATCAGGTCGCGCACCTGTTCCTCGGCGCGGTCGTAAAGGTGTCGGAACGCGCCGTCGGTCGCCCGGTCCGCCGGGATCTCGTATTCGGCCAGCCAGCGGCCGTTGACGTGACCGAACAGGTCGTCTTGGGGGCGGGTGTTGGCGTCGACATGGCTCAGGTCGATCCCCGAGCGAATGGCCTCTACAGTCACCCCGCCATCCTTCCATCTTTGTCGGGTGCGACGATCGGGCCATGTCCGACGGCGAGCGCACCGAGCCAGAAACCCAGGAAACGGAAGAGGCAGATCTCGCCGAACCCGGCGAACCCCTTGACGACGAATTCGAGGTCGCCGACGGCCCGATGTTCTCCCCATACGGCATCGCGTCGGCCGTCCTAGGCGTGCTGTCGGTGGCCGCGATCGTGTTCGGGTTCTTCCTCTGGTCCGGGCATCGCGACGACACGGCCGAACGCCGCTACCTCACCCGCGTCATGCAAACCGCCGCCGACTGGACGGGCGTGCTGATCAACATGAACAGCGGCAACGTCGACTCCAGCCTGCAACGGCTGCACGACGGGACGGTCGGCGAACTCAACACCGACTTCGACGCCGCCATGCAGCCCTACCGGCAGGTGGTGGAGAAGCTGCAGTCCAAGAGCGCCGGGCGCATCGACGCGGTGGCGGTCGAGACCGTGCGCCACGACCTGGACACCCAGCCCGGCGTTTCCCGGCCCGTGGTCACCACCAAGTTGCCGCCCTTCGCAAGCCGTCTGGAGTCGGTCATGCTGGTCGCGACGTCGGTCAGCGAGAACGCCGGCGCCAAACCGCAGACGGTGCACTGGAACCTGCGGCTCGACGTCGTCAACGTGGACGGCAAGCTGATGATCTCGGGACTGGAATCCATCCGATGAGAAATTTGTGGCGCCTGCTCGCGTTCGACATCCTGGCCCCGGTGGCCGCGATCGCGGGGTTGCTGGCGATCGGCCTGATTCTGGGCTGGCCGCTGTGGTGGGTTTCGGCGTGCTCGGTGCTGGTGCTGTTGATCGTCGAGGGAGTCGGCGTCAATTTCTGGCTGCTGCGCCGTGATTCGGTCAGCGTCGGTACCGATGACGACGCGCCGGGCCTGCGATTGGCCGTCGTCTTGCTGTGCACGGCCGCGCTGGTGGCCGCGGTGGTCACCGGATACACGCACTGGACGCGCTCGGACCGCGAGTTCAAGGACGACTCCCGCGACGTGGTTCGGGTCGCAACGGGCATGGCGGAGGCGATGGCGTCGTTCACCCCGGGCGCCCCGGACAGCTCGATCGACCGCGCCACGGCGTTGATCGTCCCCGACCACGCCGCGGCGTTCAAAGAGCAGTACACGAAGACCAGCGCCGAGCTGGCCCAGCACAACGTCACCGCTCAGGCCGCGACGCTGGCGGCCGGGGTCGAGGCCCTCGGGCCGTCGGCGGCCAGTGTGGCGGTGATCCTGCGGGTCACCCAGAACGCGCCGGGCCAGCCCGCCAGCCGGTCGGCGCCCGCGCTGCGGGTGGCGCTGACCAAGCACGGCGATGCCTGGCTGGTGTCGGACGTGCTGCCGATCAGGTGATTCAGTTGGAGTCGGCCGAGCGCGTCGACTTCACCTTGACGAACCGATCCGACAATCGGCGCATCCGGATCATCAGCGCGGCCGACGGGCTGGTGCTGCCGTCCAGGTAGGCGATGAGCTCCTCGGCGGTCACCCCGATGCGAGAGGCGAATTCCGCTTCGGCCAGGCCCGATCGGTCGATGAGCAGCCGCACGTGGCGGGCCACCTCGGCCCGTTCGTTGGCCTCCAGGTGGGTGCGGGCGCGTTCCAGCACCTCCCACAGCGCTTTAGAGATGCCGTAGGGGCGGGTGCCTTCGAGCACCTCTTCGACCTGGCGGGCGGTCCGCCCGTACGGATCGCGCTTCAAAGCCGCGGCGATGCGCTTCCAGGTGGCGATGTCGCCGCCCTGCAGCGCGGCACGAATGGCGGACGTCGGCCAGAACTCCACCGGCTGGTCGGGGTCTTGAACAGGTCCACTGGGAGATTCGCCGCCGGGGGCGCCCTCGCGCATGTGCGGATCGGTGGCCGGCCGGTGGGACGGCAGTGTGGAGCGTCGGTCAGGTGCCAACGTCACCTCGCCTCCTCCAGCATCGCTACGGCCACCGACAGGCAGCGCTGCCTGATCTCCTCCCAGTCGGGGTGGGCGTCGGCCTCGGACGACCCCTGCTCGTCATTTAAATCACAGGGATCCGGATCAGCGAGTCGACGGACCAACTGGGTGGCGATCCATTCCCGCCTGGGCGACTGACAACAGTAGTACCTGTCCATGCCGGCCAGCACCACAGCGGCGGTCTCGGGCTCCAACGTTTCAACCATATCGGCAAAGTCGGCGTAATCGCGGCGACTGTTACGGCACATGATGAGGTAGCCCTTCAGCCGCAGCGTCTCGGCGCCGGTCGGGACCAGCAGCCGGTCGCCGGTGGGCAGCTGAACGTGGGTGGTTTCCACCGGGCTGCGGCGTTCGTACACCGACCGGTCCGCGGTGTCGGTCTCGCTCTCCAGCGCGTCGATGGCGACCGAAAGCCGCCCCCGCCACAACGTGACCGGGTGCACGGGCCGGTCGGACCCCACGATCGCCTTGGCGATGCCGTTGCGTGACGTCAGGCCACCGACCAGCTTCTTGGCCGTGCCGTTGGTGTGACCGTTGCTGCCGGTCCTGCGCTCGGGGGCGCCCACCGCGACGCCCGCCTTCTCGTCGTCGATGTTGACCTGATGGGGAATCTGACCGGGATCACGGCCGCGATCCTGGTCCGGTCCCCGCAGCTGCGCGCCCTGCCTCTCCTTGCCGCTGCGCCCGCAGCCGGTGAACGCCAGCGGATCGGTCACGCAGATGGCGTCGGGCGCCAGGTGCTTGAGCTTGGCCGCCGACTTGAGCACCATCCGCAGGTCGGCGTTGGGCGCAGTCAGCGCCGATATGTCGTCGGGAATGACCACGACGTCGCCGAGGTCGACCTCCGGCAGCGGCCGGTCGAAGTCGACCGACGGCAGCACGCGCGACAGCCACGGCGGGATCCACCAGTTCCATTGCGCGAACATCGCCATCAGCGCCGGTACCAGGACCAATCGCACCACCGTCGCGTCGACGGCGATCGCCACCGCGCACGCCACGCCGATCTCGGCCACCAGCGGCATGCCGGCGAACGCGAAGCCGATGAAGACGGCGATCATGATCAGCGCCGCGCTGGTGATGGTGCGGGCGCTGGTGCTCACGCCGTACGCGACGGCGTCGCGGGTGTTGCCGGAATGCAGGAAGCGTTCCCTGATGCGGGTCAGCAGGAAGATCTCGTAGTCCATCGACAACCCGAAGGTCATCGCGAGCACCAGCGGGGGGACGGTGCTGTCGATCGAGCTGATCTGGGCGAACCCGAGGTCCTTCAGCCAGCCCCACTGGAACACCATCACCAGGCTGCCGTAGGCGGCCGCGACCGACAGCAGGGTCATCAGCACGCCCTTGAGCGCCAGGAACACCGAGTGGACCGAGAGCAGCAGCATCACGAACGCGATCAGCGCCACGATGGCCAGCACCAGCGGCTCGGTCTTGGACACCTGGTCGTCGAAGTCCTTGATCAGCGCGGTCGGGCCGCCGACGTCCACTCGTGCGGTTCCCCTGTCGGGCACCTTGGGCAGCTGCGCGCGCATCCAGCCGACGGTCTCGCGGGCGCGCATGTCCTCGGGGTCGACCGACAACACCGCGGACAGCAGGGTGCTGCCGTTGTCCTCGGCGAATTGCGGCGGCGCCACCGTGACAATGTTCGGGGCCTGCGTCATCCGCTGCCGGATCGCGCTGATGGTCTGGCTGTGTTCGGGCGAGGCGGCGCCGCCGTCCGGGAAGGTGACCAGCACCCGAATCGGGCCGAGCGCGCCGGGGCCGAGGGCCTGGGCCGCCGCGCCCACCCCGGCGCGGATTTCGTGCGACGAGTCGAACTGGCGCAACAGGCTGTTGCCCAGCACCATCGAGGAGGCCGGCGCGGCCATGACGAGCAGGACCAGCGAGGCGGCCAGCGCCGAGATCCACGGCCGGCGCATAACCCAGCCGATCCAGCGGTTCCAGAACCGCGATTGGCCACCCTCCGGCCCGCGCGACCAATGCAGGAATGCCGATCGCTTGGCGGCCGAGCGGCCGAACGTCGCCAGCGCCGCGGGGGTCAGTGTGGTCGAGGTCAGCATCGCGACCGCGACGGCCAGGATCGCCCCGGTGGCCATCGATTTCAGCGCCGGGGTGTTGATCACGTAGATCCCGGTGAGCGAGGCGACGACGGTCATCCCGGACAGCACCACCGCCAGCCCCGAGGTGGCCATCGCGGCGTCGACGGCCTCCCGCGGCTCGCGGCCGGACCGCAGCTCCTCGCGGAAGCGCATCAAGATGAACAGCGAATAGTCGACGGCGAGGGCGATCCCGAACATGGAGACCGTCGAGGTCACGAACACCGACATGGTCGTGTAGGCCGACAGCAGGTAGACCAGGCCCATGGTGACCACGACGGTGCACACGCCGAGGGCGAGGGGGATCGCCGCGGCCGCGAGGGAGCCGAACACGGCGAGCAGGACGATCAGGATCACCGGCAGGTTCCAGCGCTCGGCGGCGGCGATGTCGTGCTTGGTGTTCTGCGCGGCGGCGGCGCTGAGCGCCCCCTGCCCGATCACATACAGCCGCACCCGGCCATCGGCGGTCTGGCCGGGCTGGTCGCCCTTGATGCCGACCTTGGTGCGCAGCTGCTTGGCGACGTCACTGGTGTTGCGGGAATCCAGGCGCAGCGACAGCACGTACGGCCGATCGGGTTGGGGCGGACGCTGGGTGGGGTTGGGCACCTCCGAGACGCCGGGGACCTCGGCGGCGGTCCGCCTCAGTTGCGCGACCGCGTCGTTGATGTCGGCGTAGCTGGCATCGGGGCGGGGCGCGGCCACCAGGGCCAGCGAAGACGACCCCTGGTCGTGGTAGAGCTCCTCGAGCTGATCGTGGACGAGCAGCGACTGCGAACCGGCCACGTCGAAACCGCCGCCGGTCAGGTTCCCCGACTGCGTCAAGGCCAGATAGATTGCCGGAACCAAAGCCAGCAACCAGCCGGTGAAGACCAACCAGCGGTACTTACGCAGGCTGCGGCTGAGGCGCATCATTAGCTGCTGGATTTCGT
Organism: Mycobacterium sp. 852014-50255_SCH5639931; assembly: GCF_001665605.1. GTDB lineage: Bacteria > Actinomycetota > Actinomycetes > Mycobacteriales > Mycobacteriaceae > Mycobacterium > Mycobacterium paraffinicum. The sequence continues at coordinate 10,813 of NZ_LZSV01000021.1, forward strand.
CACTCCCCGTGTATCGCGTAACGCGTGTTGGCGAGAATACCGCAGCGACCTGTGGATGATGTGAGCTTTCTAGTTCCTGAGCTGCAACGACGGCGTTGTTGCCAAGACGCTGCCGAGCCGTTGTGACCCGGTGACCGGCGGGATTTTCCTCACAGGGCCTCGCTCGGGCTGGCAGGGGCGCCGCCGGCGATGGCAGGATGTCGGATGGCCCGCGGAGCCCTGGGGAGCTCCGCTATCGAAGAGGCCGTCTACTGCAGCCGTTTGCGAGGCGTCGGTGCTGCGTGCGACGTCGCAAACACTAAGGAGTTTCCATGACGAGAGGCACCGCCACCGGGCGCCGCAGAATCTTCGCCGGGCTGATCGCCGGCACCCTGCCGTGCGCCGCCCTCGCCGTCCTGGCGGGGCCGCCGGCCACGGGCGCTACCGACCCGTGCTCGGCCAGCGAAGTCGCCCGGACGATCGGTTCGGTCTCCAAGTCGATGGGGGACTACCTGGACTCGCATCCCGAGACCAACCAGACGATGACCTCGATGCTGCAGCAGCAGGCGGGCCCGCAGTCGATGACCGGGCTGAAGTCCTACTTCGAGGCCAACCCCAAGGTGGCCGGCGACATGACGTCGATCGCCCAGCCCCTGACCAACCTGTCGCTGCAGTGCAAGTTGCCGATCTCGCCTACCCAGGCGATGGGCATGATGCAGCAGGCGCAGGGCGCCGCCGGTGGGCTGCCCGCCCTGCCGGGTAATGCGGCAGGGGCGTCACCGCTGGCCGGCACGCCGGCCGCCCCGCCGGCGGCCACCGGCCCCGTCGCACCGGCGCCGGCCAACCCGCTGTCGGGCCCGTCGCGCGGCAACACCGCCGGCTAGTTCTCGGTTTCCGCGCTGCGATCGGGCGGTAACGGGCCCTGTAGGGCGGTCTCGGTCGGATCGTTGGCGGGCTGGTTCTGCTGCGCGGTCGGTTCGGTGTCGGGCACCGCCTCTTCGTCGTCCGGGACGGCGACGTTCTCCGTGCGGAACACGAAGAAGAACACCACCCAGCCGATGGCGGACATCAGCAACCAGCTGATCAGCCGGTAGATCAGCATGGCCGAGATCGCGTTGGGCAGCGACATGCCGCTGGACACCAGCCCGGGCACCAGCACCGCCTCCACCACCAACAACCCGCCCGGCATCAGCGGTATGGTGCCGACGGCGCGGGCGGCCGCGTAGGCCACCGTCAGCCCGGCGACCGACGCGTGATCCCCGGCGGCGTACGCCGCAAAGCCGAGGCACGCCACGTCGGCGACCCAGTTGAACATCGACCAACCGAACGCCACCCCCATGTCGCGCCGGCCCAGGCTCACCGATTCCAGCTGCATCAGGGTCTGGCGCCATCTGTCCAGGCCGGTGTCGGCGGGCCGCCCGCGGACGGAGTTGACCCAGGACAACACCCGGCCGCCGATGCCGTCGATCAGCTCCGGCCGTGACGCGACGGCCTGGGCGAGAATCAGCAACGCGACGAAGCCGCCGAGGGTGAACAGCAACGAGAACGGGTTGTTCTTCGCGCCGAGGAAGAACGCGCCGCCCAGCCCCAACAGCGCCAGACCGACGGCCTGCAGGACGCCCCCCATCACCAGCTGCCACGACGCGACCACCGTCGAGGCGCCCCAAAGCCGTTGCTGCCGAAGCAAAAACGTGGCGGACAGCACCGGTCCTCCGGGCAGCGTGGTGCTCAGCGAGTTGGCGGCATAGATGGCGGCTTCGGATCGCAATTGTTTGACGTGTACGCCGGCCGACCGCAGCAGCGTGCGCTGGATTTGCGCGAAGCTGTGCAGCGACGCGGCCGACGCCACCACCGACGCCAGCAGCCACCACCAGTTCGCCTCGTACAGGCTCATCCAGGCCTTGGCCAGCTGATGCCAGCCCAGGGCGACCTCCACGGCAAGCACGATGGCGACGATCCCGAGGATCACCCACCGCAGCCACCAGTACTTCCCGCGCGGGGCCTCTTCGCGCGGGAAGTCGAGATTGCGGGCGGGTGCGTCGTGCGACACGTGATTTAGGGTAACGGTGCAGGTGGCGCGGGGATCGCCGCGCGTCGCCGACCGTGTCTTGGAAGTTCCGGGGTCGTAACCGGATCGTGCCGGGGTGGTCGCGGCCGGCCGGCGTGCGGACGGGTCCGCGCACGTTTGGCGGTGCCCCGCGCCGGATAGGCTCACCCAATGCCGGCAAACACCGACGACGCTTCGGTCGAACCCCTCGTCCGGAAGACCGCAGCCTGGGCCTGGCGTTTGCTGGTCATCCTCGCCGCGCTGCTCGCCCTGCTGTGGGTGGTGAAGAGGCTCGAGATCATCATCGTCCCGGTGCTGGTGGCGCTGCTGGTCAGCGCCCTGCTGCTGCCGGTGGTCGACTCGCTCGACCGGCGCGGCCTGCCCCGCGGCGGGGCGGTGGCGATGGTGCTGCTGGGTGGGTTCGCGATCCTGGGCGGCATCCTGGCGTTCGTCGTCATTCAGTTCATCGACGGTCTGCCGGGTCTGACCGAGCAGGTGACCCGCAGCATCGAGTCCACCCGGCGCTGGCTGATCCACGGGCCGGCGCATTTGCGCCGCGAACAGATCGACAACGCGGGCAACGCCGCGATCGAGGCGCTGCGCAACAATCAGGCGAAGCTGGAAAGCGGCGCCCTGTCCACCGCGGCCACCATCACCGAGCTGGTCACGGCCGCGGTGTTGGTGCTGTTCACGTTGATCTTCTTCCTCTACGGCGGGCGCAACATCTGGGCCTACGTGTCCAAGATCTTCCCGGCCGACGTCCGCGGCCGGGTAAGCGAGGCCGGCCGGGCCGGCTACGGGTCGCTGACCGGATACGTGCGCGCCACCTTCCTGGTGGCCCTGACCGACGCCGCCGGGGTCGGCACAGGCCTGGCGATCATGGGCATCCCGCTGGCGCTGCCGCTGGCCTCCCTGGTGTTCCTGGGCGCCTTCATCCCGCTCGTCGGTGCCCTGATCTCGGGGCTGGTGGCCGTGGTGGTCGCCCTGTTGGCCAAAGGCATTGTGTACGCGCTGATCACGCTCGGTTTGCTGATCGCGGTGAACCAGCTGGAAGCCCATGTGCTGCAGCCGCTGGTGATGGGTCGCGCGGTCTCGATTCACCCGCTCGCGGTGGTGCTCGCCATCTCCACGGGCGGGGTGCTCGCCGGGATCGTCGGCGCGCTGCTGGCCGTGCCGACGGTCGCGTTCCTCAACAACGCGATGCAGGTGCTGCTAGCCCCGGATCCGGCCGCCGAAGCCGAGAAGCAGACCGAAGAGGCCGACGAGGGCAGCATCATGGAGGCCGAACCGGACGAACCCAAAGCGAAGGCCGACTGAGGCCCTACAACCGACCCTCGCGGCGCAGCAAATCCTGGGCGGACAAACCGCCACCCGAACGCCGGCGCTGGCGCGCGTCGCCGTTATCGGCCTGTCCGCGCGGGTTCAGCTTCTCCGTGGCGGCGTCGGGGTCGTTGCCCTCCGGCCGCATGGACGGGAAGGCGGTGGTGGGCTCGACGGCGTCGCCCTTGTCGTCAGAACGGTTGGGGGGCACCGGGATCGCGCGGGTTTCGCCGCTGGACGGTGGTGCCGGCGGGGCGGCCGGCCCCGGGGCGGGAGGTCGCGCCGGCTCCGGCGGTGCGGCAGTGGCCGGCCGCTCGTGGGCGGGGTGGTGCGCCGGACTGGCGGGGGCGGCGTTGGGCACCGAGAGGCGCGTCGTCTTGGCCTCCGTGGGCTGACCCGGCCGGGTCTGCAGACGGGTGGTGTTGGCGACATCGGCCGGGGGCGCCGCGGAGCGCATCGCCGCGCCCGCGGGCACTTCCGTGCCGGGCTTGGGTTCGGCCGGCCCCGGACGGGTCGCCCGCGACGGCTCGAGGGCCGCGGGGTGCGTGGGGTCGTGCGGCGGGCGCGGCGCGGCGGCGACCAGGCTGGCCGCCACCGGGGGCCGCGCGGGCCGCCCGTTGAGGGTCGGCCGCTTGCGCTCGTCGGGCAGGTCGATCTCGCCCAGCCCGATCTTGTTCTGCAGGCGCCTCGCCCAGCGCGGGGCCCACCAGCAGTCGTCGCCGAGCAGCTTCATCACCGACGGCACCAGGAACATGCGGACCACGGTGGCGTCCAGCAACAGGGCCGCCATCAAGCCGAACGCCAGGTATTTCATCAACACCAGGTCGGAGAACACGAACGAACCGGCGACCACGGCGAGGACGAGCGCGGCGGCCGTGATCAAGCGCCCGGTGGTCGCGGTGCCGATCCGGATCGCCTCGGCGGTCGACATGCCGCGCTCGCGTGCCTCGACCATGCGAGAGACCAGGAACACCTCGTAGTCGGTGGCCAGGCCGAAACCGACCGCCACGACCAGCGCGATGAGCACCACCATCAGTGAAGTCGGCGTGAAATTCAGCCAATGCGATAGGTGCCCGTCGACGAAGATCCAGGTCAGGATGCCCAGGGTGGATCCCAGCGTCAGCGCGCTCATCAGCACCGCCTTGATCGGCAACACCACCGAACCGAACGCCAGGAACATCAACAGAAGCGTGGCGCTGAGCAGCAGCACCAGCATCAGTGGGCCCTTCGCGGCCAGGCTGTGGATGCTGTCCTGCTCCAGCGCCGGTGTGCCGCCGACCAGCAGGGCGAGGCCCTTCGGCGGGCTCACCGCCCGCAGTTCGCTGATCTTCTTGGCGGCGTCGCTCTTATTGAGCAGGCCGTTCTGGATCACCCGCACCGAACCGTCCTTGGGCACCGTCGTCCCGTTCGGCCCGGCGACGCAGGGGTTGCCGGCGATGGTCGGGCAGGGCCGCTCCTCCCAGGTCTTGTCGGTGAACCCGGAGATAGAACTGATCCGGCTGCGGATGTCGGCCACCTGCTGGTCGGTCACCTTGCTCTGGTTGGTGCTCTCGATCACGACCGTCAGCTGTTCGGTGCGGTATCCGGGGAATTGCTTGTCGAAGTGTTCCTGCGCCAGGCGCACCGGGTTGTTGGGCGGCAGGTACTTCTCGCTCATGCCGCCGAACGACAGGTTGCCCAGCGGGATGACCAGCAGGATCATGCCGACGGCGATCGGGATGGCGAAGGCCAGGGGTCGCTTCATCACCCAGTTGACGAGCTTGCCCCAGAAACCGGCCTCGACCTCCTCGCGGGTCTTGGTCTTCTGCAGCCGGTCCGCCAGCCAGTTGAGGTAGGCGCGCGAGTACTTCCAGTTCCGCAGGAACGGCACCCGGAACGCCGTCCGCACGCCCAGCGCGTCGACGTGGCGGCCCAGGATGCCCAGGCACGCCGGCAAAAACGTGATCGACAGCAGCGCCGCCAGCCCCACCGCCGCGAATATCGCGTAGGTCAGCGAATGCACGAAGCCCTGCGGCAACACCAGCAGGCTGGCGCTCGAGGCGATGATCAGCACCGCCGAGAACGTCACGGTGCGACCGGCCGTCATGATGGTGCGCCGCACGGCGGCCTCGGTGTCGTAGCCCTCGGCGATCTCTTCCCGGAACCGGCTGACCACGAACAGCCCGTAGTCGATGGCGATGCCGAGGCCGATCAGCGAGACCACCGGCTGGGCGAAGAAGTGCACCGGCCCGAATTCCGCGACCAGTCGCAGGATGCCCAGGGCCCCGGCGATGCTGAGGCCGCCCACGATGGCCGGCAGCCCGGCGGCGATCGCGCCACCGAACACCAGGAACAGCACCACTGTCACCAGCGGTAGCGCCAGCACCTCCATGCGGCGCTGGTCCGTGGCGATGGTGCCGGTCAGTGCGCTGGCGATCGGCTCGAGGCCGGCGAGCTGCACCGTGCCGCCGTCGAGCTTCTGCAGCGCCGGCGCGATGGCCTTGTAGTTGTTGAGGATGCTGTCGTCGTCGTCGCCCTTCAGCGGGATGGACACGAACGTGTGCTTCTTGTCTTCGCTGACCATCCCTTTGATAAGGGGATTCGTGCTCTCCGGCGCCGCCAGCCACCCGGCCCAGCCGACAACCTGGTCGGGATGGTCGGTCTTGAACTTGTTGAGCTCGCCGACGATCTTGTCCCGCCATGCCGCGTCATCGACGGTCTGTCCGCTGGGAGCGCTGAACGTGGCCACGACGTGGCTGGTGCGGTCGCGGCCGTACGTCTGGTCGCCAAGCACCGAGGCCTTGACGGACTGACTGCCGTCGTCGTAGAACCCGCTCTGGGTGACATGCTTGCCGAGGCTGACCCCGAAGACGCCGCCGAGCAGGCACAGAGCTACCGTGACCCCGATAACGATGTACCGGTAGCGGTACACAGTTCGACCCCACCAGGCGAACACGCAAGCTCCTTACTGGATCGTTAACGACCCGCGCATCGGCCTTCCAGTGTCACACACGCGCGGTCAACAGAGCGGACAGCGGCCGGAACGGCTGCAGCCATGCTCCCTGGTCAGGCAGCGAATCTAGGCCGATTCGCGGCAAGGGCTCCCGGAACACACCGCTGATGTCTTCCAGGTCGACAAAGTCCAAGGTATCCGACGCTAGCGCCCAACTCGTATGTTCGCGAAATCCGATGACTTGAACGGTGACCCCGGAGCGTGCTATCTCCTCCAGCGGTAGACGAAACGCCTGGCCGTCGGCCGAAGCCACCACCAGCGCCGCCAGCCCTTCGCTGCGTCGCAGTTCGATGTGGGCGAGCATGTCGCGGTCGACGTCACTGTCCTCGTCGATCTTCGGTTTGGCGAAGACCGCGAATCCCACGTTACGAAGGGCGTCCACCCAGGGGCGGACCACGTCGGCGCTGCCGGGCGCGATGTTGGTGAAGACGGTGGCCTCGGGTTCGACGACGACGCCCGGCCGGCCGGCACTGATCTCGGCCGTGCGCGCCAGCAACCAGCGCCCCAGGGCGTCGAACCGCGGACGCTCCAGGGCGGTGGGGCGTCGCCCCAGGATCGACCCGAGGCCCATGTCGAGGTTGGGCGCGTCCCACACCAGCAACACGCGCCCGCCCGGCGGTGAGAAGCTTCCGAGCGCATCGTCGGGCAACGCCGGCAAAGGTTCAGCTGCCGTGGTCTGTTCTTCCGCCAGGCTCATGGTCATCGCCTACTCATGTCGTAGCCAGATGAATTCGGTCACGGCGCTGCCCGCCTCGTGGGCTTTCGTCTCGTATTTCGTGGTCGGCCGCACCACCGAGATCGGCAGCCGGCTGCCGGCATCGACGCGACGCAGCCGCGGCTCGGCGTCGCCGACCTCGCCGATGTGTTCGGCGTACCCGGGGTGGTCCGTCGCGGCGTGCAGGACACCACCAGGGAGTAACCGGTCGGCGATGAGGCCAATCGTGCCCGGTTGCAGAAACCGGCGCTTGTGATGACGGGCCTTGGGCCAGGGATCGGGAAAGAACACCCGCACCCCGGTCAGCGAACCGGACGGGATCAGCCGCTGCAGCACCTCGACCCCGTTGCCGCGGATCAAGCGGATGTTGCCGACCCCCTCGCGGTCGATCGCGCACAGCAGTTGCGCCAGCCCGCGCTTGTAGATTTCCACCGCGATCACATCGACACCGGGCTCATCCTTCGCCATCGCCAGCGTGGATATGCCGCTGCCACAACCGATTTCGAGCACCAGCGGCGCCTGGCGACCAAACCATGCGCGGGTGTCCAGCCGCGACTCCCCGCCGCCCTCGCCTTCCCCGGTCGGGGCGTCCAGGGATAGGCCCAGCTCCGGCCAGCGCCGCTCCCAAGTCTGCCGCTGGGCGTCGGAAAGGGCGGATCGTCGGGAGCGAAAGCTCGATGCCGGAAGGTAGCGCTGGCCGCGACGGTCGTCCGACTCCTCCTCAGGCGCGTCGGGGAACGCTCCCGCCCGGGGTTGCGCATGCATTTGTCCATGGTGGCCCATAACCGAGTGATGTAGCCGCCCCTGGTCCAGATTGATACCCAACAGTTGCCTTCAGCTGGTAACAGTCAATCGGTGGCTCGCATCAAAGTGACGCAAGTGCCACCATTCGGTGGGACCCGACCGGCCCCCGGGTCGGATCCATCGAACCGAACGCAGGACATGAGGGGACGATGAGCGGACAAGGACACCAAGGTTTCGTCGACGAGCTGGCGCGATTCGCCGCCGGCCACGCCGACCCTCGCGTGACGGCCATCGCCGAGCGAACGGCCGCGCCCCTGCGCGCGCTGGTCCGGGGCCGCCGGGGCGTGGGGTGCGCCACGGTGGCGCGGGCGCTGGACCGCGCCGGAGCCGCCGCGGGGATCTCGGTGACGACCGCCGGCGGTCGCGAAGTCGACGTCGTCGTGTACGTGACCACCGAGGTGGTGAAGCCGGAAGACATCGACGCGATCGCCGCCGCCGCGCGCCCGGTGTTGGCGGTGCTGAACAAAGCCGACCTGGCCGGGTCCCTCGCCCGCGGGGACGGGCCGATCGCGGCAGCGCGAACGCGTTGCGCGGAGCTTGCTGAACTGGTGGGCGTGCCCACGGTGCCGATGGCCGGCCTGCTCGCCGTCGCCGCGGTCGACGACCTGGACGCCCCGCTGTGGGCGGCGCTGCGGACGCTGGCCGCGCACCCCGGGGTGGCCGCCTCCCTCGACGGCTCGTTCGCCGGGTTCATGTCGGCGGACAATCCGGTGCCGGCCGACGTGCGGCTGCGCCTGCTGAACACCCTGGACCTGTTCGGCATCGCGCTCGGGGTCGCCGCGGTCCGGCAGGGCAGGACGGCCGCGCAGGTGCGGGCGCTGCTGCGCCGGACGAGCGGTGTCGACGCCGTGCTGTCCCACATTGCGATCGCCGGCGCCGAAGTGCGCTACCAGCGGGTGCTGGACGCCGTCGCGGAGTTGGAGGCGCTGGCGGTCAGCGACGAGACGATCAGCGGATTCCTGTCCCACGACGACACGGTGGTCGCCCGGATGGCGGCCGCCGTCGACCTGGCGGAGGCGGCCGGGCTGGGCCCGGACCACGGGGAACCGGCTGACTGGGACCGTGACCCGTCCGCGCACCTGCCGCGCGCGGTGCGGTGGCAGCGTTACAGCCGGGTGTCGGCGAGCGAGCTGCACCGCGCCTGCGGGGCGGACATCGCCAGGGGATCGATGCGGCTGTGGTCGCAGGCCTGCGGGTCGCTGCCCGGGGAGACGCTGGGGGACTGGCGATGAGCGCCGACAAGCACGACGATCCGGTCGCTCGAGTCGACGCGCTGGTGGCGAGCATCGGTCCGGAGCTGGATGCGCCCGCCATCCACCGCCGTGACGTGGTGCTGGTGACCGGGCCGTGGATGGCCGGGGTGACGGCGGTGGCCGCGGCGCTGCGCGAGCGGCTGGCGGAGCACAAGTTCGTCGAGTCGGTGGACCTGGGCCCGGGCGAGGCGCCGACGGCGGTGGTGTTCGTCGTCTCGGCGGCGGCCCACCTCACGCAGTCCGACTGTGCGCTGCTGGACGCCGCCGCCGCGCACACCGATGTGGTGGTTCCAGTGGTGTCCAAGATCGACGTGCACCGCGCCTGGCGCGACGTGCTGGCCGCCAACCGCGACACGCTGGCCGCGCACGCGCCGCGTTACCGCGGCGTGCCCTGGGTGGGAGCGGCCGCCTTGCCCGACCTCGGCGAGCAGGACGTCGACGATTTGGTGCAAACGCTGTCGACGCGGTTGGCCGACTCCGAGCTCGCGCGCCGAAACCGGTTGCGGGCGTGGGAGTTCCGGCTCAGGACCGTCGTGCAGCGGTTCGACCGCGACGCCGACGGTGCCGGGCGGCGGGCACGGGTCGACGCGCTGCGCGACGAGCGCAGCACGGCGCTGCGGCAGCGGCGCGAGGCGAAGACCGAGCGCACCATCACGTTGCGCGGTCAGATTCAGCAGGCGCGGGTCCAGCTGTCCCACTTCGCGCGCAATCGTTGCTCATCGGTGCGCAGCGAGCTGCAGGAAGACGCCGCGGGATTGTCCCGGCGCCACATGCCCGGCTTCGAGGCGCACACGCGTGGCCGGCTGGACGAGGTGGTCGCCGAAGTGAACGAGGGCACGGCCAGCCACCTCGCGGATGTCGCGCAAGTGGTGGGGGTCGCGACGACGCTGCCGGCAGTCGAGGAGCTGCCGACGGTCGACGTCCCTCCGCCCCCGCTGAAATCGCGGCGGCACGAGACCTGGCTGATGATGCTGCTGGGCGCCGGGTTCGGCCTGGGCGTGGCGCTGACCCTGAGCCGGTTGATGAGCGGGCCGGCCGCTCGGCTCAGTCCCGCGCTGTCCGTCGTCGCGGCGGTGACGTGCGTGGCGATCGGGCTGGCGGTCACGCTCCTAGTGGTCAATATCCGTAGCCTGCTGCGCGACCGGGCGCTGCTGGACCGCTGGGCGGGCGATGTGACCTCGTCGCTGCGATCGGTGGCGGAGGAGCTGGTGGCGACCCGCGTCCTGGTGGCCGAGTCGGTGCTCAGCAAAGCGGTGCTGGCCCAGGACGAGGTGGAGAACGCCGAGGTGAGCGACCAGGTCAGCGCCATCGACCGCGAGCTGCGCGCCCATGCCATGGCCGCGTCGCGGGCCGCCGCCGTGCGGGAGCGGGAGCTGCCGACGGTGCTGGCGGCCCTGGACGCCGTTCGTGCGGAACTGGGTGAAGCGGGTATAACTTCGGCCACCGATGAAGCGTCCGACGGCAAATTGGACGGAGAAATCGAGGCAACCGAAAAACCGGCTTCTAGGAGCGGCGATGGAGATTCTGACGGATCTTCTGAATCGTTGTTGTGAGAAGGCTTATACCTGCCCGAGACTTCCCCGACAAGGTGCTCACGATAACCTGTAGTTAACGCCACCATGTCAACCGTTGTGTGGGCGACCGCATATGCGATAGGCACCCAAAAGAAGCCCGAGTACGCAGAAGAATTCAGGAGACTTCGATGACCTCAGCGACCATTCCCGGATTGGACACCGCACCCACGAAGCATCAGGGGCTGCTGTCGTGGGTACGGGAGGTCGCCGAGCTCACGCAGCCCGAGCGCGTGGTGTTCACCGACGGCTCCGCCGAAGAGTTCGATCGGCTCGCCGGTCAGCTGGTCGAGGCGGGCACGTTCACGAAGCTGCACGAGAAGAAGCACCCCAACTCCTACCTGGCGCTGTCCGACCCGTCCGACGTGGCGCGGGTGGAGTCGCGGACCTTCATCTGCTCCGAGCGCGAGATCGACGCCGGCCCCACCAACAATTGGATGGAACCGGCCGAGATGCGGGCCGTGATGACCGACCTGTACCGCGGCTGCATGCGCGGCCGCACCATGTACGTGGTGCCGTTCTGCATGGGCCCGCTCGGCGCGGACGACCCCAAGCTGGGTGTGGAGATCACCGACTCGGAGTACGTCGTCGTGTCCATGCGCACGATGACCCGGATGGGCAAGGCAGCCCTGGAGAAGATGGGCGACGACGGATTCTTCGTCAAGGCGCTGCACTCGGTGGGTGCCCCGCTGGAGCCCGGCCAGCAGGACGTGCCGTGGCCCTGCAACGACACCAAGTACATCACCCACTTCCCGGAGACCCGCGAGATCTGGAGCTACGGCTCCGGCTACGGCGGCAACGCGCTGCTGGGTAAGAAGTGCTACTCGCTGCGCATCGCGTCGGCGATGGCCCACGACGAGGGCTGGCTGGCCGAGCACATGCTGATCCTCAAGCTGATCTCCCCGGAGAACAAGGCGTACTACTTCGCCGCGGCCTTCCCGTCGGCGTGCGGCAAGACCAACCTCGCGATGCTGCAGCCGACCGTCCCGGGCTGGCGCGCGGAGACCTTGGGCGACGACATCGCCTGGATGCGGTTCGGCAAGGACGGCCGGCTGTACGCGGTCAACCCCGAGTTCGGTTTCTTCGGGGTGGCGCCGGGCACCAACTGGAAGTCCAATCCCAACGCCATGCGCACCATCGCCGCGGGCAACACCGTCTTCACCAACGTCGCGCTCACCGACGACGACGAGGTGTGGTGGGAGGGCCTGGAGGGCGAGCCGGATCACCTGATCGACTGGAAGGGCAACGACTGGTACATCCGCGAGACGGAAACCAAAGCCGCCCACCCGAACTCGCGCTACTGCACGCCGATGTCGCAGTGCCCCATCCTCGCGCCGGAGTGGGACGACCCGCAGGGCGTGCCGATCTCGGGCATCCTGTTCGGCGCCCGCCGCAAGACCACGGTGCCGCTGGTGACGCAGGCCCGCGACTGGCAGCACGGCGTGTTCATGGGCGCCACCATGGGCAGCGAGCAGACCGCCGCCGCCGAAGGCAAGGTCGGCACGGTGCGCCGCGACCCGATGGCCATGTTGCCGTTCCTCGGCTACCACGTCGGTGACTACTTCCAGCACTGGCTCGACCTCGGCAAGAACTCCGACGAGTCCAAGATGCCGAAGGTGTTCTTCGTCAACTGGTTCCGCCGCGGCGACCAGGGCGAGTTCTTGTGGCCGGGCTTCGGCGAGAACAGCCGCGTGCTGAAGTGGATCGTCGACCGCATCGAGCACCAGGCCGGCGGCCAGGACACCCCGATCGGCATCGTGCCGACCGCGGCGGACCTGGACCTGGACGGCCTCGACGTCGAACCCGAAGACGTCGCGAAGGCGCTCGCGGTCAACGCCGACGAGTGGCGCCAGGAGCTTCCGCTGATCGAAGAGTGGTTCGAGTTCGTCGGAGACAAGCTGCCCACCGGCGTCAAGGACGAGTTCGAGGCGCTCAAGCAGCGCCTGGCCGACGCCGACTAGGTCGGGCTGACCGCAATCACCCCGCGCGCCGCGAATCGGGGCTCGCCCTCTTCTCGGCGTACATCAGTTCGTCGGCGCGGGCCAGCAGTTCGTCCACGGTCGCGTGCTCGGCGACGGGCGCCTGGACCAGGCCGATGCTGGCGGAAAGACGGTAGGGCCGGTCTCCGGTCTCGTTGAAGGAGCGGAATGCCTCGGCGAGGCGGTCTTTGACCGCAGCGGTCCCATTGTCGCCTTCGGTGACCATGACGCAGAATTCGTCGCCGCCCAGGCGGGCGACGATGTCGGAGTCGCGCCGCACGCCGCGCAGGACCTGGGCAACGTCTTTGATCAGGGCGTCGCCCACATCGTGGCCCTGCTCGTCGTTGACCCGCTTGAGCCCGTCGACGTCCAGGAAGGCGAGCGCGCAGTTGTGACCGAGGTGGTGCGCCCCGCGTAGCTTCTGCTCGGCCAGCAGGTAGAAGCCGCGCCGATTGTTGAGCCCGGTCAGTTCGTCGGTGACGGAGAGCCGACTGATCTCCTCGTTGGCGCTTTCCAGCTCGGCGGTGCGGTCGCGGACCCGCTGTTCGAGTTCGGAGTAGACCTGAACGTTTTCCATGGCGATCGACGTCGAATCGGCCAAGGCCTGCAGCAGGCGGACCTCCTGCTCGGACGGCGGATGGAGGTGGGCCCAGTAGTTGCCGATCGCCCCGATCGGTTCGAGCCTGCGGATCGGGACCATCACCAGGCTCTTGACGAAGGTCGCGCGGTAAATGCCTTGCGGGATGCGCGAATCCCGGTAGATGTCCGGGATGATCGCCGCCTCGCGGTTGAGCATCGCCCAACCGCTGATGCAGGATTCGATGGGGAAGCGGCTGCCCTTCCACAGCGGGGCGATGGCGTCTTCGTCGGCGTAATAGCACTTGTTGTCGTCGCGCAGCACGAGCGTGGCGCCGTCGCAGCCGGTGAGTTCGCGCGCCGAGGACCGGACGATGCGCTGGATTTCGGCCAGGCTGCGCGCCAACGACAATTCCTGGACCGCCTCGAGCAACCGCTCCATGCCGTCCACGTAGTCGTAGAGGCCGAGCCGGTCGGTCGCGGAGCAGCACGGCGCGGGTGCGGAGAGGCGCTCGGCGTCCATGGCGCACCTCCGTACGAGACTGGCCGGGGTGTAAAGCCGGCACCGTCAAGGGACGGTACATTACACCGATCGGCGCCGCACCTGCGCCGATTCGATCGATCGTACCGTCGGCCATGACCACTTGACACCCGTCAAGTTTTTCGGCGGTACAGTCTGCGCATGCAGATTCGCGAGTACGTCGGCGCCGGTAAGCCCGCCGTCATTCTTCACCCGTCCGGGTCGGTCATCACCTTCGATGAGCTGGAGGCGCGGGCCAACCGGCTGGCGCACTATTTCCGGCGCGCCGGCCTCGTCGAGGGCGACGCCGTCGCGATCCTGATGGAGAACAACGAACACATGCACGCGGTCATGTGGGCGGCGCGCCGCAGCGGTCTCTACTACGTCCCGATCAACACCCACCTGACCGCCGCCGAGGCCGCCTACATCGTCGACAACAGTGCTGCCAAGGCGATCATCGGCTCGGCGGCGCTGCGCAAGACGTGCGAGAACCTGGCCGAGCATTTGCCGGGCGGCCTGCCCGGGTTTCTGCTGATCGCGGACGACGACCTCGAGGGCTGGCAGCGCTACCCCGAATGCGTTGCGGGCGAGCCGGACACCCCCATCGACGACGAACGCGAAGGCGACCTGCTGCAGTATTCGTCGGGCACCACCGGTCGGCCCAAGGGCATCAAACGCGAACTGCCGCACGTGCCGCCGTCCGAGGCGCCCGGCATGATGTCGGCCCTGGTCAGCTTCTGGATGAACCCGGATTCGATCTATCTGAGCCCGGCGCCGCTCTATCACACCGCGCCGTCGGTGTGGTCGATGAGCGCGCAGGCCGGCGGGGTCACCACGGTGGTGCTGGAGAAATTCGATCCCGAAGGCTGCCTCGACGCCATCCAGCGTCACCGTGTCACGCACGGTCAGTTCGTCCCGGCGATGTTCACCCGAATGCTGAAACTGCCTGAGGCGGTGCGTAATTCGTACGACCTGTCCAGCCTGCAGCGGGTGATGCACGCGGCAGCGCCGTGCCCGGTGGAAATCAAGAAGCAGATGATGGACTGGTGGGGGCCGATCATCGACGAGTACTACGCCTCCTCCGAGGCGATCGGGTCGACCCTGATCAGCGCCGAGGAGTGGCTGGCGCATCCGGGCTCGGTCGGCAAGCCGATGGCCTGCGAGATCCACATTCTGGACGAGAACGGGAACGAGCTACCGCCGGGCCGGCCCGGCGAGATCTACTTCGCGGGCGGCTACAGCTTCGAGTACCTCAACGACGACACGAAAACCGCTGCGTCCCGGGACAAACGCGGGTGGACGACGGTCGGCGACATCGGTTACGTCGACGACGAAGGCTACCTCTACCTCACCGACCGGCGCCACCACATGATCATCTCGGGCGGGGTGAACATCTACCCGCAGGAAACCGAGAACCTGCTGGTCACCCACCCGAAGGTGTTGGACGCGGCCGTGTTCGGCGTTCCCGACGACGAGATGGGGCAGCGCGTGCTGGCGACCGTGCAGACCGTCGACCCGGCTGACGCCACCGACGAGTTCGCCGACGAGCTGCTGACGTGGTTGCGAGATCGCCTGGCGCACTACAAGTGTCCGCGCTCGATCGCGTTTGAGGCGCAGCTGCCACGCACCGACACCGGCAAGCTCTACAAGAACGGGCTGATCGAGAAATATTCGGTGTGACCCATGCTCCGGGTGCTGGACCTGTCGAGCCCCCCGGCTGCCGGCCCCGAACCCGGCACCGCGGCGCCGCCGGGGGTGATCCTGGCCTACGGCGCGGCCGCGGACCTCGCCCGCCACGAATCATGGTTGGAGGCGGCGACTTTCACGTTGACCGAAGACCGCTGCGACGATCGCCGGATGGTCACCGTCGATTCGGTGCCCGGCGCGCTGGCCGAGTTGACCGCGCGCTGCCACAACTGGCCGCAGGCCAGCACTGTCTGTGACGACGTGTTGCGCGGGGTCGACCCGGGTGGGCCCGCGCTACCGGCGGTGGTGACCGAGTCGCTTGCCTATTCGACCTTGCAGGCGGGTCCCGAGTTCGCGCGCTGGCTGCAAGAACGCGGTCCGGCTCGGCTGCCCGACATCGCCGAGCCGGTACGGACCCACCGCGACGGCGACACGATGCGTATCGCGTTCAACCGCCCACAACGCCACAACGCATTCTCCACCGACGCCCGGGCCGCGCTGCTGGAGGCGCTCACCGTCGCGCAACTCGACCCGTCGGTGACCGGGATCGTGTTGAGCGGCAACGGACCGTCGTTCTGCAGCGGCGGCGACCTCGCCGAATTCGGCACCTTCACCGACCCGGCGAGCGCGCACCTGGCCCGCACCCGGCACAGCCCCGCCCTGGCGCTCGATGCGCTGACGGCCCGGCTCGGCCGCGCCTTCAGGGCGGAGGTGCACGGCCGCGTGCTGGGCAGCGGGCTGGAGATGGCGGCGTTCTGCGGATGGGTGACCGCGCGCGACGATTCGGTGTTCGGGCTACCCGAACTTCAGCTGGGGCTGATCCCCGGCGCCGGCGGGACGCTCAGCGTCACCCGCCGGATCGGCCGGTGGCGCACCGCCTATCTCGTGCTGTCCGGCCGCACCATCGACGCCGGCACCGCGCTGGCCTGGGGCCTGGTCGACGCTATTGACGCCTAAAGCGTTGTCAGAAGCCCGAATACGTGGTGGTCGTGGTCGACGGCATGTTCGAGACGGCGATCACGCCGATGGCGATGTACAGGATCACCATGATCACCGCGAACACCGCGCCGACGACCGCACCGATGATGGCCCACTTCTTGGCGTTGTTGGCCGCCTCCTGCGCCTCGGGGTACCGCCCCTGGGCCCATAGCCCGGACACCTTGGTGGAGTACACGATCGACACGATTCCGATCGGCAGGCAGCACAGCACGGTGCACAGGATCGCCCAGACGAGGTAGTTCTCCGGCTCCGGCTGGCCCTGCCAGCCCGGCTGCGGCGGCTGCCAACCCGGTTGCTGGCCCGGCCAACCCGGCTGCTGGCCCTGCCAAGGCGGCGGCTGTCCCTGCCATTCCGGTTGCTGGCCCTGCCATTCCGGGGAGCCTTCGTAGGGCCCTGGGGGATAACTCATGGCAGCCGACTTTCTTTCGTTGCAGTAACTTTTAATTCCGCGCAGCTTTGCTGAGAAGTCAGGCAAGGATACAGCACGCCCCGACGTCAAGCCCGCACATTCAGACTCGCGCTCAGATACCGCCCCGCGCCACCAACTGTCCAGCGATCACATTGCGCTGAATCTCGTTGGTGCCCTCGCCGACGATCATCAGGGGGGCGTCGCGGAAGTAGCGTTCCACGTCGTATTCGCATGAGTAGCCGTAGCCGCCGTGAATCCGCACGGCGTTCAGGGCGATCTCCATCGCCACTTCGGAGGCGAACAGTTTGGCCATCCCGGCTTCCATGTCGCAGCGCTCGCCGCTGTCGTAGCGCTCGGCGGCGTAGCGGGTCAGCTGACGGGCGGCGGTGAGTTTGGTCGCCATGTCGGCCAGGTAATTGCCCACCGCCTGATGCTTCCAGATGGGCCGGCCGAAGCTCTCCCGTTGCTGCGCATAGGCCAGCGCGTCCTCGAGCGCCGCCGTGCCGACACCCAGCGCCCGGGCGGCCACCTGGATGCGGCCCGTCTCGAGCCCCTTCATCATCTGCGAAAAGCCTTCGCCCATCCGGCCGCCCAGCACCGCCGACTCGGGTGCCGCGAAGTTGTCGAAGGACAGCTCGCAGGACTCGACGCCCTTGTAGCCCAGCTTGGGCAGATCCCGCGACACCGTGAGGCCGGGCCCGTGCTGGACGAGCACGATCGAGATGCCCCGGTGGCGGGGCGTGGCATTCGGATCGGTCTTGCACAGCAGCGCGATCAGCCCGGACCGCCGCGCATTGCTGATCCAGGTCTTGGAGCCGTTGATCCGCAGGCCGCCGAGGGCGCCGTCCGCGCCCGCAAAAGGCAAGGCCGTCGTCGTCATGTTCTGCAGGTCCGACCCGCCGCCCGGTTCCGTCAACGCCATCGTGGCGCGCAGCTCGCCGGACGCCATCGCCGGCAGGTAGGCCCGCTTCTGTTCCTCGGTCCCGAACAGGGCCAGCAGCTTGGCCACCACGGTGTGCCCGCCCATCGCGCCGGCCAGGCTCATCCAGCCGCGGGCCAGCTCCTCGGTAACCCTTACGTAGCACGGCATGGACACCGGCGACCCGCCGTATTCTTCGGGAATGGCCAGGCCATAGATGCCGATCCGCTTCATCTGCTCGATCCACGCCTCGGGATAGGTATTGGCGTGCTCGACCTCGCGGACGGTCGGCTTGACGTCGCGGTCGATGAACGCCCGCACCGTGGCCACCAGCATGTCCTCTTCGTCATTCACCTGCGATCGCCCTCCAGCGTTGATGGTGGCGACGCGCTTCGCCCGGCTTCGCCGCGCTCGCGATCGCCACGAGGTTGATCGTGGCGACCCGCTTCGCCCGGCTTCGCCGCGCTCGCGATCGCCACGAGGTTGACCCTCGATTCCACACCCTGCCAGCATGTGGCGTTGTGACTAGTGACGGGTATGCGGGGATGCGCCCCGGCGGGCCGTACTTCGACGACCTCTCGGTCGGCCAGGTTTTCGACTGGGCGCCCGCTGTCACGTTGTCCTCGGGGCTGGCCGCGGCCCACCAGGCGATCGTGGGCGACCGGCTGCGCCTGGCATGCGATGCCGTGCTGTGCACCGCCGTGACCGGCGTGCCGGGACCGCTGGCGCACCCGGCGCTGGTGTGCGACGTCGCGATCGGCCAGTCGACGCTGGCCACCCAGCGGGTCAAGGCCAACCTGTTCTACCGCGGCCTTACGTTTCACCGATTCCCCGTCATTGGCGACACCATCTACACCCGCACCGAAGTTGTTGGGTTACGCGCTAATTCGCCGAAGCCAGGCCGGGCACCGACGGGGCTGGCGGCGCTTCGGATGATCACGATCGACCAGGCCGATCGATTGGTTCTCGACTTCTACCGGTGCGCCATGCTGCCGGCCGGCCCGGACTGGAATCCCCGGGGCGCGCCCGGCGACGACCTGTCCGGAATCGGCGCCGGCGCGCCCGGCCCGGCCACCGACCCCGTCGTGCACTGGGACGGCGAGGTGTTCCGGAACAAGGTGCCCGGTCCGCACTTTCACCCCGGACTGGCCGGCGCGGTGCTGTGCAGCACCGCCGACGTGGTAACCAGCGCGCCCGAGCTGGCCCGGCTGACCCTGAACATCGCTGCCACCCACCATGATTCGCGGATCAGCGGGCGCCGGCTGGTGTACGGCGGCCATACCATCGGGCTGGCGCTCGCGCAGGCGAACAGGCTGCTACCCAACCTCGCAACGGTGCTGGGCTGGGAGTCCTGCGATCACACCGGGCCCGTCCACGAGGGGGACACCCTCTACAGCGAGTTGCACGTCGAGTCCGCCGAGCCGACCGGCCACGGGGGCGTCCTGGGGCTGCGGTCGCTGGTCTACGCCGTGAGTGACGTCGCGGGCGAATCCGACCGCGCGGTGCTGGACTGGCGATTCAGCGCGCTGCAGTTTTAGGCGCGCACCACGAGCACAATAGGGAAGGTGAGCTCGGCTACGTCGATGTGGGGGAGCAGCGGGCTGGCCTATCTGACCGGCCTGCCGGACGGGCCGCCCGACTTCTCCCGCGCGAACGTGCTGACCCACGCCCAGCGGGTGGCCGCGGCCGTGGCCGAGCGCTGGGGCATCCCCGTCGATGCCGCCGGCCTGCTGGCCGGGCGGGCCGCCTTGCTAGGCCTGACCCGGGGCGGCCGGGTGTCGGCCGGTGGCGCCACCCGGTTGTTAGGCGCCGCCGACGGCTGGTGTGCGATCACGCTGTCGCGCCCGGACGACGTCGCCGCCGTGCCCGCGCTGGTCCAGACCGATGAGGCGGCCTGCGACCTCTGGCCGACGTTGCAGCGCTGGGCCGCAACCCAACCCCTCTGCGCGATCGTCGAGCGCGCGACGCTGCTCGACATCCCCGCGGCGGGTCTGGGCGAAGCCGCGGCCGCCGCGCCGCGAACGCGGCCACGGGGTGGCCGCGGACCGGCGCGCGACGTCGCGGGGCTGCTGGTCGCCGACCTGTCCTCCATGTGGGCGGGCCCGCTGTGCGGACAGCTGCTGGCACGCGCCGGGGCGACCGTCGTGAAGGTCGAGAGCCCGGACCGCCCGGACGGTACCCGCGGCGGCAACCGGGCGTTCTTGGACTGGATGAACGGTCAAAAGCTTTCGTACTGTGTCGATTTCGACGGTCAAGCCGACGAGTTGCGCGAGTTGCTCACTGCCGCCGACGTGGTGATCGAGGGCTCGCGCCCCGCGGCGCTGACGCGGCGCCGGCTCGGGCCGGACGATGTCGAGCCGGGACGAGGCCGAATCTGGTTGCGCATCAACGGATATGACGACGCCAGGCCGGCGTTCGGCGATGACGCGGCGGTGGGTGGCGGGCTCGTCGGCGTCGCCGCCGACGGACCGGTGTTCTGCGGTGACGCCATCGCCGATCCGCTGACGGGGCTGGAGGCTACCCGCGCGGTCGCCGCATCGCTGGGCCGCGGTGGCGGCGAGCTGATCGAGGTCTCGATGGCCGCCGTCGCTGCCGGTTACGCGGCGCTGCCGACGCAGCCGTCGGTCGCAAACCTGCCCGCGCCGCCCCCACCGGTTCCGCCGCCAAGCCGGCCCGCGGCGCGGCTGGGCGCCGATAACGCGGCGGTGCGCAGAATCGTGGCCGAACGAGGCTGCTCGCCATGCTGATTCGGCGGGCCACGCTCCTGGACGGGATGACCACCGACATCCGGGTCGGCGAGCGGATCGACGAAATGGGTGATGGCCTGGTCGCCGAGCGCGGCGAGGGCGTGCTCTACGCCGGCGGCGGAACCGTGCTGCCCGGCCTGCACGACCACCACGTACACGTGCGATCGGCGGCCTCCGCGCTGGATTCGTTCTTCGTCGGGCCGCCCGGGGTCAGCACCAAAGCCGAACTGACACAACTGCTGTCGAATGCGACGCCGGGTCCCGACGGGTGGATTCGCGCCGTCGGCTACCACGAGTCGGTGGCTGGCGACCTGGACCGGACCGCCCTCGACGCGATGGTTCGCAGCTTCCCGGTGCGCATCCAGCACCGCAGTGGGGCGCTATGGATCCTCAACTCCGAGGCGCTGGGCCGGGTCGGGCTGGCCGAACATCCCGACGGGCGCCTGCGCAGCGCGGACCACGGCTGGTCGGACCTGCTGCAGCGGCGCGAAAGCGACCTCGCGGAACTGAGCCGGCGAATCACCGCGACCGGCGTCACCGGCGTCACCGACGCCACCCCGGACCTCGACGCCGATGACATGGTGTCGCTGATGGTGGCGCACCGGCACGGCGAGTTCCGGCCACGGCCGAGTTTCCTGTGCCCGGGCAAGAAGATCCTGCACGACGACCGCCTCGATCTGGACGCGCTGACGGACTGGATCGCCGGTCAGCACGACGCGGACCGGCCGGTCGCCGTGCACTGCGTGACCGCGGCCCAACTCGTGGTCACCATCGCGGCACTGCGGGCGGCCGGCAGCCATCCGAGGGATCGCATCGAGCACGCGGCCGTCGTGCCCGACGACAACCTGGCCGACCTGGCCGAGCTGGGGGTCACGGTGGTCACCCAGCCCAACTTCGTCGCCGAGCGCGGCGATCACTACCTCGCCGACGTCCCCGCCGCCGAGCATCCTCAGCTGTGGCGGGTCGCCTCCCTACTGGAGGCGACGGTGCCGGTGGCGCTCTCCACCGACATGCCCTTCGGTCACGGCGACCCCTGGACGGCGATGCGCGCCGCGGTCTACCGCACCACCCTCAGCGGCACCGTCCTCAACGCCAACGAATGTGTCTCTGCCCGAGAGGCTTTGACGATGTTCCTGGGGGAGCCGGAGCGACCGGGGCGGGCGCGGACCGTCGCGGTCGGACAGCCGGCCGACCTCTGTGTGCTCAGCGAGCCGCCGGCGACGGCGCTGGCCGAGCTGGACGCCGGCATGGTGGCGGCCACCATCATCGGCGGCGAACTCGTTTACTTCGCGATGTGACCGGCGATCACGGCGCGGCGGCGAGCGCGGAACGCAGAATGGCGCACTGGCTGTCGAAAAACCGCTGCGACACTTGCGCTTTGGGCACGGCTAGGTCGAAGCCGTGGAAGGCGCCCGGAACGGTCTCGACGTGGCACGGCACCCCGGCGGCCGTCAGGCGCTCGGCGTAGGCCAGGTCCTCGTCGTGGAACAAGTCGTGCGTGCCGACCCCGATCCAGGCCGGCGGCAGCCCGCTCAGGTCATCGCGGCGCCCCGGCACGGCCACCTGAGGGTCGGCGTCGCCGAGGTACGCCGCCCAACCGAACTCGTTGCTGCGGTTGTCCCAGAGCCGATAGTGGGACTTGCGGGCGGTGGCCGAGCTGCGGTCGTCGAGCATGGGATAGCTCAGCAGCTGAAACGCCGGGCTCACCTCGGCGCGGTCGCGGGCCAGCAGGGCCAGGGCCGCGGCCAGGCCGCCACCGGCGCTCGCGCCGCCGATGGCCACCCGGTACCGGTCCACGGACGGCAAGCCGGCCAGCCACGTCAACGCCGAATAGCAGTCTTCCAGCGGGGCGGGATACGGATGTTCGGGCGCCAGGCGGTATTCCACCGACGCCACGGTGGCGCCGAGCCGCCGGCTGAACGCGCTACAGAGCCGGTCGTCCTGCTCGGCGGTGCCGATCACGTAACCGCCGCCGTGGATCCACAGCAGCGCGGGGGTCGGCTCGGCCACGCCGACCGGCCGGAACAGCCGGACGCCGGCCCCAGAACCGAGCGTGATCACCTCGACATCGCGGGCGGGCTTACTAAGGCGCCCGCGCAAGGCCGTCGCCGCCCGCATGAGCCGCAGGGTCCGGGGGCCGACGAGTCGGCGCGGGGTGAAACGGGCGATCCGCTGCAGGTCAGGGTGAACGTCGGTGTTCGGCACCGCATCAGTATCACCGACGCGGAACGCTCGACGGGCGTGGTATCAACGAGATGCGGTGATTCAGACTTCGGGGAGGCAACGTGACCGCAAACGCTCCGCGGTTCATCGATACCGTGCACGGCAAGATCCGCGTCCAGGTCAGCCCCGGCACCGGCCCCGCCGTGCTGCTGCGGCCCGGTGAGAAACCGTGGGGGACCGCGCCTCTGCGAAGCGATCGTGAATGAACTATTCCGCGCCCGGGTGCGTGCTCGTAGGGCGGTGGATTAGCCGAACAAATATCGGGGTATCGGTGGAATGCTGGCGAGGGCGGCACGCGCCAGCGTTTCGTCGTCGCAACGTCCCTCACCGGGACCGAGCGTGGACCGCCCGGCCGGGCAGGACGCGAGGGACGTGAATGCTGGGGCATCTCTACGATCGGGCACTCGGCGGCGAACGATGTTGGATTCGCCATGACGACGGCGAGCTGCGACCGCTGCCGGCCCACCGCTGGCTGGGCGTGCGATGTCCCGATGACGTGTGTCCCGGTGATGGATCTGGTGACGCCTTCGACGAAGTCTTCGACGAAGCCGTCACGCAGATGTGCACCGGGCCGACCATCGAATTGGGATGCGGGCCCGGCCGGTTGGTGGCCCGGCTGATTCAGCGAGGGATACCGGCCCTGGGCATCGATCGCTCGGTGGCCGCGATCCGGTTGGCGGGCCGCGGCGGCGCGCCCGTCCTGCTGGGCGACGTGTTCGACCCGCTGCCCGCGATGGGCCTGTGGCAGACGGTGTTGCTGGTCGACGGCAACGTCGGCCTCGGCGGCGACCCGCGCCGGATCCTGGGGCGGGCCGCCGAGCTGCTGGCCCGCGGTGGGCACTGCGTGGCCGAGTTCGACGCCGAGAACATCGGCATCCGTTCGCGCTGGGTCCGGCTGGAGTCCGCATGCGAGATCGGGCCCTGGTTTCGGTGGGCGTCGGTCGGCGTGGACAGCGCCGCCGCGCTCGCCGCGCAGGTCGGTCTGACGCTGACCGGTGTCCGCCTGATCGGCGGGCGGGTGATCGCCTGCCTGGCGGCGATGTGAGCGTGTCGCGGCAGGCCTCCACCCACGCCGATAGCAAACGCCACGGCGGTCGATAGCAGCCCGTATTTGCGCAGGGCAATCGCACGCCGGGTGTCTTTCGGATGTCGGATGTTGCGTCGACGCAAACGTCAGTTTCGTACCCGGGGCCGGGGGTACGCTGCCCTAACACGACGGCAAGGAGGCCGACTATGACATCGTGCGCGAAAAAGTTGCTGCGGGCTCGTCCGGGCGACTACGCGCTGGCCTTGAGCGTCGCGGGTGCTTCGCTGCCGGTGGTCGGCAAGCACCTCGAACCGCTGGGTGGCCTCACCGCGATGGGCATTTGGGGCGCACGGCACGCCCCGGACTTCTTTTCCGGCATGACCAAGCCTCGGCAGCCGTCGGACAGCGAGGAGATTCGCCGCCGCGATCGGGAGAGCACCCGGGACGTGTCCCTGGCGGCCCTCCGGGGAATCGTGTCGGCGGCCGACCTCGAGCTGGAATGGCCCGCGGCGCTACGAACCCCGCCGATTTGGGACGCGATGCGCCAGCGCCGCTACCTCCACCGTCGCGCGGTCCACTACGGGGACCACCCCGCGCAGGTGCTCGACGTCTGGCGCCGCAAGGACCTGACCGGCCAGCCCGCGCCGGTGCTGATCTTCGTCCCAGGCGGCGCCTGGGTGCACGGCAGGTGCATGGGGCAGGGCTCCGCGCTGATGTCCCGGCTGGCCGAGCAGGGCTGGGTCTGCCTGGCGATCGACTACCGCGTCGCCCCGCATCACCGGTGGCCGCGGCACATCATCGATGTCAAGACGGCCATCGCGTGGGCGCGCGCCAACGTCGACAAGTTCGGCGGCGACCGCGATTTCGTCGCGGTGGCGGGTTGTTCGGCCGGCGGGCACCTGTCCGCACTGGCCGGCCTCACCCCCGACGACCGGAAGTACCACGCAAAGCTGCCCGAAGGCGCCAACACCTCGGTGGACGCGGTGGTCGGCATCTACGGGCGCTATGACTGGGAGGACCGCTCCACCCCCGAGCGGGACCGGTTCGTCGACTTCCTGGAGCGGGTGGTGGTCAAGCGCAGGATCGACCGTCACCCCGAAGTGTTCCGCGACGCGTCGCCGATGGCGATGGTGCACCGAAATGCCCCGCCGTTCTTGGTGATTCACGGCAGCAAGGACAGCGTCATCCCCGTCGAACAGGCGCGCAGCTTCGTCGAACGGATGCGGGCGGTCTCGCATTCGATGGTGGGCTACCTGGAGTTGCCCGGCGCGGGCCACGGTTACGACCTCATCGACGGAGAGCGGGCGGGAGCGGCGGCGCACGCGACTTCGCTGTTCCTCAACCAGGTCTATCGCACCAAGACAAACGCGGCCAAAGAGGTTATCTGAACTGTCACCGCTGAGTATGGTCCCTTTATGGGTAAGGGGCAGCGGTGAAACGGCTGAGCGGGTGGGACGCGGTTCTGCTTTACAGCGAAACGCCGAACGTGCACATGCACACCATCAAAGCCGCTGTGATCGAACTCGATTCAGATCGGTTTGACTTCGGCGTCGAGGCGTTTCGCGAAGTCATCCGCGGCCGGCTGGGCAAGCTCGAGCCATTCTGCTACCAGTTGGTCGAGATTCCCTTCCAGCTTCACCACCCGATGTGGCGGGAGCATTGCGAGGTCGACCTCGACTACCACATTCGCCCGATGCGGTTGCCCGCGCCCGGCGGCCGGCGCGAGCTGGACGAGGCCATCGGGCGCATCGCCAGCACGCCGTTGGACCGCAGCCGCCCGCTCTGGGAGATGTACTTCGTCGAAGGGCTGGCGAACAACCGGATCGCCGTGGTCGGCAAGATCCACCACTCGCTCGCCGACGGCGTCGCGTCGGCCAACCTGATGGCCCGCGGCATGGACCTGCAGCCCGGGCCGGAGGGCGGCCCGTACGTGTCCGACCCGGCGCCCACCACCCGGCAGCTGATGGGTTCGGCGTTCGCGGATCACCTGCGGCACGTCGGGCGAATCCCCGCGACGGTCCGCTACACCGCGCAGGGGCTGGGCCGGGTCCGGCGCAGCTCGCGCAAGTTGTCACCGGAGCTGAGCCGGCCGTTCGAACCGCCACCGACTTTCATGAACCACAAGATCAACGCGGAGCGCCGGTTCGCCACCGCCACCCTGGCGCTGGCCGACGTCAAGGAAACCGGCAAGCGGCTCGGGGCGACGATCAACGACATGGTCCTGGCCATGGCCACCGGCGCCCTGCGCACCCTGTTGCTGCGCTACGACGGCACCGCCGTGCCCCTGCTGGCGTCGGTGCCGATGAGTTTCGACTTCTCGCCCGAGCGGATCTCCGGCAATCGCTTCACCGGCGTGCTGGTGGGCCTGCCGACCGACTCCGACGATCCGCTGGAGCGGGTGCGGTGCACCCACGAGAACGCCATCGCCGCCAAGGAAAGCAATCAGCTGATGGGGCCCGAGCTAGTCAGCCGCTGGGCGGCCTACATGCCGCCCGCGCCCACCCAGGCCTTCTTCCGGTGGGCGTCCGGCCGCGACGGGCACAACAAGATCCTCAACCTGAACATCTCCAACGTGCCCGGCCCACGCGAACGCGGGCGGGTCGGCGGGGCGCTGGTCACCGAGATTTACTCGGTGGGTCCGCTGACCGCCGGTAGCGGCCTCAACATCACCGTGTGGAGCTACGTCGACCAGCTCAACATCTCGGTGCTGTCCGACGGTGCCACGCTCAAGGACCCGCACGAGGTGACCGAGGCCATGGTCGCGGACTTCATCGAAATAAGAAGGGCCGCGGGGCTTTCCGAGGATCTCACCGTCATCGAAGCCGCGATGGCGCCGGCCTGAGGACTGTCCTGGAAACGGGACTCTCGGCTGGTGCCAATGCCATTTCCGTCGACCGTTACCATCGGTCGGATAAGCAGCCATCCCTACCCTTAAGGAGCTGTGCGGCACGTGAGCACCGTGAGCGAAGAAGCCAGCGAACCCGAAGTCCTGGTCGAACAGCGGGATCGGATCCTGATCATCACGATCAACCGGCCGAAGGCCAAGAACGCGGTCAACGCCGCGGTGGCCAACGGCCTGGCCGAGGCCGTCGACCGGCTCGACGGCGACCCGGGTCTTTCGGTGGGCATCCTCACCGGCGCCGGCGGATCGTTCTGCGCGGGCATGGACCTCAAGGCCTTCGCGCGCGGCGAACTCCCCATCGTCCAGGGGCGCGGCATGGGCTTCACCGAACGGCCGCCCATCAAACCGCTCATCGCGGCGGTCGAGGGCTATGCCCTGGCCGGCGGAACCGAGTTGGCGTTGGCCACCGACCTGATCGTCGCGTCGAAGGATTCGGCCTTCGGCATCCCCGAGGTCAAGCGCGGGCTAGTCGCCGGTGGCGGCGGTCTGCTGCGGCTGCCGCAACGCATCCCGTCCGCCATTGCCATGGAGCTCGCGCTCACCGGCGACAACCTGCCAGCCGAGCGCGCCCACAAGCTGGGGCTGGTCAACGTGTTGGCCGAGCCGGGCAAGGCGCTTGACGAGGCCATCGCGCTGGCCGAGAAGATCGCCGCCAACGGGCCGCTCGCGGTGGCCGCCACCAAGCGGATCATCGTCGAGTCGCGCGGCTGGAGCCCCGAGAACATGTTCGCCGAGCAGAACACGATCCTGGGTCCGGTGTTCGCGTCCAACGACGCCAAAGAGGGGGCCATCGCCTTCGCCGAGAAGCGCCCGCCGCGCTGGACGGGCAGCTGACATTCGGCCGGACGGGTTACACTGTGACTAAGTTTTGTAAAGTCGTGGAGATCCGGGAAGACCGAGGATGAGCATTTCTTTGCTTCTGGAGATGGCCGCGTCGAGCAATCCCGATCGGACTGCGGTGGTCTCCGGGGACACGCGGCTGACGACGCAGCAGCTCAGCGATCTCGCCGACGGCGGTGCCGGGGTGATCGCTGGATCGAATGCCCGACATGTCGTCTACGTGGGCACCGGCGGCGCGATGCTGCCGGTGCTGATCTTCGCCGCCGCGCGCGCCGGGTTGCCGTTCACGCCGATCAATTACCGGCTTTCCGCCGACGGCATCCAGGTGCTCATCGAGCGCCTGCCCGAGCCCCTGGTGATCGTCGACAGCCGCTACCGGGACATGGTCGGCGAGACCACGGCGCGGCTGATGACCACCGACGAATTCCTGGCGGCCGCCCACGACAACGAGCCGGCCGCGGAGTTTCCCGACCCGGACTCGGTCGCGATCGTGCTGTTCACCTCGGGCACCACGTCGCAACCCAAGGCCGTCGAACTGTCGCACAACAACCTGACCAGCTACGTGACCGGCACGGTTGAATTCGAGTCGGCCGCCCAGAGCGACGCCGCGCTGATCTGCGTGCCGCCCTATCACATCGCCGGAGTGGGCGCCGCGCTGTCGAACCTGTATGCCGGGCGCAAAATGGTCTACCTGCCGAATTTCGATGCGCAGGAATGGGTTCGGCTGATCAACGCCGAGAACGTGACCACCGCGACCGTGGTGCCCACCATGCTGGACCGCATCGTTGCCGCGCTGGAGGCCGAGGGCCACGAGCTGCCGTCGCTGCGCAACCTGGCCTACGGCGGGTCCAAGGTGGGGCTCCCGCTCGTCCGCCGGGCCCTCGAACTTCTGCCGGGCGTGGGCTTCGTCAACGCCTACGGCCTGACCGAGACGAGCTCGACCATCGCGGTGCTCACCCCGGACGACCACCGGGCGGCGCAGGCCGCGGAGGCACCCGAGGTCGCCAGGCGGCTGGCGTCGGTCGGGCAGCCGGTCCCCGGCATCGAGATCGAGATTCGCGACGAGGACGGCAACGTGCTCGGGCCGGGTGAAACCGGCGAGCTGTTCGTCCGCGGCGAGCAGGTCTCCGGCCGCTACACGGGGATCGGTTCGGTACTCGACGACAACGGCTGGTTCCCAACCAGAGACATCGCCATGCTCGACGAGGACGGCTATCTGTTCATCGGCGGCCGCAGCGACGACACCATCATCCGCGGTGGTGAGAACATCGCGCCCGCCGAGCTCGAAGAGGTGTTGGTGGAGCACCCGCACGTGCGGGACGTCGCCGTGGTCGGTGTCGAGGATCCGCAGTGGGGCCAGGCGATCGTCGCGGTGGTGGTGCCCCGCCCCGGTGCGGATCCGGATCCCGAGGAATTGCGCGAGCATGTCCGGAAAAGCTTGCGCGGGTCGCGAACCCCGGACCGGGTAGTGTTTCGCGACGAGCTGCCCACGACTCCCACCGGCAAGGTACTTCGCCGGGAGATCATCGAGATGCTAGAAGGGCTGAAGGCATGATCAAGAACGGAACCCGCTTGGCAAGCCAGGTGTGTGACACACAGGTGATCGTCGTCAGGAGCGCCGACAGCCTCGACGACTTGCGTTGTGGCGGTGCGCCTATGGTGCCGATTGGCGCCGAGCGTTCGGGCGAATTGGACCCGGCCTTCGCCGACGGCACCGTGATGGGCAAGCGCTACGTCGACGAGACCGGTGCCGAGGTGCTGGTGACCAAGCCGGGCGCCGGGAGCCTGAGCGTCGGCGCGACCGCGCTGCAGCTCAAAGAGGTCAAGCCGCTGCCGGCCAGCGACTGAGGAGTTACTCCCCGATATTATTGCGGAGCACGAATTCCCTTGCCTTGATCAGGAATTCGAGCTGGTCGCCGACCTGACGCAACGGGTCGATGCTGCCGGTCGAGCGGGACAGCACGATGGCGCCCTCCAGCGCGGCGATCGACATCACCGCCAGCGAGGCGGCGCACGGCTCGTCGAAGCCGTCGTGGGTGAACGCCCGGGTCAGCGACGCGCACCAGCGGCCCAGGATGGCGCCGGCCTCGGCGGAAAGCTGGGCGTCGTCGTCGTCCGAGCCGATCGCCGCTGCCACCACCGGGCAGCCGGCGTTGAAGCCGCCCTCGGTCAGCAGACGCTCCCAGAACTCGACGAACTTGCCAAGCAGCACTCGGGCGCCCTGCTCGGCGGCGTCGTCGATCATCGCGGTGATGGAATCACCGGAATACCGCAGCGCCTCGATCAGAATCTGATTGCGGCCGTCGGGGAAGTGGTAGTAGACCGAGCCGCGCGGCGCGCCGCTGCGGGCGAGGACCGCATCGATGGTCACTCCCGCGGCGCCTCGTTCACGCATCACCTCGGCGGCGCTGGCCAGCATTTTCCTGCGCGTGCCGCCGCGCTTCGTCGGGGTGAGGTCCTGCACTGTTTCGCTAGTGGTCGCCACTCTCGTGCCTCCCGTGGCTAACGTCATGCAGCGTGTGATTGCCGCAGTACCGGCCAATGCATGCTGCGGGGGCTGAAGCGGAAATTCCGGCGCTTAAGGTCGGGCATCTCGCGGGTGAATTGATAGCCGCCGATGTTCAGCTCGATGATCCACATGATTCTCTCCCGGCCTAAGTGCAGCCCATGATTATGCTTAGTAGCATATAAGACAGCGGTCCAGTAAGCAAATTTATTCCCTATGTAAACGCTGAACCACGGGAAACGTTGTCGCGCGTCGTTGTGAATCGTGATTGACGGGGGTGTAACAACCAGGTTTCTATGCTCTTTAGCATAATTGTGGGGCTGTGGAACCGTGGGCCGGCACCCTCACCAAGGGCCTGAAACGCCGAACGTGCACCCACCGCGAGGTTGGTCCTGATTCGTCGCGGTGAGTGCACGCTCGGTGCGTACCGGGGTCAGCCCTCGATCGTGTGGCCCATCGGCATGAGCACGCTCTTCTGCTGGGTGAAGTGCTCCACACCTTCGGGGCCGTTCTCGCGGCCGATGCCGGAGTTCTTGTAACCCCCGAACGGGCAACAGGGGTCGAACGCATACCAGTTGATCGCGTAGGTGCCGGTGCGGATCTTCTCCGAGACCGCGATGCCACGTTCCACGTCGGTGGTCCACACGCTGCCGGCCAGGCCGTACACCGAGTCGTTGGCGATCTTGATCGCGTCCTCCTCGGTGTCGTATCCGATGATGCTCAGCACGGGCCCGAAGATCTCCTCCTGGGCGATCGTCATCTTGTTGTCGACGTCGGCGAAGACCGTGGGCTGCACGAAGAAGCCGCTGTCCAGGCCATCGGGGCGGCCGCCGCCGCACACCAGCCGCGCACCTTCTTCGATGCCCTTGGCGATGTAACCCTCGACCCGCGCGCGCTGCTTCTCCGAGATCAGCGAACCGATCTGGGCGGCCGGGTCCGACGGCAGGCCCACCGGCAGCGCCTGCACGAAAGCGCTTACCGCGTCGACGATTTCGTCGTAGCGGGAGCGCGGGGCCAGGATCCGGGTCTGGGCCACGCAGGCCTGCCCGGTGTTCATGATCCCGGAGAACACCAGCATCGGGACCGCGGCCGCCAGGTCGACGTCCTCGAGGACGATGGCCGCGGACTTGCCGCCGAGTTCCAGAGTGCACGGCTTGAGCATGTCCGCGGCGCGCCGGCCGATCTCCTTCCCGACGGCCGAGCTGCCGGTGAAGGAGAAGAGGTCGACTCCCGGGTT
This sequence comes from Mycobacterium sp. 852014-50255_SCH5639931, assembly GCF_001665605.1. Classification (GTDB taxonomy): domain Bacteria; phylum Actinomycetota; class Actinomycetes; order Mycobacteriales; family Mycobacteriaceae; genus Mycobacterium; species Mycobacterium paraffinicum. The sequence goes on from NZ_LZSV01000021.1 coordinate 42,064, forward strand.
GGACGTCAGCGCCTGGCCGGTCTCGATCCCGCCGGGCACCACCGACAGCACCCCCTCGGGCAGCCCCGCCTCGGCGAAGGCCTCCGCCAAAGCGTTTGCGCTCAGCGGGGTTTCGGCGGCCGGCTTGAGCACCACGGTGCAGCCGGCCAGCAGAGCCGGGCCCAGCTTGTTGACCGCCAGGAACAGCGGCACGTTCCATGCGACGATCGCACCCACCACGCCGATGGGCTCGCGATAGACGATGCTCTGCCCGTAGCCGCCGGTGCGGACGTCTTTCCACTTGATCTGGTCGACGGCGGGGCCGGCGAAGAAGTTCAGCGCCCCGATGGAGCTCATCCAGTGCATCGTTTCGACGCCCATCGGCGGCTGGCCTGTCTCGGCCGCCAGCAGCTGGGTGAAGTGGTCCTTACGCTCTTCCATCAACTTGAGCGCGTTGGCGATGACGGCCGCGCGCTCCTTGGGCGGCGTCGTGGGCCAGGGTCCGTTGTCGAAGGCGGCGCGGGCCGCGGCCACCGCGGCGTCGACGTCGGCGGGCGCCGCCATCGGCACCTTGCCGACATACTCGCCGGTGGCCGGGCAGCGCACCTCGATCACCTCGTCGGTCGACGGCTCAGTCCACTTGCCGCCGATGAAAAGCTTGTCGTATTCCGTCGTTTGGCTCTCGGGCATCTGCGCCGCTCCTCCTTATTGCTTCGCGCTGCATCGTCGCCGGCGCGCATGGCGCCACCCTACCCAAGCCGACGCAAAACGAGAACATGTTTCATTATCGGGGCCGCAGCACCAGCACCAAGTTGCTGACTCCGAACTCCCGTAGCAGCGGCACCCAGGTCATCCACCACGCCCATCGGGGGTGGTAGCGGGGAAATGCCGCCACCGCGGCCCCGGTGCTCGCCGCCCATTGCAGGCCGTCGGCCGCCGACACCGCGAACAACGACGACCCGTAGTTGTTTTTCGCCGGATGCCCGTGTTTGCGGGCGTAGCGGGCGGCGGCCCGGGCGCCCCCGAGGTAATGGGTCAGGCCCATCTCGTGCCCCCCGAACGGGCCCAGCCAGACGGTGTAGGAGAGCACGGCCAGCCCGCCCGGCTTGGTCACCCGAAGCATCTCGGCGCCCAGCTGCCACGGCCGCGGCACGTGTTCGGCGACGTTGGACGACAGGCAGATGTCCACCGAGTCGTCGGCGAACGGCAGCGCCATGCCCGAGGCGCGGACGAAGTTCCCGTCGCCGCTTGCGGGCGTGGGTCCCGCGGCGTGCATCTCGCTCGGGTCGGGTTCGACGCCGACGTAGCGGATCCCGGCGTCGGCGAACGCGGCCGAGAAGTAGCCGGGACCGCCGCCGACGTCGAGCAGGGTGCGGCCGGCCGGGGTCTCGCCGGTCGCGGCCAGCCACAGGTCACCCACCATCGCCGCGGTATCCGCCGCCAGCGCGCCGTAGAACCGGGCCGGCTCCGACTGCTCGAAGCGGAATTCGAACAGCAGCCGCAGCGCGCGGGCCAGGGTCGCCCGCCGCGCGAAGACGTCAGTCACGGCCACCGGCCAACCCTACGCAGCACCGGCGCGCGTCGCCGCCGGGCAGCTTGGGTCACTGGTGTCACACCCGTCCCTGGATCGGGCGGCACCGGAAGTGCCCGCCTCACAGCGACAACGCCCGGTGATAGGCGCGTGCCGCCGATTTGTCGCTGTGAGGCGGGCGCTTCGAGCGGTCCTTCCCCGGCGGAGGCCAGTGTGGCGCCAGTGACCGACTGGCCGCCCCCGCGACGCGGACGGGGTCCCCCCACACGCGCCCTCCGCGGCGCGCGTCATCGCCGGGCTAGGCTGACCGGTGATGTCTGGTCTGCGCTCCGTGCTCCTGCTGTGCTGGCGCGATACCGGACACCCGCAGGGCGGCGGCAGCGAAGCCTACTTGCAGCGCATCGGCGCGCAGCTGGCCGCGTCCGGCATCGACGTCACGCTGCGCACCGCCCGCTACCCCGGAGCTCCCCGCCGCGAAGTGGTCGACGGCGTGCGCATCGACCGCGCCGGCGGCCGGTATTCCGTCTACGTCTGGGCCCTACTCGCGATGGCTGCGGCGCGGCTGGGCCTCGGACCGCTGCGGCGGGTGCGGCCCGACGTCGTCGTCGACACCCAGAACGGCGTGCCGTTCCTCGCCCGGCTGGTGTACGGCCGGCGGGTCGTCGTGCTGGTGCACCACTGCCACCGCGAGCAGTGGCCGGTGGCCGGCCCCGTGCTCGGGCGGCTCGGCTGGTTCGTCGAGTCGACGTTGTCGCCACGGCTGAACCGGCGCAACCAGTATGTGACCGTGTCGCTGCCGTCGGCGCGCGACCTGGTGACGCTCGGCGTCGGCCACGCGCAGATCGCGGTGGTGCGCAACGGCCTCGACGAAGCCCCCGCGCGCACGCTGTCCGGCCCGCGCGCCGCCGCGCCCCGGGTGGTGGTGCTGTCGCGGCTGGTGCCGCACAAGCAGATCGAAGACGCTCTCGAGGCCGTCGCGCAGCTCCGGCCGCGCATGCCGGGTCTGCACCTCGACATCGTCGGCGACGGCTGGTGGCGGCGGCGGCTCGTCGACCACGTCCATCGGCTCGGCATCTCCGACGCGGTGACGTTCCACGGCCACGTCGACGATGTGACCAAACACCATGTGCTGCAAAGCGCTTGGGTGCAGCTGCTGCCGTCGCGCAAGGAGGGCTGGGGCCTGGCGGTCGTCGAGGCGGCCCAGCATCGGGTGCCGACCATCGGCTACCGGTCCTCGGGCGGCCTGTCGGATTCGATCGTCGACGAGGTGACCGGGATCTTGGTGGACACCCACGCCGAACTGGTAAACCGTCTCGAAGAGGTGCTTTCCGACCCCGTCCTGCGCGACCAACTCGGCGCCAAGGCGCACACCCGAAGCGGTGAATTCTCTTGGCGGCAAAGCGCCGACGCCATGCGCGCGGTCCTGGAGGCCGTGCGGACCGGCCACCCGGTCAGCGGCGTGGTGTAGCACCAAGCCGGCGCCGCCACGCGCTGACAGCCGCGCCGGCGCCGCCGACCATCAGCGCCGCCAGCCACGCCAGATGCGCGATCAGCGTCGTCGTGCGGGCGGTGGCGGACACCCCGGCGGTGTGGCCGCCGATGCGATAGAGCGCAAGGTTGTCGTCGCGGTAGACCGGCGTCAGCGCATCGAGGGTGCGGGCGGACGCCCCCATGTCGCCCGCGGTGTCCGACTCCACGACCAGCCAGCCCACCCCGGCCGGGGCCAGCGCGGACGGATCGGGCCCGGAAAGCAGCAACTGCTGCACGGCGCGGGCCCGGGCGCCCTCGCCCGGGATGACGGTCCCCGAGATGACCAGGTCGCCCGTGCTCAGGACGTCGGCGTGCACCCAGCGGGGCAACGGATCCAGCACCGGCGCCCGACCCGACCAGGAGTACAGCCGCATGGTGCCGGCCGGCAACACCGCCACCGCCGCGGGCTGGCCGTTGATCGCGGCGGCCACCGCCGTCCACCCGCGCGGGTACTGCACCGGCGACACCTGGCCCCATACCCCCCAGGCCAGGTCGGGCAGCGCGAAGATCAGCGCGAGGCAGCAAACCGGCGCCGTCAGGGCCGGCCACACCCACCGGCTCAGCGCCACCACCGCGCCGGCGCCCGCCAGCGCGTAGCCCGGCACGGCCAGCGCCACCCACTTCTGCCCGTCGCGCAGCACGCCGAATCCGGGCGCGGCGTCAACCAGCGCACCCAATAGGTGCAGTCCCGGGCCGGTCGCCAGCCCGGCCGGAACCAGCACGGCCACCGCCGCCAACACGAGCAGCGGTCGCACCGCGCCGCGGCGAACCACCGTCGGCATCCCGACCGCCACCACGCCCAGCAGCACCATGGCCGACGCCACCGCGAACAGGGTGGTCCGCGAGATCGGCACCGCCTCGCCGTTCCAGATCCCGCCCAGGCTGGCCAGGCTGGCGAGCGTGCCCAGACCCGGCTCGGCGCGCGGCGCGAACGCGGTCACCCCTAACGTGTTCGCCGCCGTGTGGGAGGTCAACGACGAGCCCAGCGCAGACGCGGTCAGCCAGGGCAGCGCCGCCACCAGCGCGGCGCCCAGCGTCGCCGCGGCGCACACCCGGCGGGACCGGCCCGCGCCGGGCACGGCCACGCACACCAGCCCGACGGTCGCGGCGAGCAGCAGACCGGTCGGCGTCAGCCCGGCCAGCGCGATCCAGAGAGCCAGCCCGAAGAACGAACCGGAGGCCGTCCGCAGCCTGAGCATCGCCGTCGCAACCCAGGGCAGGCAGCCGTAGCCGACCAGCAGGCTCCAGTGGCCTTGGAGTAGCCGCTCGGCGACATACGGGTTCCAGATCGCCAGCGTGGTGGCGACGAACTGGCCGGCCACGCCCGCGTCGGGCAGCGCCGTCGCGACCAGTTGGGCCGCGCCCCATCCCGCGAGCCAGAGCCCCAGAACGAGTAGCGCCTTCACCACGACGCCGCCGTCCAGCACGTGAGAGGCCAGGGCCACCGCGAAGTCTTGCGGCGTCGCCCGCGGCGCCGACGTCAAGCCCAGCGCGGTATCGGACACATACGAGCGCGGCGTGGACACCGCGTCACGCAGCAGCAGGTAACCGGGCTTGAGCAGCGGCCCGACCACCAGCAGCGCCAAGACCAACGCGTACCCGGGTCGGGTCCAGCGCACGTGGCGGGCTATTCCCGTTCGGGGGGACTGGCGGGCTCGGGCGGCCCCGACTCGGGCGGCTCATCGGAGCCGAGGGTGGGCGCGTCCGCGCCGGGATCGTCGCGCGAGCCGGGACGTTGCGTGGGCAGCTTCTCGGTCTCGGCCTCGGCGCCGGGCACCGGCTCCTCGAGCCCGGTGCGGCCGAAGAAGTCCTGGTCACTGCGGTCCAGGCCGGGATCGGTCAACGCGCTCTCGGTCCGCAGGCTGAACGAGGCGAGCAGGCCGCCACCGACCAGCGCGATCAAACCGACCGCGGTGAAGGTGATCGGCAGCACCCGCGACCACAGCGACAGCCGGTCGCGCTCGTCGCGGGCGGCGTTGACCTGCGATTCGACGGTGTCCTGGTTGGAGGTGACCTTATAGTCGGCCAGCGTCAGCTCCGGCTTGAGCGGGTCGCGGGCGAAGTAGTGGTTGGCGTGCTCGGTCTCCTTGACGATGGTGCCCGACACGGGGTCCACCCAGAAGGTCCGCTGCGCCGCGTAGTAGCGCGTCATGGTGATCTGCTCGTTCGGATCGCCGCCCTGCACGCCCCACATCGACGCGGAGGTGGTCTGCTTGGCGTCCTCGTTGCCGGCCAACAGCGACGGGTAGGCCACGGGCGCCACCAGCTTGCCGTCGGCGTTGTAGCCGATGTTCTGGGTGAACCTGTAGGTGGTCAGGCCGTTGACGTCTTCTTGGCTGTCGTAGTTGACGTCGAACGGCTTCTGCGCGATCGGATCGAAGTAGGGGTACGTCTTCTTCTCGGTGTGGAAGGGGAACCGGTAGGACAACCCGTCGTGCCTCAGGGGCATCGCGGTGGGCGGGTTCTCGTCGTTGACGGCGCGCGGTTTCTGGACCGAGCCGCCGGCGTGGGTGTCGTCGGAGACGGCCATCGCGGTCTTGCGGTTGAGGGTGACGGTGTCGACGATCGCCAGCAGCAGCCCGCTGTCCTTCTGCTTGTCGGTGCGCCGCACCGACGTTCCGACCTGCAGCGTGACCACGTCGGCGTTGGCGGGCGACTCGACGCTGACCTGCTGCTGGGAGACCAGGGGGACGTTCTGGTTGACGACGACGTGATCGGTCGACAGGGATGCGGAGTCCAGCGCGGTTCCGGTGCCGTCGCTGATGAGCGTGCTGTCGATGTTGAGCGGGACCTTCGTGATCCTGCTGGTGGTGTACGTCGATAACAGCAGCGCGGCGATCAGCAGGGCGGCCCCGAGACCGATGATCCCGCATGCGGCTAACCGCAACATGACTGCTCGGTTCACGTTGCTGTGCCCTCCTAGTGCTCTCTTGCCCCGTCAGCCGCGACCCACCCCGACCTGAGCAAGCACCGAGGCAAACCCGTTTGACCCTAACAGCAGAACGTAAGGCCTCGGCTTACGAACCTGTCGTCGCGCGCGGGTGCTTCGGGTGTACCCATTCGTTCTCCCAACCCATCAGATGCAGACTGTGGGGGTGACCGATGGCCGGCAGGTGGGCGGGACGCGCAGCTTCCTGCCCGCCGTGGAGGGGATGCGCGCCTGCGCGGCCATGGGGGTGGTCGTCACGCACGTCGCTTTCCAGACCGGGCACTCCAGCGGTGTCACCGGCCGGCTCTTCGGCCGCTTCGATCTCGCCGTCGCGGTCTTCTTCGCCTTGTCGGGCTTCCTGTTGTGGCGCGGCCACGCCGCGGCGGCACGCGGCCTGGGACCGCGTCCCCGCACCGGCCACTATCTGCGCTCCCGGGTGGTGCGCATCATGCCCGCCTATGTGGTGGCGGTCGTTGTGATCTTGTCGCTCCTGCCCGACGCGGATCACGCCAGTCCGACCGTGTGGCTGGCCAACCTGACCCTCACCCAGATCTATGTGCCACTCACCCTGACCGGCGGGCTGACCCAGATGTGGAGCCTTTCGGTCGAGGTCAGCTTCTACCTGGCGTTGCCGATTCTGGCGTTGCTGGCCCGGCGGCTGCCGGTCGGCGCGCGGATACCGACGATCGCCGTGCTGGCGGCGCTGAGCTGGGCCTGGGGCTGGGTGCCCATCCATTCCGGATCCGGCACCAACCCGCTCAACTGGCCGCCGGCCTTCTTCTCCTGGTTCGCCGCCGGCATGCTGCTGGCCGAATGGGTCCACAGCCCGGTCGGCCTGTCGCACCGGTGGGCACGCCGGCGGGTGCCCATGGCCGTCGTCGCCGTGCTGGCCTACCTGCTGGCGGCCTCCCCGCTGGCGGGCCCGGAGGGCCTGGTTCCCGGCACGGCCACCCAGTTCGCGGTCAAGACGGCGGCGGGCTCAGTGGTGGCGTTCGCGCTCGTCGCCCCACTGGTCCTGGACCGGGTCGACACCCCTCACCGGCTGCTGGGCAGCACCGGCATGGTGACGCTGGGCCGGTGGTCCTACGGCCTGTTCGTGTGGCACCTGGCCGCGCTGGCCATGGTGTTCCCGGTGCTCGGGACGTTCGCTTTCACCGGCCGCATGCCCGCCGTGCTGGCGCTGACGCTGGTCTTCGGCTGGGCGATCGCCGCGGTCAGCTACGGGCTGGTCGAGTCGCCCTGCCGGGAAGCGTTGCGGCACTGGGAGAGACGCGAGAGGCCGGCCGAAACCGCAGACGCGGTGGACGCCGAGGCGGACGCGATCGCGCCCTAGCCGGTGCGGTCCATCCACTCTTCCAGCGTGTCGGCGGACGGCAGGCAGATCGCGCGCTCGATCTTCTGGAACAGATCGGCCCCGTACTCGACGGTCGATCGGACGAGGTTGCCCAGCGCCTCGAGGTGGATGCCGTCGGTCAGCAGGTAAGCGTTCTCGCCGACCACGCTGACGTGGCTCGGCCGGGCGGTCTCGCGCACAAACGCCTTGGGCCAATGGGTTTCGCGATTCCAGTCGTTGACCAGTTCCATCAGGCGCGCCCGCTCGGTAGCGGGGTAGTGCCCGGCGGGGCTGATCGAGATCTCGAAAACGTCGCGCCGCAAACCGTTGATCCGCAGGTTCACGTGCAGCTTGCCGCGCTCGTAGCTGGGCAGCATCATGAACTCCTCGCCGTCATCGCTGCGGAAGAAGCGCAACTCACGCGATCGCAGGTAACGGTCGATCAACTCCGTGCTCAGCGGTTCGATCTGCATTGCCCGATGATGGGCCCGCCGGCTTGGAGGATTCTTGGGGTGCGTCAGGCCGGCCCGACGGCCTGCAGGCGCTCCATGATCTCGGCGCGCACCGCCGACCGCCGCGCCTTCCCGGCGTCGTCGCGCAGGGGGGCGTCGACGAATTCTACGAAATCCGGGGTGGGCGGCACCTTGTACGCCGCGAGGTGTTCGCGCAGAAATTGCTGCACCCCGGCTGCGTCCAGCCCCGCGTCGTCGGCCGTGTGCACCAGCGCGTAGGGCACCTGCCCCAGATCGCCGGAGTTTGGGTCGGGGACGCCGACCACGAGGCAGGACAACACGTCCGGGTGTGCCGACAACGCGTTCTCGATCTCGGCTGGGTACACGTTGCGGCCGCCGACGGTGAACATGTCCACCCTGCGGTCAGACAGATAGAGAAATCCGTCGGCGTCGAAATAGCCGAGGTCGCCCAACGAGTCCCAGCCGTCGCGGCTCTTCGCCGTCGCGCCGACGTAGCGGTAGGTGGGTGCGCTGCCCGGTGCGGGCCGCATGTAAATCTCGCCCTCCACGCCGGGCGGACACGGGTTGCCGTCGTCGTCGAGCACCTTCATCTCGCCGGCGACCACCACCCCGACCGAGCCGCGGTGGGTCAGCCACTGGTCGCCGGAGATGAAGGTCAGCGCCTGTAATTCGGTGCCGCCGTAGAGTTCCCACACTTTTTCCGGACCCAGCAGATCGATCCACGCCTGCTTGACGGCGGGCGGGCACGGCGCCGCCAGATGCCAGAAGCGGCGGATCGACGACAGGTCGTAGGCACCCGGTTCGGCGTAATAGACCGGCAGCGTCCGCTGCATGATCGTCGGCACCGTCGTCAAAAAGGTGACTTTATGGTCGGTGATCAGCCGAAGGAATTGCTGCGGCTCGAACCGGCTCATCAGCACCAGGTGATGGCGCATCAACAGTGCCATGGTCGCTGCGGTGAATCCGGTGTTGTGCGACAGCGGCACCGGCATCAGCGTGACATCGCCCTCCTGCGCGCCCAAGGGATAGCCGATGGCGGCCGGTATCCGGCTGTCGCCGCCGGATTCGATCAGCTTGGGGCGGCCGGTGCTGCCGCCGGACCCCATCGCCTTCCACACCGGCGAAACCGCCTCCGGCAGCGCCGCGTCCGAACAATCCGGTCCCGGCGTGAAACCGGCTGACACGCTTGGCATTCCGGGATACTCGCGGCCCACTAACAAGGTGGGCGGGCGCAACTCCACCAGGCCCTGCAACTCCGCGTCCGGCAACCGCGCCGACAGCGGCTGCGGCACCGCGCCCAGCTTCCAGCACGCCACCGCGGCCTGGATCCACTCGATCGAGTTGGGCAGCACCATCGTCACGTAGTCGCCGACCCCCACACCGCGCTCGGCGTAGGCGCGGGCCAACCGGTTCGTCGAACGGTCGAGTTCGGCGCGGGTGATGGTCACTCCATCACAGGTGACCGCCGGCTCGTCGGGTGCGAGTTCGGCCAGCGCGGAGATCTGGGTGCCGATCGGCGGGATCGGCTCACTCATATGCGCCCTGCCGCTCGAAGATGCGGCGGGGGTTGTCGACCAGCATGGTGTGCAACTGGTCGTCGGTGACGCCGCGCTCCTTGAGGGCGGGGATGACGTCGTTGTGGATGTGCAGGTAATGCCAATTCGGCGCCATCTGGGGCACCAGGGCTTCGGGAAGCGCGTCGAAATAACAGTTGGCGTCGTGCGAGAGCACCATTTTGTCGGCGTGCCCGCGCTCGCACATCGTGGCCACGATGTTGACCCGGTCCTCGAACGGCAGGATCACGTCGATGCCGAACCGGTCCATGCCGAGGTAGGAGCCGGCGGCGATGAGCTCTTCGAGGTAGCCGACATCGGTGCTGTCGCCGGAGTGACCGATGACCACCCGGCTCAGGTCCACGCCCTCCTCCTCGAAGATGCGTTGCTGCTCGAGCCCGCGGCGCAGCCCGGCGTGGGTGTGCGTGGAGATCGGCACCCCGGTGCGCTTGTGCGCCTGCGCGACCGCGCGCAGCACCCGCTCGACGCCCGGGGTGATGCCGGGTTCGTCGGTTGCACACTTGAGGATGCCCGCCTTGATGCCGGTGTCGGCGATGCCCTGCTCGATGTCGCGGACGAACATCTCGGTCATGATCTCGGGGCCGTCCAGCATCCCTCCGGGGCCCTCGTAATGGAACCGGAACGGCACGTCGTTGTACGTGTAAAGTCCCGTCGCCACAACGATATTCAGCTCGGTGGCCGCCGCGACGCGGGCGATGCGCGGGATGTAGCGGCCCAGCCCGATCACGGTGAGGTCCACGATGGTGTCGACACCGCGGGACTTCAGCTCGTTGAGCCGATCGATGGCATCGGCCACCCGCCGTTCCTCGTCACCCCACGCTTCGGGATAGTTCAGCGCGATCTCGGTGGTCATGATGAACACGTGCTCGTGCATGAGCGTCACGCCGAGGTCGGCGGTATCGATGGGGCCGCGGGCGGTATTGAGTTCTGACACGTGACTGATGCTAGGTCGACCCGGTGGTCGGAGAACAGTGCCGATTTATTCCGGTGCGCCCTAAGGTGCAGTACCGTCACCCTCGTCCCAACCGGAACCCGCGGGAGTCGCGTCATGTTGCTCAATCCCAACCACCTGCAACGCAAATACCCTGACCGGCGCTCGGCGGAGATCATGGCCTCGACGGTGGACTTCTTCGAATCGCGGGGCAAGGCGCGGCTGAAGTCCGACGATCACGAACGGGTGTGGTACTCCGAGTTTTTGGACCACATCGGACGCGAGCGTATCTTCGCGTCCCTGCTGACGCCGTCTCAGTACGGCGCCGACGATTGTCGCTGGGATACCTACCGGATCAGCGAGTTCGCCGAGATCGTGGGCTTCTACGGGCTGAGCTACTGGTACCCCTTCCAGGTCACCGCGCTGGGCTTGGGCCCCATCTGGATGAGCGCCAACGAGGACGCCAAGCGCAAGGCCGCCGCCCAGCTCGAGGCCGGCGAGGTGTTCGCCTTTGGCCTGTCGGAGCAGACCCACGGCGCCGATGTCTACCAGACCGACATGATCCTGACGCCGTCCGAGAACGGCTGGGTCGCCAATGGCGAGAAGTACTACATCGGCAACGCCAACGTGGCGCGGATGGTCTCCACCTTCGGCAAGATCGCCGGCTCAGACGAATACGTGTTCTTCGCCGCCGACTCCCAGCACGATCGGTATGACCTGATCAAAAACGTGGTGAACTCGCAGAACTACGTCGCCAACTATGCGCTGCGCGACTACCCCGTCACCGAGGCCGACATCCTGCACCGCGGTCCCGGGGCCTTCCACGCGGCCCTCAACACGGTCAACGTCTGCAAGTACAACCTGGGCTGGGGCGCGGTCGGCATGTGCACCCACGCCATGTACGAGGCGGTCACCCACGCCTCCAACCGGGTCCTGTACGGAACCGTCGTCACCGACTTCAGCCACGTGCGGCGGCTGCTCACCGACGCCTACCTGCGGCTGGTCGCGATGCGGCTCGTCGCCACCCGCGCCTGCGACTACATGCGCGGCGCCTCGGCGGACGACCGGCGCTACCTGCTGTACAGCCCGCTCACCAAGGCGAAGATCACCAGCGAAGGCGAGCGGGTCGTCATCGCCCTGTGGGACGTGATCGCCGCCAAGGGGGTGGAGAAGGACACCTTCTTCGAGGCCGTCGCCCGCGAGATCGGTTTGCTGCCAAGGCTCGAGGGCACCGTGCACATCAACATCGGCCTGCTCGCCAAGTTCATGCCCAACTTCCTGTTCGCCCCCAACGCCGAGCTGCCGATCATCGGCCGCCGCGACGACGCGGCCGACGACACGTTCCTGTTCGCGCAGGGTCCGACCGGGGGCCTGGGCAAGGTGCGCTTCCACGACTGGCGCGCGCCGTTCGACGGCTTCGGGCACCTGCCCAACGTGGCGTTGCTGCGCAAGCAGATCGACGTGCTCGCCGACATGCTGGCCAGCGCGACCCCCGACGCCGCACAGCAGAAGGACGTCGACTTCGCGTTCGCCGTGGGCCAGTTGTTCGCGACGGTGCCCTACGCGCAGCTCATCCTCGAGGAGGCCGCGCTGTCCGACGTGGACGAGACGCTGATCGATGAGATCTTCGCCGTGCTGGTCCGCGACTTCAACGGCTACGCCGTGGAGCTGAGCGACAAACCCGCGACGACGGACGAGCAGGCCCGCTTCGCGACGCGGATGATCCGCCGCCCCGTCCACGACCCCGCCCGCTACGCCCAGATCTGGAAGGAGCACATCCTTCCCCTCAACGGCGCGTACCGCATGCGGCCATAGTTCGGCGCCGACGCGTGCGTCTACATCTGTGCCGAAACATCAATCGGGGATGTTGTCGAATGTATCGGGGTGGGGACCGGTGCGACCGGGTTCGCCACGGTCGAGGCCGCTGATGGAGTCCATCTGCTCGGTGCTCAGCGTGAAGTCGAAGATATTGAAATTCGCCTCCATCCGCTCGCGGTGGACCGACTTGGGAATCACGACGTTGCCGCTCTGGATGTGCCAACGCAGCACCACCTCCGCGGGTGTTCTGCCATGCGCATCGGCGATGCGGGTGATGAGGTCGTCGTCCAGGACCTTGCCCTTCGCGATTGGCGACCAGGCCTCCGTCGCGATCTGGTGCTGGCGGTTATAGGCATCGACCTGCTGGTTCGTAAAGTAGGGATGCACCTCGATTTGGTTCACTGCGGGCGCGGTGTGCGATCCCTCGGCGAGTCGGCGCAGATGGGCGACCTGGAAGTTCGACACGCCGATGCTGCGTGCCCGGCCGTCCTTGGCGAATTCCTCCAGCACGTTCCACGTGGAGACGAAGTCGCCGTGATAGCGGGTGGGAAGGGGCCAGTGGATCAGGAACAGGTCGACATAATCCGTACCAAGGGCGGTCAATGTGGCGTCGAACGCGCGGCGCGCGTCGTCGGGCCTGTGATGTCCGTTGTTGAGCTTGCTGGTGACAAACACGTCGCCGCGGTCCAGCCCCGCATGCCGGATGCCTTGGCCGACTTCCCTTTCATTGCCGTACATCTGCGCAGTGTCGATGTGGCGGTATCCGACCGCGAGGGCGGTACGCACCGCGGCGGCGGTCTGTTCCGGTGCAATCTGGAACACGCCGAAGCCTAGTTGAGGGATGGTGTTGCCGTCATTGAGCGTGATCGAAGGAATCGAGTTCATCTGCTTGGCCTCCTAGTGATTGATTGCTGTGGTTCTGCGCTGTCGCTCGGACCCCGGCAGGGCGCGAAAACGATTCGCCACGTTGGTATCTCGTCTCATCTTGGTGCCTCACTTATCGGCTGGGTTGAGGGCGCGGAATACGAGGCCGGCCGTCACGCCGCCGACCACTTCCGGGACGAGGTAGATCAGCGTCGACCAGCCGAGCAACCCGCTGGCCGCGCCCCCTAGCAGGACAGCGGGGTTGAACACACCGCCGGAAATGCCACCGACGCTCACGGCACCGACAACGACCGTGAAACCGATGGCCAACCCGTAGAAGGAGTTGTCTGCGTGGTCCTTGCTGGTGGCGACGTTGAGGACGACATAGGCCAGGGCAAAGGTGAACAAGGATTCGACGATGAGCGCACTCGTCATGGCGTCACCGCGCGGCGCGAATGCCCGGGCGGGCGATGCGCTGATGGTCGCGCCGACAACGACTGCAGCGAGCAGGCCGGCCGTGAGTTGGACTATCCAGTACCCAATCGCATCATGGACACCGATCCTGCTGCGGACGAGCGCGGCCATCGTCACCGCCGGGTTGTAGTGGCCTCCAGAGATGTGGCCGCCGGCGTAGACCATGACCATGAGGACTCCGCCAATCGCCAGCGGCGCTAGCGACGTCGCGGCGCGGGCGCTGGCGCCGACGGTGAACATGAGGAAGAACGTCCCGATGAACTCAACAGCAAGCTTGCGAGCCGTCGGACGGAGCCGCGTCATCGAACTCTGCGAGGGCCCGGCGACAAAGCGGGTGGATGTCATGAATGACCCCAATCAGATACTGAACGTTTAGTTCATAAACTAACCGCTGCACCGCCGCTTTTTAACTCCCTGAAGCTATGACCTCGGTCTCAGTGGCCCAGCCCGCGCATCGCTGCGTCGACGATCGCGTCGGCGCCGGCGTCGTCGAGGGGTGCATGGCCCGCGACCAGGCGATACATCACCGGCCCGAAAATTAGATCAATCGCCACCTCGGGGTCGATGTCTGCGCGCAATTCGCCCCGCGCGACACCGCGGTCCCAGATCGCACGAACCAGTTTGCGCCGAGAGCCGACGAGATAGTCGCGCAGTTGCGAGCCGACTTGCGGGTCGAACTGTGCCTCGCCGACGAGTTGGGCATAGGCCCGGCCACTCTCACTGCTGTAGAAGCGGGCCATGCCGCGGAGCGCAAGGCGGAAGTCCTCGTGCGCCGACCCCGTGTCCTGATCGGCTGATTCAATCGCCATTTCCGACAAAAACGCCTCGACGGCAAGCGCGTACTTGTTCGGCCACCACTTATAAATCGTCGCCTTGCTCGCCCCGCTCCGGGCGGCAATCTCCTCGGTAGTCATCGCTCGCAGGCCGACCTCGTGCATGAGCTCCGACGTCGTACGTAGCACCGCAGCTCGGGTCTCCTGGCTGCGGGGGCGGCCTGGGCGGGCCCGGGGCTGATCCACGCGATCCGACACCTTTTCGTCGAGCTGAATTTGATGTTCCAACTATGGACCACCCGCCGGCGGCCGGGCTAAGCCGACGCCAGTTCGTTTCGTGCGCAGCCGCTTGGATCTACCTAACGGCACCATGCCAATGCGGACTGGGAAGGCCCGATGGCGCGCTTCGCAACTTGCTCCAGCGAGCATGTGCTCTGAGCGGCGGCGATCATATTTTGTCCGAGTGCGGTTCGTTGCTGCGGCGTGATACTTGACTGTGACGCGGCTCACCGTAATATGACCAGTGGTCATCGACGCTAGGAGGCCGCATTGCCAACGGTGACTTGGGCGCGGGTCGACCCCGCCCGTCGCGCCGCCATCATCGACGCGGCGGAACAAGAATTCGGGGCGCACGGGTTCTCCCGGGGCAGCCTCAACGTCATCGCGCGGCGGGCCGGCGTCGCGAAGGGCAGCCTGTTCCAGTACTTCGCGGACAAGCGTGACCTGTACGCGTTCATCGCCGACATCGCCAGCCAGCGGGTGCGTGCCTACATGGAAGACCGCATCCGCGAGCTCGACCCGGGCCGGCCCTTCTTCGACTTTCTGACGGACTGGCTCGATGCATGGGTGGCCTACTTCGCCGACCACCCGCACGAACGCGCGCTGCACGCCGCGGCGACCCTCGAGGTCGACACCGAAGCCCGCGTCAGCGTCCAGAACGTCATCCACCGGCACTACCTGGAAGTGATGCGGCCGCTCGTCCGCGACGCGAAGGTGCGCGGCGACCTGCGCGCCGATTCTGACACCGACGCGCTGTTGTCGTTGCTGCTCTTGATCTTTCCGCACCTGGCGCTGGCGCCCTACATGCGGGGTTTGGATCCGATCCTCGGGCTCGACGAACCCTCCCCGGAGCAGCCGGCGCTGGCGGTGCGCCGGCTCGTCGGCGTACTGGCGGCCGCCTTCGCGGCGTCCCCGCGCCCGCCCGTCCACTCAGCCCCACACCAATCCGAGGAGGTCTCATGACACGCACGCATACGAACTCGATGGTTCGAGGGGGACTCAACTGGGACAGCCTGCCGTTGCGGCTGTTCGCCGGCGGCAACGCGAAGTTCTGGGACCCGGCCGACATCGACTTCTCCCGCGACCGCGCCGACTGGGAGCAGCTCTCGGAAGACGAACGTCACTACGCCATCCGGCTGTGCGCGGAATTCATCGCCGGCGAGGAAGCGGTCACCGAGGACATTCAGCCGTTCATGTCCGCGATGCGGGTCGAGGGCCGGCTGGGCGACGAGATGTACCTGACGCAGTTCGCGTTCGAGGAAGCCAAGCACGTCCAGGTGTTCCGCATGTGGCTCGACGCCGTCGGCGTCACCGATGACCTGCACGAGTACCTCGACGACATCCCCACCTACCGGACGATCTTCTACGAGGAATTGCCGGACTGCCTCAACGCCTTGTCGGTCGACCCGTCTCCGGCCGCCCAGGTGCGGGCGTCGGTCACCTATAACCACATGGTCGAAGGCATGCTGGCGCTCACGGGCTACTTCGGCTGGCACAAGATCTGCGTGGAGCGCGGCATCCTGCCCGGCATGCAGGAATTGGTCCGGCGCATCGGCGACGACGAGCGCCGCCACATGGCGTGGGGCACCTTCACCTGCCGCCGCCACGTCGCCGCCGACGACGCCAACTGGGGCGTCTTCGAAACCCGCATGAACGAGCTCATGCCGCTGGGACTGCGCCTCATCGAAGAGGGCTTCTCCCTTTACGACCCGATGCCCTTTGGCCTTTCGGTGGACGAGTTCATGCAGTACGCGTCCGACAAGGGCATGCGGCGCTTCGGCACCATCTCCAGCGCCCGCGGCCGGCCGCTCGAGGAGATCGACCTCGACTACTCGCCGCTGCACCTGGAGGACACCTTCGCCGACGAGGACGAGAAGGCCCTGGCCGCCGCGTCCGCCTGAGCTATCGACCTTGCTGCTGCCGGCCGCCGAGCCGCTCTCGCCGGCCCCGATGTTGGCGACCCGCTGCGCCCGGCTGCGCCGCGCTTGCGATCGCCACTACCCGACCCAGACGGTCTTGGCGTTGCAGAACTCGCGGATCCCGTGGCCCGCGAGTTCGCGGCCGTAGCCGGACCGCTTGACGCCGCCGAAGCCCAGCTCCGGGTAGGACACCGTCATCCCGTTGATGAAGACCTGGCCGGCCTCGATGTCGTCGATGAAGCGCTGCTGCTCGGCCTCGTCGCGAGTCCAGGCGTTGGAGCCCAGCCCGAAGGTGGTGCCGTTGGCGATCTCGATGGCCTCGTCGATGGTCTCGGCGCGGTACATCGACGCGACCGGGCCGAAGACCTCTTCGGTGTAGAGCGCCATGTCCTTGGTGATGTCGGTGATTACCGTCGGCGGGTAGAACCAGCCCGGCCCGTCGAGCGGCTTGCCGCCGGTGCGCAGCTTCGCGCCGGCCGCCACGGCTTCGTCGACCTGCTTGACGATGTCGTCGCGCCCCGACTCGGTGGCCAGCGGGCCGACGTCGGTGTCAGGGTCGGTCGGGTCGCCGACCTTGAGTGCAGCCATCCGCTCGACGAACTTGTCGACGAACGCGTCGTAGATGTCGGTGTGGATGATGAATCGCTTGGCGGCGATGCAGGATTGGCCGTTGTTCTGCACCCGTGCGGTGACCGCGGTCTTGACCGCCTCGTCGAGGTCCGCCGACGGCATCACGATGAACGGGTCGCTGCCGCCGAGCTCGAGCACGGTGGGTTTGATCTCGTCGCCGGCGATGGCGGCGACCGATTGGCCGGCGGGTTCGCTGCCGGTCAGGGTGGCCGCGGCGACGCGAGGGTCACGCAGGATGCGCTCGACGGCGCTGGACGAGACGAGCAGCGTCTGGAAGCAGCCGTCCGGGAAGCCGCCGCGCGCGATCACGTCGGCGAGGTAGAGCGCGGTCTGCGGCACGTTCGAGGCGTGCTTGAGGATGCCCACGTTGCCGGCCATCAGCGCCGGCGCGGCGAACCGCACGGCCTGCCAGAGCGGGAAGTTCCACGGCATCACGGCCAGGACCACGCCGAGCGGCTGGTAGCGGATGTAGGCCTTGGACGCGCCGACCTTGCCCGCGTCGGCAGGCTCGTCGGCCAGCAGCTTTTCGGCGTTCTCGGCGTAGTAGCGAAAGCCCTTGGCGCACTTGAGTACTTCGGCCTTGGCCGACTTCAAGGTCTTGCCCATTTCCAGGGTCATCATCGCGGCGACGTCGTCGGCCTCTTTTTCCAACAGGTCGGCGGTGGCGTTTGCCCACCCGGCGCGCTGGGCAAAGGTGGTGTTATGGCGGTAGTCCTGGAACCGGGCGTAGGCGGCGGCGATGGCCGCGTCGACTTCTTCGTCGGTCGCCGGGGTGAAGGTTTTTACTGTCTCGCCGGTAGCCGGGTTGATGGTGGCGATGGGCACGCTGACATCCTTCGCTTCGGGGTTGGTAAAAGGAGCAACACCCAGCCTGCCACTATCGTTCCCTCGAGGGAGGTGCCGGATGAGTAAAGCCGCCGAGCTGATGGTCAAGTGCCTGGAAAACGAGGGTGTTTCCGTGGTCTTCGGTCTGCCGGGTGAGGAGAACATCCGCTTCGTGCAGGCGCTGGCCTCGTCGAGCATCCGCTATGTGCTCACCCGGCACGAGCAGGGCGCGGCCTTCATGGCCGAGATGTACGGCCGGGTGACCGGCCGCGCCGCGGTGGTATCGAGCACCCTGGGGCCGGGCGCGATCAACATGCAACTCGGCGTGGCCGACGCCACCACCAACAGCACCCCGTTGGTCGCGATCTCCGCGCAGGTGGGCCACGACCGGCAATTCAAGGAGTCGCACCAGTACGTCGACCTGGTGTCGATGTTCGCGCCCATCACCCGGTGGGCGGCCGGAGTCCCCACCGCGCGCGCCATACCCGAGATGTTCCGCAAGGCGTTCAAGGTGGCCGAGACCGAACGCCCGGCGGCGGTTTATCTCGCGGTGCCGGAGCACATCGATGCCGACGAGACCGACTATGACCTGACGCCGTTGCCGCGCAACGTCGTCCGTCCCGATGCGCCCGCACCCGGTCAGGTGGAGCGCGCGGTCGACATCCTGCGCAAGGCGAAGCGGCCGGTGGTGCTCGCCGGTCACGGCGCCGCCCGCGGCAACGCCACCGCCGCCTTGGTCCGGTTCTCCGAGGAATTCGGTATCCCGGTCGCCAACACCTTCCACGGCAAGGGCGTGATGCCCGACGACCATCCCAACAGCATCGGGACCCTCGGGTTCATGCGGCACGACTACGTCAACTTCGGCTTCGACAACGCCGACGTGGTCATCGCCGTCGGGTACGAGCTGCAGGAGTTCGACCCGGTCCGGATCAACCCGCAGGCCGACAAGAAGATCATCCACATCCACCGTTTCCCGGCCGAGGTCGACGCGCACTATTCGGTGGACGTCGGGATCATCGGCGACATCAGCGCCTCTTTGAACGCATTGACGGACGCGCTCGACGGCCACGCCTACGAGGCCGATCCCGAGGTACCCGGCCACGGCCTGCTGGCCGAGGAATTCGCTCGGGGGCAAGAGGATTCGCGTTATCCGCTCGCTCCGGCGCGGTTGGTGGCCGATACCCGCGCCGCGCTGGGCCGCAGCGACGTCGTCCTGGTGGACACCGGCGCCACCAAGATGTGGATGGCGCGGCTCTACCCGACGTATGAGTGCAACACCTGTCTGGTGTCAAACGGCTTGTCCACCATGGGTTTTGCGCTACCCGGTGCGCTGGGTGTCAAGCTGGCGCGTCCCGAGTCCAAGGTGCTGGCGGTCGTCGGCGACGGCGCGTTCCTGATGAACTCGCAGGAAATCGAGACCGCCGTCCGTGAGCGGATACCACTGGTCGTGCTGATCTGGGACGACGGCGGTTACGGCCTGATCGAGTGGAAAATGGACCTCGAGCTCGGCGCGCACTACTACGTGAAGTTCGGCAACCCCGATGTGGTGACCTACGCGGAAAGCTTTGGCGCCAAGGGGTATCGGATCAACAGCGCGGAGGAACTGTTGCCGACGCTGCGGGCCGCACTCGACGACGACGGGGTGTCGGTGATCTCCTGCCCGGTCGACTACTCGGAGAATCTGCGGCTGACCGACCGGCTCGGCGAGCTGGACGAGACGCTGTAATTCACGGACACATCCAGGCCAAGGGTGGGCAGACGCCGGTGTTCGGCGGCAGCCGCAGGCCCGGCGGCTGTCCTTGCACGATCAGCGCGGGCAGACCGGAGTCCGGAGCGAAGTAGTAGGTGTGGCAGACATTCATGTCCCAGTCCGGCATGCGCCGCATTTGGCCCAAGTTCGGGCACCACATCTGGCTGCAGATGTGTGAGGTGTAGCAGCCCGGGGGTCCCTCGGGCGGTGCGCATTCCGGTGGCTGGTTACCGCCGTTGTTCGTCGAGCAGGCGGCATGGGCGGCACCCGCCCCAAGCATCAGATCCGCCGTCCACATGAAGCCGGAGAGGGCCAGCACCGTTGCCAACCCTACGAGTGCTGTTCTCATGCTCGGCTCCTTTTCGCCGGTGGGGGTTCGGCGGCGTGAGTCGCAGTCGCGACAGACAGTTACGCGTCAGGGCGCCTGCCTGAGTTGCAGGTGATTCGTCTGTTGATACCCCGGTGGGTGGCCGCAGGCCGGCACGTTGTACATCAAGGTGCTTGTGCCTTCCAGGGTGTTCGGATCCCACGTGTCGTGGTACGGCTCATTGGGACCGGGGCTACCGTCGGCACAGCGTATGGCCCAGGTGCCTTCCATCGTCCATTGCCCGTTGATCAGCCGCGCCAGGGCCACGGCCTGGCCACCGGGTGCGGTTGCTACCGAAGCGCATCCGTCGCCGCAGGGTGTGAAGTAATAGTCGCCGGACATCTCCGATCCCCGAGGGGTTGTCGAAGTCCAGGTGTAGTGGCCGCTGATCGTCGTGTCGGCCCACGCTGCACTAGCCGTACCGACAGCTAAACCGGCGAACATGGCGGCTGCGGCGATCGCCCGTGTGATGGCCATGATCTCATCCTCCTGCTGAGCTGATACGTACGTAGCTCACAGTGACCGCTATACACCGAAGGCGTTCCGTTTGCTGTGCATTTGGCAAACTTCCATGCCACCGACTGGCCGGGCCATGGCGACGCGGCCTCGGTCAGCCGTGCCGTGACGTCGCCGCCGGCAGCGCCATCGGCCGGACGTAGCCGCCGATCAATGTCCGATGCCACCAGGCCCGCTCGCGGCGTAGCTCGGCGGGCGTCGTGAAGCGGTACTCGTAGAGCTGCGCACGCACGTAACGCGGTGGTGATTCCGGAAATGGGTTGTGCCGCAACAGCCGCAGCGTGGGCCGATCGTTGCGCAGCAGCCGTTGCAGAAACGGTGTCAGCCATGGTTGCGCGTAGCCGGGCGAGATGGCGGCGAACCACATCAGCCAGTCCAGGCGCAGGTGGTACGGCGCCCACTGCCGCGGAAGCCGGCCCACGGTGCCGGGCTTGCCCTTGAATTCGTATTCTTTCCACACCGTCTGGTCGCTGAGGCGGGTGTCCTCGGTGCCTTCGATCACCACCTCGCGGCGGACGCGCCCGATGCTGCCGAACGCACCGTAGGTGTTGACGAGGTGAAAAGAGTTGAACGACATGTTCATTCGCTGACGCGAGGACAGCATGTTGCGCACCGGCCAGTAACTCATGAACAACACCGCAGCCGCGAACGCGATCACCAGCGCGGCGAACCACAGCGGCGGCCCCGGCGGCGCGGGATGGGCGTGCGGACCGAGCACCCAAGCCACCGACGAGTCGTCGATGGCGCTGCACGCCAACAGGATCGTCACCCAGTTGAGCCAGGCAAAGTTACCCGACGCCACCAGCCACAGCTGGGTGACGAGAATGATCGCGGCGGCGATGCTGGCCACCGGTTGTGGCGCGAACAATCCGAACGGCACCACCAGCTGCGAGAAATGGTTGCCCGCCACCTCGATTCGATGCAGCGGCTTGGGCAGGTGGTGGAAGAACCAGCTCAATGGCCCGGGCATGGGCTGCGTTTCGTGGTGGTAGTACAGACACGTCAGGTCGCGCCAGCACGGATCGCCCCGCATCTTGATCAGCCCGGCGCCGAATTCCACTCGGAACAGCAGCAACCGGGCCATCCATAAGGTCAGCACCGGCGGCGCCACCTGGTCGTTGCCGAGGAAGATCAGCAGAAAGCCGATCTCCAGCAACAGCGATTCCCACCCGAACGCATACCAGGTCTGCCCGACGTTGACGATCGACAGGTAGAGCACCCACAGCGCCAGCCACATGAGCATGGCCGCCCAGACCGGCACCGCATCGGCCGCGCCGGCGACGATCGCCGCCGACAGCGCGGCACCGAACCAGGAGACCACCGAGAACAGGCGATCGGAATAGCGCACATGAAACAGGCTGGGCGTCCGCCAAAACGACTGCCCGGCCAAAAACCGCGGAATGGGCTGTAGTCCGTGCTCCCCGATGAGCGCCCGGAACTGCGCCGCTGCCGCGACGAACGCGAGCAGGTAGACCACCGCGGCGCCCCGCTCGAGCACCAGTCTGCCGAGCCAATATTCGGGAGCGGAAAACCAGCCCATGGCCGTAACTCCTTGGACGGTGGCGGTCACACAGACCCAGATATCCAGTCAACCAGCCGGCAAACCGCCAGCCAATACCCTCGAGCGCTATTCGTCGCGGGACCGGCCGGCCCTATCACCGATCGTCACCGCGGAAGCGGCGACCACCGCGAGCGAAATCAGCGCCAGCAGCTGAACATTCGCGGAATGGCCCGCGTAGCCGTCGACCGATCGCCAGGGATGCCGTGACAACACCGCGCCGGCCAGGATGAGCCCACCCGCGCTCAGGACCATCGTGGCGTGGTTCAAGCGCCGGCGGCGCAGCGCGTACCGCAGGCCCAGGGCGCCGCCGACCACCACGACCCCGACCACACCGGCGATCACCGCCCCGCCGGCCAGCACCGCGGCCGCCGCCCATGGTCCCGGCTGCCACGGCTGGGCGGGAGCGTCGTCGGCGCGCCCGCTTCGGGTGCGCCACAGCGCGAGCATCGCGAGCAGTGGCAGCAAGGCCAGCCCCAGCCCCAGACCGACCCGGTACGGCGCGTTGGACGGGAAGGTCAGTGTGATGGTGCCGGGGTCTCCCGGCGGCACCACCCAGCCCTGCTGCCACCCGTTGACGGCGACCGGGGTCAGCCGGGCCCCGGTGCTGGTGCGCGCCACCCAACCGGGGTTGATGCTTTCCGGGATCACCAGCACCCGCGGCGTGGTCGCCGGCGGAGCCTGCACCTCGCGGCGGTCCGGACCCCAAGCCCGCCACACCGGAACCCCTACGGGGCTGGGCGTGGCGGCGGCCGCGGCCGGCGGGGACAGGTCGACACCGTCGACGACGAACTGGGCGCCCGGACTGATCAGCAGCTCCTGCTGGCCCGCCGGCAGCGCGATCGGGTCGCGGTCGCACGCCCGCGCCGCAACCGGCTCGTCGTCGAGCAGAGCGCCGACGGTGGTGCGGATCGACGTGTGCACGAACCGGCCCGCGACCGCGACGACCGGGCCGTGGTCGCAGTCGACGGCGATCTCGCGCGTGCGATCACGGGCGGCGTCGGCGGGCGCGATCGGGTTGCCGTCGGCACCGAGCACGGCCAGCTCGGCCAGCCCCGGCGGCTTGAGCTGGTCGAAACCCAGCGCGTTGCGATCGATGACGTCTTCCCAGTCCAGCAGGCTGACGGTGACGCTGTCGGTCACCCGGGGATGCAGCGGGAGTGTCTGCGGTTCACCGGGTTTCAACGCGCGCACCTGCGGGCCGTCGCCCAGGTTGACCGCCACCACCGTCGGATGGGCGGGCAACGCCGACCGGCTCGGTGCCAGCCGCAGCGCGGTGACCTCGGTGGGCCGCGGCAGCGTGAGCGTCAGCGTGGGCGGGGTCTTGTGTTGCACCACCCGCTGCGGTGCCGTCCATGCCGTGGACGGGTCGCCGTCGGTCGCCGCATACGCCGAGCCGAGGACGTCCACCAGGTCGGAGTCGCCCCGCGCCCGGGTGGTGTTCGGCTCGGCGATCAGGTCGGCCAGCTTGGGCCCCTGCCGTGGCCGCACCCACACCAGCGCGGTCACCGACATCGGCGCCGGAACGGTCAGCGTCCGGCTGAGATTGACCGGCTCTTCGGGCGAAAGGGCCATCGACGGCGCACAGCGCACGCCGTCCGGCGTCGACGCGCAGCCCGGCCTGCCGAGCAATTCGGAACCCAGGTCCCAGCCCGCGACCGTCGCGCCGGGCGGTGGCCCGGGAACCCGCACGGTGTGTCGCAGGTCGAGCGGGTGCGCGAATCCGGACGCGTCGTACTGGGTGATCGACAGGTCGGTGATGCCGAACTGCACGCCGGGGGAGCCGTCGTCGGTGCCCGCGGCGGTGATCCGCACCCACGGCGTCTCGCCGTAGGGCAGCGCGGCGGCGAGCGGCTTGCCGGGCTCGTCGAACCGCAGGGTCGTGCTGCCGGTGGCCGTTTCGATCAGGATTCGGCGCACCTGCGCGCCGACGGCCGTCGCGCTGGGCGTCAGGGTGATCGCCGCGTTGGTCACCGGGTGGTCGAAATCGACCTGCAGCCACTGCCCGACGGCCGATTGCAGGGAGTTGGATACCCACGCGGTCGCCGGGTCGCCGTCGATGGCGGCGACGGGGGAGGTCGCCGGCGCGACGTCGGGCATCGCGGTGGAGTCCGACGACGAGCTCGACACGGTGATCCGCCCGCCGCTCCAGGCGCCGACGACCGGGTCGGCGCCGGGGACGGGGTAGTCGGGCACCCGGTTGTAGGTGTGCCGTGCGTCGCCCGCGGCCCGGATGGCCGACGAATGTTGGTCCACCCGGCCGTAATCGGTCTCGCGGGCCACCGGGGTGTCGGTGACGGTCACCGTCGGCACCGGCAATCCGGCGCCGCGCGCGTCGGCGGTCATCAGCGCGGGGCCCAGCGGCGGCTGGCCCTGCAGCCGGCGCCGCTCGTCGAGGCGCAGCAGCGCCTCCGGTCCACCGTCCACCCGGGGCAACCGGTCGACGTCGGCGAAGTACGGGGCGCCCGGATCGCCGGCGACCTCCACCCGGTAAATCTCTACGGCCGGGTAGCGCGGACGCAGTCCGCTGTCGGCGACGAAGCCCGCCAGGGTGCCGGGACCCACCGGCTCGCCGAATTGGGCCACCTTCCGCAGTCCCGGGGACCCGTCGACAGCGCGGTGTACCAGGATGGGCCGCGCCGAGCGCGACGTGTCCGGGTCCAGGTCGTTGCGCACCACCACGTACGAAATACCTTGGCGGGCAAGGGTATCGGCCAGACCGGCCGACGGACGCCCAGCGGCGAACAGGCGTTGCACCGAGTCCAGCGCCCGGATGGTTTGCGGCGGGGTCAACGGGATCGAGTCGCGCACGCCCCACGGGCTGTTGCCGAGCACCTGCAGTGGCTCGTCATGGCTGGTGCCCCACACCTGCGTGGCGAACGGCGCCCCCGGGGTCACCAGCACCCGGCCGGGAACCGGCGTGCCCGTGTTGTGCTCGCCAAGCCAGTCTGCGGTCTCCTGCCAGTAGCGGGGAATCGCGCTGAAGGTGCCGGGTGGGGTCAGCCTGCCGGTCCACGCCAGCGAGGTGCTCACCATCAGCGCCGTCAGCACGACGATCGCCACCGCCACCCGACGGTCGCGCTCGGGGTGGGCGAACGCGCGCAGCCAGGCCGAGACGGGCTCTCGACCGGGCAGCGGTATCCGGCCCAGCACCTGGGCGATGCCCAGCACGATCGGGATCCGGATCACCGACCCCAGCTTGTGCACGTTGCGCAGCGGCGCGCCACCGGCGTCCAGGAACGCCTGCACGGCGTGCGCCACCGGCGAGCCCAGCCCTCCGCTGTAACCGGCGGCCATCAACACCACCCCGGCCAGCAACATCGTCACCAACCGTCCGCGCGCGGGCATTCGCGGGCTGGCCAGCCCGGCCAGCCCCGCCGCCGCGACCAGGCAGGTGGCCAGGACGGCCGCCGAGCCGGTCACCAGCGGGGCGCCCGCGGTGGCGGTCGGCGCCACGTACGGGGTCCAGCTGTCGGTGCCGCGCAGCATCTCGGTCAGCGACGACCATTGCGTTGTCACACCGGAGGATTCGATGAAGTCCAGGAACGGCGGGCTGATGGCCCGCAGCATCACCAGCGCCACCACCCACCACAACATCGCCAGGAACAGCGCCACCAGCCACCACCCGGTGTAGCGCCACCACAGCCGGTTCGGCCGGTGGCACGCCCACCAGATCACCGCGGGCAGGCAGCCGGCCAGCGTGGCGATCGCGTTGACCGCGCCCATCAACGCGACGGCCAGGCCGGCCTGCGCGGCGAGCGCTCGCACCGATCGGTTGGCGGAAGCGCGCAGGGCCAGGATCGTGGGCAGCAACACCCACGGCGCCAGCATCATCGGCAGGGTTTCCGACGAGATGGACCCCAGGGTGGTCAGCACCCGCGGCGACAGCGCGAACGCGGCGGCGCCGATCACCCGTGACGCAGGGCTGCCGATGCCCAGCGCCTCGGCTACCCGCAACAGCCCCCAGAAGCCGATCGTGAGCAGCAGCGCCCACCACAGCCGTTGCGTGATCCACCCCGGCACGGAGAGCAGCTGGCCGATCGCAAAGAAGGTGCCATGCGGGAATAGGTAGCCGTAGGCCTGGTTCTGCGCCTGCCCGAACGGCAGGTCGCTGTTCCACAGGTTGGTGGCCCGGGCGAGGAAGCGCAGCGGGTTGGCGGTGAGGTCGAGTTTGGTGTCGGGGGAGACCCGGCCGGGGGATTGGCCGAACGTCAGCGCGCAGGCGAGCGCACCGACCAACCACAGCCATTGGCGCGACACGGGCGCGGCAGGCAAGCACGGGACCGGCGGGCCGGCCGCCGCTATGGCCGCTGAGTCCGCAGGCGGCGACCCACTGCGCTTGCGATCGCCGCTAGCTACGGTTGCCGTACTCGACCCGGTTGAGCACTGACGACTGCGGATCGCCCCCGGGGAGTGGCGGTTTCGTGTCCTGCTGCACCATCAAGGTGATCCCGAAGATCGCTGCCGCGCCGAGCAACAGACCAACCACCACGCTCGCGGCGGCGGGCGCAATGATCCGGTTCATCGACGGCTCCTAACGGCATCGGGAAAACGTGGTCGGCCTAGCGCCAACCTAGCAGAAGGGGGTCGGCGCCCCGGAGCGCTCGTCAGGGCAGGCAGTGGCCGTGAAAGCACCGGTCGCCGTATTGGACCTGGTGGGGCCCCAGCGGGTTAAGCGAAGCCGGACGGCCCCGCGCCGGTGCCCCGCCGTGGTCGGCGACGGCCAGCGTGACGCCGACCGTCGTCGCGACACCCACCGACAGACCCACCGCGATGCTGGCCGCCGCGGCCAGGGTGAAACCGGTCAACGCTGGCATCTTGGCCCCCTAGCCCCGCTGGCACCAGCCCAGGAGTGCCCCCGCAGCCGAAGAAGAAAACCCCCGACGAAAACCTCGTCGCTCCCCAGATCCGGAGGCCCGGATAGCGCCATGAAAACATGGCCCGATGTCATTTTCGCGCACCTTGGCCGTGCTCGTCTCCGTGTCGGCGTTGCTGGCGGGCTGCGCTCACCACGCCGCCCGGCCACCGGGCCCGTCGACCTCGGCCGGCAAGCCGGCGGCCGCCCCAGCCCCGCCGGCCTGCGGCGACGTCACCACGCTGCCGGTCCGCGACAAGCTGGCCCAGCTGCTGATGGTGGGCGTGAAAAACGCCGATGACGCCCGCTCGGTGGTGGACGGCTACCACGTGGGCGGCATCTTCATCGGCAGCTGGACGGACCTGTCGATCTTCAAAGGCCCGCTGGCCGATATCGCGGCGAAGGCCGGACCGCTGCCCTTGGCGGTCAGCGTCGACGAGGAGGGCGGCCGGGTGTCGCGGTTGCGGTCGCTGATCGGGGAGGCACCGTCGCCCCGGCAGCTGGCCCAGACCCAGACCGTCGTCCAGGTCCACGACCTGGCGGCCGAGCGCGGGAAGAAGATGCGTGAGCTGGGCATCACCATCGACTTCGCGCCCGTCGTCGACGTCACCGATGCCACGAGCGGCGTGATCGGCGACCGCTCGTTCGGGGGCGATCCCAACACGGTCATCGCCTACGCCGGGGCGTACGCACAAGGCCTGCGCGACGCCGGACTGCTGCCGGTGCTCAAGCACTTTCCCGGACACGGGCACGGCTCGGGCGACTCGCACACCGGCGGTGTGGTGACACCGCCGCTGAGTGACCTGCAGAACCTCGACCTGGTGCCGTACCGGACGCTGATCACCGTGGCCCCGGTCGCGGTGATGCTGGGCCACCTGCAGGTCCCCGGGCTGACCGGCGACGACCCGGCCAGTCTGAGCCCCGCGGCGGTGCAGCTGCTGCGCAACGGCGCCGGCTACGGCGCTCCACCGTTCAACGGCCCGGTGTTCACCGACGACCTGTCCAGCATGGGCGCCATCTCCGACCGATACGGGGTTGCCGAGGCGGTGCTGCGCACCCTGCGGGCCGGCACCGACGTCGCGCTCTGGGTTACCACCGACGAGGTGCCCGCGGTCCTGGACCGGCTGCAGAAGGCGGTGGCCGCCGGCGAGTTGCCTTCGCAGCGGGTCGATGACGCGCTGACGCGGGTGGCGACGATGAAGGGCCGCAGTCCCGCCTGCGGCCACTAAAGCGTGTGCCCACCCGGCGCGTTGCTTACTCTGGAGTCAGATAGACGGGCTAGAGAGGCAAGCGATGGCGGGTGGCACCAAGCGGTTACCGCGCGCTGTCCGCGAGCAACAGATGCTCGACGCCGCGGTGCAGATGTTCTCGGTCAACGGCTACCACGAGACCTCGATGGACGCCATCGCCGCCGAGGCGCAGATCTCCAAGCCGATGCTGTACCTGTACTACGGCTCCAAAGAGGACCTGTTCGGCGCCTGCCTGAACCGGGAGATGGGCCGGTTCATCGACGCGGTTCGCGCCGACATCGACTTCACGCAGAGCCCGAAAGACTTGCTGCGCAACACCATCGTGGCGTTCATGCGCTACATCGACGCCAACCGGGCGTCGTGGATCGTGATGTACACCCAGGCCACCAGCTCGCAGGCGTTCGCGCACATAGTGCGCGAAGGGCGTGAACAGATCATCGAGCTGGTCGCCGGGCTGGTGCGGGCCGGCAGCCGCAGCAGGCGGACCGACCGCGAGCACGAGATGATGGCCGTGGCGCTGGTGGGCGCGGGCGAGGCGATGGCCAACCAGCTCAGCATCGGCGACATCGACGCCGACGAGGCGGCCGAGCTGATGATCACCCTCTTTTGGCACGGGCTGCGGGGCGGCCCGGAGGAGCGGGAGGCCGCCGCCGCGGCGTTGCCCAAGAAGGGCGGCTCCAGCGCGGCCAGGCGCTAGCCCCTACATTCGTCATGTGGCTCGCCCGCCCGCCCGCACTGTCGACTTCTTCTGCGCCGTAGTCATCGTCGGGTTGCTGGCCGGGGTCGCCGGGCTGGCGACGACGTTCGTGCTGCGCTTCGTCCAGCACGTCACGTACAACTACACCTTTGGCGCACTGCTGGTCGGCGTTGCCGGCAGCAGCCCGGTGCGCCGCGTGGTGGGGCCGATGATCGGCGCGGCGTTGGCGGCGGTCGGGTGGTGGATCCTGCGGAGCAGGACGTACGTGCCGCCCCTGGCGGAGACCATCGCGCGCCGCGAGCGGATACCGCGGCTTTCCTGGAGCGTCGACGCGATGCTGCAGGTGCTGCTCGTCGGGTCCGGGGCATCCCTCGGGCGGGAGGGGGCGCCGCGTCAATTCGCCTCGGCGCTAGGCGATTTCGGGACGTCTTGGCTCAAGCGGCTATCGCCCCGCGATCGCGAGGTGTTGCTGGCGTGCGCGGCCGGCGCTGGGCTGGGCGCCGTGTACGCGGTCCCGCTGGCCGGTGCGCTGTTCTCGGTGCGGATCCTGCTCAACACCTGGCATCCGCGGGCGGTCGGCGCGGCGTTCATTTCCTCGAGCCTGGCGGTCGCCGTCGGTTCGGCCATCACGCGCGACGAACCCAGCCTGCAGTGGCCGATCGGGGAGTCGACGTACCTGCTGACCGCGCACGGGCTGCTGCTGGCGCCGCTGACCCTCGCGGTGGGGCTGGCGTTCAACCGGCTGATGGCGGCGGCGCGGCCGGCCAGGCAGATGCGGACTTGGGTGCTGGTCCCCGCGCTCGCCGGGGCCGGGCTGGTGATGGGCATCTGTTCGCATTGGTGGCCCGAGTTGCCCGGCAACGGCCGCAGCATCCTGACCGTCAGCTTGGCCAGCGGCATGACGCTGTTGTCGGCGCTCGCGATTCTGGCCCTGAAACCCTTGCTGACCGCGTTGTTTTTGCGCGCCGGCGGGGCCGGCGGGATGCTGACACCCTCGCTGGCCACCGGCGCGGCCGCCGGTGCGGCGCTGGTGCTGACGATCAACTGGGCGGCCGGGACTCACCTGCACGTGCCGGCGGTGTCACTGGCGGGCGCCGCCGGCGTGCTCGCGGTGACGCAGGGCTCACCGATCTGGGCGGCCATCTTCGTCTGGGAGCTCGCCCGGCCGCCGTTGTGGTTGTTTCTGCTCTTTCTGCTGACCGCGACCGGCGCCCACGGGCTGAAAGTCCTTGCGAAGGGCCGCGGCCCGACCCACTCGGGCTAGTGGCGATCGGGAGCGCGGCGGAGCCGGGTGAAGCGGGTCGCCACCGTCGGCACAGTGGCGATCGGGAGCGCGGCGGAGCCGGGTGAAGCGGGTCGCCACCGAAAGCGCTAAAGCGCCCGGACCGTGCCGGTCAGATACGGGTAGCCCTTGGCGATGTTGCGCAGCGAGATGTCCCAGCCCTCATGGGCCTCGTCGATGTAGAGCCCCGCGGTGCCGGGCAGCACCAGCGGTTTGCCGAACCGCACCGAATACTTCACCGCGTCCGGGAACCGGGCCTCGACGTTGGCCAATACCGCTGCCGCGCTGAACATTCCATGCGCGATGACGGTGGGGAAGCCGAACAGCTTGGCCGCGATCGGGTTGGTGTGGATCGGGTTGTGGTCGCCGCCGACAACGGCGTAGCGCCGGATCAGGCCGGGGCTGATGCGCACGACGGTGCTGGGCGGGGGCAGCTTGGGCTGCTTCTGCGGTGGCGGCTTGGGCTCGTCGGACAGGCTGGTGCGCTGCTGGTGCAGGAAGGTCGTCACCTGATGCCACGCGGTGTCGTTGCCGACGCTCACATCGGTCACCAGGTCGACCAGCAGACCTTTGCGGTGCTCACGCAGGTTCTCGGCATGCACGTGCACGCCAACGGTCTCAGTGACCGCGATCGGCCGGTACTGCGTGATGTGGTTCTCGACGTGCACCGAACCCATTGCGGCGAAAGGGAAGTCGAAGCCAGTCACCAGTGACATCATTGCGGGGAAGGTCAACGCGAACGGATAGGTCAGCGGCACGTTGTTGCCGTAGCGCAGACCGGTGACCGCGGCGTACTCGGCCACGTTCGTGCGGTCGATGGGCAGTTCCTCGATGTCCACCGTGCGCGTGGGCAGCTGGTTGCCGCGGGACACCACCGGCAGGGCCCCGGCCGCCGCGCGCAGCATGTTTCTCAGGCCGCTTGGCTGATTCATCGCTTCTCCTCGGCTATGCGCCCAGCATGGCCTGGCCGCAGACGCGGATGACGTTGCCCGTCAACGCGTTTGACGCCGGGCTGGCGAAGTAGGCGATGGTCTCCGCGACATCGACGGGTTGGCCGCCCTGCAGCAGCGAGTTCATCCGGCGGCCCACCTCGCGGGTGGCCAGGGGGATGGCCGCCGTCATCTGGGTCTCGATGAAACCCGGCGCGACGGCGTTGATCGTGATGCCCTTGGCGTACAGCTCCGGGGCCAGCGCCTGGGTGAGGCCGATCATCCCGGCCTTGGTGGTGGCGTAGTTGGTCTGCCCACGGTTGCCCGCGATGCCGGCCATCGAGGACAGCCCGACGATCCGGCCCCCCTCGCCGATGCTGCCGTTGCCCACGAGTCCTTCGGTAAGCCGCAGCGGGGCAAGGAGATTGACGGCCTGGACGGCGTCCCAGCGAGCATCGTCCATGTTCGCCAACAACTTGTCGCGGGTGATGCCGGCGTTGTTGACCAGCACGTCGGCGCGGCCGCCGTGGTGCTCGCGCAGGTGCTCGGTGATCTTGTCGACGGCGTCCTCGGCGGTGACGTCGAGCCACAACGCGGTGCCCCCGACCCGGCTGGCCGTTTCGGCCAGCGTCTCGGCGGCCGACTCGACGTCGATCGCGACGACGCGGGCGCCGTCGCGGGCGAACACCTCCGCGATCGTCGCGCCGATCCCGCGGGCCGCGCCGGTCACGATGGCGACCTTGCCGTCCAGCGGCCGCTCCCAGTCGGCCGGCGGCGTGGAGTCGGCCTCGCCGACGTAAAACACCTGGCCGTCGACATAGGCGGACTTGGCCGACAGGATGAACCGCATGGTCGATTCCAGGCCCGTCGCAGCGGGTTTGGCGTCGGGTGAGACATACACCAGCGCCACCGTGGTGCCGTTGCGCAGCTCCTTGCCCAGCGAGCGGGTGAACCCCTCCAAGGCGCGCTGCGCGATCCGCTCGTGCGGGCGGGTGGCGGCGTCGGGCGTGGTGCCGACCACCGCGACGCGCGCGGAATGGCCCAGGTTGCGCAGCAGCGGCGTGAAGAACTCATACAGCCCCCGGAGACCCTCCGGCGTTGTGATGCCGGTGGCGTCGAACACCAGGCCGCCGAACTGGTCGGCCCAGCGCCCGCCGAGGTTGTTGCCCACCAGGTCGTAGTCCTTGTCCAGCGCGGCGCGCAGCGGCCCAACGATTCGCCCCTCGCCGCCGATCAGCAGGGAGCCCGCCAGGGGCGGATCACCGGGCCGGTAGCGGCGCAGCGTCTCGGGCTGCGGGACACCGAGCTGCTTGGCGAGAAACGATCCAGGACCGGAATTGACAACCTGAGAAAACAGATCGGACGAGACCTTGGGAGCCACCGGAGCTACCTTCCATGCGCTTGCGAAGTCGGGGTGTGCCTACTGCCCACCGTATCGAGGACGAACTTACTTCAGAGTAAGAACAGTGGGTAGTATGGCCCCAGACGGGCATCCCAAAACCGATAGACGGCAGATACACGGAGAAGACAGTGGCCCCTGCAAGTTCCGAGGCAAACAACCAGCGCAGTTCGCAACGGCGACGCGTCGCCGTGCTGGGCGGCAACCGCATCCCGTTCGCCCGGTCCGACGGCGCCTATGCCGAGGCTTCCAACCAGGACATGTTCACCGCCGCGCTGGGTGGGCTGGTGGACCGCTTCGGGCTGGCCGGCGAACGGCTGGGCGCGGTGGTCGGCGGCGCCGTGCTCAAGCACAGCCGTGACTTCAACCTGACCCGCGAATGCGTGCTGGGCTCCGCGCTGTCGTCGTACACGCCGGCGTTCGACCTGCAACAGGCGTGCGGCACCGGCCTGCAGGCGGCCATCGCCGCGGCCGACGGCATCGCGGCCGGGCGCTACGACGTGGCCGCCGCCGGCGGCGTGGACACCACTTCGGACCCGCCGATCGCACTGGGCGACAACCTGCGCCGCACCCTGCTCAAGTTGCGCCGGTCCAAGTCCAACGTGCAGCGGCTGAGGCTGGTGGGCACGCTGCCCGCGACCCTGGGCATCCAGATCCCGGTCAACAGCGAGCCGCGCACCGGGCTGTCCATGGGCGAGCACCAGGCGATCACCGCCAAGGAGATGGGCATCAAGCGGGTCGACCAGGACGAGCTGGCCGCCGCGAGCCACCGCAACATGGCCGCCGCCTACGATCGGGGCTTCTTCGACGACCTGGTCACCCCGTTCCTCGGGCTCTACCGCGACGACAACCTGCGGCCGGACTCGTCGGCGGAGAAGCTGGCGAAGCTCAAGCCGGTGTTCGGTGTGAAGTCCGGCGACGCGACGATGACGGCCGGCAACTCGACCCCGCTGACCGACGGCGCCTCGGTCGCGCTGCTGGCCAGCGAGGAGTGGGCGGCCGCCCATTCGCTGGCGCCGCTGGCCTTCCTGGTGGACGCGGAGACCGCCGCCGTGGACTACGTCAACGGCCGTGATGGCCTGCTGATGGCGCCCACCTATGCGGTACCGCGGCTGCTGGCCCGGAACGGCCTGAGCCTGCAGGACTTCGACTTCTACGAGATCCACGAGGCCTTCGCCTCGGTGGTGCTTGCGCACCTGCAGGCGTGGGAGTCGGAGGACTACTGCAAGGAGCGGCTGGGCCTGGACGCCGCGCTCGGGTCGATCGACCGCTCCAAGCTCAACGTCAACGGCTCCTCATTGGCCGCGGGCCACCCCTTCGCCGCGACCGGTGGGCGGATCCTCGCCCAGGCGGCCAAGCAGCTCGCCCAGAAGAGGGCGGAGCAAAAGGGTGGCGCGGGCAAGCCGCTGCGGGCCCTGGTCTCCATCTGCGCCGCGGGTGGTCAGGGCGTGGCCGCGATCCTGGAGGCCTGAGCCGTCCCCGGGGTCCTCTGGTTCATGAAATCGGTCACAGCGGGTTAGTAATTACGGCGGAGGGGTATCCGTGTGCCCGGATGACCCCGTGTTGTGGTCTGACCCCCCGACCCCGACGGCAATACGGGGCATCCCTGAAACGACCGCCGGTCAGCGCGGACGGGCGTACGAAAAGGGCCGCCGTTGGAGTGAGGGGATCCAGCGGCGGCCTTTTTGTGCCGTCTGTGGCCGTGAAAAGCAAGAACCCCGCTTCCATCTGGAAGCGGGGTTCTTGCTTTTGCCTGTCAGAAGGCGGCTTCGTCGAGCTCCATGATGTCGTTGTCCAGCGTCTCGATCACCTCGCGGGTGCTGGCCAACAGCGGCAGGAAGTTCTTCGCGAAGAACGAGGCCACCGCGACCTTGCCCTCGTAGAAGGACCGCTCGTCGCCGCTGGCGCCGGCGTCCAGCGCCTGCACGGCCACCGCGGCGTGGCGCTGCAGCAACCAGCCGATGACCAGGTCGCCGACGCTCATCAGGAAGCGCACCGATCCCAGGCCCACCTTGTAGAGGCTGGTCACGTCCTCCTGCGCCGCCATCAGGTAGCCGGTCAGCGTGGCCGCCATCGACTGGACGTCGGCCAGGGCCTTCGCCAGCAGCTCGCGCTCCGACTTCAGCCGGCCGTTGCCGGACTCGCTGTCCACGAACTTCTGGATCTCGCCCGACACGTGAGCCAGCGCCACACCCTTGTCGCGGATGATCTTCCGGAAGAAGAAGTCCTGCGCCTGGATGGCCGTGGTGCCCTCGTAGAGGGAGTCGATCTTGGCGTCCCGGATGTACTGCTCGATCGGGTAGTCCTGCAGGAAGCCGGACCCACCGAAGGTCTGCAAGCTCTCGGTGAGCTTGGCGTAGGCCTGCTCGGATCCGACACCCTTGACCACCGGCAACATCAGGTCGTTGACCTTGACGGCCAGCTCGGCGTCCACGCCGTGCACCGCCTCGGCAACCGCCGCGTCTTGGTAGGTCGCGGTGTAGAGGTACAGCGCACGCAGACCCTCGGCGTAGGCCTTCTGGGTCATCAGCGACCGGCGCACGTCGGGGTGGTGCGTGATGGTCACCCGCGGGGCGGTCTTGTCGGTCATCTGCGTCATGTCGGCGCCCTGCACGCGGGACTTGGCGTACTCCAGCGCGTTCAGGTAGCCGGTCGACAGGGTCGCGATGGCCTTGGTGCCGACCATCATGCGGGCCTGCTCGATGACCTCGAACATCTGCGCGATGCCGTTGTGCACCTCGCCGACCAGCCAGCCCTTGGCGGGCACGTCGTGCTGGCCGAAGGACAGCTCACAGGTGGCCGAAACCTTCAGGCCCATCTTGTGCTCAACGTTGGTCACAAAGACGCCGTTGCGCTCGCCCAGCTCGCCCGTCTCGAAGTCGAACAGGAACTTGGGCACGAAGAACAGCGACAGGCCCTTGGTGCCCGGACCCGCGCCCTCGGGGCGGGCCAGCACCAGGTGGAAGATGTTCTCGAACAGGTCGTCGGAGTCGGCCGAGGTGATGAATCGCTTCACACCCTCGATGTGCCAGGAGCCGTCGCCCTGCTTGATCGCCTTGGTCCGTCCGGCGCCGACGTCCGAACCGGCGTCCGGCTCGGTGAGCACCATGGTGGAGCCCCAGCCGCGCTCGGCGCAGATCACGGCCCACTTCTTCTGCTCCTCGGTGCCGAGGTGGTAGAGGATGTTGGCGAAGCCTGCGCCGCCGCCGTACATCCACACGGCGGGGTTTGCTCCCAGCAGGTGCTCGTGCAGCGCCCACACCAGGGCACGGGGCATCGGCATGCCGCCGAGGACCTCGTCGATGCCGACCTTGTCCCAACCGGCCTCGGTGACCGCGCGGACCGACTTCTTGAACGACTCCGGCAGTGTCACCGAGTGGGTCTTCGGGTCGAAGACCGGCGGATTGCGGTCACCCTCGACGAACGACTCGGCGATCGGCCCCTCGGCCAGCCGGCTGATCTCTGACAACATTTCGCGCGCGGTGTCGACGTCCAGATCGCTGTAGTCGCCGGCGCCCAAAGCCTTCTCAACGCCCAAAACCTCGAACAGGTTGAACACCTGGTCACGGACGTTGCTCTTGTAGTGGCTCACTACGGTTCCTCCTCGTTGAGAATGCCACTTGTGGTTGGGTACTACTTCTAAGTTACCCACCAGTAACACCGCTAAAATATCGCTCCGAGTCAGTTCAACGCAAGTCAATGTGAGCTAGATTTCATCGTCTAATTAACCAACCGGTTGGGGAGCCGATAGGGCGCCTCTGACCTGCGGCGATAACGAAACGGATCTCAAACTGTGAGATGCATCACCACCCTGCCCGTAGTGGATCTGCGCACGTCGGCGGCCCAATTGCAGCGGGGTTTGCGCGAAGCCGCGCACGAGGTGGGCTTCTTCTACCTGACCGGCCACGGCGTGCCCGACGAGCTCGCCGGCAGGCTGCTGGAGGTGGCGCGCCGGCTGTTCGAGTTGCCGCAGGCCGAGAAGGACGCGGTCGCCATGGTGCACAGTCCGCATTTCCGCGGCTATACCCGGATGGGCGGCGAGCTGACCCGCGGCCAGGTGGACTGGCGGGAGCAGATCGACATCGGGCCGGAACGCGCGCCGATCGGGGCGCCCGGCAAGCCCGACTACCTGTGGCTGCAGGGCCCCAACCAGTGGCCGGCCGCGCTGCCCGAACTGCCCGGGATCGTCGACCAATGGGACGCCGCGCTCTCCGCGGTAGCCCGTACCCTGCTCCGGCACTGGGCGGTATCGCTGGGCAGCCCACCGGGGATCTTCGACCCCGCCTTCGTCGAGACGCCCGCCACGCTGATCAAGATCGTGCGCTACCCGCGGAGCGCGGCCTCGCCGCAGGGCGTCGGCCCGCACAAAGACTCCGGCGTGCTCACGCTGCTGTTGGCCGAGCCGGGGAGCCGGGGCCTGCAGGTGCGCCGGCCCGGTACTGAGGAATGGATCGACGTGCCGCCCGCCGACGGCGCCTTCGTCGTCAACATCGGCGAGCTGCTGGAGGTGGCGACGGGCGGTTACCTGCGCGCCACCGAGCACCGGGTGAACCTGGAGGAGCAGCCCGCGGACCGGATCTCGGTGCCGTACTTCTTCAACCCCCGGCTGGACGCCCGGATCCCGGTGTTGACGCTGCCCGCCGAACTGCGGGCGCGCGCCGGCCGGGTGACCGACCCTGCGGATCCGATCTTCTCGGTCTACGGCCGCAACGCCTGGAAGAGCAGGTTGCGCGCACACCCCGATGTGGCTTCGGCGCACGGACATTCGGCAGGTAGGGTCGGGAACGAGAATCCCGTTCTCGGCTCAAGGGGCGAATGAATTCCGGTGAACTCGAACAAGAACCTGACACCATCCACACTTCGTGAGGCCTTCGGCCACTTCCCCTCGGGGGTGGTCGCCATCGCCGCCGAAGTCCAGGGAACCCGGCAGGGCCTGGCCGCCAGCACCTTTGTCCCCGTCTCCCTGGATCCGCCGCTCGTGTCGTTCTGCGTGCAGAACACCTCGACGACGTGGCCCAAGCTCAAAGACCTGCCGATGCTGGGCATCAGCGTCCTCGGCGAGGCCCACGACGAGGCCGCCCGCACCTTGGCCGCCAAGACCGGGGACAGGTTCGCCGGTCTGGAGACGGAGTCCAGGGAGAGCGGCGCGGTGTTCATCAAGGGCACCGGTCTCTGGCTGGAAAGCGCGATCGAACAGCTCATCCCGGCCGGGGATCACACGATCGTGGTGCTGCGGGTCAACGAAGTGACGGTGGACGCCGCCGTCGCACCGATCGTGTTTCACCGCAGCGCGTTCCGGCGCCTCGGCGTCTGAACGCGGCTACGGGCGCCGGCCGAGTTCCGCCCGGAAGCCCGCTATCCTCTGCTCGATCTCGGCGGCGTCGTCGGGGCGGCCTTCCTTGCGCGCAAGATCGGCTCGGGCGGACAACTTCCGGATGGCGGTCCGGATTTCGTTGATGCTGGTGGTTTCTCGCATGTCTCCCACGCTGCCTTTCGGAGTTTGGGTGCTATGCGGGTACCCGGCGCGCCGGGCGGGCTAACGCCCGGGTCAGCGCCGGAACAACTTGTTGCCCAGCCACACCACCGGGTCGTACTTGCGGTCGGCGACGCGCTCTTTCATCGGGATCAGCGCGTTGTCGGTGATCTTGATGTTTTCCGGGCAGACCTCGGTGCAGCACTTGGTGATGTTGCAGTAGCCCAGCCCGTGCTGCTCCTGGGCCTGGTTGCGCCGGTCCAGCGTGTCCAGCGGATGCATCTCGAGCTCAGCGATCCGCATCAGGAAGCGCGGTCCGGCGAACGCCTTCTTGTTCTCCTCGTGGTCGCGGACCACGTGACACACGTTCTGGCACAGGAAGCACTCGATGCATTTGCGGAACTCCTGCGAGCGCTGCACGTCGGCCTGCGCCATCCGGTACTCGCCCGGCTGCAGATCCTTCGGCGGCGCGAAGGCGGGGATCTCGCGCGCCTTCTCGTAGTTGAAGGAAACGTCGGTGACCAGGTCCCGGATCACCGGGAACGTCCGCAGCGGAGTCACGGTCACCACCTCGTCCTCGGCGAAGGTTGACATCCGGGTCATGCACAGCAACCGCGGCACCCCGTTGATCTCCGCCGAGCAGGAGCCGCACTTGCCCGCCTTGCAGTTCCACCGCACGGCCAGGTCGGGTGTCTGGGTCTGTTGCAGGCGATGGATGATGTCGAGCACCACCTCGCCCTCGTTGACCTCAACCGTGAAGTCCTGCAGCGCGCCGCTGGCATCGTCACCGCGCCACACACGCATGGTCGCGTTGTAGGTCATTAGCCTCTCCGTCCTGGATGCTCGGCCAGCTCGTCGTCGGTGTAGTACTTCTCCAGCTCGGAGATCTCGAAGAGCTCCAGCAGATCGGACCGCATCGGCACCTGGTCCTTGTGGGTGATGCTGATGTCGGGGATCACCTCGTCGCCACCGGCGGCCTCGCAGACCAGCAGCACCTTGCGCCACCCCGAGTCCATCGCCGGGTGGTCGTCGCGGGTGTGGCCGCCGCGACTCTCGGTGCGCTCCAGCGCGGCCTTGGCGACGCACTCGCTGACCAGCAGCATGTTGCGCAGGTCGATGGCCAGGTTCCAGCCCGGGTTGTACTGGCGGCCGCCCTCCACGTGCATGTTCTTGAACCGCTCGCGTAGCTTGTCGAGCCGCGCGAGGGCCTCGGAGACCTCGTCCGCCTTGCGGATGATGCCCACCAGGTCGTTCATCGACTGCTGCAGCTCGAGTTGCAGCGTGTAGGGGTTCTCCGCCGGGGCGCCGTTGGTCGGTCCCTCGAAGGGGGACAGTGCCCGCTTCGACGCGGTCTCGACGGCCTCCGCCGAGATCGTCGGACGGCTGCTCAGCGCCCGCACGTAGTCGGCCGCGCCCAGGCCGGCCCGCCGGCCGAAGACCAGCAGATCCGACAGCGAGTTGCCGCCGAGCCGGTTGGAGCCGTGCATGCCACCCGAGCACTCGCCCGCGGCGAACAGGCCCGGAACCGTGGCCGCGCCGGTGTCGGCGTCCACCTCGACACCGCCCATCACGTAGTGACAGGTGGGCCCGACTTCCATTGGCTCTTTGGTGATGTCGACGCCGGCCAGCTCCTTGAACTGGTGGTACATCGACGGCAGCCGCCGCTTGATCTCCTCGGGCG
Source organism: Mycobacterium sp. 852014-50255_SCH5639931 (assembly GCF_001665605.1). Lineage (GTDB taxonomy): Bacteria > Actinomycetota > Actinomycetes > Mycobacteriales > Mycobacteriaceae > Mycobacterium > Mycobacterium paraffinicum. The sequence goes on from NZ_LZSV01000021.1 coordinate 81,683, forward strand.
TCAACCGGGACGCGATGTCGAGGAACACGCCGCCGTGTGGGCTGCCCCGGCCGGCCTTGACCTCGGAGTTGATCGCGCGCGCGACCTCATCGCGGGGCAGCAGGTCGGGGGTGCGGCGGGCCGAGTCGTTGTCCTTGAGCCACTGGTCGGCCTCTTGTTCGGTCTCGGCGTACTGGCCTTTGAACACCGGCGGGATGTAGTCGAACATGAACCGCTTGTTGTCGGAGTTCTTCAGCACACCGCCGTCACCGCGGACACCCTCGGTGACGAGAATCCCCTTCACGCTGGGCGGCCACACCATGCCGGTCGGGTGGAACTGGACGAACTCCATGTTGATCAGCGACGCGCCCGCCCGCAGGGCCAGCGCGTGCCCGTCGCCGGTGTACTCCCAGGAGTTCGAGGTGACCTTGAACGACTTACCGATTCCGCCGGTGGCAAGCACCACCGCGGGCGCCTCGAACAGGACGAACTGACCCGTCTCGCGCCAGTAGCCGAAGGCCCCGGCGATCGCGTCGCCGTCCTTCAGTAGCTCGGTGATGGTGCACTCGGCGAACACCTTGATGCGCGCGTCGTAGTCGCCGAGTTCGGCGTAATCCTCCTGCTGCAGCGAAACGATCTTCTGCTGCATCGTGCGGATCAGTTCCAGACCGGTGCGGTCGCCGACGTGCGCCAGCCGCGGGTAGGTGTGCCCGCCGAAGTTGCGCTGGCTGATCTTGCCGTCCTTGAGGCGATCGAACAGCGCGCCATAGGTTTCCAGCTCCCAGACGCGGTCCGGTGCCTCCTTGGCGTGCAGTTCGGCCATCCGCCAGTTGTTGAGGAACTTCCCACCCCGCATCGTGTCGCCGAAGTGGGTCTTCCAGTTGTCTTTCGGGTTGGTGTTGCCCATCGACGCCGCGCAGCCGCCCTCGGCCATGACCGTGTGGGCCTTGCCGAACAGGGACTTACACACCACCGCGACCTTGAGGCCGCGTTCCCGCGCCTCGATGACCGCTCGCAGTCCCGCGCCGCCGGCGCCGATGACGACTACGTCGTAGGCATGCCGCTCGACCTCAACCATGAAAACCCTCGCTAGCTAAGTTCTGATTATTCTTCAAATGGCGTTTCAGCCAACAAATCTCAGGTCACCGATAGTGCCGCTGGCTACCAGCGCGATGTAGAAGTCGGTGAGCATCAGGGTGCCCAGGGTGATCCAGGCGTACATCTTGTGCCGGGTGTTGATGTTGCTGACCTGGGTCCAGATCCAGTACCGCACAGGGTGCTTGGAGAAGTGCTTGAGCCGCCCGCCGGTCACGTGCCGGCACGAATGGCAGGACAGCGTGTAGATCCACAACATGACGACGTTGCCGACCATGATCAGGTTGCCCAGTCCGAAGCCGAAGCCGCCCGGACCGGAGTCGGAGTGGAACGCGATGATCGCGTCGTAGGTGTTGATCACCGAGATGATGCCGGCGATGTAGAAGAAGTACCGGTGGCTGTTCTGGATGATGAGCGGGAACCTGGTCTCGCCGGTGTAGTGCACGCGGGGCTCGGCCACCGCGCAGGCGCTGGGCGACTGCCACACCGTGCGGTAGTAGGCGCCGCGGTAGTAATAACAGGTCAACCGGAACAGCAGCAGGAACGGGAGCGTCAGCGCCGCGTACGGCAGCCACCAGACGTCGGGCAGGATCTGCGGCCAGAAGTCGCCGGCGGCCCCGCAGGCCTTGCTCACGCACGGGGAGTAGAACGGCGTCAGGTAGTGATACTGCGGGACGAAGAAGTAATCGCGTTGGAACGCCCGCAGAGTCGCGTAGATGACGAAAGCGGCAAAGCCCAAGTCGATCCGCAGCGGCGACATCCACCACCGGTCGGTACGTAGGGTCCGTTGCGGGATGCGGGCGCGCGTGGGTGAAAAGACACCTGACGCAGGACGGTTCGCCGTGGGTGCGCTCATCTAGTGTTCCTCTTCGAACGGGCTGTTGGTCGAAGGGTACACAGAGAGCACCCCCTCATTTCCGGGGGGCTTGGGTTGTCAGGACCTGCTGTGACCCCCGACACCCTCGTCGTCGACATCGCGCCAGAATTCGCTGTCGTACTGGGTGTCGGGAATGACGATCTTCTCGCTTGACTGCTGCACGGTGGCGCGCGAAAGGTCCAACTCGGACACGTCGGTGTCGAGCAGTTCGACGTCGGACAGGATCCGGTCGGCGTCGATGACGATGCGCCGCATCGCCGGGCTGTCACCGTAGCGACTCCTCAGGGAGCCCACGCACCGCCGCAGGCCGCCGATGAGGTCGTGCAGTTCGGCGAGTTCAGTAGTGGTGCTCAACGGATCTCCTTGCGCGGGCGGTGTTACGGATCACAGTACGCCCCCGATACTATCCACGGCACAGCCTGACGTCAGGCGACTCATTTCCTTCCCGGACACGGAGCAAACACGCCCATGCCAGGTCAGACCGCCGCCGACCGCGCCACCGCGCTGCTCGACCTGCACCGACCGGGTGACCCGGTGGTGCTGCCGACCGTGTGGGACGCCTGGTCGGCCCGGCTCGCCACCCACGCCGGGTTCGCCGCGCTCACCGTGGGCAGCCATCCGCTGGCGGATTCAGTCGGCAAACCCGACGGGGAGGGCATGTCGTTCGACGACGTGCTGGCCCGGGTCGCCCAGATCACGGCCGCGGTCGACATCCCGGTCTCGGTGGACGTCGAATCCGGTTACGGGTTGGGTGCGAAGCGCCTGATCGAGGGCCTGCTGAGCGTCGGGGCCGTCGGGCTGAACATCGAAGACACCGTGCACTCCGAGGGCAAGCGGCTGAGGTCCGCCGGTGAGCACGCCGAATTGGTGGGCGCGCTGCGGGCGGCCGCCGATGCGGCCGGGGTGCACGTCGTGATCAACGCCCGCACCGATCTGTTCCTGCGCAAGGACGGGGACGATGCGGACCGCGTCGAGCGGGCGGTGGCGCGGCTGACCGAGGCTGCGGACGCGGGCGCCGACGTGCTGTACCCGGTGGGTCGGCACGACCCGGAGACGTTGCGCCGCTTGGCCGCAGAGCTGCCGTTGCCGGTCAACGCGATCGCGCTGCCCGATCAGGACGACCCGGCGTCCTTCGGACCGCTGGGTGTCGCACGCATCAGCTTCGGCCCCTTCTTCCAGGCCGCGCTGGCGACCCGGGCCAGGGAACTGCTGGCGCGCTGGGGCTGATCTAGGACGGAAACGGGTGCGCGACAGAGCGATCCGGCGGGGCCGGTGACCCCGCCGGATCGTTGCTCACCTCTTACTTGGTGATCTCGATGCGCCGCGCCTGGCTGCCTGCATAGGCGCCGGTTACCCGCACGGTCAGCACGCCGGCGTCGTACGAGGCCGTGATGGCGTCGCCGGTGACGTGGGCCGGCAGCTGGAACGACCTGCGGAAGGATCCGTAGCGCACCTCGCGCAGGGTGCGCCCCTCTTTCTCTTCCGCGTGCTCGTCGCGGCGTTCGCCGTGGATCACGAGTCGGCCGCGGTCGACCTCTACGTTGACGTCCTTCTCGACTTCAACGCCGGGAAGCTCGATGCGTACGATCGCGTCGTCGCCGTCCTTGACGATCTCGGCGGCGGGGTTGAAACCGCTGGTCACCGGCTTGTACCAGTCTGACGCGGCGGCGGGGCCGAAGAAGTCACGCAACCACCGGTCGGTGTCCCAGGCCGGTCGCGACCACAGTGCGAGGTTACTCATGGGGATCTCCTTAAACTTCCTTGAGCTTTGTTGTGGATTTGCTGTGTCCGGCGCCCTTCCGGCCGGCTACAAGGAAAAACATGAGTCGACCACGCTTAAGTTCCACCTAGGCGTTCGCCTTGGGCGAACGAATATTCACAGGGCTCCCTGTGAGTTGTGAGATCCTCGTCATAGGACCGTCACATTGGGCGAAATCGCGGTAATTTCCGGCCGTTAATCTCAAAGCCATGGCTGCAGACGGGATTTCGCGCGCTCAGTGTGCGGGCGGTCACATCGTCGTAGTCGGGCACGGCATGGTGGGGCACCGGCTCGTCGAGGCGCTCCGGGCGCGTGACGCCGAGGGGCTTTGGCGCATCACGGTTTTGGCGGAGGAGGCCGACGCGGCTTACGACCGCGTTGGCCTCACCTCGTACACCGAGACCTGGGATCGCAAGCTGCTGGCACTGCCGGGCAACGACTACGCGGGTGACGAACAGGTTCGATTGGTGCTGAACGCTCGCGTCACCGAGATCGACCGGGAAGCGAAGTCGGTGGTCACGGCCGACGGGCAACGGCACGGCTACGACACGCTGGTGCTGGCCACCGGGTCCTACGCGTTCGTTCCGCCGGTGCCCGGCCACGACCTGGCGGCGTGCCACGTGTATCGCACGCTCGATGACCTCGACGCCATCCGGGCAGACGCCCAGCGCACGGTGGAAGCCGGTCGCACCCCGGCGGGCGTGGTGATCGGCGGCGGCCTGTTGGGTCTGGAAGCCGCCAATGCGTTGCGCCAGTTCGGGTTACAGACGCACGTCGTCGAGATGATGCCGCGCCTGATGGCCCAGCAGATCGACGAGGGCGGCGGCGCCCTGCTGGCCAAGATGGTCGGCGACCTGGGCATCGCGGTGCACGTGGGTACGGGTACTGAGTCGATCGAAGCGATCGATCATTCGGACGGTGTGTCGTCGGTGCGGGTGCGCCTGACCGATGGCGAGGTCATCGACGCCGGGCTCGTCATCTTCGCGGCCGGCGTCCGGCCGCGCGACGAGCTGGCCAGGGCCGCGGGTCTCGAACTCGCCGAACGCGGCGGCGTGCTCACCGACTTGGCATGCCGCACAAGCGATCCGGACATCTATGCGGTCGGCGAGGTCGCCGCGATCCAGGGCCGGTGCTACGGCCTGGTCGGACCGGGATACACCTCCGCCGAGGTGGTGGCCGACCGCCTGCTGAACGGGGCCGCGGAGTTCGGCGAAGCGGACCTGTCGACCAAGCTCAAGCTGCTCGGTGTCGACGTGGCCAGCTTCGGTGATGCGATGGGCGTGACCGAGAACTGCCTCGAAGTCGCCATCAACGACGCGGTCAAGAAGACCTACGCCAAGCTGGTGCTGTCCGACGACGCGAAGACCCTGCTTGGCGGAGTCCTGGTGGGCGATGCCTCGTCGTACGGGGTGCTGCGGCCCATGGTCGGCAGCGAGCTGCCGGGCGACCCGCTCGCGCTGATCGCGCCGGCTTCCGGCGAGGCTCCGGCGCTGGGAGTCGGCGCGCTGCCGGATTCCGCACAGATCTGCTCGTGCAACAACGTCACCAAGGGCGATTTGAAGTGCGCCATCGCCGACGGCTGCGCCGACGTGCCCTCCCTCAAGTCGTGCACCGCGGCCGGTACGTCGTGCGGCTCGTGCGTGCCCCTGCTCAAGCAGCTGCTGGAAGCCGAGGGCGTCGAACAGTCCAAGGCGCTGTGCGAGCACTTCAGCCAGTCGCGGGCGGAGCTCTTCGAGATCATCTCGGCCACAGAGATCCGGACCTTCTCCGGGCTGCTGCAGCGCTTCGGCCGCGGAAAGGGTTGCGACATCTGCAAACCCGTGGTCGCATCCATCCTGGCCTCCACCGGCTCGGACCACATCCTCGAAGGCGAACAAGCCTCGCTGCAGGATTCCAACGACCACTTCCTGGCCAACATCCAGAAGAACGGCAGCTACTCGGTGGTGCCGCGGGTGCCGGGCGGTGACATCAAGCCCGAGCACCTGATCCTGATCGGGCAGATCGCGCAGGACTTCGGCCTCTACACCAAGATCACCGGCGGCCAGCGGATCGACATGTTCGGCGCCCGGGTGGACCAGTTGCCGGAGATCTGGCGACGGCTGGTCGACGGCGGCATGGAATCCGGCCACGCCTACGGTAAGGCGCTGCGCACCGTGAAGAGCTGCGTCGGCACCGACTGGTGCCGGTACGGCCAGCAGGATTCGGTGCAGCTGGCGATCGACCTGGAGCTGCGGTACCGGGGCCTGCGGGCGCCACACAAGATCAAGATGGGTGTCTCGGGTTGCGCGCGGGAGTGCGCCGAAGCGCGCTCCAAGGACGTCGGCGTCATCGCCACCGAAAAGGGCTGGAATCTCTACGTCGGCGGCAACGGCGGTATGACGCCCAAGCACGCCCAGCTGTTGGCCAGCGACCTGGACACCGAGACGCTGGTCCGCTACGTCGACCGGTTCGTCATGTACTACATCCGGACCGCCGACCGGCTGCAGCGCACCGCCCCCTGGGTGGATTCGCTCGAGGGCGGGCTCGATCACGTGCGCGAGGTCGTCTGCGAGGACTCGCTGGGCCTGGCCGACGAATTCGAGGCCGCAATGGAGCGGCACGTGGAGAACTACAAGTGTGAATGGAAGGGCGTGCTCGACGACCCGGACAAGATGTCGCGGTTCGTCTCGTTCGTCAACGCCCCGGACGCCGTCGACTCGACGGTGGAGTTCACCGAGCACGCCGGGCGCAAGATCCCGGTGTCCATTGGCATGCCGAAGATCCGTACGGGAGCTGGAGAGGAATCATGACACTTCTCAACGACATTCAGGTGTGGACGACGGCCTGCGAGTACGACCGGCTCATCCCGGGTCGCGGAGTCGGCGTGCTGCTCGACGACGGTTCCCAGGCGGCGCTGTTCCGGCTGGACGACGGCTCGGTGTACGCGGTGGGTAACGTCGACCCGTTCTCCGGCGCGGCCGTGCTCTCGCGCGGGATCGTGGGCGACCGCGGGGGCCGGGTGGCGGTTCAGTCGCCGATCCTCAAGCAGGCGTTCTCGCTGGAAGACGGTGAATGCCTGGACGATCCGAACTTCTCGGTGCCGGTGTACCCGGCGCGTGTCACCGCTGACGGCTTCGTCCAGGTCGGTCGGATCGCCGCCTAGCGGGTGATATCGCCGACGAGATAGCGCTGCATCGTCGGGCCGATGGCGTCGACGATCGCGTCGACCGACATCGAATGCAGCGGCTCGGACCGAATGCCGTAGCGCATGATGCCCAGGCCGACCAGTTGCGAGGCGCACAGCGAGGCCCGGGTGGCGGCCTTGTCGGCCCCCAGGACCTTCAGCAGTGGGCCGAAAACCGGGCCGATGAACATGCTTTGAACGGTTTCGGCGGTCTTGGCCATCCCGGTGGAAGCTATCGCGCTGGCGGCGAAGGGGCCACCGCCGGCGGCGTCCCACGTGGTGATCAGCATGCGTAGCGTCTGACGGCCGACTTGGTTGACCCCACCGGTGACGATCCGGTCGATGAATTCCGGTGTGCCGAACGGCAACCGCAGCATCTTGGCGACCGGGTCCAGAAGCCCGCGCGACGGTTCTTCGTGACGGGGCATGCTGCCAGGATCGTCCGTATCGGAGTAAAGAGCAAGCGTCGGAGCCGTCGGCGCGCCTAACCGGCCAGTGCTGTCAAGCCACCGAATTCGGCCGCACGATCCGGTCGTGGACCAGCCGCTGCGCGGTCGGTCGCCGCGAAGCGTGCCGGGTGGTGGGGGCGAGGACAGGCGGCATGGCCCGGCGGAAACGATTGGCGATCAGGCGGGCCAGGCCGGGATGGGTGCCCAGCGGCCGACTGACCAGGTCGGCGCCGCAACCGTGCAGCCGTTCCTGGAACAGGCCGTCGGCCAGCAGGTAGGAGGCGACCACGACCCGCGCGTTGGGCGCATGGCGCCTGGCCTCGTCCACCGCTTCCGGCAGTTGCGGATCTCCGGTGGCCGCGAAGCCCAGGCTGACGCGCGACCCGGTCAGCGCCGACACCAGCGTCGCGGTGGTGTGCAGGTCGGCGCGGGCTCTGGCATCCGATGTTCCCGCCGCCGCGAGAATCACGGAATCGCCAGGGCGCCAACCACATTTCACCAACTGGTCGCCGACGATCCGGGCGACCTGGCCACTCGGGCCCAGCGCCGGCGTGACGATCGCGTTCGGGTGGCCGCTCAGCTCGACGTGGGCCGGCAGGTCGGCACGGACGTGATACCCGCGCGACAAGAACGCCGGCAACACGATGGCGGGCCGGCCGGTGGCCCTCGCCCGCGACAGCACCTCGCTGGGGGTGGGGCCCAGCACGTCGACGAACGCGACCTCCACCGGCCGGCCCGTCAACGAACTGGCTTGCGCGGCAAGCTCTTCGACCATCGCCACACCCTCCGGCCTGCGAGTGCCGTGCGCGACCATGATCAGCGCCATGGGGAGCCCGCCCGCTGCTCGGTCGCGAGCCGGTACCCACGCTTGACCACCGTCGCGATGATGTTCTTGTCGCCCAAAGCTGTTCGCAACCGCAGCACGGCCGTGTCGACGGCGTGCGGGTCATTGCTGTTGCCGGGCAGCGCGCGTAGCAGGTCTCCGCGGGCGACGACGTCGCCGGGGCGTTTCGCCAGCGCGCGCAGTATCCCCATGCCGGACGGCGACAGCACTTTGATCGAGCCGTCCACCAGCACGCAGGTGCCGCGGATATCGACCGTGTGGCCGGCGGCGGTCACCGTGCACGAACCTAGCAGCGGTAGCTCTTCGGCGACGTGACGGGCCAAGGCGCCCAACCGCATTCGTTCCGGGGATGAGGTCGGGACGCCCTTGCGGATCAACGGCTTGGAGGTCACCGGGCCGACGCACATCGCGTGCACGTCGCTGCGCAGGGCGCCCAGCACCTGGTCTTCGACGTCCAGCTCGCGGCTGCGCTCCAGCACCGCCGCGGCCGCGGGCGCCGACGTAAAGGTGACCGCGTCGAACTGACGTCCCGCGATCCCGGTCACCAGCTGATCGAACGTGCCGCCCAACGGCGTTGGCTTCCACCGGTACACCCGGACGGGCACCACCTCGGCGCCCCCCAGGCGCAACCCCCCGAGGAATTCCGGGAAGGGATCCCACGCGTCGGCGGCGCCATGCAACTGGACCGCCACCCGCAGTCCGGCCACTCCCGAGTTGAGCAGGTATTCCAGCACCTCCTGCGAGGACTCGGAGTCCGGCGACCACTCCTCGTGCAGACCGGCGGCGCGCAGCGCGCCGGTCGCCTTGGGCCCGCGCGAGACGATCCGGGCCGACGACAGGGCGGTGATGAGCGGGTTGACCAGCCCCCATCCCTCGGCCGCGGCCAGCCAGCCGCGGAACCCGATGCCGGTATGCGCGACCAGGATGTCGGGTGGCTCGGCGATCAACGCCTCGGTGTTACGGTGCAGTTCGTCGTCGTCGGGCAGCGCGATCATGTTGATCGCGGGTGCGCTGCACACCTCGGCGCCCTGTCGGCTGAGCAGCGCGCACAGCTCCTCCGAGCGCCGGGCGGAGGTCACCGCGATGCGGTAACCCGTCAGCGGCGGGGAGTCGGGCCGGGCCATATCACCTGTGTATGCCTGTCAGATTTCGGTTGCGTTACCTGGCAATTGCTTACGCATTGCCCACAGTGAGGCCACCCTCACACGCGGGCCAGCGCGCCTGCCGTCTCACCGTTCGCCGCCTCGGCGGGCAGCGCCGGCCGCCGCACGTACACCATCCACGTGATGATCGCTGCCACGACGTAGGAGGCGAGGAACGCCACGTATGCCGACGTCTCCGTCCCGGTGACCAGGTAGGACTGGCGCAGCGCGAGGTTGATGCCCACGCCGCCGAGTGCGCCGACCGCGGAACAGACGCCGATCAGCGATCCGGACTTGGCGCGCGCCCAGTGGCGCCGTTCGTCCTCGTCCGTCTTCAGGGCGCGGCTGCGCGCCTCATAGACCGAGGGGATCAGCTTGAACACCGAACCGTTGCCCATCCCGGACAGAATGAACAGCACCAGGAAGCCGACGACGTAGCCGATCATGCTGGTCGAGTGCGCCCCGGCATTGTGATCGTCGAAAGTGCTTATGACGACAAGCAATCCGGCGCCCAGGGTCATCCCGGCGAGCACGCCGAGGGTCACGCGGCTGCCGCCCTTGCGGTCGGCCAGCCGGCCACCGTAGATACGCGCCAGCGAGCCGAGCAGCGGTCCGATGAAGGCCACCTGCGCGGCGTGCAGCGCCGCGTGCTTGGCGCTTTCGCCGTTGGCCAGGAAGTTGACCTGCATCACCTGACCGAAGGCGAACGAGAACCCGATCCAGGAGCCGAACGTGCAGATGTAGAGCAGGGAGATCACGTAGGTGTCGCGCTCGACCAGGATCGAGCGCATCGTGTTCAGCTGCGTGCCGTGGCCGACGTTGTCCATGAACAGCACGGCCGCGATGCCCACGATCGCCAGCACCACCAGGTACACCGCGCACACCCAGTACGGCGCCTCGTGTCCGGCCGTGGCGAGCACCAGCAACCCGACCAGCTGGATCACCGCCACCCCGAGGTTGCCGACGCCGGCGTTGACGGCCAGCGCCGAGCCCTTGAGCCGCTGCGGGTAAAAGGCGTTCACGTTGGCCAGCGAAGCCGCGTAGTTGCCACCGCCCAGCCCGGTCAGCGCGGCGCACACCACGAAGGGCCACAGCGGCAATCCGGGGTTGGCGAGCAACACGATGGTGCCGGCCGTCGGGATCAGCAGCACGAACGCCGAGAAGGCGGTCCAGTTGCGACCACCGAAGGTCGCGATGCCCAGGGTGTAGGGAATCCGGGCCAGCCCGCCGACCAGAGTGGCGACGGCGCCCAGCAGCAGCTTGTCGCCGGCGGAGAAGCCGTAGATGTGCGAAGGCATGAACAGCGCCATGACGGGCCACAGCGTCCAGATCGAGAAGGCGACGTGGTCGCCCGCGATGGTGCACAACAGATTGCGGCGCGCGATCTTCTTGTTGCCGGCCTCCCAGGCCGCCGTGTCTTCTGGATTCCAGTCCGCGATGTGGTGATTGCGGGCCATCCGGTTGTCACCTTTCGTCGACTGCGATGTTTTCGGGGAACGGCACGGGGCGGTGCTCATTTCCGGTCGGCTGTCGGTGAATCCGATTGTGCGCCTTGGGATGGCGGGAGCATGCCACTGCGTAAGGAGGCGTGCATAAGACTCCCTCTCGTCAGGACCCAGTCTGCCGCACAACGGAAAGAAAAGTGGGCGCCCCGAATGAAGAGGGATGCCCCGCCGTGCATTTCGATGCTCACATTCGAGACGGAGTCGGGTCAACTCAATTCGGCCCAAATCGCCTGTAAGTTGATTACCAGTTATCTGGTAAATCCCTGTAGGCGGCGAACGCCGAAATAGCCGCCCATTTCAAGTGATTCGGCCCGGCCGGGCGATTTTATGTGAGCTGGAATACATTCCGGCTAGGAAAACGGCAAGATCGCGACGCCGGACTGTGGTTGGGCACCCACCAGAATCCTCGGGCGTGACCAGTGCAGGCGCACCGACTGTCCGGGGCGCACCTGGGCGATTTTGTCGATGTCCTCGTCGACCACGACACCCACCACCGGGTAGCCGCCGGTCACCGGGTGGTCGGGCCCGAGGATCACCGGTAAACCGTTGGGCGGCACCTGAATCGCGCCGCGGGTGGTGCCCTCGCTGGGCAGCTGGCGGTCCGGGTAGCAATGCTGCAGAGGGCGGCCGACCAATCGCATTCCCACGCGATCGCTGCGATCGGATGCCACCCAATCGTTGTGCACCAGGGCATCGGGGTCGAGGAACCAATCGTCGCGCGGCCCGGGCACCACCGCCAACTCGACCACGTTGGCGGTGATCGCCGCCACCGGGGCCTGATCGAGTTCGGGGTAGTCAAGTGTGTGCTCACCGACCGGGAGCTGATCTCCCGCTCGCAGCGGCGACGGGCCGATGGCCGACATCACGTCGTAGCTGCGCGAGCCGAGCACGGGCTCCACGGCGATACCGCCCCGCACCCCGAGGTACGTGCGCAGCCCGGCAGTCGGCGTGCCCAGGGCGATCGTTTGGCCGTCGCGAACGTGCTGAATGCTGTTGGTGCCGAACTCAATTCCGTTGACGGTCGGGTTGGTGTCGGCCCCCGTCACGGCGATGTCGATGTCGCCGCCCCGGACCCTGGCGGCGAAACCGCCGAGCGTCACTTCGACCGTGGCGCGGTCATCCGGGTTGGCCACCAGGCGGTTGGCCAACTGGTGTGCGCGACGGTCGGCGGCCCCGGACCGGCTCACGCCGAGATGGGCGAGTCCCGGCCGGCCCAGGTCCTGGACGACGGCGAGCGGTCCGGTGCGAAGAATCTCCAGGGTGCTCACGGTGATCTCCTTACCTCAGACGGCCCGGAACTGAACCCACATGCCCTGCGTCAGCAACGCCGGCCCGGGCCGTTCGAGGTCCCACAGGACCGCGTCGGTGCGGCCGATCAGTTGCCAGCCGCCGGGCGACTGGCGCGGGTATATCGCGCTGAATTCACCGGCCAGGCCGACCGAGCCGGCGGGCACCGAGGTGCGTGGCTCGGTACGGCGCGGCACCCGAAGGCGCGCGTCGCCGTCGACCAGGTACGCGAAACCCGGGGCGAACCCGCTGAATCCGACCCGCCACAGCGAACCGGTGTGCGCGTCGATCACCTGCGCGATGGTCAGCCCTGTATGGCCGGCGACCTCCGCCAGGTCCGGGCCGTCGTATACGACGTCGATGACCAAATCGGCACGGCGTTCCGGCGCGGCGAGCTCCTCGGCGGTGACCCGCATCTTGCGGAGTCGCTGACGGATCACCCCTTGGCAGCGGGGGCCGTCCAGCTTCACCAGAACCGTGCGGGCGGCCGGGACGATGTCGACCACGCCCGGCAACGCCGCGGCGCGCAGCTGTGCCGCCCACGCCAATACCTCGGCGGTGCTGCCGCATTGCAGCAGAAGCGCGTTGTCGCCGAAATCCAGAACCGTGTTGCCGACCAGTTCCGTCGGCAGGTCCTTGGACACGTTGTCGGTAAGGTCCGTCACGCTCATTACTCGACGGTAACCTCCCCATCACCGACTGGGCGAGGGGCGAGCGACGGATTTTCGAACACTGCCAGAGCTGCCTTAGCAAACGCTCAAACCCCGCTGGTGCGGCCGGGGTCTAACCGAGGATTTTGCCGATTTGCGGGGGGAGTTGATCGGCGACCAACGGGTAGCTCAGCGGCGAGGAAAAGGCGATCGCGCCGGCCTGCTCCTTGGTGGTGAAGATGTGCCGGTTCTGCGCGGTGGCCAGGGAGGCCGCTACATCGGGGTCGGCGAGCAATGCCTTTTGGTCGTCGGGGTTCTCGGTTGTCCAGATGACCACATCGGCGGAATCGAGCACCGCCCTGATGTGATCGCGGGGGATGACGGCGCGGTGATCGGTGCCGAAAGGCTTGATGCTGTCGGCGATCACCAACCCCATCTGGTTCAGGAAGTCGGTGCGCCAGCCGGCCATGGTCGCGACGATGGTTCCCTGCCAGAGCGTGCCCTGCATCAGCAACGCCTTCTTGCCCGTCCAGGCCGGGTGCTCCTTGGCGACGGCGGTGAATTTCTGGTCGACGGCGTCGATCAGCGACTTCATCTGGTCGGCCTGGAACACCGCCTGTCCGATGGCGGTGGCCTGCTCCTTCCACGGCTCGAAGAAGGCATCGCCGTCCGACTGCGGCACGGTAGGGGCGATCGCGGAGAGCTTCTGATACGTATCGGCGTCCACGCCCGCGTTGGTGGCCACGATCAAATCCGGTTTGAGGCCCGCGATCTGGTCGACCGGGATCCCGTTGTCGAGGTTCAGCACCACCGGCTGCGCCCCGCCGAGCCTGGGCTGGGCCCACGGCCACACCGCGAACGGCTGATCACCGAACCAGTAGGTCACCGCGATCGGCACCACGCCGACCGCGAGCAGGTCGTCCTGCTCGGTGTAGCCGGCACTGACCACGCGTTTGGGTGGTTCCTTGATGACGGTCTGACCGAACAGGTGGTTGATGGTCACGGATTTGCCGCCGGAGGTGTCCGACGACGGTTTGCCCGACGAGCACGCCGCCGGAGCCCCGGCGACCGCAGCGACCGTCGCAGCCCCTGCGAGCTGCAAGAATCCCCGTCGATTCCAACCCTGTCGCATCGCGTGAGATTATCGCGTTCCCTGCCCGCCAGGGCATCGCCGCGCGGTTGCGCGCTCAGTCCAGCGGCATGCCGGCGTCCAGGAAGTCCAGCGCCCGATAGATGGTGTCGGCCGTTTTCGGCGCGCTGTCGAACGCCGCCATCATGGCCCCGACCATCGCGCCGACGTACACGCGGACTTCGAAATCGGTTGCGCCACGGCCGATCCGGCGACCGATGGCCTCCGCCATGACGTTTACGGTGCGGTAGTACTCGTCGTAGAGGGCGGCCTTGAGCTCGGGTATCGAGAAGATCAGCCGCTGCCGGGTGTTCTCGAACTCCAATTGCTCGGGTGACAGGCCGGCCATCGTCGTGGCGTAGGCGCGGCGGATGGCTTGGCTCGGCGACAGCTCGGGCGGCTGGGCGTCGAACGCGGCCAGTATCAGCGGATCGAGGTCGTCGGCCAGCAGCAGCGACTCCTTGGACGGGAAATAGCGGAAGAAGGTGCTGGGGGAAACCTCGGCGGCGTCGGCGATCTGTTCGACGGTGGTGGCGCCGTAGCCGTTGGCGTCGAACAGCCGGAACGCCTCGCGGCGGAGGGCATGGCGGGTCTTGATCTTCTTGCGTTCCCGCAGCCCCAGGGGCTGGTCAGTCGCCGGCATGGGGCGATTCTCCCGCATTCTGGGTGCGAAAAGTTCTGACAGTGGCTCGAAGGCCACTGCGAGATCCACGTATCTCCGGCGTAACTGTGGCCACGCGGCCCGGTAACAGTCCTTTCCTAGCGTCGGGGTGTGACTACGACGACCTCTTCAGAGCCGATCGCTCCGGTCCTTGCGCCCGCGCCTGGGCGCCCTTCTCACCGGGGCGGGCACTGGATCGACGACTGGCGGCCCGAAGACCCCGCGTTCTGGGAGACCACCGGCAAGCCGATCGCCCGCCGCAACCTGATCTTCTCGATCTTCGCCGAGCACGTCGGCTTCAGCGTGTGGATGTTGTGGAGCATCGTGGTGGTCCAGATGACCGCCGGTCCCCACGGGCATCCGTCCGCGTCCGGCTGGGCGCTGACCGCCAGCCAGGCGCTGTGCCTGGTCGCCGTCCCAAGCGGGGTCGGCGCCTTCCTGCGCCTGCCCTACACCTTCGCGGTCCCCCTCTTCGGCGGCCGCAACTGGACGACCATCTCGGCGGCGTTGTTGCTGATCCCGTGCGTGCTGCTGGCCTGGGCGGTCAGCCATCCCGGCCTCTCGTTCACCGTCCTGGTGGCGGTCGCCGCGACCGCCGGCTTCGGTGGCGGCAACTTCGCCTCGTCGATGGCCAACATCTCGTTCTTCTACCCAGAGAAGGACAAGGGCTGGGCGCTGGGCCTCAACGCGGCCGGCGGCAACGTCGGCGTCGCGGTGGTGCAGAAGATCATCCCGCCCATCGTCGTCGCCGGCGGCGGGGTGGCGCTGGCGCGCGCCGGCCTGTTCTACGTGCCGCTGGCCGTGGTGGCCGCGGTGTGCGCGTTCGGATTCATGAACAACCTGTCCGAGGCGAAGGCCGACGTGCGGCCGGTATGGCAGTCGCTGCGGCATCCCGACACCTGGGTCATGTCGCTGCTCTACATCGGCACGTTCGGATCGTTCATCGGCTACTCGGCGGCCTTTCCGACCCTGCTCAAGACGGTGTTCGGCCGCGGCGACATCGCTTTGACCTGGGCATTCCTCGGTGCGGCGATCGGCTCGGTCATCCGGCCCCTGGGCGGCAGGCTGGCCGACCGGATCGGTGGCGCGCGGATCACCGCGGTCAGCTTCGTCATGCTCGCCGCGGGCGCCGCGGCGGCGCTGTGGTCGGTCAACGCCAAGAACCTGCCGCTGTTCTTCGCCAGTTTCATGTTCTTGTTCGTCGCCACCGGCATCGGCAACGGCTCGACCTACCGGATGATCTCGAGGATCTTCGTGATCAAGGGGCAGCTCGCCGGCGGCGACCCCGACACCATGGCGCACATGCGCCGCCAGGCTGCCGGCGCCCTGGGCGTCATCTCGTCGATCGGCGCCTTTGGCGGGTTCGTCGTGCCGCTGGCGTACGCCTGGTCGAAATCGCACTTCGGCAGCATCGAACCCGCACTGCGGTTCTACGTGGGCTTCTTCCTGGCCTTGCTGGTGGTCACCTGGTACTGCTACCTGCGCAAGGGCAACGCCTACAACGCGCAAGCGCGGGCCGGCGTGTAGCCGCCGCCTCTCAGCTCGACGGCTTCTGCTTGCCCCCGTAACCGTCCCAGGGGCTGTAGGCGGCGATCAGCTCCTCCTGCGGAGGTCGCTGGTCGACCGGCACATGCTGCAGGTTGATCCGGATGCGGTACCAGATCGAACTCGGCCCGCGCATGCCGTCGACCAGGACGTCGACCGGTTGCAGCAGGTGAGATGCATCCGGGTGGCGGCCGCGCCAGGTGTCCAGCGCGGCCAGCGCCTCGTCCTTGGTCTTGGTGCGGGCGATCTCGATGAGCGGCATCACCGACCGGCGCCGGCCGTCGGCCGTGCCGGATCCCTTCGGCGCGCGCTCGGGGGGCCCCATCTCCTCGGCCAGCACCAGCAGCCGGTCGAGCTCACCGACCGCGTCGTCCATCCCCTCCCACGGGTCACCCATCGCGGCGAACCGGCCGGGCACGGTGTCGATGGTGAACTCCTCGGGAAGGCGCTCGGTGACTTCGTCCCACAGCAGCGGCGTCGAAACCCGGGCGTCCGGCGTCGCCCGAACCGAGTACGCCGACGCGACCGTGCGGTCCTTGGCGTTCTGGTTGAAGTCGACGAACACTCCCTCGCGTTCTTCCTTCCACCACCGGCTGGTCGCCGCGTCGGGCACGCGCCGCTCGACCTCGCGGGCTACGGTCTGGGCGGCCAGCCGCACCTGCCGGAACTCCCAGCGCGGGGCGATCCGCGCGTAGATGTGAAAACCGCGGCTCCCGGAGGTCTTCGGCCACGCGGTCAAGCCGTAGTCCTCCAGCACCTCGCGGGCCACCAGCGCGACGTCGACGATCCGCCGCCAGGCAACCCCGGGCATCGGATCCAAGTCGACCCGCAGCTCGTCGGGATGGTCGAGGTCGCCGGCCAGCACCGGGTGTGGGTTGAGGTCGACACAGCCCAGGTTGATCGCCCACGCCAGTCCGGCGGCGTCATGGATGACGGCCTCCGCGGCCGATGTGCCGCGTGCGTAGTGCAGTTCGGCGACGTCGACCCAGTCGGGCCGGTTCTTCGGCGCGCGCTTCTGGAACACCGCTTCCTCGGAAATGCCCTTGACGAAGCGCTTGAGGATCATCGGCCGGCCGGCCGCGCCGCGCAGCGCCCCCTCGGCCACGGAAAGGTAGTAATGGACCAGGTCGAGTTTGGTGTGCGGCCCCGTGCCGCCGTGGGCTTCGAACACCACCTTGTCCGGATGGGTGATGGAGACCTGGCGCCCATCCACCTCCAGCGAAACCGGACCCATGTTCATCATCGTAAGTCGGTGGGTACTTACCTCTCGGAATGCGACGGACGTCACATAGGGTGGATCCATGCCTAATCTGATTGGCCTGCCTGGGCAGGCTGTTGCCAAGGTTCAGCAGTACCTGGAACGCGGCTCGGCTGAATTGCACTACGTGCGCAAGATCTTCGAAGCGGGCGCCTTCCGGCTGGAGCCGCCGCAGAACTACGCCGCCATGGCCAACGACATCTACAAGTGGGGCGAGTTCGGCATGCTGCCGTCACTCAATGCCCGACGCCATCCCGACCGCGCCGCGTGCATCGACGAAGAGGGTGAGTACACCTTCAAGGAGCTGGACGACGCCGCCCACGCGGTGGCCAACGGGCTGCTCGAGATGGGCGTCAAGGGCGGCGACGGGGTGGCGATCCTGGCGCGCAACACCCGCTGGTTTCTCATCGCCTACTTCGGCGCCGCCCGGGTCGGCGCCCGCATCATCCTGCTCAACAGCGAGTTCTCCGGCCCGCAGATCAAGGAGGTGGCGGAACGCGAGGGCGCCAAGCTGATCATTTACGACGACGAGTACACCAAGGCCGTCAGCAAGGCCGAGCCGGAACTGGGCTTCCTGCGCGCGCTGGGCACCAACCCCGACGCGGACGGGCCGTCGGGCAGCAAGGACGAGACGCTGGCCGACCTGATCGAGCGCAGCAGCAAATCACCCGCCCCGAAGGCGAGCAAGCACTCGTCGATCATCATCCTGACCAGCGGCACCACCGGCACGCCGAAGGGGGCGAACCGCAGCACCCCACCGACGCTGGCACCCATCGGGGGCATCCTGTCCCACGTCCCGTTCAAGGCCAACGAGGTGACCTCGCTGCCCGCCCCGATGTTCCACGCGCTGGGCTTTCTGCACGGCACCATCGCGATGTTCCTGGGCTCCACCCTGGTGCTGCGCCGCAAGTTCAAGCCGCCGCACGTGCTCGAAGACGTCGAGAAGTACAAGGTGACCGCCATGGTGGTGGTGCCGGTGATGCTGTCGCGGATCCTCGACGCGGTCGAGAAGATGGACTCCAAGCCCGACCTGTCCAGCCTGAAGATCGTGTTCATCTCGGGGTCGCAGCTGGGCGCCGAGCTGGCCGGCCGCGCGCTCAAGGATCTCGGCCCGGTCATCTACAACATGTACGGCTCGACCGAGATCGCGTTCGCCACCATCGCCGGACCGCAGGACCTGGAGCGCAACGCGGCGACCGTCGGCCCGGTGGTCAAGGGCGTGAAGGTCAAGATCCTCGACGACAACGGCAAGGAAAAGCCACAGGGCGAGGTCGGCCGGATCTTCGTCGGTAACGCGTTCCCGTTCGAGGGCTACACCGGCGGCGGCCACAAGCAGATCATCGACGGCCTCATGTCATCCGGTGACGTCGGCTATTTCGACGAGCACGGCTTGCTTTACGTCAGCGGTCGGGACGACGAGATGATCGTCTCCGGCGGAGAGAACGTTTTCCCGGCCGAGGTCGAGGACCTGATCAGCGGGCACCCCGAGGTGGTGGAGGCGACGGCCATCGGCGTCGAGGACAAGGAATGGGGCCACCGGCTGCGCGCCTTCGTCGTGAAGAAGGATGGCTCCGACGTCGACGAGGACACCATCAAGCACTACGTTCGCGACCACCTGGCCCGCTACAAGGTGCCGCGTGAGGTGGTCTTCCTGGACGAGTTGCCGCGTAACCCTACGGGCAAGATCCTCAAGCGCGAGTTGCGTGAGATGGAGGTCGACTAGCCGCTGTCCCCGTCGGGGTCAGCGCCGGTCTTTGATGGCGCGGGTGATCTGCGCCGCGAGTTTGGGGTCGACCAGAAGTTGGTCGATGAGCGCGGTGAGGACCTCTTGTCCGGTCACCCGGGCGACGCCCAGGCGATCGGCGGCCTCGCGCTGCCAGATGTCGAGGGCGCGGTGGGTGGCCGCGGGGAGGTCGACGGTGCGGCGTGTCCGCTGACCCCGGCTCGCCTGGTTGACCGCCGGCTGGCTGATGATCCGGTGGGCGCCCTGCTGCCCGAGCCCGGTGAGGCGCTCGGTCGGCGCGGCGTCTCCTGCCGGTGTGGCCGACGGCCCGGGGCCCCGGAACGTTCCGGCGCCGGGTCCGATGTGGCTGGGGTTGAAGTTCACTGCGGCGGTCGTCCTCCGGTGAGTGGCCAATCAGTAAATCAGCATTGAGTCTGACAATACTGATTGTTCCACCGACGACGGCGTAAGTCGCGTCGCCGGGCCGCGGGCCGGCCGCGTCCGCGGTCAGCGCCGCAGCAGCGGTTTCTCGCAGCAAATTTTCGAAGATGCTCTCCGACGCGCCGGTGGACGTCGGGAAATTCGATCAAAAGACAGGGCACGGCATGGTCCTATTGCCGTAATTCAGCGGATCCGCTGATGCGGAAGCGTGCAAACCAGTATGTCAGTAGATCGCCTCTAAACAGCACAAATGCGAAGCCTGCGTAACTCAGTAGTTGCCCATATCCTGATTTATGGAGATCATTAATTCCGGCGAAATCAGCTCTCATAAATGCCCTTAAGTCATTTGTTACATAATTCACAGCGCCATTTTTGTGTAGCAACGTTGTTTGCAGGGAAAGTTCTGGCTAACGTTTTGTTTGTCGGCATCAGGACCTGGAAGGAGGGTTGCGATGACGATTTCTGCACGATCGTTACGCGCCGCCGCCGTGGGCGCGGCGGGTGCCTCGGCGGTGGCGGGAGCGCTGCTGTTCGGCGCAAGCCCCGCCGCACAGGCGGCCCCGGTATCAGGTCCCGACACCAGCTTCACCACCACCGGTCCGCACGGTACGCCCGGCGGACCCGGCATCATTCCCGACCGTCCAGGCGGGGGTCATGGCGGTCATGGATGGGGCGGCCACGGATGGGGCGGCGGAGGCCACCCCGGTTGGGGTTCGGGCAACCGCGGATTCTGGGCCCCTGGGCACTGGTGGAACTGGTGGTGGTGAACCACCTCCCCGTGGTAGTCGATCAGCCTCGACGTGCCGATCACTCCTAGGCTGACCGGCCCACGGGATGGGGGGGAACCATGCCGGCCTGACCACCCCTCAGGTCGGCATGGCCCTCTCTCCGGGCCAAATCGGAAGTGGCAGTTAGGGATCGCGGGGGAGACCGAGTAGCCGCTCGGCGATGATGTTCAGCTGCACCTCGGAGGTGCCGCCGTAGATGGTCGTGGCCCGGCTCGCCAACAGGTATTCGCCCCATTTGCCGGGTAGCTCGCTGGTGTCGCCGATGGCGGCGTCGGTGCCGAACGAGGACACCGCGAACTCCGCGTACCCCTGACCGGTGCGCATCGAGAGCAGCTTGGAGATGGCCGCGGACGGCATGGCATCCCCGCCGGCCAGAGTCAACAGGGTGGAGCGCAGGTTCAGCACCTTGGCGGCGTGGCCCTCGGCGATCAACTGACCCGCTCGGTGTTGTGCGACCGGGTCGAACTGCCCGTCGCGAACGAACTCGACGAACTGGCCCAGAGTGGCCAGGAAGTTCGCCTCGCTGCTGCCGATGGAAACCCGTTCGGCGGTAAGGGTGTTGCGGCTGACCTCCCACCCCCGGTTCACGTCGCCCAGCACGCATTCGTCCGGCACGAACACGTCGTCGATGTAGACGGTGTTGAACATCGCGTTCCCGGTCAGCTCGCGCAACGGCTTCACCTCGACGCCTTCGCTGTGCATGTCCAGCAGGAAGTAGGTGATCCCGTTGTGCTTTGGAGCGCTCGGGTCGGTTCTCGCCAACAGCGCGCCCCACTGGGAGAGCTGCGCCGCCGTTGTCCAGATCTTCTGGCCGGTGATGCGCCAGCCGCCGTCCGTTCGGGTGGCCTTGGTGCTCAGCCCGGCCAGGTCCGATCCGGCGCCCGGCTCGGAGAACAGCTGACACCAGATCATGTCCCCGCGGAAGGTCGGCGGCAGAAACCGCTGTTTCTGCTCTTCGGTCCCAAAGGTGACGATCGACGGAATGATCCACGTCGCGATGCCCATCTGTGGGCGCTTGACCCGGCCGGCGGTGAACTCCTGGGCGATGATGATCTGCTCGACCGGGCTGGCGGCGCGACCCCACGGTTTCGGCAGGTGCGGTAGCGTCCAGCCGCCCTCGGCGATCGCGACCTTGCGCTCGGCGCGATCCATCGCCTTGAGCGCGGCGACCTCGGCCCGGATCTCGTCCCGCAGCTTCTCGGTGTCGGGGTCGAGGTCGATGTCGACCGCCCGCACCCCGGTGCTGGTCGCGGTGTGCACCACTTTCTGCGGGTACTCCGAATTGCGGCCGAACGAGGCGGCCAGCAGCAGCGCCCGGCGGTAGTACACGTTCGTGTCGTGCTCCCAGGTGAAGCCGATCCCGCCGTGCACCTGGATGCAGTCCTGAGCGCACCGTTGAGCGGCAGCCGGCGCGAGCGTCGCCGCGACGGCGGCGGCGAACTCGACCTTGGAACCCGTGATATCCCAATCGTTTTCGCGCGCCTCGTCGATAGCGCGGGCGGCGTCCCACACCGCCGCGGTTGCCCGCTCGGTGTCGGCGATCATCTCCGCGCACTTGTGCTTGATGGCCTGGAACTGGCCGATCGGCCTGCCGAACTGCTCACGGATCTTGGCGTACTGGGACGCGGTGTCGGTCGCCCAGCGCGCCACCCCGATCGCCTCCGCGGACAGCAGCGTCGTCATCAGCGCGTGCGCTGTCGCCATGCTCAGGTTGCACAACGCGGCGTCGGCGCCGACCTCGACGGCATTGGCCCGGACATGGGCGACGGGCCGTAGCGGGTCAAGGCTTTTCACGGGCTCGATCTCGAGCTCCTCCGCGCGCAGCACCACCCATTCCTCGCCGCTGTCGATCGCGACCGGGAGCACCAGCACGGAGGCCTGCGCCGCCGCCGGAACCGCGCGGACCTCGCCGCGGAGCACGAGCACGTCGTCATTCGGGCCCTGGCGGGTGGCGGTCAACCCGCAACAGTCCATCGCGTAGGCGGCGATGGCGGCGCCGGACGCCAGCTCGGAGAGCACCTTCGCGTGCGGGTCGTTGGCGGAAATCAGTGCGCTGGCGATCGCCGACGGCACGAAGGGGCCGGGCACCGCGCCGTAGCCGAACTCGGCCAGCACGACGGCCAACTCGAGGATGCCGAAACCCTGCCCGCCCACGGATTCGGCCAGATGCAGACCCTGCAGGCCTTGTTCGGCCGCGGCCCGCCAGTAGGGCGGGGGATTGTCGATCGGTGTCTCCATTGCCGCGTGCAACGTCTCGGACGGCGCGATGCGCGCCACCAACGACCGCACCGAATCGGCCAGGTCTTGATGCTCAGCAGTGATAGCGATCGGCATTGGTCGCCTTCCCATGCTTTAGGGGTTCCCGCCTTGGCCAGGCACCCTCCAAACTAACAACCGGTCGGTTGGTTGACCACAGGGGTCACCGGCGTGCCAGCGCACCTTGGTGTCCGCGCCGAGCTCTTCAGTGAAACCGCTTGGCGATCCACTTCGCGATGATGTCGGCCTGCTCCCCGCGAGCGCCCGGGGTGGTGAAGTAGTGGTCGGTGTCGATCGACGACGGCGTCTTGTCGGGGCCGGCGAGCGCGACGAAAATCCGTTGGGCGTCGGACGGAAAGACGCCGGTATCGGCCTCGGCGTTGATCACCAGGGCGGGGCAGCTGATCCGGGCCAGATGCGGTTCGGCCCTGGTCTGCGCCACCCGCAGGCTCCACATGCCCAGCCAGTTGCGCAGGGTGCAGGCCGCGGCGATGCCATGCGCCGACCGGTTCGCCTTGGCCGGAACGCCGGCATAACACATGTTTGGTTGACGCCTGGTCGGCTCGATGCTGGCGTCGACCATGCGGGGATCGGCCCAGGTGCGCATGACGCTGAACGGGCGGTCGGAAAACCCCGCTGCGCGAACGCGTTTGAGTTCCTGCTCCGCCCAGTCGGTGATGGCGTGGTTGCGCGCGGTCTGCGCCCGGCGATAGCGGGTGAGGAACTCCGGTGAATACGGCGGCCCGTTTCGCTCGTTGAACAGGTCGAGGTCGGCATCGGTGGCGACGGGGTCGTTCTCGTCGACGACGGCACCATCCATCCAGGCCGTCAACACGTCGGGTCGCCCGGGATGGGCGGCGGTGGCCACGTAGCCGTCGGCGGCCGGCAACTCGGTCAGGCCCGCGGCCGGACGCATCCCGTCCAGCGGGGTCACATTCGGCTCCACGGCCTGCGACTGATATGCGGCCATCAACGAGCCGCCGCCTGAGTTGCCGAGCAGCACAACGGTTTCCACTCCCTGCACCTCGCGCAGCCAGCGCACCCCGACGCCGATGTCGACCAGCGCGTGGTCGAGCAGAAAGCTGCTTTCGAAGCCGCGAAACCTGGTGTTCCAGCCCAGAAAGCCGACACCGCGGGTGGCCATGTAGTCGGCGAGGTAGTGCTCGGAAAAGTCGATCTGGTAGTGCGTGGCGATCATTGCCACCTTGGGCTTGCGTCCCACCCCGCGGTGGTACAGCCCCTGGCAAGGATGCCCACCCGCGCCGGCGCGGCCGGCAGTCGGCGACGGCAGGCCGACAAACTCGCGGATAACCCCGGCGGCGGCGGTGTTAGGAGTCATTTACCGGCCCTGTTGGCATTGGAGGTCTCGTTGAAACTTCAGGCCGATGTTAGATTCAGAATTACAACTTGGCCAGGACTTCAAGCCGGGGACCGAGGGGAGCCGCGCGATGATCAAGCCGCACAACACCAACACGGAATTCGAACTCGGCGGGATCAACCACGTCGCGCTGGTCTGCTCGGATATGGCTCGGACCGTGGACTTCTACACCAACATCCTCGGCATGCCGTTGATCAAGTCGCTCGACCTGCCCGGGGGTGCGGGCCAGCACTTCTTCTTCGACGCCGGCAACGGCGACTGCGTCGCATTCTTCTGGTTCGCCGATGCCCCCGACCGGGTGCCGGGCATCTCGTCGCCGGGCGCCATCCCCGGTATCGGCGACATCACCAGCGCGGTCAGCACCATGAACCATCTCGCATTCCACGTGCCGGCCGAAAAGTTCGACGCCTACCGCCAGCGGCTCAAGGACAAAGGGGTGCGCGTCGGCCCGGTGCTCAACCATGACGAGAGCCCGACGCAAGTGTCCGCGACGGTGCATCCGGGGGTGTACGTGCGGTCGTTCTACTTCCAGGACCCCGATGGCATCACCCTCGAATTCGCATGCTGGGTCAAAGAATTTGATGCCACCGATGCTCAGGCCGTGCCCAAGACCGCGGCGGACCGTCGACCTCCGGTGGTTGCCGGCCTGCCGTGACCGACGGCATTCTGTCCGACGCTCAGATCGCGGCGCTGACCCCCGGGGAGCGACGGCAGCTCATTTCCCGGCTCGAGCAGCCCGTGGGCGAATTGATCGACCCGGCGCTGCTGGCCAGGGTGCGGCGCATCCGGTTGAGTCTGATGGTCGGTGGCTCGATGGCAATGGTTCCCTGGCTGGGGTATCTCTCGGTCACGTTGCCGGAGAACTATGTTGCCCACAACTGGCCCGTGACGTGGGTGGGCTTCGACATTCTCCTGGTCGGATTCATGCTGGCGACAGCGGTGCTCGGGTATCTGCGCCGCCAGCTGCTGGTGCCGGCCGCGTTCACCACCGGCGTGTTGCTGATTTGCGACGCCTGGTTCGACCTGATGACGGCCGGCCCCAAGGATGTCTGGCTGTCGGTGATCACCGCGCTGCTGGTCGAGGTGCCGCTGGCAGTGTTCCTGATCTTCAGTGCGCAACGGCTGATACGGCTCACGATGATGCGGTTGTGGCTGCTGGACCCCGGGATGCGGCTGTGGCAGCTGCCGTTGTTTCCCTGAGGTGGCAGTGATTTGGGCTCGGCGCGCCAGTCTGAAGCGTCGGACCTGTGCTTCGGCCCGGCGAAGGTAAAGAAGATTACCGGACCTTGCCGTGCTGCCGTTGACCGATGGTGGCGCGGCGGTGAGCCTGGTGGTCACCCATTGCCTCACCGATGGCGTCGGGCTGTGCGAGGCGTTGGCCGACGCAGCATGCCGCCGCGAAGACGCCATAGCCTGGCCCGCGGCGGCGTCACGGCGGCGGTGGCGGGCGTTGCGCGAGGACGCGCGCCAAACCGCGCGGGACACACCGAATGTGGGCCGGGCCCTCGTCGCGGGCGCACGCATGGCCCGGGCCGGCCGTGCAGTCGCCCCGTCGCCGGCCACCAAGCGCCCCGTTCCGCCCGCCGGACCGGACGAACGCATCACGCTGCCCATGGCAACCGTCTTCATCGACGCCGCCGAGTGGGACGCGCGCGCAACCACCCTCGGCGGAACGAGCAACGCGCTGCTTGCCGGATTGGCGGCCCACCTCGCCCAGCGAGTGGGACGGGTCGCCGCGGACGGGACGGTCAACGTGGGGATGCTGGTCAACGAGCGCGCCCCCGGCGACACCCGCGCCAACGCGGTCGTCAACGTGGATATCACGGTCGACCCGGTGCCCGCGACCGGGGACCTGCGTGAAATCCGGGCGAGGATCAAGGAGGCGCTGTCCCGCCACCAGAATGAGCCCGACGGACGCTGGGCGTTGCTTCCGCTGGTCCCCCTGATTCCCAAACGCGTCATGCGGCGACTGATTGGCGTGGTCACCGGCAGCGCGATCACCGTCGTGTCGTCCAACCTCGGATCGGTGGACCCGGCCGTCAACCGCCCCGACGGCGCCGACGCCGATCGCTTCGCCATGAGGACTGTGTACCCGGGCGTGACCACCGCGACCATGTACCGCACCAACGGGGCGCTGGCGTTGTTGTCGGGCAGGGCGCACGGCCGGGTCTTCATCTCGTTCCTTGCCTACGAGCTGGGCCGCCCGAATTCGAAAGCCGATTTAAAGCAACACGTCTCGGCCGCGCGGAGCGACTTCTCGCTCACCGCCACCATGGGCTGGTGCACCGCCTGCCCGGTGTGACACGCCCGTGTCGGCAGCCGTCCGCCAGTTCGTCGACCGGAAATGGCACCAACCGGTCGTAAAGCTCATCCCGAGTTTCGACGGCCCGCATGCCCGTTCGGCAAACGGCTCAAATGCGCATCCGTCTCCTAATATTTTGTGCGTCGCGCGGACGACCGCTCCGGCAAACACGGCTGCGGCATCGTGAGTGAGGACGCGCGAAAGTGCGATCGATCACACGGTCATGCAATTGTTGCCTGCATCCCATTCGTGCGATACCGTCCACAGCGGCGACACAGGGGGTGCATAGGGACGCCGCAAGTGGGGGTTCCGATATCGGGAAGCCCGTCGCAAGACTTCAGCCCAACGGGAATTTCGTGCTGCGCGAAAAGCCATGCGCGAGAACTCTTTCTGCCTCCCTGGCCGTGCAAGCTACTTCGGCATCGGAAGAACGAGGACTTAAGAAAATGGTCTCGCTCGGCAACATCAACGAATGGCAACCGCCACATGGCCCGGTGACCGTGTGGATGGCCGCACCCTCTGGACGTGAAGCGGCTCGAACCGCGCAACGAAGTGACTGTCCGCCGAGTTACCAGCAGGCCCAGCATCTTTGGGCCGCCCACCATGGTAGGACCCTGAGCAGGGAGCTGCCCCGGCTGATGATCGTGGCGTGGGACATTCCCGGCGCGTGTGACATTCCGGCGATGACGGCGGCGATCAACACGCATGTCCGCCGCCACGATACTTACCACAGTTGGTTCGAATTCGAGAACGGCGTCATCGTGCGTCGCGTGATCGACAACCCCGATGCCGTCGAGCTCGCTCCGGTGCAATTCGGACGAATGGCCGCCGACCAAGTGCGTACACACGTCCTGACGACGACCCCGGGAACACTCGAATGGGGATGTTTCACATTCGGGATCATCCAGCACGCAGACTATTTCACGTTCTACGCGAGCGTCGACCATCTCCACATCGATGGCCTGTCGGCCGGGGTGATCTTCGTCGACATCCACCTGGCGTATCAGGAGCTGGCGCAGGGGCACCACTCCGCGGCCCTGCCCGAGGTCGGCAGTTACCGGGACTACACCGCGCGACAGCGTGCGAAGACGGCGAGCTTGACCATGGCGTCTCCCGCGATCAAGCAATGGATCGCATTCGCCCACGACACCGATGGCGACTGGCCGAGTTTCCCTCTGCCCCTGGGTGATACGTGGGTCAGCAGCAAAGGCGACTTGTTGACCGTGCAGCTGCTGGACGCCGCCGGCACGGAGTCTTTTGACGCCATGTGCGGTGCGGCCGGGGCCCGGTTCATCGGGGGAGTGCTGGCCTGCACCGCATTGGCCGAGCACGAATTGACGGGCAGTGCGACTTACCATGGGTTCACGGCCAGGGACACCCGGACGGCGGGCATCGACACGATGACGGTGGGTTGGTTTGCCAGCCTGGTTCCGGTCGCGGTGCCTACCGCCGGGACCACGTTCCCCGAGGCGGCCCGGGCGGCGCAGAAGTCGTTCGACGCGGCCAAGGAACTCGCCGATGTGCCAATCGAGCGGGTCTTGGAGTTGGCGGCGACAGCAGACGGACTTGAGATCAAGCCTCCAACGCGGCTGCCGATGATGTTGTCATTCCTGGATTTTCGGAAGATACCGCTCGCCGGGCTCTGGACGGAGACGAATTTCGGTACTTATGGCGACAACCTGTCCGCCGGCGGCATCAATATGTGGATCAACCGGCAGGCGGCAAGTACCACAGTGACGATCTCGTTTCCGGACAACGCGGTGGCGCGCGAATCGGTGGACCGCTACATCGCGACATTGATCGACGTATTCGCACGCGTCGCCGCCAGCGCCTCGCGCGAGCCCGATGTTGTGGCAGGCCGGGGTAACCCGGATGCGGCGGACCCTCCTGTGGCAGAGGAAGACGACGACGAGGCGGCCTAGGAATGAGCAACGTGCTGGATCTGGCCGACCAGGTCCTCTTCCTCGGCGAGCGGGCCACAGCCACCACCAGTGTGGTGCAATGTATTTGGGTCTACGATCGCGCCGTCGACATCGACGGTCTGCAAGAGTTCCATGCCCATCTTGGGCGGGGGCGGTTGTGCCGCCGCATCGAGCGGTCCCCCTTGCCGTTCGGCCGGCATCGCTGGGTGGCGTCCACCGCTGAGTCGCAATTGGAGATCGTCGCGACGCCCCGGCCACGCGATGAGATCGACGCCTGGTGCGGCGAGCAAGCGAACGCGCGGCCCGATGCCGAGCACGGCCCCGGATGGCACCTAGCCGCGCTGCCGCTCACCGATGGCGGCGCGGCGGTGAGCTTGGTGGTCACCCATTGCCTCACCGACGGCCTCGGGCTGTGCGAGGCGTTGGCGGATGCGGCTTCAGGCCGTGACGACCCGATCGGCTGGCCGGCCGCGGTGTCGCGGCACCGCCGGGCGGCGCTGCGTGAAGACGCACGCCAAACCGTCCGCGACGCACCGGGTATGGGCCGCGCCGTCGTGGCGGCGGCACGAATGGCCCGGCGCGGCCGGGGCGATACCGCCCCGCCACCCGAGAAGCGGCCATTCACCGGACCCGACGAACCCGTGGCTCTTCCGGCGACAACCGTCTTCATCGACGCCGGCGAATGGGACGCCCGCGCGAACGCCCTCGGGGGCACCGGCAGCGCGCTGCTCGTCGGCCTGGCGGCTCACGTCGCCCTTCGCGTGGGGCGCGTCGCCGCCGACGGCACGGTCGCCGTGGGGCTGCCGGTCAACGAGCGCGCCCCGGGCGATACCCGCGCCAACGCGGTCAGCAACGTCGACATCACGGTCGACCCCGCGCCCGCAACGACGGACCTGAGTGAGATCCGCGCGGGGATCAAGCAAGCGCTAGCGCGTCATCAGGATGTGCCCGACGAACGGTGGGCATTGCTGCCGCTGGTTCCCCTGATCCCGAAACGTGTCTTCCGGCGACTGATCAGCGTGGCCACCGGCGGTGGAACTGCTGTCGTGTCGTCCAATCTCGGTGCGGTCGACCCGGCCGCCAACCGGCCGGACGGAACGGACGCCGACTACTTCGCCATGAAGTCGCTGTACCCGGGCGTGACCGCCGCGACCATGCACCGCACCAACGGAGTGTTGGCGTTGCTGTCGGGCAGGGTGCACGGACGGGTCTTCGTCTCGTTCCTTGCCTACGAGCCGGGCCGCCCCAACTCGGACGCCGAGTTACGGCAACACGTTTCGAAGGCGGTGAGCGACTTCTCACTCACCGCCACGACTGGGTGGCACACCGCCTGCCCGGTGTGAGACCACGCGTCATGATTCCGCCCGCGGCTCCGCCGCCGGCTCCGTGAGTCGGTACAGGTTGGGCTCGGCGAGCTCGTCGAGCAGTGCCGCCAGGTGATCGACGAGCTCGTCCGGCTCGAGTCGGACGTCGCCGGCGAGCCAGGCGCTGATGGTTTGCCCGACGCCACCGACCACGAAGTGCGCCGCGGCCTTGATGCGGTCGTTTGCGGGAACGCGCAGCGCGTCTCCAGCGTGCTGGCCGGACAGCATCGCGAACATTGCGCTGGATTCGGCGCGCTTGCGCACGATCACGGGATCGGCCAGCTGTGTGCTGAACAGCAGGCGACCGATGCGGGCGTCGTCGGCGATGGTGCGCACGATGTTGGTCATGCCCGCGCGGGTCTGCTCGGGCGGAGGCACCGCCGCCACCGCGGCCTGTGTGGTGGCGGCCAGTTGGGCGATCACCCAGTCGAACACGGAGGCGACGAATTCGTCCTTGTCGGCGAAACTTTCGTAGAAGTACCGCGCCGCCAGGCCGGCCTGGCGGCAGACGCCGCGGACGGTGACCGCGGAGATGCTCTGTTGCTCCGCGCCGAGTAGCTCCAGACCCGCGGACAGGAGCCGGTTGCGGCGCGTCGCCAGCCGCTGCGTGGCCTCGACGCCGCGATACGGCCGCGCGCTCGAGGTGTTCATGCGAACCATCTTGACACCAACGCAACGCCGCGACAATATCAGGAAACAGGCGTTCGCACATTAACGTGCTCCGCCGCGGGAGGTTCTGACCATGGCAATACACGAGGTTGTTCACGAACCGGCTCGACATGTTGAGCGCGGCGTCTCCGACGAGCCGCGGCCATTGCCCGCACGGCGGCGTCGCCGCCGGCGGCCGCTCGGGATCGACGAGGGGTTGATGGGCGTCGCGCTCTTGGCCGGCCCGGCGAACGTGATCATGCAGTTGGCGCGTCCCGGCGTCGGCTACGGCGTCATGGAGAGCCGCGTCGAAAGTGGCCGCGTCGACCTGCATCCGATAAAGCGTGCCCGCACCACGTTCACCTACCTGGCGGTGGCGACCAACGGCAGCGAGGCCCAGAAGGAGGCCTTCCGCCGCGCGGTGAACCGGGCTCACGCGCAGGTCTACTCCACCCCCGAAAGCCCGGTGCAGTACAACGCCTTCGACCCCGACCTGCAGCTGTGGGTGGGGGCCTGCCTGTACAAGGGCGGCGTCGACATCTACCGCATGTTCATCGGCGAGCTGGACGGGGAGGAGGCCGACCGGCACTACCGCGAAGGCATGGCGCTGGCCACCACCCTGCAGGTGCCGCCCGAGATGTGGCCGCCGGACCGGGCGGCGTTCGACCGGTACTGGCAGGAGTCGCTGGCCAAGGTCCGCATCGACGACGCCGTCCGTGAGTATCTGTATCCGATCGCCGCGTCCCGTGTTCCGGGACTTGCCCTGCCCGGACCACTGCAGCGCCTCGCCGACAGGCTTCCGTTGTTGATCACCACGGGCTTTCTGCCGCAGCGGTTCCGCGACGAGATGCGGCTGCCCTGGGACGCCACCAGGCAACGCCGCTTCGACCGGCTCATCGCGACGTTGGCCGTGGTGAACCGGTGCTTGCCGCGCTTCGTACGGCGATTCCCCTTCAACATCCTGCTGGCCGATGTGGACCGCCGGATAAGGACCGGGCGCCCGTTGGTATAACAGGCGGCACATTCCGCTGAGTTGATAACGGAAATCATTTTCATTAAGCTCTCCTCTGCCTGGCAACCCTTCCAGCCCGAGGAGACCCATGACGGCGCCGATCTGGATGGCCTCGCCACCGGAGGTGCACTCCGCGTTGCTCAGTAGCGGCCCCGGTCCGGCGTCGCTGCTCGCGGCGGCCGGGGCGTGGTCCGAACTGAGCACCGAATACGCCTCGGCCGCAGCGCAACTCAGCGGCGTCTTGGCCGCTGCGCAGGCGGGCTCGTGGGAGGGGCCGAGCGCGGAGTCGTATGTGGCCGCCCATGCGCCATACCTCGCGTGGCTGACGCAGGCCAGCGCGCAGAGCGCTACGGCGGCCGCTCAACACGAAACCGCCGCCGTCGCCTACACCGCGGCGCTGGCGGCCATGCCGACGCTGCCCGAACTCGCCGCCAACCATGCCGTGCACGGGGCGTTGGTGGCGACGAACTTCTTTGGCATCAACACGGTTCCGATCGCGCTCAACGAGGCGGATTACGCGCGGATGTGGGTGCAGGCGGCCGGCACCATGACCACCTACCAAGCGGTCTCCACCGCGGCGGTGGCGTCGACGCCGCAGACCGATCCCGCGCCGCAGATAGTGAAATCCGTTGCCCCGAACCACGACTCGGGCGGCAGTATTCACGACCCCACGATCGACAACCCGCTCGACGAGTTCATCGCGAACATCCTGAGGAACCTCGGCATCAACTGGAATCCGGCCGAGGGCACCGTCAACGGGTTGCCCTACGACGCGTACACCAATGCGGGAGAACCGATCTTCTGGGTGGTTCGAGCCCTGGAACTGCTCGAGGATTTCCAGCAGTTCGGCTATTACCTGGTGCACAACCCCGCGCTGGCGTTCCAGTACATCGTTCAACTCATGCTGTTCGACTGGCCGACGCACATCCTCGAGATCTTCACCAGCCAGCCGGAATTGCTGGCCCCCGCGGTGCTCCTGGCGGCCGCCCCGTTCGGCGCCGTGGGCGGCTTCGCGGGGTTGGCCGGCCTGGCCGGCATACCGCCGCAGCCCGCGGTCGTGCCGGCGCCCGTGGCGGCGCCCGCCCCACCACCGAGCCCGATGCCGGCCGTCGTGACGGCGGCGCCCACCGTCGCGCCGGCCGCGGCTCCCGCCTCGGCGCCGGCGACCGCGCCCGCTCCGACCGCGACCACCGTTGCCAGCCCCGCGCCGCCCACCCCGCCACCCCCGCATGCGGGTTTCGCGCCGCCTTATGTGGTCGCTCCGCCGGGCATCGGGTCCGGCGCGGGGATGGGTGTCGGGGCCAGCTCGAGCGCCAAAAGGAAAGCGCCGGAACCCGATAGCGCCGCCGCCGCCGCGGCCGCGGCGGCGCGGGGACAGGCCAGGGCGCGCCGGCGTAGGCGGGCGGTCCGGCACGACCACGGGGACGAATTCGCCGACATGAACGTCGACGTCGATCCGGATTGGGGCACTCCGGGGGACGAGGTGCCCTCGTTCGCCTCGGACCGCGGGGCCGGGAGGCTGGGGTTTGTCGGGACGGCGCATCGGGAGGCGGCCGGCGATGCGGCGGGTTTGGCCACGCTTGCCGGTGACGAGTTCGGAAGCGGTCCAAGGGTTCCCATGATCCCGGGCACCTGGGAAGCCGACGCCGGCGGCGACACGCGGTAGCGCCGAACGCCCTACTGGCTGCGAACCGGTTGGGTGGTACCCGACGTTCGGCCTTCGAGGCGCGTCTCAGACCTTCGTTCCCTTCGGGGCACTGACTTCATAGCTGCCCGTGTCGTCGGTGAAGGTGACCAGGAACTGGTGGTTGAGGTGGTCGATGGTTGCCTGGCAGGTGAAGGTGCCACCCTTGGTAACGGTGGGGTTTTGTCCGTCGTTGCAGATGACGTCGCTGACGTTCTTGGCCCCGTAACCCGCGGGGTCGGACAGGACGTGCGCGACGCCGGCCTGCACGGCGGTGACGTCGAGCTGCGTGGTGACGAAGAAGCCCGGCGCCCAGAATCCCGCGATGAGCGCGGCCACGGCGCCCACCATGATCGCTACGCCCAGGTAAAGCGGCCGACGTCTGCCACGTGGAGCGGGGGCCGCCGGCGCCCAGAAGCCCCCACCAGCGGGTCGTTGGTGATGCGGGTAGGGAAATGGCCCGTGCTGGGTCCCTGTCGGGAACGGGTGCGGGCGGGGCAGAGGCTCGGTGGGCGGATCGTAGAAGCCGGGCGGGACCGGTGACATGCCTTGGCGCTGGGGGTATTGCCGTGGCGCCGGGGGCGGCTGTGGCTGCATCGGATACCTCTCTCCGTAAGGCTTATGCGGCGTAGGCCGACTTCTGCTTGAACTGTAACCGAAGCGGTAGCGGAGCGCAACGGTTATAAACGGTGCGCCTGGGAGCCACGCCGCACGGCTGTGGGCGGCGTGAGACGAGCCGGCGGCGCAATGGGTTG
The DNA here is from genome assembly GCF_001665605.1 of Mycobacterium sp. 852014-50255_SCH5639931. Taxonomy (GTDB): domain Bacteria; phylum Actinomycetota; class Actinomycetes; order Mycobacteriales; family Mycobacteriaceae; genus Mycobacterium; species Mycobacterium paraffinicum. Next base: position 115,299 of record NZ_LZSV01000021.1, read on the forward strand.
GTCGTCCGAGGGCGTGGGGGTTCGACCGGAATGCCTCTTGAGCTGGGCAAAATTGCGCCGTCACACAGCCGTGGCGCTGCGAGAAGCCGCACCACCTAGATGGACCGCGGCATTTCTTCCAAGGGACTGCACGCAAAGCAGATGTAGCATCATCAGCAATGCATTGGGTCGTACCGCAGCAGCAGTGAGCCCACCGGAGCGAGGAGCGACAATTGACGTCCGGCCAACCGACAACCGCGCTGACCGTACGAATCGGGCATGCGACGCACACGCTGCACCCTGCGGCCGGCGTCGCCGTCATCGGTAGAGACGCCGGGGCCGCGGTTCAGGTGGACGACGAGAGGGTCTCGCGGTGGCACGTCCGGCTCGAACCGCACCGCGACGGCTGGCACGCCTTCGACACCAGTGGCAACGGGATGTTCGTCGACGGGATTCGCCGCAACTCCGTATCGATCACCGGCGTCACCACCATCTGTCTGGGGGCGCCTGACGGGGCGGCCGTGACCCTGATCCCGCAGCGCCCGTCGGAAGTGACGCTCGAGGAGTCGACCCAGGTGGTGCGTCCGTTCGAAGCCGAGGACGAACAGTGGTGGGACGGCCAAAGCGACCCCGGCGTCATACGCGCCGGCAGCGCGGTCGCTGAACGCCGCCAGCAGCTGGGGATCTCCCAGCGCAGCCTCGACCGCGACGGGATCATCAACGCGGGCGCCCTCATCAACTTCGAGAAGGGCCGCAGCTGGCCGCGTCGCTCGACGCTGGAGAGGCTGGAGAAGGTGCTGGAATGGCCGACGGGCCACATCACGCGCATCCGGCGCGGGGCGGTTCCGGCGCCCACCGGCGGCGCCGGCCAACCCGGGGTGCCCACGGGGGCTCGCCGCGACGAGGCCACCGAGGTATTGGCCGACTCGATTCAGGCGCCGCTGATGGCCGAGACGGTGGAACTGGCCATGCACACCCTCACCACCGCCGTCTCTGGATTGCCCGAACCGGCCGATCCCGATTTCACTCCCAGGGCCACCAATATCCTGGCCGATCTGCGCAAGCTCGAGAGGCTGGCATCGAGCGCTGCGCGCAACGCCAAAGGCAGTCCGTCAGTCATCCTGGCGTTGAGCAGTGTGCGGCGCAGCTATAACGACTTGATGATGCGGGCGGCACGCTCGCCGGCGGCCACCCTGGGCCAGCGGCTCTACGGCGCCCGTCACCGGGCGGAACTGAGCCTCGAGGAAGCGGCCAACGGCGCGGGACTGCCGGCGTCCGTCCTCGAAGATGCCGAGGCGGAGCGCACCGTAGCCCCCGAAGCCGCCCGGGCCATTGAAAACCTCATCGCGCAGCTGCCGATCGGTTGACGCGCTGCGGCGCGATCATCCGTGTGTCGCGCGGGGCGACGCCGCCGACTGCGTCCAGGGAGCCGGGCGTGCGGCGGCGTAGGCCTGGGCGGCCTGGCGTCGCAGATTCTTTCGCGCATTGTGGTTTTCGAGTAAGGCAAACCAGTTCCAGCCCAAGATGGAAGCCATGCTCCACCAACCGGCGAGCAGATTGTGCAATAGAGCGTCGTGCAGTGCAGCTTCGCATTGGGCGAAAGTTCCTGTGACGGTGTAGGTCTGGTTGAACATCAGGATGATCGCGCCGGTGTGTTTTCTGATCCGTACCTGGAAGAGCGGTTGGTTGCCCGTAGGGGGCGGGGGTGGGTAGCCGGCCTGCGGCACCCGGTGCGCGGGTGCGTGGACTGGCCGCGCCACCGGGGGATAGGCCTGGGGGTACCCGTAGGGCTGTCGGTAGTGGGGGTGTGGCTGAGGCATTCTTACTCCGTAAGATGTTGGGGCAGTGGGTATTTCGCGACGGTTTAAGATATGGATGTTGCGACGGGTCGGTCAGGCCTGTGAGATCGTGGCGGTGGTTTTGGAGACGATGTCGCTTGCTTGGCTGGTGGTGTCGAATCCGCACCACAGGGTGTCGATGACGACGTTGTTGACCAGCCCCATGGCGCGTTGGCAGATCGGGCCGCGGCCACTGGGCTGTGTTTGAAGGATGGCCAAGGAGGTGTCGGTGGCCTGCAGCTCGCCGAGGTCCCAGGTGGTGGGGGCGTGACCGGGCGGGGTGATGGTGATGGAGCGGTTGGCGCAGCCGGACCAGCGTGCCTTGGACTTGCTGAAGAACTGCTGGGCCGAATCGGCGTCACGGAAGCCGACCAGGACCTGCATCAGCGCATGCTCGCGTGCAGCAGGTGTGGCGTCATCGAGTATCTGCCCTTGCAGCGCCGTCCAGTTGGTGCCTTGGTAGGCGGTGGCTTCGGCGGGTGAGTAGGTGTCCACGCAGCCGGGGTTGGTGACCATCTCGTCGTCGTGCCACATCCGCGTCACCGGCTTGCGTACGGCCATGCCGGTGGTGTGGCCGATCGTGTTGACGTCGTCTTCCTTCAGCAGCAGATCGGCGAGGTGCTGGGGCAGGATCGCGGGCGGTTGCCAGCGGCCCAGGTCCGGGGCGGCCGCGGGGTGCCCGGTGCTGGTGGCGGTGCATCCGCTCAGCAACAGAGTCAAGGCGACCGCGGCGAGGATTACCCAGCGCACCACGGGAACGAAGCGGGGTCGGCGTCCGGGGGTGTCCTGATCGGGGGCGCCGCTTTTCGGTCCAGCTTGGTGTCGCAGCGAAACAGCGCTCATGTCGGGGTCCTCCTGCCAGCTCGTCCGGGTATGACGCAGACGCTAGCAATAAAAACGCAGCGGTGCAACGGTTAAAAACGTTGCGCAGCGCCGAGCGCTATGTTTCAATTTGAAGCATGCAGCGCGACCTTGCCGCGTCGGGCGGGCCCCATCACCACGGCGGGCCGGTCCTCACGGCCCGGCCACGCCGTTCCGATCCCGCTACCCCACCAGTTCCTCATCCCGAAGGACACTCGATGCCCCACCACCCGCACCCGCCTACGGCCAACACCACGCACCCCGCGCCGGGAAGCGCCCCGCCGGTATCGCGCGGCGCCTACGGACCTGCCCGGACGGCGCCAGTCGTCCCCGGGCCCCGAGAGGAGGTCACTACCGTCTTGCCCCGCCGGCCGTTCGCGTACGCGGGCCCGCCCGGCGCGCCCCCCGCGCCGCCCGGGATGCCCACCTGGGGGCCGCGCCCCGGCTACCGACCCTCGCTCGCCCCGGAGCGCCGTCGGCGCCAGCCCACCTGGGCCCGGATCGCCATCGGGGCCGCGGTCGTGGTCGCCGTGGTGGGTGCCGGCCTGATGATCAACGTCGCCAGCAGCCCCGATGACAGTTCGACGCTGATGCCCGCGCCGGCCCCATCCGCGGCGCCGGTCGACCCAGGTCCAGCGCCGCAGGCGCCAACGGTGCCGTTGTCGGCGCTGCCCGGGCTGATGTTGGATGTGGCGACCATCAACACCATCGAGGGCACAACCGACATCGGGCCTCCGCCTGGCGACAACGGCAAGGACGACTACGCCTACAGCGGGGTGAGCACCGACCGCCCCGAGTGCAGCGAGGTCCACACCCCCGCGCTGGATTCAGAGCTCGACAACAGCGGCTGGATCGGGGTGCGAACGCAGTCCCTGCAGGACCGCGACGGCGCTCGGCACCGCAATCACAGCGCCGCGATCTACTTCGCCACGGCCAAGGCGGCCAACGACTTCGCGGCCAAACAAGCCCAGGCCTGGCCCAAATGCAACGGTGCCACCTTGCACCTCACGGAACGGGGACACCCAAGCAGCATTTGGATAGCGGGCACCGCCGCCAACCATGACGGCATGCTCAGCATCACCAACACCCAGGAAGGCGGTGGAGGGTGGCAGTGCCAACGCGCCCTGACCGCGCGCAACAACATCGTGATCGACGTGCGCAGCTGCGGTGAGAACCGCACCGATCAAGCGATCACCATCGCCACCAGGATGGCCGAGCGCGTCACCACCCGCTGAACATTTCCGCGACAGTGAGAAAGGAGGGGGCGATGAGCTGGATGCGTTTGGCGCCCAACGTCGCATCGTGGACGTCTCCGCCACCTACTTCCGTGACACGGCGACCGCTCCGGGTAAGAACGCGAGTGATGTCGCCAGGGCAATGGTGAGCAAAATCAGTGAACGGATCTGATGCGCTGGTGGCAGCAACTACCATTCTGCTGGTCTGGTCGGGATCGCCACAGGTGGCCGGCAGCGGGCGCCGAAATGAGGGGATAGGGGATGGGGGATGGGCACGCGCCGCGCGACCGCTCCCGACGGATCGGCCCGTGAGCTGGTGGCCGCGTTGGTGAGCCGGCCGGGTGCCCGGCAAGTGGATTCCGCCGACGCCGCGATCGACTATCCGGACGGGACGGCCCAGTTGGACGCTGCCGGAGCCGAATGGCACCGAATCCGCGAGGTGGATAACCGAATTGGTGCGCGGCCACGCGTGGCATCGTCTGCCCGGTTGCTGATCGCCACGGCGGCCGCGGTGATCGCCCTGGGCACCGGCTGCTCGACGGTGGTCACCGGCAGCGCCGTCAAGTCCGGCGGCCCGGCGCCCGCGGCGGCCAACGTGGCGCTGCTCGACCCCGGTAACTACCCCCGTCGACCGCGGCCACCGCTGGGCACCGTCGCCGACGACGCAGCCGGTCGCCGCGTCGAAGCCCAGCGGATGGCAGACATGGTGGCGGGCCCCTGGCAGGTGGACGGGACGCTGATCAGTCCACTGAGCGCCGAAATCGCGCCCACCACCGCGCTTCCCGAGCCGGGGCGGCTCTCGGCCCTGGTGCGTGGTGATTCGATCGCCGCGATCGCCGCTGCGCATGGCTTCGTGGCCGGCTTCGTCAGCGGGCGCGTCACGCCGCCGCCTCCACGCGGCCAACCGCCCACTGACAAACCCAAGATCCTGGACAACGGCGTGTTCCGCTTCCCCAGCCCGCAGGACGCCATCGACGCCGCCGCGGCCATGGCGGCCGCCGACATGGCCACCGTCCGGCCGGGCAACATCCCGGCCACCCGGCTGTCAATCCCGCACTACCCCAACACAGTTGCCAACGTGGCGCCCCTGTCCGGAGGCTTTGAAGCCGAAGCGTTCACCGCTCACGGCACGTACGTGTTCTTCCAGTTCGCCGGCTCTAAAGAGAGCGCCGGCGCGGTCGCGGACATGGTTGCCAAGACCCTGGACCTGCAAGGCCCGCTGGCCGACCACTTCCAAGCCACACCGGTAGACCAGCTGGCCGCCCTGCCCGCCGACCCAACTGGACTGCTGGCCCGCACCGTGCCGGCCACCGACCCCGGCGTCAACCAGGCCGCGGTCTATGCACCGCACGGCGCGCTGCATTTCCGCTCTGATCCCGTGGCGACGCAAGCGATGTACAGCGACGCGGGCATCGGCCACGTCGCCGCCGACCGCACCACCGTCTACGAGGCGGTCGATCCCACCGGCGCCCAGCGGGCGGCCGACGGGCTCGCCCGGATGGACGTGCCCTTCCTGGGCTACCACTCCGCCCCCGGCATCAATGGGCTGCCATCGGCGCGTTGCTTTGACCGCGGCCTCGACAGCACGGAGCTGGGCTCCGTGCGCTTCTTGTGCATCGCCACCGCCGACCGCTACGCGTTCAAAGCCACTGCCGCTCAAGAGGTCGAGGCCCACCAGATCATCGCCGCCCAATATCTGATGTTGACAGCGCCATGACGCGCCGCGTCCGCCTGTGGGCCCTCGCCGCCGCGGTCGCGGCGGTGACGTTGGCGTGCAGTACGACCATCCCGGGGACCGCTGTCAAAGCCCCCGGGGCGGACAGTTCCGACGGCGTCGACCTCGCCCTACTTGATGCCGGGAACTTTCCCGCCACACCCCGCCCACCGCTGGGCGTCGCCGGCGACGCGCTGCGCGGCGGGTGGGCCGAAGGGCGCCGCCTGGCCGGCGCCGTGGTGGGCCCCTGGGAGGTTGACGCCGACCTGATCGACTATGCGCAAATCGATTCCGGCGTGGTCAAAGATACCGACGCGGTCAGCGCCCTGCTGGGCAGCCCGATGGGCGAGGGGCTCAACGGCCACAACCTGATGGCTGGATTTTCCGGCTCGCGCCACACCGAAAAAGGCGCCTACAAAGGGCTGCTCAACATCGTGCTGGAACTGGGCAGCCCGGCCGATGCGACGGCCGCGGTCGCCGACATGGTCGCCAAAGGCGCCGCCTTGACCATGCCCTTCGAGGCCAAACCGATTCCCACGCAACCGTTTTCGATTCCACATCATCCGGCGACGGCCGCGCTGACCTACCAGTGGACCGCGCAATATCCAGAACCTGGCGGTCCACGGTTTTCGGTGACCGCCCTGACCGCCCACGGCCAGTACGTGCTGGCACAAACGGCGACATCGGCCGACAGGGCTGATGCCGCGGCTCAATTGATCGCCACCGCACTGGATTTGCAGCAGCCCTCTATCGAGAGCTTCAGGCCCACCCCGCCGGATCAGATAGCCCACCTGCCGTTGGATCCCGACGGCCTGATGTCACGCACCGTGGCGCCCCGACAAGAAAACGAGTCGATCAACGACGGCATCTATGACGCGCACGGAGCGCTACTCCTGGAGACCGGCGACCCGGTTCACCTGCAGGCCTTGTTCAAATCCGCCAATGTGCAGCAGGTTGCGTACGTCCTGGAAACCAGGGTCTATCAAACCCCCGACGCCGGGGCGGCGTCGCGCATCGTCGCCGATATGACCGGGCCGCATCAGGTGGGCGGAATCAGCGGCATGCCCAAGGCGAAGTGCTTCAACGAAACGTTGGGCTACTGGTGCGTGGCCCGCGCGGATCGCTACGCCTACGAGATGCAAAGCGAGCAAGAGAACGCGCTGCATCAGATGATGGCCGCCCAATATCGCATGCTGACCGGGAAATGAGCCCCTAATGCCTCTTGCTGTCGGAACCATCATCGCCGGATACCGCATCGAAGGCGTGCTGGGCTCCGGTGGCATGGGTACGGTGTATCTGGCCCGTCACCCCACGCTGCCCCGCAATGACGCGCTGAAGATCCTGTCCGCCGAGCTGTCGGTGGACCGCCAATTCAGAGTCCGGTTTACCCGCGAAGCTGACCTGGCCGCCACGCTGAACCACCCCAACATCGTGCGGGTGTACAACCGCGGCGAAACCGACGACGGCCAGCTGTGGATCGCCATGGAGTACGTCGAAGGCACCGCCGCCAACGATTTGGACCGCGCGAATCTCACTCCGGCCCGCATCGTGCGCATCATCACCGACGTCGCCGCCGCGCTCGACTACGCCCACTCGCGGCGGGTGTTGCACCGGGACATCAAGCCGGGCAACTTCTTGGTCTTCGCGCCAGGCACCGACCACGAACGGGTGTTGTTGGCCGACTTCGGCATTGCCCGCGCCCTCGATGACGCCACAAGCTTGACCGCGACCGGCTCCATGGTCGGCACCGCTGCCTACGCCGCCCCGGAGACCATCGAGGGCCGCCCGGCCGACCACCGCAGTGACATCTACTCGTTGGGTTGCGCTCTGTTTCGGCTGCTGACCAGCCGCACCCCCTACGAGGACAACTCCTTGTCGGCGATGTTGGCCGGACACCTGATGCGGCCCGTCCCGCGCCCCACCGACATCAATCCCACCCTGGCGCCCGCGATCGACGACGTGATCGCGCGCGCCCTGGCCAAAGATCCCGACCAGCGCTTCCAGACCGCGGGCGCGCTGGCCGCCGCCACCGCCGCCGCGCTGACCAACGGTCCCGCGCCGGCGCCGCCCACCGGGCCCAGCGGGCTACCGGCAAGCAACCCGACCAATCCCACCGTTACCTATCCACCGACCTTGCCGCCCACCCCGGCGGCCTTCGGCCCGGTGTGGGACCCGAACCATGCTGCGCGCCAGCACTTCGCAAGCGCTCCCCCCTCGCCACCACCGGCCGGGGCACCCGGTTCCGTATGGAAAGCCAAGCGCCGCAAACGCGCTCGCCTCATCGTGGCCGCGACAGCCCTCGTTGCGGTGCTGGTCGCGGCAATTGTGTTGGGAATTCACCTGTTCGGCCGTACCAGCGGGAGCCCGGGTCCTTACCAACCGCAAACCCTCAACACGAAGTTCGGCACCATCAAACTGCAGCACCGGCCGGTGGCTATCGCCGCACTGGGCCCCGGCGATCCCGACGCGGTCCTCTCGCTGGGCGCCCAACCCGTCCTGATGAACGCCGCCAACGCGACAGTGCCGAGCTGGTTACAGCCGTTAATCCATTCATCCCCACCGGTGTTCGCCGCGGCCGACACCGGCGCCATCGCCGCCGCGAAACCCGACCTCATCATCGACACCGGCGATATCGACCAGCCCACCTATAACTCCTTGGCGGCCATCGCACCCACCCTCACCCAACCCGCCGACAACCCCCGAGACTGGACCTGGCAGACGCAACTGAATTGGATCGCCACCGCCCTCGGTCGCACCGAGGCCGCCAAAGACCTAATCGACAAGGCGCAATCCGAGCAGAACACGATCCGTTCCGAGCATGGAGTCTTTTCCGGCAAATCCATCGTCGCGGTCAACTACACCGGCGCCGGCACGACCGCCGCCGCGACCCCGTCGCCGCCGAGCGGCTACCTGGAAAGCATCGGCTTCACCTACAACACGCACTACAAGCGCAGCCCGGGTGGCCCCCCGCAAGTCCCGTTCGACATCAACGACGTCGACTATGCCGCTCAACGCAGCGACGTCATGCTCTTGCTGCGCACCGACCCCGCTGCCGGCGGCGGTGGCTACGCCGGTCTGCCCGCAAAGTACGGCAGTTTCGGCGGCACCCTCGTCATCGTGGACGACCCCGCCACCATCGCCGCGCTGAACGCCGGCGGCCCCGCGGCCACCAGCTATCTCAATACCGCGCTGGTCACCAAGCTCAGCAACCAAATCCGCTGAAGCGGCACGTCGCCCGTCGCCGGCCGCCGGTAATGTCGACTTTGTGCGTAGCGAAGGCGATACCTGGGACATCACAACAAGTGTCGGTTCGACGGCGTTATTCGTGGCGACCGCCCGAGCGCTGGAGGCGCAGAAGCCGAACCCGCTGGTCGTCGACGCCTACGCGGAGGTGTTCTGCCGGGCCGTCGGCGGGTGGGCGGCCGACGTCCTGGACGGCAAACTGCCCGACCACCAGCTGAAGACCCCGGACTGGGGCGAGCACTTCGTCAACTTCCAGGGTGCCCGCACCAAATACTTCGACGCGTACTTCCGCCGGGCCGCCGACGCGGGTGTTCGCCAGGTGGTCATCCTGGCGGCGGGGCTGGACTCCCGCGCCTACCGCCTGGACTGGCCGGCCGGGACCACCATCTTCGAACTGGACCAGCCGCAGGTCCTCGATTTCAAGCGTCAGGTGCTCGCCGACCACGGCGCGGAACCGAAGACCCAGCGCCGGGAGATCGCGGTGGACCTGCGAGACGACTGGCCACAGGCGCTGCGCGACAGCGGCTTTGACGCCACCAAGCCGTCGGCTTGGATAGCCGAAGGCCTGCTCATCTACCTGCCCGCCGCCGCGCAGGAGCAGCTGTTCACCGGCATCGACGGCCTGGCCGCCCCGGGCAGCCACGTCGCCGTCGAGGACGGCGCCCCGCTCGACCAGGACGACTTCGAGGCGAAACGCGAGGAGGAACGGGCCGCGATGGCCGCCGGCGCGGAACGGCCCTTCTATCAGCTGGTGTACAACGAGCGGATCGCGCCCGCCACCGAATGGTTCGGCGAGCGGGGCTGGAACGCGGTCGGCACCCGGCTGGCCGACTACCTTCGGGAAAACGGCCGGCCGGTGCCCGAGGCTGACGCCGAAGCCGGGTCGATGGTGGCGCGCAACACCCTGGTGAGCGCCGTCAAAGGCTGAACGCCGGGAGCCCGGAGTCGCCGGGCTTTCCATGACTTTTCCATGAGTTGAGCGCGCGCCGGAACTTTTGCGCGCCGCCCCCCGACTACTACCGGGCTCATCCGTGCGTCGCCCAACAGCCCGGACGACGTCGCTCTCAGCCCGGCGAGGAGTCCCGGCATGGCACTATGCGCATTGATCGATAGCTCGGCGGGTGACCGAGGATGACCTCGCCGGTGTGGATGGCTTTCCCTCCGGAGGTTCATTCGGCTCAGCTGAGCAGCGGTCCCGGCCCGGCGGGCCTGCTGGCCGCCTCGGCGGCATGGAGTTCGCTGAGCACGACCTACGCGTCGGCGGCGGACGAGCTGTCCGCGACCCTGGCCGCGACGCAGGCCGGGGCGTGGGAGGGGCCCACCGCCGAGCAGTACGCGGCCGCCCACGCGCCCTACCTGGCCTGGCTGATGCGGGCCAGCACCAACAGCGCGGCGGCCGCCGCCCGGCATGAGACCGCGGCCACGGCCTACACGGCGGCGCTGGCTGCCATGCCGACGCTGCCCGAGCTGGCCGCCAACCACACGATTCACGGCGCCCTGGTGGCGACGAACTTCTTCGGCGTCAACACCATTCCGATCGCGGTCAACGAGGCGGACTACGCGCGGATGTGGGTCCAGGCGGCCACCACGATGTCCACATACCAGGCGGTCTCGACCGTGGCGGTGGCGTCGACACCGCAGACCGACCCGGCGCCACAAATCGTGCAGGCCACCGACAGCGGCCAAGACAGTGACGACGACGGAATCGTCGACAACGACGGCGGTAACCCGTACCAGCTGAGCTGGTGGATCAACCGATTCACCGAGATTTTCCAGACTATAGCCAGAGATTTAGCGGAGTTTCCCACGGACCCGGCCGACGCAATAGAGGATTTGCTACAAGACATTTTCGGGCCTGCCGGACTCATCGCTGACGAGTTCACCCACGTGGGCGAGGCCCTTCAGGCGTTCCCGCAACTTGCTGCCGTTCCGTTCATCATGCCGGCCGGATTTGCGGGGGGCGTAGCGGGCTTAAGTCTGATGGCCGGAATCCAGCCGGCCCCAGCGCCCGTCGCCGCGCCGGCACCGGTGGCGTTGGCCCCGGCACCCAATGCGCCCGTCGTCAGCGGCGCTCCGGTCGTCGCGAGCGCTGCCCCGGCTACGGCGCCAGCGCCGTCTTCGGCCCCGACGTCGGCCCCGTCACCCGCGTCGGCCTCGGCGCCGGCAACCGCAGCCCCACCGTCGCCGTCCACCGGTGTCGGTGGCGCCGCCTTTCCGTACATCGTCGGCGGTCCGACCGTGGGCTCCGGTACGGGCGCGAGCGCCCGCGCGCGACGCAAGGCACCGGAGCCCGATTCGGCCGCGGCCGCGGCGGCGGCGTCGGCGTCGGCACGGGAAGCGCAGCGGGCCCGCCGGCGCCGGCGGGCGCCGATGAAAGATCGCTACCGCGGCTACGAGTTCGTGGACCTGGATCCGGATACCGACTCAGCGGGCGATCCGCTCGACGACGCGGGGTGGTCGGTCGCATCGGATCGCGGCGCCGGGCCGCTGGGTTTCGCCGGAACGGCGCGCAAGGGCGGCGCCGACGCGGCGGGCCTGGCGACGCTGGCCGGCGACGAGTTCGGCGGCGGCCCGACGCTGCCCATGTTGCCGGGCTCCTGGGAGCCGGACTAGCGGAGCCCGTATCGGCTTGCTCGGGACCGGAACTTTTCACCTACGGCGTACGACTATTGGCTTGTCCGGCGACCGGCGCTGCGGGGGGCCTTCGGATTGATAATGAAAATGATTTTCGATAAGCTCGGCCGCTTAGAAGGCGCTGACAACGGCCTGCCAACCTACTGCGGCTGCAGATAGACCGAAAATGCGGCTGATTTCGCTGGTTAGCATCCTCATTAGCGGCATTGAACTGGGAGTGGTGTGGTGAGTCGAACAGGCGCTCGCGCCTCGACACTTAGCTTATGCAATGCTAACTTCAGGCGGGTCAAGTTAGGGGAGGCTACACAAATGGAGAGACGTGGCCGTGGAACTCGGTGACATCGGCGTGCTCGCCGCTCAACCCGTCAATTCCCGAGCGGACGTCAGGGTTGACGGCGACGTCGTCAGCCGCTTCGCCACCTGCTGCCGCGCGCTCGGCATCTCCGTGTACCAACGCCAGCGCCCGGCCGACCTCACCGCCGCGCGGTCCGGCTTCACCGCGCTGACCCGCATCGCCCACGACCAGTGCGACGCCTGGACCGGGCTGGCGGCCGCCGGCGACGTATCCCTCCGGGTTCTAGAGGCGGTGTCGCAGACCGCGACCACGGCGGGCACGTTGCAGCGCAAGGTGGACCTGACACCCGGGGCGCTCGGGTTCCGCTACGACACCGGGCTGTATCTGCAGTTCCGTGCCGCCACCCCCGACGACTTCCACCTCGCCTACGCGGCGGCCCTGGCCACGGCCGGCCGGTTCGCCGAGGCCGACCAGATCGTCACCGGCCTGACCGCGCGCCGCCCCAATTGGCGCGAAGCCCGATGGGTCGACGTCGTCATCAACTACCGCGCCGAGCGGTGGTCGGACGTCGTCAAGTTGTTGACGCCAGTCGTCAACGACGCCGAGCTTGACGAGGCCTTCTCCCACGCGGCCAAGATCGCGCTGGGCACCGCGCTGGCGCGGCTGGGCATGTTCGCCCCGGCGCTGTCGTACCTCGAGGAGCCCGACGGTCCCGTCGTGGTCGCGGCGGTCGACGGGGCGCTCGCCAAGGCGCTCGTGCTGCGCGCACACGTCGACGAGGATTCGGCGAGTGAAGTGCTGCAGGACCTCTACGCGGCCCATCCGGAAAACGAACAGATCGAACAGGCCCTGTCCGACACCAGCTTTGGGATCGCGACCACCACCGCGGCCCGGATCGAGGCGCGCACCGATCCCTGGGATCTGGACACCGAGCCAAGCGCGGAGGACTTCGTCGACCCGGCGGCCCACGAGCGCAAGTCCGTGCTGCTGCACGAGGCCGAACTCCAGCTCGCCGAATTCATCGGCCTGGACGAGGTCAAGAACCAGGTGTCCCGGCTGAAGAGCTCGGTCGCCATGGAGCTCGTGCGCAAGCAGCGTGGGCTGGCCGTCGCGCAGCGCGCCCACCACCTCGTCTTCGCCGGGCCGCCCGGCACCGGTAAGACCACCATCGCCCGTGTGGTCGCCAAGATCTACTGCGGCCTTGGGCTTTTGAAGCGGGAGAACATCCGAGAGGTACACCGTGCCGACCTGATCGGTCAGCACATCGGTGAGACCGAGGCCAAGACCAACGCGATCATCGACAGCGCGCTCGACGGGGTGCTCTTCCTCGACGAGGCCTACGCCCTGGTGGCGACGGGCGCCAAGAACGACTTCGGGCTGGTCGCGATCGATACCCTGCTGGCGCGGATGGAGAACGACCGCGACCGGCTGGTGGTCATCATCGCCGGATACCGGGCCGACCTGGACAAGTTCCTGGACACCAACGAGGGCTTGCGTTCCCGGTTCACCCGCAACATCGACTTCCCTTCCTACGCACCGTCGGAGCTCGTCGAGATCGCGACCAAGATGGCCGAACAGCGCGACAGCGTCTTCGAACAGGCCGCGCTCGACCACATGGAGGCGTTGTTCACCAGGCTGGCCACCGAGTCGACGCCGGACGCCAACGGAATCTCGCGGCGCAACTTGGACATCGCCGGTAACGGTCGATTCGTCCGCAACATCGTCGAACGCTCCGAGGAAGAACGAGAATTCCGGCTCGACCATTCGGATCACGCCGGGACCGGGGAATTCAGTGACGAGGAGCTGATGACGATAACCGACCAAGACGTCGAGAACTCGGTGGAGCCGTTGTTGCGTGGCCTCGGGCTGTCGGTGCCGGCATGACGAATCCTGAAGCCGACGACCGGCGTTCGTTCGCCTCGCGGACCCCGGTCAACGACAATCCCGACCAGGTCGAGTACCGCCGCGGTTTCGTCACCCGCCACCAGGTCACCGGCTGGCGCTTCGTGATGCGGCGCATCGCTTCCGGCATCGCCTTGCACGACACCAGGATGCTCGTCGACCCGCTGCGCACCCAGTCGCGCGCGGTGCTGATGGGCGTGGTCCTGCTCGCCACCGGCTTGGCGGGCTGCTTCGTGTTCTCGCTCATTCGGCCCAATGGGACCGCGGGGACCAACGCGGTGCTCGCCGATCGATCGACCGCCGCCCTGTACGTACGGGTAGGCGACCAGCTGCACCCGGTGCTCAACCTGACGTCGGCCCGCCTGATCGTCGGGAAGCCGGTGAATCCCGCGACGGTGAAAAGCACCGAGCTTGACCGCTTTCCGCGTGGCAACCTGATCGGCATTCCCGGCGCGCCAGAACGCATGGTGCAAAACACCACTCGCGACGCCAACTGGACCGTGTGCGACGGCATCGGCGGCACGTCGCGCGCCGTGCACAGCACGGGTGTCACGGTGATCGCGGGCCGCCCCGACAGCGGCGGCGCGCGGGCGGCCAAAATCGATGCCAAACAGGCGATCCTGGTCGATAGCGGCAACAGCGCCTGGCTGCTCTGGGACGGCAGGCGCAGCCAGATCAACCTGGCCGACCACGCGGTCACCAACGCACTTGGCTTGGGCCTGAACAACTCCGACGTGCCCGCGCCGCGGCCCATCGCGCTGGGGCTGTTCAACGCGATCCCCGAAGCGCCGCCACTTGCCGCACCGGGCATCCCGAACGCCGGTTCGCCGGCCGGCTTCAGCGTGCCGGTGCCGATCGGGGCGGTCGTGGTTTCCTATGCGCTGGAACAGAATTCGTCGGGCGCGGCGCGCTACTACGCGGTGTTGCCGGACGGCCTGCAGCCCATCTCCCCGGTGCTCGCGGCGATCCTGCGCAACACCAACTCCTATGGCCTGGACCAACCGCCGCGGCTGGGTGCCGACGCGGTCGCCAAGCTGCCGGTGTCCCGGATGCTGGACACCTCGCGCTACCCCGACCAGCAGGTCACCCTGGTCGACGCGGCCAAGGACCCCGTCACCTGCGCCTACTGGAATAAGCCTGCCGGTGCCGCCACCAGCTCGCTGAGCCTGTTGTCCGGCTCCGCGCTGCCGGTGCCCGAATCGATCCGCACCGTCGACCTGGTCGGCGCCTCCCCGGCAACCGCCACCCGCGTCGCCCTGGCGCCGGGCACCGGCTACTTCGCCCAGACCGTCACCGGCGGCGCAGGCGCGCCCGGCACCGGGTCGCTGTTCTGGGTGTCCGACACCGGGGTTCGCTACGGCATCGACAACGAGGCGGAGAACTCGGCCGCCGGGCGTGGCAAAACGGTTGAGGCCCTTGGCCTGACGGAGCCGGCGGTGCCCGTCCCGTGGTCGGTGCTGGCACTGTTCGCCAGCGGCCCGGCGCTGTCGCGCACCGACGCGCTGCTGGCGCACGACGGGCTGGCACCCGACAACAAGCCCGGCCGCGTGGCATCAGCAGAGGGAGCGCCCCGATGAGCCGACTCATCTTCGAAGCCCGCCGCCGGCTGGCGCCCCCGGTTACCCGCAAGGGCACCATCAACATCGAGGCGCCCCCCGAGCTGCCGCGGGTGATCCCGCCGTCGTTCCTGCGCCGGGCGATGCCCTATGTGCTGGTGATCCTGATCGTGGGCATGGTCGTCGCCCTGTTCGCCACCGGGATGCGGCTGATCTCCCCGCAGACGCTGTTCTTCCCGTTCGTGCTGCTGCTCGCGGCCACCGCGATGTACCGCGGCAACGACAACAAGACGCGCACCGAGGAGGTCGACGCCGAACGCGCCGACTACCTGCGCTACCTGTCGGTGGTCCGCGACAACATCCGCACCCAGGCCGCCCAGCAGCGGGCGGCGGCCGAGTGGTCGCACCCCGAGCCGACCGCCCTGGCGAGCGTGCCCGGATCGCGCCGGCAGTGGGAGCGTGACCCGCACGACCCGGACTTCCTGGTGCTGCGGGCCGGCCGCCACCACGTACCGCTGAGCACCGCGCTGCGGGTGAACGACACCGCGGACGAAATCGACCTGGAGCCGGTGTCGCACAGCGCATTACGCAGCCTGCTCGACACCCACCGCATCGTGCGGGACGTGCCGACCGGAATCGACCTGACGAAGGTCTCGCGGATCACCGTGCTGGGTGAGGCGGAAGACGCGCGGGCGGCGATGCGCGCCTGGATCGCCCAGGCCGTGACGTGGCACGACCCGACGGTGCTGGGGGTGGCGCTGGTCACCCGCGACCTGGAGAGCCCGGACTGGTCCTGGCTGAAATGGCTTCCGCACACCGATGTTCCGGGAGATCTCGACGGCGTCGGCCCGGCCCGTTTCCTGACGACCAACCCCGACGAGCTCGTCCTGCTGCTGGGCCCCGCGTTCGTCGACCGCCCGGCGTTCACCGGGGAGCCCGCCGACGCGCTGCGGCATCTGGTCATCGTGGTGGACGACCCCGACTTCGACCTGAACACCTCGACGTTGGCGCTGGGCCGGGCGGGCGTCACCGTCGTGCACCGCTCCGCGACACCGCCGCACCGCGAGCAGTATTCGGATCCGGAGAAGCCGATCCTGCGTGTCGGCGGGGGCAGCCGGGCGGGCGCCATCGAGCGCTGGCAGACCGGCGGCTGGCAGCCCTATATCGACGACGCCGACCTGCTCGGCGCCGACGAGGCCGCCCATCTGGCGCGCCAACTGTCGCGCTGGGACTCCAACCCGACCCACACCGGGTTGCGCTCGGCGGCTACCCGCGGTGCGACCTTCACCACGCTGCTGGGCATCCCGGACGCCTCCCGGCTGGACGTGCCCACACTTTGGGCGCCGCGCCAACGCGAAGACGAGTTGCGCGTACCCATCGGCGTCACCGCGACGGGCGAGCCGCTGTTCTTCGACCTGAAGGACGAAGCCGAGGGCGGGATGGGCCCGCACGGCCTGATGATCGGTATGACGGGCTCCGGAAAGTCCCAGACCCTGATGTCGATCCTGTTGTCGCTGTTGACAACTCACTCGGCGGACCGGCTGATCGTGATCTACGCCGACTTCAAGGGCGAAGCCGGTGCCGACAGTTTCCGCCATTTCCCGCAGGTCGTCGCGGTGATCTCCAACATGGCCGAGAAGAAGTCGCTGGCCGACCGGTTCGCCGACACCTTGCGCGGGGAGGTCGCCCGCCGCGAAACGCTGCTGCGTGAGGCCGGACGCCGCGTGCAGGGCAGCGCGTTCAACTCGGTGGTGGAGTACGAGGACGCGCAAAATTCGGGTGCGCCGGGCGCCGAAGATCTTCCGCCGATCCCGACGCTGTTCGTGGTCGCCGACGAGTTCACCCTGATGCTGGCCGATCACCCGGAATACGCGGAGTTGTTCGATTACGTGGCGCGCAAGGGCCGCTCGTTCCGCATCCACATCCTGTTCGCGTCGCAGACGCTGGACGTGGGCAAGATCAAGGACATCGACAAGAACACCTCCTACCGCATCGGGTTGAAGGTGGCCAGCCCCAGTGTTTCCCGCCAGATCATCGGCGTGGAGGACGCGTACCACATCGAATCGGGCAAGGAGCACAAGGGCGTGGGCTTCCTGGTGCCCGCCCCGGGCGCGACCCCGATCAAGTTCCGCAGCACCTACGTCGACGGCATCTACGATCCGCCGCAGAAGGCCAAAGCCTTTGTGGTGCACGCAACCCCGGAGCCCAAGCTGTTCACGGCCGGGCGGGTCGAGCCGGATCAGGACACGGTGATCTCGGCGGCCGACGACGAGGAATTCACCGGACCGCCGCGCAAGCTGATCGCCACCATCGGTGACCAGTTGGCGCGCTACGGCCCGCGTGCACCGCAGCTGTGGCTGCCGCCGCTGGACGAGCCGATCCCGCTGACCGCCGTGCTGGCGCGCGCCGGGGTGCCACAGCGCCAGTGGCAGTGGCCGCTCGGTGAGATCGACAAACCCTTCGAGATGCGCCGCGACCCGCTGATGTTCGACGCCACCTCGTCGGCGGCAAACATGGTGATCCACGGCGGCCCGAAGTCCGGGAAATCGACTGCGCTGCAGACGTTCATCCTGTCGGCGGCCAGCCTGCACTCGCCACGCGACGTCACGTTCTACTGCCTGGACTACGGCGGCGGCAAGCTGCGGGCGCTGGAAGACCTGGCGCACGTCGGCAGCGTGGCCTCCGCACTGGAACCCGAGCGCATCCGGCGCACCTTCGGGGAGCTGGAGCAGTTGCTGCTGTCGCGGCAGCGGCGCGAGGTGTTCCGCGACCGGCACGGCGCCGCCCCCGACGACGGGTACGGCGAGGTGTTCCTGGTCATCGACAACCTGTACGCCTTCGGCCGGGACAACACCGACCAGTTCAACACCCGTAATCCCTTGCTGGCCAAGGTGAGCGAGTTGGTCAACATCGGGCTCGCCTACGGCATCCACGTCGTGATCACCACCCCGAGCTGGCTTGAGGTGCCGCTGGCGATGCGCGACGGCCTCGGACTGCGCCTCGAGCTCAAGCTGCACGATCCGCGGGACAGCAACGTCCGGCTCGTCGGCGCGCTGCGGCGCCCCGCGGAATCCGTGCCGCACGACCAGCCGGGTCGCGGCTTGACGATGGCCGCCGAGCACTTCCTGTTCGCCGCGCCTGAGCTGGACCAGATTGCCGCGCTCAACGCCCGCCACCCGGGGGTGGCCGCGCCGCCGGTGCGTCTGTTGCCGACCAACCTCGCCCCCGAGGCGGTCGGTGCGCTCTACCGCGGCCCGGAGCAGGTGGTCATCGGCCAGCGCGAGGACGATCTCGCACCCGTCGTCGTCAACTTCGCCGACGAGCCGCTGCTGATGGTGTTCGGCGACAGCAAGTCGGGCAAGACCACGTTGCTGCGCAACATCATTCGCACCATCCGCGAGAACTCCACGGCCGACCAGGTCGCGTTCACCGTGCTGGACCGGCGGCTGCACCTGGTCGACGAGCCGTTGTTCGCCGACAACGAGTACACCGCCAACATCGACCGGATCATCCCGGCGATGCTGGGGTTGGCCAACATCATCGAGTCGCGGCGCCCTCCGGCGGGGTTGTCGCCCGGTGAGCTGGCCCGCTGGACCTACGCGGGGCACACCCACTACCTGATCATCGATGACGTCGACCAGATACCGGACTCGCCGGCGATGAGCGGCCCCTACATCGGGCAGCGGCCGTGGTCCCCGCTGATCGGGATCCTTTCGCAGGCGGCCGATTTGGGCCTGCGGGTGATCGTCACGGCGCGGGCCACCGGATCCGGGCACGCCCTGATGACCAACCCGCTGCTGCGCCGCTTCAACGACCTGCAGGCGACCACGCTGATGCTGGCGGGCAATCCGCAGGACAGCGGCAAGATCCGGGGTCAGCGATTCGGCCGATTGCCGGCCGGGCGGGCAATCTTGTTGGGCGACAGCGATAGTCCGACGTACGTGCAGTTGGTCAATCCGTTGGTGGGTGAGGCCGCGATGTTTGGTGAAACGCAACAGTAAGGGGAGAGTCATGACGTTGCGAGTGGTTCCCGAGGGCCTGGCCGCGACCAGCGCGGCGGTGGAGGCGCTGACGGCGCGGCTGGCGGCCGCCCATGCGGCGGCCGCTCCGGCCATCACCGCGGTGGTACCGCCGGCGGTGGATCCGGTGTCGCTGCAGACGGCCGTCGGGTTCAGTGCGCAGGGCCAGGAGCACGCCGCGGTCGCCGCCCAGGGCGTGGAAGAGCTCGGCCGCGCCGGCGTGGGCGTCGGCGAGGCCGGCGCCAGCTATCTCGCCGGAGACACCTCGGCCGCCGCGACGTACGGGTTCGCGGGCGCCTGAGAAATGACGTCGCCCGTTGCCCCCGTTTGGATGGCCTCGCCGCCCGAGGTGCATTCGACGCTGCTGAGCGCCGGTCCTGGACCGGGGCCGCTGCTGGCGGCCGCGGGCGCGTGGACCGCGCTGAGCACCGAATATGCAACGGCGGCAGCCGAACTCACCGGGGTACTGGGGGAGGCCCAGGCGGGGGCGTGGGAGGGGCCCAGCGCCGAGCGGTACGCGGCCGCGCACGCGCCGTATCTGGCGTGGCTGCAGCAGGCCAGTGCCGACAGCGCGGGCGTGGCCATGCAACACGAGATCGCGGCGGCGGCGTATACGGCCGCCCTGACGGCGATGCCGACGCTGGGGGAGCTGGCCGCCAACCACGCCGTGCACGGGGTGTTGGTGGCGACGAACTTCTTTGGTGTCAATACGATTCCAATCGCGCTCAACGAGGCCGACTATGCGCGGATGTGGGTCCAGGCCGCCACCGTGATGGGCGCTTATCAGGCCACCTCGGGGGCGGCGCTCGCCGCCGCGCCGCGCAGCGCCCCGGCGCCGTCGATCGTGCGTCCGGGCGGTGAGGCCAACAGTCTCGCGGCCGACGCCTCGCAGAACACGCCCGGGGATTGGTGGCAGAACCTCATCCAGCAGCTGTCCAAGTTCCTGCAGGACTTCTTCCAGAACATCCAGCAGATGCTGCAAAACTTCTTCTCGAACCTGCCGGCGTTTCTGGCCGCCAACGGTCCACTGCTGTTCTTCGTTGCCTACCAGGTGTTCTTCAACGCCGTCGGCTGGCCGACCTGGGGTGCGATCCTGACCGCACCCTTCCTCATCCCGCTGCTGCTCGGAATCGGCCTGAGTTCCTTGCTTTCCGCGCCCGCCGAAATCGCGCCGGTGGCGGCCGGCGCCGCCGCGACACCGCTCGTGACGTCGACCAGGCCGGCGTCGTCGCTGCCGGCGGTTGCGCTGGCCCCGACGGTCGCGAGTCCCGCTGGTGCCCCGGCCAGTTCGGTTGCCGCGGGCTCCGGTGCGGCTCCCGCACCCGCCGCGACGCCGGCACCGAGCACTCTCGCTTACCTGGTCGCCTACGGCGGCGACCCGGACCCCGGCATCGGCCCGACGTTGGGCGGTCGCGGTGGTGCCAAGGCGCCGGCGGCGACCATCCCTGCGGCCGGCGCGGCGGCGGCCAGCCGGGCCGAGGCGCGTGCGCGGCGCCGCCGGCGCGCCGCAATGCGCGACCACGGCGACGAATACCTGGATATGGAGTCCGACATCGGCATACCACCGGATTACGGTGACGAGGAGCGCCTGGCCGCGGCGGTGGCATCGGGCGCGGGGGCCGGAACGCTGGGCTTCGCGGGAACCGCGCGCAAGGAGAACGCCTTCCGCGCGGCCGGATTGACCAAGCTCACCGACGGCGAATTCGGCGGCGGCCCAAGGATACCGATGATGCCCGGCACCTGGGACCACGAGGCGGACCGAGACCCGGGGCATCCGACCGAGCCGAGGGAAGGGGGCTAACGCAGTCAGCACCATGCTCGCCAGTCAGCGAAACCCCTTGAGACCGAACAGAAAGGAATCAACATGAGTATGTTGGACGCTCATATTCCGCAGTTGGTGGCCGCGCAATCAGCATTCAGCGCCAAGGCGGCCCTGATGCGCAGCACCATCAGCCAGGCCGAGCAGGAAGCGATGTCGGCGCAGGCGTTCCACCAGGGCGAGTCTTCGGCCGCGTTCCAGGCCGCGCACGCCCGCTTCGTCGAAGCCGCCGCCCGGGTCAACACCCTGCTGGACATCGCACAGGCCAACCTCGGCGACGCCGCGGGCACCTACGTGGCCGCCGACGCCGCCGCCGCTTCCGGCTACACCGCCTTCTGATCCAGCCGCTTCAGACGCCACCAACCGCGAAAGGACTTGTCATGTCCCAGATCATGTACAACTACCCGGCGATGTTGAGCCACGCCGCCGACATGTCCGGCTACGCCGGCACGCTGCAGGGGCTCGGTTCGGACATCGCCAGCGAGCAGGCAACGCTGTCGAACGCCTGGCAGGGCGACACCGGTATGACCTACCAGGCGTGGCAGGCCCAGTGGAACCAGGCCATGGAGAGCCTGGTGCGGGCCTACCAGGCGATGGCCAGCACCCACGAATCCAACACCATGTCCATGCTCGCCCGGGACCAGGCCGAAGCCGCCAAATGGGGCGGTTAATCCTTGTTTCATGAACACTGAGCCGAACGCCGTCGAACTGACGGTCGATCACGCGTGGTTCATAGCGGAAACCATTGGGGCGGGTAGCTTCCCGTGGGTGCTCGCGATCACCTCGCCTTATAGCGATGCCGCGCAACGCCACGCGTTTCTCGAGCGTCAGAAGGCCGAGCTGACCCAGTTGGGTCTGGTATCGGAGGGTGGAGTCGTCCACCCGGCGGTGGCCGACTGGATCAGAGTGGTGTGCTTCCCGGAGCGATGGCTCGACCTGCGCTACGTGGGCCCCGCCAAGGACACCGGCACCGGGGAGCTGCTGCGCGGCATCGTGGCGCAGCGCTCTGCAACGACCGCCAGGACGATCGTGGCGCTGCGCAGCGCGCAGCTGATCACGTTCACCGCCATGGACATCGATGACCCGCGTGCGTTGGTTCCGGTCCTCGGCGTCGGGCTCGCGCAGCAACCGCCGGCCCGATTCGACGAGTTCAGCATGCCGACGCGGGTCGGTGCGCGGGCCGACGAGCGGCTGCGTTCGGGTGCCTCCCTGGCCGAAGTCGTTGACTACCTTGGTATCCCGCAGCCGGCGCGGCGGGTGGTGGAGTCGGTGTTCAACGGGCCGCGCAGCTACGTCGAAATCGTCGCCGGCTGCCATCGCGACGGGCGGCACGCCACCACCGAGGTGGGGATGAGCATCGTCGACGCGGCCGCGGGGCGGGTCCTGGTCAGCCCGTCCCGCGCATTCGACGGCGAGTGGGTGTCGACCTTCGCCCCCGGCACACCCTTCGCGATCGCCCTCGCGCTTGAACAGCTGACCGCGTTACTGCCGGACTCCGAATGGTTCTCCGGCCACCGGTTGGCCAGAGATTTCACTGCACAACACGCATAACCCCTTAAAGAGAAGAGAGCAACGATGTTTCAGGTATGGCCCCAGCGTGTTTCGAGGGTCCGGTGACGTCCGGCGCCGTGATGCCGATCGTCCGCGTGGCAATCCTCGCGGACAGCAGGCTGACGGAAATGGCGTTGCCCGCCGAGCTGCCGCTGCGGGAAATCCTGCCCGCCGTCCAGCGTTTGGTGGTTCCCGCGACAGCGAACGGCGACTCCGACGACACCGCCCGAGGGACGGCCGACCTCGGCGCGGCGACCCAACTGAGTCTCGCCCCGATCGGCGGCGCGCCGTTCAGCCTGGACGCCAGCCTGGACACCGTCGGGGTCGTGGACGGTGATCTGCTGGCGTTGCAGCCCGTGCCCGTCGGACAGGCGGCTCCCGGCATCGTCGAGGACATCGCCGACGCCGCCATGATCTTCTCGAACTCACGGCGCAAGCCTTGGGGCGCAACGCATATCCAGCGTGGCGCGCTGGCCGCGGTGATCGCCGTCGCGTTCCTGGCCACCGGACTCTCGGTCACCTATCGCGTCGCCACCGGCGCGCTGGCCGGGCTGGTCGTGGTCAGCGCGGTCGCGGCGGTGACCGCGATCGTCGGCTTGCTGGTCGCGGCGCGCTCGCCGCGCACCGGGTCGGCGTGCGCGATCGCCGCGCTGGTGCCGATCGGTGCCGCGCTGGCATTGGCGGTGCCCGGACGGTTCGGATCTGCGCACATCATGCTCGCCGCGGCCGGCGTGACCGCATGGTCGCTGATCGCCCTGATGGTGCCCAGCGCGGAGCGGGAGCGCATCGTCGGATTCTTCACCGCGACCGCGGTGGTGGGAGCGGGGGTGCTGCTGGCCGCCGGCGCCGGGGTGCTCTGGCACCAGCGGCCGCTCGCCATCGGCTGCGGGCTGATCGTCGCGGCGCTGCTGGTCACCGTCGAGGCGGCTCAGCTCTCGGCGCTGTGGGCGCGCTTCCCGCTGCCGGTCATCCCGGCGCCTGGCGACCCCGCCCCCTCGGCCCCCTCGTTGCGGGTGCTCGAGGATCTGCCGCGGCGGGTGCGGATCAGCGATGCCCATCAGAACGGATTCATCGCTGCCGCAGTGCTGCTCAGTGTCCTGGGCTCGGTGGCGATCGCACTGCGCCCCGAGGCGCTGAGCGGTGTGGGCTGGTACGTCCTGGGCGCCACGGCGGCAACATCCGTCCTGCGCGCCCGGGTATGGGATTCGGCCGCGTGCAAGGCGTGGCTGCTCGCGCAGCCCTACCTGGCCGGGGGCGTCCTGCTGGTGCTCTACACCGCGACCGGGCGCTTCGGCGCCGCCCTTGGTGCGGCGCTGGTGCTCGTCGTGCTGGCCGTGGTGTGGATAGTGGTGGCCCTCAACCCGCGCATCGCCGAGCCGGAGAGCTATTCGCTTCCGGTGCGCCGGCTGGTGGGCTTCGTCGCGGCCGGGCTCGACGCGTCACTCATCCCCGTCATGGCCTACCTGGTCGGCATCTTCACCTGGATACTCAATCGATGATTCGGTCCGGATTTGCCTGTCTCGCGGCGGCTTCGGCGGTCGTGCTGTGGACGTGTCCGTCGGCGTTGGCCATCGATCAGCCGAAGGTCGATCCGGGCGTCCCGCCGCCGAGCGGGGCCCCCGGCCCCGTGCAGCCAATGGAGCAGCGCGGCCCGTGCAGCGTCTCCGGGGTCATCCCCGGCAGCGATCCCGCGGCCGTCACGCCCAGCCAGGCGACGCTGAATCTGTCTGGGGCATGGCAATTCTCGCGTGGTGACGGCCAGGTGGTGGCGGTGCTCGACACGGGGGTGCGGCCGGGTCCGCGGCTGCCCAACGTCGATCCGGGTGGTGACTTCGTCGAGACGACCGACGGCCTGACCGACTGCGACGGCCACGGCACCCTGGTGGCCGGCCTCATCGCCGGCCAGCCCGGCGACGACGGTTTTGCCGGCGTGGCGCCCGCGGCGCGCGTGGTGTCGATCAGGACGACGTCGGCCAAGTACTCACCCCGCACCCCCGGCGGCGACCCGCTGATGGCGCGGGCGTCGTCGGACGTCGCCACGCTGAGCCGCGCGATCGTGCACGCGGCCGACCTCGGCGCCAGGGTGATCGACATCTCCACGCTCACTTGCCTGCCCGCCGACCGGCCCGTCGACCAGGCCGCCCTCGGCGCGGCGATTCGCTACGCCGCGGTGGAGAAGGACGCGGTGATCGTGGCCGCCGCCGGCAACACCGGTCCGACCGGATCGGTCGCCGGCGGCACGTCCTGCGAGTCCAACCCGCTCACCGACCTGAGCCACCCGGACGATCCGCGCAACTGGGCCGGTGTCACCTCGATCTCCATCCCGTCCGTGTGGCAGCCGTACGTGCTGTCGGTGGCCTCCCTGACACCGGACGGGCAACCGTCGAAGTTCACCATGGCCGGGCCGTGGGTGGGCATCGCGGCGCCGGGCGAACGGATCGTGTCGGTCAGCAACGCCGACGGCGGCGGCCTGGCCAACGGGCTGCCCGATGAGCATCAGCAAGAGGTGGCCCTGAGCGGCACCAGCTATGCGGCCGGCTATGTGGCCGGCGTCGCGGCGCTGGTCCGCAGCAAGTACCCCGACCTCAACGCCACACAGATCGTGCATCGCATCACCGCGACTGCGCACAATGGCGCCCGGGCGCCGTCCAACGTCGTCGGTACCGGCAGCGTGGACCCGGTGGCGGCCTTGACCTGGCAACTGCCCGTAGGCAATCAGGCTCCAGCGGCGCCGGTCAAGCCGGTCGCCGTCCCGCCGGCACCCGCGCCCAAGGACACCACCCCGCGGACCGTGGCGCTGGCCGGAACCGCCGCGCTGGCTGTGCTTGTCGCAGTCGCGGGCGCGGTCGCCGCCACCGCCACCCGCCGACGAAAGGACCCCACCCCGTGAGCCTGCAGCGCTGGACACCCATCCCCGGACCCGGCCGAATCACGCTGGCTTTGCTGGCCGTCGTCCCGGCGGTGATGGCCTACCCCTGGCGGTCGCCGCGCGATTACTGGCTGCTCGGCATCGCCGCGGTCGTCGTGCTCGTGCTGTTCGGCTGCTGGCGCGGTTTGTATTTCACCACGCTGCTGCGCCGCCGGCTGGCGATCATGGGACGCGGCGAGGTGACGGCACCCGAATCCGCTTCTGCCACCGCGACAACCGCGCTGCTGCGGGTCGGGGCGCCGGGTGGCGACGCGGCCGATGCACTGCCGCTGCCCTTGATCGCCCGCTACCTGGACCGTTACGGCATCCGCGCGGACAAGGTCCGGATCACCAGTCGCGACAACGCATCCGATGCGTCCAGGCGCGAGACGTGGATCGGGCTCACGATATCGGCTACCGACAACCTGGCCGCGCTGCGCGCCCGCTCCGCGCGCATCCCGTTGGATGAGACCGCACAGGTGGCGGCGCGCCGGCTGGCTGACCACCTGCGGGAGCTCGGCTGGGAAGTCAGCAGCGTCGCGCCCGACGACGTCCCGCGGTTGCTCACCTCCAACCCCCGCGAGACGTGGTCCGCGGTGCAGCGCGGCGCATCGGATTACCTTGCGGCATACCAGGTTAAGGTCAACGGTGAGTTGGCCGAGACCCTGGAGTCGATCCGGGCTTATGCGGCGCGGGAGACGTGCATGGCGCTGGAGATCGCCGGCGACGGGATCCACAACACCGTTGCGGCCGCGTGTGCCTTCCTGACCGACACGCCACCGGAGCGGACCGTGCCGGTGTCCGGGCTGATCCCGCAGCGCGGCAATCACCGGCCGGCGCTCGAGGCGCTGGATCTGTTGTCCACGCGGCGGCTGGACGGGCACACCGATGCCCCAGCGGCCCTGCTGGCGGAGCTGGACTGGCCGACGCTGCCGGACGGGGCACCGTCGACCGAACCCGTTAGAACATAACGGTCTGCAGGAACGCGGTCATCCGGCGCAGATAGTCCAGCTGGCTGACGTGTAGCACGTGGCTGCCCGGAAACCAGTGCAGCGCACAATGATCCCAATGTTCCCACAGCTTGACGGCATGATCCGGCGGCGCCATCCGATCGCCGAGCCCGGTGATGATCATCCGCCTGTCCTTGTCCAGCAGCGGCCGATAGGTCAGCGGGCAGTGGTAGGACAGGCCGTCCCATAACTCCGCGCGGCTGATGTGCGACAACCGCAGCCCCAGCCGCACGAGTTTGTTGGCCGGAAACCATTCGTCGAACAGAGTCGCCGGGGTGACGACGGGACAGTTCGGGATGACGGCCTCGAGCCGGTCGTCGACCGAGGCCACCAGCGCCGAGGTGTAACCACCCAGCGATATCCCGGTCAGCGCGATACGGTCGACGCCGGTGCCGCGCAGGTAATCGACGATGGACCGGAAGTCGTGCACGGCCTGGGCCATCGACTCCGCGAAACCGCTGAGACCGCCGGCGAAATAGCCGAAACCGCTGAACGGCGAAAGCCTTTCGGCGCGCTTGCCGTGAAACGGCAGGGTATACATCAGGACGTCGTAACCGGACCGGTAGTACCACGGCAGCGCGAAGAACCGCCCGTTGGCCAGATACGACGACCCCATGAAGCCGTGGATGACACACAGCGTGGGACGCGGCCCGTCGTCGTGGCGCCAGTGCTGCGCGCGCACGGTGTTGTTGGACTTCCACGCGCCCCACTGCTCGCGCATCGCGGGGTTGATGGCCGTGAAGCTGCTTTCGAACGCGATGTTTTCCACCGTGCCGCCGGCGACCCACTCGGTCAGCGGGCTGGCCGGTCGTGACGTGACCCGCGGCGGTTCGGTCGGCGCGGGAAACGACTTCACCGGGTCGCGCTGCGCGCCCAGCTCGGCGTAGAAGTTCAGGTTCGCGCGCTCGGCGCCGGCATCGGTGTGCCGCAGGGAAGCGGCGAGTACGGCCGGGGCCACCGTCGCGGTAAGCAGCGACGACACCCAGGTGCGCAGGGCGAGGTCGCCGATGGCGGAGCCCTCGACTACCATGCGCTGGCGGGGGGACAACGCGGAATTCGGGGGCAATCCGCCGACGTCGAGCGGTACGTCAGCGCCCTTGAATGCACCGGGAATGTCCGGAACGGGAATGGGCGGATCAATCGAAGTGTCGGGCGCCACGAACGCCGATGCTAACCGGCCGGCGCCGCTCCCGGGGCCACTTGGGCAGCGCCGGGGCGCCATGCGGTAATACGGTTGGTCTATCTGCCGACTAGTGACGGCGCGTTGATCAGGAGGACCGACATGTGGGATCCAGATGTCTACCTGGCCTTTGCGGATCATCGCAGCCGGCCCTTCTACGACCTGCTGTCACGGGTGGGGGCCGAGCGGGCCCGGCGGGTCGTCGATCTCGGTTGCGGGCCCGGCCACCTGACCAAGTACCTGTCGCGGCGCTGGCCGGAAGCGGTGATCGAGGCGATGGATACCTCGCCGGAGATGGTCGCCGCCGCAAAGGAACGCGGCATCGAGGCCGTCGTCGGCGACTTGCGGGACTGGAAGCCCAAGCCCGATACCGACGTCGTGGTCAGCAACGCCGCCCTGCATTGGGTGCCCGAGCACGCCGACCTGCTGGTCCGCTGGGTGGACGAGCTGCCCGCCGGCTCGTGGATCGCCGTCCAGATTCCCGGCAACTTCGAGACGCCGTCACACGCCACGGTGCGGACATTGGCCCGGCGTGAGCCCTACGCAAAAGCGATGCGTGACATACCGTTTCGTGTCGGTGCCGTGGTGCAACCGCCGATTCAGTATGCCAACCTGCTGCTGGACGCCGGATGCAGGGTCGACGTCTGGGAGACCACCTACCTGCACCAGTTGTCCGGTGACAATCCGGTGCTGGAATGGATCACCGGGACGGCGCTGGTTCCGGTGCGCGAGCGGCTGAGCGCCGAAGACTGGGAGCGGTTCCGCGAGGAACTCATCCCGCTGCTCAACGACGCCTACCCGCCCCGGCCCGACGGCACGACGATCTTCCCGTTCCGGCGGGTGTTCATCGTCGCCGAGGTCGGCGGCTCGCGGCGCTCCGCCGGCTAACCGCTCGCTTCCTTCTCGATGCCCCGTTCGGCAGCTATCGCCGAGCGGGAGGTCGGCTTCATCCGATGAATCTGCAGATACGTCTCGGTATAACGCGCCGAGATGCGGGTGCCGGCGAACTCCGACGGGATGACGTCACCGGTGCGCTGGCGCCAATCATGAAGCTGGACAGCTAGATCCGCCGCGATCTTGTCCGCACCCGCGACGTCACCGGCCAGCAGGTTGGTGGTCTCGGTGGGATCGGTGCGCAGATCGTAGAGTTCGCGCTCCGGGCGCGGGCCGGTGACGAACGGTGCCACCGCCATGCCGGACGGGCTCTCCTCGATATCCAACGGCAGGTCGAGCAGCGGCCGGGGCACGTAGTTCTCGATGTAGCTGTATTCCTTGGTGCGAATCGCGCGGATGGGATCGAAGGAGTCGTGATAGGTCTTCGTCGTGTACACGTGGTCTCGGACCGGCACGGTGTGCGGGTCCGGGGCGACCAGGGCACGCGCGTGCGACACGCCGTCGACATCGTCGGGAACGGCGAGGCCCAGCAGGCCGAGCAGCGTCGGCAGCAGGTCCACGCCGCTGAAGAGTTCGTCGTACACGCGCGGGGTCAGGGCCCGGCCGGTGGGGGGCCGGATGATCATGCCGATGCCGGTTCCCGCGTCGTACAGCGTGGATTTCGCGCGGGGGAACGCCGGGCCGTGATCGGTGAAGAACACCACCCAGGTGGTGGCGTCCAACCCGGTTTCGGCCAGCGTGTCCAGCAGCCGGCCGACCGCGGCGTCGGCCGTCGCGATCGCCCCGTAGAAGCTGGCGAGGTCGCCGCGCACCTCGGGGGTGTCGGGTAGGTAGTCGGGCGGGTCGACCTCCGCGGTGTCCGCCGGTTCGTAGCGGTCCCGCGGATACGGCCGGTGCGTCTCGAAGAAGCCGGCGGTCAACAGGAACGGCTGGCCCGCGAGATCTTCGGTGCCGTCACGCAGCCACTCGCCCGCCTTGCCCACCACGTACTCGCAGTACGAGTTCGACACGTCGAACTCGTCGAAGCCCAGCCGCTGCGGGTAGGACGTCTCGTGCTGCATGCCGAAAAGCGCCGAGTACCAACCCGCGTCGGTCAATATCTGGGGCAGGGTGCGCACGCCGGTGCGGTATTCCCAGCCGTGGTGCGCCAGCCCGATGAGGCCGTTGGTCTGCGGGTAGCGGCCGGTGAACAGCGACCCGCGCGACGGCGAGCACAGCGGCGCGGTGGCGTGCGCCCTGGTGAACAGGATGCCCTCGGCGGCAAGGCGGTCCAGCCGGGGGCTGGAGACGTCCGGGTGGCCGTAGACGCCCAGATAGCGCCCCAGGTCGTGCCAGTGCACGATTAGCACGTTGTCCTGTCGGTCGGCTGCTTCGCCCGGCGCCAATTGCGTCACCTCTCCAATTTGCCCGCGACCGGCGACGATACCGCAGCTACTCGGGGGGACCCTGGGCGCGCCGACTCCAGCGGTTCTCGCAGACGAACTCCGAGAGTGGGCGGGCGACGGCCCAGCCGTCCAGTTCCAACGCGGGCCGATCGGGGAATTCGGGCACCGGTCCCAGGCACAGAATGGCCACCGGCTCCGCCCCGGCGGGCATCTCGAGCAGGGCCGCCAACCGGTGTGGGTCGAACAGCGAAACCCAGCCCATGCCAAGGCCTTCGGAGCGCGCCGCCAGCCACAGATTCTGGATCGCGCACGACACCGACGCGAGGTCCATCTGCGGTAGCGTCCGCCGGCCGAACACGTGCCGCTCCCGGTCGTCGCCCAGCGCCACCACCAGAAGCTCGGCGCATTCCAGGATGCCTTCGACTTTCAGCGCCAAAAACTCCTTGCCCCGCTCGCCCAGGGCCGCGGCGGTGAGCAGGCGCTCTTCGTCGACGAGCGCGTGGATGCGCCGCCGCAGCCCGTCATCGGTGATCCGGATGAAACGCCACGGCTGCATCAGGCCGACGCTGGGCGCCGCGTGGGCCGCCTGCAGCAGGCGGGCCAGCACGTCCTCGGCCACCACGCCCGGTGAGAACCGGCGCATGTCCCGCCGTTCGGAGATCACCCGATAGACGGCCCGTCGCTCCTGCGGGCTGAAGCCCTCCTCGCTCACGGGAGTCATCGTAGGAAATCCGCGTTAGCGTGAACCCAGTCCGCAGCACGGACCCGGCGAACACCCGAGAAAGGAGTGTGTCGTGAAGCCCTTGGACGCACTCGACCAGCTGCCCACCGACCGCGCCGCCGGCCGCGTGTACGGCGAGCCCTATCAGACACCGGACGGCACCACCGTGATCCCCGTCGTCAAACCCCGCGGCGTCTTCGTCGTCCGCAACGGCGAGGCGTCCTGGACGCCCGCCGTGGACGGGAATCGAATCGCGCTGATCGGAGTGATGACCGGCCTGCTGGCGGCGGTGATCGGCAGCCTCGCGGTGCTGCGGCAGCCGCCCTGGCCGCGGATGACCGTCACGGACTATAGGTAACGCCGACCGCGCGAAAGACGTAGTCGGGCGGCATGTCGAAGGTCAGCGATCGCCGCGGCAGGGCGCTGAGCACGTCGGCCGGAATGGCGACCTTGTAGTGCAGCGACAGTTCGCCGCTGAACTTCGGGTCGACCCGATTGACGTCGACGTCGACCTGCAAACCGGTCGACGATATTTCGACCCGCGCGGAACCGCTGTTGTCCGCGTCCCAGCGGACATCGACGGTCGGGCCGGCCAGCCTGGGCAACATGGACAACGTGGCGAGCACCCGCTCGGAGCTGAACACCAGCGAACCCGTGTAGCTGGCGACGCTGTGCGGCAATCGCACGCCGGGGATGGCGCCGCGGAATCGCCGGGTCACCGGGACGTAGTCGGCAAGGTGGATAAGGCCTTCCGCCTCTACCTGCGCGTACACGTCGTCGGGCAGCTTGCCGATGCCGAACAACCTACGGACAAATACGGCCATGACGCCAGTATGGACCGGCGCCGGCGACCACGTGGTCAGGCCGCCTGCCGCTATGCGCGGCGCAGCTGGTATCCGTGGGGGTCATGACCCGATCGCGGATCATTCCGGCCGCCTGCATCGCCGTGACCGCTGTGGCGGTGTACGCGCTTATGTGGGTGGGTTACTCACAGGACTGGCACTGGCAGCAGCGCATGGACTGGTCACTGTTGGACGCCGCGCGCGACAGCGCGGTCAAACACCCGTTCTGGGTGCGGTTCTGGGCGGACGTTTCCTTTGCGCTGGGCCCGGTCCCGTTGCGGGTGCTGGGCACGGTGGCGGCGGTCGCCGCCCTGGTGGCGCGCCGGGTGCGGGCGGGGCTGCTGCTGTTGGCGTGCGCGCCGCTGAGCGGGCTCGTCACGCTGGCGGCCAAGACGCTGGTGGACCGGCCGCGGCCGTCGACCATGCTGGTGGCCGCGGCCGAGACATCGTTTCCGTCCGGGCACGCTCTGGAGGCGACTGCCGCGCTGCTCGCGGCGCTGTCCCTGGTGTTGCCGACGATGAACCGGGCGGTGCGCCGCGGTGCGGCCGCGCTGGTCGCGCTGAGCGTGCTGGCGGTGGGGGTCTCGCGGGTGGCGCTGAACGTGCACTACCCGTCCGATGTGTTGGCGGGCTGGTCGCTGGGCTACCTGTATTTCCTGCTGTGTTTCACGGTGATTCGGCCGTCGAGCCCGGCCTCCTCCCGAAAACCATGCGACGCGGGGGATTTGATCACGGCGCGGTGACCTAACCGGTTCTAAAGCTTTACTTGACCCCGTGCTGTGGGGGTTTGACGATAGAGGTCATGCGCCGACTGCTCGCTTCACTGTCCGCTTCGGCGTGCGCATTTTTCGCGTCGCTGGCGCTGGCGCCGATCGGTGCCGCGGCGGGTGCCCCCTGGTTCGCGAACGCCGTCGGCAATGCCACACAGGTGGTTTCGGTGATGAGCACCGGCGGGTCGAACGCAACGATGGACATCTATCAGCGCTCCGCCGCCGGGTGGCAGGCGTTGCGGACGGGGATTCCCACCCATGTCGGTTCGGAGGGTATGGCACCCCAGGCCAAGAGCGGGGTGCCGGCCACTCCGATGGGCGTGTACACCCTGGACTCCGCCTTCGGCACCGCGCCGAATCCCGGTACCGGACTGCCGTATACCCAGGTGGGCGCCAATCACTGGTGGAGCGGCGACGACCACAGCCCCACCTTCAACTCCATGCAGGTGTGCCAGAAGGCGCAGTGCCCGTTCAACACCGCCGAAAGCGAGAATCTGCAAATCCCGCAGTACAAGCACGCGGTCGTGATGGGCGTCAACAAGAACAAGACCCCGGGCGGCGGCTCGGCGTTCTTCTTCCACACCACAGACGGGAAACCCACCGAGGGATGCGTCGCTGTCGACGACGCTCAGCTGGTGTCGATCATGAAATGGCTGCGGCCCGGCGCGGTGATCGCCATCACCAAGTAGCGCGCGTCAGGCGTCGGTGGCCAGCGCGCGACCGGGCTTGAGCGTGAAGTTCATGCCCTCCAACGACATTGTGGCGTCGTAGGTTCGGTCGTACCCGGTCCCGCTGATCTTCCAGCCGGCGTCGGTGCGCCGGTAGGTGTCGCGGTAGAAGGCCGCACCGATCAGCATGAAGTTCAAGTCGGCGACGATCACCCGGTCCTGCAGATACCAACTGCCCGTTGCCGTATCGCCGTCGACGACGATGTCCGGATGGGTCACCCGGTGCTCGGTGATGACGTTGGCGGGCAGCGACGTACGCATGTACTCGACCAGGTCGTTGCGGTTGGTGAAGTGCAACTCGTTGCCGATCGACGGCCCGTAGTCGGCCTTGATGTCCTCGGCCAGCGTGTCGGCGAAGTCGTCCCAGTGCTTGGTGTCCAGCGCGCGCAGATACCGGTATTTGACGTGCTTGATGGCTTCGATATCGGCCAGTTCGTCGAGGGTGAGGGTGCTCATCCGGTCATTGCAGCACACGGTGATGAGCCGCCTGCGCTCGCATCGGAGAGCCGGCGTCGCCGAGACTTGAGCCACGGTCACATCGTGCGGCGTGTCCCGTGCGTGGTCTAAGTGTCGCGGTGGCCCCGACCCTCGGACAGGTAGCGGGTGACCATGTCGATCAGGGCGCGCCGTTCCAGGCTCCAGTCGATGGCCGTCCCGGTGACCATCTGCGCCAGCACCACGCCCCGCAGCGTGGCCCAGATGACTTCGGCCACACCGGCATTCGCCGGGTCGCCGGTGATCAGACGCCCCAGCTGCCCGATCGCGGCGTTCATCTCCAGCAGATGGCGCCGCGGCGACTCGCCCGGGCCGCCGCGGGTGGCCCGCAGGATCTCGAACGCCGCCATCGACGTCGGACTGCTGTAGCAGCTCCACGCGGTGTCGACGACCACCTCGATGCGCTCGCGCAGCGGCAACTCGCTGACATCGGCGGACGACAGGCTCTCGATCAGCCGGTCCACCCCGTCGTCCACGACGGCCATCAACAGGCCGTTGCGATCCCCGAAGTGATACTGGATGACGCCCCACGTCACGCCCGCGCGTTCGGCGACGTGCTTGGCGGTCGCGGCGGCGAAGCCCTCCTCCGTGATGCAGCGGACCGTCTCGTCGATGATCTTCGCGCGCGTGTCGTCGCCGCGCTTGCGCGGCGCCGTGGTGCGCCGGGTGGGGCCAACCGAACCCCCGGCCTGACCTGCAGCAATCGACATTGTTGACTTTATAACATAGCCGAGTCTATTTTTGGCCGGTGAGCCGATCCCGTTATGCGCGGTTGACCCGCGAGCAGCTGGCCGTCCTGGTTCCCGAACTGCTCTTGATCGGGCAACTGATCGACCGCTCGGGCATGGCCTGGTGCATCGGCGCGTTTGGTCGCGACGAGATGGTGCAGATCGCCATCGAGGAGTGGGCGGGCGCCAGCCCCATCTACACCCGGCGCATGCAGCGGGCACTCGACTTCGAGGGCAACGACGTGCCGACCATCTTCAAGGGGTTGCAGCTCGACATCGGCGCGCCACCGCAATTCATGGACTTCCGCTACACCGTGCACGACCGCTGGCACGGCGAATTCCACCTCGACCACTGCGGTGCGCTGCTCGACGTGGAGCCGATGGGTGAGAAGTACGTGTTCGGCATGTGTCACACCATCGAGGACCCGACCTTCGACGCCACCGCGGTGGCGACCAACGCCCGCGCCCAGGTGCGCCCCATCCACCGGCCGCCGCGGACACCAAAGGACCGCCAGCCGCACTGCGCGTGGACCGTCATCATCGACGAGTCCTATCCCGAGGCCCAGAGCATTCCCGCGTTGGACATCGTGCGCCAAACCCGAGCCGCCACATGGGAACTCGATCCGATCGACCGCTCCGGCGAGGGCAAGGCGGATTACTCCGGCCCGTTGCTGTCCGACTTCGACTTCGCCGGCTTCTCGCATTCGGCGCTGGTCCGAATGGCCGACGAGGTCTGTCTGCAGATGCACCT
Source organism: Mycobacterium sp. 852014-50255_SCH5639931 (assembly GCF_001665605.1). Classification (GTDB taxonomy): domain Bacteria; phylum Actinomycetota; class Actinomycetes; order Mycobacteriales; family Mycobacteriaceae; genus Mycobacterium; species Mycobacterium paraffinicum. The sequence continues at coordinate 150,357 of NZ_LZSV01000021.1, forward strand.
GCTCTACCTGTCGTTCGCCATCGCGGTGACCGCGCGCGCCGCCGACGACGCCCAGGCCGTGTCCTTGTGCACGCAAGGCCTCACCGGCATAGCGGGCGTGGCCGCCGAGCGCATTCACCGCGCGCTGGGGTTGCCGGGCGGCATCGAAGGCGTGTTGCAGGTGCTCGAACTGCACCCCCTGCTGAACCCCGCCGGCTACGTCTGCGCGGAGACGGCCAACCGGCTCGTGGTGCACCGCTCGCCGGCCCACGACGACGCCGCGTGGATCGCGCTGTGCTCACCCGAATCGGTGCAACCGCTGCAGGCGATCGCCACCGGCGTCGACCCGCACATCGAGGTCCGGGTCAGCGGCACGAACACCGACTGGACCGCGGAACTGGTCGAAACCGACGCCGCGGCCGCCGAACTGCCCGAGGTGTCGGTAACAAAGGTGAGCGGTGGAGCGACATTCCAGTTTGAGCCGAGACGATCACTGCCGCTGACCGTGGTGTAAGCGACCGCGTCAATTTGTCAAGGGGTCAGCGGTACCACTTCGGTGACGAGGTGGCATCGACCGGATACCGATGATGTTGCAAGCCATCGGTTTTGGGCGTGTCCGCGGCTATGGTTAACGCTGGCCACCGACCCCTATAGACGAAAGTTTTCGCTCTATGTACGACCCACTTGGGTTGTCGATCGGGACCACGAACCTGGTCGCTGCGCGCAACGAAAGTACACCGGTCACCCGGCGTTCGGTGCTGACGCTTTACCCGCACTGCGCGCCGGAAGTCGGCTTGCCCGAAGAGAATTCATATCTCGCCGAGCCCGGCGTGATGATGAAGGGCTTCGTCGAGCGCATCGGTGAATCGGTGGCGCTGGTGTCCGTTGACGGCTCCGCGCACGACCCGGAACTGCTGACGGTGGAGGCCCTGGACGCGATGGTGCGCGCCGCCGGCGCGGACGCGTCGTGCTCGGAGATCTCCATTGCCGTGCCCGCGTACTGGAAACCCGTTACGGTGCAGGCGTTGCGCGACGGTCTGCGGACGCATTTGGGATTCGTCCGCAGCGGCATGGCGCCCCGGCTCGTCTCGGACGCGATCGCGTCGTTGACCGCCGTGAAGTCCGAACTCGGCCTGCCCGACGAAGGCGTGGTGGGGCTGCTGGACTTCGGTGGCGGCGGTACATCGGCCACGCTGGTGAACGTCGCCGGCGATTTCGAACTCGTCACCGCGACAATGCGTTACGCGGCTCTGTCTGGCAACGAAATCGACCAGGAGCTGCTGCTGCGGGTCTTCGAGGAACTGGGTCGCGGCAGCGGTATCGACCCGGGCAGCACGGCCGCCGTCGGGCAACTCGGTGACCTCAGTGAACAGTGCCGGCTGGCCAAGGAGCGGCTGTCCACCGACGTGGTCACCGAAATCGCGGCCCATCTCGGCGAACGCAACTGCAGCTTCACGCTCAAGCGCGACGATCTCGAAGACCTGATGGCCGATCGGCTGACCGGCTTCATCTACGCCTTCGACGACATGCTGGTGCGCTACCGCAAGAACTGGGGGGACCTGGCTGCGGTGGTGACCGTCGGCGGGGGCGCATACATTCCGCTTGTCGCTGAACGGCTTTCGGTGCACGGACGCATCCCGGTCCTGACGCCGTCGCAGCCCGCACTCGCGGCGGCCTGCGGCGCGCTGCTGCTGGCGTCCCGCGGTGACGAGCTGAGCCTGCGCACGCGGACGTCGATCGGCGTGCTCGCGTCCGCCAACGCCACCAATGAGGTCGTCGACCTCGGTGCCGGCGACGTGCTGGTGATCGACGACGAGGCGTTGACGGATCGCGAATTGGCGTGGTCGCAGACCGAATACCCCGGCGACGTGCGGTTGCGGTTCGGCGGCGAAACCTATGACGAAGACGGCCCGTCCGGCTGGTCGATGCGCATGAACGTGATCGACCCGCCCCCGGACCGGCCGTGGCGCCGCCTTCGGTTGTCGCAGTTGATCATCGGCATGTCCGCCCTTGTGGCGATGACTGCGATCGGCGGCGTGGCCTACACGCTGACCGGCCTCGAAAACCGCCAGGCCCCGCCCTGTCTCTTATACACATCTCCGAGCCCACGAGACCCTAAGACATCTCGTATGCCGTCGTCTGCTTGAAAAAAAAAAGGGGGGGGGGGGGGGGGGGGGGGGGGGGGGGGGGGGGGGGGGGGGGGGGGGGGGGGGGG
>NZ_LZSV01000022.1 GCF_001665605.1 Mycobacterium sp. 852014-50255_SCH5639931
GTCAAGGTCTGCGCCACCGAAGACCCGGTCTGCTCCGACGGCATGAACTTCTCCGCCCACAACACCTACGCCGACGACGGCGCCATGATCGACAAAGGCGTCGCCTTCGCATCCAGCCACCTCGACGCGGGAACCGGCGGCCCCGCGGGGTCGCCGGTCAGGGGCTTTTCGGGCGGCTGAGCGACCGCTCGGCTAGCGTTGGCCGCCTTTGGTATTCAGGTAGGCGACGATCCCCTGGGTGACCGCGGCGGCATACTTCGCCCGGCCGTCCGGGCTTTGCATCCGCGCGGCGTCGTCGGTGTTTTTCATGTTGCCGAGTTCGACGAGGATCGCCGGGTACTGGGCCAGGTTGAGCCCCGCGAGGTCGTCCCGGCCATACAGGCCGCCCGAGCCGATGTAGTTGGCCGGCTGGAAACCGGCCTGCACTAACGCATCCCGCATCGTGTTGGCCAGCTGGACGGCCGGGCCGGCCTGCACCTCGTTCAAGGGCGGGCTCGAGTAGTTCACGTGGAATCCGCTGCCGGACGCGGGTCCGCCGTCGGCGTGGATGCTCACGATGGCGTCGGGACGCATTGCGTTGGCCGCCGCCGCGCGCTGGTCCACGCAGGGGCCGACGGAGTTGTCGTCACCTCGGGATAGCTGGGTGCGAACGCCCATCTGGTTGAGCGACTCGTTGATCAGCGCCACGACCGCCCAGGTGAACGCGTGCTCGGGATAGCCGTCGTTGGTGGCAGCGCCGGACGCCTGGCACGCCTTGGTTCCGCCCCGGCCGTTGGGGACCTGCTGGTTGATCGAGGCGTCGTTCACGGCGTTGTGGCCCGGGTCGAGGAAGACGGCCGAGCCGGCGACACCGGCGGCGGCGCGCGGAGCGGTCATGAGCCCGGCGCCGATAAGCACCGGCGCGAATTTCAGCACGTCGCGTCGCGAAACGGGTCCCGGCCGGCCGGGGTGGTCACGCATCGCGCGATGGTAGCAATCAGACGTCGGTCAACGCCCGGGCCGCTGCGCGGAACATGGTCTGCTTGATCGCGCCGAGCGTGCCGGGGTCCTTGCCGGCCAGCGGACGCAGCAGGTCGGTGGCCGCCGCGGTCACCTCGCCCTCGGCCGCGGTAGCGTCGACGATGCCGAATTCGGCGGCCTCTTCCCCGCCGAACCGCCGCCCGGTCGTCATCGAGGCCACCGCGGCGCGGGGCGTGAGCTTGGCCTGGATCAGCGCGGCCATGCCGTCGGTGAACGGAATCCGGATGTCGACCTCGGGGAAGCAGAAGAACCCTCGGTCGGCGCGCATCACTCGCACGTCGTGGGCCATGGCGAGCATCGCGCCGGCGCCGAAGGCGTGCCCGGTCACCGCGGCGGCGGTCGGCATCGGGAAGGTGAGGACGCGAGCCAGCAGGGCCTGCACCCGCGCGACGTACGCCTGAGTCTGGTCGGCATGGGCGCCCAGCCAGTCCAGGTCCAGCCCGTTGGTGTAGAACTTGCCGCCCGCGGTCGTGACCAGGCCCTGGGCACCGGCCTGCTGGATCTCGTCAAGCTGCTCGTTGATCGCATCGAGAAACTCCGGGGAGAACCGATTCTCGTCCTCGCCGAGGTGCAGCACCGCGATCTTGTCGTCCCAACTGCATGTCGGTGTCATGTCGTGTCCTTCTCTCTGGTTTTACGCCGGGGTTCCCCGACGTCGAGCACGGCGCGGACCGCGGCGCGTAGCCGCTCCCGCGCCTCCGGATCTTTTATCCTGTTGCGGCGCAACAGGATCGCGGTCGGCAGATCGACGATGCAGGTTGTGATGACGTCGACGGCCGTGGCGTCCTTGCGGTCCCACAGGCGGCGGGCCAGCCGGATCATCGACTCCACCAGCTGCCGGTCCAGGTCGCGCAGCTGTGCCGCAATGTCGGGCGGCGTATCGGGACCCAGCAGCTCGTCGCGGCGCACCGTGAGTAGCAGCTGCGACGACTCCGGGAAGCTTTCGGCGAATACTGCGGGCGCCTCGGCCGCCGCCACCACGGCGGCAACACCATCCCCATCGGGCGCGGCGTGGATCAATTCGCCTTGGGCGCTGAGGAATCGATGCCCGGCCCGCAGCCAGGCGCGCCCAACGAGGCCCGCCCGCGAGCCGAAGGTGTGGTACAGCGCGCCGTTGGAGACCCCGATCGCGTCGCCGACGGCTCTGATCGTGACCGACGCGGGCCCGGACCGCACCGCCAACCGTTCGACGGCATCCAGGATTTGGTCCTGGTCGTGAACACGCGGCCGCGGCATTCCGGCATAGTAACAGAGCAGACGCTCTGTTATAGGCGTGCGCCCAGTTCACGCGATTGCAGCGCCCTCTTAACGCGAAACCCGTTTGATCGCGAGCGCCGATCGGGAACCCCCTGCCCATGGGTAAGGTCACTCAGGTCAACGAAGAGATGCTGTTGGCGGATATCGAGCGGCAACTGATCGACGAGTTCCCGCAGATCCCATCAGAGGTCGTCGACGCCCTCATCCGCGAAGAGCACGCCCGGTTCACGCACAGCCCCGTCCGCGATTTCGTTCCGCTGTTCGTCGAAAAACACACCCGCGAGCAACTGCGGGCGCGGTCCAACTGAGGAAACGGCTACCGGCCAGATTCTCGGCTTTCCGCCCCGGACGGGCGGATCTGCGCCTACGCTCAGCAAATGGTCGGTCGCCGATGGGTCATGCTGGGCATCGGCGCGATGGTCGCGGCGGCCACCGCCACGCCCGCGACCGCACGCGCCGACACCGTGAACTTTCAATCCCCGTCCGGGAACATCTACTGCGTTCTGGACAGCGCATTTGTCGCGTGCGACATCAGTGACTTCGATTACCAGCCGCCGCCACCCCCGGAGTGCGGCAAACACCTCGCCTGGGGAAATCGCTTCGTCCTGGCCCAGGGTCAACCGGCCGCCATCCACTGTCACGGCGACACCCTGCGGGTCGCCGGCGAGCCGACACTCGACTACGGCCAGTCCAAGTCCGCGGGGACGCTCACCTGCGAAAGCGAGCCGTCGGGCATGACATGCACCGACAGCAGCACCGGGCATTACTTCCGGGTGTCGCGGGATTCCTACGATCTGGGCTGAGAGCCGTTCCGCTCCAACCGCTTACATGACCGTACAAAATAGTATGGTACGGTCGCGCCATGTCCGCGGTCGATACTCGCCCGACGTATGGGATCACCGACGACTTCGTCGCCCGCTTGGCCGAGCGCGCCGACGAGGCCGAAAGGCTGCGCCGGCTGCCCGCGGCGACGATCAGCGAGTTCCGGGAAACCGAGCTGTTCCGGCTGTTGCTTCCGGCCCGGTTTGGCGGCATCCAGGCGTCGTTTCCCGGACTGCTGGAACCGATTCGGCGGATGGCGCACGGGTGCGCGTCCAGCGCCTGGACGCTCGGTTTCTACGCCCTGCACAACTGGATGCTGTCGCTGTTCGACATGCGGGTCCAGCAGGAGGTGTTTGCCTCGGGGCCGGTGCTCGCGCCCGCTCCCCTGGCCCCCACCGGCCGCGGCGTCCCGGCTGAGGGTGGGGTGCGCTTGACGGGCCGCTGGTCGTGGGCCACGGGTGCGATGGATGCGGATTGGGTGATGGTCGGGGCGCTCATCGAGCGACCCGATCGCATCGACCCGGCGCTGGTGCTGGTGCCCGCCGACCAGGTCGAGGTCGTGGACACCTGGCACACCGCCGGGATGCGGGGCACCGGGTCCCACGACGTCGTCGTCAGCGACCTCCTCGTGCCGGAGCACCGCATGGTCGCCGTGGCCGATATCTATGCCGGGACGGCGCCCGGCGCCCGGGCCCATGACGTGCCGACGTACCGGTGGCCGATGGTCCCCGCGCTCGCGCTGGTGGCGTCGATGCCGGTGCTCGGTGCCGCCGAGCGGGTGACCGAGCTGTTCGCCGAACGACTGGGCGGGCGCGTCCTGGCGTATAGCGGTGCGGCGCAGAAGGATCAGCCCGCCGCGCAGATCCGGCTGGCGAGTGCGCGGGTTCGGTTGCGCGCTTTGAGGGCGCTCGTCGACGAGACCGCCGACGGGATCGACCGGATGGTGGCCGCCGGCGAGCGGGTGCATCGATCGGTGCGGGCCGAGGCGCGGCTGGCGGCCGCCCACACAGTGCACGAGAGCAAGGCAGTGATTGCCGATTTGCTGGACGCCTCCGGCGCCAGCGCGCAATTCCTATCGAATCCGCTGCAGCGGTTCAAGCGCGACGTGGACATCGCGGCCGGGCATGTCGTCTTCGACTACGACGTGAGCCGAGAGTTGGCCGGCGCGTTGGCGATTGGCGCCAAGATCTCCCCGATCGCGATGGTCTAGTCCTTGAGCATCAGCTCGAGGAAGCGTTCGCGCTGCGCGATCTGTTGCGCCTGCTGCGCCGAACCGGCCAGGTGCAGCAGCCCGATGCCGGCGGCGAAGGTCAGCTCGGCGCGCAGCTTGGCGTCGTCGGGGCTGAAGCCGTAGTCGCTGTAGGCCTTGGTGACAGAGCGCAGCAGGCGCAGGTCGGCCGCGCGGATGTTGGCCGCGGCGGCCGGATCGGTGCGGGCCCATTCGCGCATCGCGCGTTCGAGCGTCCAATGCCCCGGGCTGGTCAGCGCGGTCATCATGGCGGACAGGCGTTCTCGCGGGGGCAGCGCGTCGAGCTCGGCCAGTGACTGCCGGTCCTTCTCGAGGAAGGTGTTCCACGATTCGACCAGCGCGGCCCGATAGCTGTCCATGCCCTGGAAGTGCCAGTAGAAGCTGCCCCGGGTGACGCCCGCCTGCTGGCACAGGCGCTCGATCTTCAGGGCGCGCACCCCCTGCTCGGCGAGCAGCGTGTAGCCGGCCTGCAGCCAGTCCTCCACGGACAGACGCGGGGGCTTGCGCGCGGTCACAGATGAAGGTTACGGGGGACGCTTCCGGGCGCGGATCCGTCTGTCATCAGGGGCCCTGCGTGGGTCCGGGTGAACTCCTACCCAACACCTGGCAAAGCGGAGCGGTCGGCCGCACACATGGGTGTAATGTCCGGGTTTGCTAGCCGACAAATTCCTGTTAACTCTTGGCACGCTTGCTGGGATGCCGAAGGATCAGGAGGTGCCGTGAGCACAGCCGAGGTGTCCGACCTGTCGGCGACGATCGACAACGACGAGGTCGTGGTGTCGTTGCACGACGAGGCCCTGCTGCTGGGCGGTGACCCCGCCGCTGTCGACTCCTATCTGACCCGGCTACGCGCGACCGCCGGCCACGCCATGCGAGTCGCCGGTATCGACAGTGCCTCGCTCGCGAACGCGGCGATCGCCGGGCTGGCCTCCTTGCTGGCCGACTCCGGCAAGTACGTGCAGTTGCATCGCGACACCGTGGAGGCGCTGAAGGAAGGCAACCTCGTTCCCCTCAGCGACGGCTTCTTCCGGCTGACCACGGGCGCCGATGCCGGCGAGCTCCTGGCGCAACTGCAATGGCGACCGGAACTGCTCGGACCGGAGGTGATGCTGTCGGCGCAGATGATCGCGGTGCAGATGGCGTTGAAGTCCGCGGTCGCCGAGGTCGAAGACGCCGTCCGTCGCGTGGAGGACAAGGTCGAATCGGTGCTCGAAGTCGCCCGCGCGCAGCGCGCCGGCGATGTCCTGGGCACAAGCCTCACGATCTCGCGGATGGTCGACTCGTTGGACAAGTACGGGTCGCTGCCCGATGCGTACTGGGATTCGGTGGCCATGCTGGGGCCGGCGCTCAACGTCACGGTCGAGCAGCTACGCAACCACGTGAGCCGCATCCTGGAGTCGTTCGATCACACCCTGGGTGTGCAACAGCGCGCCGGGAAGCTGCGAAATGCCATCAGCGAGAACCGGCTTGGCGACACCCTGAGCCTGCTGGTCATCGCCGAGGAGGCGCTGCACAAATGGCAGCGGCTGAACCTCGCCCGCATCGAGGCAAAGGAGCCCGAGCAGCTGTTGCGGGCGATCGACGAAGCTCGCGAGCTCGTCGACCACCACCTGCGCGAAGACCTCGACATCTACCGGAGCGCGAAGGAAGTCCTCGACCGGTTCGGCAAGACGGCGGCCATCGACGGCTTCCGCTTCTGGGCGGTCCGTGAGCTGGCCAAGCAGCGCGGCGCGCTGCGCGACGAGCTCGACCGCTTCGCCGCGGCCCGTCAGCACCAGGTCGATACCTGGGAGGACTTCCACATCCCGAGCGTGCTCGACGCCGCCCTGGCCACCCTCGAAGCCGTCGGAAGCGTTACGGGCCGTGTGTTCGTAACCGTCGGCCGGGGGGTGGTCTACCTGGGCGGGCAGGTAGCGGGCCCGTTCCGGGGCAAACCTAGCGATGAACCCTCTCAGGCGAGCAGCTCTGAACTCGAGGAACACCAGTCGGCGTCCTGACTGGGCACAGTGCGTCGTCATTGACTGTGGTCGGGGCTGCCTCGATACTCCACCAGTACCGCCGTCGACCATCAACGGCTCGCGGCTAAAGTGCTTGGCGCGCAGAGGAGGTCGACGTGATCGATTTGGGGCTATCCGGCAAGCGTGCGGTTGTGTCGGGTGCGGGCTACATCCCGGAGCGTGCGGGCCACGGCTGGTTCACGTCGTTGGCCCTGGCCGAAGCGGGCGCCTCGGTGGCCTGCATCGATATCGACGAGCAGCGCGCGGAGCACATTGCCGGCGAGATCGTCGGGCGGGGCGGCACTGCCGTCCCGATCGTCGCCGACATGACCGACCCCGTTCAGGTCGGTCGGGCGATCGATGACGCCGTCGCGGCGCTGGGCGGTGTCGACGTGTGCGTCGACATCATCGGTGGTGCGACCTGGTCGAAGGTCGAGGACTTCACCACCGAGCTGTGGGACGCGGCGATCCATTACAACCTGACCCAAGTGTTCTACCTCTTTCAGGCCGCGGCCAGGTACATGATCGGCCAGGGCAGTGGTGGATCGTTGGTGGCGGTCGCGTCGGTCGACGGCATTGCGGCGGCGACCTACCATGCCGCCTATGGCGCCGCCAAGGCCGGCGTCATCTCGCTGGTCAAGACGTTCGCAGATGAACTGGGCCGCTACGGCATTCGCGCCAACGCCGTCGCACCGGGCAATGTGGGCTCCGGCAACGAGGACCAGCCGCCGAACGAGTACGCCGTCAACGGAATCAATCCACTGGCGGCGCCCCGCGCGCACGACATCGCCAACGCCGCGCTGTTCCTGTCCTCCGAGCTGGCCGCCCGCATCACCGGTCAGACCCTAGTCGTCGACGGCGGTGCCACCATTCGCCAGCTGTGGGGGCTGGGCGAGTCGATGATCCCGACCGACCCCGAAGAGGCGCTGCCGGACTTCATGAAACCCGGGCCGTCGGACGGCTAGCGCTGGTGCACCATCGGCAGGCCCGGCACCGAGCTTCTGCCCTTGAGCACATACGGCGTCGTGATCGAGCCGATGTAGATGTCGCGCATGTCCTGTCCGCCCCAGGCGATGCTGGTCGGGCCTTTCAATAACGCGCCCTCGGGATCGTCGAGGACCACCGTGGCCGTGCCGTCCGGGTGGATCGCTACGATCCTGTTGGCGAGAACCAGTGTGACCCAGAGGTTTCCCTCTGCGTCGAACGCGCATCCGTCGGCCAACCCCCACCGGCGGCCTACCTCCGGGTCGCCCATGGACCGGCCGGCGTCCGGGCCGAACTCGTCGGGGCGGCGCTCCCCCAGCGACGGGCCGAATCGCTCTGCCGGGTTGAGCGTTTCGCCCTCGATCGGAAATCGCATCACGTCGGCGGCCAGCGTGCGGACCACATACAGATATTGCTCATCGCGATCCAGCGCCATGCAGTTCGGAAAGCTCACACCGTCGGCGACTACGTGCGCCGACTGTCGATCCGGTGCAACGCGAAAGATGAACCCATCAGCGGTGCCGCGCGCGATGGTATCCATGAGATCGTCAGCCATTGTGCTCACCGAACACCACAGCGCCCCAACGGAATCCACCAGGACAAAGTTCAACCATCGCAGCGGGCGTCCATCGAGTTGTCCGCCCAGCACCGTCGTGTTCGCGCCGGTCACCGGGTCGAGGTCCTGCAACACACCCAAGCCCCAATTGGCGATCAGAAAGTGGCCGTCGCGATCGAGCGCGATCCCGTTCGGCTCGCCGCCCGCCTTACCTATACGTCGAATCGTGTGTTCGTCGATGAGTTCTGCGACAGCAGAGGCCTTATCTGAGGCGAACACCTTGCCATCGCCGGCCACGAGGACGTGTTCGGGGCGATCGACGCCGCGCCCGACGGGGTGGAGATCGGTTACCGCGATTGTGGTCTCGCCCGTTCCGCTCATCGATTCCCCTCGTGGACTCGTAGCAGCCCAATGTCAGGCTAGTGGAGGTTACGAGCTCACCGGGTCGAGCAGCCCAGCATGAGACACCCTCATCCCGTCGGCTGATATGCACCCGCCCGTTTCGAGCTGCGGTCAACGGGGCTGAGGAACCGAGTCGGCGCTGGGCGGGCCAGTGTGCTCAGGCCGTGGTGCCGCTGGCTATTTCTGACGATTGGGCAATGGCTGCGAATTGGCGTTTGAGCATTTGGTATCCCCAGGCGAGTACTAGCCAGGGCGCGATGAGCCAGGGCATGTTGAGCATGATGAACTTCACGCCCAGGTCAAAGAAACTCGAGGTGTTCACCGACGGCAAGCCGCCGATGATTTCGCTGCCGTAGTAGTACCAGGTCAGCACCGTGTGGGTGACGGCCGTGGACATGACGAGCAAAGTGCCGCGGTAGTCGGTGAATTGCGAGCGTTTGAGCATGATCAGACCCGTGACGCCGACGCAGGCGTTGATGACCGAGAGCACCTCGATCATCAAGAAATGGGGATTTGGGTTGAGGTAGCGCAGATCTCCACCGTCGATGTAGGCCCACCACGGGTAAGCCCAGGCGCTTTCGCGAGCGCCGGCGATCGGCTTGTGCAGGATCAGCCACCCCAACTCCCACGTCAGGTGGGTGGCGTAGGAGCAGATCACGAACGGCAGCACGATCCCCTGCAGGCGCTCGAACCTGGTCCAGCGCCGCAGCGACGGGATCGGCAGAAAGGCCGCAAAGATTCCCACGAAGTAGGCGGCCGTAGCTTGAGTGGCCAGCAGGTTGGCCATCAGCCCGCGGTCCATATGGCCGTGGAACACCAGGTACGTGTAGAGCGGGAAGCCCAGCACAAGCGAACCGAACGCCAAGATCCACATCAATCGCAAACCCCGGGACGGCGGCAGGGCGCTAATGACAGGCTTCGCGGTAGCCGGGGGGACTGCGGTGGCGGTCATCAGTGCTCCTTGGTGACTTTCACAAGCAGAATAATGATTACTGCAGGAACAGACATAGTTACCCCCGCCGCCCAAGCCGCTACCGAAGCCGGCAAGATCACCCGACGTCCCGCGATCCAAGCGATGTATCACAGACCTCAAGTCGTCGGCGGTCACGTTTTGGCGTCGTGGCGTGTCGTAGCAGTAGACCACTCGTTACGACACATCGCCGGAGACTCTGAAATGACTGCGATCACAAAAACCCGCGAGATGCGCACTCGCGCCCAGGTGACCACCTACTGGATTGCCACCGCCCTGCTCGTCGCTGAGCTGACACTGGGAGGCATCTGGGATGTGCTCCGCGTTCCGTTGGTTCGCAACGTCGTGACGCACTTGGGCTATCCGACGTACTTCTTGGTTTTGCTTGGGACATGGAAACTGCTCGGCGCGGCTGCCCTCGTTGTGCCGCGGCTTCCACTGGTCAAGGAGTGGGCCTACGCCGGCATCTTCTTTGTCTTTTCGGGGGCCATCGTGTCGCACTTGACCACGGGCAAGGATGTCCAAGAAGTCGCGATCTGCTCCATTGTGCTCGTACTGACGGTTGCGTCATGGGCCCTGCGTCCGGCGGCACGCACGCTCCACAAACGCGAACACGACCAGGACATAAGCGTGGCGGAGTCAACATGACCTTAGTGGCCGGCTGCTCGGGGCGCCCCGAACTTCTCTGAGCTGCAAGAGATGGCGCTGCCCAGCTGCGCGCGGATCGGGTCGATGTCAGGGGCGCTGCTGCGGCGCGACGTTCAGTGAGCTGCCGACAAGACGACCGAAAGATGTCGCCGTTGCGGCGCCACGCAGGGTGGAGCCGATCGCGTCGTCCACGATTGACGAAGGCCAACGCCTTGCCGAGGAGTTCGTCACCCAGTGTCACCAGGATCGTCGTTCCTATGTGAACCTCAATCTGCAACTCGCCGAGTACAATTCGCGGCTATCGCTCGATGTTGCCCTGTCGAATGCCGACGTACCCGGGACCTTAGTGGTTTTTCGCAATCAGCGTCCGGCAGCCGGCACAACGGTGGCAGTCTCCGCGCCACCCGGAGTGACGATGCCAACCGTCTGACCCCGACCGCACCCGGCGCTTCGGGTCAGCCAGCCGGATTCGGTTGGACGACAACGCATCCGGCCTACGCTGACCGACTCAATGCGTGCGATCCCCGCCTCGGTGCATCACCCATTGGCCGGTAAGGTCGCGGCGCTGGCTTTCAGCGACTCCAAAGCGGCGGCGCTGAGCCGGGCGAGTTCGTCCGCCTCGTCGGGAGTGAGGGCGGCTGCGAAAATTTCGGCCATCCGGCGGTTGGTCGCCTCCTCGACCTCGGCGTAGCGGTCCTTTTTGTCCGCGCCGTCGGCGAACGGCTCCGACCAGCCGAACATCGCGGCATACTGATGCCCCTTGTTGAGCATGTGGGCCTCCACGGGGGTGATACCCGAGATCGTGAGGGCGTTGAAATGCACTCCGGCCCGCAGCTCCCGCAGGACGTGCATCACCTGCAGCGTCCGCGCGGGCGGGTCCTCGTCCAGCGACATGGTGCGCCACCCGGCGTACAGCGGCAGACCCCCATCCGGTGTCGCCGCGACGATCTTTTCCCCCAGCGCGGCGATGCGGTCCAGCCCCTCGCCGCCGGCCAGGTGCCTACGCGCGAAGCCGGCGGCCTGTTCCCAGTACACCTCGGCCGCGCCCATCGCGCCGCGAACCGCGACGCCCTCCTCCCACAGGCTCCGCAGGGAGGTGGGCTCGAACACCACGAACACCGAACTGACCGCGACGCCGGTGGCCTCGCCCAGCACCCCGCCGCGCCCCGCAACGTATCCGGCGAGCGGGTTCTGGTAGCCGGCCGCGACGCTTTCGGCGAGATTCTCGGGGTGCAGCATGAACATCCCGACCGCTTGTCCGATGGACGAACCCGCGGTGACGGCGGCGTCGAGCACGTCGTTGTGACTCATGGCTTTTCTCCTTGTCAGGCAGTCGCGTTCATGTCAGTTTCCCTGCTGCGTGGGTCGGGTCGACGCTACTCCTGGTGGTCCGTAGCGACTACGCAGGCAGCGGCGGCTCCCCTGATAGCCGGCACCGACACTTCTTGAGCAGAGCAGTCACTAACCCGCCGGGTTCGGGTCGACGCCATCCAGCCAGAGCCGCGTGCCGAACCCTCTCCTCTCCTCGCGCTTGCGCCGAGGACATTTACGGCCTCGACCGAGACGGTAATGGCGTGGGGTGCGAATAGAACCTTCCCACAAGTACTCGTACTTCAGCCGCGCGTCTCGCCGCCCGGTTTACGGCCGCGGCGGCAGCGCCGCCAACCACCCATCCGAAAGCAGCTCCAATAGTTGCCCATCCGGATCGCGGATCATCGCCATCGCCTCCGTCACCGTTGCGTCCACCACCGCTCCCCCGAACTCCTCGACCTTCTCGAGTACGGAGCCGAGATCGGACACCGAAAACGAAATATGCGTCAGCCCAATCTGATCCATGACGCGTTCCGACCCGCTGTGAACTTGACGCTTCGAGTAGTCCATGAGTTCGAGCACGAACCCGTCGCGCACCAAGTAAGTCGCGTGCACCCCGAGCGGCTCGGGAAGCTGCACAAGCTTGGCGGTGGGACCGTCGGGCGGATCAAGCTCCCACCAGAACTGGAACCCAAGCACATTTTCGTAGAACCGCCGCGACCGCTCGCGATCGGAGACGCACAATCCGACATGGTTGAAGGTCGTGCGGTGACTACTCATCGCGGCCTTTCTCGACAGAACCGACGAGCGTAATAATGCAAAGATAGTGTAGATAGCCGAGCTCACGCCGCGGTGGAGGACTTTGAGATGGCAGCCCGTCCCGACGTCGCCGATGACGTCATCGTCGACTTCGACCACCACTCCGACGCGTTCAACCTCAACGAGCTGGCCATCAACGCCGAGCTGAGACAACGCTGCCCCGTCGCCTGGAACGAGAACTACGGCGGCTTCTGGTTCCTCAGCAGCTACGACGCAGTCAGCCACACGGCGAGAGATGGCGACACCTTCGCCCACAAATACGAGCCCAACGCCGCCGATGGCGTCGACTACCAAGGCGAGATGGGCGTCCCGCGGCCTGAGGGCCAGCCGGCGCTGGGCATCGGCGAGGTCGACGGCCCCTACCACCTAGCCCTACGGCACGCGCTGGCCCCGTTCCTCTCCCCCGGCGCAGTCCAGAAACTCAAGCCGTTCATGGAACAAAAAGCCCATGAGTTCCTCGACCAAAAAATCGAAGACGGGCAGATGGACCTCGTCCTCGACTACGCCAGCCCGGTCCCCGCCATCCTCACCATGAAGCTGATGGGCCTGCCGCACGACAACTGGCATCTCTACGCCAACCTGTTCCACTCCGTCATGGCCGTCCCGCAAGACAGCCCCGAGTACCTCGACGCCATCGCCAAAGTCCCCGCCATGATGCAAGAAGTCCTCGAGTACGCGGCCAGCAGACGAGCCAGACCGGAAGACGACCTGACCAGCTTCCTCATCCAGTTCGAATTCGACGGCCAGCGCCTCACCGACGAACAGCTGCTCAACATCCTCTGGAACCTCATCGGCGGCGGCGTCGACACCACCACGTCCCAAACCGCGCTCACGCTTCAATACCTGGGCACCCATACAGACCTGAGACAACAACTCATCGACCACCCCGACCTCTACCGCACAGCGACCGACGAATTCCTGCGCTTCTTCTCGGTCAACCAAACCCTCAGCCGCACAGTCACTCACGACGTCGAACTCAACGGCCAACACCTGAGAAAGAACGATAAGGTCGTCATCAGCTGGCTCTCCGCCAACCACGACGACAAAGAATTCCAAAAGCCCGACGAGATCATTTTGGACCGAACACCCAACCGCCACCTCGCCTTCGGTCTCGGGCCGCACCGCTGCATCGGCTCACACCTGGCGCGGCTGATGGCCGAGGTAATGGTCAGGGCCGTCCTCGACCGCATCCCCGACTACCAGGTCGACGTGCAAAACGTCCACCAATACCTGGGCAACCCGAGCATGACCGGCCTGGGCACGCTGCCGGTCACCTTCACCCCCGGAGCGAAGCGAGGCTAGATGCCAGACAGCGCTCGCAAATCCGCCAACCCGATGACGCAAGTGCTGGGTCCGTTCACCCGCACCGGCGGCTTCTACGCCCGCTCGTGGGGCACCTACCTGGATCGTCAACCCGACGAGCTACCGGTGGCCCGGCCCACCATCGCGCTCGCGGCGCAGGCATTCCGCGACGAAATCCTGCTGGCCGGCTTCAGCCTGTTGCGCCGGGCTCCCGACGCAAAAACGCTCGAACGGATCGACAGCGAAGTGCTTGCGGCGCAGGAGTTTTACGGTAACAAGGGCTGGCTCGACAATCCCGAGGGTTTCTTTGCCCCTCCCCCACTCCCCACCGACGTGACGGTCAAGCGCGTCAGCAGCATGGGACGCAACTACGAGCGGCTGTCCTTCGACAGCGACTACGAGCCCCACGAAGGCGAACCCGGCCGGGAACGGTGGCGCAGCTACACCGGCAACAACCGCGAATACGCCCTGATGTTCCGGCACCGCCGGCCGCGGCCCTGGCTGATCTGTATCCACGGCGCCGAGATGGGACGGGCCGCGCTCGACCCGATGCTGTTTCATGCCTGGCACCTGTACCGGGATCTCGGCCTCAACGTCGCGCTCCCTGTGCTTCCCATGCACGGTCCTCGAGCAAGCGGTGGACCAAAGTTCCCCAGTGAGGATGTGCTCGACGACGTTCACGGCGCCGCCCAGGCGGTCTGGGATATCAGGCGCCTCATTGCCTGGATCCGCGCGCAACAGCCCGACGCCGCGATCGGGGTCAACGGCATCTCGCTCGGCGGTCTGATCTCGTCGCTGGTCGCCAGCCTCGACGAGGGCCTCACCTGCGCGATCCTGGGCGTGCCGGCCGTCGACCTGGTGAACCTGGTCGGCCGCCACGCCGGCCTCAGCGGCCACGCCGCCCTGCGCCACACGATGAACTCGGCCAAACCCCTCGGCCGCATGATCTCGCCGCTGGCCCTGACCCCGCGCGTGCCGCAAAAGGGCCGCTTCATCTACGCCGGCCTCGCCGACCGGCTGGTACACCCGCGCGACCAGGTCACCCGACTCTGGGAGCACTGGGGCAAACCCGAAATCCAGTGGTACCCAGGCGGTCACACCGGATTCTTCCGTTCGCGGCCGGTGCAGCGCTTCATCGACGACGCGCTCGTGCAGTCGGGGCTGGCCGACAAGAGATGACTGCCTCCTACCTGCGTTGGATAGCGACGAGCGCGGCCAAGCCATTGGTCCATGCCTATCGGCGCACCGGTGCCGACGTGCCCTTCGGCGATCCGGTTCCTTCACACGGGACAGAAATGGAGGGCTGGTTCTGGCGCCTCACCGATACCGCCTCGGGTCGCGTCGTCGTCGCACTGTGCAGCGTGAACCGGAATCCAGACGGGGACTGGGCGACCGTCGCGGTCGCACTGCATCCCGGCGGCGTGGTGCGTTCCGCGGCCATGGACGGTGCCCACGCCGAATCGTCCACGTTCTCAGTGCACGCCGGGACCGCTCCCGACTGCCGTCTGGCGGCGAACACCGATCGACTCCAGATCGACCTTGACGGCATCCACCTCGACCTGCACTTCGCCGATCCCTTCAATTGGCCCAAGGCCTTTGGTGGAGGCGGCGTCTTCTCTTCGGTCCCGTTTCTCAACCAATACTGGCATCCCTACCGACTCGGCGGAAAAGCCACCGGCACAGTCAAATTCAACGACGAGATGTGGTCGTTTGACGGCGCCGCGCTGTACACGGAACGCAACTGGGGCGCGGGCTTCCCCGAGCGCTGGTGGTGGGGTCAGGCACACGATTTCGGCGACGCCGACGTCTCGGTCGCCTTCTCGGGCGGCCTTCTTCAGCTCGGCCCGATCCGCAGGGACGTCACCGGAGTCGTCGTGCGACTCGGCGACCGCGTCATTCGAGTAACCCCGCCGGTGCCCGTGCGATCGGACGTCGGCGACGGACACTGGACCGTGTCAGCACGCACACTCCGCTACCACATCGAGCTGGACGGAGACGGCACCCGCGCGGATCCGCACGTCTTGCCGGTGCCGCTGCCCGAGCAGCGCCGCAACATCGACACCGACTTTGAGCACCTCGCCGGCCGATTGCATTGCAGGGTGCGGGAGTACGGCCGGGTGGTGTTCGACGGCACCTGCGAGATCGCTGGCCTGGAGATCGGCAGCCGACCGGCATAGCTCGACTCACGGTCGGGAAGTGCGCCTGCCCTCTCATACCACCTGCCATCGCCCGGTAGAGTCACGAACTCGTGCAGATCGCAGTGACTGGTGGCACCGGATATCTCGGTGCACACGTCGTCCGTGGCCTACTCAATGCTGGCCATCAGGTACGGCTTCTGGCCGAGCCCGGGTGGGACAACCCCGAACTGCTGCGCAGGCTTTCCGAACTCGGCTCGATAACCGTGCTAGAGGGCGACGTCCGCGAGTCCGATACCGTGGCGACGCTCCTGGACAACAGTGACGCCCTGCTGCACGCTGCCAGCGTGGTCGGGACCGACAACCGGCGCGAGAACCTGATGTGGGAGATCAACGCGCTCGCGACCGAGTCGATCCTGCGTCAGGCACACGGCCGCGGGCTGGACCCGATCGTCACGATCAACAGCTACAGCTCCCTCTTCTCGCCGGCGGTCCCGGTGATCGGGCCGGACACTCCCACCGCGGCGGGTAGGTCGTCCTACGCCAAGACGAAGGGCTACGCCGATCGTGCTGCCCGGCGCCTGCAAGACGAGGGTGCGCCCGTTGTCATCACCTATCCGTCCAGCGTGGTCGGACCGGCCTTCATGACGGCCCCCGGTATCACCGAACAGGGCTGGGCGCCAATCATCCGCGCGGGTGTCGCGCCGCGACTGCGGCACGCCGGAATGATGATGGTGGACGTCCGTGACATCTCCGATGTGCATATCGCGTCGATGCAGCCGGGCCGCGGCCCCAAACGCTACGTGTGCGGCGGCGTGATGCTGAGCTTCGATGAGATGATCTGCGCGCTCGAGGCCGGCTCCGGGCGTCGCATCAGGCGAATTCCCGTGACTGGCGGAATGTTTCGGGCACTGGGCAGGATCGCGGACGCCGTCGGGAACCTACTGCCACTCGGGGCCGGATTCAGTTTCGAAGCGGCACAACTGCTGACCGCGGCGATACCAACCGATGACTCCCGCACCCTGGCCGAGCTCGGGGTGACCTGGCGCTCACCTCGCGAGGCGATCATCGCGACGTTCGCGCACCGCAGCGGAGAAGAACCCTGCGGAACACCCGCTAGCGGGTGAAAAGCCGTTCCTCGATGCCGAGCCGGCGTCGCTCTGCCACGTCGCACCTCCAAGAACGATCGACTTTGCCCGCGCTTCCTGGCCAACTTGGCTCGTCGGGCTCAGATCACTTCCTATGGAACCGGAATCGGCTTAATCGGGTTGCCCTGCTGGATCGACGAACAGTTCTCGACGGAGGCACTTCGGCGATAGCGAACGCTGCGAGTCTTCAGCACAGATGTCCGACAGCGGCTTTTTTCCGGTGTACGAGTAGAACGGACCGTCCTTCGGATGCGGCGGGGCGATGGCCGCGCGTGCAGGTGGTCGTGAGGCGGTCATGGCTTCCCCTCAAGCGCGGCGCTGCGCCTTAGCCTTCGATCGGCTCGGTGTGGTCGCCGGCCTCGTGCCGTTCAACCGCGCGGAGGCACGCTGCCCCGTGCGTGGTGAGCTTGTCGTGGGCACCGGATCGAATGCGGCGGGATCGGCGAGATACGCGCGGAAGATGCCGGCCATCGTCGCGGCCTGGTAGCCGTCGACGAACCGGTGATCCAGGCCGATCGACAGCGGCAGCACCGGACGCACGACGGGTTGGCCGCCCAGAGCCAACACCTTGTCCTTCACCGCGCCGATCATGATCCCGAGCGGCACGTGGCAGAACGTCGGCCAAGGGGCGGCGGCCGTGTCGAGGCCGTAGGTGCCCACGTTGCTCACGAGTATCGAGCCGTAAGGGCGGGCCTCCAGCCCAAGGAACGGAATGGGCAATTGCAGGCTCTCGGTGATGAAGCCCATCGCATCCATCACCGGACGAAGCAGCAGCGGCGGCAGTCCCTTGACCATCGCCTTGCTCTGCTTGAACTGCGGATCTTCGTCGTGGCGAATGCGTCCGACATGATCGGCGAGTTCCTTGGCGATGGCCCAGGGCGGCTTCTCGTTGATGCGACGCACCACGGTGCCAGAGAGATCGGTGCCAGCGGCTTCGGCTCCGGTTATGAGGTCCGTCCGCAGCGATACCACGAAGAAGCAGTCGACGGTCGGGGACGGCAGGAAGCCGCCGAACACGACCCGGCCGTTGAGACCCGGCAGCGCCTCGATGACCTTGCCCGCAGCCCTGCCGACGAGGTCCATGGGGGTGACGTGCTGACCCGTTGCCTCGCGGACCTGGCGCAGGTACTCGAGCAGCCGCACCGCTTCGATATCCATCGTCGCCCAAATCACCGGGTCTTTCCGCGGCCGCCAGGTGGCCATGGCAATCTTCCGCCAGACGGAGAACGGGATGACGGATGGAGTGGTCCACATTGTCGGAACTTCCTCTTCGAAGCAGGTACCCGAGTCTTCGCCCCAGAGCCGCAATACCGGCAGAGGACAAGGTCCCCTTGTCGGTGCCAAACGACGTCACGATGGCTAAAGCGAACACGCTCCGCCCGTGGTGATCAGGACGCGGTTGCGTACTGCAACACCGGCTCCGACGAATCGACGTGGCTGCCGCTGACGATCCTGAGCCGATTCGGGCGCACCTCGTAGCGCACGCCGTCGACCGGGTTGGTCACATCGAACCCGTCCCCGACGCGCTCCGCGTTCGACAGCTCGATGTGCGCGCCGTCGCGAATCCGCTCGCCGCGGTAGTAGTAACTGCCGCTGAGGTTTTGACACACCACCGCCAGCGACTTGGCGGTGCGCACCACGGCGGCCGGCGGGTTCCCCGGGTCGCAACGAGCCGTCTCGCCGACGAACCCTAACCCGTCGGCGCCCCGCACCGGAGCCGACAGCGTCGGCGTCTTCGGCGGCGGCGGGCTCGACGGCGCGGGCGATGGCGCCTGAGCCGTCCGCGTAGGGGGCGAACCGCCTCTCGTCAACGCCGACGCAAGAGCCACCACGAGCCCGGCTATCACCAGCACCACCGCCGCCGCAGTGACCACGAACGCTCCGCGGCCGCCAACGGGCCGCCAACCGTCTGGCCGCGACGGCGAAGGCGCTTCGTCAACGGGATACGGGCTGTAACCGGTGTCGTCCGGGTTCGGATAGACCGCCTCGAACGGCCGGGTGCCAAGGGGCCCGGCGCCAACGCCGGCCGCGACGGGCTCGTACGCCGCGTTCACCGCCTCGCTGGCCGCCCGGGCGAGTTCACCCGCGGAAGCGAACCGCGCCGCAGGCTGTTTGGCCATGCCGCGGGCGACGACGTCGTCGAAGGCCCGGCCGATGCCGCGGCGCATGATGCTGGGTCGAGGCGCCGGCGACAACATGTGCGCGCTCTTCAGCTCGGCCGGGTCCGTGGCCTCGAACGGCGGATGCCCGGTGAGGCACTCGTAGAGCAGGCAGGCCAGCGAGTACACGTCGGTCTGCGGTCCGACCTGGCCGGTGGTGAACCGCTCGGGCGCCATATACACGCGCGAACCGTCGGCATGCCCAATGCCGAGGTCGACGAGACTCGCGAAGTGATCGGGGGTCAGCAGTACGTGTTCCGGCCGGACACCCAGGTGCACCAGTCCGGCGGCGTGCGCGGCGTCCAGCGCCCGCGCCACCTGCGCGACGATCGACGCGGCCCGCGGCGGCTCCAGCGGCCCGCGCTCGCGCAGCAGGTCCTTCAGGCTGCCGCCCTCGACAAGGTGCATGTCGACGTAGGAAACCCCGTTAATCGAACCGAAGTCGTGCACCGGGATGACGTGGGGCTCCTGCAACCGCGACGCGATCCCGCACTCCCGCCGAAAGCGTTGCTGGAAGCCGGGTTCCGCGGCCATCTCGGCAGGCAGCAGCTTGACCGCGACCGTCCGGTCCCTAACCGTGTCGTGCGCCCGGTAGACCTCGCCCGTCGCGCCCGCGCCGATCAGCGATCGCAGCTCGTAGGGCCCGAACCGGGTGCCAAGCCGCGAGGTCAATGGGCAGTCCTTTCGCTAGGTCGTAAAGGTCCAGCCGTGCGGGTTCCCGAATTGGGCGCCGACCTAACGTGCGGCGGCTCACGCGTGCGGCGGCACCGGGCACCAGAATAGGCCGCAATTGAAGTTGGGCGGGCCGGCCGGCGCCCGGGGGGTGGCGTTGATCGGGCCGCTCGGCCACCCGTAGACCGCGCCGGTGTCGGCGTCGACGACGCCGCGGTAGTCGTAGTAATAGAGGTGGCACACGCCCATGTCCCAGCTGATGAAGTTGTCCGGGACACGCTCGCCCGGGCACCACTTGCCGCAGGTGTGTCCGGCCGGGCAGTTCCCGCCGACGTGGCCGTACGGGTCGGCCTGCGCGACGCCCGCGACCAGCCCCGCGCCGATGCCGGCGGTCAGCAGCGCGCAGGCCATCCACTTCTTATTCATGCCGTGAGCACACAACCGCGGGCGGGCTACCGATCCCATATCGACCTCAGCCGCCGTGTCCGCCTTTGGGCTTCTTACCCGGGTGACCGGGTGGCGGCGGTGGCGCCGGCTGCGGGGTGCTGCTGGGCGTGGTGGTGGCGGTGGTCGTCGGGGGCGGCGTCGGCGTGGTGGTGGTCGTGGTCGGCGTCGGCGGTGGCGCCGAGAACGGCGGATCGATGGCCAACAGAAGCAGCGCCAACAGGAACGCGCCAACGATCGCCGCGATCCACCACTTGCGCCGCGGAGCGTCCGGCTCCAGTGGCGCACCCGCGGGCGTGTAGGTCAGCACGGCCGGCGGCGGCGCCTCCATCACCCGGGTGTGGGCGGGCATCGCTGCTGGGGCCGCGCCGGCCAGCGCGGCTCGCATCGCCCCGGCCTGGTCGAACCGCCACGCCGGGTCGCGCGCCATCGCACGTTCGATCGTGGCGGCCAAGGCCGGCGGAACGTCCGGGCGCAGCGCGGCCAGCGGCGGCGGTGATGTGTGCAGGATCGCGTGTGCCAGCGCGCCCAGGTCCTCCTGCGGGAACGGCCTCCGCCCGGTCAGCGCCTCGTAACCCACCACGCCCACGGCATACAGGTCGTCGAACACCGTGGCCGGCTTGGACGTCAGCCGCTCGGGGCTCAGATATGCCATGCTGCCGACGACTTCGCCCGCCCTGGTGTAGGCGGCGCCGGACGTCTTGGCGATACCGAAATCGGCGAGCTTGGGTTCGCCGGCCGCGGTGAACAAGATGTTGCCCGGCTTGACGTCGCGGTGCAGGATCCCGGCGCTATGCGCCTCGGCAAGGGCGTCCAGGACACCGTCGAGCGCGACGTGCACGAACGCCGGTGGCAGCGGCCCGCGAGCGATGTGGTCGGCCAGCGACACACCCGGCAGCCGCTCCATGACGATGAACGGCAGCCCGTCGTGCTCGCCGATGTCGTGGACCACCACGACGTGCCGGCCGGTCAGCCGCGCCGCCGCGTGCGCCTCCGTTTCGAACCGCAACCGGCTGTCCGGCCGGTCGGCCACCCCCGGATAGAGCAGCTTGATTGCGACGGGCCGGTTCAGCTTCCGGTCCCATCCCTCACGCACCTCGGCCATCGCGCCGCGGCCCAGGACGCCGCGCAGCTCGTACCGACCGTCGCCGAGGAGCCCGCCCGGCCCCAGAGGCACTCCGGTACTGCCCTGGTCGCGGTAAGACTGGGTTCCTTGGAGGTCCGTGTCGATCTCCTGTCGGAAAGCTGACTCCCTGCTGGTTCGGGATAACCCCGCAATCCGGAATCGAAACCCGCTACTCGACAGGCGTTAAACAGCGGCGTTCCGCAACGGTTTTTGGACCGCCCCCGCGTACTCGCCGACGAAGCCGTTCCCCAACCACCACCTGGGCTCGGTGTGCTCGAAGATTTCCTCGCCGAGGGCCCGAGTGCGCACCGACCTCTTGACCGGAAACGGATTCATCCCCGACTTGTATTCGACCCCGACCATGGCGGGGACGGCCGGCCGGTCGCGCCGGGGCAGCAGTTCGAAACCGGCGTCCCGGAGCATCGCGTTCAACTCGGCTGGGCGAGGGAATCGCCGAAAGTCGTGGTTCGGTTTGTGCAGGCCGAACACGAACAGCGGCCCGATCGTGACGAAACACAGCCAGGTGCACAGGTTGCGATCCGGTGCGACATAGAACATCCGGCCGCCGGGTTTCAGCGCGCGAAACACGCTGTCCATCAGGCGGCGGTGCTGGGTGCAGTGGTCAAGCACTCCGTGCAGGTAGACAAGGTCGAACCGATTGGCGCCCAACACCTCCGGGTTACGGGCATCGCCGACGACGAAGGTCACACCAGGCTTGCCGGCAAAGCGCTTGCGGGCCGCGTCGATCGACTTGTAGTCGACGTCGATGCCGACGACGTCCCATTCACCCAACTCCGGATATCGTTCGAGCAACCCCGCGATCGCCCCGCCGCTGCCGCAGCCGACCACCGCCATCGCCGGCCGTTGACCATTCGCCGCCGGAAGGTAGTCACGCAGGAAGTCCCACGCGGCGTAGTCGATTTCGCCGACGAGCTCGGCGGTGAAGCGCCACTGATCGCTCACTTCGGCGTTGGAGAAGTAACGGACCCCGCGCTCGATCGTGCCGTTACTGATCCGCATCAGCACGCGATCGATGATCGAATACCGGTATTCCGGTTCGCCCGCCGCGTCGTTGGCCCGTTCACGATCGAGAAATTCGAAGTAGCTGCGCTCTTCGGGTTCGATTGGCGCTTGCCATGATTGGGCCTTGCCGAGCACACGCTCCCGAATCCACGAGTCGATCACGCGGCTGTAGACGCTGGTGTCAAACAACATGAGCTGATGGCCGCCACCGGGCATCACGAAAAAGTCTTTGGTCCCGCCGATCCGCTCGAAGCAAGCCCGGCAGTGCTCGACTCCGACGATTTCATCGTGCTCGCCGCAGGCGATCAGGACGGGTTTCGTGTTGGCGGCGGCGGGTTTTGGCGGCACATAGTTGAACACCGAGTGGTAGCTCTTGAACCCATACGACCAGACGTAAAGCGGGTCCTTCTTCTTGGTGTCCAGCAGTCCGGGGTCTTCTTGGTAGGCGGCCTTGAAGTCGATGAACCGCCGCAGCGGGACGCGTAGCCGATCGCCGACCTTGTCCGCCGCGAATTTCGCCGGCCGCGACCGGAAGAGCCGGATCGGCAGGCTCATCGGCGCCTCGTGGTTCAACAGGATGTTCATGCACACACCGGCCGCCACGGCCGGGCACGCGTCGAGCGCGTGGAATGCGACCTCCCCGCCTTGGCTGGCGCCGTGCACGACGACAGGCAGGGACGTCCGTCGTGCGGCGTAGTCGGTGACCGCCCTGGTGTCTTCGAGGAAGGCTTCGAAACTGAACACACCCGGCTTGCCCTCGGTGCGGCCGTGCCCGGTCAGGTCGAAGGAATAGACCGCCGCGCGGTAGTGGCGGCGCATGTGCTCGGCGAACGCGTCGTAACTCTCGCTGTTGCCGGCGGTGCCATGCACCAGCACCAAGACATAGTCGGCCTTCTCGTTGTCGTAGCGGCGCAAGAAGATTCGTTTGCCGCCGGATCCGGTCACTGCGTCTTCGACCATCGGCGGCACTGCCTGAATGGTGGTGTTCGGAGTCATCGGCTTTTCGAATCCAATCCTTCGGTGAAGCGCGCGGCGATCATCTCGGCGAAGGCGTCGAAGTCCGCTCGGAACCTTTCAGTGTCGGCGACGAACGGGCGCTGCATCGACATGCCGAGCAGCACGATTTCGCAGAGACGCACCGCCTCGTCGATCGAGTGCTGCGGCGCCTGGTCACCGGCGATGGTGCGCAGCAGCTCACCCAACTGCCGTCGCTGGGTATCGCGATAGTCGACATACGCGGTGCGCAAGAACTCGTTGTGGTTGGCCGCCGCGGCGAACTCGACCATGAAGGTGACCGCGTCGAGGTCGTCGATGAACAGCGTGTACAGCAAGCCGGCCGCCTCGGCCAGGCCGTCACGAACGGACGGTCCCTGCGACAGCCGGGCCGACGCCGCGGCGAACATGTTCTTGGCCATGTCGTCGATGGCCGCCTGGAAGAGCTTTTCCTTGGTCTCGAAGTGGTAGTGCAGCAGCGTCTGCGAAACGCCGGCCTTTGCCGAGATCAGCTTCATCGAGGATTTTTCGTAGCCGTACGCGCAGAAGCAGCGCATCGTCGTCTGCAGGATGCGCTGCCGGGTGTCACCGGCGGTGTCCCTGGTCTTCGGAATCGCTTCGGTCACCATCGACTCATCTCGTTGCTTCGAATACGGTACTGCCTGATCGATCAGTCAGGCAAGGGTGGCGCGATACCCTTTGAAGTGATGCGACCGAAAATCACCTTGACCTTCGACAACGGCCCGACCCCCGGTGTCACGGATCAGGTTCTCGATGTCCTCTCTCGGCGCCAGATATCCGCCATCTTCTTCGTGGTCGGCGAGAAGGTTTCCTCGCCGGCGGGACGCCGGCTGATCGAGCGCGCGGTAAGCGAGGGGCACCGGATTGGCAATCATTCCTTCACCCACGGCCGGCCCCTCGGCGAGCTCTCCGCGCCGGAGACCCTTCGCGAAATCGGCAGCACGCAGGAGGTTTTGGACGAGTTCAACGATGCCGATCGTTACTTCAGGCCGTGGGGAACGGAGGGCGCGCTCGAACGGCGCTGCCTGAATCAGACGGCGGTCGACTACCTCATCGCGGAGAAGTACACCTGTGTCCTGTGGAACAGCGTGCCGCGCGACTGGGCCGACCCCCGCGGATGGGTCGACCGGGCGCTCGCCGATGCCCGTGCCCATCAGCACACCACGGTCGTACTGCACGACCTACCCACCGGCGCGATGGAGCGGCTACCAGAGTTCCTCGATGGGCTCGACGATTCCGGTGTAGAGGTCACCACCGACCTCCCCGACGACTGCGTGCCGATCGTCCGCGGCCGGATGCGAACACCCATCGATCACCTCACTCCGGCGATAAGGTGAACCGGAGGGAGGCCCCAATGAGCGACATGACGGCGCGGTTCTCCGAGATCGTCGGCGAGCACAACCTGCTGGCCGGCGACGCCATCCCCGAGGACTACTGGCACGACGAGGTGTTGACGAAGCCGCCGCAACGGCCAGCGTACGTCGCCAAACCCGCTTCGGCGGAAGCGGTTTCGCAGCTGTTGAAGACCGCCTCGGACCACGGCGTTCCGGTGACGGCCCGCGGGTCCGGGACCGGGCTGTCGGGCGCGGCGATCCCCCGCGCCGACGGGCTGCTGATCTCCTTCGAGCGCATGAACGCGATCCTCGAGGTCGACACCACCAACCAGGTCGCCGTCGTCCAACCCGGCGTCACGCTGACCGAACTGGACGCCGCGACCGCCGACGGCGGCCTGCGGTACATGGTGCACCCGGGCGAGCTGTCGTCCAGCGTCGGCGGCAACGTCGGCACCAACGCCGGCGGCATGAACGCGGTCAAGTACGGGATCGCGCGTAACAACGTGGTCGGGTTGCAGGCGGCGCTGCCGACCGGCGAGCTCATCCGCACCGGCGGCAAGATCGCCAAGATCTCCACCGGCTACGACCTGACCCAGCTCATCGTCGGATCCGAGGGCACCCTGGCCCTGGCCACCGAAGTGACCGTCAAGCTGCATCCGCGGCTCGACCACAACGCCGCGGTGCTCGCCCCGTTCACCGACTTCGACCAGATCATGGCGGCGGTGCCCAAGGTGGTGGGCAGCGGCCTCGCGCCCTACATCCTGGAGTACATCGACAACGTGACGATGGCCGCGCTCGTCCACACCCAGAACCTGGAGCTGGGCGTCCCCGACAGCGTCCGCGACAGTTGCGACGCCTATCTCGTTGTGGCCCTTGAGAACCGGACCGCCGACCGGGTGGACGAGGACGTCGAAGCGGCCGGCGAGCTGCTGGCCGAGCTGGGTGCCGTGGATGCCTATGTGCTCGAAGGGGTATCGGCACGCAAACTGATCGAGGCACGCGAGAAGGCGTTTTGGACGGCGAAGGCGATCGGCGCCGACGACATCATCGACACCGTGGTGCCCCGCTCAGCGATGCCGAAGTTCCTGTCCACCGCGCGCGGCATGGCGGCGGCCGCCGGCGGCGCCGCGGCGGGCTGCGGGCACGCCGGCGACGGCAACGTGCACCTGGCGATCTTCTGTAAGGACCCGGACACGCGCAAGAAGCTCATGACCGACATCTTCGCGCTCGCAATGGAATTGGGTGGTGCGATCTCCGGCGAACACGGCCTGGGCCGCGCCAAGACCCCGTACTTCCTGGAACTGGAAGACCCGGTCAAGGTCGACCTGATGCGCCGCATCAAACGGAGCTTCGACCCCGCGGGCATCCTCAATCCGGACGTGGTCTTTGCCACCGAAGCGCTCAGCCGACAACCGGAAAGTGGCGCTGAGCGGCAAGAGCTTTGAGCCCCTTCTGCATCACCGACCGCACGTGCGTGTCGAGACCTTTGATGTCGTGGGCATCAGGGAAGTTGGCGATTTCGATGGGCGGCAACACCTCGGTGACGATCTTGGTGGGCAGCGGCAAGTTGACCGGCGCGACGACACTGAGCCCGAACGGGAAACCGATGGTGATCGGCAAGATGTCCGTGCGGAACAGCTTGCGCTCCAGCTTGGTGAGCCGAAGCGCTCGTACCAGCCATCTGCCACGGCTCAAGAAGAACTGGCTTTCCTGTCCGCCGATGGACACGGCGGGAACGATCGGGACATTCGCCTCGATGGCCGTGGTGACGTAACCGGTTCGTCCGTCGAAGTCGATGGTGTTCTCCCGCAGCGTCGGCCGGTAGACATCGAAGTCGCCGCCCGGATAGACCAACACGATGGCCCCGGCAGCTAGCGCCTCGGCGGCGTTCTCGCGCGTCGCCCGGATCACCCCGGTGCGTCGCAAAAAGTCACCGGCCGGTCCGGCGAAGATGGTGTCGAAACCAAGAGAGTAGAGGGGGCGGTCGTAGCCGTACTTGTCGTAATAGTCGACGGCGAACACCGGCAGATCGAACGTCGTGAGGCCGCCGGAATGGTTACCCACCACGAGCGCCGGGCCCGGTGGGATGTTGTCCAGGCCGCGCACCTCGGAACGGAAATAACGTTTGACGATCGGGCGGGTCAGCGCGATGACGTGTTCGGTCAGACCGCGGTCCCATTTATCGACGTCGGTCGAGGCGTTGGGGTTGTGACTCATGTCTTTGGCCTCAGATGAGCTGATGGTACGCCCGCCGATCTGGGACGGCATAGTCTCGCCGCCCGGGTTCCTGCCGGCGATTTGCAGGGATACGCCGATGTGCCCGCCTCCGAGCGACAACCGCGCATTCGGTGAACCACCGTCGCGAGTTGTCGCTGTGAGGCGGACACTTCGGGTGCCGCCTCGGCCAGGGACCCCTGTGGCGCCTGTGACTTAAGCCGCCGACGCAAAGTGCTTGTCAGCGTTCAAGTGTGAACACGACGTCGTAGAGACCGGGGTGTGCTTGCCCGTACTCTGCGTTGCGATCGAGGTAGCCCGCTTGGCGAAGCCGGTCGATCACCGACACTGCTGACTCGAGGCTGTCGCTTTGGGCATAATTCACAACGCGTGTTCCATCGTGACTCTTGTGCAGGCTTGCGGAGAGCCACCCCGGCACCGTGCTGGCGAATCGCGCTGCTTCGCTCAGTCGATCGATGAGCGCTTGTTGGCCGCCGTCTGGCACCGTGAAAGTGTTGATTTGAGTGACGATTCCGGCGTTAGTTCGGATGAACGGCATGTTGACCTCCTGTTAGGGGCGCTGCCGCCGGAGGTTCAACGCAGTAGCTCTCGTGCGCGCGTCAAGCCGCCGACGCGTCTGCGCCAGTTGCTTGTCGCGGGTCCGCTGCGCGGTACGGAGCTTCCTCGCGGAAGGGAGCGGGCTTACCGGTGCCGCTCCTGGTCCTTTTCGACGATTTCGAGCGTAAAGAGTGATTGTGAAGCCGCGCAACCTTGTGCGTCGTTAGACCACATCAACCCGGACGTGCTGTGCCCCCTCCGAGCGGCAACCGGTGATGCCCGCCGCGCCGCCTTGGTTGTCGCTGTGAGGCGGGCACTTTGGGTGCCGCCTCCGCCGGGGACCCCTGAGGCGCGTGTGACGTAACCGGCGACGGATCACATCCCGAAGCGCGCGCGACGCACCGCCGCAACCACTTCCGGCGGTCCGCTCACTTCGACGTCCGCCGCCCCCTGCCGGCCAAATAGATACAGCAGCAGCTCGCCCGGTTGGCCGCGCAGGACTGCCGGTGAACCCGGCCGCAGCGTCACCCGCGAGCCGGCCCACTCGACGTCGAGCCCGCTACCAGAAAGCCGCCGACTCAGAAAGCGCCCGCCGCGGCATACGTTCCGCCACAACGCCGCGTCCATGTCGGACGCCAAAGAACGCGGCCCGAGTCCCTGCGCCCTGCGCACGTCCTCGTGGTGCACGAAGAACTCGTTGAGATTGGCCAGCGCGCGCACCCATCCGATGCGGAAGAACCCGACGGGCGGGCCGGACCGGATCCGCGCGACGAGCCACCCGAAATCATGACGGGCCATGGCAACCCTGCGCCGCTCGGCGAACCGTTGGAAGGGGCCGGGAAGGACGAGACACGGCCCCGCAACGACATCGCGCTCTCGCAACGCCAAATGGGCGGCGAGATCGCGACAAGTCCAGTCCTCGATCAGCGTGGGCGCGGCGGGGCCGAGCTCGACGAAAAGATCACACAGTGCGGACCGTTCCCGCGCGTCTAGCGTCGGCCCAGCCACCACCGCAGGTTACTGCAATCACAGTGCGCGCCAAACCAATAAACGTGAACCGGCACACACAACCAACGGTTGTGCCCTCACAACAGCACGACCTCTACCCCCCTAGGCCTAACCCGGGCACTATGAAGCCATGAGACGTGGGCGCAACGGAGCGCCCGCGCTCACCTCTGACTGACAACATCATCGCGTCGATGCCGCGGCCAGCAGCCCTGCAGCCCCACGCACCGCGAAGGAGCACACCACATGACCACAGCACGTCCCGCCAAGACCCGCAGCGAGGGCCAGTGGGCGATGGGTGATCGCGAACCGCTCAACGACACCGAGAAGATCAAGAACGACGACGCGCCGCTGAACGTGCGCGACCGCATCGTCAACGTCTACGCCAACCAGGGCTTCGACAGCATCGACCTCTCCGATCTGCGCGGGCGGTTCCGCTGGATGGGCCTCTACACGCAACGCGAACAGGGCTACGACGGCAGCTGGACCGGCGACGACAACACCGACAAGATCGAAGCCAAGTACTTCATGATGCGGGTCCGCACCGACGGCAAACCGCTGTCGGCGCACTCGATGCGCACCCTGGGTCAGATCTCGACCGAATTCGCCCGCGACACCGCCGACATCAGCGACCGGGAAAACGTGCAGCTGCACTGGATCCGCATCGAGGACGTCCCCGAGATCTGGCGGCGGCTCGACTCCGTCGGCCTGCAGACCACCGAGGCCTGCGGCGACTGTCCGCGTGGCATCCACGGTTCGCCGCTGGCCGGCGACTCGCTCGACGAGGTGCTCGACCCCTCCCCCGCGATCGACGAGATCGTCCGGCGCTCCATGGGCAATCCCGAGTACGCGAACCTGCCGCGCAAGTACAAGACCGCGGTCTCGGGCCTGCAGGACGTCTCCCACGAGACCCACGACGTCGCGTTCGTGGGCGTCAACCATCCCGAGCACGGCCCCGGCCTGGATCTGTGGGTGGGCGGCGGATTGTCGACCAACCCGATGCTGGCCCAGCGGGTCGGGGTGTGGATCCCGCTTGACGAGGTGCCCGACGTCTGGGAGGCCGTCACCCAGGTGTTCCGCGACTACGGCTACCGGCGGATGCGCGCCAAGGCCCGGCTGAAGTTCCTGATCAAGGACTGGGGCGTCGAGAAGTTCCGCGAGGTCCTCGAAACCGAATACCTCAACCGCCGCCTGATCGACGGCCCGGCCCCCGCGCCGGTCAAGCACACCATCGACCACGTCGGCGTGCAGAAGATCAAGAACGGGCTCAACGCGATTGGCGTCGCGCCGATCGCCGGACGCGTCTCGGGCGCCACCCTGTCGGCGGTCGCCGACCTGATGGAAAAGGTCGGCTCCGACCGGGCCCGGCTGACCCCGTTCCAGAAGCTGGTCATCCTCGACGTGCCCGACGCCTTGGTCGACGAGACCGTCGCCGCGCTGGACGCCCTCGGCCTGCCGTCGCGGCCGTCGGCGTGGCGCAAGAACACCATGGCCTGCACCGGCATCGAGTTCTGCAAGCTGTCGTTCGCCGAAACCCGGGTGCGCACAAAGACTTTGGTGCCCGAGCTGGAACAGCGCCTGGCTGACGTCGACTCGAAGCTCGACGTGCCGATCAGCGTCCACCTCAACGGCTGCCCGAACTCGTGCGCGCGAATTCAGGTCGCCGACATCGGCTTCAAGGGCCAGTGGATCGACGACGGCGAGGGCAATTCCGTCGAGGGCTTCCAGGTCCACCTGGGTGGCGGCCTGGGCGAGGCGAGCGGATTCGGCCGAAAGCTGCGCCAGCACAAGGTGACCAGCGACGAGCTCGGCGACTACATCGACCGGGTGACCCGCAGATTCCTCGAAGCCCGCGACGGCGGCGAGACTTTCGCGTCCTGGGCGCTGCGCGCCGACGAGGCCGACCTGCGATAGGAGTTGAGGACCCCGCCATGGTGGCGATGAACTTCACCACGGAGCAGCTGCGTGAGCTGGCCGAGCGCGGTGCTTCCGAGATGGAGGGCGCCGGCGCCGTCGACATCCTGCGCTGGACCGACGAGCACTTCGGCGGCGTCGACGGTCCCCGCGGCTGGACCAACTGCAAGTACGTGGTGGCCGCCAATATGCAAGACGCGGTGGTGGTTTCGCTCGCCTCGGACGTGCGGCCGGGGGTGCCGGTGCTGTTCCTGGACACCGGCTACCACTTCGCCGAAACCATCGGCACCCGCGACGCGGTCGAGTCCGTCTACGACATCCACCTGCTCAACGTCGAACCCGAACACACCGTGGCCGAGCAGGACGAGCTGCTGGGCAAGGACCTCTTCGCCCGCGACCCCAACGAATGCTGCCGGCTGCGCAAGGTCCTCCCCCTGCGCCGCGCGCTGCGCGGTTACGCGGCGTGGGTCAGCGGGCTGCGCCGGGCAGAGGCGGCCACCCGCGCCAACGCCCCCCTGATCAGCTTCGACGAGTCGTTCGAGCTCATCAAGGTCAACCCCATCGCGGCCTGGACCGACGACGACGTCCAGGACTACATCGAGCGGAACAACGTCCTGGTCAATCCGCTCGTCGAGGAGGGCTACCCGTCCATCGGCTGCGCCCCCTGCACCGCCAAGCCGGCCGAGGGTGACGATCCTCGCAGCGGCCGCTGGCGGGGACGAAACAAGATCGAATGCGGGTTGCACGCATCATGAGCACCCTCGTACTCACCGCCCATGGCAGCCGGGACCCACGGTCGGGCGCCAACGCGCAGGCCGTCGTCGACCGGCTGGCCGGCATGCGCCCCGACCTCGACGTTCGGCTGGCGTTCCTGGAGCTCAACGAACCGAACTTCGCCGACGTCCTGGCCGGGTTGCCGGACAGCCGCCGCGCGGTGGTCGCCCCGTTCCTGCTGGCCAGCGCCTACCACGCGCGCCTGGACATCCCCAAGCAGATCGCGAAAGCCGGAGCCCACGGCATCCGCCAGGCCGACGTGCTCGGCGAGGACGACCGGCTGGTGTCGGTACTGCGCGGACGCCTGGCCGAGGTCGGGGTTTCCCCGCACGACGACGACCTCGGCGTGATGGTGGTCGCGATCGGCTCGTCCAACGCCGCGGCAAACGCGCGCACGTCAAAGGTGGCGTCCCGGTTGGCCGTCGGCAGCCGGTGGGTCGGGGCGACGATGGCCTTCGCCACCCGGCCCGAGGCCTCCGTGGAACGCGCCGCCGGCCAGTTGCGCCGCCGCGGCGCCCGCCGGCTCGTCATCGCACCCTGGTTCCTGGCGCCCGGGCTGCTCACCGACGGCGTCTCAACGTATGCGCGGGACAACGGTATTCCGATGGCCGCGCCGCTGGGCGCCCACCCGCTGGTGGCCGAGACCCTGCTCGACCGCTACGACGAGGCGCTGGAAGCCGACGCGGCAGCCTAGCGGCTGTTGATGTGGCTCAACAGATCTCGAACCGCCCCGGCCGGCGGCGTGCGCCCGCCCACCCAGATCGCGCGAAACTTGCGCCGTAAGTCCAACTTCGGAATGGTGACCGCGCTCAGCCGCCCGACCGCCAGGTCGTCGGCCACCGCCAGCCGGCTCATGGCCGCCGGTCCCGCGCCGGCCAGCACGGCCGCGCGCATCGCCGCCGCCGACGTCAGCTCCAATACCGGTGGCGCTTGCTCCATGTCGTCGCCCAGCACCTGACGCAACGCCACCGTCAGCGAATCGCGGATGCCCGAATGCGGTTCGCGGGCCACCAGTGGCGTCTCCGCGAGTTCGCGAGCGGTGACACCCCGCGCCCGTCGCGTCCACTTGTGGCCCGGCGGCACCACGATCACCAGTTCATCCTGACCCACCACACAGGTTCCCAAACCCTTTGGTGTGCCAGGGTTTTCGACAAACCCGAGATCCGCGCTGCCGTCGCGGACCGCGGCGATCGCGTGCTCGCTGTTGGTCGCGGTCAAACTCACCTGCGAGGCAACGACGCCGCGCCGCGTCGCCTCGGTCTGCAGGGACAACAGCCAATGCGGCATCAGCTGCTCGGAGATCGTCTGGCTGGCCGCGACGCGGATCCGCTCGCGGCCCTCCTTGCGCAGCGATCCCATGCCCGCGTCAAGCTCGGTGGCGACCTCGAGCAACCGCCTCGCCCAGTCCGCGACGATCAGGCCCGCCGGCGTCAGCTGCGAGCCGCGCGTGGTCCGCACTGCCAGCGTCACCCCGATCTGGGCCTCCATCGACGCGAGCCGCCGCGAGATGGCCTGCTGGGTCAGCCCGAGTTCGCGCGCGGCGCGGCCCAGGCTGCCGGTCTCGGCGATCGCCAAGAACACCTCGAACGAGGCGAGCTCGGGCATTCGCGGGCTGAGCGGCATGGCTGATCACATCACAATCAATTCGTGTGACACAACGATAGCTTGTGACTCCACAACGCCGGGACCTCTACTCGCGCCCGGTTGCGGCGAGAACCATGGGGTCATGGCCTACGTGATCGCCGAGCCCTGCGTCGATATCAAAGACAAGGCGTGCATCGAGGAATGTCCCGTCGACTGCATCTACGAGGGCGCGCGGATGCTCTACATCCACCCCGACGAGTGTGTCGACTGCGGCGCCTGTGAGCCGGTGTGCCCCGTCGAGTCCATCTACTACGAGGACGACCTGCCCGGCGAATACGGCGAGTACACCCAGATCAACGCCGACTTCTTCACCGAGCTGGGCTCGCCCGGCGGTGCATCGAAGGTCGGGCTGACCGAGAACGATCCCGCCGCGGTCAAGAACCTCGAGAGCCGGGCAGAAGCCACGTAGGGCATTTCGTAAGGTGAGCGGATGCGGACAGCTCGAATACTCCACGTCATCCGGCAGATAGGGTCGCTGATCGTCACGGCGGTGACCGCGGTGTCCACGCTCAACGCGTACCGGCCGTTGGCGCGCAGCGGCTACCTATCGCTCTTCTCGTTTATGTTCGGGCTGGTCGTCACCGAGTTGCCGTTGCAGACCCTGGTCAGCCAGCTCGGCGGTCTGGCGTTGACCGCTCGCCGCCTGACTCGGCCGGTGCAAATCGCAGCGTGGGCGGTGGCAACCGTGTCGGCGATGGGCCTGCTGAACTTCAGCCGCGCCGGGCATAAGGCCAACGTGCCGCTGACCCAGGCGCTGGACGAGGGCCTGGGCGCGGCTCGTCGTACCGAGTCGGGAGACCTGTGGCGCCGGCCGGCCGGCGGCGGGACCGCCAAGACGCCGGGGCTGCTGCGGATGATGCGGATTTATCGCGACTACGCCCACGACTCCAACATCAGCTACGGCGAATTCGGCAGCGCCAACCACCTGGACATTTGGCGCCGTCCCGACCTCGACCCGATTGGCAAGGCGCCGGTGCTCTTCCAGATCCCGGGTGGCGCCTGGACGACGGGAAACAAACGCGGACAAGCCCATCCACTGATGAGCCACCTCGCGGAGTTGGGCTGGATCTGTGTGGCGATCAACTACCGGCACAGCCCGCGCAACACCTGGCCGGACCACATCATCGACGTCAAGCGCGCCCTGGCCTGGGTCAAGGCGCACATCGCCGAGTACGGCGGCGACCCCGAATTCATCGCCATCACCGGCGGTTCGGCCGGCGGCCACCTGTCATCGCTGGCCGCTCTCACCCCCAATGACCCTCAGTTCCAGCCCGGCTTCGAAGACGCCGACACCCGAGTGCAGGCGGCCGTGCCGTTCTACGGCGTCTACGACTTCACCCGGTTCAACGACGCGATGCACCCGATGATGCCCGCCCTGCTCGTCAAATCCGTTGTCAAGCAACGCCCTTCGACGAACCTGCAGCCGTTCATCACCGCGTCACCGGTCAACCACGTTTCGGCCGAGGCTCCCCCGTTTTTCGTCTTGCACGGCCGCAACGACTCGCTGGTGCCCGTCGAGCAGGCGCGTGGATTCGTCGAGCGGCTGCGGCAGGCGAGCAACCAGCCCGTCGTGTACGCCGAGTTGCCGTTCACTCAGCACGCTTTCGACATCTTCGGTTCGGCGCGCGCGGTGCACAGCGCGGTCGCCGTGGAACAGTTCCTGGCCGAGGTCTATGCGACGCGCCGCCAGGCCAACGTGGCCTAATGGCCTAACCGCCCAGCATTTGGGCCACCACGCCGGCGATGATGGTCTCCGGGTCCTGCTCGATGCCCACGCTGAGCAACTCGCCACCGATCGCGAGCGACGCGACGCCGTGCACCAACGACCACAGCGGCGCGGCGAGTTCACGCGGGTCTTGACCGCCGACGATGCCCGCCTGTTGGCACGTCACGATCGCGTCGAGCAGATCGCCGAACGCCTGCTCGCCGGCGACGGCCAGGTCGGGGTGGTCGGCCTTGGAGAGTTCGGCGCCGAACATCACCCGGTAGTGATCCGGGTGGGCGACGGCCCAGCGCACATATGCGCGGCCGAGTTCGACCACCCGGTCCTTCGGGTCGGGCGCGGCGTCGGCGGCCGCGGCCAGTTCGGCGTGTAGGTCACGAAAGCCCTGTTCGGCCACGGTCGCGAGCAGCGCGGCCTTGTCGGCGAAGTGCCGGTACGGGGCGGCGGCGCTGACGCCGGCGCGCCGTGCCGCCTCGGTCAGCGTGAAGCCTTTCGGCCCCTTCTCGGCCACCAGCGACAAAGCGGCGCTGCTCAGGGCGCGTTTCAGGTCGCCGTGGTGATAGCTGTCCCGACGCTCCGCGACTTTCCGCTCCCGTGCCATGTTGACGACATTAACATTAGGGCCTATGTTAAAGCCATTCACATCTCTGGAAGGGGATGAAATGGACCAGCAACTCATGACCCCCCGCGCCGGCGACCGCGATCGGGAGCGGGCGGCAGAACGCCTCGGCCAGGCATTCGCGCAGGGCTACCTGCAATTGGATGAGTACGAGCAACGGGTACAGGCGGTGTTCGGCACGCACACCGCCGAGGAACTCACCCAGCTCCTCGCCGACCTACCGCTCGAGCGGATCCGGCGCGCGGACCCGCGCCGCCGCGCCGCCCGCGTCGAGGCCGCCCGCCGCGGCGTGCGCCTTCACCTCGCCGCCTACCTGGCGATGACCGTCATCGTGCTCACCGTGTGGGCGGCCGTCGCCGCGACCACCGGTGCCACCTACTTCTGGCCGATATGGCCCATCCTCGGCGCCGGGATCGGCCTCGTCAGCCACGCCCTGGGCATTCACCCCGCCGTAAAAACTCTTGCGAAGTAAGGGGTCAGCCATGTCATGGGCAGTCATCACCGGTGCCAGCTCCGGGCTGGGCGCAATTTTCGCCGACCAGCTGGCGCAGCGGGGCATGTCGTTACTGCTCGCCGGGCGTGACGAAGCACGGCTGAGTGCGGTGGCCCAGCGGGTCGACCAGCACGTCGAACTGGCAGTCGGCGACCTTGGCACACAGGCCGGCGTCGATGCGCTCGTCGCCCGCCTGGACGGGCGGGGGGTCGACGTGCTGGTCAACAACGCCGGCTTCGGCACCTACGGCCCGTTCGCCGAGCTCGACGCCGAGCGTGAGCGCGAGCTGGTCGCAGTCAACGTCGACGCGCTGGTGCGGCTGAGCCATGCGGTGCTTCCCGGCATGCTGGCCCGCGGCCGGGGCGGCATCCTGAATGTCGCGTCCACCATCGCGTTTCAGCCCGGGCCGTATCAGGCCACCTATGGCGCGTCCAAGGCGTTCGTGTTGTCGCTGAGCCAAGCGCTGTGGGCGGAGACTCGCGGTTCGGGGGTCACCGTCACGGCGTTGTGCCCCGGACCCACCCGGACTGGGTTCGTCGATGCGCTGGGATCGGACGTCTCGCACACCGCGATCTATCGCCGACTCGCGGCGCCCGAGCCCGTCGTGGCCGCCGGGCTGCGCGCCCTGGACCGGGGCCGCGCCGTCGTCGTGCCCGGGTGGCGCTATCGGCTGATGACGACGAGCACACGATTGATGCCCGGGTGGGTCTCGTCGCTCGTCAGCGCACGGATGCTGCGGCCGGCCGCGTGACGGAAACCGTTGTCCCGCAGCCTAGGTCTTGGGGCGCACCCCGGCCGCGCGATACACGAAAACCGGCTGGACCGGATAACGCAGCGTCGTCGTGGGCAGCGTCTCCAGCACCTCGTCCGGGATGGTCTTCTTGTAGTTGAGCCTCATCGACCCGCTGAAGGCGGGATCGACACCGTGCAGGTCGATTTCCAGCTTCAGCCCTTTGCCGGTGATGGTGGCCCGGGCCGGCCCCTCGCCGCTGTCCCATGCGCAATCGATCGATCGCAGGTTGGCGTCCCCGCGCGCGGGAAGTGTGGCGACGATCCGGGCGGACGTGAACGCGAACGCGCCCGTGTAGCGGGATACACCGGAAGCCGAATAGACCCCCGGCACATGGCCGCTGAAGTGCCGGCTCACCCCGACTTTGCCGGCGCTGAAGATGACGCCCTCGGCTTCGAGCTCGTCGCGCAGCGCCGCGGGCAGTTTGCCGATTTCGGACAAGTTACGGAGAAAGCCGAACACGCACCAGACCGTAGCGCGAGGTCCGGCCGGTGCGCACTCGTTTGCCGGAGAGGTTTACTGCACCGTGACATCGGCCGTATAGCTGCACGCCGCTTTGGAATCCTTGTCGACGAAGCTGGTGTAGGACGTGCCGATGGTGGTGGTCCCCGGCTTCATCGCGGTGAACTTCCACACCTCGGTGCCGGGCGCCCCCAACGCATCGGAACTCGGCGGCACGAACTCGTGACTGATTTGCTTCAGGATCCCCGGATCGCCGACCTTCATCTCCGGCGCCCACCGGTACGGCGTGGTGTAATTCGAGCCCAACTTCACGATCAGCGTGTTGCCGACGGCCAAGGTCATGCTCTGCTTGATGACGTCCTGGGTAAGCACGTCGTTCATGGGCACCTGGAGCGTCTTGGTCGACGGCGGGTTCCTGGATGCGAAGTGGCAGCCCATCACCGTTGACGAAACGAGCACGGCGACTGCTATCAGCAGCCTCATCCTCACAAGATTCATCGCCTCCATTATGGCGGGAAGCCCGATGCCGAGATCGGACTGTATGGCCGGAAGCTTGATACCCAGGTCGGGGTGCCGAGCGGAGGTGGGCCGGCCGACTCGCGACGAGTCCGACCACTGCCTCCACGAACGTCAGAAACCACAGCCCGGCCCGAAGGACGGGACTGGTCAGCCGGGCAGTCATCGCGGCGCCTTGCGCGGACGGTGCGGCAGGTAAGCGCGGATCGCGTCCTGGTAGGGCAGTTGTCCCGCGTCGACCTGCTCCTGGAGGTACTGCTCGAAGGTGATCGCGCCCGCGGCGTGCTCCGGGGTTAGCAGGGCGCCCCCGCGCAGTCCGCGAAACACCTTGCCGGGCAACCGGATCGCGACGATGCGTCGACGTTTACCCACGATCGCCAAGTAGCTGCGGGCAAGGTCTTCGAGTGCGCGCGCCGGCGGGCCGCCGAAATCCGGCGCACGTCCGATCGGCTCGCCGAGCGCCAACCGGGCCAACCGCTCGCCCACGTCGCGCACGTCGACCGGTTGGAACTTGAGGCCCGACGGCAGGACCATGACCGGCGGTTTCGCGAGCATGCGCAATATGACGGCGATCAGATCGTGAAACTGGGTCGCCCGCTGCACCGTCCACGGCAGGCCCGACTCAGCGATCGTGCGTTCGTTGGCGAGCATCATGCGGTACAGGGCGAATGGGACGCGGTCGATTCCGACGATGGAGACGTAAACCAGATGCGGTGAGCCCGCCCGTTTGGCTGCAGCGACCAGATGCTCGCAGGGATAGACGCAGTGCACGATCGTGTCGACGCCGTCGACGGCCGCATCGAGCCCGTCGCCGGTTTGCACGTCGCCCACGACATGCTCGACGTCGGTGCGCTGGTGCCGCCGTCGTCCGCGGCTCAGAACGCGGACGTCCTTGCCGGCGGCCGTCAGCTGGTCGACGACGACGCGACCCACGGTGCCGGTGCCGCCTGTGATCAGTATTCGATTGGTCATACCCTTATGAACCGGGCAGACCCGCCGGATGTGACAACTGGTCGGCGAGGAACCGCAATTTGTCGGGATTTCCCATCGCCCGCAGGGCTGCGATTTGGTCGCCGACGATCTCGAAAGACAGCACGCCGGTCAGCGTTTCGCCGTCGAATGCCAGGATCGCCGGCTCGCCGTTGACCTCGGCGACATCGAGGCGCAGCCCCAGCCGCGGGATGTTCCTGCCGAACGCGCGGGCCACATAGGAGGCCACGCGGTCGCGGCCCGAGATCGGGCGTCGGGCGGCCGCCACCTTGCCGCCCCCGTCGGCCGTCGAGGTCACGTTGTCGGTCAAGATCTCGACGAGCCCGGCGACGTCGCCGGCGCGGGCGGCGCTGAAGAAGCGGTCGACCAGGCGGCGCCACTGCGTCCGATCTGGTTGGAAACGCGGCCGCGGTTCACCCAGGCGCTGCCGCGCTCGCCGGTACAGCTGGCGGGCGTTGGGCTCCGATGTCTGCAGGATCTCGGCAATCTCGGAATGGCTGTAGGCGAATGCTTCTCGGAGAACGAACGCCGCGCGCTCCGTCGGGCTCAGGCGCTCCATCAGGCTCAGCAGCGCGATCGAAATCGACTCGCGTTGTTCGGCGGTATCCAACGGGCCGAGTGCGCGGTCGTCGGTCAGGACCGGCTCCGGGAGCCACGGCCCCGGATAGACCTCTCGACGGGCGCGCGCCGAAGTGAGCCGGTTGAGACACAGGTTCGTGACGGCCGTGGTGAGCCACGCCGGCAGCGACTCGATCGCCTCCGCATCCGCGGTGTGCAGTCGCAGGTAAGCATCCTGGACCGCGTCTTCGGCCTCGCTCGCGGAACCCAGCAGCCGATACGCCAACCAGAACAGGCGCGGCCGTTGAGACTCGAACGCCTCCGCGACGTCGCTCACGCCACCAACACTGCCACGTTTCGGGCGCGCGTTGCCCGCCCCGCACTCGGGGCTGAAGTGAATTGTTACGAGGCTCTGCGCCCAAACCCCGATCGGCGCAAAGCCCGCATGTCCGGCAGGATGGGCAGGTGTTTGGCCTCGTCCTGATCGTTGCGCTCGTCTCCACCGT
Organism: Mycobacterium sp. 852014-50255_SCH5639931; assembly: GCF_001665605.1. Taxonomy (GTDB): domain Bacteria; phylum Actinomycetota; class Actinomycetes; order Mycobacteriales; family Mycobacteriaceae; genus Mycobacterium; species Mycobacterium paraffinicum. Next base: position 39,159 of record NZ_LZSV01000022.1, read on the forward strand.
TATCGTCGGGACGGTCCTCGGCCGGCGCTACCGCGTTGGTCCCCCCGTGCTGCTCATCGTGCTCGGCACGCTGCTGGGCCTGATCCCCAGCTTGGCTCACGTGCACGTCAACGGGGAGATCGTGCTGCTGCTGTTCCTGCCGGCGATCCTCTACTGGGAGGGTCTGAACACCAGCTTCCGGGAGATCCGAGCGAACGCGCGCATCATCGTGTTTCTCAGCGTCGCCCTGGTGATCGCGACGGCGGTGGCCGTGTCGTGGACGGCACGGGCGCTGGGCATGGACTCCCACGCGGCGGCCGTGTTGGGCGCCGTGTTGTCCCCCACCGACGCCGCCGCCGTGGCCGGTTTGGCCAAGAAGTTGCCACGCCGATCGGTCACCGTGCTCAAGGCCGAGAGTCTCATCAACGACGGCACGGCCCTGGTCCTGTTTGCCGTCACGGTCCACGTCGCGATCGGCGGAGCGCAGATCACCCCGATCGACCTGGTTGGTCGTTTCGTCGGCTCCTACCTTGGCGGCATCGCCGCCGGACTTCTGGTCGGCGGAGCGGTCACGCTGCTGCGCAAGAGGCTTGACGCGCCACAGGAGGAAGGGGCGCTCAGCCTGCTGACGCCGTTTGCGGCGTTCTTGCTGGCGCAGAGCATGGATTGCAGCGGGGTGGTTGCGGTCATGGTCGCGGCGTTGATGCTCGCCTACGCCGGGCCGGTGGTGATCCGCGCGCGATCCCGGCTGCAGGCCTACGCGTTCTGGGACAGCGCGACCTTCTTGCTCAACGGCTCGTTGTGGGTGTTCGTCGGTGTCCAGATACCGGGGGCGCTGCGCGGCATAGCCGGCGTGGACGGCGGGATTCGCCACGCCTTGTTCATCGCGCTCGCCGTCACCGCCGTGGTGATCCTGTCGCGCATCTTCTGGGGCGAGATCACCGTGTGGTTGATCCGGCTGATCGACCGCCGAGAAGCGCAGCGGGAACGCCGGGTCGACTGGCGTCAGCGTTTCGTCACCGCCTGGGCGGGATTCCGCGGGGCGGTGTCGCTTGCTGCGGCGCTGGCCGTCCCGATGACCACGCTCAGCGGCGCGCCATTCCCCGACCGCAGCCTGCTCATCTTCATCGTGGTCGTCGTCATCCTCGTGACGGTCCTCGTCCAGGGCACCACGCTGCCCGCAGTGGTGCGCTGGGCGAAGATGCCCGAAGACGTGGCCCACGCCGAGGAATTGCAGCTGGCTCGCACGCGTGGCGCTCGAGCCGCCCTCGACGCGTTGCCGACGGTTGCCGACGAGGTCGGCATCAGCGACGACCTCCGCCGGCGGCTGCAGAAGGAATACGAAGAGAAGGCCGCGCTGGCCCTCGCCACCGAGAACGACTCGACGAACAGCCATCTCGTCAAGAAGAAGGATCTCGTCCGTCGGGTGCGGCTGGGCATGCTCGAGAGCAAGCGCCGCGAGATCACCGCGCTGCGTAACGAGAACCTCATCGACGACATCGTCCTGCGCGAGCTGCAGAACGAGATGGACCTCGAGGAAGTGCAGCTGCTCGACGCCGCCGACAACGAGTAGGGCCCGTCGGTCGTCGACCGTACAGTCGGCTCCATGTTGCAGACGGTGGCGATCCGCGGCTACCGCTCGCTGCGTGAGGTCATAATGCCGCTAAGCCGGCTGTCGGTGGTCACCGGCGCCAACGGCGCCGGCAAGTCCTCGCTGTACCGCGCGTTGCGGTTGCTGGCCGATTGCGGCCGCGGCGAGGTGATCGCGTCGCTCGCCCGCGAGGGTGGGCTGCAGTCCGCGCTGTGGGCCGGGCCCGAGGAGCTCAAGGGCGCCCGCCGGACCGGTAAGGTCGAGGGCACCGTGCGCACCCGGCCGGTATCCCTCGAATTAGGCTTCGCCTCAGACGATTTCGGCTATCTAGTCGACCTCGGAATGCCGCAGATGGCCGGACCGAAGTCGGCCTTCGGCCGGGATCCGGAGATCAAGCGGGAAGCGTTGTTCGCCGGGCCGGTGCTGCGGGCCAGCGCGACGCTCGTGCGCCGAACGCGCGATTTCGCCGAGGTGAGCGCGGATTCGGGCCGCGGGTTCGACGAGTTGTCCCGTTCGTTGCCCACGTACCGCAGCGTGTTGGCCGAGTACGCCCACCCACACGCGCTGCCCGAGCTTGCGGCCGTGCGCGAGCGGCTGCGCGGCTGGCGGTTCTATGACGGCTTCCGCGTCGACGCGGGGGCGCCGGCCCGGCATCCGCAGGTGGGAACGCGAACCCCGGTGCTCTCCGATGACGGCAGCGATTTGGCCGCCGCGATCCAGACGATCATCGAGGCGGGTTTCGACGACCTGAGCCGCGCCGTCGGCGACGCCTTCGACGGCGCCACCGTGTCGGTCGCCGTTCATGACGGGCTGTTCGACCTGCAGCTGCGGCAGCGCGGCATGCTACGGCCGCTCCGCTGCGCCGAATTGTCCGACGGCACACTGCGATTCCTGCTGTGGGCCGCCGCCTTGTTGAGCCCGCAGGCGCCGTCGCTGATGGTGCTCAACGAACCGGAGACCTCGCTGCACCCCGACCTGGTGCGTCCGCTCGCTGGCCTGATCCGCACCGCCGCCGCGAGGACGCAGGTCCTGGTGGTCACCCACTCTCGTGCGCTGCTCGAAGCCACCGGCGACGACACCGTCGAGATCGAGCTCTACAAGGAGTGGGGCGAGACACGTATCGCCGGGCAGAACCTGTTGACGACGCCGCCGTGGGACTGGGGCAAGCGCTAGTTGTTCAAGGGGCGCGCTGTTTTTTACGAATGCATCGCGGGCGCGTAAGAGATGCCGATGATCGTGCCCTCGATGGACTGCAGTCGAGCGACGGTTTGGCCCCACGGCTCGGTATGCGCGTCGTGCAGCAGCATGAAGCCCTTCTGCGTCAACTCGTTTGCTGCGACCTGGACGGTGTCGGCGTCTGCGACCTCGAACTCGACGCTGGCCTGCGGCACCGGCCGCTCAAGTGGCCAGTCAGGCACGCCAAAGCAGGCTTGCGCAGCCTGAGTCAGCGGCCAGACGCCGAAGGACTTGCAGCCGTCGATGCCTTCACCGTGAAGATAGCCGTCGGCTTCCGCGGTTAGGGGCAGACCAAGCGCGTCCACGTACAAGCTTCGGCTGACCGCCGGCTCGGGGGTGATTACTGCAACGCTCGTGATGAATTGCACATCCATGGCTTCACCTTCCAACGCGAATTCGGCTGACCCACCGATCGTGACATCCGGTACCCACACTCCAGGCTAGTCACATTCCTCAGATATTGCCCGGTAGGCAATCTTGCCCACCGGGCACGTTTTGCGTACCTTGGTCCGCATGACCGAACATCCGCGCGGATTGCGGGAGCGCAAGAAGGCCGACACGCGCCGCGCCCTCAGCGACGCCGCGCTCAACCTGGCCTTCGAACGCGGGCTGGACAACGTGACGCGCGAGGACATCGCCAACCTGGCCGGAGTCTCGTTGCGCACCTTCAACAACTACTTCGGCGGCAAGTACGAGGCACTCGCCTATCGGCAGACCGAGCGCATGCGCCGCAGCGTGGCCGCGCTGCGGCAACGCCCGGCCGGCGAGCCGCTGTGGACGTCGATCACGCATGTCGTGCTCGAAGCCTTGGAGGCCGACTTCGGCGACGTATACGGAGAGGAAAACCTGGTGCCGAGCCGCCAGGAGCTCGTCGAGGTGCGCAAAATGCTGATGAACCCCCAGGTGCGTAATGCGTTGCCGCAGGACCTATTCGATGAGTGGCTCGCGGTGATCGCCGAACGCACCGGCACGGACCCCGAGCACGACCTGTACCCGCGGCTGCTGGTGGCGATCGTGCGTGCCGTCGGCGACGCCGCGGCCGAGGCCTACGTGCGAGCCGACCCGCCGGTCCCGATCACCGACCTGATTCGCGAGGGCTTCGCCGCCGTGAGTGCCGGCCTGCCCGAACCCACCAAGCGCACGGAGAAAACCCATGAGTGACGAACACGCCGACATCGTCATCTCCGGCGCCGGCCCCAATGGGCTCCTGCTGGCGTGCGAGCTCGCGCTGGCCGGCATCCGGCCCGTCGTGCTGGACGCCCTGCCCGGGCCCAGCTCCGAGCCGAAGGCGAACGGCCTTGTGGGGCAGGTGGTTCGGACACTCGACATGCGGGGCCTGTATCGGGAGTTCACCGGCGACCCCAACCCACCGCAGCCGGTCTACGGCTGGATCTTCGCAGCCATGACTTTGGACTTCTCCGGCCTGCCCGACAACCCCATGTACGCGCTGCCCATCCAACAGCCCCGAGTGGTGCGGCTACTGGAGAAGCGGGCCCGCGACCTTGGCGTGGATCTGCGCTGGGGACACGAACTGACGGATTTGGATCAGGAGCCGGAAGCCGTTGGGGTGCAGGTATCTTCGCCCGAGCGTGATTACCGCATCGACGCCGACTACCTGGTGGGTGCCGATGGCGGACGCAGCCTGGTGCGCAAGACGGTGGGCATCGACTTCCCCGGCACCACCCTGGACATCGTGGGCCGGCTCGCCCACGTGCACGTCCCGGACGAATACCGCCGCGCCGACGGCAGCCTCGACATTCCCGGGTTCGGCCGGGTCGCCTTCGGTCACACGCGGTTGGACCGGGGCGGACTGATCTACGCCGAGTTCGAACCCGGCCGATCGCTGTTCGGGACCTTCGAATTCGGGCCGCCGGTCGAGGACAAACCGATGAGCGTGGCCGAACTGCTCGCTAGCGCCCGCCGCGTCCTGGGCGTCGACGTTCCCTTCGAGGAGCCGAAAGGCCCTGGGCCGCATGCCCTTCGTCGGATCAACGGACAGAACACCCGCCACGCCGAGCACTATCGTGACGGCCGGGTCCTGTTGCTCGGCGACGCCGCCCACGTGCACAGCGCCATGGGCGGGCCCGGCCTGAACGTGGGCCTGCAAGACGCCATGAACCTGGGCTGGAAGCTGGCCGCCCACCTCAACGGCTGGGCGCCGGACGGGCTGCTCGACACCTATGAATCCGAGCGACATCTCGTCGGCGAGCGCGTCATGATGCACTCGCAGGCGCAGACCGCGCTCATGTTGCCGGGTCCCGAAGTCGCCGCGCTGCGCACGCTGCTGGGCGAACTTTTCGCCCTCCGCGACGTCGCCAAGCACATGGCCGCGCTGCTGGCCGGCACCGACGTGCGGTACGACGTGGGTGACGAGCACCCGTTGTCGGGTTGGCCCGTGCCCGAGTTGACCCTCGCGGACGGCCGACGGGTCGCCGAGCTGCTGCACGACGCGCGCCCGGTGCTGCTCGACTTCGACGGCGGCGCCGGGGCCGCGGCGTCGGCCTGGTCCGATCGGGTCGACATCGTCACGGCGACGCTCGATGACCCGCCCGCCGCGGCATTGCTGATCCGGCCCGACGGATACGTCGCCTGGGCGGCCGGCGAATTCGGGCCGGCCGACCAAGCCGGCCTGCACGAGGCGCTGCGGCGCTGGTTTGGGCCCGAATCCAACGGTTAGGGCGCGGGTCGCCATCGAGTGTGCACCTATGGCGACCTCGCTCGGCGTGTCGCCGCCCTAGACGCACACTCAAAACCCTCAACGCACACTCGGTCGTATCGCGTCTCGCCGCGACGCGTGCTTGGCTGGGTACATGGCCCCCACGACCCCCGGTGAGCCCGTGCGCAGCGCGCAGAAGGTCGTCGACGTCTTGTCAGCGCAGGGCGTGCAGTACGTCTTCGGCGTGCCCGGCGCGAAGATCGACGCCGTCTACGACGCCCTGCTCGACTCCGGCCCGCAGGTGGTGGTGTGCCGGCACGAACAAAACGCCGCCTTCATGGCCGGGGCGATCGGTCGCCTCACCGGCATCCCCGGCGTGGTGCTTGTGACGTCCGGCCCCGGCACCACCAACCTGGCCACCGGCCTGCTGACCGCCAACACCGAACAAGATCCGGTGGTCGCGTTGTGCGGTGCGGTGCGCCGCCAGGATCGGCTCAAGCGCACGCATCAGTCCATGGACGCCGCCGCCATGCTCCGGACGGTCACCAAGTTCACCGGCGAGGTCAACGACCCGGACAACGCCGCCGAGGCCACCATCGGCGCGTTTCGCGCCGCACAAAGCGAACCGCGCGGGGCGGCCGCAGTGGTGCTGCCCGCCGATGTGTTGGGCGCCCCCACCACGGCGAGCATCCCGGGCCGACAGCCGATTCCGCCGTTGGCGGCCGCCCCCGCCGCGGCCATCGCGACGGCGAGCGAGCTGATCCGCGCCGCCCGGCGGCCGGCCTTGTTGGTTGGGATGCGCGGCGCCGACCCGGACAGCTGCCTGGCGCTGCGCGCCCTGGTCGCCACGACCGGGTTGCCCGTCGTCGAGACCTTTCAGGCCGCGGGGGTGATCTCCCGCGCGTTGGAGGACAACTTCCTCGGCCGGGTCGGACTGTTCCGCAACCAGCCCGGCGACGTCGTCCTCGGGCACGCCGACGTCTTGGTCGCCATCGGGTACGACTCGGTCGAATACGACCCCGTGCTGTGGAACAACGATGCCGCGCGCACCGTCGTGCACATCGACTCGGTTCCCGCCGACATCGACAACCACTACCAGCCGACCGTGGAACTGCTGGGCAACATCGCGGCGACGCTCACCGCGCTGACCGACCAGCTGGCCGACCTGACCCTGACGGACGACTATCAGCACGAGATCGCCACGCAGCGAAAAGCGTTGAGTGACATCGACATCGCTGCCGGTAGCGTCATGCCCGCGGGCCCGGGCCTCAACCCCGTCGCAGTCTTGCTGCGGCTGCGTGAAGAGCTCGACGACACCGCCACCGTCACCTGCGATGTCGGCTCGGTCTACATCTACCTGGCCCGGCATTTCCGCGTCTATGAACCGCGACGGCTGATGTTCTCCAACGGCCAACAGACCCTGGGCGTGGCGCTGCCGTGGGCGATGGCCGCCTGCCTGGTGCGGCCGGGAACGCCCGTGGTGTCCGTCTCCGGCGACGGCGGATTCCTGTTCTCCGCCCAGGAACTCGCGACCGCGACCCAGCTCGGGTTGACGTTCACCCACATCGTCTTCCGGGACAACAGCTACGACATGGTCGGCTTCCAGGAAGCCCTCAAGTACGACCGCAAATCGGGTGTCGAACTGAGCGGCTACGACCTGGTCTCCTACGCGGCGGCCTTCGGCGCCCGCGGCTACCGGGTCAATACGTTGGACGAGTTCACCACCACCCTGCGCCAGGCGTTGGCCGAGGACGGGCCGTCGTTGATCGACGTTCCCGTGGACTACAGCCGGAACACCGACCTGGCCGCACAGCTGCACGACGACCCCTTCGAGTAAGGACCATGGACACACATACCGGCGCCTATGAACGCTTCCGGCATTGGGCAACAACGCTTCTCACCCATCAGCATGCGGATGACGCCGAGGTGTATCAGTTCTCGACGATCGGCGCACTGCTCGAGGGCGTGTACGACGGCGACGTCACCGTCGCCGAGATCCTGCGCCACGGCGACTTCGGCCTGGGCACCTTCAACCACCTCGACGGCGAGATGGTCGTTCTCGACGGCGTCTGTTACCGGTTGCGCGCCGACGGCACCGCCAGCCGGGCCGCGCCGACCGATCGCAGCCCCTTCGCGGCGGTCACCCGGTTCCACAGCGACTTTGAGATCGATATCCAAGCCCGCACCGGCCGCGCGGATGTGACGGCCGCGATCGACCGCGAAATCAAAAGCGCCAACCTGATTTACGCCATCCGGATCACCGGGCACTTCGCCGAGCTGCACACCCGCACCGTGATGGCGCAGAAGCCGCCCTACCCGCCGCTGACCCAGGCCACCGAGGAGCAGGCCGAGACCGTCTTCACCGACGTGTCGGGCACGGTGGTCGGATTCCGCACCCCCGACTTCGAGCAGGGCATCTCGGTCGCGGGTTATCACCTGCACTTCCTCAACAGCGACCGCACCGGCGGGGGTCACATCCTCGATTTCACCCTCGAACGCGGAGAGGTCGCGGTCAGCGGGGCTTCGCAATTGCATCTGAGCCTCCCGACCTCCGGCGATTTCCTCGGCGCGCAGCTGTCCGGCGCCGACGTCGCCGAGCGGATCAACAAAGCCGAGGGCCCCAAGGCCGACTGAACGCAGCCGGTTCAGCGGAATTCATGGACTGTTCAGGCCAGCGCCAAGTCCACATTGTTGAATGCACACGCGAACCGCGTGTCCTCACGTTATGCGCGTTGTACAGGTCGCCAACTTCTATGGCCCTCGCTCCGGCGGCCTTCGCACCGCGGTGGACCGGCTGGGCGCCGAATATTGCGCCGGCGGCCATGAGGTGTTCCTGATCGTTCCCGGGCAGCGTGCCGAGCGCAGCCGGCTGCACACCGGTGTGGTGCGAATCACCCTGCCCGCCCGGCTGATTCCCCTCACCGGCGGCTACCGCGCCGTGCTGCCCGGGCCGGTCAAGGCACTGTTGGAGGCGTTGCGGCCCGACGCCCTGGAGGTCTCCGACCGGCTGACCCTGCGATCACTGGGACGGTGGGGGCGCGACCATGGCGCCACGACGGTCATGATTTCCCACGAGCGGCTGGATCGGCTTGTGGGACAGATCCTTCCGCGCCGCGCTGCGGTGAAATTCGCCGATCTGGCCAACGCGCGCACAGCGGCCGATTACGACACGGTGGTGTGCACCACCGGTTTCGCGCGGGAGGAATTCGACCGCATCGGCGCGATGAACACCGTGACCGTCCCGCTGGGCGTGGATCTGCAGACCTTCCACCCGCGCCGGCACTCGTACCTGGTACGGCGGCGCTGGGCCACCCCGACCCAGCTGCTGGTGGTCCATTGCGGCCGGCTGTCGGTGGAAAAGCGGGTCGACCGCAGCATCGACGCGATCGGCGAGTTGCGCCACGCCGGGGTCGATGCCCGGCTCGTCGTCGTGGGCGAGGGGCCGTTGCGGGCCAGGCTGGAGCGGCAGGCCGCCCGCCTTCCGGTGGACTTCACCGGCTTCGTCTCCGATCGGCACACGGTGGCCGGGCTGCTGGCCTCCGCCGACGTGACCCTGGCACCCGGGCCGCACGAGACTTTCGGGCTCGCGGCCCTGGAGTCGCTGGCCTGCGGGACACCGGCCGTGGTCTCGCGCACCTCGGCGTTGACCGAGATCATCACCGCGGACAGCGGTGCTTCGGCCGACAACCACCCGGCCGCCATCGCGCGGGCGGTCAGCGCCGTCACCAGCCGTCCCGAGCACCACCGCCGCGTCTCCGCGCGGCGCCGTGCCGAGGACTTCACCTGGCACCGGGCAGCAACGGGCATGCTGGCCACGTTGGGGGCACCCGCACTGGACGAGGACCCCGGCGACGCCGAGCACACGGCTTAGTCGCCCCCGGAACGCTCCGGCTTCCAGCCGACGTACGTCAGGTACAGCCCGGCGGAGGCGAGGCAGGCGAATAACACCCAGATCGCCACGGACATGCCCGAGGTGTAGATCGCATCACCGGCCGCATCGTAGGCCCGGGGCACGGTCAACAACAGCACCCCGCGTATCACGAAAAACCAGCCCACACCCGACACAATGACGGCCGCCAGGCTGCGCCAATACTGGTGAAACGCGATGATGAAAATCCCGCTCATCAACAGGATCGCGCCATAAAGCCAGGGCCACATGGGATTTGCCTTGAACTCCGTGAACAGCTCCCGCATGTACGAGCCGCGCACCGCGACTGTGATCGGCACGATCGTGAGGTAGGGGCCCAGCACGCGGGCGAACATGCGGGTACGGGTCTGCGATTGCTCGGATGTGCTCATTAGCGCTGAACTCCTTAAAAGTCGGAGGCTGCCCACGATCCGGGCGGATACGGCGGAACCACGCCGGCGAAGGCGCCATCGGTGAGCCTGCACAGGGTGTCGGAAATCGTTCCGGCATTGGCCAATACCTTCGCGTCGCTGCCCGGCGCGACGCGCGCAACCACCGCCTGCCAGAAATAACCGACGCCGCCGTGTTCGTACCAGACGAACCAGTCGGCGTCGCGATTGCCGGCACGAATCAGCCGGCGGAACGGCAACGTCGGATCGCTGACCGAGTCGGTCGCGTTGAACGGCGCCCCGATGTCGGCGATGGGCGGCAGCAGCTTGGTCAGCTCCGGCGGCAGTTGGGACAAGTGCTGCACTTCCCGCACGGGTGTCGTCAACGCGCACTGGGTGTTTGGCATCGCTTCCGCGGGGACCGCCGCCACCAGAGCCAACGCGGCCGCAAGACAACCGCTGAGTCCATAGCTGATGCGCGCCACGATCTGCTCCATCCGCTCTACCGCTCACCAGGACGCTACGCCACCCCTTGGGAGAACGGCGCCGCTTTTCGCGCGGCCACTAGGCTCGGTGCAGACGATCAGGGAGGCGAATCGGTGGGAACCCGAGACCAGGTGTTGATCACCGTCGCAGAGCTGGCTGGCCTCCTCGAGGCCGGCGATCCGGTAACCATCCTCGACGTGCGATGGCGCCTCGACGAGCCCGACGGGCGGCCGGCCTACCTGGACGGCCACCTACCGGGCGCGGTGTACGCATCCCTCGAAGACGAACTCAGCGATCACACGGTCGCCGGACGCGGCCGCCACCCGCTGCCGTCGGGACGCGATCTGCAGGTCGCCGCCCGCCGGTGGGGAATCCGGGACGACGTGCCGGTCGTGGTCTACGACGACTGGAATCGCGCCGGCTCGGCGCGCGCCTGGTGGGTGTTGACGGCGGCCGGCCTGACCGACGTTCGCATCCTCGACGGCGGCCTGGCCGCCTGGCGAGCGGCGGGACGGAGCCTCGAAACGGGGCGGGTGACACCGCAGCCCGGGAATGTGACTGTGCCGCACGATGATCTGTACGCCGGAAGCCGGCCCGCCCTGACCGCCGAGCAAGCCGGCGACGGCGCCGTGAAGCTGCTCGACGCGCGGGCGCCCGAACGCTTCCGCGGCGAAATCGAACCGCTCGACCCCGCCGCCGGCCACATCCCCGGCGCCACGAACCTGCCCAGTACCGCCGTCCTGGCGGCCGACGGCACGTTCGTCGGCGGCGACGCGCTCAGTCAAATTCTCGCCGAACACGGCGTCGATCACGGCGGCCCGTTGGGCACCTACTGCGGCTCGGGCGTGACCGCCAGCGTCACGGTAGCCGCGCTCGCCGCGCTGGGCCGGGAGGCGGCGCTGTTTCCCGGGTCGTGGTCCGAATGGTGTTCGGACCCCGCGCGTGCCGTCGCCCGCGGTCCCGAGTAACGGTCATCACCCGTCCCAGCTCTGCAGGAAGGCGGCGGTCACCCGGGCGGCGTTATTCGCCGCGATCCGCTTGTAGCAGAAGAACTGGAACGGAAAGCCCGGCAGGTGGAGCGGATCGCCCGGCCCGTCCGTAATGGCCCGGATGCCCAGGAACGGGACACCGTGCGCATCGGCGACGGCCTGCGCCGCCGCGGTCTCCATGTCCGTCGCATCGTAGGCCGGGTCCGACGTCGAGACGATGTTCAGGTTGCTGATGAGCGCGCTCCTGAGCCAGCGGCCCGCCGCCTGCCGGAAATTGCCCGTGTACCGCAGCGACCGATCGGGCGCGCGGCGGGGCTGGCAGCCGAAAACATCGCCGCCGTTCGGGATACAGGGAAACGCCACGCCGTTGTTGTTGTCCCAACTGCAACCGTCGCCACCGACGACGATTCGCGGCCTGCGTCGCAGATCGATCCTGCCGGCGACACTTTCCAGTGCGACGGAGAGCTTCTCGGCCGTGGCCAGCATGGCGGGATCGACCGGGTGAAACGTCGTGCCGTTGTCCAGTGTCCAGCGCGCCGGTACGGCCACGTCCGCGATGCAAATGCGCGCCGCCCCGCCGGCGACCCCCGAAAACACAACCGCCCCAATCTCGTTGGACGATCCGCGCGCGAAGCGAGCCAACGCGGCCTCGGTGGTGTCGACGGCGTTCACCAAACCGATGCCGGTCATCGAAACGATCACCTTCTTGCCGGCGATCGCGCCGAGATAGAAGTGCCGCCGGTCGGCCACGACCACCGGGTCGTGGTCAAGCGTGGTGTGGGACAGCACCGCGTCGGCTTCGGCCGGAAAGGCGGACAACACCAGCGTGCGCCGTTCACCGCGATCCGCACCAGCACGCATCGACCCAGTAAACGCCACCACAGCCGCGGGCGGGACCGACTTCGGTCGCGGCTTTGCTGATTCCGGCCCTTCGCGGGTAGGCCAGCGGTTAGTCTCAGCGGCGTTGCAGGCAACCCTGGGCGCGCCACAGAGGAGCACGTTCATGCTCGAAGTGATCGACAGAACGCCGCGCCGCGAATCCCACAAGCCGCCGGTGCTATTCGTCCACGGCGCGTGGCACGGCGCCTGGTGCTGGGACGAGCATTTCCTGGACTTCTTCGCGGACAGGGGCCACCGAGCGTTGGCGCTGAGCCTTCGCGGTCACGGAAAGAGCCCGGCTCTCAAGTCGATGCGGTTGTGTTCGATCGCGGACTTCGTTGCCGACATCGCCACGGTCGCGGACGGGTTGCCGCAACGACCGGTGATAGTCGGCCACTCCATGGGCGGCTTCGTCGTCCAGAAGTACTTGGAGTCGCACGACGCTGCGGCCGCCGTGCTGCTGGCGTCGGTACCCCCGAACGGAATCCGCGGATTCTTGGCGCGCAGGTTCAAGCGCCACCCGTGGTACACCGCCAGCGGCCTGGCCAGGACCAGGTCGTTGTGCGGTGTCGGCGCCACACCGGAATTGGCCCGCGAGACCTTCTTCTCGCAGTCGAACTCCGAAGCCGACGTGGCGCGCTATGCCGCCGAACTCTGCGAGGAGTACGCCCTCAAGATCGCGATTGACATGTTGTGGCACGACCTGCCCAGACCGGCGCTCGTCAGCACACCGCTGTTGGTGTTGGGGGCCGAAGACGACGTGTGCTTCACGGCACGGGAAGTCCGGGTGACCGCGGCCGCCTACGACACCGAAGCGGAAATCTTCCCTAAGATGAGCCACGACATGATGCTCGACCCTGGGTGGCGCACCGTCGCCGAGAGAATCCACGCCTGGCTCGAAACATGCGTGCCCGCAAGTTGACTGCGCAATGAGCGGCCGGCTTGACGGCAGGGTCGCCATCATCACCGGGGCCAGCACCGGCCTGGGGCCCGTGCTCGGCGCGCTGTTCGTCCGGGAGGGCGCCAAGGTGCTGCTGGCCGCGCGACGCGAAGAGCTGGTGCGCGAGGCCGCCCACGCCGCGGGGCCCGGCGCCATCGCGATGCGCGCGGATGTAACCGACGAGCATGACGTCGCGGCCATGGTGGCGCGAGCCGTCGCCGAATTCGGCCAGGTCGACATTCTGTGCAACAACGCCGCCGCGCCCGGACAGGACCGCTGGATCTGGGAGCAGACCCTGGAGAACTGGAACGCCACGATCGCCATCGACGTCACCGCGGCGATGCTGTGCACCCGGGAAGTGCTCAACCAGTCGATGCTGGCACGCCGTCGCGGCGTCATCCTCAACTTCTCTTCCACGGCAGGCTATTCCGGCATCGTCCGCAAGACACACTACGTCACCGCCAAGGCATCCCTTCGGGCGTTCACCAAGACCGTCGCGCTGGAGGTCGGGCCCTACGGAATCCGGTGCAACTGCATCGTGCCCGGCGCCATCGATACCGAGCTGTGGCGGCAATGGGTGCAACGCACGGCCGACGAGCGGGGGATCGATTTCGCCACCCAGCGGGCCAAGGCCCTTAAAGGTGTTGCCCTGCAGGATATCTCCGCGCCCGAAGATGTCGCCAACCTGGCGTTGTTTCTGGCCAGCGACGAAAGCCGCACCATCACCGGCCAATCCATCCCCGTCGACGCCGGAGGGTACATGCAGGGATGAGCGCCCCACGACTCTCGGTGGCCACACCCGTAGTGACGATGTTTCCGAAGACCAGCGGCGACTGGGAGAAACACGCTTCCATCGACGATCTTGCGCGGATCGCCGAGGCGGCGGATCGGCTCGGCTACCACCACCTGACCTGCAGCGAACACATCGCGCTGCCCGCGGCCGAGACGCACCGCCGCGGTACCCGCTATTGGGATCCGCTGGCCACCTTCGGCTACCTGGCGGCGCGTACCCAACGAATCCGGTTGGCCACCAACGTGCTGGTGCTCGGATACCACCATCCGCTCGAGATCGCCAAACGCTACGGCACGCTGGACAAGGTGAGCGGCGGCCGGCTCATCCTCGGCGTCGGAGTCGGCAGCCTCAAAGAGGAGTTCGAGCTCATCGGCGCACCCTTCGACGACCGCGGACCGCGGGGTGACGACGCAATCAAGGCGCTACGCGCCTCGCTGTCCGTGCCCGAACCCGTCTACCATGGCGAGTTTTACTCGTTCGACGGCATGGTTGTCGATCCGTGCGCGGTGCAGGACCGTATCCCGATCTGGATCGGGGGTCGCACGCTGCGGTCGCTGCGCCGCGCCGCGAACCTGGCCGACGGCTGGGCACCCTTCAACGTGACCCTGCCTCAGGCGCGAGACTGGTTGAGCCGCTTCGATCTTCGATCCGATTTTGAGGTCGTCCTGCCGCCATCGACGGCACTGGATCCGATCAACGAGCCGGAACAAACCCGCGACGCCATCGGCGAGGCCGCCGCGCACGGCGCCACCAACGTGCCCGCCGTCTTCCGCCACATCTCGCTGCAGCATTACCTGGACAACCTGCAGGCGCTCGCCGAGCTGCAATCCCCCGGCGGCGCCGCGTGATCCGCGTCAGGGCAGGCATATTCAGCCTCACCGCCGCCGCGCCGGCCGACGACGACGGCAGCTATCTGCGTTGGCACCTGCTGGATCACATGCCGGAGCAGTATCAACTTCCCGGCATCGTGCACGGGTTGCGCTGGATCGCCGACGGCGACTATCCCCAGCACCGACTGGCGGCCCGCGGCCCGCTGGGCGAGATTGGCAACGCGGTGCACTATCTGGTGAGCGACCCCGTCGAGGAGACCTTCGACGACTTCGTCGCCCTCGGCCGCGCGCTGCGCGAGAACGGCCGCTTTCCCGTCGTCAGGCCGTCCCTGCAAGTTGCCGGCCTCCGCTTGTTGCAATGGCACAGCGCCCCGCACGCGCTCGTCTCCGCCGAGGTGGTGCCGTTCCGGCCGCACCGCGGCATCGTGCTGATCGTCGAAGAACCCGTTGACGGACGCCGCCCGGACGGGTGGCTGCAGTGGTTGCATGCCGAGCACCACCCGGCGCTGCTCGGTGTGCCGGGCACGGCCGGCGCCTGGACATTCGGTTCCAGCGCGGGCTGGAGCCGACTACCGCGGGGCTGGCGAACTGAGCACCAATACATTACCGTCGTCTACCTCGACGACGAGCCGCTGACCACGACCCGTGCCCTGGCCCCCGTCATCGAAGAGCGGTGGCGAACGGGCGCGGTACGGCCCATCTTCGCCGGACCGCTGCGCAGCATGGTCAGTTGGGAAGCCTGGCGGTAAACCCCCCGGTTGACTGGTCGCCAGAGAAATGAGACCTTCCCGAAACGAAGGGAACCTATCGTCCTCGCTGACAACGGAGGTGAGATGACCAATCGGTGTGTCCTCGCGGCCGCCGGGATCGTTCTGGCGGCCGGTCTGTCCGGCTGTTCGGACAAGGGCGGCCAGCCGGCGTCCGCCCCGAGTTCGAGCCCGGTTGCTGTGACCACGACCGTCATGATCGACGGGAACAAACACACCATGACCAAGGCGGTCAGCTGCGCCAGTTCGGCGGCGCAACCGAACGCGTCGCCACCGGAATCCGGGGATTTGACCACCCGCATCACCGTGCACGACGACACGGCGTCTGTGTCGCTGGCCCTGTCCGACGAGAAGCCGCCCATGGTGGACGGATTCGCGATTTCACTGACGCTGGCCAACGGTCAGTACCAACTGCCCTACCAGTCGACCAAGTCGGCCACCCAGGTCCAGGCAACCAAGGAGGGCAAGAGCTACACGGTCACCGGAACCGGCGAGGCGACAACGCCCGGCCAAAGCGGCACGCGCCCGGTGACTTTCGGGGTGCACGTCACCTGTCCGTAACTGCAGTGCCGCGGAAACGGTTGTCTACCGTCGTCGCCTCTGCGATGCTGGCAGCTTGGACATCTTCGCGGAGTGGCAAACCGGCGGCACTGAACTGCGTTGGCGGTCAACGACCGCCGCCAACGATGCGCACGAAGTCGCGGTGTTCAGTCGCCGCTGCGGCACACCCGGCGCCCCCGCCCTGGTCCTCGTGCACGGCTTCCCGACGTCGAGCATCGACTATTTCGCCTTGGCCGCTGAATTGGGTTCCGAGTTCGACATCTACCTGCTGGACTTCCCGGGTTACGGCCTGTCCGACAAGCCGGCCGAGCCGTATGTGTATTCGCTCTACGACGACGCGCGTCTGCTTGTCTACGCGATCACCCAGGTGTGGAATCTGACCGAATACCGCATGCTCACCCACGATCGCGGCAGCAGCGTCGGCATGATCGCACTGGAGATGCTGGCCGCCCTGGATCCGCCGGCCGCGCCCGTCGACCTCATCGTGACGAACGCCAACATCTACCTACCGCTGTCCAACCTCACCGCATTCCAGACCGCGCTGCTTGACCCCGCGACCGGTAGGCCCACCGCGGAGGCGACGACGCCGGAGTTGCTGGCGGCGGGTCTGGGAGCCAGCACCTTTATGCCGCGGCGGACAACCGACGACCCGGAGATCGCCGCGCTGGCCAAGTGCTTCGCCCACAACGACGGAATCCGCGTGCTGCCCGACACCATCCAATACCTGCACGAGCGTGCCGCGGACGAAACAGGTTGGCTGGAGGCACTTTCCAAGAGCCCGGTCAACACCACCCTGGTGTGGGGGCTGCATGACAACGTCGCGCCGCTGCGTGTCCCCAATCACGTCTGGCAGACGTATCTGAAGAACAAGCCCGGCCGCAACCGCTATTGGGTGGTGCCCGGCGCCGACCACTACCTGCAATGCGACGCGCCCGGCCAACTGGCCGAGATTGTTCGGCTCACGGCCCAGGGCGGCGACATTCCGCTGCAGACACTCGGCAACCAGCCCGACGGCGCGGTGTTGGTCGACCAAAGCGCCTCCTAGCCCGGCCGCCCGAGTGCCCGGCTAGCCGCACACTCAAGCTCGAGTGCCCGGCTGGCCGGGCACCCTCAGCGGGCCGGGCCAGCAGCGTCAGCCGGTGACGACGGGCAGGCGCGCCCACCCCCGCACGCTCGCGGTGTGCGCTCGCTGGGCGTTGGCGTAGTCGACTTCCCAGTCGGGCCAGCGCTTGAGGACCTCTTCGAGGGCCACGCGACCCTCCATCCGGGCCAGCGCGGAGCCCAGGCAGAAGTGCAGGCCTTGCCCGAAACTCAGGTGGCTGCCACCGCGGTGGATGTCATAACGGTCCGGATCCGTGAAGTGCCGATCATCTCGGTTGGCAGAACCGTTGAGCAGCAACATGTACGAGCCCTCGGGCACCACCCGACCGTAGAGCTCGGCGTCCTGCGCCACATAGCGGGCCTGCACCGGCGAGGGCGGCTCGTAGCGCAGCGTCTCCTCCACCGCGCCGGGGATCAGGGACGGGTCGGCGACCAGTTCGCGGCGCTGATCCGGGTGATCGGACAGCAGCTGTCCCATGAAGCCGATCAGCCGGGCCGTGGTCTCGTTCCCGGCACCGGCGATCATGGCGGTGTAGGCCAGCACCTCGGTCCGCGACAGGGGCCGCCGGGTGCCGCCCGGTTCCTCGATCTCGGCCCGCAGCAGGTCGGTCATCAGGTCATCGGAGGGGTGATCGGCCCGCCATTCGATGTACTCGGCGAACACCACGATGCTCTCCTCGAACAGCTTCGCGTTGACCGCGGCGGGGTCGCGCTCCTCGGACAACTCGATGTACGCCCCGCCGCGATCGCGAATCTTGGCCTGATCCTGCTCGGGAATGCCCAACAGGTAACCGATGGTCCGCATCGGCATCATCGCCCCGAGATCGGCGATGAAGTCGAAGCCGCCGGCACCGATCAGCGGATCCAGCTCGCGGACGCAGAAGTCGCGCACCAGGCTCTCCACGGCCAGCATGCGCCGCGGCGTGAAGACACGGGACAGCAGGCGGCGGTGCAGGTCGTGCAGCGGCGGGTCTTCGAACAACAGAATGCCCGGTGGCACTTCGATATTGGCGAACAAGATGTCGGCCGTGGTCCCGCGGCCGGATCGGTAGGTCTGCCAGTTCGGCAGCTCGCGCGCCACGTCGTCGTACCGGCTCAGCGCGAAGAAGTTGTACTTCTCGTTGTAGTACAGCGGCGCTTCGTCGCGCATGCGCTTCCACACCGGGTACGGGTTGTCGTCGATATCGGAGTCGAACGGGTCGTAGTACAAGTCGATCGTGCTGGTGCCGGCCATTGTCAGTCCCTTCGCTCAGTCGTTTCGGTGTAGGAAGCCATGCAGGATCGCCTGGGTGAGTTCTTCGACGATCACCTCTCGAGATGGCGGCTTGGCGCCGAAGTAGGTGGAGCGCAACGCGGCCATGCCGGCGATCATTGCCACCGTCGAGTGAGCGGGCAGGTCGGGATGGTCCGACCGCAGTCCCCGCAGATGCATGCCCTCCGCGCTGATCTCCCCGAGCGCCGTGATCGCCCGTCTGATATCGGCGACGCCGGCGTCGGCCTTCTCTTCCTCGCTGAGTGCCTCCGACGCCATCAGCGTCAGCAGCAGACCCTGGTGTTCGACGAAGACGTCGTAGAGCTGTCCGACGAAATGTCGGGCCAGCTCTTGCTCGTCGGTCTCCTCGGGGACCACCGATTGCCAGGTCCGGCCGAACTCGGCGACGAAGTCGGTAAACGGCTGGACGAGCGCCTCGCGGAACAGCGCCGCCTTCGAACCGAAGTGACGGAACAACAGATGCTCGGTAACGCCTGCGGCCTGGGCGATTTCACGCGTGGTCGTGCTGCGGTAGTCCTGGCGGGCGAAGCGCGCCCGGGCGCTGTCGAGCAGCAGCTTGCGCGGAGCGCCACGCGGTCGGCGGTTCGCCGGGGGCGGCGCTTCCGCCGCGGCGGGTTTCGTGCTGGGTGGCCGCTGGGGCACGGTTTCGCTCCTCGCCCGATTGTTGACTGTCTTTAGGATAGTGTGCACTATCTAATGAGTCGAGCGTAGGAAGGGGTGCGACCGTGGGCGCCGTCATCATGCTGGGCACGCTGTTCGGGCTGATCGTCCTCATATTCGGGCTGGTGTTGCGCTTCGACCCGCAGGCCCGCCGGGCTCAAGGACACGATCGGTGAGCTCCCAGATGACGCCCGTGATGCAGGCGGCGAGTGCCTTCGCGCTCGTCGGGGGCATCGGGTTCACCGCCCTCGGCGTGTACCTCAGCGTTCGGCGGCGCCGCCTCCACCCCCTCCTGCTGCTGTGCATCTCGGCGATGTCGTTTTCGTGGATCGAGGCCCCCTATGACTGGGCGATGTACGCGCAGTTCCCGCCGGCAATCCCCCGCATGCCGTCGTGGTGGCCGCTGAACGTGACGTGGGGTGGACTGCCGTTGTTCGTTCCCGTCGGCTACATCTCCTACTTCGTGCTGCCAGCCGTGACGGGCACGGCGCTCGGGCGATGGTTGAGCGGTCGGTTCGGATGGCGAAGGCCCCCAACGTTGTTGGTGGTTGGTCTTGTCGTCGGCTTCTGCTGGGCGCTGTTCTTCAACGGGTTCCTCGGCGCCAAGCTCGGCGTGTTCTACTACGGCCGGGTCATCCCCGGGCTGGCGATCCGCGAGGGCACCGTGCATCAGTACCCGCTGTACGACTCCCTCGCGATGGCCATCCAGATGATGGTCTTCACCTATCTGCTGGGCCGCACCGACCCGCAAGGACGAAACGTCATCGAGATGTGGGCCGAGAACAGGGCGAAGAGCCGCCTGGGTTCGTCGCTGCTGTCCGTCGTCGCTGTGGTCGTCGTCGGAAACGTCCTCTATGGCGCGGTTTTCGCGCCGCACCTCGTCACGAAGCTGGGCGGCTGGGTGACCGCGGGACCGACGGAGCAGTTGTTTCCGGGCGTGCCGAATCAACCCGAGTAGTTACTTGCCCCGGCGGTCACCCAAGAGCCTCGGGCAGCACAACCTCTCCCACGCGCTTGAGATACGACCACGCGACGTCCGGTGGCAGCCCGCCGCACAGCGGTGACAGGTTGAGGACCTGGCCGGCGCGGACCCGCGAGATCGCCTCGGGGACAGAGATAATCACGTGTGATGTCCCGGTCGCACGCAGCTCGTCCACGGTGTTGACGTGGCTGAATCCCGCCGTCGTCTCGTCCCCGGGGTTCCACGCGGCATAGGTGCGCACATCGTGCAGCAGGTGCTCGCCGATCTCTTTCCACGCCTGCTCCACGTCGTCGGCGACGAAGACGACCGAGGGCGTGTCGCGGTCGGGAAAGAAGGTGGGCCCGGGCTGGTGGCCGTGCTCCCGGCAGGCCTCTTCGTAGGCTTCCTGCATGCCTGGTGCGTTGGCGTTGCCCAGCATGCCCAGGCCATACCTGCCGGCCCGGCGGGCCGCTGCCAACGTTCCGCCGCCCCACATCAGTGCCGGCCCGCCGGGAGTCAGCGGACGCGGTGTGACGGTGATCCGCCTTCCGTCTTCGACGACGGTTTCACCGGCAAGCAGTCGCCGTAACAGCGCGAGTTTCTCGTCGCAGAGGCGGCCACGCGTCTTGATCGGCACACCGAAGTGCTCGAACTCCTCGGGCCGATAGCCCAACGCCAGGATGTAGGACGCCCGCCCGTTGCTGATGATGTCGAGGACCGCCATGTCCTCGGCGAGACGCACGGTTTCGTAGAACGGAAGAATCAGGATCAGGCTCAGCGCCAGACGCTGCGTTCGCCCGGCCACGGCCGAGGCCAGCAGAAGCGGTGACGGCAGGTAGCCGTCCTCCGACCCGTGATGCTCGCACAGCACAGCGGCCAGACCGCCGTGTTCCTCGGCCCAGGCGCACATTTCGGGTGCCGCGGCGTACAGATCGGTTGGGGGCGCGGCCCATTCGGGATCGCGCATGTCGAAGCGCAGCGTGTACACGGCAAACTCCTAGGTGGCCTAATCTTGGTGATGCACGTTACACGCTCAGTCGAAGGCGTAAAGCGGCAGCGTCGTGGGAATGTCCAATGAGCTCAGCAGGCCCGGGCGCGCGTCGACGACATAGGGAATGGCATTGACCACCCGCATGGCCGTCGACGCCATCGCGGCGTGCCCGGCGCCGTGGCCTTCGGCATCGCCGAGCGTCATCACGCAGTGGATGTCGGGATCGCCGTCGATGTCCACGCGATAGGTCGCGTCGAACTCCGAGGTGGGCCAGTCGGGCGCGACGTCGCGGGCCATTCGGATCACGTGTTCGATCACGATCGCCTCGCGGCCGTTGACCACCCCGGCGGCCCGGGTCCGCACGGCACCGCAGGTGTCCGCCTCGATGGTGCCGAACGCCACCTCGATGTCGCGCTCGGTCAACCGGCGGTCGAGCGAACCGCGCACCTGCTCCACCTCGACCCGAAGACCCTCGGCGATCAGGTATATCGGTGCCTGCCAGGCCATCTCGATGAAGCCGGGAGTCTTCAGCATCGGCTCGAAATCCAGCGGCCGGCCGAAGCCCATCCCGTCCATCATGACGTCGGCCACCGGGTAGTGATCGTTGAGCGCGACCTCGCTGGCCGTGATGGTGCGGATGTTCTTGGACTGCGTCGTCATCAGCAGGGCGAGCTGGTCGGAGGCGAACCCGGGAAAGATGCCGGAAACGTAGAACGAGGCGCCGCCGGCCTTGGCCGCCACCTCGAGTTGGTCACGCCAGTCGGGGGCGAAATACGACGGCGGATGCACCAGGCTCGTCGAGGACGTCGACACAACGTTGATGCCGGCCCCCAGCAGCCGCAGGTAGTCGGGCACGGCCGCACCGTCGCGTTCGGGGCCGCTGGCCGCGAACACCACGCAGTCGGGCGACAAAGCCATCAGCGCATCGGCGTCGTTGGTGGCCGCCACGCCCAGCGGCTCGCCACCGGCCAATTCGCCCGCGTCCCTGCCGACCTTGTCGCTCGAATGTACCCACACGCCAACGAGTTCCAAATCCGGCCGACGCCTGATGGCATCGATGGCGATCGAGCCGACTCCCCCGGTGGACCACACGACAACACGCATCAGCATTCTCCTTACTGGACGTGTGCCCGCGCGGCGGCGGCCGCCGCGCGCTCTAGGTACGGCCACGCAACGTCGGGCGCGATGCCACCGCACAGCGGGTGCAGTGGCAACGGCCGGCCGCCGCGCACGTAGTCGGTCGCCTCGTCCGAGGTCAATATGCGGTACGGGCCGCGCTCTTCGCGCAGAGCCGCGACGCTGTCGGCGCGTGTGATGCTCGCGACGGAATCGTCCCGGGGCCGGTAGGAGGCCGCCATCACGGCGTCGTGCAGCAGGTGGGGCCCCAGCACATCCCACGCCTCATTCACGTCGTCAGCGACGAAAACCGCAGTGGGTGCGCCCGGGACGGGGAACTGGACGATCCCCGGCTCATGTCCGTGCGCGCGGCACTGGGCTTCGTAGAACTCCTTCAGGCCCGGCCACTCCGTCTGGGAGACGAACCCGAGGCCGTAGCGCCCGGCCCGACGGGCGGCGGCCTCGCTGCCGCCGGCGATCAGCATCATCGGTCCACCGGGTGAACCGCACGCCGGCGTGACACGGATTGTGCGACCGCGATATTCGACGGGCTCCCCGCGCACCAGCGGCCCGAGCACCGCCAACATCTCGTCGGCCGCGCGGCCGCGGGTGGCCATGTCGACGCCGAAGTGGTCGTACTCCTCGCGTCGATGCCCGACGCCGAACGCATACGACACCCGTCCCCGGCTGACCAGGTCGAGCACGCACATCTCTTCGGCGAGCCGGACGAGGTCCCACAACGGAATCGGCACGGCGGCAAGCAGGATCGCCAATGTGCGTGTCCTGGCCGCGATCGCCGCGGCCAACGTCAGCGGTGCGGGCAGGTGGCCGTCGTCGGTGCCGTGATGCTCGGAGAGCACGGCCAACACGCCGCCGCGGGATTCCGCCCACGCGCACATGTCGATGGCGGCCGCATAAAGGTCGGCGGCCGGCCCGGCCCCACTCGGCGCCCGCATATCGAACCGAAGGATGAACATCAGCGCGCACCCGCGTCGCCTCTGAGGATCGGCCGGAATGCCCGCACAGCTGCAGACTAACCTAAGATTTGTTCTTTAAGATAGTGCGCGCTCTCTTAACCCTTGACCCCGCGGACGCGCGGCTGCTAGCTTCCGAAGCGAACGTTGGGTAACGGTCGGCGTAAAGGGCAACGGCCGCCTCAGTTTTCATCGCGCACGCATCTGAGGAGGAACAAGATGACGACTCATCGCGTGGTGGTGTGGGCGACCGGCGGCATCGGATCGATCGCGATCCGCACCATCCAGCATCGCCCCAATCTGGACTTGGTCGGGGTATGGGTGCACTCGCCGGAAAAGGACGGCAGGGACGCGGGCGAACTCGCCAACGGCGAGCCGATCGGTCTGGCGGCCACTACCGATGCCGACGCGCTGATTGCGTTGAAGCCCGATTGCGTCATCTACGCCGCCAGCGGTCCGGAACGCGACGCGCTGGCCATCCCGGATTACGTCAGGCTGCTCGAGTCCGGCATCAACGTCGTCACGACCAGTACCACCCGCTTGGTCAACCCGCACGCCTACGAACCCGCCGAGTGGCGCGACCAACTGGTCGCCGCGGCCAAGCAGGGCCAGGTGTCGCTGTACGCGTCGGGAATCGAGCCCGGCTTCGCCGCCGACTACCTGCCGCTGGTGCTGTCGACCCAGTCGTCGTCCATCGACAAGATTCACGCGTTCGAGATCGGCCTGTACGACGACTACGGCGTGCCCGACATCATGAGCGACGCGCTCGGTTTCGGGCGCCCACTCGACTATCAACCCTGGATCGGTTTCCCCGGCGCGATCGCCGGGGAATGGCAGGGGCAGATCCGATTGGTCGCCGACGCGCTCGGCGTCGAAGTCCAGGAAGTCCGCGAATATTTCGACCGCGCCGTCACCAACCGGACGCTGGAGGTCGCCATGGGCACCGTCGAGGCCGGAACGTGCGGCGCGCTGCGGATGCGGGCGATCGGCGTCGTCGACGGCCGGGAGGCCATCGTCATCGAGCACGTCACCCGGCTCGCGCACGACGTCGCCCCGGACTGGCCGACGGGGATCGGCGACCTGTCCTACCGCGTCATGATCAGCGGCGACCCCGACATCGATTGCACGCTGGCCGCGACGCTCAAGGACCCACGCAAGGCCGGAGTCGGCGGAATGACTTCCGGGGCCGGCGCGATGGTCGCCACCGCGATGCGCGTCGTCAACGCCGTGCCGTATGTCGTTGCGGCAGAACCGGGATTGATCAGTTCGGTGGACCTGCCGTTGACGATCCCGCAACACGCGTTTGTCGGCGGCTAGGTTGCGCCGGTTACTCTGCGGGCGTGACGTTTAACCCGCTCGAGGAGCTCACGCTGCAGCAACTGCAGCTCCGCACGAGCATGAAATGGCGCGCGCATCCGGCCGATGTCCTGCCGCTGTGGGTCGCCGAGATGGACGTCATGCTGGCACCCACCGTGGCCGACGCGCTGCGGGCGGCCATCGACAACGGCGACACCGGATATCCGTGCGGCACCGCGCTGGCCGAAGCGGTGAGTCAATTCGCGTCTGAGCGCTGGCAGTGGCACGACCTGGACATCGGTCGCACCGCGATCGTCCCGGACGTCATGCTCGGCGGCGTGGAGCTGTTACGTCTGGTCACCGACCGCGGCGACGCCGTCATCGTCAACCCGCCGGTGTACGCCCCGTTCTACGCCTTCGTCACGCACGACGGCCGCCACGTCGTCGAAGCGCCGCTCGACGCCGAAGGCCGAGTCGATCTGGACGCATTGGCGGACGCCTTTGCGCGCGCCCGAGCCCGGGGTGGAAACGTCGCGTACCTGTTGTGCAACCCGCACAATCCCACCGGAACGGTGCATACGGCCGACGAACTCGGGGCCATCGCCGAACTCGCCCGCCGGTTCGGCGTCCGGGTGGTGTCGGACGAAATTCACGCGCCCGTGGTCTTGTCGGGCTCGCGGTTCACCCCGTACCTGACCGTGCCCGGCGCGGAGAACGCCTTCGCCCTGACGTCCGCGTCCAAGGCCTGGAGCCTGTCCGGACTCAAGGCGGCACTGGCCATCGCCGGACCGGAGGCAGTCGCGGACCTGCACCGGATGCCGGAAGAGGTCAGCCACGGGCCGAGCCACTTCGGCGTCATCGCCCACGCCGAAGCTTTCCGAACCGGTGGCGACTGGCTCGACGACCTGCTGCGCGGCCTGGATCGGAACCGGACGCTGCTCGGCGATCTGGTCGCCGAGCAGCTGCCGAAGGTGAAATACCAATGGCCGCAAGGGACTTACCTCGCATGGCTCGATTGCCGGGAGCTCGGCTTCACCGAAGACGCCGCCGATGGGCTTGCGGTGGTGGCCGACCTGTCCGGGCCCGCCCGGTGGTTCCTCGACCACGCCCGGGTGGCGCTGAGTTCCGGCCACGTCTTCGGCACCGGCGGCGCGGGGCACGTCCGGCTGAACTTCGCGACCTCGGGGGCCATCCTCACCGAGGCCGTGTCCCGAATGGGCCGCGCCCTCGCCCACGCGGCCGACACGCGCTAGGCCGGAATCTCCTCGGCGCCGCGGCCCAAGTTGCGGAAGCCCTCGGCGGGCCGCTTGAAGCCGAGCACGAACGGCAGCGAGTTCAACTCCAGCTTGGCCGTGGCCCCGAGCCGGCGCAGGAAGCTGGACTCGGCCGGGGCCAGGGAAACCTGCGACGTCGCGAGGTCGAGGTAGTGCGTCGAGGTCTCCCCGATGTCGTCGAAGACGTGGGTCAGCGTTTTGCACTGCGAGCGCACCGGTTCGTCGAGGCACGCCGCGACGGGATCGGTCATCAGCACGTATTCGATCACGGGCACCATGTTTTTCAGCATGCGATGCACCAGGATGACGTCGAAGCCCGCGAGCTCTGTGTGGCGCTTCACCCGCTGCTCGGCCACCTCACCCTGGTGGACGACGAACTTCAACGAGAGCTTGTCCAACTGCGCGCAACTCGCACACTCGCAGGCGAGATCCTTTTGGAAGCGCTCACGCCGCGCGATGAACGCTTCCCGCATCCGGGACAGCCGGTCACACACCAGCACTTTGGCGTCGCCGTCGGGCGCCCAGAAGAAGGCGGCGTCACCCTCCAGCTTCGCCAGCTTCAGGCCTCTGCCGGCATCGATCACCGCCTCCAGCAGACCCGCCACCGTCAACTGCGCATGGGCCAGGTGGGTGCGGTTCCACTGCATGTAGTGGGTATAGCCGCTGATGTCGGCAATGATCAGGACCGCGCGCCGAATCGCCATGAACAAGCCAGTTTACTGTCCGCCCAACGCTTAGCCCAATGAAATCTCCCACTAGACGAACTCGCGTTGTCGCGGGAGGCTAACTCAAGGCGCCCGCCCACCGGAGGAGCTGAATATGCATGTGCTACGAACCCCGGATTCCCGATTCGAAAACCTGGAGGGCTATCCGTTCGTAGCGAACTACCTCGACGTGGCGGCGAGCGACACCCAGCCGCTGCGCATGCACTTCCTCGATGAGGGCCCGGCCGATGGACCGCCGATCGTGCTGCTGCATGGGGAACCCACCTGGAGCTACCTCTACCGGACGATGATCCAGCCGCTGGCCGACGCCGGAAACCGCGTGCTCGCGCCCGACCTGATCGGTTTTGGCCGCTCGGACAAGCCCAGCCGGATGGAGGATTACACCTACCAGCGGCACGTCGAATGGGTGACCGCCTGGTTCGAGCGCCTGAATCTCAAGGACGTGACGCTGTTCGTGCAGGACTGGGGATCGCTGATCGGGCTGCGCATCGCCGCCGAGCAGGGCGACCGCTTCGCTCGACTCGTGGTGGCCAATGGCTTCCTGCCCACCGCGGACCGACCCACTCCACCCGCCTTCCACGTCTGGCGGGCGTTCGCGCGCTACTCCCCCGTGCTGCCCGCCGGCCGCATCGTCTCCATGGGGACCGTCCGCCACGTTCCCTCCCGGGTGCGGGCCGGGTACGACGCGCCGTTTCCCGACAAGACGTATCAGGCCGGGG
This sequence comes from Mycobacterium sp. 852014-50255_SCH5639931, assembly GCF_001665605.1. Taxonomy (GTDB): domain Bacteria; phylum Actinomycetota; class Actinomycetes; order Mycobacteriales; family Mycobacteriaceae; genus Mycobacterium; species Mycobacterium paraffinicum. Next base: position 66,252 of record NZ_LZSV01000022.1, read on the forward strand.
CCCGCGCCTTCCCGCAATTGGTGCCCACCTCCCCGGACGATCCGGCGATCCCCGCCAATAGGGCCGCCTGGAAAGCGCTGGGCCAATGGGACAAGCCCTTCCTCGCCATCTTCGGGGCCCGGGACCCCATCCTCGGCCAGGCGGACCGTCCGCTGATCAAGCACATCCCCGGCGCCGCTGGTCAGCCGCACGCCCGCATCCGCGCCAGTCACTTCATCCAAGAAGACGCCGGACCCGAACTGGCCGAACGCATTCTGTCCTGGCAGCAGGCGCTGCGCTGACCGCGTCAGCGGGTGTTGACCCTCCCCTGTCGATCAGTGGTCCGGGATGCCCGCCCCGGCCAGAGCCGGAACTGCGTCCTCGTTGTGTAGCAGCGACGCGGCACCGGTCTTGAACTGGGTGAGCTTGTCGATGATCGTCTGCCCCTCTGGAGTGTGGCCCCAGATGCTGATGCCCTGGTGGGTGGTGGGCTCCCAGGTGGCCTCGTCCACGACAATCGGATTCCAGCCGACTTCCCATTCGAACCCCGACGGCGTGACGGCGTAGAAGGACAGCTCCTTGTCGTTGGTGTGCTGGCCCACCCCGAGCGCCATCCGGAAACCCAGTTGCTTGACGCGCTGGTAGGCGGCGGTCATGTCGTCGAGTTCGGCGACCTGGACATTGACGTGCTGGACCCGGGTGCGGATCGGGTTCAGCCTCAGCCGGTTGACCGAAGCGATCGCCACGGTGTGGTGCCGCTCGTTGAATCGCAGGAAGCGGATCTTGAATCTGAGGCCGCTGATCGTCTCGTCGATGTAGTCGGACAACCGCGCATCCAACACCGTGTCGTAGTAGCCACGCAGCTGATGAGGCTTCGTGGTGGCGACGGCCACGTGCCCCAAACCCGCTGCGCCCGTGACGAACCCGCTAGAAGCCACCATGCGCAACGGCGCGATGCCGGGACGCGCGCGGGTGAAGACCTCCTGGGTCAAGCCGTTCGGCCCGGGAAACCGGACGAGCCGCTCCACGCCGCGCAGCGCCGCCTCCTCGTCGGTGCCCTCGGCCACGGGCACACCATGCTGCGTCACGCGCGCGAGCACGGTGTCGAAGGCGTCGTGGTCGTCGAGCTGCCAGCCGATAGCGGTGACGTCTTCGGCGGGGCCGCGTTGCAGCAAAAACCGGCACTCGTTGTCGTCGAGGCGGAACCGCATGGCGTCGGTCATCCCGTCGTCGCAGTGCATGCCGATGGCATCGCGGCCGAATCGTCGCCAGTCGCCGAACTTTTGCGTCTCGATCACCACGTAACCGAGGTGGACCCGGCCGAAAACCGACGGGCTCATCGCTCGTTCTCCAAGAAGTCGATGACCAGACGGTGGAACAGTTCGGCGCGTTCCCATTGCATCCAGTGCCCGGTGTGCGAGGTCATCACCAGATCCGCGTTCGGCAGCGCGTTGAGCAGCAGGGGGCCGCCCGATGGCCGGTTCACCTTGTCGTCGCGGCCCCACAGGACGAGCGTCGGTGTCATCAGGGTCCGCAGCCGGCTGTCTCGGGTGAGGTCCATTCGCCACAGCGTGCGCAGCGCCGTTGGGCCGGAGGGGCGGCGCAGCGGCGGATCCGCGACCACCGCCGGGTCGATCGACGCGCGGTAGCGCAGGTCGATCAAGTCCTCGGGCACCGAGGCACCGTCGTAGACCAGATAGGTGCGGATGAACGTCGCGAGCTTGTCGCGGCTCGGGCCGTCGCCGCCGTAGTAGGACAGCAGGCTCCGCAATCCGGGCGTGGGCAGGCCCCTCGTCGTGCCGATCCCGCCCGGACCCATCAGGACCAGCTTGCCGACGCGGTGCGGGGTGTCCAGGGCCAGCCGCAGGGCCGCCGCGCCGCCGTACGAGTTGCCGACGAGATGGGCGGTATCGACGCCGAGCTCGTCTAGGAGGCCGCGCATCATGTCGGCCAGGTAACCGAACGGATCGTCTTGGTCGACGCCCTTGACCGACCTGCCGTAGCCGGGCATGTCGGGAACGATGAGTCGGAAATGCGTTGCGAGAGCGTCGATATTGCGCGAATAGTTCGACACTCCCGACGCGCCGGGGCCGCCGCCGTGCAGCATGACAACGGCCGGTCCGCTCCCCGTCTCGGAGACGAAGATCGGTTTACCGGCGACGCTGACGGTCCGCTCGTTCAGCTGTGTGGCGATCATGCGGTGACTCCGATCGGGGTGGCGGGGAGGGATGACGTCAGGTCGGTGAAGTCCTTCGGCGGCGCCGGCAGCGGACGGCCCTCGCCGGCGGCGGCGAACACGAATCCGTCGGGGCGCAGCACCACCGCCGCCGCCTTCTTGCTCCGAAGCCACCGGGTCAGCGTGCCGTCGTCGTCGCGAATCGCACCGCCCTGCGGCGCGCCGGCCTGGATGGCCAGGGCGCGAGCGCCCAGCCGCGCCCACCGATCGGCGCCCGGTGGCGCCACACCGAGGTGCAGGACGGCCCAGCCCCCGCCGAGGACATCGTCCGCCCGCAACCTCTTACCGGTCGTGTCGGTGACCCAGGGTTGCGGCAGCTGCCAACCGACCGCGGCATGCGCCTCGGTGGTGAAACACCCGTCGGGGTAGTGCGCGGGCGGAATCCAAATCAGGCCCTGCCCCGCCTTGAGCACGCCGGGCAGCCGCGTCAGCGCGCGCAGCAAATGGTTTCTCAAGAATGCCAACGCCTTTCGGCGCTCGGTGATGAGGCGTCCGTTGCGCACCGCCCGGCGGGTGACCTCGGTGACGTGGGGTTTGCGCTCGACCTGGTAGCTGTCGAGCAGTGCATCGGGCGCCTGCCCACGCGCCACCGCCGCTAGCTTCCAGCACAGGTTGGCCACGTCGCGCACCCCGGCCGACATCCCCTGGCCGATCCAGGGCGGCATGGCGTGCGCCGCGTCACCGGCCAGGAAGACCCGCCCGACGCGCCAGCGATCCGCGACGCGCACGTGGTGGCTGTAGATGACGGCACGCAGGATCTTCACCTGCTCCTCGGTGATGCCCTGCTCGCGCAGGACCTCCCACACGGCCTCGTGGGTGACGAGTCGCTTCTCGTCCTCTCCGGCTCGGGCCGGGTACTCCCAGCGGTGATGCCCCAGCGGGGTCGGGCAGTCCACCGTCGGGCGGGCGGGATTGCAGTGAAAGCGCAACCGGTCGTGACCGTCCCACTCGCGGATCACCTTGGTGTCGATGACAACCCAGCGTTCGGCGTATGTGCGTCCTTCGTATCCGACTCCGAGTTGGGCACGGGTCGGCGACGCTCCGCCGTCGGCGGCGATCACGTACGAGGCCTTCACGCGTTTGAAGGCGTCGGTGCGCAGGTCGGCGAGCATCAGTTCGACGGTCGAGTCGCCGTTGATCACGCGCAAGCATTCGTGTTCGAGCAACACCTCGACGTTGGGATACCGGGCGACGCCCTCCCGCAGCACGTGGTCAACCGCGGGCTGGTACAGGAACTGCTGCGGCGGATGCCCGCAGCCCCGGGACGTCATGGTGGTTTCGACGAACGGCACCCCGTCGGCGTCGACCCACGCCAACGGCCGGTCGGGCAGCATGTCCCGTTGCAACCGGTCCGCCAAACCGACGGACTGCCAGATCCGCATCACCTCCTCGTCGGTCGAAATGGCCCGCGCGCGACCGTACACATCGGGGTCGCGCTCGATGACGACGACGTTAAGCCCCATGCGGCCAAGGAGATTCGCGGCGGTGGCGCCGGTGGGCCCATAGCCGATCACCGCCACGTCATAGGTCAGGTGCTCGTTCATTGCCCTCTCGCCTTCGTGTCGGGCTTGTTCTGTAGTGATCGCTACGGTAATGTAGTGATCACTACAGAGTCAAGGGCCTCCAGCAAGGAGTTTCAGTGGCCGCTAACGACAAGCCGCAAAAGTCGAACAGGCGCCGCCGCGTCGACGGCGAAGCGTCCAGAAGCCGCATCCTGGACGCGGCCACCGAGATCGCCAGCGAGCGCGGCTACGAGGGCACCAGCATCGGACTGGTCAGCGCCAAGTGCGGCCTGCCGGCCAGTTCCATCTACTGGCACTTCAAAGACAAGGATGACCTGATCGCCGCGGTCATCGAACGCAGCTTCGCGCACTGGCTTTCGGCATGGCAGATGCCTGCCGAAGGAACCGCGCGGGAGCGGCTCGTCTCGATGGTTATGCAGATCGCGAAGGCGCTGCTCGACTCCCCCGACTTCCTGCGCCTCGGTCTGATGCTCGCGCTGGAGCGCCGGCCGGTCGAGCCGCGGGCGCGTGCCATGTTCCTCGCCGTGCGCGCCCAGGCGTTCGAGACGCTCACGCTAGCCATCGGGGACCTCGTCCCTGGGCTGACCGACGCGCAGGTCCACCAGTTGGCCACCTACGCCCTCGCCGGTGGCGATGGCCTGTTCGTCGCCAAGGAGATCGGCGGTGATTCGGTCGACCTGCTGGCGCTGTTTGAGCTGCACGCGAGCACCCTCTACGACAGCGCGCTGCGCATGGCCGCCGAGAACGCAAAGTGACCCCGACCCAAAAGTGGCCGGTGGCCATCATCGGCTCGGGCAACATCGGCACCGACCTGCTGCTCAAGATCCTGGGCAGCGACGGCCCGCTCACGGTGGCCGCCATGGTGGGTGTCGACCCACACTCGGACGGACTGGCCCGGGCGCGGCGAATGGGCGTGCCCGTCATCGCCGACGGGGTCGGCGGGTTGCTGAGCATGCCGGACTTTGCCCGCATCAAGCTGGCCTTCGACGCCACCTCCGCCAACGCGCATCGCGCCAACTGGGCGGCCCTGCAAGCCACCGGAATCCGAATGCTCGACCTCACGCCCGCGTCGATCGGCCCGATGTGCGTGCCCGTGGTCAACCTGAACGACCACCTCGACGCACCCAATCTCAACATGGTGACCTGCGGCGGGCAGGCAACGGTGCCGATCGTTGCGGCCGTCGCCAAGTCGGGAATCGTCTCCTACGCCGAGATCGTCTCGTCGATCTCCGCGAAGTCCGCCGGCCCGGGCACCCGGGCCAACATTGACGAGTTCATCGAAACCACCTCAACCGCAGTACAAGTCGTGGGCGGTGCGCAGCGCGGCAAGGCCGTCATCATCGTCAACCCCGCGGACCCCCCGGTGCTTATGCGCAACACCGTGTACTGCCTCGTCGACGGGGACGTCGACCACCGCTCGATCGAGAACGAAATCCTCGACATGGTCGGCCAGGTCGCCGCATACGTGCCCGGCTATCGGCTGAAGCAAGACGTGCAATTCGAGGTCTTCGGCCACGACGATCCGCTCTACATTCCTGAAACCGGCAAGTTCACGGGCACCGGCGTCACGGTGATGCTCGAGGTGGCCGGCGCAGGCGACTACCTGCCCGCCTACTCCGGGAACCTCGACATCATGACCTCTGCCGCTAAGGCCACCGCAGAGCGCTTGGCTCTCCGTGCCATGCACCCCGCCGAAAGTGTCGGTGCCACAACGTGACCCAACACATCTATGTCAGCGACGTGACCCTGCGCGACGGCATGCACGCGGTGCGCCACCAGTACAGCATCGAGCAGGCCACCATCATCGCGCGGGGCACTCGACGAAGCGGGGGTCGACTCGATAGAAGTCGCTCACGGTGACGGGTTGTCGGGTTCGAGCTGCGTGTACGGGTTCGGGGCGCACACGGACGCCGAATGGATCGAGGCCGTCGCCGCGGCCGTCGACCACGCGAAGATCGCGACGCTACTTCTGCCGGGCGTGGGCACTCTGCGCGACCTCAGGGACGCGCAGCGCGCGGGCGCAACCGTCATGCGCGTCGGCACCCACTGCACCGAGGCGGACATCGCCGCGCCTTATCTCGCCGCCGCCCGCGGCCTGGGCATGGACGCCGTCGGCTTCCTGATGATGAGCCACATGACCAGTCCGGCCGGTCTGGCCGGCCAAGCCAAGCTGATGGAGGGATACGGTGCCACCTGCGTCTACGTCGTGGACTCGGGCGGCGCGATGACGATGCGCGATGTCGGCGACCGAGTCCACGCCCTCCGCCAAACCCTGTTACCCACAACGGAAATCGGCATCCACGCCCACCACAACCTGTCGCTGGGCGTCGCCAACTCGATCACCGCCGTCGAGCACGGCGCTTACCGAGTCGACGCATCCCTGGCGGGCATGGGAGCGGGTGCCGGAAACGCGCCGCTGGAGGTCTTCATCGCCGCGGCCTCCCGCCTTGGCTGGCACCATGGTTGCGATCTCCATCGGTTGCAGGACGCGGCCGACGACGTCGTCCGGCCGCTGCAAGACCGGCCCGTGCGGGTGGACCGCGAGACTTTGACTCTCGGCTACGCGGGCGTGTATTCCAGCTTTCTACGGCACGCGGAGGCGGCCGCTGCCCGGTTCGGCATCGACGCCCGCACGCTGCTCGAAGAGGCCGGTCGGCGCCGGATGGTGGGCGGCCAGGAGGACATGCTCGTCGACATCGCCCTCGACCTCACCGGTGCTCACTTGCTTGACATTCGCCGTCATAAGGACCCCTAACGTTCGTTCTCGACCTTACTTTCACGCTTCGGTCGCGAATCAGGGTTGCCCCTATACTCTCGGATGCCTTGATGTTCAGAACGGTGCGACGCTTTGATCGCTGACGGACATGCCGTGGCCGCTGCGGTCATTCCTGAGTAGGCCTGGAAATTGAGTGTTATGCGGCCCTCGAGAGCGCCGAGATCGGCTTCAAACCACTGTAATTGGCCATCAAGGGGTAATACTAACGGTATGGTAATGCCGCCCACTCTGGGTCATCGGCCACTTGTTCGCCGCGGCCTGACAGGCAACCAGTTCAATATTGGCCGAACAGCCAATTGATCCCGAGTTGGTTCCCACACGCACGTACCCTTGGGCGTTCGGTGTCAAGGGAATCGCGGGCGGCGCCGGTGCGGTGGACGTGGAGATCAAGCTGTACCCTCCGGGCGTTCCGCCCCCCGCGTATCCAACGACGGTGACGGTCACAGCCAAGATTCCGCCGACAACATTGGGGCCAACTTTTCTATAGCCCAATGTTTTTGACTTTGATCCGCAGAAGGGCTAATTGACACAGATATCGACCTTGGGGTCGCACGCCGGCTTCTTCGTCATCGTCGTCGTCGGCGGTTGGATCGTCATCATCGTCGTCGGCGGTTGGATCGTCATCGTCGTCGACGGCGGTTGGATCGTCATCGTCGTCGTCGGCGGTTGGGTCGTCGTCGCCTTGGGACTCGGCAGTGGCGTCGTGACGTCGTTCGTCGGGCGTGGGGTCGTTCCGTTGTTCGGTGGAGCATTGGGAGTGGTTGCGCCGGGCGCCGGCGGGTGTGATTGCCCGGGCGACCCCGGTGGTGGAGCCCCCGGCGTCGGCAGGGGTGGGGTGCCTGCCGGCTGGCTCGGCCCTAACGGAACGACCGGGACGTTGGGATGAGTCACGTCCGGCGGCCTGGTCCCATACGGATTCCCGCCGGTTGGGCCGTACCCCGCACCGGCATTCTCGTTCCACGTTTCTTGGCGGCGCTGCGGAACGACGCACACCGCATCCCCGTCGAAGGCCTCGCGCCAGACATATCCCGACTTGCAGGTCTGGGGCCCGTATGCGCCCCCGGTCGGCTCCCGGACGTTGGCAGCGTTGGCATTCTCCTGTGCGATTTCAGCGGCAACTTGTTTGGTAACGCACACCTGATCGCCCGGACGCGCGTTGCGTGGGACGAGATCGTTGGGGCACCCGCCGTCGGCGGGTGCCAGCGCCGGAACGCCTACCGCAATTGCGCCGATGACCGCAGACAAAGACAAACCGGCCGCCAAGACTTGACCCCTGAACACGTTCGGATTCCTCTCCGGTGAGTAAGCGTTACGAGATTCGACGCTATGGCCCGGGAGCATCCGTCACATCAGGGGTTTCACTACATTTTTGCGCGCCATCGACCGCGCCGCGGAAGACTTAGATGTCAGCCGGTGACCGCGAGGACGGCTGCGGCGAGTTCGGGGCGGCAGACCACCAGGTCCGGCAGCTTCGGGTCGGGCTGGTTGTACGCCAACGGCGAACCGTCGATGCGCGAGGTGTGCAGACTAGCGGCGCGGGCCACCGCGACCGGGGCGGCCGAGTCCCATTCAAACTGGCCGCCGGCGTGGACGTACACATCGGACAGCCCCTGGACGAGCGAAGCCACCTTGGCGCCGGCGGAACCCATTTCCACGAGCACCCCGTCGAGCGCGTCGCGCACGGCCAGGGCGATGGCGGGCGGGCGGGTGCGCGACACCACGATGCGCGGCTTGCCCGGCGCCGCGGGCGGGGAATCGACCTCAGGAGTGGCCAGGGTGATGCCCTGCGCCGGCAGCGCCACCGCACCGGCAACAAGTTCGCCGGCCTCCCACAGCGCGACGTGCACGGCCCAGTCGTCGCGTCCGGGCTCGGAGAATTCCCGCGTGCCGTCCAGCGGATCCACGATCCACACCCGCTGCGAGCGCAATCGGACCGGATTGTCGATACCCTCCTCGGACAGCACCGCGTCTTCTGGCCGTGCGTCGGTGAGAGCCGCCATGAGAAAATCGTGGGATCGCTTGTCGCCGGCGGCTTTCCGCTCGCTCGCTTCGGCGTCTGCAAACTCTTCGCGGACCGTGAGCAACAGCCGCCCGGCCTCGGTGGCCAACCGTGCGGCCAGTTCGTGGTCGTCCGTCAGTTGCAGGGCCATCACAATCCTTAACTTGGTAGCGTTGACCAACTTTACCCTGCCAGGACAACGCTGACGGGCCCCACCCCGGCAGGAAAGTTCCGGCCGTAATCTGGTGAATGTGAGCGGGGGCAACGTTCCTTTATTGAGCCGGTTGCGACGCATTCCACGGGGGCGTCTGATCGTGGTCGGCATCGTCTCGGTGGTCGCGCTGGGCGGCGTACTCGCCTTTGTGGGGATGAAGCTGGCGCAGGGCAACCACGGCGCGGGGCCTCCTACCGCCCAGCCGGCACCACCGCAGAGCTTCGCCATCCCGGGCTGCTACAACCTGTCCGTTCCGCCGGTCGAGCGCCCGAAGCGGCTCAACGTGCTGGGGTGCGCCAGCGTTGCCATTGCGCTGCAAGACATGTCGTGGAGCTCGTGGGGGCCGCAGGGCGCCGACGGGACCGGCACGGCCGTGTTCAAGGTCTGCGACCCGAATTGCGCAGTGGGGTATCAGCTGACCGAGCCGGTCGTCGTACACGCCTGGAATCCGCAACCGCCGCGACGCGAGGCGATCTGCCAGGTCGGCCTGAACATCTTCGCCGACATGGTGCTGTCCTTCCCCAAAGGCGCCCCGCCACCGAACGTGCAGAAGATGAACACGCAGTACAACGGGCAGCCGGCGGTGCATTTCGCCAACTATTCGAGCGGCGACACCCGCGGCACCCAATTCATCGGCTACACGTACTGCAACTAACGGTTGCTAGACCTCGATCACCACGGCGCCGCCCTGGCCGCCGCCCGCGCACATGGCCGCGACGCCGATGCCGCCGCCCCGGCGGGCCAGCTCGTAGGCCAGCGTGGTCACCATGCGCGCACCCGACGCCGCGATGGGGTGGCCGAGGCTGCAGCCGCTACCGGAGAAGTTCACCTTCTCCTCGTCGATGCCGTACTCCCGGCACGCCGCGATCGGCACGGAAGCGAACGCCTCGTTGATCTCCCACAGCGCCACGTCGCCGGCCGACAGACCGGCCCGCTGCAGCACCTTGCCGATGACCTTGACCGCTCCCAGGCCGGTGTCCCTGGGGGCGACACCCGCGGCCGCCCACGCCCGGACCGTGCCCATCACGTTCAGGTTCTCGGCGGCGGCATAGTCGCGGTCGACGAGGGCCACCGCCGCGGCTGCGTCGTTGGTACCGCTGCTGTTGCCCGCCGTGATCGAGAATCCCTCGATCTCCGGGTGCAGCACTTTCAGCGCGGCGAGCTTCTCCACGGTGGTGTCCCGGCGCGGATGCTCGTCGACGGAGAATTCGGTGACCGAACCGTCGAATTGGGTGATCTTCAGCGGGATGATCTCGTCGACGAACTTCCCCGCGTCCATGGCCGCGATCGCGCGCTGGTGTGACCGGGCGGCCCAGGCGTCCATCTCCTCGCGCGTGATGCCGACCGCCTGGGCGGTGTTCCAGCCCACGGTGATCGACATGTCTTTCGCGGGCGCGTCCGGGGTTTCGACGTGGGTCGGTGGCATCCAGCGCTCCTCGAATTTGAGCTCCGGGCCGGGAATGCGCCAGTTGGTCAGCGGCGTCATTGACAACGACTGCACGCCACCGGCGATCAGCACGCGTTCCATCCCTGAGCCGATCTGGGCCGCGGCGTTGCCGATCGCGGTCAGGCTGCCCGCGCAGTGCCGGTTCACCGACTGGCCGGGAATATGGTCCATACCGGTTGCGGTGGCCGCATACCGCGCCAAATCCCCACCGCCGTAATGTGATTCGGCGAAGATGATGTCGTCGATAGCCGACGGGTCGACGCCGGACCTGCGCACCACCTCGGGAAGCACCGCGGTGATCAGCGTCTCGGGCGGTGTGTTGACGAGCGTGCCCTTGAAGGAGCGGCCGATCGCCGTCCTCACTGCTCCGACAATGACAGGTGTAGCCATGTTCTCAACCTCGAACGGTCTGGCTGCGGTCGGCAGCACTGGCGGGATGTGCGGTCGGACGCCGCGCCGCGAATCGTATCAAATACTGTATGCGCAATAGTACCGACCTAAGTTCAGGCTGCGGATGGGCGCCGCCCACATGAGTCACTCCTTGCGAAGCACCGCGTCACGAAGCGAAACCGGGATAGCGACGTCCCCAACGTCGCGCTGACGAAGAAGTTCCCTGGCTGACATGGCACCAGCGGGTCGACCGCGCTCGTTGCGTCGAGAACCGAAGTTCCGGTTCAGGGTTCACTGGCGACTAGAACGTCACATTCGTCTCCGCGTGACCGATTTCCTGAGTCTGCTTACCGCTGGCGTCGTGGCACGAGACCACCACGTGGTAGTTGACAGGAAACCCGAAGCCGTCAAAGGGCAGGGCCGTACTTGCATTAGGCCCAACGGTGAAGTCGAGGTGATTGCCGCCCGGGGCCGAGTCATAGGTGCACTTCGCCGTTAGTGCCGATGAGTTCGTCACCGTCGCGGTGATGCTCTTGCCGGTAAGGCCATTGCCACTCACAGGACCGAACGTCAATTGGATCGCGTTGGTCACTGGCGCCGGCGCCGGCGCCGGAGGCGGATTGGGATTGGGAGTCTTGGAACAATCCGAGCCCGGCGGCAGGGTGTACCCGGCTGTGCAATGGACGGGGTTGTTTGCGTTTGGCGCCGGCGCCGGCGCCGGGGCGGGGGCAGCCGGCGCGGCAGGTTTGGGCGCACTTGTGTAGTGGTAGTCCGCCCAGGGGCCACACCAGTCTGACGAGAGGTCGTTTTTGCGGCAGCCCTGGACGCTGATCTTGCGGTCCGCGGCGTGGGGGCCAGTTGCGTATACGTCATAACCTTGCCTGGCGGTCTGCCCGTTGATGCACTTGAACGGGTATTCGTGTTGCTCCCCGTCTTCAACCCTCACATGGACGGCGTCGATGACGTAATCGCCGTTCACTCGTGCACAGCCGCCAATGATGCAGGTCACGTGGACATCGCTGTCTGGCTTGCAGTCCACGGTGAGCCCGTTGGACAGCGTGTCCGCGGACGCGACCGGCAGCAGCGATGTCCCTGCAACGCCAATCACCGCGGCCATGACCGGTCCGACTTTCCGAATGATCATGAGCCTGGACATGAGAGGTCCTTTCGAGTTCACCGTCCTAATGCCGCTGCCCGGGTGCGCTTTCGGTTTCAGCTGGGCGTCAGACGACACGACCCTATTGAGCAGGCCAGCTCCAGCGCATCAGGGGTTTCCCTACAGTTTCGGGACGCTGGGACCTGGTCGCTGGGCGACTGATGAGCTACCACAAGCTTGCGACACAATGGATCGATGACCGCACCACTGGCTCAGCGCGACACCACCCAACTTGCCGCTTACCGAGTCGCGGCGATGCTCCTCGGCGTGGGGACGCTGCACTTCGTGGCACCCCAACCGTTCGACACGATCGTTCCCGCCGAGCTGCCCGGCAGCGCGCGGTTCTACACCTACGCGTCGGGGGTGGCCGAGCTGAGCGTCGGAGCGGCGTTGCTGCCACGACGCACCCGGCGAATGGCCGCGCTCGCGGCGGCCGTGTTGTTCATCGGGGTGTTCCCGGCGAACGTCAACATGTGCAGGTTGTGGTGGAACAAGCCCTGGCCGATGCGGATCGCCGCGCTGGCCCGCCTGCCAATGCAGATTCCGATGATCACCACCGCCCTCAAGATCAGCCGCAACAGCTGACGTCCCGCGTCGTCGTCACCTGCACCACAGCCGTCCCCGCCGGAGGGGATGTCCGAAGTGCCGGCCTCTCAGCGACAATGCGCCGGGTGGGCCGCCTCCAAATTCCGTCGCCCGATTTTGTTGCTCGGAGGCGGGCAACTCGTGCATCACCCGGCGGGGGGCTGGCGTGGCCGCTGCGACAGGAGGACGGAGTCAATATCGGAAACAGGTTGTGCCGCAAGTGTAGTCACGCCCCGACGTCGACTGAGCGCCCGAGAAATGCCATGAGCCGGGCAGTCGGCGTCGCATCCGCGGGCGCGGCTTGGGCCGGACCGAAGCCACCTGGCCGCCGCAACATTTGTTCCGGCGCCGATTCCACCAGCCCGCGGCCCAGCGCCAGCAGGTCCTCCGGCAGCTCGATCAGCCGCCCTTGTGAGCGATGGATGTCCCAGGCGTGCATGGCCAAGTCCGAGACGGGATAGGTCAGGGCCCGATGCAACGGAACCTCACCTTCCGGCGACGTCCGCATCCCGTCGAACTCGGCGCCCGGCAAGGCGTCTCGTAGCCGCGTCGCCAGCTCACGAAGGCGCGCCGCCGGGTTCTCGCATATCCAGTCGGAAGGCTGCGAGGGACCTCCCCAGATCTCGCCGTCCTCCACGAGCGTCACGACTTTCGCTGCGCTGCCGGTGACGTGACCCACCAGCTCGCGCAGGCTCCACCCCTCGAGGTTGGATGGCTGGTCCCAGCTGTCCGGTGAAATGTGGTCGACGGCATCGATGAGTAGATCGAGCGCCTCGATAGCCATCACGCCGATCCCGGAGGTCGTGTTGTCCATTCCTTGTATCTCCTTGCCAGCAGGCGAATTCGGCGTTGTGGTGCCGGGGTGCACCGAATCACTCTGCGACCGCAGTGCGTCCGGCCCCTCAGCGCGATGCAGAAACACAAACTTATTCTGTCCCGCGGCGCCTGCCAGGAAGGGCCGCACCAGGCGCGGGTAGGCCCTCATCGCTTCCGCGCGGGGGATCAATTCGGGTCTTTCGAGCGCGTACTCGCTGCCGTTCCATGTCAAACTGCATTTGCCGGCGTCCAGCACATTCTCCAGCCAGTCAACATGGGGGTACGCCGCCGCCAGCACGAAACCATCGCCGAGCGGATAAGCGCTCAGCGGCGTCACATACGTTCTGCCGCTGCGCCGGCCGACGTGGCGCAGTGCGCTCAGGTTGAAGTAGAACATTCCCAGCCGGGTCCCGGCGACGGCGCGCAGATAGGGATTCCCCCGCTTGGTCAGTTGGCGCGTCCAGTCGCTGACACGTTGTATGCGCATCAGCATTCCCCAGCCGAGCAAGAGCAGATACAGCACCGCGACAACAGCGGCGGCGATGGCCGGCAGCGGCACGAGCGCACGTCTCAGGCTTCGGCTGATCATGCGGCAGCCTCCTAAAGTTCTAGCGGGAAAACTTCCGCTACCGTCGGCCGCGTACCGTCCAGAAGTCTAGGGTCGCAAGTCCTTGGACCGGCAAAAAGGCCAGACCTGACGTCGGCTGATCACACAGGAGGGCCGCTTGGGCAAGACAGATATCGCAGCGGTTCTCGCCGTCGCCGCCGCCCTAATGGTTGGTATCGGAGACGTCATCCAGCAGCGATCCGCCCAGCAGGTCACCGACAAACCGGTTGGCACCCTCGCGCTGTTTCGCCGGTTGCTTCGTGATCGCCAATGGTGGACGGGCAGCCTGGTGGCCGGCGCGGGGTTCGGGTTTCAGGCCGCCGCGCTGGGCCTGGGTTCGGTGGTGCTCGTGCAGGCCCTGTTGGTAACGTCGCTGCTGTTCGCGCTGCTCATCAGCGCGCGGGTAAACCACCGGAGAATCACTGTGCGGCAAGGAATTTGGGCCGTATTGCTGGCAGCCGCGGTTGCGGTGGTGGTGACCGTCGGCGACCCGCAGGAGGGAACGCCGCGAGGGTCGGTGCAGACGTGGACCATCGTTGCGTTGGTCATGGGCCCGGCGCTGATCCTGTGCGTCGTCGGCGCGCGCATGTTCCCGGGCGGGGTCGGCGCGCTGTTGCTGGGCCTGATGTCCGGGTCGCTGTGGGGATTGTTTTCGGTGTTGACCAAGGGCGTGGTCGACCAACTCGACCACGGCATCCCGGCGTTGCTGCGCATACCCGAACTGTATGTGTGGGTGGTGGTGGCGATCGCGGCCACGGCCTGGGAACAATCGGCGTTTCGGGCCGGCCCGCTCACCGCATCGCTTCCGGCGGTCACCGTCGCCGAGCCCGTCGTCGGATCGGTGCTCGGTGTCACCGTGCTGGGCGAGACGCTGCGAACCAACGACGTCGGCCTAGTCGCACTCGGGGTATCGGTCACCGTCATGGCCGCAGCGGTGATCGCGCTGGCCCACAGCCAGGCCACCGGCGCCCCGCCGGCCGACGAAAAGCCCGCGATATCAGCCTGATCGGCTGCGCGAGCCGACTCGGTGCGCCGTGCCGTCCGGATCCACATAGGCGAATTCGCGCAGACCACAGGGCGTGTCCTGCGGTGGGATCAGGCGGCCATCGAGGCCTTCCAGCGCCGCCCACTCCGCATAGAGGGCATCGGCATCGCTGACGTAGAGGTACACGCTGGCGGCGGTGCGCAGCGGGTCGTGCTCGTCCCATTCGGTGAGGTGGATCGACACGGGTCCCCGTTCGACGAAGCCGTAACGATCCGGTCCCTCGTATCGGCGCGCATCGAAGCCGAGTCGTCGATAGCGATCCAGGGCGGTGTCCAGATTTAGGACCGGGACGATCGGCGCTACCGATGTGAAGTCGACTGCGGCCACACCGCGAAACATAACGTTTGGCACCGAACTTGCCCAAGACAACCGGCTGCTGTCGTACGCTTCATTCGCGAAATAGCTTCTGAATAGGACGACGCGCGGGGGGTGCGCGAATGCTTGATAGCCGAATCAAGTAGGAAGGCACTCGATATGCGCCAGCTGATAACGGCTCTTGCCACTGCGGCCATCGGAATGCTGATCGCCGGCTGCGGCAACAATGACGGGGGCGGCGCTGCCTCGTCATCCACCACCACCAGCACCAGGGCGTTGTCGTCCAATGCTGCCCTGACGAAGGCCCAGCTGCCCGACCTGATGCTCAGCCCGACCGAAATCGACACCGCGCTGGGCGTCACCGGAACGTCGAGTGACCCACCGAAAACCGCGCTGGAAGAAGACACCGCCAAACGCACCAATTACACCCTTCCCGCCGAATGCAAGTACGCCATCCACGCGGCACTGGAACCCGTTTATGCGGACAGCGGTTACACGGCGGTTTACGGCTACCACGACCTTGCACCCGCTCCCCCGGGTGCGAATGACCTGGAAAGCGCTGACGTGTATCAGTTTGTCGTATTGTTCCCGTTGCCCGACCAAGCGAACGCGTTTTTCACCACCTCGTCGCAGCAATGGCCCGCCTGCGCCAACCGGTTGGACACCGTCCCCGCCGACGACACCAATCCCGAGCTTCAGTGGAAGGTGGGACCGGTCGCCAACGCCAACGGGGTTCTGAGCACAACCGTAACCCTGACCGTCAACCGAAACGGCGTGAACGTAACCATGCCCTGCCAACGGGCGCTGACCGTCCGCAACAACGTCGTCATCGACGTCGACGCGTGCCGTAAGGACGCGGGAGACCGTGGCGTCAGCATCGCCAATCAAATCGCCGGGAAAGTCGGCAAACAATAAGACTCGATGGCCGCCTGCCGTTTACCTCTCGGCGGTAGCTACTCGCCGGGACCCTGGCGTAC
Organism: Mycobacterium sp. 852014-50255_SCH5639931; assembly: GCF_001665605.1. Lineage (GTDB taxonomy): Bacteria > Actinomycetota > Actinomycetes > Mycobacteriales > Mycobacteriaceae > Mycobacterium > Mycobacterium paraffinicum. The sequence continues at coordinate 82,317 of NZ_LZSV01000022.1, forward strand.
GATCTTGCGGCCGGTCAAGCGACGCCACTTGCGCCACCACCGATCCTGGCGGTAAGCCGTAGCTGCACACGATGTCGCGGTCCGGTTTCGTGCAGTCTGCTCGAAGGGTCGGTCGCGGGGTGTCGAGGAGGAACGAATGAGCGCATCGGAGACGGCGGCCGAACGCAGCGAGGAGCGGCCGGTGATTCACCTTTCGCAGTTGCTGCGCGCGCCGGTACTCGCTCGCGCCGGAGAAACCGTCGGCCGGGTCGAGGACGTGATCGTCCGGCTGCGGGGCGCCGACGAGTATCCACTGGTGACCGGGATCGTTGCCGGAGTCGGCGGTCGGCGTGTGTTCATCGGCGACAAGTCCATCGACGAGTACGCCGCGGACCGAGTCCTGTTGACCAAGAACAAGGTTGACCTTCGCGGCTTCGAGCGCCGCAACGGCGAGGTGCTGTTGCGCGCCGACGTGTTGGGCCACCGGTTGATCGACGTGGCCAACGTGGAGCTGATCCGCGCCTACGACGTGGAGCTGGAAGATATCGGCGGCGGATGGATGCTGACGCGCGTGGACACCCGACGGCCACCACGATTGTTCGGGCTGATCAAGCAGTCCGGTGGGCACGCCGCTCGGGATTGGAAGGCGTTCGAACCGCTGATCGGCGACACCCGCTCCGACGCGGTGCGGCGCCTGTCGGACCGGTTCGGCGAGTTCAAAGCCGCCGAGATCGCCGACCTCCTCGAGGAGGCGGACAAGGCCGAGGGCGGCGAGATCCTCGACCGGGTGCGCAGCGATCCCGAACTCGAAGCCGACGTGTTCGAAGAACTGGAGCCGGAAAAGGCCAGCCGACTCCTCGACGGCATGCCCGATAACGAGGTCGCCGCGCTGCTGGGCCGGATGCGCGCCGACGATGCCGCGGACGCGATCGCCGACCTGCGCCAGTCGCGGCGCCGGCGGGTGCTGGACCTGATGCCGGGCCCGCAGCGCACCAAGGTCATCACCTTGATGGGCTTCAATCCCGAAAGCGCCGGCGGGCTGATGAACGTCGACTTCGTATCGGCCGCCGCCACCACGACGGCGGCGGAGGCGTTGGGCCTGATCACCACCGCCAGCACCATACAGCCGGAGGCGCTCATCAAAGTGCATGTTCTCGACGGGGACGGACGGCTCGACGGCGTGGTCTCGGTGATCACGCTGCTGCAGGCCCAGGCCGGTGAAACCCTTGAGCGGCTGATGGATTCGGACCCGGTGCGGGTCACCGCCGACGCCGACCTGACGGACGTCGCGCTGTTGATGGCCGATTTCAACCTCTACTCCATCCCGGTCGTGGACGAACAGGACCGCGTGCTCGGAGTGGTCACCGTCGACGACGTGCTCGAAGCGACCATCCCCGAAGACTGGCGCCGGCGTGAGCCCGCTCCGCGTCCCGTCCGCGAGCTCGCCCAACCCGGTGACCCCAACGCACGCGTACCGGGAGGTAACGCGCCGTGACGGCAGGTCGCGAAGAGGCGGCCCACAGCGCGGTGCTCGACACCGCGCACCTGGGCGATATCGAGGGCGCGTTCGGAAGGATCAGCGTCGGCGAAACCGAGCACGCACGGACGTGGAAGACACGGTTGCTGACACTGCTGGCGATCGTCGGTCCGGGAATCATCGTGATGGTCGGCGACAACGACGCCGGCGGTGTGGCCACCTACGCCCAGGCCGGGCAGAACTACGGCTACTCCCTGCTCTGGGTGCTACTGCTGTTGATACCCGTGCTGATCGTCAACCAGGAGATGGTGGTTCGGCTCGGGGCGGTCACGGGCGTCGGACACGCGAGGTTGATCAACGAACGCTTCGGCCGCGGCTGGGGCTGGTTCTCGGTGGGCGACCTGTTCTTGCTGAACTTCTTGACGATCGTCACCGAGTTCATCGGTATCAGCCTGGCCGCCGAGTACCTCGGCGTCTCCAAATACGTGGTGGTGCCGGTCTCGGCGGTGGCACTGGTCGCGATCATGGCGAGCGGAAGCTTCCGGCGCTGGGAGCGCGCCATGTTCGTCTTCATCGCCGTCACCCTGCTGCAGATCCCGATGCTGCTGATGTCCCACCCGCAGTGGGCTCAGGCGACGAAATCCTTCGTGATACCGCGCATTTCGGGTGGCGTGAGCTCGGACGCGGTGCTGCTCGTCATCGCCATCGTCGGCACCACCGTGGCGCCCTGGCAGCTGTTTTTCCAGCAGTCCAACGTCGTCGACAAACGCATCACCCCGCGCTTCATCGGCTATGAACGCGCCGATACCGTGCTGGGCGCCTTCGTCGTCGTCATCGGCGCGGCGGCGCTGGTGATGACGGGCGAATGGGCGGCACGTTCCACCAACACCATCGGCGGTTTCACCGACGCCGGCGCCACCGCACACCTACTCGGGGAACATCGGGGAACGCTCGGCTGGATCTTTGCGATCGTCCTGATGGACGCCTCGATCATCGGCGCCGCCGCGGTGACCCTGGCCACCAGTTACGCCTTCGGTGACGTGTTCGGCCTGAAGCACTCGCTGCACCGCGGATTCGCCGATGCCAAACAGTTTTACCTCTCCTACACCGCCATGGTGGTGTTGGCCGCGGCCATCGTCCTCATACCGGGCGCTCCGCTCGGTCTGATCACCACCGCCGTTCAGGCCCTTGCCGGCCTACTGCTGCCCAGCGCCAGCGTCTTTCTGCTGCTGCTGTGCAACGACCGGGAAGTGTTGGGGCCGTGGGTCAATCGCCCCTGGCTCAACGGGGTCGCCGGGCTGATCGTCGGCACGCTGCTCCTGTTGTCCGGAATCCTGATGGCCACCACCCTGTTCCCCAAACTCGATGTCGTCGCGGTGGCCGGCTATCTGGCCCTGGTCCTGATTGTCCTCGCCGCTGCGGCTGCACCCGCGCTGCGCTGGATGGCCCGCCGGCAACCCGCAGCGCCCCAGGCACCCCTCCCGGCACGCGGAGTGGACCGCAATACCTGGCGCATGCCACCCCTGACCCTGCTGGAACCGGTCACCTGGTCACCGGGCACCCGTCTCGGCATGATCGCGCTGCGCGGCTACCTGATCCTCGGCGCATTGCTGTTGGTGGTCAAAGCAATACAGCTCAGTCACTGACCGCTTGTCGTATCCGACGCGCCACCTCGCCGTACCGCTCGAAACGCTCCGGATCGCCCACGGCATTGTAAAGCACGAGCCGCGTGGCCATTCCGGCATATTTCTCCGTCAGCGCGTCGGCCAACCCGTCCCACGTCGACTCGGTGGCAAAGACCGCGATGTGGTCATCGCTGACCTGGGCCGCCATTCCCGCGAAGTCCCCCGCCTTCTGCTTCTCCCGGATCCGGGCGGTCGTGCCCTCGAACCCGGCCTGGTCCCAGATGAACGCGTAATTCGGTGTGCTGCCGTAGAAAGCCATGCTGGCCCGCACCACTTCGCGTTGCTTGTGGAGCTCTTCGTCGCTGTCGCCGACGATGGTCATCACCGGGACGATCACCGCGAGGTCCGACGGCGAGCGTCCCGCCTTCGCCGCTCCGTCAGCGATGTTCGGCAGGACGTGACGGGCGATGTAACCCGGCTCGCCGATCGGATGCACGTGCACCCCGTCGGCCACTTCGCCCGCCATCCGCAGCATCCACGGATTAACCGCTGCGATATCGACTTTCGGATCGGGCGCCTCGATCGGACCCGGGCTCCACTGCGGGGTGATGAAGTCGAGGTCATAGAAGTCGCCGTGGTGCTCGAGCGTCCCGGATCTAAACGCCGCGAAGCAGGCCTTGACGGCGAACAAGTAGTCGCGCAACCGGGGGCCGGGCCGCTCGAACGCCACGCCGTAGCGCCGGACGACGTGGGTGCGCACCTGGGTGCCCAGGCCCAGCCGGAAGTTTCCGCCGGTCGCTTCCTGAAGCTCCCACGCAGTGGCTGCCGTGACGAAGGGGCTGCGCGGGAAGGCCACCGCCACGCCCGTGGACAGCTCGAGGCCGGGAGCGGCCTGCGACGCGACGGCGGCATTGAGGTAGGCCGTCCGGCCAGTCTCGGTGAACAACAGGCCGGAGAATCCGGCGGATTGCGTTCGCCGGGCCAGGTCGCCTATCTGGTGTAGCGGCTGAGGGACCGTCATCGCGTCGACCTGCATTCCTCGGAGCCTACGTCGGGCCGAGCGCTGTTCGGGCAGCGGGACAACCGCGCCGGCAATATCCGCCTCTTGCTCGGCGGCCGGTGCACAGTGTTAGCTCTGTAGGCAACAGCAACCACAGCCGTTTCGCTAATGGGAGGATTTCGAACATGCTTCGTGGATTGGTCATGGCCGGAGCAATCGCAGTGGGAATTGCCCTGGCTCCCCCGGCCCTGGCCGCCCCGTCGACGACGACAACCACGACGACGACCTCACCGACGGCGGGTGGCAGCGTTTACTACCCGAACTGCAAAGCGGCGTGCGCCGCCGGCGCCGCCCCGATCTACGCGGGGCAGCCGGGATACCGGGCACCGCTCGATCGCGACGGCGACGGCATCGCGTGCGAAGTCTGCCACTGACGCTGGGGCACTCGATGTCCATGCCCACGGTGCGATGGCTCGCCGTCATCTCGATGGCCTGTGCCGGCCTCATGGCGTGCGGATCGCAGCACGTCGCACCGTCCAACGCCTCCAGTTCGAGCGCGACAAAGTCGTCGACGCCTCCGAGCTCGAGCGCATCTAGCTCAGTCGCCTCGCCCGCCACTACCAGCACGCCGGCTTGCGTCGGTTTATCGATATGCCCGCCACCGCCGCCGGATGCCGAGGGAAATCCGGCGTGCTATTACGCCGACGGGTGGCGCGCCGATTCCTCAGGCGCCGGGATCGAGGTGTGGTACTTCCGTGACCCGCAGAACCCGCCCCAGCCGGCCAAGATCACGGCGCTGGTGCGCAAGAAGGATGGGACCAACGAATCCCAGGACGCCGACATCGCCGCCGACCAACAAGTGCACCGGTTCGGATTCCCCAGCGTCGCGCCGTCAGCAGTGCAAGAGGTCTTGCTCAGCAGCGTCAGCGGCCGCTGCTTCGTCATCGGCGGCTGACGCCCGCGTGCTCAGCGCCTCGGGGGACGGTGGCTCACCGGAGCGGTAAAGCCTTGGGTGTCGTCGAAGTGAGCCCAGTGCCCGTCGTCGTTGACCTCCATGCGCCAACCCAGCTCGGTACTGCCGCCGATCGAATGGGTGAACCAGGCGTGCGCGGACTCCGCGCTGGCGAAATCCTTCGTCGCGACGACCCGCCCACGTGGGTCGATGACGCGAAACTCAGCCATGGGAGGTGATTATCCCTGCCAGCGGCTTTTCAATCGAGCTAATCGCCCATTTGCCGACAAAGCCGACAGCAACAGTGTTCCCGCGGATCTGGCAAATCCTGGACTACACGGTCCGGGTCAAGCGGTCGGCGAGCAGCTCGGCGAATCTGGCCGGATCGTCGAGCGCGCCGCCCTCGGCGAGAAGCGCTGTGCCATACAGTAATTCGGCGGTCTCGGCAACCTCAGCAAGTGCGGCGTCGCCGTCCGCCTTCTTTTGCGCCTCGCGCAGCCCGGTGACCAGGGGATGGTTGGGATTGAGTTCGAGGATCCGCTTACCGACCGGGATGTCCTGCCCGGACGCACGGTAGAGCCGGGCGAGCGCGGGGGTGATTCCGAAGGCGTCGGTGATCAGGCAGGCCGGCGAGTCCGTCAGGCGGCTGGAAAGCCGAACTTCCTTGACGTGTTCGCTCAACGTCTCCTTCATCCAGGTCAGCAGGTCGGCGAATTCCTTCTGCTGTTCCTCGCGCTCGGCCTCGCTCTCGTCGCCTTCGGAGCTCAGGTCCACCTCGCCCTTGGCGACCGACTGCAGCGGTTTGCCGTCGAACTCGGTCACGGTGCCCACCCAGACTTCGTCGACCGGGTCGGTGAGCAGTAGGACTTCGTAACCCTTGGCTTTGAACGCCTCCAGGTGCGGCGATTTCAGGATCTGTTGCCGCGTCTCCCCCGTGGCGAAGAAGATCTGCTCCTGGCCGTCCTTCATGCGCTCCACGTACTCGGCGAGGGTGGTCGCCTCCTCCTCGCTGTGCGTCGAGGCGAACGAGGATATCTGCAGCAGGGTGTCCCGGTTGTCGAAGTCCGACAGCAGCCCCTCTTTGACGACTCTGCCGAACTGGGTCCAGAAGCTGCGGTAGTCGTCCGGCCGCTCGGACTGCAGTTCCTTGATGGTGGAGAGGACCTTCTTGGTGAGGCGCCGGCGAATCGCCTTGATCTGCCGGTCCTGCTGCAGGATTTCGCGCGACACGTTGAGCGACATGTCCTGTGCATCGACGACGCCCTTGACGAAGCGCAGGTATTCGGGCATGAGCTGGTCGCAGTCGCCCATGATGAACACCCGCTTGACGTACAGCTGAATCCCGGTCTGGGCGTCGCGGTTGAACAGGTCGAACGGCGCGTGGGACGGGATGAAGAGCAAGGCCTGGTATTCGAAGGTGCCCTCGGCCTTCATCGCGATGACTTCGAGCGGGTCATCCCAGGCATGCGCGATGTGCTTGTAGAACTCCTGGTACTCCTCCTCGGAGACCTCTTCCTTGGGCCGCGCCCAAAGCGCCTTCATCAAGTTGAGGGTCTCGGTATCGATGACGACCTCTTCGCGGGTCTCTTCGGAGCCTTCCTCCACAGGAACCTGGATCCGCCGTTCGACCTCCATCCGGATGGGCCAGGCGATGAAGTCGGAGTACTTCTTCACCAGGCCCCGGATCTTCCACTCCGAGGTGTAGTCGTGCAGCTCATCCTCGGCGTCTTCGGGCTTGAGGTGCAGCGTGACCGACGTTCCCTGCGGAGCGCTCTCGACGGCTTCGATGGTGTAGGTGCCCTCGCCGCTCGACTCCCACCGGGTCGCTTCGCTCTCGCCGGCCTTGCGGGTGAGCAGTTCGACCTTGTCGGCGACCATGAAGCTCGAGTAGAAACCGATGCCGAACTGACCGATCAGTTCCTCCGAGGCGGCTGCGTTCTTGGCGTCCTTTGCCTCCCTTAACTGCTGGCGCAGTTCGGCGGTCCCCGACTTGGCCAGGGTGCCGATCAGGCCGACGACCTCGTCCCGCGTCATACCGATGCCGTTGTCACGGATGGTCAGCGTGCGTGCGTCCTTATCCACCTCGACCTCGATGTGCAGGTCGGAGGTGTCCACGTCGAGGTCCTTGTTCCGGAAGCCTTCCAGCCGGAGCTTGTCCAATGCGTCGGAGGCGTTCGAGATCAACTCCCGCAGAAACGAATCCTTATTGGAGTAGACGGAGTGGACCATCAGATCCAGCAACTGTCGGGCCTCTGCCTGAAACTCCAACTGCTCGACACGCGCGTTCATCGGCATTCCCTACATTTCTCCCAGGACATGACGTTTCAAATTTACCGAGGTGCGAAGCGCTCGTGTCCGGGGGTTCGCCCGTAGCGATCACGTCGGGCCTACGCTGAACAGATGTCTGTTGCCCAACGCGAGCGAGCCGCCCTTGTCGACACCCTGCGCGGCGTGGGACCCGATGCGCCCACCCTCTGCGAAGGGTGGAAGACGCGGGACCTCGCCGCCCACCTCGTCATCCGGGAGTACCGGCCCGACGCCGCTCCGGGCATCGTCATCCCGTTCTTCGCCCCGCACACCGAGAAGGTGCAGGATCAGACGGCCGAGACCGAGTGGGACGAGCTGGTGGACAAGGTCGCGTCCGGCCCGCCGGTGTACTCACCGTTCAAGCTCCTCGACGCGGTGGCCAACGTCGCCGAGATGTTCATCCACCACGAGGACGTGCGCCGCGCCCAGCCGGGCTGGAACCCGCGCGAGCTGGAGCCCGCCCTGGCCGCCAGGCTGCGCCGAACCCTGCCCCTGATGGCCCGGGTCACGCTCGCCAAGGTGCCGGGCCGGGTGGCGTTGCGTACCCCGGAGGGCAAGACGCTGCTGACTGCGGGCCGCGGCCCGGCCGTCACGGTGACCGGTGCGCCCGAAGAGCTGCTGCTGTTCGCGGTCGGGCGCTCCGCGCGAGTCGAGTTCGACGGCGACGCATCGGCGGTACAGGCCGTCCGGGACGCGCCCAAAGGGCTGTAGCCCGGCTTCACCCGAACGTTTCGCGGAGCTCTTTCTTGATCACCTTGCCGAATTGATTGCGCGGCAGCGCATCAACAATCACGAGGCGTTCGGGATGTTTGTAGCGGCTCAACCCGTGTGAATGACAGTGCCGCACCAGCGATTCCAACGACGGGTCCTCGGCCGACGCCGGCACCACCACCGCGCATACGCGCTCACCGGTGCGCGGGTCGGGGATGCCGATTACCGCGACGTCGGCGACCGCGGGATGGGTGGCCAGCACATTCTCGACTTCGAGGGCCGACACATTCTCCGCGTTGCGGATGATCGCATCCTTGATGCGGCCGGTCACGCGGACGTTGCCGTCCTCGTCGACCAGCCCGAGATCGCCTGTGCGGAGCCAGCCGTCCTTGTCGAACGCGTCGGCGTCGAGCGTTGCGTCCGCGTACCCGAGAAAGCACTGGGGTCCCTTGAGCCGCAGCTCACCTTCCTGCCCGACGGGCAGTTCGGCTTCATCGCCGCCGACCACCCGGACGCTGACCCCCGCCGTCGGCGCGCCGACGGTGTGGTCGAGCGACTCGGGCGCGGCGCTGAGCGATGGTGAGGCCGCCACGGGGAATTCGGTGAGCCCCCACGCGTTGGCGATGCCGGGCAGGCCGAAGGCCTCGCGGATTTGACGGCCCAGTTCGGCCGTGATCGGCGCGCCGCCGGCCAGGCAGCCGCGGAGGAAGGGGAATAGCGGCTGGTCGCCATGGGCTCGTTGGGCCTCGAGGAAGCCGACGAAGAACGGGGTTGCCGTGCCGAGGAAAGTCGGGTTGTGCGCCGCGATGGAAAACGGTGTCGTCGCCGGGTCGAATACCTCAAAGAGCGCCAGCCGCATGCCCGTTCGCAGCGCGGCGGCCAGCATGACCGCCCCGCCGATGTGCGCAACCGGAAAGGCGATGGGATCGACGTCGCTGCTGGTGATGCCGATCGCGCTGACCAGTCCGGTTGCGCCGGCGATCACCGATGCGTCGGTATGGCGGATTCCTTTGGGCGCCGCGGTGGTTCCCGACGAGTAGTAGACCCAGCGCGCGTCGCGGGCGGACGCCGGCGGCGGCCCGAGCGCGTCAGTGGCCGCGCGGGGCAGTCGAAGCTTGCCATCGTCCGGCGGCGTCGCCAAGTCAACGGTGATGACTTCGAAGCCCCGCGTCGCGGCCAGGTTCCGTGCCAGCGCACCGTGCTCGAATCCGCGCCAAAGTTCAGGCACGACAAGGTATTCCGAGGACAGCTCCCCGGTGATGAAGCCGACCTCGTGCTCTCGCAGTATCGGGATGATGGGATTTTGCACCGCGCCGATCCGGGCCAGCGCCGCCATGACGACCATGGTCTCGAGCGTGGTCGGGAGCTGCCAGGACACGACGGTCCCCGCGCGAATCCCCCGCTCGGTGAACGCGGCGGCGGTCACGCACGCGGCATCGTGGAACTCACGGGTGGTCAGGCTGCGCCCCTGGTCGTCGGCGAGCAGCGGCCGCGGCGAGGCCCGCGCCGCGTCGGCGATCAACGTCCAGTAGGTCGCGTCGCTTCCGATGCTCATTCGTTCGTCGGATTCACCTGCGTCGGGCGGAATCCGGAGTGGGCTATCGCGACCGACACACCACTGCCGATGGGCCCCTCGCGGTCGACGAGCACGGCCGAGCCGGTGGCCACGCCCTCATGGCTGTAATGCGTCAGCGACGCCATGCCGATGTGGGGCCCTTCGGGTAGCCGGCTCAACGTGAGGGTGTAGTCGGCGTTGATGAATTGCAGACCGTTCGTGCCCCAATTGGCAAGGGAAGCCGTGATATCGGCCGCCATGGCGGCACGGGTGAAGGCAGTGAGCGGTTCGCCGTCGATGAGTGAGCGTGTTTCATAAAGCCAGGTGTATTTCGGGCCGGAGGTGTCGACCCATTCGGGATCGCGATTCTGCAGTTCGGTGCCCCAGCCGTAGGTGCGCATGAAAAGCGTGGGTTGCGCGTCGTCCTCGATGGGCAGTGGCGGCATCTGCAGATTTGGCGACCACACCTGCCCCTCTGGCTGAGGGCCGCGCCGCAGAAACAAGGCGCTCCCCCGCGCGACGGGGACACCACGCTGGGTGAGAACGGCCTCAACGAGGCGCAGCCGCCGACGATCGTGGTGCACGGTGGTCTGCACCTCGATGGGTTCCAGCGCGGCCGGTGCGGGAAGGTCGACGGTCAGCCGGGCGGGTTGCAGTTGCGGGTCGTCGACCGCGCGTTCAACGGCCCAGCCCAGCAGTCCGCCGACCACGTGCCCGCTGAGCGACGGACCCCACCCACCGCGCGCGATCGGATTTGGCACGAAACGGCTTTCGTCGCGCAGGAAGTACGGCGTCTGCGCCGCTGAATCAACGTCATCCGGCACGAAATTCGTTTCGGTCAATGCGCGGCGCTCCGCCCAGAGTTGGGGTCCCCCGTGTGGGGATGGCAACAGTTGATATTACTGTTTGAGTTCCAGTCCCCCGGGGCCGACCTGTCTCAGGTCAATCCGCTAACCGAGCAAGGGTGTTGGCACCCTTAGGCGATCGCTGCACCGACCAAGTGGCCGATCACGTAGGTGATCGACAATGCGAGACCGCCTCCGATGACATTGCGGAGGACCGCCCGGCTCTTGGGCGCCCCACCCAAACCGGCCGATACCGCCCCGGTGAGCACCAGCGCGGCGAGTACCGCGGCCACGGTGACCGGGATTCTCCACGTCGCGGGCGGCGCCAAGATCGCGACCAACGGCAGGAGGGCGCCGACTGCGAACGACAGCGCCGAGGACGACGCGGCCTGCCACGGGTTGGTCAGCTCCTCGGGATTGATACCGAGTTCGACTTCGGCATGGGCGAGGAGCGGATTGTGGTCGGTGAGTTCCTCGGCCACGGTGCGCGCGGTCGCGGCGTTCAGGCCTTTGGCTTCGTACAAGGCGGCAAGCTCGTCCAGCTCGGCGGCCGGATCGTCACGGAGCTCCTGGCGTTCCTTGTGCAGCAGCGCCTTCTCGGTGTCCCGCTGGGTGCTCACCGACACGTATTCGCCCAGCGCCATCGACACGGCCCCAGCGACCAGTCCAGCGGTACCGGCCGTCAATACCGGAGCGCGTTCCACCGTCGCCGCCGCGACTCCCACCACGATGCCCGCCGTCGAGACGATTCCATCGTTGGCACCCAGGACTCCGGCGCGCAACCAATTCAATTTCGATGACACCGAACCCGAATGCGGTTCGGACGGATGCGGATGCGACGGACTCGACACGGCCGCAACGATATACATCAATACCCCGCTCGACTAGGAAACATAGCCTTTCCAAAGCGGCTAGGGGGCTCTCGGCCTCGTCGGGTCTCCGGCGGCCGTGCGAGGCCGACGTCGATCCGTGACACATAAACGTCTGCGGCGACACGCCGTCGCGGGTCGCAGTGGTTCATATTTCGCGGTTCCCCGCGCAGGCCGTCCATCTTCCGCCACGTCAACACGCAGGTCGGCGCGCCCAGAAGTTCTGCTTGGGCCACGCACAGCCGATACATAGGGAAGCTATCTACGGTCGGTTTGTGTAAGGGGGATTCCGAGGAATTCACTAGTAGTTAGACAGGTGAAGGACTATGAAATTCAAGCAAATACTTGGGGGGATAACCGTCGCCGGCGCCCTGAGCGCCGCAGCGTTCGGTATGGGCGCCGGTGTCGCCAACGCCGCGCCGGGAGCGCCACCGCCCGGTCCGGCCGGCAATCATGGTGGGCCGGCTCCTGGGGGTATCCATCCGCCGAACGCGCCCGGTGACCCGGGTGGGCCGGGTGGACCAGGCGGGCCCGGTCACCCCGGCGGACCTCCCGGTGGGCCGGGTGGACCCGGCGGACCCGATCATCCGGGTGGACCTGGCGGACCGAGTGGACCTGGCGGCCCCGGTGGCCCCGGTGGACCCGGTGGACCCGGTGGACCCGATCATCCGGGCGGGCCCTGGCACGGAGACGCCCAGCGCGGTTACTTCCGCGGTGCCCCGTGGGGTGACGGTCCGGCACCTTGGGGGCCCGGTGAGCCGCCGCGGCCCGCGTGGGACCGGCCACTCCCCCCGCCCGGCGGGCAGTGGGGATATGGCCCGATCAACTACTGGGGCTATCAGGAGACTCCCGTGTGGGACCCCGGATTCAATCAGTGGGGCTTCTGGTTCTTTGGAGTCTGGATTCCGCTGTAAACAGCAGTGACCACAACGCCCGCTTCGCCACCCAGGCGAGGCGGGCGTTGTGCTGTCAACCCCTGACCCTGTGCCGGAGTGCGGTTTAGACATGACAGCGGGGTCGGCCAGTGCGACCTCAAATACGCTACACCGCAACAGGACCCGTCAACATCCCGTCAACGGCGCGGTAGACCTGCCACCACTTTCGCCGGGGCGAGGCGGTAGGACTTTTCTCAAATTCTGGACTGCTGGCGCCATCGGGCATCGTGACCCCGGTTAGGAGACACCAAGCGTCGACGCCACAGGAGTATGAATTTCAAAATTCACTACGCCCGATGAACTTCGGTGCATCACAATAGCCTCGACGCAGTGGCAAAGGTGGTGCGCTCGTGATGGAGGGTGTCGACTTCCAACTGCTATTCGAGTCGGCCCCCGGCCTATTCCTTGTAGTGGATCCCCACCTGCGCATCGTGGCGGTCACCGATGCGTACACGCAGGCGACGCTGACCGAGCGAGCACAGATTCTGGGGCGCGTCATCTTCGAGGTCTTCCCAGACAATCCCAACGATCCTGATGCCGAGGGTGTCCGTAACCTGCGGGTGTCGCTGGATCGGGTGCTGCGCGAGCGCGTCGCCGATTCAATGCCGGTACAGCGCTACGACGTCAGGCGCCCCGACGACGAGTTCGAAGAACGATTCTGGAGCCCTACCAACTCGCCGATTCTCGACCCCGACGGCAATGTCTGCTACATCATTCACCGCGTCGAAGACGTCACCGAGTTCGTCCGCCTCCAAGCATCCGACGTCGCCCAACAACGGGAGACGGCCGCGCTGCGCGCCACCACCCAGCAGATGGAACAAGAGGTCTTCGCCCGCACCCACGAAGTTGCCGAGGCAAGCCGCGAACTCAAGGAGACCAACGCCGAACTAGCCGATCTCTATGCGCGGGCTAAAGAACTCGACGACCTCAAAAGCCAATTCTTCGCGAACGTCAGCCATGAACTTCGCACGCCATTGATGCTCATCCTGGAGCCCGCCCGCAAACTGCTCGCATCCATCGATGCGCAAGACCCCGCACACGCCGATCTCGAACTGATAGCGCGCAACGCGCAGTTGCTGCTGCGTCACGTCAACAACCTTCTCGACGCGGCCCGGCTGGAAAGCGGTGCCGTACAACCGAACTACACCGAAGTAGATGTCGCGGAGCATGTTCGCCTCGGCGCGTCGTTTTTCGAATCGCTTGCCGTCGACCGCGATATCGACCTCATCGTCCACTCGAACCAGCCCATCCCGGCCGCGCTAGATCCCGAGCACCTGCAACAAATCGTGGTGAATCTGCTGTCCAACGCCTTCAAGTTCACCCAGCCCGGCGGCACAGTGCGGTGTTCGGTCTCGGCCGCGGCCAATGATCGAGTCATCATCGAGGTCGCCGACAGCGGTCCGGGGATACCGCTCGAACAGCGAGGAGTGGTGTTCGACCGGTTCCGGCAGGTCGAGGGCGGACCCACCCGCGTAGTCGGCGGCACCGGGTTGGGACTGAGCATCGTCCGCGACCTTGTGGGCCTTCACCGCGGCCGCGTGACCATCACCGACGCCCCCGAAGGCGGAGCACTGGTGGTCATCGACCTTCCGCGGGCTGCGCCCGCGGGCCTGCCCGTGCAGAGTGCGGGTCCACGTAACGCTGACGGCATCCGGGCCAGTGCCGCCGGAGCGATCGCCGAACTGAGCCGCAGCCCAGATGCGATGGTCGAGCCCGACCACGACAGCACGGATTCCAAACCCGTCGTCGTCGTAATCGAAGATAATGCCGATCTTAATGCCTTTGTGTGCCAAGCACTATCACAGCGGTATCGGGTCAAGGCGGCATTGGACGGCCGGTCGGGATTGGAGCTGGCGCGCGCGCACCGCCCGGACCTGATCGTTTCCGACATCATGATGCCCCAACTGAGCGGAGAGCAGGTGCTGGCCGAAGTCCGCGCAGATCCGATGCTCGCCAACACACCCGTGCTGATACTGACCGCCCGCGCCGACGATCGATCGCGGCTGGCACTGCTGGAAGCCGGAGCGAACGACTACCTGCCGAAACCATTTCAACTCGGTGAACTGCAGGTTCGCGTGGACAATCTGGTGAATCTGCGGCGCGCCGAAGCCCACCTGCGAAGGCTGCGAGTCGTCGTCGAACGCGAACGCATCGCACTTGAATTGCACCGCACCGTGGTACAGGAACTGTTCGCCATCAGTTTGAAACTCAGCGGCGTCTTACCACTGGTTCGAGTCCCGGGCGTCGCCGACCGTATCCGCGAGACGGTCACTGGGCTCGATGCCGTCATCAACGAGGTCCATAACGCCATCAATCAACTCGACATGCCGGCCGAGGACGCGACAAATTTCCGGCTACGCATCTCGGAGCTGATCGGCGAAGCCTCGGAAACCCTAAACGCAAAATTCCAGGTTTCCTTCGCCGGACCCCTGGACACCATCGACAAAGCGATCACCGGTGCGGTCAACGACGCTGTGCAGCAACTCATGACAGCAATCCTCCGGCACGCGACCGCCGACGAGATCATCTTGCGGGCCAGCTACGAAACCGACCTCGTCATTACCGTGATCGCGAAATCCGGCGCAACCGCACGCCTGGCCGTGTCCGCTGATCGTTCAGCGCTGCTGCCCCAGCAGCTCGCCGACCGCGGGGCACGACTGGACATCGCGACGCCGGACATCGGTGAGACGGCGTGGACATGGACGATTCCCATGCCCGACGGCCCGCAGGCCGACCGGTAGAAAATCTCAATTCTCGGGACTTTTGGCCTCTTGAACGGGGCCTAACGCCATGACCAGCCGTGCCGTCTGGCCCTCGTCTATGTGGTCTCGGCAACGAAACATTGAGGTCACGGTTCAGTTTCCGCCGTACGAAGACTCTCATCCGACTAAACAGGAGGAGCCCGCGGCAATGCCTAATACCCCGCCGCAAGCCCGAGAACCTCGCATGACCCTCCTCTACGCCGGCACACTCGTCGTCGCCGTGGTGTCGGGCATCCTCGCATTGGTCGCCCTTGCAGCCGGCTCGCCACTCCAGTTCGGTGTCACGGCGGCGGTATTCGGCGCCGGGTGGATCGCCACCGATTTCATTGAACGGACGGCTGAGCGCGGGCAGGAGCGTTTCGCTCGGCAATGCGCCGTCGCCCGGCCAGTCCCCGGCTATCGGCCCTCCCGCGTCGTCTACGGCGGTGGCTGCGAGCATCTCTCGCGACCGGCTCCGCGCGTCATGAGCAGGCTAGCCGCCTGACGATCGCTCAGCTTTTGGTGCCGACGGTGATCAGGTCGGAGATGATCCGCGTCCAGGCCGGACGCGGGATGCGGTGCTGATCGCTGATGACGAACCCGGCGCCTTCGAACAAAGCCCTCATCTCCGCAGGTGACGCATTGTGTTGCGGTTTCCACCTATTCGCCGAGGGTGCCTGCAGCCGCGGTTGCCGCGTGCTCAGGGCCGCGACGGCCACCAACCCGCCGGGCGCCAGCACGCGGTGGAATTCGCGCAACGCCGCCGGCTGGTCGAAGAAGTGGAACGCCGATGTGGTCACCACGGCGTCGAGCGCACCGTCGTCGAAGGGCAGCTGCTCAGCCGGGCCGCGCAACCACTGCACACGGTCGGTTCTGGCACGCGCCTGGGCGAGCATGCCGTCGGACATGTCGACACCGTAGATCTCGTCGGGCTGCAGCTCGCGGGCGATCCGATCACTGAGGATGCCCGTGCCGCAGGCGATATCGGCGATCTTGCGGGCATGGTGGGCGCGCAACCGCGCAATCACCTCATCGTGCGGCGGCCGGTAAACCCACTGCTGCAGGACCGGCAGATCGTAGGCCGGAGCGAGAAAGCTCCAGAGCCGAGTGACCGCGTCGTTGAGCCCTCGTCGACTCGGTGCCGTCACGCGCTCAGCACCGAGCTGTAGTAGACGGTGTCGGCGACTGACACCGAGTCGTTCGTCTGCGGAATCGCCGCCAGCCCACCGTCCGCCAGCAGCTCACTCATCTGGGTGCCGACCGTCTGCCACCCCAGGTTCTTCAGGTAGTCGGCGACGTCGTTGCGCTCACCCTCGAAACCCAGCTCCTCCCAATCCAGCTCGAAGCCGTGGTCGCGCCATTTGGCGGTGGCCCTGCGCATCATTTCTCGCGCTTTTTCGACGTCCTGCTGCGGCCGGTCCGGGATGGCTTCGACAGCTAACCTGCTGCTCTCGGCGCTCAGCGCGGAGATGTTGTCCAGCAAGCGGTCCTGAGCCTCTGGCGGCAGGTACCCGAAGAGGCCTTCCGCGATCCATGCGGTCGGGCGGCTCTTGTCAAAACCGGCATCCACCAACGCTTTCGGCCAGTCCCGTCGCAAGTCAATTGCGACGGTGCGCAGGTCCGCCTGGGGGGCGGCGCCCAGCTTCGCCAGGGTGGTGGTCTTGAACTCGATCACCTCCGGCTGGTCGATTTCGAACACCGTCATGTCGGCGGGCCATTCCAGCCGGTAGGCGCGCGCGTCGAGGCCGGACGCCAGGATTACCGCCTGACGGATCCCGGCTTGCGCCGCCTCCTGAAAGAAGGTGTCGAAGAACCGGGTCCGGGCGGCCATCGCCACGGGCATGTGCTCGAGTTTCCAACCGGATTCGTGGTCGTCGACGTCGACCGCGACAAGGTCGCCGTCGACCCATCGCGTGAAGAAGTCCACGCCCACGGCGCGAACCAGGGGTTCGGCGAACCGGTCCTCGATCAGCGGCTTGTCGGCCTTGGTCGCGATCGCCCGGGCCGCGGCCACCATCGTGGCCGTCGCGCCCACACTGGTGGCCAAATCCCAAGTGTCGTTGTCCGTGCGTGGCATGCGTTTGGTCCCCTCGGTCTAAGCGATACTTAGCCAGTGTAACGACCGCAAGGGGCGATAAGTTCCCGAGCATTTCGCGACAGGTTGCCGCGCGGCTCGGGCGTCCAGCTACCGAGCCCTACCCCGGACCGGGACCACCCGGGCCGCCAGGACCACCCGGACCACCGGGCCCGCCCGGTCCGCCGGGGCCACCCGGGCCGCCAGGACCACCGGGTCCGCCCGGCCCGTTCACGGCGGGGACCCAGGGCACGCATTGATGCAAGTCCACGCTCCACACAAACCCCACAGCGCAATTGGGGTCGGCCCGGCCGATCGCCGGCGCCGTGACTGCCGACAACATCGCCAATGCGAGGGCGAATGCGCCGAACGCCCAGACCCGTACCAACTGCTTGATTTTCATACCGGTCTCCTCCCGAGCCCGACATTCATTTTGCGACACGCAACCCATCGGCGGTGCTGTTATTCGGTAACCAGTTCGAAGACCGGGATGACCCGGTCGGTGCGCTCCTGATACTCGCCAAACCTGGGCGCCCGCTCGACGACGATCCGATAAACGGAATCGCGCTCGCCGCCAGGTAATTCGCGCACAGTCGCCGGCTTGGAGGCCCGCTGCGCGCACCGGTCGACGTCAACAGCAGCAACGGGAAGCCCTCGAACTGTCCACCCACCCTGCCCCCGTTGCGGCGGAATTCCTCGACATTGCGCTCATTGAAATCGCGCTCCGACTGCATCGCATCATCGACCATCACCCCATCCTGGCACGGGCATCCGGCCACCGAGCGGCCCACGATTGATCGCCGCGGAATCCGGGTATCACCTGGGACATCCCATCGGGGGGGTATCCGCTTCCGTAGAACCGAAGTGAGCACGAGATGGTCGGCTGGCTGGACAGGCTGCAGCGCCGAAACCGCGTCGCGGGTGTGGTGATCGGCGTCATTTACAAATACCTCGACGATCAAGGCGGTTACCTGTCCGCGCTGATCACCTACTACGGGTTCGTGTCGCTGTTCCCGCTGTTGCTGCTGTTGACGACCGGCCTCGGGGTCATCCTGGCCGGACGCCCCGACCTGCAGGGACAAGTGCTGCACAGCACCTTGAGCCAATTCCCGGTCATCGGCAGTCAGCTACATGAGCCCGCCGGGCTCAGCGGAGGAACCGTCGCCGTGGTCGTCGGCGTCCTCGGCGCGCTTTACGGCGGTCTGGGCGTCGGGCAGGCGGTGCAGAACGCAATGGACTCGGTGTGGGCCGTCCCGAGGAACAAGCGTCCTGACCCGATTCGCTCACGCCTGCGCAGCTTGATGCTGTTGTTGGTCCTCGGCTCGGCGGCCCTCGCCGCGACCGCCCTGTCTGCCGCCGGCCAGGCCACGGGGGCGCTCGGCGTATTCGGAAAGATCGGCGTCGCACTGGTCGCCGTGGTGATCAATGCGTTGATCTGCCTGGTGGCATTTCGCGTGACGACCGCGCGAGACCTCACCTATCGCCAAGTCTTGCCGGGAGCGCTTGCGGCAGCCGTGATCTGGCAGATATTGCAGTGGGGCGGTGCCGGATACATTCGCCACACGGTCAAGACGGCCAGCGCTACCAACAGCGTCTTCGCATTGGTGCTGGGATTGCTGGCCTTCCTTTTCCTGATCTCGTCCACGCTGGTCGTGTGCGCCGAGATCAATGTCGTTCTGGTGGAAGGGCTTTACCCGCGCGCCTTGCTCACGCCCTTCACCGATGACGCGGAACTCACACCGGCTGACCGCAAGACCTACACCAAGAAGGCAAAAGCCGAGCGGGTCAAGGGCTTTCAGCGCGTTAGCGTCAGGTTCGGCGACCTCCGCCGCAAGGCGGCCGGCCCCCCGACGCCGACGACGCCGACCATCCGCAGCCGGTCCGCAGGCTAGTCAGTCACCACGTCCGGTTTGTTGCTGCAGTTCGTCGATGAGCTCCGACGCTTGCGCCTTCGTCAAATCGTCGGAAACGTCGCGCCCTGCTTCCTGGGCCAAGGTGTGCACGTAGCTGCGCTGGGGACCGGTCATCGGTTCGTCCCCGGTCACCCACTCGGACGTCTCCTTCTCGGGATTTTCGCTTGGCGCCTGCCGGTTGTCTGTCATGTTCTTCACCTCCGCGACGAGGGATAACCATCGCACGTACGTTCGAAACATGGTGATTTGGAAGAATCGCTGCCATGTCGCGTTCCTTCGGCATCCTGGTCGAATCGCCCGCCAGCGTTGAACAGATCCATACGACGTTCGGCCGCGAGGACTACTGGCTGGCCCGCCTGAAAGCCAGCAACGCTCCCACGACGCTCGATTCGCTGGTCGTTGATACCGACGGCACCGTGACAGTCCGCGCCACCCAGCACGTGGCCCGCCAGTTAATGCCCACGCTCATTGCCAAAGCCGTCCCCGGCGAGCTGAAGATCGTCCACAGCGAGACATGGCGACCAGCAGGCGACGGCGAGGTCCGCGGGCAAATCACCGTCGTGAGCTCCGGCGGCATCGGATCGGGCCGTGCGGAAGCCTGGATGGCGCCCGCGGGCAACGGCGCGCGCCTGCGCTTCACCGTGGAGGTGGCGGTCAGAATTCCGTTGGTGGGCCGCAAATTCGAGAAATCGATGGAAGCCGACCTGACTAAGAGCATCCCCGCGCTACAGCACTTCACCAGCACTTGGATCGCCGAAAACCCCTGACGCAGCGCCGGAAGTTCGTCAGTTTTCCGATGTCGGCGACGCGGGATCGACGGCAACCAGTTCGGTGAGGCCGCTGATGGTGAGGATCGGCATCAAGATCGGATGGGCGATCAGGTGGATGTGGTTGGCGTGGGTGAACAGCGCGTTGATGGCGGCGCTGTCGAGGTATTCGACGCCACTGAGGTCGACAGTGAGCGGACCGCCGCCGGGGGACTCCCCGCTCGCGCTGGTAAGGGCCTGGACGAAGGCGTCGATGTTGCTCAGATCGATCTCCCCCGCGGCGACCAACGTCACTTTCCCGTCGTCGCGGCGCGCGGTGTCGAGGGTGAGCAACGTGGGCATCATGTGATCCTCGCGGATAGGTGAACCGTGGTCCCGGCGGCGTCGGGGCTGATGGTGACGTCGTGCATGAGCCCTCGCATGAGAGCGATACCCCGGCCCCGATGGGGATAGCTGGCCGGTTGCGGAACCTTCCACGAGCCGGTGTCGGTGATGGTCAGCTGCACCTGGTCGACCAATGCGGTCGCGCCCAGGCTGATCGTGCCTTCCGGCTTGTCGCGGTGACCGTGCTCGATGGCGTTGGCGACGGCCTCCCCGGCGGCGACGAGCACGTTCATCGCCTGTTCCGGGTCCAGACGGGTCCGTGTCAACCAGGTGCGCAACGCGGTTCG
This sequence comes from Mycobacterium sp. 852014-50255_SCH5639931, assembly GCF_001665605.1. GTDB lineage: Bacteria > Actinomycetota > Actinomycetes > Mycobacteriales > Mycobacteriaceae > Mycobacterium > Mycobacterium paraffinicum. The sequence goes on from NZ_LZSV01000022.1 coordinate 102,738, forward strand.
CGCCGGGGCGAGGTGGCTGATGTCGGCGGGGAACGTCAGCTCCAGCGGCGCGGGATGGCGATAGAGCATTAGGACGACATCATCCTGGTAGCCGCCGTCGGGGGCCAGGCCGGACATGATGTCGTTCGCCAAGTCGTCGAGCGTGGACGCGCGGCCGTCCTGCACCAGCCCTGCTGCCCGGGAGATCCCCTGTCCGAGTGCGGTGCGGCGGCGTTCGACCAGCCCGTCCGTGTAGAGCAGCAGGGTCGCGCGCGCCGGCAAGGTCACCCGGGCCTCCGGGCGGGACCAGCCTGCACGTACTCCCAGCGCGATGGTGTGGCCGTCATCGAGGATCTGGGTGGTGCCGTCAGCGTGGACCAGGATGGGCGGCGGGTGTCCGGCGCTCGAATAAACCAGCTCACCGGTCTCCGGGTTGAGCACCGCGCAGACGGCGGTGGTGCACTGGGCGCCTGGCAGCCGCGCGGCGAAGCGATCCATCCCGGCAAGAGCGGCGCCGGGGCTCGGGTTCTCGAACAGCAACGCGCGGCAGGCGCTGCGCACCTGACCCATTACGGTGGCGGCGGCGAGGCCATGCCCCACACAGTCGCCGACGACCATTGCGATGCGCCCGTCCTCCAGGTCGACGACGTCGTACCAGTCACCGCCCACCTGCAGAGGCCGGCTGGCGGCCTGATAGCGGACCGTGAAACCGTGCGGCAGATCGGCCGGGCCGAGGATCGCGTGTTGCAGCGCCAGGGCGGTCTCGCGCTGCTGGTCGACCTGATGGACCCGCTGCAGCCCCTGGCCGAGCCGGCCTGCCAACACCGTGAGCAAGGTCTGGTCCTCGAGGGTGAACGCGCGTCGCTCGGCCAGATCGATCCAGACGACGAGCACGCCCTCGGGGTGCTGCAGCGCGATGCCGGCCGTCCCGGCTTCCCCCGTGCTGGTGGTGAGCAAGTCACCGTCGCGCAATGCGCTGAGCATCTGTTGGGTACGGGGCGGCAGGTCGCCCCACTGCGCGGGCTCGCCGACCGACACGACCTGCGGCGCGCCATAGGCGGTTCCCGTGGAGGAACTGGGGGTCGGAAAGGTGACGGCCAGAACGCGGCGGGCCCGCCACAAACGGCGCAATTCCTCGGCGGCGGCGTTCACCGCATCGTCGACGGTGTCCGCCTGGGCGAGTTCCTGGTTGAGCGCGTGTTCACGACCCGCCGCCAACGCCAGGGCGATAGCCGCGTGCCGGGCGAAGTCGCTGACGAGCTCGAGGTAATCGTTGCCGAATGGCGACTGCTGGGGGTCGCGTGCGACGGCGATGACGCCCAGCACCGCGCCGTCCGCGATCAGCGGCATGACGATCGCCGAGCGTTCACCGACGTCGGTGAATCCCTCGATCGGATATTGAAAGGATTCGGTGATCAGCGGTAGCCCGCGCCGCGCGACACCGCCCGTGGTGGAGCCGTCCATCGGCACCTGGCGACCGATCACCGCCGAGGAGTACCGCCCCGCCGTCGCAGCCACCACCAGGGTGTCAACCTCATCGGCGGGCAGATCGGGTTCTTTCGGAACCAGCAAAATCGCCTGTTCGGCGCCGGCCAACTCCAGCGCCCGGTTCACGATGAGTTGCAACGGCCCGGTCTGGGGGTCGCCCGACAGCAGCGCGGTGGTGATCTCGCGGCTGGCCTTCGTCCATCTGGCCGTCTCACGTTCTCGCTCGAACAGGCGCGCGTTGTCGATGGCGGCCGCCGCGGCCGTCGCCAAGGCCCGCACCGCGGCCGCCTGGGAGTCGGAGAAGACTCGGCCGGTCCGGTCGTCGGCGAGGTAGAGGCTGCCAAAGTCCGAGCCCCGCACGGTGATCGGTAATCCGAGGAGGGCCCGCAGCGGCGGATCGTGGGCCTGCAGCTTGGCGGCCTGCGGATGAGCACTCACATCTTCGAGGCGGAGACCCTCACCGACCGGCAGATCGCCGAGCCGCCGGGCCGTGTCGTCGTCGATTCCCGCGCGGACGAAAGTGGCCAGGGCGCCGTCGGCAGCGCGGATACCCAGGGCAGCGTAGCGGGAGCCGGTCAGCTCCATCGCCCCCTTCACGATCCGGCGCAGCGTCACGTCCAGGTCCAGATCAGAACCGATTTCGCTGATGACCCGCACCAGTTGTTCCATCTGGTCGCGGGCCTCGACCAGCTCGTCGAGCTGCTCATGAATCTGGCTCACCAGCTCACGCCGGCCCTGCCAGGTGAACGCCGATCCACCCCCTTCGTTGACCATGGATACAAACCTAACTGCTCACGGTGGTGTGCATTCCAGTGGCGGTGACTTCGGGCCTGGACGCGACGGCTTTACTCGATCTTGACCGTGCATTGAATCCCCCCACCGACGATGGCTGATGTGAGTACGCTTCCATCGGTGGAACTGGGGGTTTTGGGACCTCTCCAGGTCCGGCTAGACGGGGCGCCCGTCACTATCCCGGGCGCCAAACCGCGCGCGATCCTTTCCATGCTCGGGCTGCACGGCGGTTCGGTCGTGGCGGCCGACACGCTCGTCGAGCTCCTCTGGGGCGAGGATCCGCCACGCACCGCAGCGAAGGCCCTGCAAACCCACATCTCCACGTTACGTCGCACCCTGGGTGACGGCTTCGTTCTGACGGCGGGCGCGGGCTGGACTTTGGCCGAGACCCAGGTGGACGCGGCGTGCTACAAATCGGCCGCCCGACTGGGACGCGACGCCGCGGCGGCCGGCGACATCAGCCAGGCAGTGGCCCGCTTCGAGGAGGCGCTCGCCCTGTGGCGCGGAATCCCCGAGCTGCCCGACGGCCGACGGGGAACCTCCGAGAAAACGCGATGGATCGAGGGCCACGCCGCGCTGGTGGAGGATCGGGCCGATGCGCTGCTCGCGACGGGCCGGGCCGCGGAGATCATCGGCGAGCTCGAGGCCGCAGTGGCCGATGCGCCGCTGCGCGAGCGGCGTTGGGGCCAGCTGATGCTCGCGCTGTATCGCGCCGGCAGGCAGGGCGAGGCACTCGGCGCGTACCAGCGTGCGCGTGCGCTGCTCGCCGATGAATTGGGGGTCGACCCGGGACCGGACCTTCGCCGGCTGGAGGCCGCGATCGTCGCGCAGGACTCTGCGCTGGAAATGCCTGCCGCACAACACCTCTCGTCCGTGACTCGCGCCGTGACGTTTCTGCTGACCGACATCGAAGGGTCGACGGCTGCATGGGAGGCAGACGCCGGGGCCATGGCGGCGGCACTGGCGCGACACGACGAGCTCGTCGAGCAGGTCGTGACGTCCCGCGGCGGTCGGCTGATCAAGACGCGCGGCGAGGGCGACGCAACGTTCTCGGTTTTCGAGCGGCCGTCGGCGGCCGCCGCCGCGGCCATCGAGCTTCAAGATGCGATCGTCCACGAGCCCTGGGCGCTGCGGGAGCCCATGCGTGTTCGCGTGGCTTTGCACACCGGGGAGGTCGAATTTCGCGACGGCGACTACTTCGGGCGCGCGGTCAACCGCGCCGCCCGCCTCCGGTCGCTGGCAACCGGTGGCCAGATCCTGTGCTCGGGTGCGACGGCGGAGCTCGTAATCGACTCGCTGTCCGATGACGTCGTGCTCGCCGACCTGGGCACGCGCCAGCTGCGCAATCTCGCGCGCCCGGAACACGTTTTCGAACTCCAACTGCAGACCACCCTGCTCGACCATCCCGCGGATTCGATCGACGTGCCTGTGGAACGCCCGAGCCTGCCCCCTGTGCTTGCCGGCCCGGGGCCGTTCGTCGGGCGCGGGCACGAGCTTGAGCGACTGTCGTCGGCGTGGCAGACCGCGCTCGCCGGTGGCACCAACGCGATGCTGATCGCGGGCGAACCGGGTGTCGGTAAGACGCGTCTGGCCGGCGAATGGTCGCGACAGGCTTATGACCAAGGCGCTCTGGTCATTTACGGCCGATGCGACGAGGACCTCGGCGCGCCGTACCAGCCGTTCGCGGAAGCTTTACGTTCGCTGGTGCCATGCCTCGGTGCGGGTGGGCTCCGTGGGCTGCGCGGCGTGGAAGCACTCCTCACACTCGCGCCCGGGCTGGCCGACCTGCTTCCCGACCTGGCCGCGCCGACCCGTGCCGACCCGGACACCGAACGCTACGCACTTTTCGACGCCGTCGTCGCGCTGTTGGCCATGGCCTCGGCGAGCGCGCCGGTCGTCCTGATCCTCGACGACCTGCACTGGGCGGCCAAGCCCACGCTGCTGTTGTTACGACACCTCCTGCGTTTCGGCGAACACGCCCGCATGCAGATCATCGGCACATACCGCAGCACGGACCTCGACCGCTCCCACCCCCTGGCGGCGATGCTCGCCGACCTCCACCGCGACGGCACGGCCAACCGGCTCAGCCTGAGCGGCCTCGACGAGGACGACGTGACCGCTTACGTCGCCGAGGCGGGCTACAACGACGAAGAGCTCGCCCGGGCATTGGCGTCCGTCACGGGTGGCAATCCGTTCTTCCTCATCGAGGCCCTGCGCCACGTGGATGAAAGCGGTGGACGCTGGGACCAGAGCACCCTGCCGCAAGGGGTGCGCGAGGCGGTGAGTCGCCGGCTTTCGCGGCTTCCAGCGCAGGCGAACAAGGCGCTTGCCGCGGCCGCCGTCGTCGGCAGCCGGTTCGCCTTGGATCTGGTGGAACGGGTGGTAGAGGACGACCTGGTCGACGCGTTCGACGAGGCGTGCAAGGCCGGCATCGTCATCGAAGAGCCCGGCGGTCGCTACCGGTTCAACCATGCGATCGTCCGGCAGTCGCTGCTGGCCGAGTTGCCGTCGGTGCGGCGCATGCGACTGCACCAGCGCATCGCCACAACGTTGGAAAGCGAGCCCGGCGCCGACGACGAGCTGCTCGCCGAACTGGCGTACCACTACTTCGAGTGCGCGTGGGCGGGGAACGCGGCGAAGGCGGTCGAATACTGTCGGCGTGCCGCGGACCAGGCGATGGCACGGCTCGCCTATGAAGGCGCCGCCGACCTCTACGACCGGGCCCTGCACGCACTCGAGGAGATCGACGAGGAGTTGCCCGATCGCGACGACCAGACGGCCGAGTTGTTGATGGCGCGTTGCGAGGCCCTGCTGGCCGCGGGTGATGTGGTTTCGGCGGCGGGCGCGGTGGCCCAATTGCAGAGCGCCACCGCCGGTTCGGCGCAGCTAGCCGCGTGGGCCACCTGCTTCGACGGCCAACTCTCGATGCTGACCCACCCGGAGCGACTGGACGACGTCGCGGCCGCGGTCGGCGCGGCCGCCGAAGAGCTGGCCCAACTCGGCGACGCCGCCGGAGAAGCCATGGCACACACCGTTCGTGCCGGATGCCTCGCACGGCTGGGAAGAATCGGCGACGGCGAAATCGCTCTGGACGACGCCCTTTCAGCGGCGCGGCGCGCGCGTGAACACCGCCGGGTGAACGCCGTTCTGGCGAACGCACCGCTTGCGGCGCTGTGGGGCCCGAACCCCGTTCCACGCGCAGGCGGGCGATGCCTGGACGTGGTGCGGCTGCTCCGAATCACTACGGACTCACCGGCGGTCGAAGCGACATCGACGCGGTGCCAAGCGGTGTTGGAGGCTTTCCGCGGTCGGGCGGCGGCGGCGCGACGGATGATCGACTCGGCCCGGCGCACGGCCACCGAGCTCGGACTGCGCCATTCTCTTATGGAGGTCGAGCAGTTCGCCGGGATCGTCGAGCTGGTGGTCGACGAGCCTGCGGCGGCCGAGCCACACTTGCGCAAGGCCTACAACGGCTTTCGTCGCATGGGCCTCGACGCCGATACCGCCGAGACCGCGGCGTTGCTGGGCCGCGCGTGTCTCGCGCTCGACCGCGATGCCGAAGCGGATGAATTGAGTGCCGAGAGTGAGCGTCTCGCCGGTCACGCGCTGAAGGCGTCGATCGCCTGGCGCACGCTTCGGGCGCGGCTGCTGTCGCGGCGCGGTGATCACGACGAGGCTCGGCGAGTCGCCGAGGAAGCCGTCGGGCTCGCCGAACGCACCGACGCGCTGGTGGATCATGGCGATGCGTGCCTGACGCTGGCGACGGTTTTGGGTGCGGCCGGTGAAATCATGGGTGCGCGGGCGGCGGCGGAGCGGGCCGCCGAGTTGTACGAGCGGAAAGGCGCTGTGGCGCTTGCCGAGAAGGCGCGCGCCATTCTCGGTGCTGAGCGACCACCCGCTGCTGCTCCGCCCGAAGCGCCCGTTGTTGAACCCGAAAATGCTTGCGTACGAGCGGGGCAACACGTGGTGGCCGCTATCAATAACGGGGAATGGGATGAGTTCGAGCAGCTCTTTGCGCCCGGAGTCCTCGTCGAGAACCGCCGCAAGATCGTCGGCTTCACCCAGGCTGACCTGCCATCGGCCGACTGGGCAGGTGAGAATAGGCGGGTCCTTGAGGCGGGCGACGTGCGTATCACTTCAGTCGTTACCGCCGTGCGAGGCGAGCGGCTAGCACTCGCTCGATTAGCGGTGGGCACTGCGGACGCGAGCCCCGGGGCGCCAGAGGACGAATTCTTCTGTATCTACGGCATCGATGAGGACGGCCGAATCGCGCTGCAGATGTGGTTCGACATCGACGACATCGACGCCGCTATGGTCGAGCTCGAAGCCCGATTCGAGGCGGAGCGCCCGATTGCGCGGCGGCTAGAGAATAAGGCGGCGCGCGTATTCGAGCACGTCTGGTCTCATTTCGCGGCTCGCGACTGGGACGCACTGGCCGACACCGTGGCCGATGACTTTGTCGGCATCGACCACCGGCGGGTCGTCAGTGCCGAGACTCAACACAGCCGAGACGACGTGGTCAGAGACTTGCAGGCGGCGGCTGACGTCGGCTTCACGATCTCGATGGTCAGCGCCGTGGCGATCCGCGGGGAGCATCTCGTCCTCGCACGTGTTCGCGCGGCAGGCCAAGACCCCAAAGCGATTCAAATCGACGCGCTCAACGTCGTCGAGATCGACGCCGACGACCGGATCGCGAACGTCTTCACTTACGACGTCGAAGAGATCGGGGGCGCCATCGCCCAGCTCGATGCCCGTTACCTCGCGGGCGAAGGTGCGCCCTATGCGGCCACGTGGCAGGTCGTCACCGGAACCTTCGCCTCGATCAGCCTGCACGAGTTCCCCGCTCTGGCCCCCGACTGCGCAACGATTGACCATCGCCACGTCGCAGCGTTCGCACCCGGCGAGCTGCCTGCATACATCCGCGCCGGGTGGGACATCGGCCAAAACATCACCTCGTACGTCGGCGGCGTACATCGATTGAACGACCTGGGAGCGGTCGTCTCCTACGTGGCGTATGGAAATTCGCACGAAGGCTTTGACGGTGAGTGGCACGAAGTCGCCCTGGTCACGGTCGAAGGGAGCATGGTCAACCGCTGCGAGTTGTTCAACGACGCCGACTTGCAAACCGCGATCACGCAATTCGATCAGTTGAGCCGCCCAGCACCGCTTCTCGAAAATGCGGCAAGCCAAGCGTACGAGCGCTTCCGAACGTACTTCGCCGCACGCGACTGGGTCGCTATGGCCAAGCTACTAACCGCGGATACGGCTGTCGACGACCATCGACGGGTCGTCAACGCCGAAACCCGGCACGGTCGTGACGTCGAAATCGCGAATATGCGGGCCTTCGCCGAAATTGGGGTGACGACAAGTACGGCGGATGTCATCGCCACTCGAGGCGAACGACTTGTCCTGTGCCGGACGCGTATCTCGCGCGAAGACCACCCATCTGGGGGATTTAGCATCGAGATGCTCATTATCGTCGAGACCTCCGCCGACGAACGGATACTGGCACGCGTTGCATACGACCCAGACGACATCGACGCCGCGATGGCGGAGCTCGACGCGCGCTATCTCGCCGGGGAAGCGGCAACCCATGCGCATTTGTGGACTGCCATGTCCGCGGCCTACGCCGCGATCAACCGACGTGAAATCCCGCCTATAACCGGCGATTTCAAAAATCAGGACCATCGCCGCGGAGCGGCTTTCGCATCCGGTGACATGATCGAATACCTACGTGCCGGATGGGATCTCGACCAAGACATCCATTTCTACATCGAGGCCGTGCATCGCCTGAGTGACCTCGGAGCGGTCGTCACTCATAACGGGTATGGGACGTCACGCGACGGCTTCAACGCCGAGTGGCGGGAGGTCATGCTCTTTACGGCTGATGGTGATTTGTTCAGCCGCTGCGAGGTATTCGACGAGGCAGACCTGGATTCGGCGATCGCATCGTTCGACCAACTCATCCCCCCGGCGCCCCGGCTGGAGAACGCGGCAAGCCGAGTGGGTGAGCGGTATCTAGCGTGTTTTGCCGTCAGCGACTGGGACGCCATGGCTGAGTTGCTGGACGACAACTTCGTGAATGACGATCGCCGCCGCGTGGTGGGCGCCGGACCACGACATGGTCGAGACGCCCAGAACGCCGACATGCGGACCGTCGCCGACCTGTGGACCGCAACCGTGGCTACAACGGTCGTAGCGACTCGCGGCAAGCGCCTTGCCCTCATGCGCCTACGCTTCGGTGACGGTAATCAAGGGCCCGATGCCTTTCTCACAGACGTTTTCGGCGTGCTCGAAATCAACGCTACCGTGCAGATTTCCGCGGTCGTCTTCTTCGATACCGACGACGCCGGCGCCGCGTTCGAAGAACTTGATTCCCGTTACCTCAATGGCGAAGCGGCTACGCACTCGCGGGCTTGGTCAGTCATCGTGGATAGCTATGCCGCACTGAACCGGCACGAACTACCGCCGACTACCCCGGATTTCGCAAGCATCGACCACCGCCGAGGGACGGCTCACGCCCCCGGTGAGCTGATCGAATACGTCCACGCCGGATGGGATCTCGATCAAAGAATTCGAACCTACCCAGAGGTGGTGCATCGGCTGAGCGACGTGGGAGCCGTCTACACCCACGTCGCGCATGGGACGTCGCACGAGGGCTTCGACGCTGAGTGGCGAGGGATCAGCCTCGTGACGGTCGACGGTGACCTTGTCAGCCGCTGCGAAGTATTCGACGAGACGGACTTGGACGCCGCGATCGCGCGATTCGAAGAACTCAGCCGGCCGGCCGCCCAGTTGGCGAATGCGACGACCCGCGTGGTCGAGCAATTTCTCGCCCGTTTCGCGGTCCGCGACTGGAAGGCAATGTCAGAATTGCTGGCCGACGACGTTTCCTCAGACGACCGCCGCTCGGTCGTCAACGCCGGGATCCAACGTGGTCGAGATGCCGAGATGGCGAACTGGCGGGCCAGCGGTGACGTTTGGAGCACTGCCGTGGCGTCGACCGTTGCAACTCGTGGTGAGCGTCTCGCGCTCTTTCACTTCGACTTCGCCAGCCAGGACCAACAACGGGAGGCATTCCAGGGCGTGGCCCTCGCCGTCATCCAAACCGGCGACGACAATCGACTCGCGGCAGCTGTCGTATTCGACACCGACGACATGGACGCTGCCTTCACCGAGCTCGATGCCCGATACACCGCCGGCGAAGCGACCCTCTACGCGCGCACATGGTCTGCCATCGCGGCGAGTTACGCCGCAATCAGCCGCGGCGAACTCCCCTCTACGACAACGGACTTGGTGGACGTCGACCATCGCCGAGGGGCGGCGATGGCACCGGGTGAACTCATCGCATTCCTCCGCAGCGCGTTGGATCAGACTCCTAATCTGACGATCCGCATCGCAGCTGTGCATCGTCTCAGTCGATACGGCGCGGTTATCGCCCACACTGCGGCTGGGACCTCCCCAGAAGGGTTTGACGCCGAGTGGCGTGAGATCAGCATTTTGACGGTTGATGGTGACATGCTCAATCGTTGCGAGGTCTTCGACGAGACGGACCTGGACGCCGCACTCGCCCGGTTTGAAGAGCTCGATTTACAGGAACAAGGGCTGGAAGATCCAGTGAACCAACGCTTCCTGGCGCACTTTGCTGCCCGCGACTGGGACGCCATGGCCCAGCTGTTTGCCGAGGGCTATTCCCTTGACGATCGCCGCCGGGTCGTGAATGCCGGGGTTCGACACGGTCGCGATGCCGCGATCCAAGATCTACAGGTGTCCGCGGATGTCGGGCTCTTGGCGAACATGACCTCGGAAATCATCGCGACCCGAGGCGAACGCCTCATCCTCACCCGCGTCAAAGCGTCGGGCCGTGACCATCCCGCGATTCACCTCGACGTCCTTCAAGTCGTTGAGCACAACGGCGAAAAGGTAATGGCGGACGTTGTGTTCGACCCTGACGACATCGACGCCGCATTCGAAGAACTCGAAAACCGTTACCTCGCAGGCGAAGCAGCCCTCCACGCGCACACCTGGTCGGTCATTGCGGGAACCTACGCCGCCTTCAACCGGAACGAACTCCCCGCAGCAGACTGGGCCGCCATCGACCACCGGCGAGGCACACCATTCGCGCCCAAAACCATGATCCAGTCCATCCGCGCCGTCTGGGATCTCACCCCAAACCTCGAGATCCGCATCGAGGCGGTCCATCAGCTCAGCAAGCTCGGGGCGGTCATCACCCACACTCAACATGGGACCTCGTCTGACGGCTTTGACGCCGAGTGGCGACAGATCCAACTTCTCACTGTCGAAGGCGAGCTAGTCAACCGCTGCGAGATATTCGATGAGGCCGACCTGGACGCTGCCCTTGCTCGATTCGACGAATTGAGCCGTCCCACGCGGCGGCTGGAGAACGCAGCGAGCCGAGCGGAAGACCGACTCTTTGAGCGTTCGGCGGCCGGCGATTGGGCGGCGATCGCCGAAATCCTGGCCGGCGACAGTTTTGTCGAGGATCGCCGTCGGGTGGTGAATGTCGGTGTCTGGGACGGTCGCGATGCCGTGATGGCAAACATGCGAGCTCTGGCCGAGGGCCTCGCGCAGGTGACGCTGACGGTCATTGCGACCCGTGGGGAGCGCCTCGCCCTCATTCTTATTCGCTCGTTCAATACCGACTTAGGGCGCGGGGAATTCGTCATCGAGATGCTGGGAATCGTCGAGACCGACGCCGACGGGCGGATTGCGGCTCACGTCTTTTTCGACGTCGACGACACCGATGCCGCTTTTGATGAGCTCGATGCTCGATATGTCGCCGGTGAGGCGGCCGCCTACGCGCGGACGTGGTCGGTCATCGCCGGTTCCTATGCCGCGATGAACCGGCGCGAGCTATTTCCAACGACGCCGGATTGGGTGAACATCGATCACCGACGACCGGGCATCATCGAGGAAGGAGGTCTCAACGCATCCCTGCTTTCCTTGTGGCAACTGACGACGGACCTTACCTTCCGCATCGAGACCGTGCATCGGTTGACTGACCTTGGAGTTGTTTGCTCGCATGTGGCGCATGGCGTTTCGCAGGACGGCTTCGACGCCGAGTGGCGAGGGATCGAAGTTCAGACCGTCGACGGTCACCTGATCGACCGTTGCGAAATTTTCGACGAAACGGATCTCGAGGCCGCGCTCGCAAGGTTCGATGAGCTCGCCTGCGGTGACTGAGACGGTGCCACAACGACAACCGCTTTATCTGCTAGCAGACAGTCAGCTGCTGTTCTGGAGGCGGGGGGACCGACTGCTCCTCGAGGGATCCCTCGATGGACTGGCGCGGGACATACCGCTTAGCGCGGCGTATATCGGTGCCTCCAACGGGGACCGCCCTGAGTACTACGGGATTTTCGAGACGGCAATGGATGCGATTGGAATCACCGACCGCCGCATGATTCATTCGTCCTTCGGCTCCGACGACCGCACCTTCCTCGAGCGTGCCCGGTTGATCGTCCTCGCGGGTGGCGATGTGCGACTCGGCTGGGACACGTTCGAGAAAGCCGGCATGAAAAATGTGATCCTGCGCAGACACGCCCAAGGGGCGGTCCTGGTGGGCATCTCGGCCGGGGCGGTCCAGCTCGGACGCTATGGAATGGTCGAGGCACCGGAGCCTTCGGTGCCCGGGCTGCTCGATATGTTCAACCTCGTACCCCTGGTGGTTGACGCGCATGACGAGCGAGGCGGGTGGGCGCGGCTATCTCGGACCGTGGAACAGCTAGCGGGATCGGCCGGCGGGCTCGGAATCCCGTCAGGTGCCGGAGTCATGGTGCACGCAGACGGCGCTATCGAGCCCCTCCGTCATCCGGCGCATGAGTTCCGTTTCGAGGGCGGCCGCGTCACACACTCGCTGTTGCGCGCCGAAGATGGCAGCTGATTTTCGGACATCGCAAAGGAACTCGCCACCTCGGTGCCCCGGCCTCTTGCCCGGGGCACCAAGTGTGGTGACGGTTGGCCGTTGTACTAGTGACTTTCGGCCCGAGTAACGAACCCGGTCGGTGTCCAGAGTTAACACCATGCCAACCGCAGGTAATTGCCGCATAAAGGAGCCAGCTATGTTCTTCGCACATCTGACCCCGCGTCGGCTACTAGTCGGGGCAATCGGTGCTGGCGCAATTACCGGCACGCTTCTATGTGGCACCGCGGCGACCGCCGTGGCTGACCCCCCGCCTCGGCCCCCCGGCTGCACGGCAGCGGATGTAGCCGGCGTCGCGTCTGGTGTGGCGGCGGCGCTCTCGGGCTACCTGTTCACGCATCCGGACCTGAACGGGTTCTACACCGGCCTCCAAGATCGTCCCAAAGACCAGATCCGCGACGACGTGCAGCAGTACTTCAGCGCCAACCCCGAGGAGCAAGCCGATCTCGAAAACATCCGGCAGCCACTGGCTGACATCAGGCAGCGTTGCCAGTGGACACCGCTGCTCGGGCAGGGCGGCGCGACCCCTTGAGCGACGAGAACAAGCACGCCCAAAACTTGCCACCGGTCAGAGTGAGGAGATCCCGATGAACGGGTGGGTGCGGCCTTGGACGGCAGGGGCGATCGCAGTATTGACCCTTACCGCGATCCCTGAGATGTATGCCGCCGTCGGGCCTTCCGGTGTGGCCAACGCCGACGTCTGCGCAAGCGTCGGCAGGCGTGTCTCCGTGAGCGGGTGCACCAACGTTGCCGATACGATCAACGCCAACGTCCCGCCACCGGACGCGTATGCACCGCTGCCGCAAGACTTTCCGCCCCCGCCGCCCCCGGTGAATGTTTGCGTCGGAGCCGGCCGGCGAGTTCATGTAAGCGGATGCTTCTGAAACGGCGGCTGCTATACCGTTCACCGCTTAGACGCTGTGCCTCGACCTCGCCGCGTGCGGTGCCCTGCTAACACGTCAGCATTCGCCAACGATTGGGCCTCAGCGGCCAGGGTGGACGCCCTGTTGGCATGGGCGACCGCTTCGGTGCCGTTTGTTGGTTGCTTGCCGTGCGCCGCCGCCAAATGCCGATTCGCTTCTTCGACCCTGGTTTGGGCCTCGGTGCCGACGCTCGCGCGATGTCGGGCGACGTAGTCGGAGACCTGCCGCAATCTGCCGTCCGCCATCGATAACGCCTGCTCCAATGAATAGTCATGCCCTCCAACGTGCCCATCGGTAGGGCTGACCCGCCGGCGGCGTCGCGCACGGTAGAGCATGAAAACCACCACGATGACGACCGCGAGGACGATGACGCCGATCGCGATCGGCACCCAGATCGGCTTTGCAGGCTTTGACGAGGTTGCCGATCGGTCCAACCCGTCAGCGGCGGCGACCGCAGCGCCACTCCAGTCTTTGGCGGCAATCGCCGGTTCAATTCGTTTGCTACGAAGACTGATCAGCTCGGCTGCTGTGAGGCCCTGAACCGGCGGCGGCACCGTGAATGCGTACAGCTTGGTGTTCGTGGCCACGGCCAGCAGCGCGTCGTGGTCGCCCATCGCGCTGGCGTCCCGGGTGCGGTCAGCCCAGTTTTCGGGTTTGAACCTGGAAAAGTTGTCGACGTAGACCACCCACAGTTGGATGTGCTGATCGCGGTAAAGCCGATCGATTGCCGAGCTGACCGCTGCCCGACCGGAATCCGTCAATACCCCGGTGCTGTCAGTGATGTGATCGGTGAGTTTGGACGGCGGTTGTGCGCCGGCGGGGCTTGCCGACAGCAGCCCCGCTGTGAGGATTGTCAGGATCACACCCGCCAGGCGAACAACCCGCATACGGGTAATTTAGCCGTCATTCGCGGAAAGGCGGACAACTGCAGCTCACGAAATGATCGGGCCGAGGAAAACGCTAGGCCGTACGGGCCTGCGCTGGCATGGTGGCGTTTCGTGCGGGTGTGGCTGAGTGGCTAGGCAGCGGCCTGCAAAGCCGTATACACGGGTTCGAGTCCCGTCACTCGCTCGGAGAAAGCCGGGTCAATAGACAACGCGGCTAGAACTCTTCCGGCACGGCGTCGAGGTAGAACCATCGGCCGGCGCGGCGCTCGAAACGACTGCGCTCGTGCAGGCTGCCGACGCGGCCCGCGAACTCGAACTGGGCCGTGAATTCCACCTCCCCGTGATCGTCGTCCGGACCTCCCGCGACCGTGTCGATCACGTTCAGGCCAATCCAGGTGGTGCCTGGATCAATCGTCACGTCGGCCGGGCGCGTGCGCGGGTGCCATGTGCGGTACAGGTAGTCGGCGTCTCCGTGGGCGAATGCCGAATACCGCGATCGCATCAATTCCTCGGCCGACCGGGCCTGCGACTCGCCATGGTGAAACGGCCCGCAACAGGCCAGATAGCTCTTGTTACTGCCGCACGGACACGGTTCGTTCATAGCAAGAGCCTTACAGACCGTTACGGTGCCTCCCCCATCGGCGCAGCACCCGCCGCGTCCTGCAGTATCTGCTGCAATTTGTCGAGCGGGTCGCCTCCTGCGGGATCAAGCCGCCGTGGTGGGATCTCCCGGCCGTCGGGTGAGACGGCGGCGAGCGGCGGCGGTGGATCGGGCACGCGCCGGGGAACGTTATGCGAGCGCGCTGTCCGTCGTAGACCAGGCGCCGCAATC
>NZ_LZSV01000023.1 GCF_001665605.1 Mycobacterium sp. 852014-50255_SCH5639931
CAGGCCCACGACCGAACCGCCGCCCCCGCCACCAACGGAGACACAGACCGTGACGGTCACACCTGCACCGCCGCCGCCACCGCCGGCGCCCGCTCCGGCGCCGCCCCCGGCCACCTCCACGGCGGCGGCGCCACCCCCGCCGCCGACGACCCCGGCCGGGCCGCGACAGGTGACCTATTCGGTGACCGGCACCAAGGCGCCCGGCGACATCATCTCCGTGACCTACGTCGATGCGTCCGGTCGGCGGCGCACCCAGCACAACGTGTACATCCCGTGGTCGATGACCGTCACGCCGATCTCGCAGTCCGACGTGGGCTCCGTCGAGGCGTCCAGCCTCTTCCGCGTCAGCCGGCTGAACTGCTCGATCACGACAAGCGACGGAACGGTCCTTTCGTCGAACACCAACGACTCACCGCAGACGAGCTGCTGATGGTCAGCAGGTATTCGGCGTACCGGCGCGGGTTGGGGGACGACACCATCTCGCCCGACGTCATCGACCGCATCCTGATCGGGGCGTGCGCTGCCATCTGGCTGGTATTGCTGGGCGTGAGCGTGGCCGCGGCCGTCGCGCTGGCGGACCTGGGGCGGGGCTTTCACAAAGCGGCCAGCGGCACGCACGGCACCTCCTGGGTGTTGTATGCCGTGATCATTGTGTCCGCGCTGATCATCGCCGGGGCGATCCCGATGCTGTTGCGGGCCCGCCGGATGGCCCAGACCGAGCCGGCCGCCCGGGGGATGACAGCGCCCAACCGGCCCCCGGTGCGACTGATGTCCCAGGCGCCGCGCACCGCGGCCGAACGGGCGAGGCAACCGCGGGTGCAGGCGCCGGTTCAGGCTGCCGACTCCGAATGGTCGGGTGAGACGGTCGATCGGGTGTGGTTGCGCGGCACCGTGCTATTGGTCGCCGCGATCGGCGCGGCCCTGGTCGCGGTGGCCACGGCAACCTATTTGATGGCCGTGGGCCACGACGGCCCCTCCTGGGTCGCATACGTGGTCGCCGGCGTCGTCACCGCGGGGATGCCGGTTATCGAGTGGCTGCACGTTCGTCAGCTGCGCCGCGCCGTCGCCGCGCAGTAGGCCCTACGACGCCTTGGCGTACCTGCGAACCAGTTCGTCCTCACCGAACGTGCTCGTGTGCTGCGTGCCGTTGTCGTCGCGGCCGAAGAACGTCCAGCGCCGGGGAGTAGTCTGCGGCCCGCTGATCATCTTGACGGTGTAACGCAGCTTCGTCGGACTCAGCGTGCCGATGATGTCACCGACCCGGATCTTCGAAGGATGGATCTCCGGGGCGTCGCCCCAGTCCTGTATCGCCATTGCGCCCATCCTCATCGTGTAAGCCCACCGCTCACCCGGAAAGCGTCACGGTCAGGCCCTCGCCACTTTAGTGCACAGACGGGACCGGCCCATCCGCCCGGCCGCGGATGCGCCCGGCCAGATCGGTTGCTGCGCCATCGTGACGGCCGTCCGGCACCCTGGCCGCTCCCGAGGGTCACTGGGGGCGTAGCGTCAGCTGCGAGCCGTTTCGTTGTCAGCGGTGGTGCGCCGCGATCGGTGCGGCGCCACCTACGGGCAATGCGATTCCTCCGTCCGTCCCGCGCTCGCCGGGGCGAACGACGCCGACGTGAAGGGAACCGCCCGTGGATGCCGCAGAAGTTCCTGGCCGTGCCGGCCAGGTCTTTGGATGACCGAATTGATCGAACGCCGACGCCGGGCCAACCCCGTCCGGCTGTCGGTTTGTCGTGAACTCGGCCGCCCCATCGACGGCGCGTGGTGGCCACGCGCGGACCGCATCACCAACGAATTGCCCGAGCTGGTCGCCCTCCTGACTCCCTTGCTGGGCGGCATCAACGCCATCAACGTCAACTGGCCACCACTGCAGCGACCACCCGACTTGAACTGGTCGGGATGGGAACGAAAGCGCCAGCACGTGATGACCGTCGTCGGGGGCGACGCACGCGTCAACCTGCTCGTCATCCCCTACGCGACCTACAGCGCGCTCGCCCTCATGGTGCTGCGCTGCGCGGCCGGCCTACCCGTCGAAGAGCGCGACCAGACGAAGCCGGCGTTCCTGGCCGCCGGCTCCATCCTGCGGGCCGCCCAGCAGCAGTGCGCCACGGCCTGCACCGAACCAGCACGAAGCTAGTGGTGCTCGCCGTTCTTCCCGTTCGAACCGACGGTGCTTTCCTGGTGCTCGCGCAGGGCGGTGAGCGCACGTTGTTCGGAGCTGTGTGCCGCCTCGCGCAGCGCCGCATCCTCCGACGCGGGGTCGGCGAACAAGAAGCTGCCGCTACCCGGTGAACCGGCCGAGCCCAGCTTGTTCATCCGCTTGGGCAGCGCCGCACCCTGGTACTCGAGCGGGAGCGGGTGGCCGTGGTCGTCCACCGGTCCGAGCGGCTGATGCAGCTCGATGTAAGCGCCGTGCGGCAGCCGCTTGATGATGCCCGTCTCGATGCCGTGTGCGAGCACCTCCCGGTCGCTGCGCTGCAGCGCGATGCACCACCGGTAGGCGATGAAGTAGACCACCGGCGGGAGGACGACCATGCCGATGCGGCCGATCCACGTCGTCGCGTTCAGCGAGATCTGGAACTTCAACGCGATGATGTCGTTCATCGCGCTCAGCGTGAGCACCATGTAGAACGCGATCGCCATGGCACCGATGGCCGTGCGCACCGGGGCGTCACGTGGCCGCTGCAGCAGGTTGTGGTGGGCACGGTCGCCGCTGAACCGCTTCTCCAGGAACGGATAGACGATCAGCAGGATGAAGATCAATCCCATCAGCAGCGCCACCCAGACCGGCGCCGGGATGGTGTGGTGCCAGAAGTAGAACTCCCACGGCGGCCAGACACGGGCCAGGCCTTCGGTCCACATCATGTAGAAGTCGGGCTGCGAGCCGGCCGAGACGTGAGAAGGCTTGTACGGGCCCAGGTTCCAGATCGGGTTGATCTGGAGCAGCCCGCCCATCAGGCCGAGCACGCCGACGATCGCGGCGAAGAACGCGCCGGACTTGACCGCGAAGATCGGCATGACGCGCACGCCGACGACGTTCTGCTCGGTGCGACCCGGCCCGGGGAACTGGGTGTGCTTCTGGAACCACACCATGGCCAGGTGTAACCCGATCAGGGCCAGGATGATCCCCGGCAGCAGCAGAATGTGCAGGGCGTACATGCGCGGGATGATGTAGCCCGCGGTGGCGCATTCGTTACCCACACCGCCGCAGGGGAAGTCGCCGCCGAACAGCGCCCAGTGCAGCCACGTGCCGATCACCGGCATCCCCAGCGTGATCGATGACAGTGACGCCCGGATCCCGATGCCCGAGAGCAGGTCATCGGGAAGCGAGTAGCCGAAGAAACCCTCGAACATCGCCAGAATAAACAGCAGCGAGCCGATCACCCAGTTGGCCTCACGCGGCCGCCGGAACGCGCCGGTGAAGAAGATTCGCGCCAGGTGCACCATGATCGACGCCGCGAAAATCAGTGCGGCCCAGTGGTGTACCTGCCGGACGAACAGGCCGCCGCGCACCTCGAACGAGATGTCAAGAGTCGAGGCGAAAGCCTTGGACATGTCGACGCCACGCAGCGGCTGATAGGCGCCGTTGTAGGTGATCTCGGCCATGGACGGGTCGAAGAACAGCGTCAGGTACACGCCGGTGAGCAACAGCACGATGAAGCTGTACATCGCGATCTCGCCCAACAAGAACGACCAGTGCGTCGGGAAGACCTTGTTGAGCTGCCGGCGTACCGCCGCCGATGGGTGATAGCGCGTGTCGATGTCTTCACCCTGACGGGCCAAGACGTCGCCGATCTTGGGCGGTTTCGGGGGACTCAGTTTCGGACTCATGTTGTCGTCCTCTCCCAGAATGCCGGTCCGACGGGCTCGGCGAAGTCACCGTTGGCGACTAGATACCCGTTGGTGTCGATCGTGATGGGCAGTTGCGCCAGCGCGCGGGCCGCCGGGCCGAAGATCGGCTTGGCGAAATGCAAGGCGTCGAACTGCGACTGGTGGCATGGGCACAGGATTCGGTAGGACTGCTCCTCGTACAGCGACGCGGGGCAACCCAGGTGCGAGCAGACCTTGGTGTAGGCGAACAGCTCGCCATAGTTGAAGCTCTCCTGGCCCTGGCGCTTGACCACCCGGGGCATGTCCGACGGTCGAACCCGGATGAGCATCACGGGGTTGCGGACGCCCTGGTTGATGGCGCGGAGCTTTTCCTGTGATTCCGGCGTGGTGCCGTCGCCGTCGGATTCGCGCCACGGGAAGACGGTCTCCATGCCGCCGGCGTCGATGTCTTCGGGGCGCATCTTGACGAACGGTGATGCACCGGCAGAGCCGGTTGCCCGCGCGAGGAAGATGGTCTCGCCCGCATAGCGCGGTGTCCAGCCGGACGTCCACAGCACGGCTTTCTTCCCATTGGCGCTGGGCACCAACGGTTTCCACGGGTTCTTGATCAGACCGCCGGCAAACGCCACCAGCGTCGACAGGCCGAACGCGCCCAGGCCCAGTCCCAGGGAAAGCCCGATCACCTTGCGCCGCCGGACGGTTGAGCCATCAAGGGCGTCGGTCAGGTTCGCCACCACCGTCTTGCGGTCGATGTCCCGGGAGGCCCCGTCATGCCGCTCCTGGATCGAGATCTCTTCCGGGATAAACCTTTTCTGGTACAGGATGGTGCCGATGGCGATCGACAGGATCGACATCCCGAAGGTCAGCCCGTACAGCGGGGTGGCCAGGTCGTACAGCAGGCTGCCGGGGGCATCCTTCGGCTTGTACTCCCACGGCCAGAACAGGAAGACCAGCAGCAGCGCCAGCCCGAAACCACCGCCGAGCAAGAGCCACAGGGCGACTCCACGCTCGGCGCGTTTCTCGGCTTTGGTGCCTTCGACGGGCCAGCGGGGTTCCTTGACGATCGTCTCGACGCCGTCCAGCTTGCCGCCGAGCGCCACCAGCTCCTGCTGCGACATCGCTGCCAGCGCCGCGTCGTCGGGCTCCCTCTCGCCGACACCCTGGGCGGTCCCGCCGGTGTCGGAGCCGCGAACGTCCTCTTCGCTCATGATGCTCGTGCCCCAATCCACAGTGCCAACGTGATGGCGGCGACCATCCCGATGATCCACGCGGCCATGCCCTCGGGTGCGGGCCCGAATCCACCGAGGCCGTAGCCGCCGGGCTGGCGCTCTTCACTGACCGACTTGATGTAGCCGATGATGTCCTTCTTGGCTTCGAAGGACAGCTGACGGTCGGAGAACTTCGGCATGTTCTGCGGGCCGGTCCGCATGGCCGCCAGGATCTGCTGCTCGTTGGGCGCCTCGAGGGCCGGCGCGTACTTGCCCGACGACAGCGCCCCGCCCTTGCCGGTGAAGTTGTGGCAGGAGGAGCAATTCAGCCGGAACAGGTCGCCGCCGCGGCCCAGGTCGTCACCGCGCAGCGACTTCATCGCCAGGCTGCCGTCCGGGTTGCGCACCGTCGTCGGACCGCCGCCGTTGGCCTGCACGTACGCGCCCAGCGCGTCGACCTGCGCCTCGTCGAAGATCGGCTCCTTGCGCGGCGCCTGCGCCTCGCCGGTCATCGCGGGCATCCGGCCGGTGGAGACCTGGAAGTAGACGGCCTCCTCACCGACGCCGATCAGGCTGGGCCCGCGGTCGGGCACACCCTGCAGGTTGGCGCCGTGACAGGACACGCACGACGTGTCGAACAGCTGCTTGCCGGTCCGCAGCAGCGCCGAGGACGACTCGTCGGCGACGGCCACCTGTGGGCGTGGCGTCAGTACGGCGGCCAGGCCGCCGGCGATGGTCAGCGCGATCAGCAGCAACAGCCCGCCCGACAAGCGGCGGCGCAGCCGCCGCCTCGAGCGGTCGCGCTGCCCTTGACGCGGCTTCCGGTTTCGCATGGACCCCAGCTTCTTCAACCGAGAACTCCTGTTCATTCCTGTATTCGGAGCCGCCGGCTCATCGGATGAAATAGATCACGGTGAACAGCGCGATCCACACGATGTCGACGAAATGCCAGTAGTAGGAGACGACGATGCTCGCGGTGGCCTGCGCCGGAGTGAACTTGCTCATCGCGGTGCGGGCCAGCAAGAAGATGAAGGCGATCAGACCGCCGGTGACGTGCAGGCCGTGGAAGCCGGTCGCCAGGTAGAACACGCTGCCGTAGGCGCTGCCGGGAATCGTGGTGCCGTGCGTGGCCAGGTGGAAGTACTCGTAGCCCTGCCCGCAAACGAAGAACAGGCCCATCAGGAAGGTGATCACGTACCAGCGGCGCAACCCGAAGACGTCGCCGCGTTCGGCCGCGAACACACCCATCTGGCAGGTGAACGACGACGCGATCAGCACGAGCGTCACCGGGACGGCCTGATAGAGGTTCAGTTCGGTCGGCGGTGGCGGCCACTTGCCGCCGGACTGTGCACGCGCGGTGAAGTACATCGCGAACAGGCCAGCAAAGAACATCAGCTCGCTGGAGAGCCAAACGATGGTGCCGACACTGACCATGTTGGGTCGATTCAACGAATGAACGCGCGACGTGATTGCAGTACCTGAGGTCCCTACAGCGCTGGTCACATCCGCAAGTATGACGCTTTGTAGTTGATTAACTCCACCCGGGGCGGCATTTGATGTTTTCGCGTCGCGACGCCGTCGGGAGCGGGCGGCTTTCCGCGCCGGTTGGGGCAGGTCGGGTCCGCGTGGGACCATCGGCGCGTGGCTGTGTCATCTGAGGCTTCCACCGGCGGGTCCGCCGCGCGACCGGCCGGGGCGGCACCCTCGTGGCCAGGTGTTCTGGCCCGGTTGATGGGCGGTCAGGATCTGGCGCGCGGCCAGGCCGCCTGGGCCATGGATCAGATCATGGCCGGCGACGCGAGCCCGGCGCAGGTCGCATCGTTTGCGGTGGCGATGCAGATGAAGGTCCCGACCTCGGCCGAGGTCAGCGAGCTGGCCGACGTCATGCTGGGCCACGCGCGCCCGATGCCCGCCATCCGCGACGACAGCGTGGACATCGTCGGGACCGGTGGTGACGGCGTCAACACCGTCAACCTCTCCACCATGGCGGCGATCGTGGTCGCGGCCGCCGGCGTGCCGGTGGTCAAACACGGCAACCGCGCGGCGTCGTCGTTGTCCGGCGGTGCCGACACGCTGGAGGCGCTCGGGGTGCGTATCGACCTCGAACCCGAGCGGGTGGCGCAGAGCCTGACCGAGGTGGGCATCGGGTTCTGCTTCGCGCCGCTGTTCCACCCCTCGTACCGGCACGCATCGGTGGTGCGCCGCGAGATCGGCGTGCCGACGGTGTTCAATCTCCTTGGACCCCTTACCAATCCGGCTAGGCCGCGGGCCGGCCTGATCGGCTGCGCGTTCGCCGACCTGGCCGAGGTGATGGCGGGGGTCTTCGCCGCGCGCCGGTCCAGCGTGCTGGTGGTGCATGGCGACGACGGGCTTGACGAGTTGACGACGACCACCACCAGCACGATTTGGCGGGTGCAGGCCGGGACGGTGGACAAGCTGACATTCGACCCGGCCGGATTCGGTTTTGCCCGAGCCGATCTCGGAGATCTGTTGGGCGGCGACGCGCAAGCCAACGCGGCGGAGGTGCGCGCGGTGCTGGCCGGTGACAAAGGCCCGGTCCGGGACGCCGTCGTGCTCAACGCCGCCGGGGCGATCGTCGCCCACGCCGGCCTATCCAGCCGCGCTGAATGGTTGCCGGCGTGGGAGGACGGGCTGCAGCGCGCCGCCGCGGCGATCGATTCCGGCGCGGCCGAACAGCTGCTCGCGCGATGGGTGCGGTTCAGCCAGCAGGTCTGAATCGTGTTGGGCCGCTTGTTCGTAGGCCAGCCGCGCCGAGCGCGCCGAGGCCGCCCAGGACGCCCACGCGCCGGCCGAGCGCAGTGGTGAAGCCCAGCCGGCGGCGTCGGGGGAGTCGTCGACCCGAACGATGCGCACCCCAGGACCGGCCAGCCAGCGCGCGATGAGCGCGGATTCCTCCACCAGCGCACCGCCCAGCGGGGCCGCGACGGGCAAAATCGCCTGTGCCCCAGCCACAATGGCGTCGACCACCGGCATCGGGGGCACCCCGCGCCTGGCGGTACCGGCCGCGGCGAGCTGGCCGTGCCGGACGACGGCAAGGTGGTAACCACCGTGCCCGTCGGGCGCGGCGGCGATCAGCTCGGGCAGCGTGGCCAGGGCGCGCAACCGCTGGCCGCGCCACAGGATCTCGACGGCCGTGGCGGTGCGGTCGCGCAGGCGCGCGGCGCTTTCGAAATTGCGGCGCTCGGCCAGCGCCGTGACCTGATCGACGGCTGCCGATACGGCGGCGTTCTCCATCCCGTCGATCAACGCGGCGACGCGCGCCACGGCCGCCGCGTATTGCGTGGCCGTGATGCCGCGCGCCGCGGGACACGGTGAGACCTCGGCCTCGGGGCAGGCCGGCCCGTGCAGGACCGAGCGGCCCAGCCGGGCCGTGCAGGTCCGAAGATCGGTGAAGCGCGCCAGCAGCGCGGCCGTGTCGGCGGCGTCGGCGCGCGACCGGAACGGGCCGACGGCGCGGTCGTGGCGCGGTGCCCGGACCACCGCGAGCCGCGGGTACGCCTCGTCGGTGAGCGCCACCCACCACCACCGGTGCGGGAACCGGGAACGGCGGTTGTAGGGCGGCGCGTGCGCGGCCAGCAGCCGCAGCTCGCGGACGCCGGCCTCCAGCGCGTGCGCGCACTCGACGTGGTCGACCGCGGTGGCCAGATTGACCATCTCCTTCATCCGGCCGCGCGGGTCGGCGCCGGTGAAGTACTGCCCGACCCGGCGGCGCAGGTCGACGGCGGTGCCGACGTAGAGCACCTCGCCCGACGGCCCGCGAAACAGGTAGACCCCCGGGCGGTGGGGCAGGCCCTGGGCGAGGACCCGCTTGCGCCGCTGGGCCGGCGTCACGTCCGGTAGGTAGGAGCGCAGGTCGGCGTAGGTGTGCACCCCCTGGTTGCCCACCCGCTCGATGAGCGCGTGCAGCACGTCGACGGTGGCGCGGGCGTCGTCCAGCGCGCGGTGCGTGGGCTCGGTGGCGACGGCAAACAGCCGCGCCAGCGCGGCCAGCCGCACCGTGGGGGCTTCCTCGCGGCTGAGCACCCGGCGGGCCAGCCGCACCGTGCACAGCACCTGCGGCCGGGGCCAGGGGATATCGCACCGCGCCGCGGCGGCCCGCAGAAATCCGACGTCGAACCCGGCGTTGTGGGCCACCAGCACTGTCCCGTGGTCCAAACCCGCGAATTCGAGGAACATCGGCAACACCGCGTCGATTGTCGGAGCGTCGGACACCATCGCGGTGGTGATGCCGGTCAGCCGCACGATCTGGGGCGGGATGCTGCGCTCCGGGTCGACGAGCGTGGCGAACTCGCCGAGCACGGTGCCGCCGCGCACCTTGACCGCCCCGATCTCGGTGATGGCGTCGGGCGCGTTTCCGTCGGTGCTTTTCGTGCGTCCGCCCGTGGTCTCCAGGTCCACCACCACGAAGGTCGTGTCGCGCAACGTGACGTCGGCGGTGGCGAAGGAGGACCCCAAGTCGGTGAAACTGAGCTGAGTCGCACCACCGGCACCCATGGCCGCGACGTTAAGCGGGTCCACCGACACCCGCGCGGTTCCCACGCCGAGCGAGCCGAACGCGTCCGCCAGCCGAAACGCGGCGCCGGGGGTTGTCGGTGGGTGTGGTTACCGTTCGAAGAGTCCGACCTGACGTTCGCCAAGCCTGACCGAGAGGACCGATCCCGATGGCACGAAGCAATGGGCCCGACAGCGACGGCGCGACGGTGCCGGACTCGGGGGCGCCGGTGGTGATCGACTGCGACGAATGCGCGGTGCGCGGACCGGGATGCCGCGATTGCGTAGTCAGCGTGTTACTCGGGGTCCCGGGAACTTTGTTGGAGGACGAATGCGCTGCATTGGCGGTGCTTGCCGATGTTGGCCTGGCACCGCGATTACGGTTGGTGCCTATCCGCCGCGAACGCGATTCGGGCGTAGCCTAAGATGCTTTGTGTGCCAAAGGTTTACGAGGGAGTCAGCGTCGTCCACATGATAATGACAGAAATCTATCCAATTTCTTAACCCCCCGCTTTGGACAAACGTCGATATCGTTTCGTAACCTGTTTGAGACCTAAACCAGCTCGACGGCGCCTGGTCGTCGATGGCCCGTTTAAGGAAGCAAAATCTTGAGGCTTGACGCTAGATACCCGTTTGCGCGTGTCATCACACGATTTGTCATCGGGACGCTAGCGGGCTTGACAGTCTTAGCGGGTGCCCTCGCCGCGAACGTCTCGGCCGACCCGGCCGAAGATGCGCTGGCCAAACTCAACGAGTTGTCCCGCCAGGCCGAGCAGACCACCGAGGCGATGCACAGCGCGCAGCTCGACCTGAACAACAAGTTGGTGGCCCAGCGTGCGGCGGACAAGAAGCACGACGACGCTCAGGCCGCCGTCGATGCGGCCAAGGCTCGCCTGGCGTCGTTCCAGGGTGCCGTGAACAAGCTCGCCGCCGCGACCTACATGGGCGGCCGCGTCGACGGCATGACGGCGATGCTGACCGCGGGATCGCCGCAAGGGCTGATCGACAAGCTGGCCATGCAGCGGCTGATGGCGACGCAGATGGCCGACCAGATGACGAGTTTCCGGGCCGCCGGCGAGCAGGCCGCCAAGGCCGAGCAGGAGGCCGCCAAGTCCGCCGCCGACGCGAAGAGCGCGGCCGAGCAGGCTGCCGCGGTGCGAGCGAGCCTGCAGTCCAAGCAAAGTCAGCTGCAGGTGCAGATCGCGGTCGTCAAGTCGCAATACGTTTCCTTGTCGCCCGAGCAGCGCACCGCGCTCGCCGATCCCGGCCCCGTCCCGGCGGGTCTCCCGGCGCCCGGCGCCCCCGCGCCGGAGGCCGCACCGCCAGGCGCGCCGCAGGCACCAGGGCAGGCCCCCGGTGAGGCTCCGCCTCCCGGCGGAATGCCCGGACCGTTCGGCGGCGGCGTCGGCGGCGGTGACCGCGGGACCGTCGTACAGGCGGCCTTGACGCAGGTCGGTTCGCCGTACGTCTGGGGCGGTGCCGCGCCCGGCGGGTTCGACTGCTCCGGCCTGGTGATGTGGGCGTTCCAGCAGGCCGGCATCTCGCTCCCGCACTCCAGCCAGGCGCAGGCCCAAGGCGGCCAGCCGGTGTCCCTGTCGGACCTGCAGCCCGGCGACGTGGTCACCTTCTACAACGACGCGTCACACAGCGGCCTCTACGTCGGTGACGGCATGGTGATCCATTCCTCCACTTACGGCCAACCGGTGCGCGTGGTGCCGATGAATGCGGCAGGCCCGATCCACGACGCCCGCCGCTACTAGAGGCCCCAGCCCGCGGCGCCGGCGGCTGACGCTGCTGCTGGCCTGGGTTTTCCTTGTCGAGCTCATCGTCGCCGCGGCCGTACCGCTGGACGCGGGACGCGGCGGCGGCACACGACCCCCGCAACTGATCACGCCCGCACGCAGCCAGGTCAGCGCCGCAACGAAGTCACTGCTCGTCGGTGACCGCAACGTTCGACTGCTCGGCCTCGGCGGTCCGGCCGGCGACCGGCTGCTGTCCCGGGTGGCGTCCGGCATCGGTGCCGCGATCAACGCGGTCGAGGCGTTCTGGGGCGTCGACTGGTCGCGCGACATATCGGTGGTCGCCGCCCACACCGACGAGGAGTTCCGCGCCGCCGCCGGCGGCGGTCCGGCGGCGCAGTGGGCGGACATCGCGGCGGTGACGGTCGCCGAACGTGTCGATCCCGCTCACCGGGTGGTTATCGGTCAGCGGATCGTATTCGCGCCCGGCGCGGCCGACATGACCGAGGGTACGCTGCGAATCGTGTTGACCCACGAGCTTTTTCACTACGCCGCCCGTGCGGACACCGCCGCGGATGCGCCCCGGTGGCTGACCGAGGGCGTGGCCGATTTCGTCGGCCGGCCCCGGACTCCGGTGCCCCTCGACGCGCTGCCGGCCCCGCTGACGCTGCCCTCGGACGCCGACCTGGACGCGCCGGGGCCGCAGCGTTCGCTGGCGTACGACCGTGCGTGGTGGTTCACGCGTTTCGTCGCGGACACCTTCGGGACGGCCAAGCTGCACGACCTGTATCTGGCCGTCTGCGGTGCCGGGCACACCGACGTGGCCTCCGCCGTCCACGAGGTGCTGGCCACCGACTCGCCCGGCCTGCTCGCGCGCTGGCACGAGTGGCTGACCCACGCCGGCTGACCGATGCCCCGCACGGACCGTGCGCGCGTCAGGCTAGCCTGACGCAGTGAGTCGGGTCCTGCTGGTAACCAACGACTTTCCGCCCCGGCCGGGCGGCATCCAGTCCTACCTGAGCGACTTCGTCGGGCACCTGGTCGACGCCGGGTTGCATTCGATCACGGTGTACGCGCCGCAATGGAAGGGCGCCGACGTCTTCGACGCTGCGGCCGAAGCGGCGGGTTACCGGGTGGTCCGTCATCCCGGGACGTTGATGCTGCCCGGCCCGGCGGTGGACGCCCGGATGCGCCGGCTGGTCGCCGACAACGGCATCGACACCGTCTGGTTCGGCGCGGCCGCGCCGCTGGCGCTGCTGGCGCAGCGCGCCCGGCAGGCGGGGGCGACCCGGGTGGTGGCCAGCACGCACGGTCACGAAGTGGGCTGGTCGATGCTCCCCGTCGCGCGGTCGGTGCTGCGGCGCATCGGCGACACCACCGACGTCGTCACGTTCGTCAGCCGCTACACACGCGCCCGGTTTGCCCCGGCCTTCGGGCCCAACGCCTCGCTGGAATACCTGCCGCCCGGCGTCAACACCGACCGGTTCCGGCCCGACCCGGCGGCCGGCGCCGCGCTGCGCGACCGGTATCGGCTGGGGGAGCGGCCCACGGTCGTGTGCGTGTCCCGGCTGGTCCCGCGCAAGGGTCAGGACATGCTGATCAAGGCGCTGCCGTCGATCCGGCAGCGCGTCGAGGGCGCCGCCCTGGTCATCGTCGGCGGCGGTCCCTACCTGGAATCGCTGCGCAAGCTCGCCCGCGACTGCGGGGTGGGCGAGCATGTGACGTTCACCGGCGGCGTACCGGCCGCCGAGCTGCCCGCCCACCACGCGCTGGCCGACGTCTTCGCGATGCCGTGCCGCACCCGCGGCGCCGGCATGGACGTCGAGGGCTTGGGCATCGTCTTTCTCGAGGCCTCGGCGACCGGCAAGCCGGTGATCGCCGGCGACTCCGGTGGGGCTCCAGAAGCCGTGCAGTACAACAAGACCGGATTAGTTGTCGATGGGCGCTCGCTGAACGCCGTCGCCGACGCCGTCACCGAGTTGCTCGGCGACCGTGACCGGGCCGCCGCCATGGGCGCGGCCGGGCGGGAGTGGGTGACGGCCCACTGGCGCTGGGACACCCTCGCTGCGCGGCTGGCCGAAATCCTCCGCGCTGACGGCGCCTGACGGCGGCCGCTAGTCCTTCTCGTAGATCCAGTCGATGTCGGAGGCGAACTTCTCGGCGACCACGTTGCGCTTGACCTTCATCGTCGGTGTCAGCTCGCCGGTGTCCTCGGTGAAGTCGACCGGCAGGATGCGGAACTTGCGGATGGACTCGGCGTGCGACACCGCCAGGTTGGCGTGCTTGACGGCGGCGTCCACCTCGGCGACCAGGTCCGGGTCGCTCGCCAAATCGGCCACCGACGCGGCGGCCGCCTTGTGGTTGCGCTCCTTCCACGCGTCGAACGCCTCGGGGTCGATGGTGATCAGCGCGCCGATGAACGGCTTGGCGTCGCCCACCACCATGGCCTGGCTGATCAGCGCATGCGCCCGCAGCTGGTCCTCGAGCACGGCCGGGGCGACGTTCTTACCACCGGCGGTGACGATGATCTCCTTCTTGCGGCCGGTGATCTTCAGGAAGCCGTCCTCGTCGAGCGCGCCGAGATCCCCGGTCTTGAACCAGCCGTCGGTGAACGCGTCGTTGGTGGCCTGCTCGTTGCGCCAGTAGCCGCTGAACACCACGCCGCCCCGGACCAGAAGCTCGCCGTCTTCGGCGATGCGCATGCTGTTGCCCGGCAACAACGTCCCGACCGTCCCGATCCTGACGTTGCCGACCTGGTTGACCGTGATGGCCGAGCTGGTCTCCGTCAGGCCGTAGCCCTCGTGGATGGTCAGGCCCACCCCCCGGTAGAAGTGGCCCAGCCGCGCACCCAGCGGCGCGCCACCCGAGACGGACGCGTGGCATTCACCGCCCAGCGCGGCACGCAGCTTGTGATAGACCAGCCGGTCGAACAACGCATGCTTGGCGCGCAGCACCGGCCCCGGCCGCCCGCTGTCCTGCGCCTGGCTCCAGTCGACCGCGGTTTGCACCGCGGCCGCGAAGATCCGGCCCTTGCCGTCGTTGACTGCGTTCTGCTCGGCGGTGTTGTAGACCTTCTCGAACACTCGGGGCACCGATACCACCACCGTCGGCTTGAACACGGCGAACATCGGCAGCAGGTTCTTGATGTCGCTGGTGAACCCGACCGTCACCTTGTTGGCGAATGCCGAGAGCGCCAGCGAGCGCGCCAGCACGTGGGCCAGCGGCAGGAAGATCAGCAGCCGCTGCCCCTCGTCCAGCAGTGTCGGCAGGCACTCCTTGGCGCCACGGGTCTCGTACAGCAGGTTGGAATGGGTGAGCTGGCAGCCCTTGGGCCGTCCGGTGGTGCCCGAGGTGTAGATGAGCGTCGCCGGGTCGTCGGCGCGCAGCGCCTCCTGGCGGGCGGTGAGCTCGGCGGGCTCGACCGATGCGCTGGCCTCCGCGAGCTGATCGAGCGCCTTGGGTCCGGAGCCGTCGATGTGCAGCACGCGGCGCAGGGCGGGCAGGTCGGCGGTGAGTTCGGTGACCATCGCGGCGTGCGCGTCGGTTTCGGCGAAGGCGACCACCGCCTCGGAGTCCTGCAGCACCCAGCGCACCTGCTCGGCCGACGACGTCTCGTAGATCGGCACGGTGACCGCGCCGACGGACAGGATCGCCAGGTCGATGATCGCCCACTCGTAGCGGGTGGCCGAGAAGATGGAGACCCGGTCGCCGGCCTGGACCCCGAGCGCGATCAGACCCAGCGCCGCGGAGCGAACCTGTTTGGCCACCTCCGCGCAGGTGACGTCGGTCCATTCGCCGTCGACCTGACGCCGGAAGATGACGAAGCCGGGGTCTGATCGCTCGTGCTCGAAGACCATGGCCGCGATGTTGTCGTGCTCGCCGACGGAGAAGCGGGCGGGGACACTGTACTCACGCACTCTTACTGACCTCGTTTTGGCTGGGGTGACGTTCCGGGGGCCGGCTTGTTGCCGTCCAGCCTAATCCGCGCGTTCGCGCAGGAACCGTGGCCATCTGCCGCCATCGGCGATCGGTGTGTGAAGCTGGGGTGGTGAACAGCATCCAGATCGCCGACGAGACGTTCGTCGCCGCCGACGGTGCGCGGGTCGGCGCCGCGGTCGCCGACCCGTCCAGCTGGCGCCGGTGGTGGCCGGACCTGCGGCTGCAGGTGGTCGAGGAGCGCGGCGACAAGGGGATCCGCTGGGCGGTCACCGGCGCGCTGACTGGAACCATGGAGATCTGGCTGGAGCCGTCGCTGGACGGCGTGGTGCTGCATTACTTCCTGCACGCCGAACCCACCGGGGTGGCGGCCTGGCAGTTGGCCAAGCTGAATCTGGCGAAAATGACGCACCGCCGTCGGGTGGCGGGAAAGAAAATGGCCTTCGAGGTCAAGACGACACTGGAACGGTCGCGTCCGGTCGGGGTTTCTCCGGTAGTTTAGCCGGGTCAGGTTTGCGGGCAGAGTACCGTTTCGGACCGGAGGCCCGGGGGTTAAACCCGCACGGTAGTTTCCCCGCCGGCGGCGTCGACCGCTCGCGGGAGAGAGGGCAGCACCAGGTGGCGGAGAAGACGTCGCAGACCATTTACATCGACGCCGACCCGGGCACGGTGATGGGCGTCATCGCGGATATCGATTCCTATCCGCAGTGGATCTCGGAATACCGGGAAGCCGAGGTCCAGGAGACGGACGCCGACGGCTATCCCAAAGTCGCGCGGGTGCTGCTGGACGCCGCCGTGCTCAAGGACACGATGGTCATTTCCTACCAGTGGCCCAAGGACCGGCAGTCGGTTAGTTGGACCGTGGTCTCCAGCTCGCTGCTGCGTTCGCTGGAGGGCACATATCGATTGGCGCCCAAGGGATCTGGCACCGAGGTCACCTACGAGCTCTCTGTTGACCTCGCCGTTCCCATGATCGGTCTGCTCAAGCGCAAGGCCGAGCGGCGGTTGACCGACACCGCGTTGAAGGATCTGAAGAAACGAGTCGAGGGCTGAGTGAGTCCAGCGAATCGCGGGCGCCCACCCCGGCCCGAATCAGCCTCTTCGTTGGCAAGGGCGGGGTAGGAAAGTCCACGCTGGCCTGTGCGACGGCGGTCGGTGCCGCAAGCGCGGGGCAGCGGGTGCTGGTGGTGTCGACCGATCAGGCGCACTCACTCGGCGACGTGCTCGGTGTCCCCGTCCCACCCAGCCAGGGCGAACTGGTTCGGGTCCTTGCCGATGACGAGCAGGCCGGCGGTGGCTTTCTCGACGCGCTCGCGTTGGACACCCTGGCCCTGCTCGAGGTTCGCTGGCGCGACGTGGTCGACACGCTGGATCGGCGGTTCGCCGATACTGAGCTGAGTACCATTGCCCCCGAAGAACTTTCGGCGCTGCCGGGTGTTCAGGAAGTGCTCGGGCTGCACGCCGTCGGCGAGCTGGCCGTCTCCGGGCGCTGGGATCGCGTCGTCGTCGACTGCGCCTCGACCGCCGACGCGCTGCGGATGTTGACCTTGCCCGCCACCTTCGGGCTCTACGTCGAGCGCGCCTGGCCGCGGCATCGGCGGCTGTCCGTCGGCGCCGACGACTCCCGCTCGGCGGCCATGGTGGAGCTGCTGGAGCGCATCAGCGCCAGCGTCGAGGCGCTCAGTACCCTGCTGACCGACGGCGAATTGGTCGGCGCGCACTTGGTATTGACGCCGGAGCGGGTGGTCGCTGCGGAGGCGGCCCGGACGCTGGGTTCGCTGGCATTGATGGGGGTGCGCGTCGAGGAACTGATCGTCAACCAGGTTCTGACCGAAGACGCATCTTACGAATACCGCAACCTGCCGGAGCACCCCGCGTTTTACTGGTACGCCGAACGCATTTCCGAACAACGTGGTGTTCTCGACGAGCTCGACGCCACCATTGGTGAGGTGGCCCTGGTGTTGACTCCGCACCTGTCCGGGGAGCCGATCGGCCCCAAGGCCCTGGGCGAGTTGCTCGACTCCGCGCGCCGTCGCGGCGGGGCGCCGCCGCCGGGTCCATTGCGGCCGTCGGTGGACCTGGAATCGGGAACGGGACTTGGTTCCATTTATCGAATGCGGCTAGCGTTGCCGCAACTCGATCCATCGACGCTGACGCTGGGGCGTGTTGACGACGACCTGATCATCAGCGCCGGCGGATTGCGGCGCAGGGTTAGGTTGGCGTCCGTGCTCCGGCGCTGCACGGTGCTAGACGCACAATTGCGGGGTAGCGAGCTGACGGTGCGATTT
Organism: Mycobacterium sp. 852014-50255_SCH5639931; assembly: GCF_001665605.1. Classification (GTDB taxonomy): domain Bacteria; phylum Actinomycetota; class Actinomycetes; order Mycobacteriales; family Mycobacteriaceae; genus Mycobacterium; species Mycobacterium paraffinicum. Next base: position 17,521 of record NZ_LZSV01000023.1, read on the forward strand.
CGACCAGATCCGGAGGTGTGGCCTAAGTGAGTGGGGCTCATTCGGATATCGGTCCGGAGCTGCGCAGGCTCGCCCAGACAATCCTGGACGGGATCGACCCGGCGGTGCGGACGGCCGCCGCGTTGACGGCGGGACGGGGAGCCGGGACCGGCAAGTGCCAACAGGTGTGGTGCCCGGTCTGCGCGCTGGCCGCGCTGGCGACCGGTGAGCAGCACCCGCTGATCACCGTGATCGCCGACCACAGCATCGCCCTGCTCGAGGTGATCCGGGCCATGCTCGACGACATCAACGGCGCGGCGAAACCACCGCCCGACGGGCCGCCCGGCGACGGCGCCACCGAGGCGGAGCCTCCAGACTCCGCGACCAGGACCCGGTATCAGCCCATCCCCGTCACCGTCGAGGAGTGACCACGCTGCGTCGAAGGTGGTCCCTTCCGGATGCGGTGGGTACAGTTGGCGCAGAACACCGGCGGGCGGGCGAGAGGGAGGGCCATGTGGTACTGGCTATTCAAGTACGTACTGCTCGGCCCGTTGCTGGCCTTGCTCGGTCGGCCAAAAGTTGAAGGGCTGGAACATATTCCGAGTTCCGGCCCGGCGATCCTGGCCAGTAATCACCTGGCCGTTATGGACAGCTTCTACCTGCCGCTGGTGGTGCGCCGCCGGATCACCTTCCTGGCGAAGGCCGAATACTTCACGGGGACCGGCTTGAAGGGCTGGTTCCAGCGCTGGTTTTTCACCGCCGTGGGCCAGGTGCCGATCGACCGGACCGACGCCGACAGCGCGCAGGCCGCACTGACCACCGCCGAGCGGCTGCTCTCGACCGGCAAGCTGCTGGGGATGTACCCCGAAGGCACCCGATCGCCGGACGGCCGGCTGTACAAGGGCAAGACCGGTCTGGCGCGGCTGGCCCTGCACACCGGCGTCCCGGTGATCCCGGTGGCGATGATCGGCACCAACGTCGTCAACCCGCCGGGGACGAACATGCTGCGCTTCGGGCGGGTCACCGTTCGCTTCGGTAAGCCGATGGACTTCTCCCGATTCGAGGGGTTGGCCGGCAACCGCTTCATCGAGCGCGCCGTCATCGACGAGGTGATCTACGAGCTGATGGGGCTCTCTGGCCAGGAGTACGTCGACATCTACGCCGCCAGCGTCAAGGAAAGCCGCAACGGCGAGGGATCGACCAGCGAGGCCGCCCGGATCCCGGAAACCGCCGTCGGTTGATCCGCGGGCTCGACTAGCCGGCTGCTGTCACCGGCGTCAATTCTTGCGGCGCCGAATCCGGCGACGGCTTGCGAGTGGTCACCGTCAGCCCGGCCGCGACGATGACGGCCAGCGCCCACCACACGTAGGACATCCCGGCGAGCTGACGCCACCAGACCGCCGACACCTCGTGATGCTTGGGCAGCAGGTCGATCGGCGACCATCTCATCAACGCCACCCCCGCGGCACCGACCACGGCCAGCGTCACGTTGCGGCGCCGCCAGGCCAGGACGGCGAGCACGACGACCGTCGGCAACCCCCACACCCAGTGGTGTGACCACGAGACCGGGGAGACCATCAACCCGAACAACGCGACGCAGATGACCGCCAGCACGGGCTCGTCGGCCCGCAGCACCCTGCGCATCGCCCACACCGTCAGCGCGAGCACGAGCAGCGAGGCCACCACCCACAGCAGGAAGCGCTGTTGCTCGCCCAGCCCGAGCCGGGCCAGTGCCCCGGCGATGTTTTGATCGGTGTTCAGCGCCGCCTCGCCGATCCGATCGGTGTGCGGCAGGGTGTGCGTCCAGTACTCCCACGAATCACGCCATGCCAGAACGAAACCCACCGCCGTCGTCACCACGAAGGACGCCACGGCCGTGAGTGCCGCCCGGTTGTCGCGACGCAGCAAGAAGTAGAGCAGAAATACCGCCGGCGTGAGTTTGAGCGCTATGCCCAGTCCCAGCAGCAGCCCGCGCGGCCACGGTGTGCGGCGCGGCAGGCAGTCGGCGATCACCAGGGTCATCAACACGACGTTGATCTGGCCGAAGGCGAAGTTCGAGGTGATGGGTTCCAGCCAGGGCGTCGCCGCCAGCGTGATGACGACGGCCAGCCACCAGCGGCGCAGCCAGGCCGGGCCCGGCAGCGCCGTCGATGCGGCCCAGACGTCGAGGCGGGTCAGCACGATCACGGTGGACACCACCAGCAGCACCAACGTCAACGCCGTGATCGCGACGCTGGCGGCCGGCATGTGCAGCCAGGCGAACGGGCAGAACATGATCGCCGCCAGCGGGGGATAGGTGAACGGCAGGTTGAGCCCGATCGGTGTGTGGAACAGCACATCACCGTGGTACAGCGAATGTCCCTGCATCCACGCCTGCGCGCCCATCTGATACACGTCGATATCGATGCGATAGGGAATGTGGCCGAACAGTTGCCAGGCCACGTAGCCCAGCCCCGCCGCCGTCAGCAGCCAAAGACCGCACCACAACAGGACCTGCCCGGGGCCACGTTTGCTTGGGTGGCCCGCGTCGGGCGCCCGCCATCTACTCATGTCGCACAACAGCGTAATCGGTGCGCGGACGTGGTACGTCCCTCCGCGCGGCTTCCGGCGGTGTCGACGACCACAGGCGTACGTTTCAAGAGTGCTCCACTGGTTCGTGCTGCGGGTGACGCGCTGGTTCGCGCACGACATCCTCGAGGGCGGCCGGTTGCCCCTGCTGTGCTGCCTGGTGGCGTTCATCCTGACGTTTTTCGTCACGCGGACGTTCGTGCGGTTCATCCGCCACCGCTCCGAGACCGGCCGCCCGGCCAGCTGGTGGCACCCGCGCAATGTCCATGTCAGCGGGGTCCACATCCACCACGTGACGTTCGGCGTCGTCCTGGTGCTGCTCTCCGGCCTGACCTTGGTCACCCTGGCCATCGACGGACACGAGCCCGAATTCACCTTGTCCGCAATATTTTTCGGCATCGGGGCGGCCCTGGTGCTCGACGAGTACGCGTTGATCCTGCACCTGTCCGACGTCTACTGGTCGGAGGACGGGCGCACTTCGGTGGACGCCGTGTTCGCCGCGGTGGGAGTAGCCGGGCTGTTGATCATGGGCCTGCATCCGCTGATGTTTTTCCTGCCGATCTGGGAAGGAACCGATTCCTGGCCGCTGCGCGCCGCGGTGGCCGGCGGACTGGTGCTGACGCTGCCGCTGGCCGTGATCGTCGTGCTCAAGGGCAAGGTATGGACCGGGCTGCTCGGCATGTTCATCGTCGTGCTGCTGGTCATCGGCGCGGTCCGGCTGTCCCGCCCGCATGCGCCCTGGGCTCGCTGGCGATACACCAACCAACCCGAGAAGATGCGCCGCGCGCTGCAACGCGAACGGACGCTGCGCCGCCCGGTGGTGCGGGCCAAGCTGTATCTGCAGTGCGCAATCGCGGGCACGCCCCGCCTGCCCGACGAACGCGCGGTCGACGCCCAGCTCGACCACGACGTACATGCGGCACCGCCGCCGACGGGTCCCATCCTGATCAGCAGATAGGCTTTCACCGGTGCGGTACTTCTACGACACCGAATTCATCGAGGACGGCCGCACCATCGAGTTGATCTCCATCGGGGTGGTCGCCGAGGACGGCCGCGAGTACTACGCCGTGTCGACGGAGTTCGATCCCGAGCGCGCCGGCGGCTGGGTGCGTGCCAACGTGCTGCCCAAGCTGCCACCGCCTTCGTCGCAGCTGTGGCGCTCGCGCAGGCAGATCCGCTCGGACCTCGAGGATTTCTTTGGCGTCCAGGGCACCGACCCAATCGAACTGTGGGCGTGGATCGGCGCCTACGACCACGTCGCCCTGTGCCAGCTGTGGGGCACGATGCCCGAACTGCCACGGGCGCTGCCCCGTTTCACCCGGGACTTGCGGCAACTGTGGGAGGACCGGGGTTGCCCGCCCATGCCGCCGCGGTCGCGCGATGCCCACGACGCGCTGGTCGACGCCCGCGACCAGATGCGGCGATTCCGGCTGATCGCATCGGCGGAGGCGGACGGCCGCGGGAGCGATCCGAACGACGCTGCATCGGCCTGAGCCCGCCGGGACGACGTTCGCGCTGATCAGTCACCCTGGCGCCCCGGTTACCATGGACCGATGAACTGGACCGTCGACATCCCGATCGACCAGCTGCCGTCGCTGCCCCCGCTGCCGAACGACCTGCGGGCGCGGCTGGACGCCGCACTGGCCAAGCCGGCCGCCCAGCAACCCAGCTGGCCGGCCGAACAGGCGGCGGCGATGCGCACGGTCCTCGAGAGCGTGCCGCCGGTGACGGTGCCCTCGGAGATCCTCCGGCTGCAGGAGCAGCTGGCCCAGGTCGCCAAGGGCGAGGCGTTCCTGCTGCAGGGCGGGGACTGCGCGGAGACGTTCACCGACAACACCGAGCCTCACATCCGGGGCAACATCCGCGCCCTGCTGCAGATGGCCGTGGTGCTGACCTACGGCGCCAGCATGCCGGTGGTCAAGGTGGCCCGCATCGCCGGCCAGTACGCCAAGCCGCGCTCGGCCGACATCGACGCCCTGGGGTTGCGGTCCTACCGCGGGGACATGATCAACGGCTTCGCCCCGGATGCCGCCGCGCGCGAGCACGACCCGTCGCGGCTGGTGCGCGCGTACGCCAACGCCAGCGCGGCGATGAACCTGGTGCGGGCGCTGACGTCGTCGGGCCTGGCGTCGCTGCACCTGGTCCACGACTGGAACCGGGAGTTCGTCCGGACGTCGCCGTCCGGCGCCCGCTACGAGGCGCTGGCCACCGAAATCGACCGGGGTCTGCGGTTCATGAGCGCCTGCGGCGTGGCTGACCGCAACCTGCAGACCGCCGAAATCTACGCCAGCCATGAGGCTTTGGTGCTCGACTACGAGCGGGCCATGCTGCGGTTGTCGGAGAGCGAGGACGGGGAGCCGCAGCTGTTCGACCTGTCGGCGCACACCGTCTGGATCGGCGAGCGGACGCGCCAGCTCGACGGCGCGCACATCGCGTTCGCGGAGGTGATCGCCAACCCGATCGGCGTGAAGATCGGTCCGACGATGACCCCGGAACTGGCGGTCGAATACGTGGAACGGCTTGACCCGCACAACAAGCCGGGCCGGTTGACGTTGGTCAGCCGGATGGGTAACAACAAGGTGCGCGATCTGCTGCCGCCCATCGTCGAGAAGGTCCAGGCGACCGGTCACCAGGTGATCTGGCAGTGCGACCCCATGCACGGCAACACCCACGAGTCGTCCAACGGATACAAGACCCGGCATTTCGACCGCGTCGTGGACGAGGTGCAGGGCTTCTTCGAGGTGCACCGCGCGCTGGGCACGCACCCGGGTGGCATCCACGTCGAGATCACCGGCGAGGACGTCACGGAATGCCTCGGTGGGGCGCAAGACATTTCGGACCTGGACTTGGCGGGGCGCTACGAGACGGCATGCGACCCGCGGCTGAACACCCAGCAGTCGCTGGAGTTGGCGTTCCTGGTCGCCGAGATGCTGCGCGACTAGCCCGCTATCAGCCCGTCCAGGTTGGTCCCGATCGTCCACGCCGCGGTGGCGACCAGCCCGGTCAGCGCCAGCACCAGCGCCACCCAGATCAGCACCATGCGCCGGCCGTGCTGCCGGGCGTACGCGAATTCGCTGATCGGAATGCCGGCGAATTCCCCTGTGACGGGCTGGTATTCGTAGTCGTCGGGCTCGTCGTCGGAGTGCGGCGGGTGCTGCGGCTCGGACCAGTCCTCGGGGCCGCGCGTCAATTGGCGGGTGGGGTGGCGGACCGCTGCGGCCGCGGGCGGCGCGGCGGTGTCCGGGCGCTGGCTCATTCGGCTGTGTTGCAGGGCCGCCGACCGGTGCTGCGCGGAGTTGCGCGGCGCCGGGACCCGAAAGTCCGGCAGCGCAAGTTCTTCGGCGATCGCGTCGAGCTCGGCGCCCATCTCGATCGCGTCGGCATACCGGTCGCCGGGGTCGCGCGCGGTCGCGCGCCGCACGAACTCGTCGAACTGCCGGGGCACACCGTCGATCGCGGCACTGGGCGGCGGCACATCGGTGTCCAGCCGTTGGTAGGCGATCGACAACGCGGAGTCGCCGGTGAACGGGGTGCGCCCGGTCAGCAGCTCGTAGGTGAGAATCCCGGCCGAGTACACGTCGCTGCGGGGACCGGCGTCGCCGTGGCGCACCTGCTCGGGCGACAGGTAGGCCGCGGTTCCCAAAATCACGCTCGTCGAGGTGATTCCAGCGGCCGCGACGGCACGGACCAGACCGAAATCGGCGATCTTCACGTCGCCGTCGTCGGAGATCAGCACGTTCTCGGGCTTGACGTCGCGATGGACCAGACCGGCCCGGTGCGCGGCGGCGAGGCCGCCCAACACCGGTCGCAGCACCGCGGCCACGGCATAGGGCGGCATCGGCCCGCGCTCGGCCAGCAGCTCGCGCAGCGTGCCGCCCTCGATGAGCTCCATCACCAAGAAGGGGTGCCGGGCGTCCAAGCCCTGGTCGTAGACCGCGACCAGGCCGGGGTCCTTCAGCCGTGCGACGGTGCGGGCCTCGCGCTGAAACCGGGTCAGGAACTGGTCGTCGCCGGCGTATCGGGAATCCATCACCTTCACCGCGACGGGGCGGTCGAGCCGCGTGTCGAGGCCGCGGTACACCGTTGACGTGCCGCCGCTGGCGATCTTGGACTGCACCAGGTAGCGGCCATCCAGCAATGCGCTGTCCAAGGGGTCTCGCGTCCCGGGTCCGGCCACGGGGCCATCGTAGGGGTGACGGTGTGATTGGGCGTCAGAACACGGGTTCAATCAGGGTGCCAAGGCCTACACTTGCGCGGGTGAGCAGTGTTCCTGCCGGTGACGATGTTCTGGATCCCGACGAGCCCACCTACGACCTGCCGCGGGTCGCCGAATTGCTCCGGATTTCGGTCAGCAAGGTTCAGCAGCAATTGCGGGAAGGTCACCTGGTCGCGGTGAAGCGCGAGGGTGGCCTGGTGGTGCCGCAGGTGTTCTTCACCAAGTCCGGTGAGGTGGTCAAGAGCCTGCCGGGACTGTTGACGATCCTGCACGACGGCGGCTACCACGACACCGAGATCGTGCGGTGGTTGTTCACCCGCGATCCGTCGCTGACGATCACCCACGACGGCAGCCGGGATGCCGTCAGCAACGCCCGCCCCGTCGACGCGCTGCACGCGCACCAGGCTCGGGAAGTCGTGCGTCGGGCACAGGCGATGGCTTGCTGAGGGCTTACTGAGCGGCAGCTTCCTCGGTTATGCCGGCCCGCTCGTCGGGGGCACGGTAGAGGCTGTACCAGGCGATCAGCGCGCAGGCGGTGGCCAGCGAGAAATGCAGCCACGAGTACATCCCGTGCGAGCCATCGGGTTTGAAGATCACCATCACCCACGTCGACAGGCCGGCGATGATCGCGACCGCCCGCCGGGACTGCGCCAGCGGGGCCACCACCGCCAGCGGCCAGGAGTAGTACCACGGCAGAGCCGCGGGGACGAAGAGCACCACCACCAGCATCGAGTACGCGATGCCGGTCAGGGCGGCCCGGTCGTCACGCCGGAACCGCCACCACAGCAGGGGCAGCGACACCGCGATGATCGCGATCCCGATGAAGCGGGTGATGCGCAGCAAGGGGTAGAAGTGCACCGCGAAGAAGCCGCTGAACACGGCGTGGATGATGTTTGCGGCCGCGGTCGGAACGGTCAGCCAGTTGATGATCTTCACGGACCCGGCCAGTGCCGTCAGCCACCCCAGGCCCACGCCTGCCACCGCCGACAGGATGCCGAACACGACGGCGAAGACCAGCAGTGATACCGCGGTGGCCGCCACGAACGCCCAGGCCGGCCGGTACCCGCGGCGGTCGCGCAGATGCCGCGTCCACACCCACACCATGAACGGCAGGGCGATCCCGGCGGTGGCCTTGACCGCGATCGCCACGGTGATCAGCGAAGTGCCGAGGACGTGGCGGCCGGCGAAGCTCAGCGCGATGCCGGCGGCCATCAGTCCCACCATCAGCATCTCGTTGTGCACCCCACCCATCAGATGGATGAGCACGAGCGGGTTGAGAACACAGATCCACAAGGCCGTCGAGCCGTTGGTGCCCAGGTGGCGGGCCAATCGCGGGGTGGCCCAGATCAGCAGGGCCAGCCCCGGCAGCATGCACAGCCGCAGCAGCGCCGTTCCGGCCACCACGTTGTTGCCGACGAGCATCGTGACGAGTTTGGCCACCAGAATGAACGCCGGGCCATAGGGGGCGGTGGTGATCGTCCAGATGGGACTTACGTTGTCCAGCAGGTTGTTCGGATTGGCGACCGGTCCGACGGCGTAGGGATCCAGTCCATCGCGCAGCAGGGCGCCCTGGGCCAGATACGAATAGGTGTCCCGGCTGAAGACGGGCACCGACAGCAGCAGCGGCGCCAGCCAGAAGCCCGTGGTGACCTTCATCATGAACTCGGTCATTTCGCCGGCTAGCACGCGTCGGCCCAGCCCCAGCCATGCGATCAGCATGAGGCCCACGCCCATCCACAACACCACCGACGACAACACCAGGCCGTGGCCAAAACGCAGCCACGACATATGGATTGACTCCAGCAGCGGGTCGTGTTGACGGGTGCTGCCCGCACCCAGGCCGCCCACGCCGATCAGGACCGAACCGAGCATTCCCAGTTTCGCCGGCCGGGACTGCGTGGTGGTGGTGAATGCGTGCAGCCGCGAAAACCACCCACCGCCAGGCGGTTCCGTTGCCGGCGTGTCGGACGGCGGGGTGTGCGTCGGCGTGGTCATCGGCTCAGGCGGACCGGTCGGTGGCCATTCTGGCCAGCTCGGACAATCCGGCCTTGGCCGCCGCGTTGATGGGCGCGGCCGCCACCGCGGCCAGTGCCCGTTGCGTCAGCTCGGCGATGCGTCGCTCGGCCGCGGCCAGGGCGCCCACCGACTCGATCACCTCACGCAGCCGATCGACCTCGGCGTCCGTCAGCTGCGCCCCGATCGAGTCGCGTAACAATTTGGCCGCCAACGGATCCGACCTGTCCGCCAACTCCAATGCCTCGGCCAGCAGCACGGTGCGCTTGCCCGACCGCAAGTCGTCACCGGACGGCTTGCCGGTCACCGCCGGGTCCCCGAACACGCCCAGCACGTCGTCCCGGAGTTGGAACGCCACGCCGAGGTCCGTCCCGAATCGGCCGAAGGCGTCCTGCACGTCGGGCCGGTCGGCGGCGGCGGCCGCCCCCAGCTGCAGCGGTCGCGACACGGTGTAACAGGCCGTCTTGTACGTGTCGACGTTCATCGCCGACGCGATCGATTCGGCGGCGCTGGCCTCGGCGACGATGTCCAGGTACTGACCCCCCAGCACCTCGGTGCGGATTTCGGCCCACACCCGCTGGACGCGCCGCGCGGCCTCGGGTGACAGGCCCACGCGAAAAACGATGTCGTCGGCCCAGGACAGCGCGAGGTCCCCGAGCAGGATGGCGGCCGACATGCCGAACCGGTCCGAGGAGCCGCGCCACTGCCGATCGCGATGCAACTCCGCGAACTGGACATGGGCGGTCGGCCGGCCGCGGCGGGTGGAGGAGTCGTCGATCACATCGTCATGGACCAGCGCGCAGGCGTGCAGCAGCTCCAGCGCGGAAAACAGCAGCAGCGCTTCGGAATCGGGTTCCCCGGTCGCTACGGCGCGCCAGCCCCAGTAGGCGAAGGCTGGCCGCAGCCGCTTGCCCCCGTTGAGCACGAAGGCTTCGAGCGCGGCGACGAGGTCTTCGTAGTCGCCGCCGATGTAGGCGGTGTCGGCGCGCCGGTCGTGCAAATACTGCCGCAGTCGATCGGTGATGGCGCCGGTCAACTCGACGGTTGCCGCTGCTTCTGAAGCTTTCAGGCTCAGCGCGGCGCCCCTTTCTCCCTCGACGTGTCTGCGTGTGGCAGGCCCGACCAGTGTATTCGGCGCGGCATCGGAGATCCTTCCAACCTGGCGTGGATGGGGGACCGCGGTTGCTTCGACTGGCTCACTATTCCCCCGAAAGCGGGTGGGCACCCCACGCCTATGCTGGCTGGGGTGTCGGGGCCGCCCGCTGGTGTGCGGCCGGGTGATGCCCCAAGCATTCGTCGGATGGAGAGAAGCCGCGTGACACTCAACACCATTGCGCTCGAGCTGGTGCCGCCCAACGCCGATGAAGGCCGGGAGCGGGCACTCGAAGACGCGCGAAAGGTGGTGCAGTACTCGGCCGAATCCGGTCTGGACGGCCGGCTCCGGCACGTGATGATCCCGGGAATCATCGCCGAGGACGACGACCGTCCCATCACGATGAAACCGAAGCTGGACGTGCTGGACTTCTGGTCGATCGTCAAGCCCGAGCTGCCGGGAATCCACGGCCTGTGCACCCAAGTCACCGCCTTCTCCGACGAGCCGACGCTGCGCCGGCGGCTGACCGATCTGCGCGCGGCCGGGATGGAGGGCGTGGTCTTCGTAGGCGTCCCGCGCACCATGAACGACGGGGAAGGCTCCGGCGTCGCGCCCACCGACGCCTTGTCGATCTATCGCGAGCTGGTGCCCAACCGCGGCGTAATCCTGATTCCCACCCGCGAAGGGGAGCACGGCCGGTTCAACTTCAAGTGTGACCAGGGCGCGACCTACGGCATGACCCAGCTGTTGTACTCCGACGCGATCGTGGGATTTCTGCGCGAATTCGCCAAGAACACCGATCACCGGCCGGAAATCCTGCTGTCGTTCGGCTTCGTCCCGAAGATGGAGAGCCGGGTCGGCCTGATCAACTGGCTGATTCAGGACCCGGGTAACCAGGTGGTCGCCGACGAGCAGGAGTTCGTCAAGCGGTTGGCCGGCAGCGAACCGCCCCAGAAGCGCCAGCTCATGGTCGACCTGTACAAGCGCGTGATCGACGGGGTAGCTGAGCTGGGCTTCCCGCTGAGCATCCACCTCGAGGCGACCTACGGGGTGTCGGGGCCCGCCTTCCAGACGTTCGCAGAGATGCTGGCGTACTGGTCACCGGCCCGGCGGCTCTAGCTCGGCGGCTGGTCGCGCGGCGCGGTCAACCGCGGCGAACGGTCGCGGTTCATCCAGGCCAGCAGCGCGACCACGCCGGCCGCCGCGAAGGACGCGATGCCCAGCCACACGCCCGCCCCGGTCAGGGACCGCGTGTTCGGGTCGGTGTAACGGGCCTGGGCGGTCATGGTGCTCACCACGCCCGGTTTGAGCTTCCAGGAGACCACCGTGGATTCGACCCGGTCGCCGTTGGTGGAGGTCACCACGCCCGGAAAGGCGACGGTCAGTTCGACATCGGCTTCGGGATCGGTCAGGGAGGTCAGGTCCGCTCGGCCTTCGAGGATCACCAGGTTGCCGTTCCGGCGCAGGGTGAGGTTCACGCCCTGCGCGTCGGAGTTCATGTTGGCCAGCTGCGGCAACTCGGCGAAGGTCAGGTCGGAGAACACCGCTTGCGAACCCACGTAACCGTCGCTGTCGTAGTTCGACACCGCCACCTTCTGGCTGAACGGCAGGTTGTTGCTGTCGAGCTGGGGGCCGGTGTCCTTGGGCGTCTTGGGTTTCGCGGCGGCGACGATCTCGCCGGACACCAGGTCATCGGGTGAGATGGTGAGCGACGCCCTGACCCGCAGGCACCCGGTGGCCAGCGGCACCAGCATGAGCAGCATCCCGATGGCCACGAAGCGGCGCCGCCGAGCGGTGAATCCACGGGTTCGGGGCGGGGCATGGCTGGCGCGCACCAGGTCATCGTGCCAGATCGGGCGTGCCGCTTTCGCGCGTTCGCCCGGGCGCGCCCTCGAGCCGGCGGTCACAGCGGCAGCTTGCGGCCCAGGATCGCGAATGCCCGTGGATCCCCTGCGAAGTGATAGCCGCGGATGACGTCGGTGAAGCCCAGCCGCCGGTACAACCGCCAGGCCCGGTTCGGCTCACCGTTGGTCTCCGGCGTGGACAGCAGGACATTCTCTTCGGCCCGGCCGGCCAGGAGCCGCCGGGCCAGCGCCTCGCCGAGCCCGCGACCCTGCGCGCGGGGATGGATGTGCAGCTCGGTCAACTCGAAGTAGCTGCTCATCAGGCCGGCGATCTGCTGGGGCGGCAGGCCGCCGCGTTGCAGGCCGAGGACGACCTGCTGCTGCCACCACTGCCCGGGCGCCCCCGGGTAGCCGTACGCCACGCCGAGCAACGGTGCATTGCTCAGTTCGGCCGCCTGCGGGATCGGGGCGTCCGCGTCGTCGCCCACCTCGGCATCCACGACGCCCACCCCTTGCCACCCGCGCCGGCGGATGTGCTCGAGCCACATGGCCGCGCGCTGGTTTTCGGTGCCCCGCGGGTACCGCATCGCGTCGACGTACACCTTCAGGGCGTCACCGAGGCGGCGCTCCATATCGGTGGGCGGCAGATCGATGAGGAATATCGCCAAGTTGCGGTTTCCTCCTCATCGTGTGCTCCGGCGCTTCGGCTTCGTGTGGCCGCTCGGCCCGGGCCGTCATCGCCATTATCGGACCCGGGGGAGGTTGTTCGGCGAGCGGCCGCGGCAACGAACCCACGGGCGACCGCGGGTGGGGAAGCCGGTTGTAGCGCACGGCCGTTCCGGTTCCCGCGGGTGCCGAGCACCGGCCAGGATAGAATCGCCACCGAACCAGTGGTAAGGCGCAGATTGACCTCGTATCATTTCAATTAGTTGCCCCCACAACGGGCATCCGCGTGCTATCGATAGTTACGCGTCAGACTGTCGGCAAGGAGGGACGAATGCCACTCTCCGATCATGAGCAGCGGATGCTCGATCAGATCGAGAGCGCTCTCTACGCCGAAGACCCCAAATTCGCGTCGAGCGTCCGCGGCGGAGGGTTCCGTGCACCCACCGCGCGCCGGCGCCTGCAGGGCGCGGCGTTGTTCGTCATCGGTCTGGCGATGCTGGTTTCGGGGGTGGCGTTCAAGGCCACCATGATCGGAAACTTCCCGATTCTCAGTGTTTTCGGGTTCATCGTGATGTTCGGCGGAGTGGTATTCGCCATCACCGGCCCGCGGTTGTCCGGCCGGGCCGACCACCCCGGATCGGCGCCCGGGTCGCTCCGCCAGCGCCGTAACAAGGGCGGTGGTGGCTCGTTCACCAGTCGGATGGAAGACCGGTTCCGCCGTCGCTTCGACGACTAGCGGCATCGCCGACGCATAAGGGGTAGCCATCGGCTGCCCCTTTCTTTTGCATTTCTGCTGCCGCACCGGCCGCGCCGCCATGGTCACAGACGCACCCGGGCTGACCGGTGATCGGCGGGCCGCCGATGCCGTTTTGACGCCGGATCGAGCCCTAACCGAGCTTCGGCCCAGGTTGTGGGCCCCACCGGCCCCCACGCAGTCCCCCCACTAGGCCCCACCCGTGCCTTCACGCCGCTCTGACGTGCCGTTTTGTACCACCCGCCGCGGAGCCGGGCGTGACTCCCTAGGCCACCAGATGACGGCATGCGCAGCTGGGAGTGGCGGATAGCCTGGAAAAGTCCGCCACGACACTTCAACAATGGGGCGAAGTGGGGGATTGTGGGGTATGGTGGCTGCAGTGTTTGGGTGACCCCGAGGGGGAGGTGAGCTGGTGTTTCTCGGCACCTACACGCCCAAACTCGACGACAAGGGGCGGCTGACGTTGCCCGCCAAATTCCGTGACGCGCTGGCAGGGGGGTTGATGGTCACCAAGAGCCAAGACCACAGCCTCGCCGTCTACCCGCGGGGCGAATTCGAGCAGCTCGCACGCCGGGCGAGCAAGGCCTCGCGGAGCAACCCCGACGCCCGGGCCTTCCTGCGCAACCTCGCCGCCGGCACCGACGAGCAGCATCCCGACGCGCAGGGGCGCATCACGCTGTCGGCCGACCACCGTCGCTACGCGAACCTCTCCAAGGATTGCGTGGTGATCGGAGCGGTCGATTACCTCGAGATCTGGGACGCGCAAGCCTGGCAGGACTACCAGCAGACCCACGAAGAGAACTTCTCCGCGGCCAGCGATGAAGCACTCGGCGACATCATCTGAGGCGCATGCCCGTGCAACGTGGCCTCTGCCCGAACCGACCCTGGCGTACTTCCCCAACGCCAGGTTCGTGCCTTCGGACAGGGACCTCGATGCAGGGGCATCTCGCCCGACCCGGGGAGGTGTTGCGGTGGTTGAAGATTCACCGGACTTCGGGCATGTGCCCGTCCTGCTGCATCGCTGCGTCGAGCTGCTCACTCCCGCGCTGACCCGTCACGACGCCGACGGTTCGGGCGCAGTCCTTCTCGACGCCACCCTCGGCGCGGGCGGACATGCCGAACGGTTCCTCACCGACCTGCCGGGGCTGCGGCTGATCGGACTCGACCGCGATCCCAGCGCGCTGGACATCGCCCGGGCCCGGCTGGCGCGATTCGCCGACCGGGTCACGCTGGTGCACACCCGCTACGACGGCCTCGCCGCGGCACTGACCGAATCCGGTTACGCCACAGCCGGATCGGTCGACGGGATGCTATTCGACCTGGGCGTGTCATCCATGCAGCTCGACCGAACCGAGCGCGGCTTCGCCTACGCCCAGGACGCGCCGCTGGACATGCGGATGGATCCGGAGTCGCCGTTGACGGCGGCCGACATCGTCAACACTTACGACGAAGCCGCCCTGGCGGACATCCTGCACCGCTACGGCGAGGAGCGATTCGCGCGCCGGATCGCGGCACAGATCGTGCGCCGCCGCGCCCGCGCCCCCTTCACCTCGACCGCGGAATTGGTAGCCCTGCTCTATCAAGCGATCCCGGCCCCGGCCCGGCGCACCGGTGGGCATCCCGCCAAACGGACCTTCCAGGCCCTGCGGATCGCCGTCAACGACGAACTGAACTCGTTGCGCAGCGCGATTCCGGCCGGGTTGGACGCGCTCACCGTCGGCGGGCGCATGGTGGTGCTGGCCTACCAATCGCTGGAAGACCGGATCGTCAAACGGTTGTTCGCCGACGCGGTGGCCTCCCGCACGCCGGTGGATCTGCCGGTCGAGCTTCCCGGCCACGAGCCGCGATTCCGGTCGCTGACGCATGGCGCCGAACGTGCGGACGCCGACGAGGTCGAACGCAATCCGCGCAGCGCCGCCGTGCGGCTGCGAGCCGTGCAACGAGTCAAGCAGTCAACCGGAAAGGGCGACGCATGAAAGCAAAGCGCGAGACGCCGAATCGCCGCGGCGGACGCGACGGTTCCGCCCGGCGGAGCCGGCGTTCGGCGGCCGATCCCGGTCCGACGCGCCGCCCCCGGCCTGGACGCACCTCCGCGCCCACCCGTGAGAGCCGCGCGCCCAAGTCCGGACCGCATACCAGCCCGATCGCCCGGCCGGTCGAGCGGCCGGCGCGGCCCAAGAGCACGAGCCAGGCCAAGGCCCGAGCCAAGGCGCGGAAAGCCAAATCGCCCAGGGTCGTTCGTCCTCGGCTGAGCGAACGTTTGGCGGCCCGGCTGGCCGCGATCGACCTGCGGCCCCGAACCCTGGCAAGCAAGGTTCCGTTCGTCGTCTTGGTCATCGGTGCGCTCGGCCTGGGGCTGGGCCTCACGCTGTGGTTGTCCACGGACTCCGCCGAGCGCTCCTACAAGTTGAGTCACGCCCGGGAGAAGACCCGGCTGCTGCAACAGCAGAAGGAGGCGCTGGAACGCGATGTGCGCGAGGCGGAATCCGCCCCGGCACTGGCGGAGGCGGCCCGCAAACAGGGCATGATCCCGACGCGAGACACCGCGCATCTGGTCCAGGACCCGTCCGGCAACTGGGTGGTGGTCGGGACGCCCAAGCCGGCTGACGGGGTGCCGCCGCCGCCGTTGAACAGCAAGCTCCCCGACCAGGGCCCGCCGCTGCCCCCGGCGCCGCCGGCGCCCGCCGCGGAGGTCCCGGTCCGGCTGCAGCCCGACCCCGCGGCGCCGCCCGCACCGGCGGGGTCCGGGCCCGAGGCGCTGCTACGCGCACCGGACGGGGCGTCGACACTGGGCGGCCAGCACCTGGCACAGGCCGGGCCTCAACTGCCGGCTGCGCCGGGTGCGCCGGTTGCGCCGGTCACCGGGCAGGCCCCGGTGCTGCCGGCGCCGGGTGTGCCGGTGCCGGGGCTGCCCGCGCCGGCGGGACCCGCGCTCGCTCCGGCGCCCGCCGAGGTGGCGATCCCGTTGGGCGGCTTGCCCATTCCACCGCCCGGGCAGCTGCCCGCGCCGCTACCCGCGGAGGTGCCGGTTCCGGTGCAGCGCGGGCCGGCCCCCGCGGCTCCCGTGGTCCCCCTCGCTCCGGTGCTCGGGCCGCAGCCCGTGGCGCCGGGCCCCGTCGCGACGCCAGGTGCGCCCCGGTGAGCCGCGGCGACTCCTCGCGCAACCGTCGGTCGCAGCCGACGCGCGGTCCCCGTAAGGCGCAGGAAGCCAAGGGGGTTCGCCAGCCCAAGCGGCGTGCGAAGCAGCAAGCCGAGGACGTCCGGGAGCCGAAGCGGTTCCGGAAGGCCAAGGAAGCCAAGGACGCCAAGAAGGCGCGCCCGGCCGACCGGCCGGACGCCGCCGCCACCGGGCACTCGGCGCGGGAGCGGCGCACCCGGCTGGTGCAGGCGGGCACCCGCGGCGCGTCGTTCGTCTTCCGGCATCGGGCCGGGAACGCCGCCATCGGGGCCTTGATCGTGGTGGCCGCGGTCCAGTTGTTCGTCCTGCAGGTGACCAACGCGCCGGCGCTGCGCGCCCAGGCCGCGGGCCAGCTCAAGGTCACCGACGTCGAAAAGGCGGTGCGCGGCAGCATCGTCGACCGCAACAAGGATCAGCTGGCGTTCACCACCGAATCGCGCGCGTTGACGTTCCAGCCCAAGAGGATTCGCAAGCAACTGGAAGAGGCCAAGAACAAGAACTCGGTGGCCCCCGATCCTCAGCAGCGCCTGCGGGATATCGCCAAGGAGGTCTCCACCCGGCTGGGCAACAAGCCGGACTCCGCGACCGTGCTGAAGAAGCTGCAAAGCGACGAGAACTTCGTCTACCTGGCGCGCGCCGTCGATCCGGCCGTCGCCAGCGCGATCTCCGACAAGTACCCCGAAGTCGGTTCGGAGCGACAGGATCTGCGCCAGTATCCGGGCGGGTCGTTGGCGGCCAACATCGTCGGCGGCATCGACTGGGACGGGCACGGGCTGCTCGGTCTGGAGGAGTCCCTGGACTCGGTGCTGTCCGGAACCGACGGCTCGGTCACCTATGACCGGGGATCCGACGGCGTCGTCATCCCCGGCAGTTACCGCAACCGGCACCGGGCGGTAAACGGTTCGATGGTGCAGCTGACCCTCGACGACGACGTCCAGTTCTACGTCCAGCAGCAGGTCCAGCAGGCGAAGAATCTCTCTGGCGCGCACAATGTCTCGGCGGTCGTGCTGGACTCGAAGACCGGCGAAGTGCTTGCCATGGCCAACGACAACACTTTTGACCCGTCGCAGGACATCGGGCGCCAGGGTGACAAGCAGCTGGGCAACCTGGCGGTGTCCTCGCCGTTCGAGCCGGGCTCGGTGAACAAGGTCATCACCGCGTCGTCGGTGATCGAGTACGGCCTGTCCAATCCCGATGAGGTGCTGCAGGTGCCCGGGTCGATCCAGATGGGCGGGGTGCCCATCCACGACGCGTGGGACCACGGCGTGATGCCCTACACAACCACCGGCGTGTTCGGAAAGTCCTCCAACGTCGGCACTTTGATGCTCGCGCAGCGCGTCGGACCGGAACGCTTTTACGACATGGTCCGCAAATTCGGTCTCGGGCAACGCACCAACGTGGGCCTGCCCGGTGAGAGCGCCGGGCTGGTGCCGCCCATCGACCAGTGGTCGGGCAGCACCTTCTCGAACCTGCCTATCGGGCAGGGCCTTTCGATGACGCTGTTGCAGATGGCCGGCATGTATCAGACCATCGCCAATGACGGGGTGCGGATACCGCCGCGGATCGTCAAGGCCACCATCGCGCCCGACGGCACCCGGACGGAAGAACCGCGTCCCGACGGCGTGCGGGTGGTCTCGGCGCAGACGGCCCAGACCGTCCGCAACATGCTGCGCGCCGTCGTGCAACGCGACCCGATGGGTTACCAGCAGGGCACCGGGTCGGCCGCCGCGGTGACGGGCTACCAGATGGCCGGCAAGACGGGTACCGCGCAGCAGATCAACCCGGCCTGCGGCTGCTACTTCGACAACGTCTACTGGATCACCTTCGCCGGCATGGCCACCGTCGACAACCCGCGTTACGTCATCGGCATCATGATGGACAACCCGGATCGCAACGCGGACGGTACGCCGGGCCACTCGGCGGCCCCGCTGTTCCACAACATCGCCGGCTGGCTCATGCAGCGCGAGAACGTGCCGCTGTCGCCCGACCCCGGTCCGCCGCTGACACTGCAGGCCACCTAGCGGCGATCGCGAGCGCGGCGTATGCCGGGCGCTGCGGGTCGCCGCCAGGCAACCTAGCGGCGATCGCGAGCGCGGCGTATGCCGGGCGCTGCGGGTCGCCGCCAGGCACCCACGTCACCTCCCCGCACGGCGGGAACGCCTCATGGCCGATGCGCCTAGGTAGGGTGTCATGGCCGATCATGGGGATCACGCGGGTCTGCAGGGAGGTGTGAACAGGTGGTGCCGATGCCCACGGGGCTGCGGCCCAGCGCCGGTGCTGGCACGCGCCTGCCCGCACTGGCGGCACAGGTCGGGGCGGTGCTCGCCGACCACGGCGCGGTGGTGCCCGACGTCGCGGTCACCGGCGTCACGCTGCGTGCCCAGGACGTGCGGCCCGGTGACCTGTTCGCCGCGCTGACCGGCGCGTCGACGCACGGGGCCCGCTACGCGGCCGAGGCGATCGAGCACGGCGCCGTCGCGGTCCTCACCGACGCCGCCGGGGTGGCGGAGATGGGTGCGTCGGCATCGGCCGTCCCGACGCTGGTGCACCCGGCGCCCCGCAACGTGCTCGGCGCTCTGGCCGCCACGGTGTACGGGCACCCGTCGGAGCGGACGACGGTGGTCGGGATCACCGGAACCTCCGGCAAGACCACCACGACGTATCTGGTCGAATCCGGGCTGCGCGCCGCCGGCCGGACGGCCGGGCTGATCGGCACGGTCGGCATCCGCATCGCCGGCGCGGACGTTCCGAGCGCGCTGACCACCCCGGAGGCCCCCGCGCTGCAGGCCATGTTCGCGGCGATGGCCGAGCGCGGGGTGGACACCGTCGTCATGGAGGTGTCCAGCCACGCGCTGGCGCTGGGCCGCGTGGACGGCACCGGGTTCGCGGTGGGCGCCTTCACCAACCTGTCCCGCGACCACCTCGACTTTCACCCCACCATGGCGGACTACTTCGAGGCCAAGGCGAAGCTGTTCGATCCGGCCTCGCCGCTGCGGGCCCGCCGGGTTGTGGTCTGCATCGACGACGACGCCGGGCGCGCCATGGCCGCCCGGGCCGGCGACGCGATCACCGTCAGCACCGGCGACCAGCCCGCGCATTGGCGCGCCATGGACGTGACCCCGCTGGGCGGCGGGGGACAGCAGTTCACCGCAATCGACCCCGCCGGCGTGCGCCATCGGGTCGGCATCCGGCTACCGGGGCATTACAACATCGCCAATTGCCTTGTCGCGCTGGCGATTTTGGATGCGGTGGGCGTGTCTCCGGAGCAGGCGGCGCCGGGGCTGCTCGAGACCCGGGTGCCCGGCCGGATGCAAGACATCGACTGCGGCCAGGATTTCCTCGCGCTGGTCGACTACGCACACAAGCCGGGCGCGTTGCGGGCGGTGCTGACCACCCTGGCGCGTCCGGGGCGCCGGCTGGCGGTGGTGTTCGGCGCCGGCGGCGAGCGCGACCCGGGCAAGCGGGCGCCGATGGGCGCGACGGCGGCCGAGCTGGCCGACCTGGTCGTCGTCACCGACGACAACCCGCGCGGCGAGGACCCCGCCGCCATCCGCCGCGAGATCCTGGCCGGGGCGGCCGCCAGCGGCGGTGCGGCCGAGGTGGTCGAGATCGGCGACCGGCGGGCGGCGATCGAACACGCGGTGGCCTGGGCCGGGCCGGGCGACGTGGTCCTGGTGGCGGGCAAAGGCCACGAAACGGGCCAGCGCGCGGCGGGGGAGGTCCGCCCCTTCGACGACCGGGTGGAGCTGGAACGAGCGCTGAAGGCGCGGCGATGATCGACCTGACCGTCGCGCAGATCGCCGACATCGTCGGCGGCACGCTGGCCGACATCTCGCCGCAGGCCGCCGCCGGGCTCCGCGTCACCGGCACCGTCGAATTCGACTCGCGCGCAGTCGGTCCCGGCGGCCTGTTCCTCGCGCTGCCGGGGGCCCATGCCGACGGGCATGACTACGCGGGCGCGGCGGCGGCGGCCGGCGCGGTCGCCGTCCTGGCGGCCCGGCCGGTGGGGGTGCCCGCCATCGTCGTGCCTCCGGCACCGACGGCCCGCCGCGCCGACGGCGGCCTGGCCGGGGTGCTCGAACACGACACCGACGGCTCGGGCGCGGCGGTGCTGGCCGCGCTGGCCAAGCTGGCCAGGGCCGTGGCCGCGGAGCTGGTGGCGGGCGGGCTGACCATCGTCGGAATCACCGGCTCGTCGGGTAAGACGTCGACCAAAGACCTGGTGGC
Source organism: Mycobacterium sp. 852014-50255_SCH5639931 (assembly GCF_001665605.1). GTDB lineage: Bacteria > Actinomycetota > Actinomycetes > Mycobacteriales > Mycobacteriaceae > Mycobacterium > Mycobacterium paraffinicum. Next base: position 38,059 of record NZ_LZSV01000023.1, read on the forward strand.
CGCCGTGCTAGAGCCGCTGGGCGAGGTGGTCGCGCCGCCCGGGTCGTTCAACAACGAGCTGGGACACCCCTGGACGGTGTTGCGCGCGACGCGCAGCACCGACTACCTGGTGCTCGAGATGTCGGCCCGCCATCCCGGCAATATCGCCGCGCTGGCCGAGATCGCCCCGCCGACGATCGGGGTGGTCCTCAACGTCGGGACCGCCCACCTCGGCGAGTTCGGCTCCCGGGAAGCCATCGCGCGTACCAAATCCGAACTGCCCCAATCTGTTCCGTCATCCGGAGTGGTCATCCTCAACGCCGACGACCCGATTGTGGCGGCGATGGCCGACGTCACCGAGGCGCGGGTGGTGCGGGTCAGCCGGTCCAGCCGCACCGATTCCGGTCCCAGCGACGTCTGGGCCGACGGAGTGTCGCTGGACGAACTGGCCAGGCCCCGCTTTACCCTGCACGCGATGGACAGCGCGGTCGAGGTGCGGCTGGGCGTGTACGGCGACCATCAGGTCGCCAACGCGCTGTGCGCCGCCGCCGTCGCGCTGCAATGCGGCGCCACCGTCGAGCAGGTCGCCGCCGCGCTGGCGCACGCCGGGCCGGTGTCGCGGCACCGGATGCACGTGACCACCCGCGCGGACGGGGTCACGGTGATCGACGACGCCTACAACGCCAACCCAGACTCGATGCGCGCCGGACTGCAGGCGCTGGCCTGGATCGCCCACGGCGCCGACGAAAAGCGCAGGAGCTGGGCGGTGCTGGGCGAAATGGCCGAGCTCGGCGAGGATGCGGTGGCCGAACACGATCGCATCGGCCGGATGGCCGTGCGCTTAGATGTGTCTCGACTTGTCGTCGTGGGAAGTGGGAGGTCGATGAGCGCCATGCACCACGGAGCGGTCATGGAGGGCTCGTGGGGAGCTTCCGGTGATCGGGGGGCCGTCAACGTGGCCGATGCCGACGCCGCCCTCGCGTTGCTGCGGGCCGAAGTCCGGCCCGGCGACGTGATCCTGGTCAAGGCCTCCAACGCGGCCGGGCTGGGCGCACTGGCCGACGCGCTGGCCGCAGAAGACACCGAGAGCGGGACGGGCGCGTGAGGCAGATCCTGATCGCGGTGGCCGTCGCGCTCGCCGTGTCAATCCTGTTGACGCCGGCGCTGATTCGGTTGTTCACCCGGCAGGGCTTCGGCCATCACACCCGTGAGGACGGCCCGCCCAGCCATCACGCCAAGCGCGGCACGCCGTCGATGGGAGGGGTGGCGATCCTGGCCGGCATCTGGGCGGGATACCTCGGGACGCACCTGGCCGGGCTGGCCTTCGACGGCGAGGGCGTTACCGCGTCGGGTCTCCTGGTGCTGGGCCTGGCGACCGTGCTCGGTGGCGTCGGCTTCCTCGACGACCTGATCAAGGTTCGCCGGTCGCGCAATCTCGGGCTGAACAAGACGGCCAAGATCGTCGGGCAGGTAGCCGCCGCGGTGCTGTTCGGGGTGCTGGTGTTGCGGTTCCGCAATGGCAGCGGGTTGACACCGGCCAGCTCGGACCTGTCCTACGTGCGCGAGATCGCCACGGTCACTTTGGCTCCGGGGCTGTTCGTGTTGTTCTGCGTGGTGGTCGTCAGCGCCTGGTCCAACGCGGTCAACTTCACCGACGGCCTCGACGGGCTGGCCGCGGGGTGCATGGCGATGGTTACCGCCGCCTACGTGTTGATCACCTTCTGGCAGTACCGCAACGCCTGCGTCACCGCGCCGGGCCTGGGCTGCTACAACGTGCGTGACCCGCTGGACCTGGCGCTCGTCGCGGCCGCCACCGCGGGCGCCTGCATCGGCTTTTTGTGGTGGAATGCCGCTCCGGCAAAGATTTTCATGGGGGATACCGGATCACTGGCGCTGGGCGGCATCATCGCGGGCCTGTCGGTGACCAGCCGCACCGAGATCCTCGCCGTCGTGCTGGGGTCGCTGTTCGTCGCCGAGGTCACTTCGGTGGTGCTGCAGATCCTGGCCTTCCGCACCACCGGGCGCCGGGTGTTCCGGATGGCGCCCTTCCACCACCACTTCGAGTTGGCCGGCTGGGCCGAAACCACGGTGATCATCCGCTTCTGGCTGCTCACGGCGATCACCTGCGGTCTGGGCGTGGCCCTTTTCTACGGTGAGTGGCTGGGCGCGATCGGTGCCTGACGTGCCCGGGCTCGAGCCCTTGGTGCCGGGCGCACCCGTGCTGGTGGCCGGCGGCGGCGTCACCGGCAAGGCGGTGCTGGCGGCCCTGGCCCGGTTCGGCGCGGCGCCGACCCTGTGCGACGACGACCCCGCCACGCTGCGGCGCTACGCCGAAGCCGGCGTGGCGACCGTGACCACGCCGGCGGCCACGCAGCGCGTTGCGAAGTACGCGCTGGTGGTCACCAGCCCGGGATTTCGGCCGGACACACCGCTGCTGGTCGCCGCCGCGGCGGCGGGCGTGCCGGTCTGGGGCGACGTGGAATTGGCCTGGCGGCTCGACGCGGCGGGCCAGTACGGGCCCCCGCGGCGCTGGCTCGTGGTGACCGGCACGAACGGCAAGACCACCACGACGTCGATGTTGCACGCGATGTTGAGCGCCGCGGGCCGGAGCAGCCTGTTGTGCGGCAATATCGGCGATCCGGTCCTCGATGTCCTCGACGCGCCCGCCGACCTGCTGGCCGTCGAGCTGTCCAGCTTCCAGCTGCACTGGGCGCCCTCGGTGCGGCCCGAGGCGGGCGTCGTCCTCAACATCGCCGAAGACCACCTGGATTGGCACTCCACCATGGCTGAGTACGCGGCGGCCAAGGCGCGGGTGCTCGACGGCCGGGTGGCGGTCGTGGGACTCGACGACGCCCGGGCGGCCGCGTTGCTCGACACCGCCGCGGCCCCGGTGCGCGTCGGCTTCCGGCTCGGCGAGCCGGCGACGGGCGAACTGGGCGTGCGCGACGGCCAACTCATCGACCGCGCCTTCGCCGACGACCTCGCGCTGCTGCCCGTCGAAACGATCCCGGTGCCGGGGCCCGTCGGCATCCTGGACGCGCTCGCCGCGGCGGCGCTGGCGCGCAGCGTCGGTGTGCCGGCCGGGGCGATCGCCGACGCGATCGCGTCCTTCCGGGTGGGCCGGCACCGGGCCGAGGTGGTCGCGGTCGCCGACGGGATCACCTACGTCGACGACTCGAAGGCCACCAACCCGCACGCCGCCGAGGCGTCCGTGCTGGCCTACCCCCGCGTGGTGTGGGTGGCCGGCGGTTTGCTCAAGGGCGCTTCGGTGGACGCCGAGGTCGCCAAAATGGCCCCCCGGCTGGTCGGCGCGGTGCTCATCGGCCGAGATCGCGAAGAGGTTGCAGAGGCGTTATCGCGACACGCGCCGGATGTGCCCGTCGTCCAGGTTGTGACAGGCGAGGATGCTGATATGAATGCGACGGCTGTGGTTGTTGGTGCAGATGTGACAGAAGTGAAACATTCGGGCGGGGATCTCGGCACTTCCGTCATGACCGCGGCGGTGGCCGCGGCCCGCGACCTGGCCCGGCCCGGCGACACGGTGTTGCTGGCGCCGGCCGGCGCGTCGTTCGACCAGTTCAGCGGGTATGCCGACCGTGGCGACGCCTTCGCTGCCGCCGTCCGCGCGGCCACCCGGTAGGCGGGCGTGGGTAATCCGCTGGCCCGGCTGAGAGGCCGGGGCAAAGCAACCGAAGCGACCGCCGACACCGCCGCGGCCGAGCCGGGCGAGGCCGACGCCGACGAGGCGACCGGCCCCGTGAGCACCGCCGGCACGTCGGAGGCCAAGCCGGCCGCGAAAACGCAGGTCAAAAACGAAGAGCGCGGCCGGTTCGGCGCCTGGCTGAGCCGGCCCATGACCTCCTTCCACCTGATCATCGCGGTGGCCGGGCTGCTGACCACGCTCGGCCTGATCATGGTGCTGTCGGCGTCGGGGGTGCGGTCCTACGACGCCGACGGGTCGGCCTGGGTGATCTTCGGCAAGCAGGTGCTGTGGACGGTGATCGGCCTGATCGCCTGCTACGCCTCGCTGCGCATGTCGGTGCGGTTCATCCGCCGCGTCGCCTTCACCGGGTACGTCGTCACCGTCATCCTGCTGGTGCTCGTACTGGTGCCGGGCATCGGAAACCTGGCCAACGGGTCGCGGAAGTGGTTCGTCATCGCCGGCTTCTCCATGCAGCCGTCCGAGCTGGCCAAGATCGCCTTCGCCATCTGGGGTGCGCATCTGCTGGCGGCCCGCCGGCTGGAGCGGGCCTCGCTGCGCGAGATGCTGATCCCGCTGGTCCCGGCCGCAGTCATCGCGCTGGCGCTGATCGTGGCCCAGCCCGACCTCGGGCAGACGGTGTCGCTGGGCATCATCCTGCTCGCGCTGCTGTGGTACGCCGGGCTGCCGCTGCGCGTCTTCGCCACCTCGCTGCTGGCGGTCGTCATGGCCGGCGCGATCCTGGCCATGTCCGCGGGTTACCGCTCGGACCGGGTGAAGTCCTGGATGAACCCCGAGAACGACCCCATGGACACCGGCTACCAGGCCCGCCAGGCGAAGTACGCCCTGGCCCACGGCGGCATCTTCGGCGACGGCCTGGGGCAGGGCGTGGCCAAGTGGAACTACCTGCCCAACGCCCACAACGACTTCATCTTCGCGATCATCGGCGAGGAACTGGGCTTCGTCGGCGCGTTCGGCCTGCTCGTTCTGTTCGGGTTGTTCGCCTACACCGGGATGCGCATCGCCCGGCGCTCGGCCGACCCGTTCCTGCGGCTGTTGACCGCCACCACGACGATGTGGGTGCTGGGCCAGGCGTTCATCAACATCGGTTACGTGATCGGGATCCTGCCGGTGACCGGCATTCAGCTGCCGCTCATCTCTGCGGGCGGAACCTCCACGGCGGCAACGCTTTTCATGATCGGGATCATGGCCAACGCGGCCCGTCACGAACCAGAGGCGGTGGCCGCGCTGCGCGCCGGCCGGGACGACAAGGTGAACCGGTTCCTGCGGCTGCCCCTGCCCCAGCCGTACGTCCCGACCCGGCTGGAGTCGTTCCGCGACCGCAAGCGCGGCGGCAAGCAACCGGCCAAGGGTGCCCCTTCGCGCAACGGCACCCGGAAGGCCGCCCAGGCGCCCGCCCGCAAGCGTTCCCGCAAGGCTGAGGAACCGCTGCGGCCGGCCTTCTCCAGCACAGCCGCCCGGCCGACCCGCAGGGCGGTGCATCATGGATCTGGCCAGCGGTACGCCGGCCAGCGCCAGGCACGGCGCGCTCGCGCATTGGAAGGTCAGCGTTACGGGTGAACGACACGGTCAGCAAGCCGGCCGGGGGGGGGGGGGCAACCCCCCCGCCCGCCGGTGCCGCGTTGTCGGCTCTTAAGCCCCTCAAGCCGCTGTCGGTGGTGCTGGCCGGCGGGGGCACCGCCGGTCACGTGGAGCCCGCGATGGCGGTGGCAGACGCGCTGAGCGCGCTCGATCCGCAGGTTCGCATCACCGCGCTGGGCACCCACCGCGGGCTGGAGACCCGGCTGGTGCCCGAGCGCGGTTACCACCTCGAGCTGATCACGCCGGTGCCGCTACCGCGCAAGCCCAGCGGCGACCTGGCCCGGTTGCCCCCGCGGGTATGGCGCGCGGTCCGGGAGGTGCGGGCCGTGCTCGAGGCGGTCGACGCCGACGTCATCATCGGCTTCGGCGGATACGTGGCGCTACCGGCGTACCTCGCCGCCCGCGGGATTCCCCGCGGTCTCGGCCGCAGGCGCCGCGTCCCGGTGCTGATCCACGAAGCCAACGCCAGCGCCGGGCTGGCTAACCGGGTCGGCGCCCGCCGTGCCGACCGGGTGCTCTCCGCGGTGCCCGATTGCGGGCTGCCGCGCGCCGAGGTGGTCGGGATACCGGTGCGGGAGGCCATCACCTCGCTCGACCGCGCCGCCCTGCGCGCCGAGGCGCGCAGGCACTTCGGCTTCGCCGACGACGCGCGGGTGTTGCTGGTGTTCGGCGGCTCGCAGGGCGCCGTGTCGCTGAACCGGGCCGTGTCCGGGGCCGCCGCCGACCTGGCCGCCGCGGGCGTGTCGGTACTGCACGCGCACGGACCGAAAAACACCCTCGAGCTGCGACAGAGCCAACCCGGTGACCCGCCGTACGTGGCGGTGCCCTATCTCGACCGGATGGATCTGGCCTACGCCGCCGCCGACCTGGCGATCTGCCGGTCGGGGGCCATGACCGTCGCCGAGGTCTCGGCGGTCGGCCTGCCGGCCATCTATGTGCCGCTGCCGATCGGCAACGGCGAGCAGCGGCTCAACGCGCTGCCGGTGGTCAACGCCGGGGGCGGAATGGTGGTCGCTGACGCCGCCTTGACGCCGGAGCTGGTCGCCCGCGAGGTGGCCGGGCTGCTCAACGACCCGCCGCGGTTGGCGGCGATGACGACGGCCGCCGCGCGCGTGGGGCACCCCGACGCGGCGCGCCAGGTGGCACAGGCGGCGCTGGACATCGCCAGGAAGGCAGCGGCGGGAGGGCGACGGTGAACGCCGAACAGCTGCCGCCCGAGCTGCAGCGGGTGCACATGGTGGGCATCGGCGGCGCCGGCATGTCGGGCATCGCCCGCATCCTGCTGGACCGCGGCGCGCTGGTATCCGGGTCGGACGCCAAGGAGTCGCGCGGCGTGCACGCGTTGCGGGCCCGGGGCGCGTCGATCCGCATCGGCCACGACGCGTCGTCGCTCGACCTGTTGCCAGGCGGCCCGACCGCGGTCATCACCACCCACGCCGCCATCCCGAAGACCAACCCCGAGCTCGTCGAAGCCCGGCGGCGCGGCATCCCGGTGATCCTGCGGCCGGCGGTGCTGGCCCGGCTGATGGACGGGCGCACGACGCTGATGGTCACCGGCACGCATGGCAAGACCACGACGACGTCCATGTTGATCGTGGCGCTGCAGCACTGCGGACGTGATCCGTCGTTCGCGGTCGGCGGCGAGATGGGGGAGGCCGGAACCAACGCCCATCACGGCAGCGGCGACTGCTTCGTGGCCGAGGCCGACGAAAGCGACGGCTCGCTGCTCGAGTACACGCCCAACGTCGCGGTGGTCACCAACATCGAGGCCGATCACCTGGACTTCTACGGCAGCCCCGACGCCTACGTCGGGGTGTTCGACGCCTTCGTGGAGCGGCTCGCCCCGGGGGGAGCGCTGGTGGTGTGCGTCGACGACCCGGGCGCTGCCGCGCTGGCGGGGCGCAGCGCCGAGCTGGGAATCCGGGTGCTGCGCTACGGATCCGCGCCGGAAAAGGACCACGCCGCCACCCTGTTGTCCTGGGAGCAGCAGGGCACCGAGGCGGTCGCGCACGTCCAGTTGGCGGGCGAAAAGTATCCCCGGGTGATGCGGCTTTCGGTGCCCGGACGGCACATGGCGCTCAACGCGCTCGGCGCGCTGCTGGCGGCGATCGAGATCGGCGCCCCGGTCGACGCGGTGCTCGACGGGCTGGCCGGATTCGAGGGGGTGCGCCGCCGGTTCGAACTCGTGGGCAACGCCGGGTCGGTGCGCGTCTTCGACGACTACGCCCACCATCCCACCGAGATCAGCGCCACGCTGGCGGCGGTCCGCACGGTCCTCGAGCAGAGCGGCGGCGGTCGCAGCCTGGTGGTGTTTCAGCCCCATTTGTATTCGCGCACAAAGGAATTCGCTGCGGAGTTCGGTCACGCACTCGATGCGGCCGACGAGGTGTTCGTCCTCGACGTCTACGGCGCGCGCGAGCAACCGCTCACCGGTGTCAGCGGCGCCAGCGTCGCCGAGCACGTCAGCGCGCCGGTGCGCTACCTGCCCAACTTCTCCGCCGTCGCCGAGCAGGTGGCCGCGGAGGCCGGCCCCGGCGACGTCATCGTCACCATGGGCGCGGGCGATGTGACCTTGCTCGGGCCGGAGATCGTGACCGCGCTGCGGGACAGGGACAACCGCAGCGCGCCCGGCCGGCCGGGGGTGTTGCGATGACCCAGCCGAACGACGCCGAGGACACGGGCAATCTGCACGTGGGCGAGCCCGCCGGCGACGAGGTCACCGAGCCGCTGTTCGTCGGGGGACCCGGAGCCGAAACCCCGGTCACCCCGGACGAATTCGAGGGACCACGCCGGCGGGCCCGCCGCGAACGAGCCGAACGCCGCGCCGCGCAGGAGCGCGCCACCGCCATCGAGGAGGCCCGCCGCGAGGCCAAGCGCCGGGTTAGTGGACGCACGGTCGACGAGCCCAAACCCGTCGCGCGGGGCGTGGTCCGTGGCCTGAAGATGCTGTTGGTGACGGTGTTGCTGGTCGTCCTGGGGATCGGGCTCGCGCTGATCCTCTACTTCACGCCCGCGATGTCGGCCCGCAACATCGTCGTGGTCGGCACCGGGGTGGTGACCCGGGAAGAGGTGCTGGACGCGGCGCGGGTGCGGCCGGGGACGCCGCTACTGCAGATCAACACCAACCAGGTCGCCGACCGGGTGGCGGCGATCCGGCGGGTGGCCAGCGCGCGGGTGCAGCGGCAGTATCCGTCGGCGCTGCGTATCACCATCGTCGAGCGAGTTCCGGTGGCGGTGAAGGACTTTCCGGACGGTCCGCACCTCTTCGACCGTGACGGCGTCGATTTCGCGACCGGGCCGCCGCCGCCGGCGCTGCCGTATCTCGACGTCGCCGACCCCGGCCCGAACGACCCGGCGACCAAGGCCGCGTTGCAGGTGCTGACCGCGCTGCGGCCCGAAGTCGCGGGTCAGGTGGGCCGGGTCGCGGCCCCCTCGGTGGCCTCGATCACGCTCACGCTGGGCGACGGTCGCGTCGTCATCTGGGGGACGACCGATCGCACCGACGAGAAGGCCGAGAAGCTGGCCGCGCTGCTGACCCAGCCCGGACGGACCTACGACGTCTCGAGCCCCGACCTCCCCACGGTGAAGTAGCGGCGCCCCGTGTGACCGCCGTAACAGAAAAAATTTGCGGGCGGCGCGTCGGCGCGCCTGCGGGGTTAGGGCGCGCCATACCCATACCGTTCTGGTTGCGCGGAACTACTTGACATAACTCTAACTCTATGGTTGAGGTTGAGGGTTTGCCAGGGAGGATCGCGGACGCTCGGGAAGGAAACCCGTCGCGCAGAACTGAGCCCACCAGGGAGGAAAACGAATGATGACCCCCCCGCATAACTACCTGGCCGTCATCAAGGTCGTGGGTATCGGTGGCGGCGGCGTCAACGCCGTGAACCGAATGATCGAACAAGGTCTTAAGGGCGTGGAGTTCATCGCGATCAACACCGACGCGCAGGCGCTGTTGATGAGCGATGCCGACGTCAAGCTCGACGTCGGCCGCGACTCCACCCGCGGGCTGGGCGCCGGCGCGGACCCGGAGGTCGGCCGCAAGGCCGCCGAGGACGCCAAGGACGAGATCGAGGAGCTGCTGCGCGGAGCGGACATGGTGTTCGTCACCGCCGGCGAGGGCGGCGGGACGGGCACGGGCGGCGCGCCGGTCGTGGCCAGTATCGCGCGAAAGCTGGGCGCGTTGACCGTCGGCGTGGTCACCCGGCCGTTCTCGTTCGAGGGCAAGCGGCGGGGCAACCAGGCCGAGAGTGGCATCTCGTCGTTGCGTGAGAGCTGCGACACCCTCATCGTGATCCCCAACGACCGGCTGCTGCAGATGGGCGACGCCGCCGTGTCCCTGATGGATGCGTTCCGCAGCGCCGACGAGGTGCTGCTCAATGGCGTCCAGGGCATCACCGACCTGATCACCACGCCCGGCCTGATCAACGTCGACTTCGCCGACGTCAAGGGCATCATGTCCGGCGCGGGCACCGCCCTGATGGGCATTGGCTCCGCGCGCGGCGAAGGACGCTCGCTCAAGGCGGCCGAGATCGCGATTAACTCACCGCTGCTGGAAGCGTCGATGGAGGGCGCCCACGGCGTACTGATGTCGATCGCCGGCGGCAGTGACCTCGGCCTGTTCGAGATCAACGAGGCGGCCTCGCTGGTGCAGGACGCCGCCCACCAGGACGCCAACATCATCTTCGGCACGGTCATCGACGATTCGCTGGGTGACGAGGTGCGCGTCACCGTCATCGCAGCGGGTTTCGACGCCGCCGGCGCCGGCCGCAAGCCCGTGGTGGGTGGCACGGCCGCGGAGAAGGGCGGGGCGCATCGGATCGAGTCGGCGAAGGCCGGCAAGCTCACCTCGACCCTGTTCGAACCCGTCGACGCCGTCAGCGTGCCGGTCCACACCAACGGCGCCACGCTGAATATCGGCGGTGACGACGACGACGTCGACGTGCCGCCGTTCATGCGTCGCTGAGGGTCTCGATTTGCTTGCCAGTGCGCGACAAACCGGCCACGAAAATCAGGGGCTGGATGGCGCTGCCCGCCGGCAGGCAGTGCACTCCGGATACTGAAAAGGTGAGCGTGCGCATCCGGCGGGTGACCACCAGCCGCGCGGGCGGTGTCTCGGGGCCACCGTTCGACACCTTCAACCTGGGCGACCACGTCGGCGACGATCCGGCGGCGGTGACTGCCAACCGAGATCGGCTGGCGGCAGCCATCGGCCTGGGTTCCCACCGCGTGGTGTGGATGAATCAGGTCCACGGTGATCGGGTCGAGGTGGTCGACGGGCCCCGGAGCGCCGTCGACGGCACCGACGCGTTGGTGACCAGCACCCCGCGACTGGCGCTGGCCGTGGTGACCGCCGACTGTGTGCCGGTGCTGTTGGGCGACGCGCGCGCCGGCGTGGCCGCAGCGGTGCATGCGGGCCGCGTCGGCGCCCAGCTCGGGGTGGTGGCCCGCACCGTGGAGGCGATGTTGGGGCTGGGTGCGCACGTCGAAGACATCTCGGTCCTGCTGGGACCGGCGGTCAGTGGGCGCAACTACGAGGTGCCCGCCGCCATGGCCGACGAGGTGGAGGCCGCGCTGCCCGGCAGCCGCACCACGACCGCGGTGGGCACCCCCGGACTCGACCTTCGGGCCGGAATCGCTTGCCAGCTAAAGCAGTTGGGTGTCACGGCCATCGACATCGATCCGCGGTGCACCGTGGCCGACCCGACGTTGTTCAGTCACCGCCGGGACGCCTCAACCGGGCGGCTGGCCTCGCTGGTGTGGATGGAGTGACTGCGATGGCGGGTGGGGCCCCGGAGAGTCACAGCGACCGCGAAACGGAATTGACCCACGCATTAGCGGCCGTGCGTTCGCGCCTTGCGGCGGCCGCGGAAGCGGCGGGTCGCAATGTCGGTGAAATCGAACTTCTGCCGATTACCAAATTCTTTCCAGCAACCGATGTCGTGACTTTGTCGCGATTGGGTTGCCGGGCCGTCGGCGAATCGCGGGATCAGGAAGCGTCGGCAAAAGTGAGCGAAGTCACCAAACTCTTAGCGGCCTCGTCGCGGGCGGACGTACCGGCCCTGCGCTGGCACATGGTGGGCCACATTCAGCGAAACAAAGCCCGGTCGGTTGCCCGCTGGGCGCACACCGCCCACTCGGTGGACAGCTCCCACCTCGTCAGCGCGCTCGACCGGGGCGTGTCGGCGGCCCTGGCCGAGGGCCGCCGCTCCGATCCGATGCGGGTCTACATCCAGGTCAGCCTCGACGGCGACGAGACGCGGGGCGGCGTCGACATCTCGGCGCCGGGAGCGGTCGACCAATTGTGCGCTCAGACCGAGGACGCGAAGTGCCTGGAACTGGCCGGTCTGATGGCCATTCCGCCGCTGGGATCGAGTCCCGACGCGGCCTTCGAACGCCTGCGAACCGAGCACCTGCGCATCCTGGAATCCCATCCGAACGCCGTCGGCCTGTCCGCCGGCATGTCCGACGATTTCGAAATTGCCGTCAAACACGGATCGACGTGTGTGCGTGTCGGTACCGCGCTATTGGGTCCCCGGCCGCTACCGTCACCGTATTAAGTCACTGTAGTCACATCTTCATCACTGACACCAAGCATCAGGGGCTAGAAGGGGTCAACGCAATGAGCACACTGCACAAAGTCAAGGCCTATTTCGGTATGGCCCCGATGGACGACTACGACGACGAGTATTACGACGACCACGCGCCCTCCCGCGGTTTTCCGCGGCCGCGTTTCGACGACGGGTACGGCCGCTACGAGGGGCGTGACTACGACGACCCGCGCGAGCCCGCCGACTACCCGCCGCCGAGCGGCTACCGCGGCGGCTACGGGGAGGAGCCGCGCTACGGCGCCGTCCACCCCCGCGAGTTCGAGCGGCCCGAGATGGGCAGGCCGCGCTTCGGATCCTGGTTGCGCAATTCCACCCGCGGCGCGCTGGCGATGGACCCGCGCCGGATGGCGATGATGTTCGAAGAGGGCCACCCGCTCTCGAAGATCACCACGCTGCGGCCCAAGGACTACAGCGAGGCCCGCACCATCGGCGAGCGGTTCCGCGACGGCACCCCGGTCATCATGGACCTGGTGTCCATGGACAACGCCGACGCGAAGCGGCTGGTCGACTTCGCGGCAGGCTTGGCCTTCGCGTTGCGTGGCTCCTTCGACAAGGTGGCGACCAAGGTGTTCTTGCTCTCGCCCGCGGACGTCGATGTGTCCCCCGAGGAGCGTCGCCGGATCGCCGAAACCGGTTTCTACGCTTACCAATAACCCGCGGTTGAGCGGCGCCGGGTTCGGCGCCGCTTCGGTGGCCGGACCGGCTGAGATGTGGCCCGAGGCCCGGAGTCGGTACGCTGGCAGGCGCCGCGAAAGCCCGCGGCGCTTGACTTCTCATCGGTAAGGTCGGGGCTCTTCAGTTGGTGCTGTTCTTTCAGATCCTTGGGTTTGCGCTGTTCATCTTCTGGCTGCTGCTCATCGCCCGGGTTGTCGTCGAGTTCATTCGCTCGTTCAGCCGTGAGTGGCATCCCACCGGTTTCACGGTGGTGATCCTCGAGATCATCATGTCGATCACGGATCCGCCGGTGAAGTTGTTGCGGCGGCTGATCCCACAGCTCACCATCGGGGCGGTCCGTTTCGACCTGTCGATCATGGTGTTGCTGCTGGTCGCGTTCATCGGCATGCAGCTGGCCTTCGGCGCCGCGGCGTAAGCCGATCCGGCCGTCGGCGGGAGCCGCCTTCCAGCCTGGAGACGGTTCGGCCACGTTTTAGCCTCGGTTTGGTGCCTGCGATTTAAAAATTCTAAGGTTTCGGATTTTATTGCCCTGAGTGTTTGAAATTGGTTCTTATTTATTGGCCTAAACAGCAACCGTCGCGCCTGGTGTGACAGGATGGACGGCAGTTGCGCGACGGCTACCACTGCGTTCTACACTTTCCAGAACGTTAGACAGGAACTTGAGGGGACGAAACAATGCCGCTTACACCAGCCGACGTCCACAATGTGGCGTTCAGTAAGCCACCGATCGGCAAGCGGGGCTACAACGAAGACGAGGTCGACGCCTTCCTCGATCTGGTGGAGGCCGAGCTGACGCGGCTCATCGAAGAGAACAGCGATCTGCGTCAGCGGATCGAGGAACTGGACCAGGAGCTTGCTGCCGGCGGTGGCGCCAGCGCCGCTCCCGCGGCCGCGCCCACCCAGGCGATCCCCGTTCCCGAGCCGGAGCCGGCGCCCAAGGCGGCACCGGTCGCCGCACCCGCCGCTCCCGCGGCGAGCAACGAGGAACAGGCCATGAAGGCCGCTCGGGTGTTGAGCCTGGCCCAGGACACCGCCGACCGGCTGACCAGCACCGCCAAGGCCGAGTCGGACAAGATGCTGGCCGACGCCCGCGCCAACGCGGACCAGATCCTCACCGAGGCCCGCCAGACCGCCGAGACCACGGTCACCGAGGCCCGGCAGCGCGCCGACGCGATGCTCTCGGATGCGCAAACCCGCTCCGAGACCCAGCTGCGTCAGGCCCAGGAGAAGGCCGACGCCCTGCAGGCCGACGCCGAACGCAAGCACTCCGAGATCATGGGCACGATCAACCAGCAGCGCACCGTCCTGGAAGGCCGCCTCGAGCAGCTGCGCACCTTTGAACGCGAGTACCGGACCCGGCTCAAGACCTACCTGGAATCGCAGCTGGAAGAGCTCGGCCAGCGCGGATCCGCGGCGCCCGTCGACTCCAGCGCCGAGGCAGGCGGATTCGACCAATTCAATCGGGGTAACAACTAGCCTCACAGGCGTGCCGGACACTCGCCGAACTGCGCGGTTGGCACACTAGACCTGCACACGAACTGGCTGTCCCGCTCGCCGCTTGGAGGATGACCGATGCTGATCATTGCGCTGGTACTGGCCCTGGTCGGGCTCGTCGCGTTGGTGTTCGCCGTGGTCACGAGCAACGAGTTGGTGGCCTGGGTATGCATCGGCGCCAGCGTGCTCGGGGTGGTGCTGTTGATCATCGACGCGCTACAGGAGCGGCAGCGGCGCGACGCGGGTGGAGCGGCCCAGCACGAGGACGAGGTTCAGGCCGAGGCCGGCGACGAGGCGGTCGACTATCCCGAGGACGCCCCGCACGAACCGGGGGAAGCTGACTCAGAGGCCACCGAAGAGTCGGCGGTGCCGGCCGAGGGCCGCGGTGACGAGGCCGCCAAGTAGTACTCAGCCGGTGGGCGTGGCGAGCGCCGCGCGCACCTCGTCGTCGCTGACCTGGTGAAAATCGCCGTATACCTGGCCGACGGCTTCGAACCCGGGCGGCATCGTCACGCACACCACCTCGTCGGCCTCGAGCTCGAGCTCACGGCAGGTCGACGGCGGTCCCACGGGGACCGCGACGATTATCGATCGGGGTCCGGCGGCTCGCACCGCTCGGACGGCGGCCAGCATGCTGGCGCCGGTGGCGATCCCGTCGTCGACCAAGATCACCACCTTGTCGCGCGGGTCGGCCGCCGGGCGCCCGCCCCGGTACGCGTCCTCGCGGCGGGCGAGTTCGGCTGTCTCGCTCTCGATCACCTCGCGCACCTGTTCGTCGGATATGCGCAGGCTGGACACCACGTCGTCGTTCATCACGACGCCGCCTCCGCTGGCCACCGCGCCCATCGCGAGCTCCGACCAGCGCGGCACCCCGAGCTTGCGTACCAGGAACACATCCAGGGGTGCGTGCAGCGCCGCGGCGACCTCCCAGGCCACCGGGACGCCGCCGCGGGCCAGCCCGAAGACCAGCACGTCATCCCTGTCGCGATAGGACATCAGCTGTTCGGCCAGCGCGTGACCGGCCTCGCGACGGTCGCCGAACGTGCGCGTCGCAGTGCGCCGGAGGAATCCATTGGGTGTCATCGGTCGCATTCCACCCTACGGGCTTTCGTGGCGGCCGCCGGTCAGCGAACCCGGGATTCTCCTGGGGTGTTCTGATCGCGCCGGTCCGGGCTCGCCGTCCCCACATCGGAGTGGGACGCGGTGACGAGATGCTCGAACGTACCGGTCACGTCCAGGATGCGATCGAGGAATCCCGGTCGGTGGTCCAGGTGCAGACGCACGCCCTCCCGACAGCTGCGGCGATGGACCAGGAGCAGGGCGGACAGACCCGCGGAATCGCAGAATGCGAGTCCGGAGAGGTCGAGATGCAGGTCAGCCAGGGCGGCCTGCCGGGCGAGTAGTTGACCGGCGGCGTCCACCATGGCGTCGACGGTTTCGTAGACCAGGTCGCCGGAGACCTGCACGCAGGCCGATCGCCCTGTCGCGGCGACACTCAGGAACAGGTTCATCGGGACGCTCCCGGGCCGGCGATGGCGCCGAGGGCATCGTTTGCTGTGCGCAGCAGGCGCTGACTGCGGGGGAACTCCTTGAGTTGTGCATCCAGCAAATCCAACGCGGGATGAAGCGACGCCGCCGGAACGCCCCGCGCGGCGAGGATGTCGGCCGTCCAGGTGATGAAGTCGGCGAACAGCGCGTCGTCGTCGGTGTACAGGCTCACGGCGAGGAAGTCGACGATGTGGGCGACGTCCTCGACGGTGTGCCGGCGCTGCGGCGTGGAGTAGGCGCGCATGGCGGGAAAGCGGTCCTCCAAATCGGCGACGGTGGACTTGACCAGCTGACCCGCGCTCCGGCTCACCATGGTGTACTCCTGGTCGGCCAGATGCGGCAGGTCATTGACCGGCTGGCGGCTGAAAGTGCGTCGAACGGCGGGGAATCCGCGGCGCAGGCGTTCGTCGGCGGTCCGCGCGTCGGGTGCCCACGCGTCTGCGTTCAGCTGCCGGGCGAAACGGCCGTCGCGGCCGAACGCGGCCCCGCCGGCCAGGACGGGGAAACCGGCGGACTGGCACGCGATGATCGCGGCGTGCGCGTTGGGCAGCCGGGTGGGGATCGAGCAGGAGAGCGCCACGACATCGGGTCCGTGCTGGTGCAGGTGGGCGATCAGGTGCGGCGTCGGGACCTGCGCCCCGAGGAAGTCGACCTGCCAGCCACGCAGCCGTAGGACCTCCGCCAGCAGCCGGGCGGGCAAAGCGTGCCACTCACCGTCCACGCAGGCCAGAGTGACTCGACCACCCTGGGCCGGGACTTTGCTGGTGGGGTGGTGGGCCAGCGCGGCGATGACGCGGTCGTTGATGGCCGTGGCCGCATGCTCCTGCGTGACGCTGACGCGGTTGGCGGCCCATTCCGCGCCCACCTTGCGCTGGACGGGGGCGATCACCTCCAGCAGCACGTCCTCGGGCGTCATGCCCGCATCCATTGCGGCGAACACGGTGGCTGCCGCCGCGTACTCGTCCCGGTCCGCGAGGGCCCCCCAGAGCCGCTCGCGGATCGCGAGTTCGTCGGCGGCACCGGTAGCGCGTGGGGCGGTCATATCGGTGTCGTAGGACCTCATGCCACGTACCTGCCCCGGGTGTGGCCGTCGACGGCGCTGAGGTGGGTGCGCTGCGGGGCGGTGATCGCCACGACCGCGATGTCGTCGTGCACGCGTTGCCCCACCCATTGCGTGGCCAGCATCAGGACGCGCTCGACGACCGCTTCGGCCGGCATTCCGGCACATCCGGTCAGTGCGGCCGCCAGGCGCTGCTCACCGAAGAAGTCATCGCCCAGCGGACCGCCGCGGGCCTCGGTGATGCCATCGGTGTACAGCACGCACGTCTCGCCCGGCGCCAGGGAAGTCTCAAACGATTGCACGGTGATGCGCTCCAGCGCGCCGACCAGCGTGCCCTTGGTGTTGGCCTCTTCCACCTGCCCGTCGTCGCGCACGATAAACGGCGGCGGATGCCCGGCGCAGGTCAACCGCAGCACTACCTGGCCGTCCCGGTAGGCGACCGAGGCCAGGACCAACGTGGCGAACCGGGTGTGGTCCGACGACAACATGGCGCGGTTGAGCAGCGTGAGCACACCCTCGTGGTCCTGCGCCAGCGGCGTCAGGGCCTGCAGTGTGTTGCGGATCTTGCCGGTCATCACGGCGGCCTCGAGCCCCTTACCGCACACGTCGCCCAGCACCACCAGCGTCTCGTCCTCGGGGCGCGCGGCGGGATGGAAGTCATAGAAGTCGCCGCCGACGACCTCGTAATCCTTCGAAGCCCGGTAGCCGCCGGCGAATTCGATGCCGTGCAGCCCGTGCAGCGGGGGAGGCAACAGGTCACGCATCAGGGTGCGGGTGATGGCGGCCTGTTCGGCGTAGAGGCGTGCGGCGGACAACGCCGCCCCGGCACGCGCGGCGAACAGGCCGGCGAAGAGTTCTTCGTCCGCGCTGTACACCGGCCGGTCGGTGCGCCGCAGCAACACCAGAGCCCCCGCCGAAACCCCGTGCCCGGGCAGCGTCAGGATCATCACGGACCCCACCGGGCCCGAGAAATCTTGCGGTACAAGCCAATCGGGTACCGTCACGGGATCGATCCAGCCCGAGGAAACGGGTGGGAACCCGTGCAGAGCCTCGCTCAAACCCGCCACCACCGCTGGGTCGGCGTCGACGCTGCATTGCTCAACGGCCCCGGCCGCGCTGCTGTAGAAGACCGGCAGCCGCCGGCCGCGGCCCGCGGGGGCCACCAGCACCGCCGCGTCCGACAGGTGTCGGGCGGCCATCTGCACCGTCGCTTCCCGGCAGCGGTCGACGTTCAGCGACGCGTTCAACACCGAAGACGCCTCGAGCAGGATCGCCGTGCGTTCCTGCTCGCGCGCCAGCGCTTCTTGCGCCTCCCGCAACAACTGGCCGGTGTCCTCGACCAGCGACCACGCCACCTCACCGCTGGGCAGCACCGCTGCGTGCGCGTCGAATTTCCGACTCCCCACGGTTCCCGAGACGACGGACGCGTCCCGATCCACGGCGGCGGGCTCAAGCTGGACGAGACGGTGATGTGCGCGCGCCAGCCAGTCAACGGACTCGTCGATCCGGCCGCCCTGCGTCGCTCCCGGCAGCAGGGACTGGGCCGACCCGCTCAGCGCCCGCACGATTCCCTCGCGATCGATGACCAGCGTGGGGCAGGGCACGGCCGCCCACAAAGCGTCGAGGTCGATCTCGACGCCTACGTGGGCACCATCATGCATGCGGTTGACCTGTCAACGCGGGGAATGAGAATTGCCTATCGGTACGCCCGGCTCTAGACGTACTGCATTGGGGGAGAGCGTTGTTCGTGTCGGCTGTGCGCCGAACGTGCAGCGGAGGAGCCACTTCTCGACCCCTATAGCAACCCTACCTGCAAGCTGGCCACAGCCAATTGCGACCTCGGCTCAGACGGCGGGGACAGATCAGGCGGACTCATTCGAGTCGGCATACAGGCATACAAGGCCGAAAGACCCTTGTGGGGGCGCCGAGGGTAGGAAAGTCTGATCGTTGACACGTACGACAATAGTGATGAGGGGGATTTCTATGTTGCGTAATTCGCACGGCGGGCTTGCGACGCGGAGCCGACGGGGGTTGCGAATGGAAAAATCAATCATGACGCGATTCGTAGAATTGGTCGCTGCCAAGCTCGGCCGTTGTGGCGCGTGCATGCGTCAATCGTTCCTCGCCGCGCTTGGGACATGGATCTTTGCCGCAATTGCAGTCTCCTTGACCGGCTCAAGCTGGATCGCTCTTGCGACGGGAACTTTCGCGGCTGCACCCACGGCGCTCTGGTTCGCCCACCTCACCGCATTCTCTGTCCGCACCGCGCGGGGCTGGATAAAGACTCCGACGATCACTGCAGATGGCGGCATGATCACGCACAGTCAGCGCGATTTCTTCCCGCTCTTCGCCAAAGCCTTTGCCGCCGCGACGACGGCGACCATCCTTCAAACCGCGACGACGAAGGCCCTTCCTATGGCGGCGTCGGGCTGTCCCGATGGGTGGTACGCTTGTGGTTCTAGCAAATGCTGCTCAGGGCCTGGAATGCACTGGGCGTGCATTGGATATACCGGCAATAAGCCGTCGTGGAAGAAAAAGGTCGACTTCTGCACCAGTGCAAACTCGGACGACGACATAGAAGATCTCTCGCACAATTGCAGGGAGCTATACGAGTGCTGACCGCATGACAAAGCGGGTGGTGCAGCCGGGCGTGACGCACCATTGGCCGAATGGACACACAAGCGGGGCGTAGGCTCCGGCGATCGATGGTGGCGCTCACCTACGGTTACTTCGGGCGCGCCATCGACGACCACATCACCGCCCCGTGCGACGATGTGCTGTCGTCGATGATCGCGCGTCTTGATTACGATCCCCATCTGCGACAAGTCAAGGCGACAGCCGACTTGAGTCGTGTCGCCGGATGTGTCCGAGGGGGGACTTGAACCCCCACGCCCATTAGTAGGGCACTAGCACCTCAAGCTAGCGCGTCTGCCATTCCGCCACTCGGACAAACCAACCGCATGGGTTGGCAGCTAAGGCTATCGGATTGTCTCACGCGCGCCCAACCCAGCCGGGCCGCTCAGCACCGAGCCCGGCGGCCCCGGCAATGGTAGGAAAGGTGGTTGTGACCGCCCAGACCGAGTTCCCGAACAGCCCGAGTGACGACGTGGTCGAGGTCGTCAGCAGGCTGATCCGATTCGACACCACCAACACCGGTGAACCGGAGACGACGCGGGGCGAGGCCGAGTGCGCGCAGTGGGTCGCCGAGCAACTCGCCCAGGTCGGGTATGCGCCCCAATATGTGGAATCGGGTGCTCCGGGCCGCGGCAACGTGATCGCCCGCCTCGCGGGCGCCGACAGCTCGCGCGGCGCATTGCTGATCCATGGTCATCTCGACGTGGTGCCGGCCGAGCCGGCCGAGTGGAGCGTGCACCCGTTCTCCGGCGCGGTCAAGGAAGGCTTCGTCTGGGGCCGCGGTGCGGTCGACATGAAGGACATGGTCGGCATGATGATCGTGGTGGCCCGGCGGTTGAAGCAGGCCGGGATCGTGCCGCCACGGGATCTGGTGTTCGCCTTCGTTGCCGACGAGGAACACGGCGGCACCTTCGGGGCGCGGTGGCTGGTCGACAACCGGCCCGACCTGTTCGAGGGCGTCACGGAAGCGATCGGCGAAGTGGGCGGCTTCTCGTTGACCGTGCCCCGCCGCGACGGGGGCGAACGCCGGCTCTATTTGATCGAGACCGCCGAGAAGGGTTTGTCCTGGATGCGGCTGACTGCCCGCGGCCCGGCCGGACACGGATCGATGGTGCATGACCGCAACGCCGTCACCGCCGTCGCCGAGGCGGTCGCCCGGTTGGGCCGGCACCAGTTTCCCCTCGTACTGACCGACACCGTCGCCCAGTTCCTGGCGGCCGTCAGTGAGGAGACCGGGCTGACGTTCGACGTCGAGTCGGGCGACCTGGCGGGGGCGGTCGAAAAGCTCGGCCCGATGGCCCGCATGCTCAAGGCCGTGCTGCACGACACCGCGAACCCGACGATGCTCAAGGCCGGATACAAGGCGAACGTCGTCCCGGCCGTCGCGGAAGCGGTGGTCGACTGCCGAATCCTGCCGGGCCGTAAGGAGGCGTTCGAGGCCGAGGTCGACGAACTGCTCGGCCCGGACGTCACACGGGAGTGGATCAAAGACTTCTCGTCCTATGAGACGAGCTTCGACGGTGACCTGGTGGACGCCATGAACGCCGCCGTGCTGGCCCTCGACCCGGATGGCCGCACGGTGCCCTACATGCTCTCCGGTGGCACTGACGCAAAGTCGTTCGCGCGCTTGGGTATTCGTTGTTTCGGTTTCAGCCCGCTGCGGTTGCCGCCGGACCTCGATTTCACCGCGTTGTTCCATGGTGTCGACGAGCGGGTACCCGTTGACGCGCTGAGGTTCGGCACCGAAGTGCTGGCACACTTCTTGACGCACTGCTGAAGACACGACACGTAACGAGAGGATCGCTCATGAGCACCGCGCCCGACCCGTACGCCGCGCTGCCGCAGCTGCCGACGTTCACCCTGACATCGGAGTCGATCACCGACGGCCAGTCGCTGGCCAAGCCACAGGTCAGCGGGATCATGGGCGCGGGTGGAGAAGATGTCAGCCCGCAGTTGAGCTGGTCGGGATTCCCGGGGGAGACCCGCAGCTTCGCCGTCACCGTCTACGACCCCGATGCGCCGACGGCCTCGGGGTTCTGGCACTGGGCGGTGGCCAACCTGCCGGCCGACGTCACCGAACTGCCCGCGGGGGCGGGGGACGGGAGCGACCTGCCCGGTGACGCGCTGACGCTGGTCAACGACGCCGGGATGCGCCGCTACATCGGTGCGGCGCCGCCGCCCGGGCACGGGCCGCACCGGTACTACATCGCGGTGCACGCCGTGGACGTCGACAAGCTGGACCTCGCCGAGGACGCCAGCCCCGCCTACCTCGGCTTCAACCTTTTCCAGCACGCGATCGCGCGTGCCGTCATTCACGGCATCTACGAACAGAAGTAGCCGCGCGTCCCTACGCAGTCGCGGCGCTCTTCGCCGCTCTCGACGAAGCATCAACTCGTGGCGCGTCTTTCGCGGAGTTGATGGATTTGTTTGATTTCCACCAGCGTCTGCGGCGCGAATGGGAGGCACTGGAGTATGAGGCCACTAGACCGTTTACGCGACCATGGTGAGGAGCGCGACTAACCGCGTTTCGGTGCAGCCGAGCCGACGGCATCACTGAGCGAGGCGAACCCGCCGTCGCGCAACCGGCGCGCGATGCCGTCGTGAATGCGCTTGGGCCACAAGCCTCCTCCGTAGATGAAGCCGGTGTAGCCCTGCAGCAGCGACGCGCCCGCGGTGATGCGTTCCCACGCGTCGTCGGCCGTTTCGATGCCACCGACGCTGATCAGCACCAGGCGATCACCGACCCGGCCATAGAGCCGGCGCAGCACCTCGGCGGCGCGGCGTGCCACCGGCGGCCCGGAAATGCCGCCGGGGCCCAGCGCGTCGACCCCCGGCGTCCGAAGGCCCACACGCGACACCGTGGTGTTGGTGGCGACGATCCCGGCCAGGCCCAGCTCGACAGCCAGGTCGGCGACATCATCGAGATCGGCGTCGGAAAGATCGGGCGCGATCTTGACCAGCACCGGCTTCGACGTCTCGGCGAGGACGGCCGACAGGATTGGTCGCAGCGACTCGACCGCCTGCAGGTCGCGCAGGCCGGGCGTGTTCGGCGAGCTGACGTTGACCACCAGGTAGGACGCCAGCGGCCCGACCAGGCGGGCGCTGGCCCGGTAGTCGTCGACGGCGTCGGCGGCCGGCGTGGACTTCGTCTTGCCGATGTTGACCCCGATCGGGACCTCGGGTCGGTGACGCGCGAGCTGGATCGCCAGCGCGCCGGCGCCGAGGTTGTTGAAGCCCATCCGGTTCAGCAGGGCGCGGTCGGCGGGCAGTCGGAACATCCGCGGGGGCGGGTTGCCGGGCTGCGCGTTCGCGGTGACGGTCCCGACCTCCGCGTACCCGAATCCCAAGGCGCCCCAGGTCATCAACCCCTTGCCGTCCTTGTCAAAGCCGGCGGCCAGCCCGAGCGGACCCGGGAACCGCACCCCGAACACCGTGCTCGCCAGCACCGGATCGGTAGGGCCAAGCAGGCGGTGCAACAGCCGCCGCGTCAGGCCGACGACGGTGGCGCCACGCAGCACCGCGAAGACCAGCGTGTGGATGCGCTCGGGCGGAATCAGGAAGAACAGCCGTCGCACGAGGCCGTACACCAGGCCTTCGCGCGGTGGGGCCATCGTCACAGTTGCGGCTGGTCGGGTCGGCGGTTGTCCAGGCGAGACTTCTTGCGGCGCAACAGCACTCGTCTGCTGCCGTCGGTGTAGAGCCGCACCCGGGTCAGCTCCCAGCCCCGGTATTCGGCCTCGATGGACAGCCGGATGGACGCGCTGACACGGGTCACCTCAGGCGGCAGGCGCAGCGGCACCCACTCGTATTCGTCGGACAGCTCGGTGTCCCAGCCCGCGGGCAACTGACTCCGGCGCGGCGCGGTCAACGCTTACCCGCCGCGTGATCGATGACCTGAACCCCCGCACCGGACCCCGACACCACGTACAAGGTGTCTGACGCTTCATCGAAGGCCAGTGAGTTCGGTTGCTGCACGGTCGGGTAACGCACCTTTTCGACGGGAATTCCGGTGGACAGATCGTAACCAATCACCATATTGGAAGCGGTCTGGGTTACCCAGCTCAACTCGCGGGAGCCGGCCAGGCCGTATGGCGCCTGGGGCACCGGATAGGCCTGTCGCAAGATCAGCGGGTCGACGCCGTACACCAGCAGCTGGCCGCCCCGGGTGTCGGCGACCAGCACCCGGCCCCACGGGTCCGCGGCCATGGTGGTTGCGCCTTCGCCCGCCCGCAACGCCTGGCGGGCTTGACCGTCGGCGCCGATCGTGGTCACCGAGGTTTGCCCCCGGTCCAGGACCGCCGTCGTATTCCCTTGCGTGGCAAGCGCATCGACGCGGGCGAAGATCTTGGTCCGGCTGCCGACGGTAGCGGTGTCGACGCTGTCCGGCGTCGGCGAGGCAAGGGTATAGACGGCCCCGTCGGCGCTGCCCAGCACCAGTTTGCCGTCGGCGCGTTGGGCCACCGCGGTGAAGTCGGCCTGCTCGGCGTCGGTGACGTTCACCTGCCTCGTGTGGCCGGTGGTCAGGTCGATTACGACATAGCCACCTCGGACGGCCAGGAAGAGCCTGCCGTGGCCGTCGTCGGTCAACGAGGTCGCCGGTACCGGCAGGTCGATGACGCGCGGTGCGGCCTTGGGGTCACCGAAGATGGTGACGGTGGCAGGCGCGGGCGGGGCGCCGGCGGGCGTCAGCACCGCCAGCTGGTGCGTGCCGCCGTCGAACGCCGCGGCGGTGGCGCGGGCGGCCAGCGCGCGCACCTCGCCGGCCGGGTTCTGCGACACCGGCGGCGACACTGCGGCCACGGCCGGTTCGATGGTGGGCGGTGCGGATTTGAATGTATTCGACGAACATCCCGTGACGGCGCCCAGCAAAAGCGCGATGCCGAGTAAACCCCGGTGAGCTGCCGCTCGGCGACGCATGTGCGTTGACAGCAATTATTTTCCCTCGCGTAACGACTATGGACTAGGCATACTAAGGAACGCCTTCGCATCCAATATGGCCATGTCGCCTACATCAAGTCCCGCGGGCGAGGTATGGTCGGGCCATGGCCGTCACCGTTGACCGGCATACCGCGGAGAAAGAGTTTGCTGTCGAGGATCTGTCGACAGGCATTTTCGCCAGCGGGTATGGACAAGTCGGTGATGGGCGCAGTTTTGCGTTCCACATCGAGCACCGATCGCTTGTCGTCGAGATTTACCGACCGCGCCTTGCCGGGCCAGTTCCCCAGGCGGATGAGGTGGTCGCCAGGGCGATCCGCAGCCTGGTCGATATCGACGTCTCCGACGAGCGCAGCCTGATCGCCGCCGTTCGTGACTCGGTGGCGCACGCGGTCCCGGTCACGCGCTAGTCAAGAACCCGCACCCGCACCGGGTACGGTCGTGATCGTGGTTTGGGCGACGTCTCGGTGGGACACCGCGGCATGACGGTCATCCTGTTGCGCCATGGTCGCTCCACCTCGAACACCGCCGGCGTCCTCGCCGGACGCTCCGAGGGCGTCGACCTTGACGACAAGGGCCGCGATCAGGCCGCCGGGCTGATCGACCGGATCGGTGACCTGCCCATCCGGGGGCTGATCAGTTCGCCACTGCTGCGTTGCCGGCGCACCGTCGAGCCGCTCGCCGAGGCGCTGTGCCTCGAGCCGCTCATCGAAGACCGGCTCGCCGAAGTGGACTACGGGGAGTGGACCGGCCGCAAGATCGCCGAGCTGGCCGGGGAGCCGCTGTGGCGGGTTGTGCAGGCCCACCCGAGCGCGGCGGTGTTCCCCGGCGGCGAGGGGCTGGCGCAAGTGCAGGCGCGCGCCGTGGCCGCCGTCCGGGAACACGATCGGCGGCTGGCGGCGGAGCACGGCGGCGACGCCCTGTGGGTGGCCTGCACTCACGGTGATGTCATCAAGGCGGTCGTCGCCGACGCCTACGGCATGCACCTGGACGCATTCCAGCGGGTCACCGCCGACCCGGCGTCGGTGAGTGTGATCCGATACACCGAACTGCGCCCGTTTGTGTTGCACGTCAACCACACCGGTGCGAAGTTGGCTGCAGCGCTGCGGGCCGGACCGCCGCCCCAGGATGAGGCGAAGGCGAAGACGGACGGCGAGTCCGGGGCGGGGCCAACGGAACAGCCGGCCGCGCCCGTACCGTCCGGCGACGCGGTGCTCGGCGGCTCGACTGATTAATTCAGCTGTCGCGGGGCAATCGAATCGCACGGCGAAGGCAACAGCCGGTATTTTGGAGGTGCCATGGCCCGCGCAATTCACGTCTTCCGCACACCCGACCGCTTCGTGGCCGGGACCGTTGGTCAGCCCGGAAACCGCACGTTCTACATACAGGCGGTGCACGATGCCCGGGTGGTGTCGGTGGTGTTGGAGAAGCAGCAGGTGGCGGTTCTGGCCGAGCGCATCGGTGCGCTGCTGCTCGAGGTGAATCGCAGGTTCGGCACCCCGGTGCCGCCGGAGCCCGCCGAGGTCGAGGACCTGAACCCGCTGATCACCCCCGTCGATGCCGAGTTCCGGGTTGGAACCATGGGCCTGGGCTGGGATTCGGAGGCCCAGACCGTGGTGGTCGAGTTGCTGGCCGTCACCGACGCCGAATTCGACGCGTCGGTGGTGCTCGATGACACCGACGAGGGGCCCGACGCGGTGCGGGTGTTCTTGACGCCGGAGTCGGCGCGGCAGTTCGCCTCGCGCTCCAACCGCGTCATCTCAGCGGGGCGCCCGCCGTGCCCGCTGTGCGACGAACCGTTGGATCCGGAGGGCCATATCTGCGCGCGCGCCAACGGGTATAGGCGCAGCGCGCTGCTCGGGCCTGACGATGAACTTGAGGCCTGACGACCGTGAGGTGTTGCGCAACGGCGAGCTGACGGTCATCGGACGCATCCGCTCAGCCAGCAACGCCACCTTCTTGTGCGAGTCCACGCTCGGCGAATCGACCGTGCACTGCGTCTACAAGCCGATCTCCGGCGAAGCCCCGCTGTGGGACTTTCCCGACGGAACGCTGGCCGGTCGTGAACTCGCGGCCTACCTGGTGTCGACGCAGTTGGGGTGGAACATCGTGCCCTACACGGTGATTCGTCACGGGCCGGCCGGTCCGGGCATGCTGCAACTCTGGGTGGACCAACCGGGCGACGCGGCCGACTCCGACCCGAGGCCCGGCCCTGACCTGGTCGACCTGTTTCCCGCCAACCAACCGCAACCCGGTTACCTGCCGGTGCTGCGGGCCTACGACTATGCCGGCGACGAGGTCGTGTTGATGCACGCCGACGACATCCGGCTGCGGCGGATGGCGGTCTTCGACGTGCTGGTCAACAACGCCGACCGCAAGGGTGGTCATGTTCTGCGCGACGTTGAGGGCCACATCTACGGCGTCGACCACGGTGTGTGCCTGCATGTCGAGAACAAGCTGCGCACGGTGCTGTGGGGCTGGGCCAACAAGCCGGTCGACCAGAAGATGATGGAGGCGGTCGCCGGGCTCACAGAGGCCCTGACGGGCGCGCTGTGCGACGAACTGGCCGAGCACATCACGCGGGCGGAGATCGCGGCGCTGCGCAGGCGCGCGCACGCGCTGCTCGACGATCCGGTGATGCCGGGACCCAACCGGCACCGACCCATTCCGTGGCCGGCCTTCTAGGGCCGGACGTGTGAGGCGATGGCAAGCGCGGCGTAGCCGGCCGCAGCCGGTCGCCGCCACGGGTTTAAGCCCCGCACGGGCGTCGGCGATACTGAACCGGTGAGCCAGGCCCCGGATGAGCTGACCGACGCCGCACTGGCCGCCGAACTCGCCGCGGACGCGGGGGAGCTGCTGCTGAAAATGCGCGACGAGATCGGCTTCGGTCATCCGTGGGCGTTGGGCGACGCCGGGGACACCCTGGCCAACGAGCTGATCCTGCGGCGGCTGCGCGCCGAGCGCCCTGACGATGCCGTGCTCAGCGAGGAGGCCTACGACGACCTGGTCCGGCTCAAGCACGACCGGGTGTGGATCATCGACCCGCTGGATGGCACCCGTGAGTTTTCCACGCCGGGCCGCGACGACTGGGCGGTGCACATCGCGCTCTGGCAGCGTCCCAGCAACGGCCAGCGGGAGATCACCGACGCCGCGGTGTCGTTGCCGGCCCGCGGGAACACCGTGTACCGCACCGACACCGTGACCGCCGACGCCGCGCGCGTCGGCATACCGCACACGTTTCGAATCGCCGTCAGCGCCACCCGGCCGCCCTTCGTGCTGCACCGGATGCGCCAGTCCCTCGCGATCCAGCCGGTGGCCATCGGCTCGGCGGGCGCCAAGGCGATGGCAATCATCGACGGCGACGTCGACGCCTACCTGCACGCGGGCGGGCAGTGGGAGTGGGATTCGGCCGCGCCGGCCGGGGTGGTGATGGCCGCCGGGATGCACGCGTCCCGGTTGGACGGCTCACCGATGCGCTACAACCAGTTCGATCCGTACCTACCCGACTTCGTGATGTGCCGCGCCGAGGTGGCGCCGATCCTGCTCGCTGCCATCCGCGACGCATGGCGCTAGGTCACCGCGTTTAGAGTCGATGCCATGCAGTCGTGGGAGTTTCCGCCGCTTCCGGTGTTGCCGGGACGTGGCCCGGAGCTCCGGCTGTATGACACCTCCGACCGGCAGGTGCGGCCGGTGGCGGCCGGATCGACTGCGACCATGTACGTCTGCGGCATCACCCCGTATGACTCCACTCATCTCGGTCATGCGGCCACCTATCTGACGTTCGACCTGGTCTACCGACAGTGGCTGGACCTCGGCCACGCCGTGCACTACGTGCAGAACGTCACCGACGTCGACGATCCGCTGTTCGAGCGCGCCGACCGCGACGGTGTCGACTGGCGTGAGCTCGGCGATCGTGAGGTCGCGCGCTTCCGCGAGGACATGGCGGCGCTGCGGGTCCTGCCGCCGCGCGATTACGTTGCGGCCACCCAGGCGATCCCCGAGGTGATCGAGCTCGTCGAGAAGATGTTGGCGTCGGGGGCGGCGTACGTCGTCGACGGCGACTACCCGGACGTCTACTACCGGGCCGACGCCACGCCGCAGTTCGGCTACGAGTCCGGCTACGACCGTGAAACCATGCTGCGGCTCTTCGAGCAGCGCGGCGGCGACCCGCGGCGTCCCGGCAAGAGCGACGAGCTGGACGCCCTGCTGTGGCGCGCCGCGCGGCCG
Organism: Mycobacterium sp. 852014-50255_SCH5639931; assembly: GCF_001665605.1. GTDB lineage: Bacteria > Actinomycetota > Actinomycetes > Mycobacteriales > Mycobacteriaceae > Mycobacterium > Mycobacterium paraffinicum. The sequence goes on from NZ_LZSV01000023.1 coordinate 66,524, forward strand.
GGGGAGCCGAGCTGGCCGTCACCGTTCGGCGACGGCCGGCCCGGCTGGCACGTCGAGTGCGCGGCGATCGCACTCAGCCGCATCGGCAGCGGCCTGGACATCCAGGGTGGGGGCAGCGACCTGATCTTCCCGCACCACGAGTTCACCGCCGCACACGCCGAATGTGTTCGAGGCGAACGGCGATTCGCCCGGCACTATGTGCATGCCGGGATGATCGGCTGGGACGGCCACAAGATGTCGAAGAGCCGCGGCAACCTGGTGCTGGTGTCGACGTTGCGCGCGCAGGGCGTCGAGCCGGCGGCCATCAGGCTGGGCCTCCTGTCCGGGCACTACCGCGCCGACCGGTTCTGGAGCCAGCAGGTGCTCGACGAGGCCAACTCCCGGCTGCGGCGCTGGCGCACCGCGACCGGCCTGCCCGCCGGCCCGGACGCCGCCGATGTGATCGCGCGGGTGCGCCAATACCTGGCCGACGACCTGAACACACCCAAAGCGCTTGCCGCGCTTGATGGTTGGTCCACCGATGCTCTCGAATACGACGGCCACGACACCGAGGCGCCGAAGCTGGTGGCAACCGCGATCGATGCGCTGCTCGGGGTGGAACTCTAAAGGCGGTACCTTGACGCCATGACGTCGCTGCAGGACAGAGTTGTTTTGATAACCGGTGGGGCCCGGGGGATTGGGGCCGAGGTCGCCCGCCGGCTGGGCAAGAAGGGCGCCAAGCTCGTGCTCACCGACCTCAACGACGCCGAGCTGGCCGCGCTGGCCGCCGAGATCGGCGGCGACCGGGTGCTGACCGCGGTCGCCGACGTGCGCGACCTGTCGGCCATGCAGGCCGTGGCCGCTCAGGCGGTCGAGCGCTTCGGCGGCATCGACGTTGTGGTGGCCAACGCCGGCATCGCCAGCTACGGGTCGGTGTTGCAGGTCGATCCCGAGGCGTTCAAGCGGGTGATGGACATCAACGTGCTCGGCGTCTTCAACACCGTGCGCGCCACGCTGCCGGCGGTGATCGAGCGCCGCGGCTACGTGCTGATCGTCTCGTCGCTGGCCGCCTACGCCGCCTGTCCGGGCCTGGCCCCCTACAACGCGTCGAAGGCCGCCGTCGAGATCTTCGCCAACGCGCTGCGGCTGGAGGTTGCCCACCGCGGCGTCAGCGTCGGCTCGTCGCACATGTCGTGGATCGACACCGCGCTGGTCCGCGACACCGAGGCCGACCTGCCCGCCTTCGGCAAGCTGCTCGCCAGCTTCCCGTGGCCGCTGAACAAGACCACCACCGTCGACAAATGCGCGGACGCGTTCGTCAAGGGCATCGAGGCTCGCCGGAATCGGATCTACTGCCCGCGCTGGGTGGCCCTGTTCCGCTGGATCAAGCCGGTGCTGTCCACCCCGGCCGGGGAACTGCCCCTGCACAAACCCACCGCGGAGCTGCTGCCCCAACTGGACGCCCAGGTGGTCGCGCTCGGGCGCTCCACCAGCGCCTACAACCAGGGCTTGGGCAAAAAGGCTTAGCGGCCGAGGTTTACCGCCCGAACCCGGGGCGGCGGCGGCGCAAATACCGCTCGAACTCGGCGGCGAGCGCGTCGCCGTCGATCTTGCCCAGGGCATCGTTCATGTCGACCTCGGCGTCGCCGCGCTGCTCCAGCGACGACACGTATTCGGCCAAATCCTCGTCCTCGGAAGCCATCTCGGTGATGGCCTGCTCCCACTCCTCGGCCTCCGTCGGCAGGTCGGCCAGCGGAACCTCGATGTCGAGCACATCCTCGACGCGGCGCAGCAGCGCCACCGTCGCCTTCGGGTTCGGCGGCTGCGACACGTAGTGCGGCACCGCCGCCCAGAACGTCACGGCGGGAATCCCGGCGGCCACGCAGGCGTCCTGGAACACCCCGGCGATGCCGGTCGGGCCCTCGTAGCGGCTCTCCTCGAGCCCGAAGCGCTTCGCCGACTCGGGGGAGTAGGCCGCGCCCGAGACCGGCACCGGCCGGGTGTGCGGCGTGTCGGCCAGCAGGGCGCCCAGAATGACCACGGTGTCCACGTTGAGCTTGTCGGCGATGGCGACCAATTCGGCGCAGAAGGTGCGCCAGCGCATGTTGGGTTCCACCCCGTGCATCAGCACGACGTCGCGGTCGCTGCCCGGCGGGCGACAGTGCGAGATGCGCATCGCCGGCCACACCAGCTCGCGGGTCACGCCGTCGACCTGCCGAATGACCGGGCGATTCACCTGGTAGTCGTAATATGCCTCGTCGTCGATCTCCAGGATCGGGTCGGCTTCCCAGATGGCCTCGAGGTGCTCGAGCGCGTCGCTGGCCGCGTCGCCGGCGTCGTTCCAGCCCTCAAACGCCGCCACGACGATGGTGTTGTGCAGTTCGGGCAGCGCGGCTTCTCTGTCGGGGAGGCCCTGGGGCGGGGTCACAGATTTAGCGTACGGCCTTGCGCCCCGATGTTCGGTGCGCGGTGGCTGTCGATTGCCGGCCGATGGGCGCTTCACCGGGGGATTTGCATAGGCCGACTATCCTTATAGAGGTGGCTGCCGCTAACGAACATCGCTACGACACCGACATCTCGACACTTTGGCGCAGCGGGTGACGGTCGGCGACGCGGTCGAGACGAAATACGTTCAGCTGCAAACTGGTTAACATTGGTAACTACGACATCGCCGACACGATCCGCGAGGTGGCGCGTACGGGCACTGCGAACGCCAAACGGGTCACGTCGAGCTGGGCGTCCAGACGTCGAGTGGGGACGTAGACTTTTCTGGTCGAGAGGCGTTGCAACGGTTCGCCGGTCCATGCCGGTATCCGCCACGCTCGGCAGAGTCAAGGACGCCTTCCGCTATGGAAGGAACGTACGTGAACGCCCCTAATAGCGCCCCGGCGTCAGAGACCTTCGTGCCGAACATCCCCCCCGACTGCACCGACGAGCTGACGGCCGCTCTGCGCGAGCGGATCATGGTGATCGACGGTGCGATGGGGACGGCGATCCAGCGGGACCGGCCGGACGAGGCCGGCTACCGCGGCGACCGGTTCACGGAGTGGCCGACCGCTCTTCAGGGCAACAACGACCTGCTCAACCTGACGCAGCCGCAGATCATCGAGGGGATCCACCGCGAGTACCTCGAGGCGGGCGCCGACATCCTGGAGACCAACACGTTCAACGCGAACGCGGTCTCGCTCTCCGACTACGGCATGCAGGACCTGAGCTACGAGCTGAACTACGCCGGCGCCGCCCTGGCCCGCAAAGCCGCCGACGAGTTCAGCACCCCGGAGAAGCCCCGCTACGTCGCCGGCGCAATCGGGCCGACTACGCGCACCGCGTCGATCTCGCCGGATGTCAACGACCCCGGAGCCCGCAACGTCTCCTATGACCTGCTGGTCGCTGCCTACCTCGAAGCCGCCAACGGCCTGGTCGACGGCGGTGCCGACCTGCTCATCATCGAGACGATCTTCGACTCGCTGAACGCCAAGGCGGCGGTGTTCGCCGTCGAGACGCTGTTCGAGGAGCGGGGACGACGCTGGCCGGTGATCATTTCGGGGACCATCACCGATGCTTCCGGGCGGACTTTGTCCGGCCAGGTCACCGAGGCGTTCTGGAACTCCATCAGGCACGCCAAGCCGCTGGCGGTCGGCCTGAACTGCGCGCTGGGCGCGCCGGAGATGAGGCCCTACATCGCCGAGATGGCGCGGATCGCGGACACCTTCGTCTCGTGCTACCCGAACGCGGGCCTGCCCAACGCCTTCGGCGAATACGACGAGGACCCGGAGCGCCAGGCGGGCTACATCGCCGACTTCGCCGAGGCCGGCCTGGTCAACCTGGTCGGTGGCTGCTGTGGGACGGCGCCGCCGCACATCGCGGAAATCGCCAAGGTCGTCGAGGGCAAGCCACCGCGCGAGCTGCCGGAGATCGAGGTGGCCACCCGGCTTTCGGGCCTGGAGCCGCTCAACATCACCGACGACTCCCTGTTCGTGAACATCGGTGAGCGCACCAACATCACCGGTTCGGCCCGGTTCCGCAACCTGATCAAGGCCGAGGACTACGACACCGCCCTGTCGGTCGCCCTGCAGCAGGTCGAGGTCGGTGCGCAGGTCATCGACATCAACATGGACGAGGGCATGATCGACGGCGTCGCCGCGATGGACCGGTTCACCAAGCTGATCGCGGCCGAGCCGGACATCAGCCGAGTCCCGGTGATGATCGACTCCTCCAAATGGGAGGTCATCGAGGCGGGCCTGAAGAACGTGCAGGGCAAGCCGATCGTCAACTCGATCTCCATGAAGGAGGGCGAGGAGAAGTTCATTCGCGAGGCGCGGCTGTGCCGCAAGTACGGCGCCGCCGTGGTCGTGATGGCCTTCGACGAGCAGGGTCAGGCCGACAACCTGGAGCGCCGCAAGGAGATCTGCGGTCGTGCCTACCGGATCCTGACCGAAGAGGTCGGTTTCCCACCCGAGGACATCATCTTCGATCCGAACTGCTTCGCGCTGGCGACCGGTATCGAGGAGCACGCGACCTACGGGATCGACTTCATCGAGGCCTGCTCCTGGATCAAGGAAAACCTTCCCGGGGTGCACATCTCCGGCGGTATCTCGAACGTGTCCTTCTCGTTCCGGGGTAACAACCCCGTGCGCGAGGCGATCCATTCGGTGTTCCTGTTCCACGCCATCAAGGCCGGCCTGGACATGGGCATCGTCAACGCCGGTGCGCTGGTGCCCTACGACTCGATCGACCCCGAGCTGCGGGACCGGATCGAGGATGTCGTCCTGAACCGTCGCGAGGACGCGGCCGAACGGCTCCTGGAGATCGCTGAACGGTTCAACAGGTCGGAGAAGTCCGAAGACCCGACGGCGGCCGAATGGCGCAGCCTCCCGGTCCGCGAGCGGATCACGCACGCCCTGGTCAAGGGCATCGACGCCCACGTGGATGCCGACACCGAGGAACTACGGGCCGAGATCGCCGCCGCGGGTGGTCGCCCGATCGAGGTGATCGAGGGCCCCCTGATGGACGGCATGAACGTCGTCGGTGACCTGTTCGGCTCGGGCAAGATGTTCCTTCCCCAGGTCGTGAAGTCGGCCCGGGTCATGAAGAAGGCCGTTGCGTACCTGCTGCCGTTCATCGAGGCGGAGAAGGAAGAGTCGGGCGCTGCTGCGGGCAAGGACACCAACGGCACGATCGTGATGGCGACCGTCAAGGGTGACGTCCACGACATCGGCAAGAACATCGTCGGAGTCGTCTTGCAGTGCAACAACTTCGAAGTGATCGACCTCGGCGTGATGGTGCCCGCCGAGAAGATCCTGGCCGCTGCGAAGGAGCACGACGCCGACATCATCGGGTTGTCCGGCCTGATCACCCCGTCCCTGGACGAGATGGTCAACTTCGCCGTCGAGATGGAACGCCAGGGCCTGGAGATCCCGCTGCTGATCGGCGGCGCGACCACCTCGCGCGCCCACACAGCCGTGAAGGTGTCGCCGCGCCGCAGCGGTCCGGTGGTCTGGGTCAAGGACGCGTCCCGCTCGGTGCCGGTCGCTGCCGCACTTCTCGACGACAAGCAGCGTCCAGCGCTGCTGGAGGCCACCGAGAAGGACTACGCGTCGCTCCGCGAACGGCACGCCCAGAAGAACGAGCGGCCGATGGTGACGCTGGAGAAGGCCCGGGCCAACCGGACGCCGATCGAGTGGGACGGCTACACGCCGCCGGTGCCCGCCCAGGGCCTCGGTGTGCGGCAATTTCATGACTATGACCTCGCCGAGTTGCGCGAGTACATCGACTGGCAGCCGTTCTTCAACGCATGGGAGATGAAGGGCAGGTTCCCCGACATCCTCAACAACCCCGTCTCGGGCGAGGCGGCCCGCAAGCTGTACGACGACGCCCAGGAGATGCTTGACACCCTGATCAAGGAGAAGTGGCTGACCGCCAACGGGGTGATCGGCTTCTTCCCGGCCAACGCCATCCCCGGCGGCGAGGACGTCGAGGTGTACACCGATGAGACCCGTACCGAGGTGCTGACGACGTTGCACAACCTGCGCCAGCAGGGCGAGCACCGCGACGGCATCCCGAACCGGTCGCTGGGCGACTACATCGCGCCCAAGGGCACCGGTCTGGCTGACTACGTCGGCGCCTTCGCTGTCACCGCGGGCCTCGGCAGCCAGGAAAAGATCGCGGAGTTCAAGGCGGCCGTCGACGACTACAGCGCGATCCTGCTCGAGTCGATCGCCGACCGGCTGGCGGAGGCTTTCGCCGAACGGATGCACCAACGGGTCCGCAAGGAGTTCTGGGGATTCCAGCCCGACGAGCAGCTGGACAACGAGGCACTCATCGGTGAGAAGTACGTGGGAGTCCGCCCAGCCCCGGGCTACCCGGCCTGCCCGGAGCACACCGAGAAGGCGACGCTCTGGAAGTTGATGGACGTCAAGGAGCGGACTGGTATCGAGTTGACGGAGTCGATGGCGATGTGGCCGGGTGCCGCCGTCAGCGGCTGGTATTTCTCGCACCCGCAGTCGCAGTACTTCGTGATCGGTCGGATGGCCCAGGACCAGGTCGCCGACTACGCGAAGCGCAAGGGCTGGACTCTGCGGGAAGCCGAGCGCTGGCTCGGCCCGAACCTCGGCTACAACCCCGAGGACTGAGTCAACGGAGACAACCCGCGGCAGCGGTGGACGCTCCTAGATGCGCAGCACCGGCGCCAAGGCGGACAGCGGGATGTGCGCCTGCACCGTGCCGCCGTCCATGAACCACTGCATGACGCCGGGCGTGAAGTTGAGGGGCTCGTCGTGAGCCACCGGATAGTCCGGCATGTACAGGATTAACTCGTCCGGAGTCACCGCCCAGGCCTTGTAGGCCCCGGAGTACACCTTGTCCGGAGTCCAGCGGTCGACGGTGAACGGGTAGGTTCCCGGGTCGTGTTGCGGCGGCGCCTGATTGAGCGCGGTTTCGATAAACGGTTGAGCCAGTGGGGGAATGGCCGTCAGCGGATTTGACGTCGTCAGATCCGCGAGCTGCACCCGCCGGCCGCTTGCCATGTCGAACGTGAAGGTCCGGTAGGCGTTGTTGGGCTTCGGCCCGTCGGCGTGGTAGTCCTCGTGGAACACGGCGCTGAGTAGATTGCCGTGCCGGAATACTTCGAAGTTCTCCTCGCCGTAGCTGTCGGCGGCCATGGCGCCGTTGGCCGTCTTCCAATTGTTGACCAGGGTGTGCAGGTAGTCGCGGATCACCGGGCCCGTGGTGGGGTTGTCGACCAGGTCATCGGGCACCGCGACCTTGATGTCCCGGACGGCCTTGCGTTCTGACGTCACGGAGGTGTGGCAGTACTGGCCGTCCCAGTCGCCGCCGAGCTCGCCGCAGAACGACGGCGCGGATGCGTGCGCGTGAGCCGTGCCGGGAATCGTTGCGGCGGCGATCATCACCGATGCCGCGAGTATTCGCCGCATCACAGCAGCTGGACCTTGCTTGCCCGCCAGCGGCCGTCGACCTTCTCCATGGTCATCTTGATCCGGCTGCGGTCGATGCGCGGGTCGGGCGCGGCGGTGTTGGTGACCGTCTGGTCGATGAAGACCAGCACGACAACCTTGTTCGCCGACTCGGACTGAATCGCCGAGTCCACCACCACGCCGTGTGCGGTGGCCTTGTTGTCGATCAGCAGCTGCCGAAGCTTGACGCTGGACTGGGTGTACATGTCCTTGAACTCGCCCGTCGCGCCATCGAGAACCTGCCTGAAGTTCTCGTCGACCTTGTTCGAATCAATGCTCGTCAGCACTTGCGCGTAGGCGATGGCCGCCTGTTGGGCCTGGTCGCCGGCCAGTTTGACCTGATGCTCTTGCCACAGCCGCCAGCCGAGGAACCCCGAAACGGCAAGTGAGGCAACGAGTAACACCGGCAACACGCTGCGACGCAGATAGTGTTTCCACGGGCGCTTAGGGCGGTCGCTCTCGCGACGCTTGCCTTTGAGCAGCGCACCGACGTCCTCGTCTTCCTCGGATTGCCCATCATCGTCTTCGTCGGAGGCCTCGTCGACGGCATCGGTGGATTCTTCGATGCGTGCCTCGTCGGCGTCTTCGGTTGCGGGTTCCGGTGTTTCGGCGTCCCGCTCCACTTCGGCGCGCGCCTTGGCCTTCGGGTTCTTCTTGGTGGTCACGATCACGGTCATCTCCTAGGGATCGGCTCAGATGTTCGGGTTCAGTGGGGCGGTTCGATCGGCAGCGGCGGCCCGCCGTAGGGGGTGGGAATGGTGTAGCGGCCTCGGGGGGTCGGGTCGGTCCGTTGGCCCAGGTCCGCTCCCGGCGGCGGACCGGCGGTGTCGTCGCCGCCCGGCCGCGGCGCGTTCTTGGCGCCGCGGATCGAGACCGCGGGGTCGTCGTCGCGGCAGTAGGTGTACATGAACGGCTCGTAGTAGTCGGCGGCGGAGGAGGCGTGCGATGGCGTCCCGTAGTCGCACACGTAGCGGGGATAGAGGTCGGCCGTCGCCCACACCCCGTGGTCGTGGAAGGTGCTCGTCACCGCGTCCAGCACCGAACCACGGTAGTCGGGGAACAGCGCGTTGAGCGCCGGCACCCGCAGATAGAACAGCTGCGACATGGTGGCCATGCTGCCCAGCAGCTGCACCATCGTGTCGGAATTGTCGGAGAACAGGTTGTCGACAGCCGACAGTGTGCGCGGCGTCCGGTCGGTCAAGCGGCGGTAGCCGGCTTGCATCCTGGCCACGCCGGTCAGTGTTTTGTCGAGTTCCGTTGCGGCAGCACCCAAGCCGGCGTTCTTGTCGCTTGCCAGTGTGAGCACGACCCGGCTGGTCTTGATGATGCTGGTGGTTTGGGGCAGCACCGAATCAAGGGTCGACAGCAGGAACGTCCCGCCGTCGACGATGGCGGTCAGCTTCGCCGGGCCCTCCTTGCTCAGGCTCAGCTCCTTTTTGATCAACTCGAGCTTGTGGGGGTCAACCTGGGCCAGTAGCCCGTCGGCGTCGGCGAGCAACTGCGCCAAGCTCACCGGGACGGTGGTGTGGTCCGAGGTGATGAGGCTGCCGTCGTGCAGGTACGGTCCGGCGTCGGATGCGGCCTCAAAGTTGATGTATTGCTCACCGGCCGGCGAGAGCGCCGACACGTGCACGAAGCTGTTGGCCGGGATCCGCACCTTCGACGCGATGCTGGCGACGGCGTTCACCCCGTTGTCGGTGATCTGCAGCGACTCGATCCGGCCAACGCGCACTCCTCGCAGCGCGACATCCTGATTCGGCAGCAGGCCGCCGGATTCCGCCAACTGCACGGTGACCCGGTAGGACGAGGCGAATGGCTTCACCCGCAACGCGCCGATGAGCAGGTAGGCGGTGGCAACGACCAAGATGAGCACCAGCCCCGCCACCGACAGCCAGACCTGGTGCCGGTGACCGGTACGCACCGCTCGCACAACGGTATTGGCGAAGTTGTCGACGGCGCGGATCATGGTTGCGGTCCTGGCGTGGCCGGTGCCGGTGGTGGCCCGGGGGCGACGTCGATTTGGCCCGGGATGTTCGGGTCAGGTATGACGGGAACCTGCGGCGAGTTCGGACCGCGGCCGACGACACGTTCCTGCAGCCGCCAGAGGGTGTATTTGAGGGTGCCGACGAGCAGGTTCACGTTGTAGTGGTGCGGTCCGTGCAGCCCGATGTCACCGGGGAATCCGATATCGGGGATCGAACCGAGCATGATCTTGTCTACGCCCACGTTCACCGAAATCGAGTTTCCTGCAGTCGATTTGACCAGCGCGGGAATCAGCCGGTTAAGCGCCAGCCAGCTGGTATCCGGGCTCATCGCGACGTCGTTGGCGGCCCCGGCGACCGTGTTCAGGTCACGGATGATGCTGCGGCCGCTGGTGTCGGTCCCACCGATCGACGGGAACCTGGCCAGCAACCGGGAGGTGTCACCCACCTGCACGGCGAGATCGGAAAGCTGGGTGGTGTTGTCGGCCAGTGCCGAAGTTGCGGGACTGGCCGCCGCCATCAGGTCGGTGATTGTTTGGTTCTTGGCGTCGAGTTGGTCGGCCAGTCGCGACAATTGGGTCAACGCGTTCGAGATCTGATCGGACCGGGAATCCAGCCTCCCGAGCAACTCGTTGGACTTGCGGATCATGTCCCCGAAGGCCTGGCCCTGGTCACCGGTCGCTTTGCCGAAACCGTTGATGATGTTGGTGAAATTGCGTACCGCACCGCCATTCACCAGAATCGCCGCTGAGCTCAGCACCGACTCGACGGTCGCCGCGGCCGCCGTCAAATCCAGGCCGATCGTGTCGCCGTTTTTCAACAGTGGCCCGTCGGGATCGCCCGCGGCCGGCGGCTTGAGCGCGACGAACACGTCGCCCAGTGGTGTCGCGGTGCGCAATTCGGCGGTGCTGCCCCGGGGCAATCGCACTCCGTCCCTGATGCGCAGCCGGATGACCGCGGTGTAGTTGCGTGCGACCATCGATTCGAGCTGGCCGACGTCGGCGCCGGCGAGCTTCACCTTGGCGTTCATCGGCAGGTTGAGCGCGTTGGAGAACACCGCGTTCAGCGAATAGCCTCCCGAGCCCAGCCCCGGCGCCGGAAGGGGCAGGCTGGCAAGGCCGTTCGTAGCGCATCCCGCGGTGACCATTGCCGCGGCCACCGCCGCAAGCATTCCCCGCGCGCCCGCGGTAGTCACTTCTGCCCCATGGCGGCCATTCCGTCCAGCACATAGGTCAAGCCGAAATCGGGGCCGAAATCCTGAATCGTCCCTGTGCTGCATCCCAGTTGCCGAAGGCCCATCAAGTTACAGATCTCTTTGGTGTACTGGCTGTCGAAGAGCAACCGGTCCGTGAGGAAGCGTGCGCGCACGCTGCCGTTCGCCCGGTCGACCATGTTGTAGGCGTTGTCGGCCACCAGCGGAGCAAGGTCCAGGAGTTCGGCCAGGTCGCGCCGCTGGTCGGTCACCATCTTCAGCGTGGTATTGCCGTTGAGGGCGGCCTGCTTGATGTTGTCGCGGTTGGCGTCGAGCAGGTCGCCGGCCCGCTGGATCAGTTGATCGAGTTTGCGTCCCGTGCTGCCGCTGCCAATGTCCTCGTCGGCCATGATCTGGCTGACTTGGTGGATGGTGGAGGCGAATTCGCGCAACTTCGTGTCATTGGCGGCCACCGCATCGAACAGCGTGCTGATGTTTCTGACTATTGTGGTGATCTGCTCGCGGGTCGTGGCGCCGCCGTCGCTGGACAGGCGCAGCGCCTTGGAGAGCTCGCCCAGCGCCGCTTTGATCTTCTCGCCGTTGCCTTTGACCACCTCGGTGCCGCCGCCCAGCACATCGGCGATCGGGCCGCCGCCATGTCCGTCGCCCTCGAGCGACTTAGTCACCTTGTCCAAAACGTTGAGGACACTGCTGAATTCGACAGGCGTCTTGGTGCGGGGCAAGCCGATGGTGTCGTGGTTTTCCAGGGTCGGTCCGCTGTGATAGGGCGGCGTGAGTTCGATCTGCCGGTCGGTGAGGATGGAGGTCGACACCGTGACGGCCTGCACGGTGGCGGGAATTTTGACGTGGCGGTCGACGGTGAATTCGACTTCGACATAGCCGCCCTTGGCATTGATCTTGGTGATCTTGCCGACCGGCATGCCCAGTACCGCCACCACGTTGCCCTCGTAGAGGCCCGAGGCGCTGTCGAATTGCGCGGTCACGGTGATCGTGTCCTCGTCGGAACCCAGGTACCACCAACCGATGCCGGCCACCGCTGCGATGACCGCGACGGCGGCGACGACGGCCACCGCTTTGGATGCCGGGCCCATCACTTGCAGTCCTTGAAATACTGGATCATGCCGAATTGCTTGGCACGGCCACTGATCGCGCACATCCACGAGTCGATCAACGGAACGTTGGGGGCGTTGAAGTTGATCGCGTTGCCGTCACCCGTGAGGTTGGCCGCCTCCCGGAAGAAGATCGGACTGGTTTGCAGCATGCTGTGCAACAGATCGTCGTGCGCAGACATCAGGTTGGTGAAGTCCCGCATGTCTTTGATCAGCGCGTCCAGACCCGACCGGTCGTTGACAACAACCTGGCTCATGGTGTCGACAAGACTGGAGAGGGATTGCATCATCGCGTGGAAAACGGCGCGCCGCGCGACGAATTGGCCCAGCAGGTCTTGGCCCTGGTCGACCAGAGTGCCGATGCCGGCCTGCTGACGCCGCAGCGTGTTGGTCACCTGCTCGGTGCTGCGCAGCAGCTGCCCGAGTTGGTCACGTCGTACCGCGATGATCGACGACAGTGTGTTGATGTTCGAAATCGCCTGCGGCACAACCGCCGGTAGGCCCTCGAGCTGCTTGCCGAGCACCGCAAGCGATTGTGCGAACCGGTCGGAGTCGACCTGCTCGAAAGTGGTGGTGGCGTCCTGCAACGCGGCTTGCAGGTCGTAGGGCACCTCGGTGTGCGCCAAGTCGAAGGTGTTGTTGGGCAGGTGCGCCGGGCCGTTGGGTTCCAGCGCGAGGTAGCGCGAACCGAGAATGGTGGTGACCTTGATCTGCGCCCGGGAATCCTTGCCCAACGCGATGTTGTCCCGGATCTTCAGCCCCGCCTCCACATGGTCACCGACGAGTTTCATGCTGGTGACGTTGCCCACCGGGATGCCCGCGACCACGATCGGGTTGCCGGCCCGCAGCGAGGCCGCTTGCAGGAACTCCGCGGTGTAGTGCCGGTATCCGGCGCCGAGCGCATGCACCAGCAGCATGACCCCGATGATCACCGCGACCACCGCGACGGCGATGAACCCAAGCCAGGTCTTGTTGTAGCTTTCCAGCGGACGCCTTGTCATCCGCGAAAACCGAAGCCGTACGGACGGGTCAGCCATCAGCCGTACTCCTGCATCTGGGGGTGTGCCATGCCTTGTTGCCCGGCGTCGCCGCGTTGATGATGATCGGCACCACGTCGTTGAGGCCGGGGAAGAACCCCATGAAGTTCACGTCGCACACGTAGGCATTGCCGTACGCTCCCTGATTGCCGACCCGGGTAAGCCCCTTCAGCAGCAGCGGGATGTTGTCGCCGAAGAAGGCCACCTGCGGTTCGACGTCCATGATGTGTTTGGTGACGCCGGGCTGGCGATCGATGAATTCGCGCAATGCGGGGTACACGTCCGTGGCCGAGGCCGACAGCCGGCCGGTCACCCGGGCCAGGGAACCCACCGAGCTGACCAGGTCCGGGCGCCGCGCGTCCAGCTCGCCGACGATGCTCCGGGTCTGCGTGATGACCCCGTCGAGGTCGTCGTTCTGCTGGGCCAGGTTGCCCATCACCTTGTCAAGATTGGTGATCACACTGCCGAGGGCCTGGTCGCGGCCCGCGAATGTCTCTGTGAGCGTAGACGTCTGGCCGACCAGCGTGGTGAGCGATGACGTGTCGCCTTGTAGCGACTGGATGATGCCCTTGGTGAGGTTGTCCGCGTCGTGGGGATTCAGCAGGCTGAACAATGGTTCGTAGCCGTTGAGCAGCGTAGTCACGTCGAAGGAGGGTTCGGTGCGTTCCAGCGGAATCGTGCTGCCGGGCGGGAGCGGCTCCGGACTGCCTTCCTTCCCCAGAGACAGTCCGAGGTAACGCTGACCGACGATGTTTTGATACGTCACCGACGCGAGGGTGTTGCCGAACAGCCGCTGTTCTTGCTGCACCACGAACGAGACTCTCGCCAGTTTCCCTTCGAGATCGATTTTTTCGACTCGGCCGACGCGCACTCCGGCCATCCGGACGTCGTCGCCTTCACGAAGCCCGTACACGTCGCTGAACACCGCCGAATACTTGGCGGTGTTGCCGGCCACGTCGCGCCGCAGGCTCACATACACCAGCCAGGTCAGGGTCAGCGAGACAACCATGAACAGGGTCAACGCGATGAGTGGGCCGCGAAACTTCATTTGGCCTCCCCGGGCGACTGAGCCGGTGGGTGAGCTAGCGATACCGTGGTGCCGCGGGCGACCGGACCCAGCAGCAACTCGGTGGCTTCGGTCGCGGGCGCGCCGGTGATCACGCCCAACACGTTTCGTTCGTACTGGCTCCCAACGGGTCCCACGTTCCCCCCGAAACGGGAGCCGCCGAAGGAGGCCTGCGGAATCCACGGCGCCTTGGGCGCCACCGGCGCGACCCACGGTTCGTGCGGTTGTGGTGTCGCGGGCGCCCCAGGCGACGGGTTATCGGGATTCGCGCTCCCGGGCACGGGTGGTGACGGCGTAATCCCCGCGGGCAGCGGGGGATTGGGGTCCGACAAGTTGGGGGTCGGGTTGATCAGCGGCGGACCCACCGCGACGAGGTTTCCGTCCGGACCGATCACGGTGCCGGGCGGCGGAGCCAGATCCTTTGGCGGTTGATAGTTCTGCGGCAGCAGCACGTCGGGCAGATCGGGCCGCACCGGAATCAGCGGTGCGGTGAAACAGCTGGGTCCCTTCAGCTCGCCGTAGTGCGGACAGTCGGCGCGCGTGTAGGTGGAGCTGGGGGTGAACGTCAGCATCGCGCGCATGTTGCCGAGATTGGTCTGTGGGTTCCAGACCTGCTCCATGAACTGGTTGGCCAGGTTGTCGAGTTTGGCGACGGCGGGCACGAAGTTGTTCGACTTCTGCGCCAGCACACCCAGGACGGGGGTGAAATCGGTGGTGATCCGAATGAGTTGGTCGATGTGGTTTTCGAACGATTGTCGCGTCGTGCCGACCGTGTAGTCCGCGCCCGACAACAGCGAGGCCAGTTGCCCGCGGGTTTCGGCGAACGTCCGCATCGGCTCGACGGCCTGATGCAACGCGTCGAGCAGATCGGGCGCCGTTTGCGCGAGCCCATTGGTCGCTTCCAGCAGTGCGGACACCGTCGAGGGGCCGGTGTCGGTGCTGACAATCGAATTGAGCTGATCGAGAAGGCGATTCAATTGCGCACCTGCGTTGAGCAGGCTCACCCGGCGGTGGTCGGTGGCGGCGCCCAGCGCGGCCAGGATGCCCACCGACCTGTCATCGCGGTCGCGCCCGGCCGCGGCGAGCAGGTCGCGCAACTTGCTCACGGTCGTTTGAAACAGAACGGTCGGAAGCCGCTTGTCTTCCGGGATATGCGCGCCATCGCGGATTTTCACGCCCGGGCCGTTGCCCACCAACTGAACCGATGACACGGCGAAGACATTGCTGGGCACCACGCGCGCGGTCACGTTGGCCGGAATCGACTTGGCGTATTCCTCTTTGAGGTCGATGTGGACATAGTTGGGTTCGCCGTGCGCTGCGGGGACGACGCCGTTGACCGTCCCGACAAGAACGCCGTGGTATTTGACGTCCGACTTCTGCGGAAGGCCGTCGCCCACGTTCAGCAGATCGGCGACCACTCGCACGTAATCGTTCAGCCGGCCGGTCGATTTGACCAACATCGCGGTGGTGAGCAGGGCGCTGACCACCACGACCGCAATGCCGATGCCGAACAGCTGCCGGTCGGAGGGGCCGCGTCCGTCCATCTCAAAGGAATTGGGCATATCCGCGACCTACCCGCCGAACCGTGCGCCGGAGTCGACGCCCCACAGCGCCATGGTGAGCAGCATGTTCACGATGATCACGACGGTGATGCTGGCTCGCATACCGTGTCCCGCGGCGACCCCGACACCCTCAGGGCCGCCGCTCGCGTAAAACCCGTAGTAGCACTGGATCGTGGATGCGATCCAGACGAAGATGACGGCCTTGATCAACGAATAGACGATGTCCTGGCCGGCCAGCATCAGCGTGAAGTAGTGCAGATAGGAACCGGTCGAGCCGCCACTGCCGATCCCCACCACTATTTGGGTGCTCAGGTAGCCGATCGCCAGGCATGCGGCGTAGAGCGGAACGATCGCCACCACCGAAGCGATCAGCCGGGTCGTCACCAGGTAGGGGATCGGGCGGATCGCAATCGATTCCATCGCGTCGATTTCCTCGGCGATGCGCATGGATCCCAGCTGGGCGGTGAAGCGGCAGCCGCCTTGCATGGCGAAGGCGAGCGATGCCATCAGAGGAGCCAGCTCGCGGGTGTTGACCAGCGAGGAGACGAACCCGGTGGCGGGACCGAGTCCGAGCAGATCCAGGAAGTTGTAGCCCTCGATGCCGACGAGCGCGCCGACGGTCGTGCCGAGGACGACGGCCACGCCGGCGGTGCCGCCACCCACCACGATCGAGCCGTTGCCCCAGGTGATGTTCGACAGCAGCCGCAAGAACTCGCCCCGGTACTGGCGTAGGGCAAGCGGCACGGCGACCAGCGCCCGGACGAAGAAGACCAACAAATGGCCGAGCCGGATGATCGGTACTTTGCCCCTGCGGTAGAGCCTTACGAGCGGGACCGAAATCGGTGCAAGCGGTTGATAAGCGGAGGCCGTCACGTCACAGCCCCGTCCTGGGCGACAACATGATGTAAAGCTGGCTGATGGCGACGTTGACGATCATCAGCAGCAGGATCGCCTCGACGACCGCCGCGTTCACCGAGTTCGCGACGCCCGTTGGTCCGCCCTTGGTGGACAAGCCTTTTTGGCTCGACACGATGGCCACGATCGCGCCGAACACGATCGCCTTCACCAGCGCCAAGATCATGTCGTCGGTCGTCGCGAACGACGCGAATGTCGAAACGAAGCTGCCCGGTGCCCCGTTCTGGAAATACACGTTGAACATGTAGCTCGCGAAGAATCCCGCGAAGCACACGACGCCGGTGAGGGCCACACCGATCATCACGGCCGCGGCGAGGCGGGGGACCACCAGACGGCGGATCACCGAGACGCCCATCACCTCCATCGCGTCGGTTTCTTCGCGCATCGTGCGCGAACCCAGGTCGGCGGTGATCGCCGACCCGACGGCCGATGCCATCAGCACCGCGGCCACCAGCGACGCCCCCTGCCGGATGACCGCGAGCCCGCTGGCCGCTCCGGCCAGCGACGTGGCCCCGACCTGGCCGGCGAGCAGCGCGAACTGGATGGAGAGGGTGACGCTGATGGGCAGCGACACCAGGATCGTCGGCAATACGGCGGTGCCGGCCATGAACGCGCCCTGACGGACGAACTCCTGCCATTGGAATCGCCCGGTCATCAGGTCGAAGAAGAAGTATTGAACGGTGCGCACACCCAGAACGAACTGTTCGCCGACCGTCGTCAGCGAGGCGATCGGGTGACGTTTGACGTATCCGACCGACCAGTCCCGAACGGCGGCGACTCCATCGAGTTGTGTCGTCATAACGGCCCGAGCTGGGGTCCGGCCAGCAAACTTATGGCAGGGGTCATCGCGTGCCAGTTACCGCTTCCATCGGCTCTCTTCCCACCCGTTGAATTCCTGAGTGCCGAGCAGACGACTTCGGGTGCCATTGACGCCCATTGTTATTAAAATAGTGTCAACAGACCCCAAGATTCTGCAGTTCATCGGTGTGTGCCGCATCACATTAGCCTACTTGATAGGGACTTTCAATAGTGTAGAGTCACTCATCTTAGTTCGTCACGGGACGACACCATGGGGTTGGAATGTCGGATTGACGAAGGTGATGGCATGCCCTCAGCAAACACCGGCTCGCTGCGGGACCGACGCCGTGCCGCGCTGCTCTCCCAGATTCAGCAGACCGCGCACCGGCTCTTCGCCGAGCGGGGCTTCGAGGCGGTGACGACGGAGGACATCGCCGCGGCCGCCGGGATATCCATCAGCACCTACTTCCGGTACGCGCCCACCAAGGAGGGCCTGCTGGTCGACCCGGTCCGGGAGGCGGCCGCCGAGATCGTCGGCTCCTACAGCGCGCGACCGGCACACGAGTCGCCGGTGGAAGCGCTGATTCAGCTGTTCGTCACGCACGCCAGGGACGTCAGCGAAGTTGACGACCTCGACCCGTGGCGTCACGCCGTCGCAACCGCGCCTCACCTCTTGAGCAAATCCGTACTGGTCAGCGAAACCGACCACGCCAACCTGATCGAGCAGGTCGCACAGCGGATGGGCGTCGATGCGATGGTTGACATCCGGCCCGCGTTGTTGGTCCACACGAGTTTGGCCACAGTGCAATTCGTCCTCGATGGGTGGCTAACCTCGGACATCGTCGCCAGCCCGCCTTTCCATGCGCAATTGGAAGATGCGCTGCGGATCACGCTCGCCGGATTCGACTGACCGGGAGCCCGAATCGTCGCCCCCGGCGAAACCGAGGTGACTTTGCTCGGCGCCGCGTGAAACAATCGCTGGCCGTGAAGACCTTCGAGGACCTGTTCGCCGAACTGGGGGAGCGTGCCCGCACCCGGCCCCCCGGCAGCGCCACGGTCGCCGCACTGGACGGCGGCATCCACGGGCTGGGCAAAAAGATCCTCGAGGAGGCCGGCGAGGTGTGGCTGGCGGCCGAACACGAACCCGACGACGCGCTGGCCGAGGAGATCAGCCAATTGCTGTACTGGACGCAGGTGCTCATGATCGCGCGTGGCCTGTCCCTCGACGACGTCTACCGGAAGCTGTGAGCGTGCTACGGGTCGCGGTTCCCAACAAGGGCACGCTGAGCGAGCCGGCCAGCGAGATTCTCGCGGAGGCGGGCTACCGGCGTCGCACCGACTCCAAAGATCTCACCGTCATCGACCCGGTCAACCAGGTCGAATTCTTCTTCCTGCGCCCCAAAGACATTGCGATCTATGTGGGTTCGGGGCAGCTGGACTTCGGCATCACCGGACGGGATCTGGTCCGCGACTCGGACGCGCCGGTGCACGAACGCCTGGCGTTGGGCTTCGGGTCGTCGAGTTTTCGGTATGCCGGGCCGGCCGGGCGGGACTGGACGACGGCCGATCTGGCCGGCAAGCGGATCGCCACCGCCTACCCGAATCTGGTCCGAAAAGACTTGGCCGAGCGGGGCATTGAGGCCACCGTCATCAGGCTCGACGGTGCGGTGGAGATTTCGGTACAACTCGGCGTGGCCGACGCCATCGCCGACGTGGTCGGCTCGGGACGCACCCTGAGCCTGCACGACCTGGTGGCATTCGGCGACCCGCTGTGCGATTCGGAGGCGGTTCTGATCGAGGGCGCCGACCCTGACGGCCAGAACGGGACACGGGCGGCGCGCGATCAGCTGGTGGCGCGGATCCAGGGTGTGGTGTTCGGCCAGCAGTACCTGATGCTCGACTACGACTGCCCGCGTTCCGTCCTGGAGAAGGCCACGGCCATCACGCCCGGACTGGAGTCACCCACGATCGCGCCGCTCGCCGATCCGGACTGGGTCGCCATCCGTGCGCTGGTGCCGCGCCGGGGCGTCAACGAGATCATGGACGAGCTGGCCGCCATCGGCGCCAAGGCGATTCTGGCTTCCGACATCAGGTTCTGCCGCTTCTGATCGAACGGGTGCGGTGACCGCGGCTGTGTTAGCGTCCGCCTAGGGCTGTTTCGCCCGTGTCACCCCCATGGGCCGTCATCCCTGACCGTTGCCGGGCTGTTCGTTCCCTCAGGAGGGTCTTCGTGACACACGCGCTTATTCTGCTGCTGGCTCTGTTGATCGGTGTCGTCGCCGGGTTGCGCTCGCTGACGGCTCCCGCCGTCGTCGCCTGGGCCGCGTTTTTGGGTTGGATCGACTTGCACGGCACGTGGGCGGCCTGGATGGCCAACATCATCACGGCGATTGTGTTCACCGTTCTCGCCATCGGCGAACTCGTCAACGACAAGCTGCCCAAGACGCCGGCCCGCACGGCGCCGCCGATCTTCGCCGCCCGGATCATCATGGGCGGGTTGGCCGGCGCGGTGCTGGGCGCATGGCCGCACTGGACCTATACCGCGCTCGGGGCTGGCGTCATCGGCGCGGTGCTCGGCACCCTAGGCGGCTATCAGGCGCGCAAACGTCTCGCCGCCGTGGCCGGTAAGGACTTGCCCATCGCGCTGCTGGAGGACGCCGTCGCGATCTTGGGTGGGTTTGCCATCGCTGCGGCGACCGGTCACGTGCTGACGGAGTACCTGCTGACGGCGGTTAAGTGACAGAGCATTTCGACGCCATCATCGTCGGCGCCGGACAGGCCGGGCCACCGCTGGCGGGGCGACTGACGGCGGCGGGGCAGCGCGTCGCGCTGGTGGAGCGCAAACTCGTCGGCGGCACCTGCGTCAACACCGGATGCATCCCGACGAAGACGCTGGTGGCCAGCGCGTACGCCGCCCACCTCGCGCGGCGCGGTGCGGACTTCGGGGTTTCTACCGGACCGATCAGCGTGGACATGGCCAAGGTCAAGGTGCGCAAAGACGACATCATGCTGGGCGACCGCAAGGGCGTCGAGGACTGGCTGGCGGGCATGGACGGTTGCACCGTCTTTCGCGGGCACGCCCGTTTCGAGGATCCGCACACATTGCGTGTGGACTCGCAAAATGGGCAAGACGTGCTGCACGCCGACCGGATCTTCCTCAACGTCGGTGGCCGCGCGGTGGTCCCGGACATCCCGGGCCTGTCCGACATCGAGTTCCTCACCAACGTCTCCATCCTCGAACTCGACACGCTACCAACGCATCTCGTCATCCTCGGCGGTAGCTACATCGCGCTCGAGTTCGCGCAGATGTACCGGCGGTTCGGGGCCCCGGTGACCGTCGTCGAGAGGGGTTCGCGCCTGGCGTCCCGCGAAGACGAGGACGTCTCCGCCGCCGTCCGGGCCATCCTGGAGGGCGAGGGCATCGACGTCATCGTCGGCGCCGACGACGTGCGGATCACCAAGACCGGCAACGGTTTTGAGCTCACACCTCGTATCGGTGCGGATCCCATTGCCGGAAGCCACCTGTTGCTGGCCGTCGGCCGGCGACCCAACACGGACGATCTGGGGCTTGAGGTGGCGGGTGTGCGGACGGACGCCCGCGGCTACATCGTCGTCGACGATCAGCTCAAGACCAACGTCGACCACATCTGGGCGATGGGCGACTGCAATGGCAAGGGGGCGTTCACCCATACCTCCTACAACGATTTCGAGATCGTCGCCGCCAACCTGCTCGATGACGACCCGCGCCGGGTCAGCGACCGCATCACCACCTATGCGCTCTATATCGACCCACCGCTAGGGCGGGCCGGCATGACCGTCGACCAGGTCCGCGCGTCGGGGCGCAAGGCGCTCGTCGGTAAGCGGCCGATGACCAGGGTCGGCCGGG
The DNA here is from genome assembly GCF_001665605.1 of Mycobacterium sp. 852014-50255_SCH5639931. Taxonomy (GTDB): domain Bacteria; phylum Actinomycetota; class Actinomycetes; order Mycobacteriales; family Mycobacteriaceae; genus Mycobacterium; species Mycobacterium paraffinicum. The sequence goes on from NZ_LZSV01000023.1 coordinate 87,543, forward strand.
CGGTGGAAAAGGGTGAGACGCAAGGCTTTATGAAGGTCGTGGTCGATGCCGAAACCCGGGAGATCCTGGGAGCGGCCATCTTCGGTGTCGGCGGCGACGAGGCCGTTCACGAAATCCTGGACGTGATGTCGGCCAAAGCGCCCTACACCACGCTGGCGCGCACCATGCACATCCATCCCACCGTCAGCGAGCTCATTCCCACCATGCTGCAGGAGATGACACCGCTATCGGACTAGTGGCGATCGCAAGCGCGGTGTAACCGGGCGCTGGGGGTACCCCCGCGGAGCTGGGGGACGGGTCGCCACCGTCGAGTAAGTCGCCCTCTACCGCGACGCGGTGGCGGGGCGACGGGAACGGCGTCGCCTGCTACGCGCGGCGGCCGGACCGTGGCCGGCAACCGCGGTCGGCCCGGGCCGGCGGGTCGGGGCTGAGGCGGGCGCGACGACCTTGCGGGGCGCGGCCTCGCCGGCCAAGGCGTGGATGACGGGGGAGGCCGCCGAGACCTGTTGGGGAACGGCGCGAATGGCCGCCTTGCGCATCATCGATTCGGTGTCACGGCGTTGTTCGGGCAGCGCGATGGTGACCACGTCACCGGAGGCGCCGGCGCGGGCTGTGCGGCCGGATCGATGCAGGTAAGCCTTGTGCTCCGCTGGCGGGTCGACATGGACCACCAGGTCGACGTTGTCGACATGCACGCCGCGGGCGGCGATATCGGTTGCGACGAGGACTCGCGCGTGTCCGGCCGCGAACGCCGCCAAGTTCCGGTCGCGCACGGCTTGGGAAAGGTTGCCGTGCAACTCCACCGACGCGATACCCGACTGCGTGAGTTGGCGGGCCAGCTTCCGGGCCTGGTGCTTGGTCCGCATGAACAGGATTCGCCGCGAGTCTCCCGCGGCCAACCGGTGTACCAAGTCCTTCTTGGCTTGCGGGCCATCGACACAGAAGAGGTGATGCGTCATCGCAGGGGTCAGCGACGCCGGGTCCGCGACCGAGTGTGTCACCGGGCTGGTGAGGAATCGCTTCACCAGGATGTCGACCGCGGCGTCCAGCGTGGCCGAGAAGAGCAGCCGCTGGCCGGTCGCGGGGGTGGCCGCCAAGATACGGGTAACGGTGGGCAGGAAGCCGAGATCGGCGAGGTGGTCGGCCTCATCGATGACGGTGACCTGCACCGCGCTCAGATCGATGACGCGTTGCTTCATCAGGTCTTCCAGGCGGCCCGGGCAGGCGACGACGATGTCGACCCCGGACTTCAGCGCCGCGACTTGTCTGTGCTGCGGCACCCCGCCGAAGATCGTGACCACGCGCAGGCGCCGAACCGCGGCAAGCGGTTCGATGGTCGCGGCGATCTGGGTCGCCAGTTCACGGGTGGGGGCCAACACCAGCCCGGTCGGCCGGCCCGGCCGCCGATTACCGGCATCGAGTCGGCTTACCAGCGGGATCGAGAACGCGAGCGTCTTGCCGCTGCCGGTCTTGCCGCGGCCCAACACATCACGGCCGGCAAGCGTATCCGGCAAGGTCTCGATCTGGATGGGAAACGGCCGGTGAGCGCCGCCCTTAGCGAGCGCGTCAACCAACGGCTGGCTCACGCCGAGGTGAGCAAAAGTTGTGTCTTCAAGCATATTTCATTGTCCCTAAGCATCGGTGGTAGCGAGATTGCCCGTCTGGCAACATCGATCGCCGCGACTCGAGGCTGTGCGGTGCGCACCTGGTCATCTCGGACTCGGCGCCCCGCGGGGATCTGAGAGGAAATAACGAATCGATCACGACGTGCTGGCAAGCCTTTCGGCGCCAACGTTGTCAACAGCATACCCCACTAGCGGTGAGCCGGTTAGTCGGCGGTTACGCCACAGAGACCCTCGTCACATTCTTGGGTGAGCGGTCGGTCATGCCGTCGGCTCGGCTTGATGCGAAACCTCTTGTGCCGCTGTGTATTCCGGCCATCCCGGATAAGTCGGCGGCGTTCCGCCGAACAGCGGGCAGTGCTGCTGGTGGGGGCACCAGTCACACAACCGCGACTGGCTGGGACGGAAATCGCCCGTCTGCCCGGCGGATTGGATCGCACGCCAGATCGCAATCAGGGTCTTCTCAAAACGCAGCAACTCGTCGTGGTCGGGCGAGTAGTCCAGCACTTGGCCGTCGGCGAGGTAGATGAGCCGCAGCCGGGTGGGGGGCACGCCGCGGGTGCGCAACAGGGCAACCGCGTAGAACTTCATCTGGAACATCGCCTTGAATTCGGCCAGGGCCCGCGCGGCCGGCGGCGCCTTGCCGGTCTTGTAGTCGACCACCCGCAGCTCGCCGGTGGCGGCGACGTCGATCCGATCGATGAACCCGCGCAGCAGCGTGCCGTCGGCGAGCTCGACCTCCACGCGCTCTTCGCAGCGGTGCGGGTCGAAGCGGGTCGGGTCCTCGAGCCGGTAATAGCCGGAGAGCAGCGCACGGGCCTCGGCGAGCAGTTGGCCGCGCTGCGCGGGATCGAACTCGCCGGCCAGGTCGGGCGCCGCGGCGATCACCTGCTCCCAGGCCGGCTCGACCAGTGACAACGCGGTGTCGGGGCCGCGCTGGGCGGCGGGCAGGCCGTAGAGCTGCTGCAGGGCCGCGTGCACCACCGAGCCGCGCAGTTGTGCGGCCGACGGCGCCTCGGGCAACCGGTCGATCGCCCGGAACCGGTACAGCAGCGGGCACTGCTTGAAGTCGGCCGCCCGCGACGGGGAGAGCGCCGGTTTCGCAGCCGGCCGCGTGCGTGTCAGCGGCTGGTCGATCATGAGCGCAGCGTAGAACCGGGTGCCGACAACCCCGAGCACCGCCCGCGGCGAGTCGGCTGGCACGCTGGACGGCGTGTCCGCAACCGGCCCGTTCACCGTCGGGGAACGCGTCCAACTCACCGACGCCAAGGGCCGGCACTACACGATGTCGCTCACGCCCGGCGCCGAGTTCCATACCCATCGCGGCTCGATCGCCCACGATGCGCTGATCGGGTTGGAGCAGGGCAGCGTGGTCAAATCCAGCAACGGGGCGCCCTTCTTGGTGCTGCGCCCGCTGCTCGTCGACTACATCATGTCGATGCCCCGCGGGCCGCAGGTCATCTACCCCAAGGACGCGGCGCAGATCGTGCACGAGGGCGACATCTTCCCGGGCGCCCGCGTGCTGGAGGCCGGGGCCGGATCGGGGGCACTGACCTGCTCGCTGCTGCGCGCGGTCGGGCCCGAGGGGCGGGTGGTCTCCTACGAACAGCGCGCCGATCACGCCGAGCACGCCCGTCGCAACGTCTCGGTGTTCTATGGCCAGCCGCCGGACAACTGGGAGCTGATCGTCACCGACCTCGCCGACTCCGATCGGCCCGACGGCTCCTTCGACCGGGCGGTGCTCGACATGCTCGCGCCGTGGGAGGTGCTCGACTCGGTGTCCCGCCTGCTGATCCCCGGCGGCGTACTGATGATCTACGTGGCGACCGTGACCCAACTGTCGCGCGTCGTGGAGGCTTTGCGAGCCCAGCAGTGCTGGACCGAGCCGCGGTCGTGGGAAACGCTGCAGCGCGGCTGGAACGTGGTCGGCCTGGCCGTTCGGCCGCAGCACTCCATGCGCGGGCACACCGCATTCCTGGTCTTCACGCGACGCCTCGCGCCCGGCGTCGTCGCCCCCGCGCCGTTGGGCCGCAAACGCGAGGGCCGCGACGGCTAGCGGCGATCGCAAGCGCGGCTTAGCCGGGCGCGGCGAGTCGTCGCCAACGGCTAGCGGCGATCGCAAGCGCGGCTTAGCCGGGCGCAGCGGGTCGTCGCCAACGGCTGAGCTTTGCCCTAGTCGTCGCTGCGCTGCAGGCCGCGCCGCACCGACAGCAGCTCGAACTCTGGGTGCGCGGCCACCAGCCGTTCGGCCGCATCCAGGACGTCGACCGCGTGGCTCCGATCGGCGGACACCGTGGCCAGACCGATGCCCGCGCGCCGGTAGAGCTCATGTGAACCGGTCTCGGCCGCCGACACGCTGAATTTGCGCCGTAGCTCGGCGACGACGGGGCGGATCACCGACCGTTTCTGCTTGAGCGACCGGACGTCGCCGAGTAAGACGTCGAACTCGAGCCAGCCGATCCACATGCCTGGTGTCAACCGGGTGGCTCCGGGGTCGGACCGGGCTCCGGGGCGGGTGCGGGAGCTGGGGCCGGACCGGGCTCCGGGGCGGGTGCGGGAGCTGGGGCCGGTGC
>NZ_LZSV01000024.1 GCF_001665605.1 Mycobacterium sp. 852014-50255_SCH5639931
TCGGCAGCGTCAGATGTGTATAAGAGACACCTTCTGATTGGTTCAGACGGATTTGGTGACGCCGACGTAGGACAGCACCACGTCGGATTCGTCGGTCACTTGGGTCAGCGTCGCGTAGGACCGGATGAACGACTGCCCCACGCATCCATCGATTTTGACGTGGAATCCGGTGACGATGACCCGCGGATTGGGGCCCTTGAACTCTTTCTTGGCCACCGGCACTTCGACTACGACACCGGGCTTGAGGCCCACGGTGATCAAGCCGCCCATCGGGGTGGTGATCAACGGCACCGGCGTCGGCGTACCGGCAAACACGCCCGCCAAGCCCAAGCCCGGGGTTACGCCGGCGTTGCCCCCGAGGGTGACGCCGTTGGACGTGCTCATGTCGATTCCACAGCCGATCTCGTAACCCACCTCGAGGACGCCGCGAGGCTGTTCGAGCCCGTCCAGTGAGGCGGCGAACGTTCCGCGCGCGAGGTATTCGCGAGACGAGACCGCGGTGGTTAACGGCGCTATGGGAACTTGCGACTCGTCCCTCGCCCCGAGGGTCAGGGTCCAGCCTTCGGGCGTTGTGTAGGTCACCGGTTCGGACGAGGGCACCCGCCCGTCGTCAGGCGTCACCGCGGCGGCGTTTTCGGCGTCGGGGTCGGCGGCCGTTGGAGGCGCCGTCACCGCTGACATGACGACGCACAACGCGACCATCGCAGCGCGACGAACGACCACGGCTATCGGCCACACATGCGACACCGTATGTACGGCCCGATTCCGCTGGCGAAATTTGCCGGTCGACTCGCCAAAGTCGTTGTGCGTTCGTAACCGTTATGGGATATGGCCGCGGAAGTTTGGGTTGCAATGCCGCACGAACTTCGTTGCCGGCCGGCAGCGGCCCCGGGCGGATTCGGACCGTGTCCTGCCACCGCGGGCCGATGGGCAAGCCTTAGCGGGGCGAGTCGCGATCACACGGGACGCGGCCGACGCGGCGGCCGCCCCCGGGTAAATCGCCTGGCCAGGACCACCGAGACCGCGGGTGTGCCATGATGTCGGAGCTGTCAAGACATTAGGGAGCGGCCGTGGATCTCAACTTGTCGATTGTCACGCGACCGGTCGAGCGCCTGATAGCTACGGCGCAGAACGGGATCGAGGTCTTGCGACTGGGGGGCTTGGAAACCGGCACCGTGCCGTCGCCGTCCCAGATCGTCGAGAGCGTACCGATGTACAAGCTCCGACGCTATTTCCCGCCCGACAGCCGGCCAGACAAGCCGCGGGTCGGCCCGCCGGTGCTGATGGTGCACCCGATGATGATGTCGGCGGACATGTGGGACGTCACGCGCGAGGACGGCGCGGTCGGCATCCTGCACGCCAACGGGCTGGATCCCTGGGTCATCGACTTCGGCGAACCCGACAAGGTCGAAGGCGGCATGCGCCGCACCCTGGCCGACCACATCGTCGCGCTCAGCCAGGCGATCGACACCGTCAGGGATGTCACCGGAAGCGACATCCATCTCGTCGGGTATTCCCAGGGTGGCATGTGGTGCTACCAGGTCGCCGCGTACCGGCGTTCGAAAAGCCTGGCCAGCATCGTCACCTTCGGTTCGCCGGTGGACACTCTGGCCGCCCTGCCGATGGGCATCCCGGCGAACTTCGCCGCGCCGGCCGCCAACTTCATGGCCGACCACGTCTTCAGCCGGCTGGACATCCCCAGCTGGATGGCGCGCACCGGCTTTCAGATGCTCGACCCGCTCAAGACCGCCAAGGCCCGGGTGGACTTCGTACGCCAGTTGCACGACCGCGAGGCGCTACTGCCGCGCGAACAGCAGCGCCGGTTCCTCGAGCGCGAAGGCTGGATCGCCTGGTCCGGTCCGGCGATCTCCGAACTGCTCAAACAATTCATCGCCCACAACCGGATGATGACCGGCGGCTTCGCCGTCAACGGGCAGATGGTCACGCTCACCGACATCACCTGCCCGGTGCTGGCCTTCGTCGGCGAGGTCGACGACATCGGGCAGCCGGCCTCGGTGCGCGGCATCCGGCGGGCGGCCCCGGACGCCGAGGTCTACGAAAGCACCATCCGCACAGGGCATTTCGGCTTGGTCGTCGGCTCTAAGGCGGCGCAGCAGAGCTGGCCGACCGTCGCCGAATGGGTGCAATGGCTCTCCACCGGCGGGGACAAGCCGCACGGCATCGACCTGATGGCCGACCAGCCCGAGGAGCACACGGACAGCGGCGTCGCCCTGAGCTCCCGGCTCGTGCACGGCATCGGGGAGGTCTCCGAGGCGGCGGTGAGCATGGTGCGGGGCGCGGCCAACACGGTGGTCGCGGCCAACAAGTCGATGCGCACCCTGGCCGTCGAAACGGCACGCACGCTACCCCGGCTGGTCCGGCTGGGACAGATCAACGACCACACCCGAATCTCGCTGGGCCGCATCATCGACGAACAGGCGCACGACGCCCCGCAGGGCGAGTTCCTGCTGTTCGACGGGCGCGTGCACACCTACGAGGGCGTCAACCGGCGCATCAACAATGTCGTCCGCGGCCTGATCGAGGTCGGGGTGCGGCAGGGCGACCGGGTCGGCGTGCTGATGGAGACGCGGCCCAGCGCGCTGGTCGCCATCGCCGCGCTGTCCCGGCTGGGCGCGGTCGCCGTCGTCATGCGGCCGGACGCCGACCTGGCGGCGTCGGTCCGGCTCGGGGGAGTGACCGAGCTGCTGACCGACCCCACCAACCTGGAGGCGGTGCTGGCGTCGGGCCGCGATGGGCTGCGGCAGGTGCTGGTGCTCGGCGGCGGTGAGTCGCGGGACCTGCACCTGCCCGACGACAGCGACGTCATCGACATGGAACGGATCGACCCGGACGCCGTCGAGCTGCCGGGCTGGTACCGGCCCAACCCGGGGCTGGCGCGGGACCTGGCGTTCATCGCGTTCAGCACGGCCGGCGGCGAGCTGGTCGCCAAGCAGATCACCAACTACCGGTGGGCGGTGTCGGCGTTCGGGACCGCCTCGACGGCCGCCCTGGACCGCCGGGACACTGTGTACTGCTTGACCCCGCTGCACCACGAGTCGGCGCTGCTGGTGAGCCTTGGCGGCGCGGTGGTCGGCGGAACGCGCATCGCGCTGTCCCGCGGCCTGGACCGCGACCGGTTCATTCAAGAGGTGCGGCAGTACGGCGTCACGGTGGTGTCCTACACCTGGGCCATGCTCCGCGAGATCGTCGACGATCCCGCGTTCGTGCTGCACGGCAACCACCCGGTGCGGCTGTTCATCGGGTCCGGCATGCCGACCGGACTGTGGGAGCGGGTCGTCGACGCGTTTGCGCCCGCCCATGTCGTCGAGTTCTTCGCCACCACCGACGGACAAGCGGTGCTGGCCAACGTGTCCGGCGCCAAGGTCGGCAGCAAGGGCCGCCCGCTGCCGGGCGCCGGGCGCATCGAGTTGGCCGCCTACGACGCCGAGCAGGACCTGATCCTGGAGAACGACCGTGGCTTCGTCCAGATCGCCGAGCCGAAACAGGTCGGGGTGCTGCTCGCCGCCTCCAACGGCCCGATCGATCCCACGGCCTCGGTCAAACGGGGAGTCTTCGCCGCCGGCGACACCTGGATCTCGACCGAGTACCTGTTCTACCGCGACGACGACGGCGATTACTGGTTGGCGGGCAGGCGCGGTTCGGTGGTCCACACCGCGCGCGGCCTGGTGTATCCCGAGCGGGTCACCGACGCGTTGGGGTGCATCAACGGCGTCGACCTCGCGGTGACCTACAACGTGCCGGTGGGCGACCGGGAGGTGGCGGTCGCGGCGGTTACGCTGCTTCCGGGGGCCAGCATCACCGCGGCCGACCTGACCGACGCCGTGGCCAAGATCCCCCTCGGCGTGGGTCCCGACATCGTCCAAGTGTGTCCGGAGATGACATTGAGCGCGACCTATCGTCCGACCGTCAGCGCCCTGCGCGCGGCGGGAATTCCCAAGGCAGGGCGCCAGGTGTGGTACTTCGACGCCGACGGCAACTTCTTCCGGAAGCTGACCCCGAGCGTGCGGGCCGAGCTGAGTGGGCGCTCCGATGGTTGACGACTCGCTGCTGGAAATCCTGGTGTGCCCGGCCGACCGGGGACCGCTGCTGCTCGTGGACGACGAGTTGCTGTACAACCCGCGGCTGCGGCGCGCCTACCGCATCGAGGGCGGCATCCCGGTGCTGCTCATCGACGAGGCCCGCGACGTCGACGAGGACGAACACGCCCGGCTTATGACACAAGGCCGTCCGGCAGATCCCCGGTGAGGTAGCGCTGCAGGTTCGGCGCGATGGTTTGCGCGACCTGCTCGGCCGGTAGCGACGCGAACGGCTCCAATCGCAGGATGTAGCGCGCCATCACCACGCCGACGAGTTGCGACGCGACGAACTGGACGCGGATCAGTCCGCTCCCGGGCGGATTGTCAACGCGCGGACCCACTTCCACCCCGATCACGTCCTCGATGAACGTGCGGAAAAGGTTGACCTCCGAGCCGGCCAGGATGGACCGCAGCGTCGCGATGAAGCCCGTGCCCAGGTCGGAATCCCACAGCGGCAACAACATCGACGGCAGCCGGTAGCCCACTTCCTCGATCGGCACGTCGCGCAGCGGGCCGATGATGTCCATCGGGTCGATCGGGATGTGGACGGCGGCGGCGAACAGCTTCTCCTTGGTGCCGAAGTAGTGATGCACCAGTGCCGAATCCACACCCGCCGCGGCCGCCACCGCTCGGATCGATGTATTGCTAATCCCGTTGGTGGCGAACAACTCTCGGGCGCTGGCCAGGATGCGGTTGCGCGTGTCGGAGCCGCCGGCCGGCCGCCCGGGCCGCCTCCGCCCGGTGTTGGCGGTCGCCACTAGGACCCTCCGTGGCGGCCCGCCGCGCCCGGCTTCGCCGCGCTTGCGATCGCCACTACGCGGTCCGCCGACGCAGCGTCGCCGCGGCCAGGCACAGCGCGATGAGCGCGGAGCCGAGCACGACGACGATGTCGCGCCCCGCGATGTAGGTCAGCTGCGGGTGCGCACCCACCTGCTGCAGCGCCTCCAGGGCGTAGCTGGCCGGCATCACGTTGCTGACCCACTGCAGCCAGTGCGGCATGAGTGCGCGCGGCACGATGATGCCGGCCAGCAACAGCTGCGGCACCATCACCAGCGGGATGAACTGCACGGCCTGAAACTCGGTGCGCGCGAAGGCGCTACACAGCAGGCCCAGGCCTACCCCCAGTACGGCGTTGACGATCGCGATCACAAACACCCACGCCGGGCTGCCGGCGGTGTCGAAGCCGAGCAGCCAAAACGACACGATGCACGCCAATATGGCCTGTGCCGCAGCGGCCACCGAGAAGGCGCTGCCATAGGCGATCAGCAGGTCGAACCGGCGCAGGGGAGTGGTCAGGATGCGCTCCAGCGTCCCCGACGCCCGTTCGCGTTGCATCGTGATCGCCGTGATGATGAACATCACGAACAGCGGGAAAAGGCCGAGCAGGATCAGGCAGGCGTTGTTGAACGGCGCCGGCGTGCCGGGCCGGTGCGGCGCGTTCTGAAACATGTAATACATCAACGTGATAACCAAGACCGGCACGAACAGGATCATCGCCACGCTGCGGTGGTCGGCCGCCAGCTGCCGCAGGATCCGCGTCGTGGTCGCCGTGAACCCCTTGAGCCCTAACCGGCTTCGCGCATGGTGTTGCGCTTGATGATGGACAGAAACGCGTCCTCCAGTGACGTGCATCCGGTGTCCCCTCGTAGTCGGTCCGGGGTGGTATGCGCGAGCAGGTGACCGTCGCGCATCAGCATTAGGTCGCCGCAGTGGTCGGCTTCGTCCATGACGTGGCTGGACACCAGCAGCGTGGTGCCGGTGCGGGCAAGGTCGGTGAACTGGTCCCAGAGATCCGCGCGCAGTACGGGATCCAAGCCCACCGTGGGCTCGTCGAGCACCAGCAGGTCGGGCTGGCAAACCAGCGCGCACGCCAGCGATACCCGGGTGCGCTGGCCGCCGGAAAGGTTGCCGCAGAAGGCGGTTCGGTGATCATCCAGCCCGACCCGCTCGATCGCGGCATCGGCGGCCTGGCGGTCGAAACCGTACAGCGAGGCGAAGTAGCGAACGTTGTCGACGACTCGCAGGTCGTTGTAGATGGTCGGGTCCTGCGGCAGGTATCCGACCCGTCGGTGCAGCAAGGCCGACCCGGCCGGATGGCCGAGCACGGTGACGGTTCCCGCGGTGACGATCTGGGTGCCGACGATGCACCGCATCAGCGTCGTCTTGCCGCAGCCGGACGGGCCGAGCAGGCCGGTGATGCTGCCGCGCCCGATTTGCACCGAGAGATCGTGCAGGGCGGGGCGCTTGCCACGTATCACCCGCAGGTGATCGATCCGGACGGCCTGGTCGGCGATTAATTCATCACGTGATGAAGTCATCATATGATGAATATCGTCCTCTAGCGAGGCGCTGTCAAGGGTCTATGGGGAGCGTTCGGGCGAACCCGGGCGGCGCTGGGGCAGGTGCCCGTGCACGCCCTCGGCGTAGGCGGTCTCGGCATGCTGGGTGAGGTCCACGCCGGTGGTCTCGTCCTCCGCGCTGAGCCGGAAACCCATCACCCGGTCGATCACCTTCGCGAGCACGAAGGACACCGTGAACGCATACAGCGCGACGACGACGATCGCCAGCGCCTGCTTGCCCAGCTGGGTGAAGCCGCCCCCATAGAAAAGGCCCCGCGGACCCGACGTCATGACCGCCGTGGCGAGCAGCCCGATCAACGACACACCGACGACCCCACCGACGAAGTGCACGCCGACCACGTCCAGCGAATCGTCGTAGTTGAACCGGAATTTCGCGCTGATCGCGAACGAACACACGATGCCCGCCGCGAGGCCCACGACCGCCGCCCCGAGCGTGTTGACGGTCCCGCACGACGGCGTGATGGCGACCAGCCCCGCCACCACCCCGGACGCCGCGCCGAACGTCGTGGGCCGGCCGTCCCGGACCTGTTCGACCGAAAGCCAGCCGAGCATGCCGAGGCAACCGGCGACGAGGGTGTTGAGGAAGATGGCCGCTGCGGTGCCGTTGGCCGCCAGCGCGGAGCCGGCGTTGAACCCGAACCAGCCGAACCACAGCAGACCGACGCCGAGCAGCACGAGCGGCAGATTGTGCGGCCGCATGGCTTCCTTCTTGAAGCCGATGCGGGGCCCCAGCACCAGCGCCAGGGCCAGGGCCGAGCAGCCGGACACGATCTCGACGACGAGTCCGCCCGCGTAGTCCAGCACGCCCAACTTGGCCAGCCAACCGCCTGGTCCCCACACCCAGTGCGCCACAACCGAATACACGACGACCGTCCATACCGGAACGAACACCATCCACGCGGCGAACTTCGCGCGGTCGGCGATGGCGCCGCTGACCAGGGCGGCCGTGATGATCGCGAACGTGACCTGGAACGTGGCGTACAGGAGTTCGGGAACCGCGCCGTGCGCGGTGTCCGGGGTGATGCCCAGCATGCCGACATGCCTGAGATTGCCGAGGAACCCGCTCGCCCCGTCCTCGGAGAACGCGATGGTGTAGCCGAGCAACAGCCACGCCACCGTGACCAGCGGGATGGAGATGAAGCTCATCATGATCATGTTGAGCACGCCCGTGGTGCGGACCATGCCGCCGTAGAAGATCGCCAGGCCGGGCGTCATCAGGAGGACCAGCGCGGTGCTGGCCAGCAGCCACGCGGTGGCGGCGGGGTCGATCGGATGCATGATGCGTGCTCCTTCACAGGTCCCAAGACACCGGGATACTGCCATGGAAGCGCTGCCGGTAGGTTCGGTGGGTGGCCGCAAGCCAGCTGCTCGTCGACCCCGTCGCGGCCGCGCATCGGCTACTCGGCGCCACCCTCACCGGGCGGGGCGTCAGCGCCGTCATCGTCGAAGTCGAGGCGTACGGCGGCGTTCCGGACGGTCCATGGCCGGACGCCGCGGCCCACTCCTATCGCGGCATCAGCGGGCGTAACGCGGTGATGTTCGGACCTCCCGGCCGGCTCTACACCTATCGCAGCCACGGGATCCACGTCTGCGCCAACGTTTCCTGCGGGCCGGATGGAACCGCCGCGGCCGTCCTGTTGCGGGCCGCCGCCCTCGAGGACGGCACCGACACGGCCCGCACCCGGCGCGGCGAGCTCGTTCGCGCGGCCGCGCTGGCGCGCGGTCCCGGCAATCTGTGTTCGGCCCTGGGAATCACCATGGACGACAACGGGATTGACCTGTTCGACCCCGCCAACCCGGTGGCCCTGAAACTCAACGAGCCGCTGACCCCCGTGTCGGGCCCGCGTGTCGGGGTCAGCCAGGCCGCCGACCGGCCGTGGCGATTCTGGCTCCCCGGCCGCCCGGAAGTGTCGGCATACCGGCGCAGCCCACGGGCGCCCGCCCCCGGCACCAGCGACTAGTGGCGCTGCCGCGGACGCGGCAGCAACATCCCAGCCGGGCGTAGCGGGTCGCCATCATCGGACTAGGCCGAAGCGGGCACGCCGGGTTGGGCGACCGTGCGAAACGCGGGATCCACCCGCCGCGCCAGGAACACGAACGCCACGGCCAGGAGCGGCGCGACGGCACTGTATATCGCGGCGGGCGTGGCCATCTCGGCGCTGTTCAGTAGCTGCGGACTCAACGCGACGCCCATCGCCACCACGGCGTTGTGCATACCGACCTCCAGGCTGACCGCGACGGCCTGTCGCGGAGCCAGCCGCATCAGGCGCGGCGCCAGATAGCCAACCGTCAGGCTCACCGCGCAGAAGGCCACGACGGCTCCGCTCAGCAGGCCGAGGTTGTGCCACAGCGTCGTTCGTCCCCCTGCGATGGCCCCGAGCACGGCGAGGACGAGCAGCGTGAGCGCGACGATTCGCACCGGCTTCTGCAGTCGCCGGGCCAGTTCGGGGAAGCGGTGGCGGACTGCCACCCCGATCGCGATGGGAACGATGACCAGGCCGATCACCGTGAAGAACTTGTCCGGCTGCAGCGGGAGAAACCGCCCTTCGCCGAGGAACCACGTCATCGACACCGCCAGAATCGCGGGCAACGCAACGATGGACAGCACGGCGTTGATCGCGGTCAGCGTGAGGTTGAGCGCCAGGTCGCCGTTGAAGAGGTGGCTGAGGATGCTGGACATCGTCCCGCCGGGGGTGGCGGCCATCAGCATCAACCCGACGGCCAGGTGGGGCTCGAGGTGGAAGGCCTGGGCGATGGCCAGGCACAGCGTCGGGAGCAGCAGCGACTGGCAGACGAGCGCGACGACCAGTGGTTTGCGAAGCGTGGCGGCCCGCTTGAAGTCGTCGACCGTGAGCGTCAACCCGAGCGCGAGCATGATGATCACGACCACCAACGGCCAATATCGGTTGTCCATGACGCTCCGCGTTGTTTGGTGCGCTGAGGGGAAAGGTGATGGTGCGACGATGCGCCGCGCCGTTAGCTTGCCTTATCGAGCAGCGCGGGAGCGAATCGTGGCCGCGGGACCGACTAAAGTCGGCGGCGATGTCTTCCGGGATCCTTGACGAGCTGGACTGGCGTGGGCTGATCGCGCAGTCCACCGACCTCGACGCGTTGGCCGCCGAGGCGCAGCGCGGGCCGTTGACGGTGTACGCCGGCTTCGACCCGACCGCGGCCAGCCTGCACGCGGGGCACCTGGTGCCGCTGCTGGCCCTGCGGCGTTTCCAGCGCGCCGGCCACCGTCCGATCGTGCTCGCCGGCGGTGCCACCGGCATGATCGGTGACCCGCGCGACGTCGGGGAGCGCACCCTCAACGAGGCGGATGTCGTCGCCGACTGGACCGAGCGCATCCGCGGGCAGCTGGAGCGATTCGTCGACTTCGACGAATCGCCGACGGGCGCGGTCGTCGTCAACAACCTGGACTGGACGGCCCCGCTGTCGGCCATCGAGTTCCTGCGTGACCTCGGCAAGCATTTCTCGGTCAACGTCATGCTGGATCGCGACACCGTCCGGCGGCGGCTGGAGGGCGAGGGCATCTCCTACACGGAGTTCAGCTACATGCTGTTGCAGGCCAACGACTACGTCGAACTGCACCGCCGGTACGGCTGCGCGCTGCAGATCGGCGGCTCCGACCAGTGGGGCAACATCATCGCCGGCGTGCGGCTGGTCCGCCAGAAGCTGGGCGCGACGGTGCACGCGCTCACCGTCCCGCTGGTGACCGCGGCCGACGGCACCAAGTTCGGCAAGTCCACCGGCGGCGGCAGCCTGTGGCTGGACCCGGCGATGACCACCCCCTACGCCTGGTACCAGTACTTCTTCAACACCGCCGACGCCGACGTGGTCCGGTACCTGCGTTGGTTCACCTTCCTGTCGGCCGACGAGCTGGCCGAACTGGAACAGGCCACCCAAGAGCGCCCCCAGCAGCGCGCGGCCCAGCGCCGGCTGGCCCGGGAACTGACCGTGCTGGTGCACGGCGAGGCGGCCACCGAGGCGGTCGAGCACGCCAGCCGGGCGCTGTTCGGGCAGGGCGAGCTGGACCGACTGGACGAGGCGACGCTGTCGGCGGCATTGCGCGAGGCCTCGGTCGCCGAGCTCAAGCCCGGCGGCCCCGACGGGATCGTCGACCTGCTGGTGGCCAGCGGCCTGTCCGAGAGCAGGAAGGCGGCCCGGCGCACCATCGGCGAGGGCGGGGTGTCGGTCAACAACATCCGGATCGACAGCGAGGAGTGGGCGCCGCAGCCCTCGGACTTCCTGCACGGCCGGTGGCTGGTGCTGCGCCGCGGCAAGCGCACCGTCGCCGGGATCGAAAAGGTCTAGAAACCGCACCCGCAAAACGCGTTACTGCGCAAACCTTTACCGCACCGTGTTGCGGTTGTGACCCGCACAGGCCAGGGTGGTCACGATGACGGCTTCCCGGCGTGTGGAACGGTCCCTGCTGCGCGTGCTGATCCTGGCCGCCTGCGTGGCGGCCCTGGCAGCCCAGCTGGCCGCGCCCGTCAGCGCCGACATGCGGGGCAACGCGTTCCTGATGGCCCTGACCAACGCCGGCATCACCTACCCGCACCCGGCCGGCGCCCTGGCGCTGGGCCAGTCGGTCTGCCCGATGATCGTCACGCCGGGCCAGTCCTTCGACTCGGTCGCCGCCGAAATGTCCGAGCGCAGTGGGCTGGGCTACGAGTCGGCCGGCCTGTTCACCATCGTCGCCGTCGCCAACTACTGCCCGGCGGTGATAGCGCCGCTGCTGCAGAACCGGCTCACGGCGTACTAGCCGGGCGAGCCCCCGTATCCTCGGCTGCGTGGTCGACGACAGGCAGCGGCAGCGGGGCGAACGGCGCCCGCGCCCGTCCGGCAACTGGTCGGGCCCGGGCCGAGCGCGACCGGCCCAGCCGCAGCAGCCCGACGGCCACCGCACGCCGGAACCCGGGCCGCCCATACCGCCGGGCGTGGAGGCCCGGCAACTGGCGCCCGAAATCCGGGGCGAGCTCAGCACCTTGGACCGCGCCACGGCCGACGCGGTGGCGCGCCACCTGGTCGCCGCGGGTGAGTTGCTCGACGAGGACCCGGAGGCCGCGCTCAGTCACGCCCGCGCGGCGCGCGCCCGGTCCAGCAGGATCGCCGCGATTCGTGAGGCTGTCGGCATCGCCGCCTATCACTGCGGCGACTGGGCCCAGGCGCTCGCCGAATTGCGTGCCGCCCGCAGGATGGGCAGCAAGTCCAACCTGCTCGCCCTGATCGCGGATTGCGAACGCGGGCTTGGCCGCCCGGAGCGGGCGATCGAACTCGCCCGCGGACCGGAGGCGGCCCAGCTCCAGGGCGACGACGCCGACGAGCTGCGCATCGTCGCGGCCGGCGCGCGTGCGGACCTCGGCCAGCTGGAGCAGGCGCTGACCGTCTTGTCCACGCCGCAACTGGATCCCGGACGCCGGGGCTCGACGGCGGCGCGGTTGTTCTACGCCTACGCGGACACGCTCCTGGCGCTCGGCCGCAATGATGAAGCGCTGCAATGGTTCCTGCGCTCGGCCGCCGCCGACGTCGAAGGCGTCACCGACGCCGAAGACCGGGTCAGCGAGCTGGGCTGAGATGACCAGCGTTGCACGCCAATACGATTGCCTGCTGCTCGACCTGGATGGGACGTTGTTTCGCGGTCGCCGACCCACCGAGGGTGCCGTGCAGGCGCTGGCCGAGGTCCGCAGCCGCGCGTTCTTCGTCACCAACAACGCGTCTCGCAGCGCAGCCGAGGTCGCGGCGCACCTGACCGAACTCGGTTTCACCGCCACCGCGGACGACGTCGCCACCAGCGCGCAGAGCGCGGCCCGGCTGCTGGCCGACCGGCTGCCGGCGGGGTCGCCGGTGCTGATCGTGGGCACCGATGCACTGGCCGATGAGGTCAAGACGGTCGGGCTGCTACCGGTGCGCCGGTATGACGACGACCCGGTCGCCGTCGTCCAGGGCCTGTCGATGACCATCGGCTGGCCGGACCTCGCCGAGGCCGCGCTCGCCATCCGGTCCGGCGCGCTGTGGGTGGCGGCCAACGTCGATCCGACGCTGCCCACCGAGCGGGGCCTACTGCCCGGGAACGGATCCATGGTGGCCGCGCTGCGCGCGGCCACCGGCGCCGAACCCCAGGTCGCCGGCAAGCCGGCGCCCGGGTTGCTCACCGACGCGGCGGCCAGGGGCGACTTTCGCGCCCCCCTGGTGGTCGGCGACCGGCTGGACACCGACATCGAGGGCGCCAATGCGGCCAACCTGCCCAGCCTGATGGTGCTCACCGGCGTCAGTTCGGCCCGGGACGCCGTGTACGCCGATCCCGTGCACCGGCCCACCTACATCGGCCACGACTTGCGCGCCCTGCACCAGGACGGCGAGCAGCTCGCGGTCGGGCCCCAGCCGGGCTGGCGCGTCGACGTCGACGGGCGGGCGGTCACCGTCAGCGGCGACGGGCCCGACCACGGCGACGGGCTCTCGATCGTGCGGGCGGTCGCCAGCGCGGTCTGGGGTGCGTCGTCGGACGGACGGCCGATCTGCATCGAGGCCGCCGACGACCGGGCCCGCACCGCGTTGCAACGCTGGTCTTTGGTGCGCAGCGACTGACGGATGACTAGCGTAAGAGCGCAATGACTACCGATCCTGAACAGATTCGCGCCGAAATCGACGCCCTGCTGGCCCGGCTGCCCGAGCGCGGGGCCCCGGAAAGCCCAGAGGGCCCGTCGCTCACGGAGCTCGAAGAAATAGCCCGCCGCCTTTCCGAGGCGCACGACGTGCTGCTTGCCGCGCTGGAGTCGGCGGAGAAGGGCTGAGTGCGCGCATGTCTCGCCGCGCCCGCGTCGACGCCGAGCTGGTTCGGCGCGGACTCGCGCGATCGCGCCAGCAGGCGGCCGAGTTGATCGGCGCCGGACGGGTCAGCATCGACGGCCTGCCGGCCCGCAAGCCCGGTACGGCCGTCGCCGTCACCGCGGCCCTGACCGTCGCCGACGACGGCGAACGGGGCTGGGTCTCCCGCGGTGCGCACAAGCTGATCGGCGCCCTGGACACCTTCGGAATTCCGGTGGCGGGCCGCCGCTGCCTGGACGCGGGGGCGTCGACGGGTGGGTTCACCGAGGTCCTGCTGGATCGTGGAGCCGCCGAGGTGGTCGCGGTGGATGTCGGATACGGGCAGCTGGCGTGGTCGCTGCGCTGCGACCCGCGGGTCGTCGTCGTCGAGCGAACCAACGCCCGTGACCTGTCCCTCGAGGCGATCGGCGGGCCGGTCGACCTGATTGTGGCCGACCTGTCGTTCATTTCGCTGGCCACCGTGTTGCCCGCGCTGGCTGGATGTGCTTCCCCCACTGCGGATATCGTTCCCATGGTGAAGCCGCAGTTTGAGGTGGGCCGGGGCCAGGTGGGCGCCGGCGGGGTGGTGCACGACCCCGCCCTGCGTGCCGATGCCGTGCTGGCGGTGGCACGGCGCGCCGCCCAACTGGGCTGGCACCCCGTCGGGGTCACCGCAAGCCCGCTGCCCGGGCCCTCGGGCAATGTCGAATACTTTCTGTGGCTGCGCGGCCAGACGGGATTGGCGGATGACGAGTTGGTGGCGGCGGTGCAGCGCGCCGTGAGTGAGGGGCCGCAGTGAATCCGACGCCCGAGCATCGCACCGTGCTGCTGGTGGTCCACACCGGCCGCGAAGAAGCCACTGACACGGCGGCCCGTGTGCAGAAAGTATTGGGGGACAACGATATCGGGCTTCGCGTCCTGTCCGCCGAGGCGGTCGACCGCGGTTCGCTGCAGGTGGCTCCCGACGACATCCGGGCGATGGGTGTCGAAATACAGGTGGTCGACGCGGACCCGCAGGCCGCCGAAGGCTGCGAACTGGTGCTGGTACTCGGTGGGGACGGCACGTTCCTGCGCGCGGCCGAACTGGCCCGCAACGCCGGGATCCCCGTGCTGGGCGTCAACCTGGGCCGAATCGGTTTTCTGGCCGAGGCCGAGGCGGAGGCCATCGACAATGTGCTGGATCACGTTGTCGCCAAGGACTACCGGGTCGAGAACCGCCTGACGCTGGACGTGGTCGTGCGGGCGGGCGGCCGCGAAATCGAGCGCGGATGGGCGCTCAACGAAGTCAGCCTGGAGAAGGGCCCGCGACTGGGCGTATTGGGGGTGGTCGTCGAGATCGACGGCCGGCCGGTGTCGGCGTTCGGGTGCGACGGAGTGCTGGTGTCGACGCCCACCGGGTCAACCGCCTACGCGTTCTCCGCGGGTGGCCCGGTGTTATGGCCGGACCTGGAGGCAATCTTGGTGGTGCCCAACAACGCTCACGCGTTGTTCGGCCGGCCGATGGTCACCAGCCCCGACGCCACGATCGCGATCGAGATCGAGGCGGATGGTCACGACGCCCTGGTGTTCTGCGACGGCCGCCGCGAAATGCTGATCCCGGCCGGCAGCCGGATCGAGGTAAGGCGTTGCGACACGCCGGTGAAATGGGCGCGACTGGACAGCGCGCCGTTCACCGACCGGTTGGTGCGCAAGTTCCGCTTGCCGGTCACCGGGTGGCGTGGAAAGTAGATGCTGACTGAAATCCGCATCGACTCGCTGGGCGCCATCAGCGCGGCGGTCGGGGAGTTCGACCGGGGCCTGACGGTGCTGACCGGCGAGACCGGCACCGGCAAGACGATGGTGGTGACCGGGCTGCACCTGCTCGGCGGCGCCCGCGCCGACGCGACCCGAGTGCGGTCGGGAGCCGACCGCGCGGTCGTCGAAGGCCGATTCGTCACAACGGATCTCGAGGACGCCGCGGTCGCGCAGCTGGACGAGATGCTGGACGCGTCGGGAGCGGAGCGCGACGAGGACGGCAGCGTTATCGCGTTGCGCTCGGTCAGCCGCGAGGGGCCTTCGCGGGCCTATCTCGGCGGTCGCAGCGTGCCCGCCAAGTCGCTGGGCGACTTCACCGCCGAGTTGCTCACGCTGCACGGGCAGAACGACCAGCTGCGGCTGATGCGGCCCGAGGAGCAACGCGGCGCGCTGGACCGGTTCGCGAAAGCCGGCCCGGCGCTCGAGCGCTACCGCAAACTGCGCGACGAGTGGCTCACCGCGCGGCATGACCTGGTCGACCGCCGAAACCGCATGCGCGAGCTCGCCCTCGAGTCAGACCGACTCAACTTCGCGCTCAACGAGATTGACACCGTCGACCCGCAGCCGGGCGAGGACGATGCGCTGGTCGCCGACATCGTGCGGCTCTCCGAACTGGACACGTTGCGCGAGGCCGCGATCACCGCGCACGCGGCGCTCTCCGGGGCGCCCGACGACGCGGAGGCCTCCGGCCACAGCGCCGCCGACAGCCTGGGGCGGGCCCGGGCCGCCCTGGAATCGACCGATGACGCGAAGCTGCGGGCGCTGGCCGGGCAGGTCGGTGAGGCGCTCACGGTGGTCGCCGACGCGGCCGGCGAACTCAGCGGCTTCTTGGACGAGCTGCCGGTCGACGCCAGCGCGCTGGAAGCCAAGCTGGCTCGGCAGGCCGAACTGCGCACGCTCACCCGCAAGTACGCCGCGGACGTCGACGGGGTGCTCCGCTGGGCCGAGGAGTCGCGCCAACGACTGGCCCAGCTCGACGTCTCCGAGGAAGGTCTGACGGCGCTGGCCGCGCGGGTCGACGAGCTCGCGCGTGAGTTAGCCCAAGCCGCAGTCGATCTCAGCGGCATCCGGCGCAAAGCCGCCAAGCGGCTCGCCAAGGAGATCACCGCCGAGCTGGCCGGGCTGGCGATGGCCGACGCGCAATTCACAATCGACGTCAGCAATGATGTGGCCGCCGACAAGGACGACCCGGCCGCGCTCGTGCTGCCGTCGGGCGAGCTGGCCCGGGCCGGTGCCGACGGCGTCGATCAGGTTGAGTTCGGTTTCGCGGCGCACCGCGGGATGGACCAGTTGCCGCTGGCCAAGAGCGCCTCCGGCGGCGAGCTGTCCCGGGTGATGCTGGCATTAGAGGTCGTGCTGGCCGCTTCGGCGGCGGGCACCACCATGGTGTTCGACGAGGTCGACGCCGGCGTCGGCGGCCGGGCCGCGGTGCAGATCGGGCGGCGGTTGGCGCGGCTGGCGCGCACCCATCAGGTCATCGTGGTCACGCATCTGCCGCAGGTCGCGGCGTACGCCGACGTGCACCTGGTGGTGCACAGCGCCGGGCCCAAGGGGACCAGCGTGGTGCGGCGGGTGGCCGGCGACGAGCGGGTCGCCGAGCTGGCGCGGATGATGGCCGGGTTGGGCGAGTCCGACAGCGGCCGTGCGCACGCCCGCGAACTTCTCGATGCGGCACAGAAAGATGAGATCTAACCGTCGGGAACACTTAATACAGATGTGACTAATGGGACTCTAGATAACTTCTGAGGCTGATGTTACGGCGCGCCTCCACGCGTGCCCCTTGCATCACCGACAGAATCGCCCCCATGAAGATGTCAGGCCTGCTAACCCGTAACACCACCCGGCCGGGCCTTGTCGGTACCGCCCGGGTGGACCGGAATATCGACCGATTGCTGCGCAGGGTGTGCCCCGGCGACATCGTGGTGCTCGACGTCCTGGATTTGGACCGCATCACGGCGGACGCCCTGGTGGAGGCCGATATCGCCGCGGTTGTCAACGCCTCGCCGTCGGTCTCGGGCCGCTATCCCAACATGGGACCGGAGGTGCTGGTCAACAACGGGGTCACCCTGATCGACGAGACCGGGCCGGACATCTTCAAGAAGGTGAAGGACGGCGCCAAGATCAGGCTGCACGAAGGCGGGGTGTACTCCGGTGACCGCAGGCTGGTCCGCGGCACCGAGCGCACCGACCATGACATCGCCGACCTGATGCGGGAGGCCAAGAGCGGCCTGTCCGCCCACCTGGAGGCGTTCGCGGGCAACACAATCGAGTTCATCAAGAGCGAAAGCCCGCTGTTGATCGACGGCATCGGCATTCCCGACATCGACGTCGACGTGCGCCGCCGGCACGTGGTGATCGTCGCCGACGAGCCCGGCGCCGAGGAGGATCTGAAGTCCCTCAAGCCGTTCATCAAGGAGTACCAGCCGGTGCTCTTCGGCGTGGGCAGCGGCGCGGACGTCTTGCGCAAGGCGGGTTATCGCCCCCAGGTCATCGTCGGCGACCCCGACCAGATCAGTACCGACGCCCTCAAGTGCGGCGCCCAGGTCGTCCTGCCCGCCGACGCCGACGGCCACGCGCCGGGCCTGGAGCGCATCCAGGACCTCGGCGTCGGGGCGATGACCTTCCCGGCCGCGGGTTCGGCGATCGACCTGGCCCTGCTGCTGGCCGATCACCACGGCGCCGCGCTGCTCGTGACCGCCGGCCACACCGCCAACATCGAGACGTTCTTCGACCGGACGCGTGCGCACAGCAACCCCTCGACGTTCCTGACCAGGCTTCGGGTGGGGGAGAAGGTGGTGGACGCCAGGGCCGTGGCCACCCTGTACCGCAACCACATCTCGGCGGGCGCCATCGCGCTGCTCGCGCTGACGATGCTGATCGCGGTCATCGTCGCCCTCTGGGTGTCCCGCACCGACGGCGTGGTGCTGCACTGGGTCACCGACTACTGGAACCACTTCTCCCTCTGGGTTCAGCACTTGGTGAGCTAGGGCGAAGATGATCTCGCTACGTCAACACGCTTTATCGCTGGCCGCCGTGTTTCTGGCGTTGGCCGTGGGAGTCGTGCTCGGTTCCGGCTTCCTGTCCGACACCCTGCTGTCCAGCCTGCGTGACGAGAAGCGGGACCTGCACACCCAGATCAACGGACTCAACGACCAGAAGAACGTGCTTAACGAAAAGCTCAGCGCGGCAAACAATTTCGACACCCAACTGGTCGGCCGGATCGTGCACGACGCGCTCGGCGGCAAGTCGGTCGTGGTGTTCCGCACCCCGGACGCCAAAGACGACGACGTGGCCGCGGTGTCGAAGTTCATCGGCCAGGCCGGCGGCGCAGTGACCGGAACCGTGTCGTTGACGAGCGAGTTCGTCGAGGCCAATTCCGCCGAGAAGCTGCAGACCGTGGTGAACTCGTCGATCCTGCCCGCCGGTCAGCAGCTGAGCACCAAGCTCGTCGACCAGGGCTCGCAGGCCGGCGACCTGATGGGCATCGCGCTGCTGATCAACGCCAACCCGACGGTCCCGCCGGTTGACGAGCCCCAGCGCGACACAGTGCTGGCGGCGCTGCGCGACACGGGTTTCATCACCTATCAGCCGAGCGATCACCTGGGCGCGGCGAATGCCGCGCTGATCGTCACCGGCGGCGCGCTTCCCCAGGACGCCGGCAACCAGGGCGTCAGCGTCGCCCGGTTCGCCGCCGCGCTGGCGCCGCACGGCTCGGGCACGCTGCTGGCTGGGCGGGACGGCTCGGCGACCGGTGGCGCGGCGGTCGCCGTGACGCGCGCCGACGCCGGGATGAACTCCGCGGTCAGCACCGTGGACGACGTCGACACCGCGCCAGGCCGCATCACCGCGGTGCTGGGCCTGCACGACCTGATGAACGGCGGCCACGCCGGTCAGTACGGCACCGGTCACGGCGCGACATCGATCACGGTGCCTCAGTAGCGGGCGTGTTCGCCGCGACACTTCGGTCGTGGATGTTAGGGTGGGTTTCCGTGGGTCGGCAGGCCCTACTAGTTATTCGCTAGAAACTTCGACGCCCTGCCCGTCTTCACGGAGGCCGCCTGTGCGAAAGCACCCGCAAACCGCCACCAAGCACCTCTTCGTCAGCGGGGGCGTCGCGTCCTCTCTGGGTAAAGGTCTTACCGCTAGCAGCCTCGGTCAGCTACTGACGGCCCGCGGGTTGTACGTGACGATGCAAAAGCTCGATCCGTACCTCAACGTCGACCCGGGCACCATGAACCCGTTCCAGCACGGCGAGGTGTTCGTCACCGAGGACGGCGCCGAGACCGACCTCGATGTCGGCCACTACGAGCGGTTTCTGGATCGCGACCTGTCCGGCTCGGCGAATGTCACGACGGGCCAAGTGTATTCGACGGTCATCGCCAAGGAGCGCCGCGGCGAATACCTCGGTGACACCGTGCAGGTGATCCCGCACATCACCGACGAGATCAAGAGCCGGATCATGGCGATGGCCCAGCCGGACGCCCAGGGCAACCGCCCGGACGTGGTCATCACCGAAATCGGCGGCACCGTCGGCGATATCGAATCGCAGCCGTTCCTGGAGGCGGCGCGCCAGGTCCGCCACGACCTGGGCCGGGAGAACGTTTTCTTCCTGCACGTCTCGCTGGTGCCGTACCTGGCTCCGTCGGGCGAACTCAAGACCAAGCCCACCCAGCACTCGGTGGCCGCGCTGCGCAGCATCGGTATCACTCCGGACGCGCTGATCCTGCGCTGCGACCGGGACGTCCCCGAAGCGCTGAAGAACAAGATCGCGCTGATGTGTGACGTCGACATCGACGGCGTCATCTCCACCCCGGACGCACCGTCGATCTACGACATCCCGAAGCGGCTGCACCGCGAGGAACTCGACGCGTACGTGGTGCGCCGGCTCAACCTGCCGTTCCGCGACGTCGACTGGACCGAGTGGGACGACCTGCTGCGCAGGGTGCACGAGCCGCACGAGACCGTACGAATTGCCTTGGTGGGCAAGTATGTTGAACTCTCTGACGCCTACCTGTCGGTCACCGAGGCGCTGCGTGCCGGTGGGTTCAAGCACCACGCCAAGGTGGAGATGCAATGGGTGGCCTCCGACAACTGCGAGACGGCGGCGGGCGCGGCGGCGGCGCTGGGCGACGTGCACGGCGTGCTGATCCCGGGCGGCTTCGGCATCCGCGGGATCGAGGGCAAGATCGGCGCCATCCGCTACGCACGGTCGCGTGGGCTGCCGGTGCTGGGCCTGTGTCTCGGCCTGCAGTGCATCGTGATCGAGGCCGCGCGCACGGCGGGGCTCGACCAGGCCAACTCTGCCGAATTCGACCCCGAGACGCCGGATCCCGTCATCTCCACGATGGCCGACCAGGTCGACGCCGTGGCGGGCCAGGCCGATCTGGGTGGCACCATGCGGCTGGGCGCCTATCCCGCCGTCCTGCAGCCGGATTCGATCGTCGCCCGGGCGTACGGCACCACGCAGGTATCGGAGCGGCACCGGCACCGCTACGAGGTCAACAACTCCTATCGGGACAAGATCGCCGAGAGCGGCCTGCGGTTCTCCGGAACCTCGCCCGACGGGCATCTGGTGGAGTTCGTCGAATACCCACCGGAGGTGCATCCGTTCATCGTCGGGACCCAGGCTCACCCGGAGCTCAAGAGCCGGCCCACCCGGCCGCACCCGTTGTTCGTCGCGTTCGTCGGGGCGGCCCTCGACTACCAGTCAGGCGAGCTGCTGCCGGTGGAGATCCCCGAGCACGGCTCCAACGGCAACCAGCAGCGGGACGGCGTCAGCCAGTCGTTACCTGAGCCCGCGACCCGTGGCTGAACACGATTTCGAGACGGCGTCATCCAAAACGCTGTACACGGGAAAGATTTTCGCGCTGCGCAGTGACCAGGTCCGAATGCCGGGCGGTACCACCGCGATTCGTGAAGTCGTCGAGCACTACGGGGCCGTCGCCATCGTGGCGTTGAACGAGGACGACAACATCGCGATGGTCTACCAATACCGCCATGCGTTCGGCCGGCGATTGTGGGAGCTTCCGGCCGGGTTGCTGGATGTGGTGGGGGAGCCGCCGCAGCAGACGGCGGCCCGAGAACTCCAGGAGGAGGCCGGCCTGCAGGCCGGCACATGGCAGGTGCTGGTCGACCTGAATTCCGCACCGGGCTTCAGTGACGAATCGGTGCGCGTGTATCTGGCCACCGAGCTGACCGAAGTGGCGCGGCCGGAGGCGCATCACGAGGAAGCCGACATGACGATGCGCTGGGTTCCCGTCGCCGAGGCGGTCCGCCAGGTGTTCAGCGGTGAGATCGTGAATTCCATTGCGATTGCCGGGATTTTGGCCGCCCACGTGGTAACCGAGGGCGTCGCCGAACCACGGCCGGTGGACAGCCCGTGGACCGACAAGCCCACGGCGTTCGTCGCGCGAAAGGCCACACAATGACAACGGCGGCGGCCCTCGATACCCAAGTGCAGGGCTACCTCGACCACCTCACGATCGAACGGGGCGTCGCG
This sequence comes from Mycobacterium sp. 852014-50255_SCH5639931, assembly GCF_001665605.1. GTDB lineage: Bacteria > Actinomycetota > Actinomycetes > Mycobacteriales > Mycobacteriaceae > Mycobacterium > Mycobacterium paraffinicum. The sequence continues at coordinate 21,558 of NZ_LZSV01000024.1, forward strand.
GCGAACACCATCAGCTCCTATCGTCGCGACCTGCGCCGCTACGCCAAGCACCTGTCGGACCGCGGAATTCACGACATCGCCAAGGTAGGCGAGGACGACGTGAGCGAATTCCTGGTCGCGTTGCGTCGCGGCGACCCCGACTCGGGAAGCCCGGCGCTGTCCGCGGTGTCGGCGGCGCGGGCCCTGATCGCGGTGCGCGGCCTACACCGGTTTGCCGCGGCCGAAGGCCTCGCCGACCTGGACGTGGCGCGCGCGGTCCGCCCGCCCACCCCGGGCCGCCGGCTCCCCAAGAGCCTGACCATCGACCAGGTGCTGGCGCTGCTGGACGGCACGGGAGGCGACAGCGCTTCCGACGGCCCGCTCACGCTGCGCAACCGGACGCTGCTGGAACTCCTGTATTCGACCGGGGCGCGCATCTCCGAGGCCGTCGGGCTCGACGTCGACGACATCGACACCCGGGCCAGGTCGGTACTGCTGCGCGGCAAGGGCGGCAAGCAGCGGCTGGTGCCGATCGGGCGGCCCGCCGTGCACGCGCTGGACGCCTATCTGGTGCGCGGCCGGCCGGACCTGGCCCGTCGCGGTCGCGGCATACCGGCCATCTTCCTCAATGTGCGCGGCGGGCGGCTGTCGCGGCAAAGCGCGTGGCAGGTGCTGCAGGACGCCGCCGGGCGCGCCGGGATCACGTCGGGCGTGTCGCCGCACATGCTGCGGCACTCGTTCGCGACCCACCTGCTCGAGGGCGGCGCCGACGTGCGGGTGGTGCAGGAGTTGCTGGGACATGCCTCGGTGACGACGACGCAGATCTACACGATGGTCACGGTGCACGCGCTGCGTGAGGTGTGGGCCGGGGCCCATCCGCGCGCGCAGTAATTGGGATCGGTAGCAAAGCGGGGGCGACAGGGTCGTCGCTATGCCACACAATCAGGCCATGAAGAAGAAGATCGCCGGGGCGCTGCTATCGGGCGGCCTCGCGATCGCCGGATTGGGATTCGCCGCGGCGACCGCTCACGCGGACAACGGTTTCGGTCCGCACCACTGGTGCCCGGGACAGCGACACGATCCACCGACGGGGCCGGGCGACGTGGTCTGGGACTGGAACGTCTGCCACACCTTTTATTTCACCAACTATGCGATGGGCAACGTCCCGCTCGCCTACAACGGCAAGACGTCCGACGTCTGGGACGGCGACAATCCGCCGCCGGAGGCCATCACCCCTCGGCAGTGCCCGCCGATCGCATTCATGTGCCCGTGAGGCCGAGCTGACCTAGCCCAGGTACTCGGACTCCAGCACCAGGTCGGACACCAGCGACTGGTATTCCACGTGCGCCTTGTGCTCGACGGTGTTCCATTGCTTGCCCTGCTGCTGGCGCATGTACTCGCGGTACTTCGGGGCGCCCGGCACCCGGACGTTGTCGGCGACCACGATCGCGCCCGGGCGCAGCCAGCCGCGCGCCATGATGCTGTGCAGGTCGTTCAGGTAGGCGTCCTTGTCGTGGTCGAGAAACGCGAAGTCGAGGGCGCCGGGCGCGAACCCGTGCTCGTCGGCCAGCGCGTCCAGGGTGCGCCCGCCGTCACCGATGGTGCCGACGACACACGTCACCCGGTCGGCGACGCCGGCGTGGGCCCAGATCCGCCGGGCGTTGGCGGCGTTGGCCTCGGCGAGTTCGACGGAGTACACCGTGGCGTTCGGGGCGGCGCGGGCGATGCGCAACGCGCCGTATCCGACGTAGGTGCCCAACTCCAGCGCCACCGCCGGGCCGGCGCGGCGCACCGCGGCGTCGAGGAATTGCCCCTTCTCGTCGCCGACGTTGATCAGCATCGACTTCTCGTAGGCGAACTTGTCGATGGTGGCCAGCACGTCGTCGATGTCGCCGGACTTGGCGTTCCGCAGGACGTAGTCCACCGCGGCGGCTTCGCGTCCGTCGCCGATCTGACCCGTCGTGGTGATGTTGCGCGCCCCCGTCGCCATCCGCCAGACCGACCATCGCAGCAGAGGGATTCGTCGCTTGAGGTCCATGAAGCACCACGATAGGCGGCATCGAGGGCAACTGCTGGTGCTGGTGGGACGCATGTGACTCGTTGCAGGTTAACGGCAATATTCGCTGGTGAAACGCCCTGCGGGTCGCCCGGCTTCGACGCGTCAACCGGTTAGACTTTCGGTCGATGTTCACCTTCCGCACACCCCCGCCATGACCGAGCAGCCGGACAGCGGCGTCGAGCTCGGTCTGACCGGGCGGCCGCCGCGGGCGATCCCGGAACCGCAGCCGCGCACCTCGCACGGCCCGGCGAAGGTCGTCGCGATGTGCAACCAGAAGGGCGGCGTCGGGAAGACCACGTCGACGATCAACCTGGGCGCCGCGCTCGCCGAATACGGCCGGCGGGTACTGCTGGTGGACATGGACCCGCAGGGTGCGCTGTCCGCCGGGCTCGGCGTCCCGCACTACGAGCTGGAGAAGACCATCCACAACGTGCTGGTCGAGCCGCGCGTGTCGATCGACGACGTGCTGATGCAAACCCGGATCAAGTATTTGGACCTGGTGCCCAGCAACATCGACCTGTCCGCCGCCGAGATCCAGCTGGTCAACGAGGTGGGCCGCGAGCAGACGCTGGGCCGGGCGTTGCATCCGGTGCTGGACCGCTACGACTACGTCCTGATCGATTGCCAGCCGTCGCTGGGGTTGCTCACCGTGAACGGTCTGGCCTGCTCGGACGGCGTGGTGATTCCCACCGAATGCGAGTTCTTCTCGCTGCGCGGCCTGGCCCTGCTGACGGACACCGTCGACAAGGTGCGCGACCGGCTCAACCCCAAGCTGGAAATCAGCGGGATCCTGCTCACCCGGTATGACCCGCGCACCGTGAACTCGCGTGAGGTGATGGCCCGGGTGGTGGAGCGGTTCGGTGATCTGGTGTTCGACACCGTCATCACCCGGACCGTCCGATTCCCGGAGACCAGCGTGGCCGGCGAACCCATCACCACCTGGGCCCCGCGCTCTACGGGTGCCGTCGCCTACCGCGCCTTGGCCCGCGAGTTCATCGACCGATTCGGCGCGTGACGGCCAGCGCGAACGGTGAGGCGCCACCCAAGAACGGTTTTCAAGTCCGCCTGACCAACTTCGAGGGGCCGTTCGATCTGCTGCTGCAGCTGATCTTCGCCCACCGCCTCGACGTCACCGAGGTGGCGCTGCATCAGGTCACCGACGACTTCATCGCCTACACCCGCGCGATCGGCTCCCAGCTCGACCTGGAGGAGACGACCGCGTTCCTGGTGGTCGCGGCGACTCTGCTCGACCTCAAGGCCGCCCGGTTGTTGCCCGCCGGCCAGATCGACGACGAAGAGGACCTGGCGCTGCTGGAGGTGCGCGACCTGCTGTTCGCCCGGCTGCTGCAGTACCGCGCGTTCAAGCACGTCGCGGAGATGTTCGCCGAGCTGGAGGCCACGGCGCTGCGCAGCTACCCGCGCGCGGTGGCGCTGGAGGACCGGTTCACCGAGCTGCTGCCGGAGGTGATGCTTGGCGTCGACGCCGAACGGTTCGCCCACATCGCCGCGATCGCGTTCAGCCCGCGTCCCGCGCCGCCGACGGTGGCGATCGGGCACCTGCACGAGGTGCAGGTATCGGTGCCCGAGCAGGCCAAGAAGTTGCTGGCGATCCTGGAGTCTCGCGGCAGCGGCCACTGGGCGACGTTTTCCGAGCTGGTCGCCGACTGCGAGGCGCCGATGGAGGTCGTCGGGCGCTTCCTGGCGCTGCTCGAGTTGTATCGGAGCCGGGCGGTAGCATTCGACCAGTCGGAGCCCCTTGGCGTGCTCCAGATTTCTTGGACCGGGGAACGTCCGGCCAGCGAAGCCTTGGTAGAAGTGCGGGACGAATAGATGACTGAGTACGAGCCCGACGTCGATCTCGACGCGGGTATCCCGGAGATCGCCGAGGCGGCACCCATGGACGCCGAGGAACTCGGCTCCGTGCTGGAGGCGCTGCTGCTGGTGGTCGACACCCCGGTCACCGCCGAGGCACTGGGCTCGGCCACGCAGCAACCCGTCTACCGCGTCGCCGCCCGGCTGCAGCAGATGGCCGATGAACTCACCGAACGCGGCAGCGGCATCGATTTGCGCCAAACCAGCGAGGGCTGGCGGATGTACACCCGCTCGCGATTCGCGCCATACGTGGAGAAGCTGCTGCTGGATGGCGCGCGGTCCAAGCTGACCCGGGCCGCGCTGGAAACCCTGGCCGTGGTGGCCTACCGGCAGCCGGTGACGCGGGCGCGCGTGAGCGCGGTCCGCGGAGTCAACGTGGATGCCGTCATGCGCACGCTGTTGGCGCGCGGCTTGATCACCGAGGCCGGGGTCGACGACGACACGGGCGCGGTCACGTTCGCGACCACCGACCTGTTCCTGGAGCGGTTGGGGTTGACGTCGCTCGCCGACCTTCCCGACATCGCCCCGCTGCTGCCCGACGTTGACACGATCGAGGATCTGAGCGAATCCCTGGACAGTGAGCCGCGTTTCATCAAGCTGTCGGGCGGTCAGGCGCCCGAGCATGCGCTGACGTTCGACGTGGACCAGGATTGATGGTCGAGACTGAGGGGATCCGCCTGCAAAAGGTGTTGTCCCAAGCCGGAATTGCGTCGCGCCGGGCCGCCGAGAAGTTGATCATCGACGGCCGCGTCGAGGTCGACGGGCAGGTGGTGACCGAGCTGGGCACCCGGGTCGACCCCGACGCCTCGGTGATCCGTGTCGACGGCGCCAGGGTGGTCCTCGACGAGTCGCTGGTGTACCTGGCGCTGAACAAGCCGCGTGGCATGCACTCGACCATGTCGGACGATCGCGGCCGGCCATGCATCGGCGACCTAGTGGAACGCAAGGTGCGCGGCAACAAGAACCTCTTTCACGTCGGGCGGTTGGACGCCGACACCGAGGGCCTGATCCTGCTGACCAACGACGGCGAGCTGGCGCACCGGCTGATGCATCCCTCCCATGAGGTGCCCAAGACCTACCTGGCGACGGTGACCGGGTCGGTGCCGCGCGGGCTGGGCAAAAGACTCAAGTCGGGAATCGAATTGGACGACGGCCCCGCGCGCGTCGACGAATTCGCTGTGGTGGACGCCATTCCGGGCAAGACGCTGGTGCGGGTGGTGTTGCACGAGGGGCGCAATCGCATCGTGCGCCGGCTGTTGGCCGCGGTCGGCTTTCCGGTGGAGGCGCTGGTGCGCACCGACATCGGACCGGTGTCGCTGGGCAAGCAGCGGCCGGGCAGCTTCCGTGCGCTGAACCAGGGCGAGGTCGGCCAGCTCTACAAGGCGGTCGGCCTGTGAGCGCCGTGGTCGTTGCCATCGACGGGCCCGCCGGGACCGGAAAGTCTTCGGTGTCAAGGGGATTAGCGCGCGCCCTGGGCGCACGCTACCTGGACACCGGGGCGATGTACCGGATGGTGACCCTGGCGGTACTGCGCGCCGGCATCGACCCGGCGGACGCCGAAGCCGTCGGGCGCATCGGGGCGACGGCGCAGCTGTCGGTGGACTACCACCCCGAGGGGGACCGATACTTCCTTGCGGGAGAGGATGTTTCGGTCGAGATCCGCGGCGACGAGGTTACCCGCGCGGTGTCGGCGGTGTCGTCGGTACCCACCGTGCGGGCGCACCTCGTCGGGCTGCAGCGCGAAATGGCCGGGGGCCCAGGCAGCGTCGTCGTCGAGGGACGCGACATCGGAACCGTCGTCCTGCCCGACGCCCCCGTGAAGATCTTCCTGACCGCGTCGGCCGAAACCCGCGCGCGGCGCCGCAACGATCAGAACGTCGCGGCCGGGCTCACCGGCGACTACGACGCGGTGCTGGCCGACGTCCGGCGGCGCGATCATCTGGACTCCACCCGAGCGGTGTCGCCGCTGCGCGCCGCGCCCGACGCGGTGGTGGTCGACACCAGCGAGATGACCGAGGCGCAGGTCATCGACCACCTGCTGGAGCTGGTCGAGCAGCGAAGCGGGGCGGTGCGGTGACTTCCGACGGCACCTGGACCGACGAAAGCGATTGGGAATCGGTCGAATCCGGGCTCGAAGAGCTGGCCGAAGCCGGCCCCGCGCCCGTCGTGGCGGTGGTCGGGCGGCCCAACGTCGGCAAGTCCACGTTGGTCAACCGGATCCTGGGCCGGCGCGAGGCGGTGGTGCAGGACATTCCCGGGGTGACCCGCGACCGCGTGTCCTACGACGCGCTCTGGACCGGCCGCCGGTTCGTCGTGCAGGACACCGGCGGGTGGGAGCCCGACGCCAAGGGCCTGCAGCAGTTAGTGGCCGAACAGGCATCGGTGGCCATGCGCACCGCCGATGCGGTGATCCTGGTGGTCGACGCCACGGTCGGCGCCACGGCGGCCGACGAGGCGGCCGCCCGCATCCTGTTGCGCTCGGGCAAGCCAGTCTTCCTGGCGGCCAACAAGGTTGACAGCGAGAAGGGCGAAGCGGACGCGGCGGCGTTGTGGTCGCTCGGCCTCGGGGAGCCGCACGCCGTCAGCGCGATCCACGGTCGCGGCGTCGCCGACCTGCTCGACCAGGTGCTGGCCGCGCTGCCAGAGGTGTCCGAGGCGGCGCCCGCACCGGGCGGCCCCCGGCGGGTCGCGCTGGTCGGCAAGCCCAATGTGGGGAAGAGCTCGCTGCTGAACAAGCTGGCCGGGGACGAGCGTTCGGTGGTGCACGACGTCGCCGGGACGACCGTGGACCCGGTGGACTCGCTGATCGAATTGGGCGGCAAGGTATGGCGATTCGTCGACACCGCGGGTCTGCGACGCAAAGTCGGCCAGGCCAGCGGGCACGAGTTCTACGCCTCGGTGCGCACCCACTCGGCGATCGACTCCGCCGAGGTGGTGGTCGTGCTGATCGACGCCTCGCAGCCGCTGACCGAACAGGACCAGCGGGTGCTGTCCATGGTCATCGAGGCCGGCCGGGCGCTGGTGCTGGCTTTCAACAAGTGGGACCTGGTGGACGAGGACCGGCGCGAACTACTGGAGCGCGAGATCGACCGCGAGCTGCTGCAGCTGCGGTGGGCGCAGCGCGTGAACATCTCCGCCAGGACGGGCCGCGCGGTGCAGAAGCTGGTGCCCGCGATGGAGACGGCATTGGCGTCGTGGGATATGCGCATTCCCACGGGCCCGTTGAATGCGTGGCTCAAAGAGGTGGTGGCGGCGACCCCGCCTCCCGTGCGCGGAGGCAAGCAGCCGCGCATCCTGTTCGCCACCCAGGCCACCGCCCGTCCACCGACGTTTGTGCTGTTCACCACGGGGTTCTTGGAGGCCGGCTACCGGCGCTTCCTGGAGCGGCGGCTGCGCGAGGCCTTCGGTTTCGAGGGCAGCCCGATCCGGATCAACGTGCGGGTGCGCGAAAAGCGGGGCACCAAGCGGCGCTGAGCTCTGGCTCTGTGGTCTCCGTTCGGAGCCAGTCGGCGGCTTTCAAGCTTGATATCACCAGCCGGGAATCGCGTTTGCGATTCGCCTCATGGTCGCCGAGCCGTACTGTGCGCACGGCCGCGCAGCGGTTCTACGGCCGCGAGGCCGAACTCGCCGGGGCGCTACTGAACTGGGTCGACGAGGTTGCCGCCCGGTTGGGGAAGGTCGATTAGGGGAGTGGCGGGTCGTCTACGGTAGGCTTTCGACCTGCTGCCGCCGATGCGGGCGGCATCCGGGCTGTGGCGCAGTTTGGTAGCGCACTTGACTGGGGGTCAAGTGGTCGCAGGTTCAAATCCTGTCAGCCCGACCATGTAATGTCGCAAGACATCGGATAGCCGCGGACCTACTTTAGGTCTGCGGTTTTTGCGTTTGGGGCCTTTGGGGGTACCGATGCCGATGTGGTGCAGGTAACGCGCGCGCCGTAAACATGGCCAGATCAGCCCAGCCGCTGCTTCCGGGGGCATCGCTCGTTGCAGAGGGTCCCAGGAGCCGTAAGCCGGAGAGGACCTTGGTCCCTAGTTCTCAAGGTCTAAGCGGGAAGAAGATATTACGCAGGGACGACGCCTAGATCCGGCGAAGGGGGGATCGTATATATAAGCGGTCGGCATGCAAATGTCAGAGATGGGGCCATTTGCCTGAACTCCTCGCCACCTCGCCATCCAGCGTGAGAAGTGATCCATATGAACGGAATAGGTGACGATAGTCCTGAGACCAGGAGCGAAGAGGGAAGGGGTCTACCATAAAGCTGTGGCAGACAATGCACGAACTGCCTCAAATGCGATGTGGCATATAGGAGAGAAACTGATGCCTGATCAACCGGAATTCAAGAAGCAACCTGCTGCTGAGAGAATCACCGACGAAGCGTTCCGCTCAGCTGGAAAAGGACGAAGTAAAAGTAGGACAGTTGGAATTGGACACCGAACAGGGTACTGAACCTGCAGTGCGCGGTGATGGTGAGGTGCGTAGTAAGACAGTAAATGGAATTTGTTACTGCCAAATCTCCTGCGGCGGCCACTGGGCCTATATCAGAAACATGACAACCAATGAGATCCAGAAATGTGGAGACAGCGAACTCCGCGTTAACTGCGGAGGGACGACGTGGCTGGTTAGCTGGCTGGTTAGCTGCCGGGCCTAAAGTCCTTCGGACGCCCGAATACGGCCTAGCACATGCCGTTCCCCCCCCCCAGTGTGCGGGCCGAAGGCTCGAGTCCGTAGCTCAACAGACAGAAAGGTGACCACCCCGGAAGGGGATCACGGCACCTGCAGATCAAGCATTGATCGTCGACACGTGCAGCTGTAGCGACCACTCTTCGGCGTCTCCGCCTTGGTACACGGCCGGGATGCGAGAGCTAGATACTCTCAATAAGGCGGCATGTATCTCTTCGAAAAAGGAAGCCAGGGCGATGCCGGTGTAACCGGCGAAAGGAATTGATTGTCATGGGTGCTCGTCGCGGTTGCTGCATCGTTCCAACGGATGTTCTACGCAAGCTCGCCGAGGATGAATCGATGCCCGCAGAGTCACGGCAGGCCTTTCGCAAGAGTGTCGCACTTGAGCCAGCGTGGCGCACGCTGCGGATCGCGCATACCGAGGCGCTACAGGCCAGTCTCCTTGCCAGAGGGATCACCAGCCCTCGCCTGGCAGGTGTGCTCGCGCCTGCCCCCGAGGTCACGGTTTACGACTGCAAGCGCACTCCTTCGCTGCCCGGCACGCGAATCCCAAAACCCGGGAGCTCCACTGATATCACGGCGAAACGCGCATTCGACGAAACAACCGCTGTCGCCCGTTTCTACCAGCAGTGTTTTGGACGCAACTCGATTGACGATGCCGGGATGACGCTGATGTCTTCGATCCACTACGACGAACGCTATGCAAACGCTTTCTGGAATGGCGCTCAGATGGTCTATGGGGACGGGGACGGCGAAATATTTATCGACTTCACGACGTCGAATGACGTTATCGCCCATGAACTGACACACGGCGTCACCGAACACACCGCGGGTCTCATTTACGAGCAAGAGCCCGGTGCACTCAATGAGAGCATCTCCGATGTGTTCGGTTCGATGTTTCGCCAGTGGCGAAAGAAGCAGACCGTCGCACAGGCGGACTGGCTTATCGGCGCAGACATCCTTGGTCCTGCGGCAATTGCGAAGGGCTACACGTGCCTGCGTGACATGGCACAACCTGGCGCCAAACACTGCCTGTCACCGCAGCCATCGCATTATCGCGACTACATTCGCGGAGGCGATGTGCACGAGAACAGCGGCATCCCGAATCACGCCTTCTACCTCGCGGCGATGGCTATTGGTGGACGCTCCTGGGAGAAGGCCGGGAAGGTTTGGTACGGCGCCCTGACCAGCGCGAAGGCCCGCCCGGGGACGAAATTCAAGGCGTTCGCTGACCTTACGCGCTCGGCCGCCAAATCGCTGTTCCCTACCGAGAGCGCCGTATATCGTGGGGTGGATGATGGGTGGACCCAGGTCGGCATTTCATAGCTCCGACGTTTCATGTTGAGTCCCCTGCTGAACGAAAACGATCGAGGCGCAGCAATGGGAGATCGCTACGTTATTGAGCGACGTGGTGGCTTCGCCGGTCTGAAAGCCAGCGGCGCAGTCGATAGTGACGCACTTGATCCTCAGGATCGCGCAACACTAGACGAGCTTCTCGCTAGCAAAGAGCCGCTCGCCAGGGACCGCGGCGCAGACCGCTACACGTATGTCGTCACACGGCAGAGCGCGGACGGCGTTAGCACGACTTGCCAGGTTCCAGAAAGCATGATGCCCCCCGCGGTGGCAAGCATCGTGACGGAACAGATCTGACCATCGACCCACGCGGGAAGGAAGACCCGTAATGGATGAGAGTAGTAAGAATCCACCTCGACAATGCCCTAGCTGCGGCGTTCAGGCCAGAAAGCTTTTCATATGCAGATTTTACACCGATGCACCTTGTGATTACGGGCTGGACCCCGGTTGCTTAAGTGGGGAATTCTACGAGTGGCTTGATGACGATGGCATCTACCACGTCGCGTGTAAGCACGGGCATCAGAACGTGAAACGGGTTTATTAAAATCCGCAAGAGTTCATTAAACGCCCATATGAGTCTGCAGTTCACGTGGCTTCTCGGCTTAAGATTTCCAGGCCCCAAGAATGCGAGCGGAAGAGCCAATTAATGAATATCGATTCGAGAATTGAATGTCCCACGCGCCAAATGCCTGCTGGGCAGCTTTGGAAGTGTAAGAATAAGAAATGTTCTCACTTCAAAACCTATGGCTGCCTAGCGGAATTCGTCAGTATGTACGGCGGAGGAATGGTATGCAGGGACTGTGATACCGGACGCGCAAAGAAGGCGCAAAGAAGGTTGGCCAGAAGTCTAGGTCCGCGCAATGTGAGGACTGCGTGGGAAGTGGCCGGATTCCATTTGACTAGTTACCGATCCATCGGCGTAACACGCGGGCGAAACGATCCCACCTTCTACGTTCGCAACCAGCATTTTCAGCCCGTCGAGCGAAGGCCGTCGGGGCTAAGGTCGTTGGTAGACGCGATTTCTCGCAGCGTGTCGGTGGTGCCGGTTTCGGAGTGGCTGACGGATTCAAATCCTGTCAGCCCGACATATTGGAGTTGCGGCGCGTCAGGGTGCGGCCGCGGAAAAAGCCTGGCGCTATCACCCCTCCAGATCACCATCAGGACCGATCCGAGCAGTAGCACGCCGATAACGACCGGCGCGACGGTCATTTCTTTTCTCCGCACCGCCTTGGCGGCCCACAAGAAGCGGAGTCACGCTCAGGTTGTCCCTGCCAGGGTTCATGCGGCGGTGTGGTTGCATGCCACCGCGACCCATTTCGCGTCGGACGCTTGTTCTGATCACGGCAGCTCTCCTGGGTCGGGCCCTACTCACCGATTCACAATTTCCCTAGTCGAGTGGCAGGCCTAGTTTCCTCCTAGGGCGCGCACTTCTTGCAGGCATCGCGCTGGATCGGGCTCGCGCAGTCCCCGCAGTAGTAGAGGCCGCAGATATGGCACTCCGTCACAGATTTCTTCTTCCCACATATGTGACACTTCGCCTTCACCTTCGTGTCCGCATCATGGTCAGCAAGCTCGCTCATATTCATCCTTCCTCCCAACTGGGTTGGCGACCGCTGAGCTCAGGCTATATAAGTCACACCACCGAATTGACTCAGATCTAGCTCTCGCATGCCCTTCCAATACCAGCCTGGGATCTGAGAGGGCGAGTCAATGCACCTGCACTGCTCAAACACGTCGTGCGTGATGTGGGCAGGATAAGGGCCCGCCCAGACCCCTTGATCCGCTCCTTCTGCTTCTGCATAGTGGTAGAACCACCGATTATCAGACGGATTGGGGCGTGTCTGAGTCTGCCCGACATCGAGGGCAATCCACCCTAGGGCATACCACGGATCGTTACAGGGATCGCCGCCGCAACCCGCTTCAAATCGCATATATGCGACGTAGAGCCGGCACGAATAAGAGTTCGTGAATCTGACATACGCGCAACGGTTTTCCACCGATGTTCGGCGCATGCTTCCGCCCGGTGTTTCGTTGCGGTTAAGCTCCGCAAGCGGAGTCGGATCCAGTTCTCCTGCGGCGCTCGGTTGGACGCGGTACTCGCTCCGCGCAACCATAGGCTGTTCAGCAGCCTGTTCGACACCCGGTTTCGATTCCTGCAGCCTGTGTTCGGCCGGTGCCAATGATTCCTGCAACCTGGGTTCAGCACCGAATGAGGTGTTCCATTCATCGCCGGGGTGGTCTGGTGAGCTCATTTGTTCGCTCCTCCATATTGGTTCAATTGGTTTGCTTCTTTAGGCGCTGCGCCTGGCACAGGAAGCGCGCAAAGTCGCTTGCCATACCAAGGGCCGCAGTTACGGGGCGATAATTCGAACGCTGGAAGCAGTCGGAAGCCGTCAGCAGCACACCTATATGTTGCAAACTCCTCTCGCGCGCTGGATGTGGCGTCGAAGTTTCACATACTCAGCCGTAGCTTTCGCACCGCCAAGCCATACACATCCTGGAGCGTAGCTTCGGAGCAGAATCAATTCAGCCGAATGCAGGGATCGTAGAAGACGCCGGCACGGCTCAACGAGCTTGCTCTCCCATCACTGAAGCTTCTCCGGCTAGCTCCCACCACCAAGCGTTGGCCGGTCCCTCTTTTTTCTCCAGCCCACTACGGCACCCGCGCTCCCAAGAATAGGCGGACTGGCCGCCACCCATCCCCCCTCGGCTTCAGAGTCGTCAGCAGGGTGCTCATGGCACGCGGGCGGAGGGTCCGACCGCCTCAACCCACGCCCCCACCGAACGACGCAGGCCGAGTAACCTTTTCGGCCCTCATGCCAGCTCGCTCAAAAGGCGCTGCGCGCCCGCCGAGCGCGGGCCGAAAACCCTGCGTGTTTGGAGAGGACTCTTCGGGTTGACCGTGAGCTGCGCGCGGTGGCGATGTCGATGGATGTCGCGGCGCAGTCCGGTGTTGCGGTCCATGACGTTCGTCGCACTACGCCTGAGCTTCGCCAAAATCGCGACCGCCTTGGCTGCCTGATGTCGAGTCGTTGAATCCGCTGAGCCAAGAACTCCACCTCCCCGGGCCGCACATCACTCCGCGAGCGGGTCAACCAGGTGCCCATCCAGCAGCTCGTGCGCACGTTCGCGTACCGCGCCAGTGCCCATAGATGGGTCCGCGTTGCGAATCGTGGCAAGCAACGTGCCTTTGGCCGTCGTCTCGGGCGGCGATTATCTGCCCGGACCGCTAGTCGATGGGGATGGGGCCGGGGGCATCGGCGGTCGACGAGACTCAGCAAACGACGTCGGATTGAGGTGAAGTGACCGCAGGTTCAAATCCTGTCAGCCCGACGCAGGTCAGACGGTGTATTAAGTCTCAACCGTCATTCGCCAGATAGGCTTTGACCCCAATTGTTACCCCAATTGAACTGGTGGGATGGGGCCGTGGGCAAACGCAGGGAAACTTCGAGGGTCTGTCCGGGAGCGACCTGATGGTCGTCACAGGCCCGACTTAACTACATGGACCCAGACACCGGGCGCCGAACGTCGTTCCGCGCCCAGAAAGGTTGGGAAAGTTCGTGGTTGCCGCTGCTGGCTCGTAGACGTGCGGGTGAGCGCAGCCGACCGTCTTCGCGGTGAGCGTCGCCCACACACAGCCCGCCGCCGTCCCGCTTAATTCCTTTCACGAGCGGCGGCGGGCAAACAAGCACCCACCGGAAAACGAGTCTTAAGTCACCCCAATAAGTTGCTTTTGCCGCTCACATGGCAACAGCGGATCGTGAAGCAATTATCTCTGTGAAAGGTATTGCCGTCATTGCCGCAATCGCCACGCTGTGGCCAGTGGATGGGGAAGAAACAATGGGTGTGACTCCGACCCGGAACTTCGGGATCACAGGACTGGCGGCGACGCTCGTGATGCCGGGCGGTGCACTGAGCGGCATCGCCCACGCGGACCCTCCTGGCGACCTGACGGTGCCCCGCGAGAGATAACGCGATGAGGATCGCAAGAGGCCAACTTTCGACGAGAACTACTCAACACCTGCAACTGTTGTCTTCAACTCTGACGGGACAGTAGCGATGAGTTTCGTTGTGGGACAGAGGGAATCGATTTTTAGTTGTGACGCGCCAACTTCAGGGACGACACCTGAAGGGAAATCGCGGGCACTTGGTCGGCAACAGGATAAGCACCCAGGGGGCGTCTGCGTGGCTTGTTCTGGTGGGTATTACTTGCGCGCACTCGTACATCGGACTGTTTCAGTCGCGGCGGCGGTGACTCTCGGGCTGGTGGCTGCGCCTCAACCACGGGCGCGCCAATCGCCGAGACGGGAACGACAGTCAACGACCGACGCGGGAGTCCCATTCCGCCCGCGCCCACCTCCCCCGAGGCCGACAGGGCGTTCTTGCCGCAACGCTTCACAGTCACCTACCGTCCCGGAGAGCCGGTGGCCTATGAATGCCGCATCGCCGGGGATACGGTCAACTGCACGGCCCCTGGCGATCCGCTCGCCGAGAACATCATCTCGTGGACGACGGGGATCACCGGCGCACTATCCGGACCGACGATGACGGGAACGGTGACAATCGACTACCAGGCTCGTCACCCGGGAAATCCCGAGTGCATCGCCCATCAACACTCCTCGGGGCCAGTCACCTATATCTTCCGCCCGGACGGGACCGTGGCGATTCGTGAGGACCGAACCAGTGGCAGACGACCTACAGCGGCAGTTGTCCAGGCAATCCGAGCGGATATTCCGAGACGGTCCCGGTATGGGAAGGAACCGGCACTTGGTCGAAGGTGGGCTAGGTGCAGTTGCGGACAGCCGATTCACCTGAAGCCATTGCAGTCAACCCGACCCTCGCCGAACATCGAAGAACCATAACCGCATATCCGTGCCGAACGTTCACCGGCTTGGTTGCCGCGGCGGCCTCGCGGGCTGCGACACGAGGAACCAAACCACAACTGGTACGCCGGTCCACCAGGGGATTGATACGACGGCTCCACCCGCCAGCAATTCCACTGAGGCCAACTCTCGCCACTAGGGCTCCTGCCGCGGTAGCCGAATACCTTCCCACCACGACCGCCACGCTTGCTCGGGGCCGCTACAAGGAAACCGGCCCGAGGTCCATCAAGCGGGAAAGCCGCGTCTGTGCCGCTGGTCAGATGTGCTGGAGTGGTTGAATCGGAACACAATTCAGCGCACCGATGATCCGAGACAGCGATGGGTGAGCGCCAGCAAACATAACTTCGGCTGCAGCCTGACCCCAATTCTGACCCCAATTGCGTCCCGTGCAGCTAGATGCACCGGGGCGCACCTAGGTGTTTGAAGTGCACTGATGCACTTCTCTACACGCGACGACACGCCGAAATGAAGTCTGGGGGTCAAGTGGTCGCAGGTTCAAATCCTGTCAGCCGGACACAGGTCGGAAGGCATTTTGGTCCCGGGTCCCCAGAGTGGCTGTGCCTGCTACCCATGACGCAATTAAGCGCAGCCACTTGGGCTGACCGGGCTTACGACGGTGGGGGTGGCACTACCGGCTCGCAGGCATTGGGACCCGGGTTCCACCAGTTGCCAGGGCCGCAATCCGGCGGTGGCGGTGGTGTTACGGGTTGGCAGGCGTTGGCTCCTGGGTTCCACCAGTTGCCGGGGCCGCAGTCCGGCGGTGGTGGCGGTGTTACGGGTTGGCAGGCATTGGCCCCTGGATTCCACCAATTCCCAGGACCACAATCCGGGGGCTGAGCCGAGCTCACCCCCGGAGACACCGCTGCCATGTAGGTCATGGGCGCTAACGCCACCGCGACGGCGCCCGCCACCCGGCGAACACGAATTCTCATCGAAGGCCCTCCCATCAACGAATGTGAGACCTCAAGCATTGACCTTGACCCGGAGTTTTAAACTGCCCGGCTCGATTCCGCGCCGCCCGCGCGGATCGGGGGCAAAGCTCAGCAAACGACCATCCGGGACGGTTCCGGCATTCGCTATCGCCGCGTGTCCATTCTGGAGCTCTCCCTGAGAAGTGCTCAAACGGGCGACGGCCACTGACTCGGGGGCCCCATGTGACGAATTCTTACCGGTGAAAGTGACGCGCGTCATAGCCTGACCAGCGTCAATTAGGGCATCCTTACCCTTCGTTTGTGTATCTAACGGCTGGGAGTGCGATGGCCAACCTCGACTTTGCCTATGACCTGACCCTCGACGAGGCGCGTCGACGCAGCGCGGTGCTCGAAGCGATCGGGGAGGACTGGGATCCTGTCGCCGTGCTCGCCGAGGAACAGCAGGCCTACGACATGCTGTACTCGAACCTGGACGCGGAGCAGCAGCGGGTCTACGACGAGTTGGTCCGCGCCGGCGTCTTGCCTTCACGGACGGCTGATCGTGTTACCGATTGATCCGACCGCCGACCGTAGCCGCCGCGCATGGCTGCCTTGCCCGCGCTGCGATCACCGCGCCAACTGTGGTGATTGCCGGGACCGGCGAAACTGCGATACGCATTGGCAGTACCTGCTGAGCAACAGGGGGACGCTGGTACACCTGCAGTGCTCGGATTGCGGTCATCTCTGGTCGGCCGACACGCATAACCGCACGCGCCGGCGCACCGCCTGACCCCGCGGAGATCACAGCCCGAGCCAAGCGATGCGCTCACGCCGAGGGGATGATGACCCCATGGACGCTGAACTGCAACGCTGGCTGGCGGCCGGGGAGTACTTCGACTACCTCGGCTTCGACATTTTCTACCGCGTAGAGGGCAGCGGGCCTCCGCTGCTGCTGATCCACGGTTATCCGTTCAATTCCTTTGACTGGGCGCGGATCTGGCCGGCGCTGTCGCAACGGTTCACCGTCATCGCACCGGACATGATCGGCATGGGGTTCTCCGAAAAACCGGTGGCCTACGAGTACTCGGTGGGAGACCACGCCGACATGCACGAAGCTTTGCTGGCCCACCTGAACATCCGCAACGTGCACATCCTGGCCCACGACATCGGCGATTCGGTGGGCCAGGAGATGTTGGCTCGTCACGAGTTCGGTCAGCAAGCCTATGGCGCGCTGCGCATCGACTCGATCACCTGGCTCAACGGCGGAATGTTCATCGAGGCATACAAGCCCAGAACGGCGCAGAAGCTGATGTCTGGCACGCCGTTGGGTGACGTATTCAGTCACGTACAGGGCAGTCCGGTGTCCCGCCGGCTGCTGGAGCCCACGCTGCGCGAGATGTTCGGCCCGAACACCAAGCCGACCCGGCACATGATGGACGTGTTCAACCAGATCCTGGACTACAACGATGGCCGCCGGGTGCTGCACAAAGTCGGCCGTTTCATCAACGATCGCTACACGCACCGAAACCGATGGGTGCGTGCCATGCGGCAGACCGCGGTCCCCATGCGATTGATCGATGGGCCGGTCGACCCCAACTCGGGTGCCCACATGGCGCGCCGCTATGCCGAGGTGATACCCGAAGCGAATGTGGTGATGCTCGCCGACGACATCGGACACTGGCCACAACTCGAGGCACCCGATGCGGTGTTGACGCACTTCCTCGCCCACATCGACCGCGTCGCCGCGGGCTGAACTGCTCGTCGTCCGGAAAGCGGCGGGCTAGCCGTGATGCGGCGGTCGCTCGTCGCGGAGCCGGCCTTCGTCCGACGCGGCGCGCATCTGCTCCTCGTCGCCGTACCGCTCCAAATCCTCCGGCGTGGTGCGCACCCGCGGGGGCTTCGGATCGGCCGGTGGTCGGTTTGGGGGTTCGGTGGGCACGAGGCGATTATCCGCCCACCGGTCTACGGCTGAAAGGCAGGAAGAATAGTGCCGGAATCGCGTATCTCCCGGATGCTGGCTTTGGTGATGCCGTCGAAGTTGATCTTGCTCAACGTTGCTCGCGAATACGTGAGGTCGATGGCGACCTGGGTCGAGGTGTTGCCGTACGGGTCGGTCATCGGGAAGGTGCCTTGCACGTTCACCGCGGAAGCGTCGGGATACGTCGCTCGCGCGTATTTGAGGATGTCGATGGTGTCCGTGCGCGCACCGTCTTTGATCATCTGCTCGGTGTAGTTGTCACGAATGGCGAATCGGGCGTCGACCACGTCGCCGCCTTGGCCCGGAGCGGTCGTGAAGGTGACGCCGTCCGGCTTCTTGGGGCCGGCCGGCGTCGACGGCGCCGCCTCGGTCGGCGGTCCCGCTGTGGCCGAACTGCTCGGGGGTGATTGGGCGTCCCTCTTCGGGTCGAAAACCCAGGTCTTGCCGACGACGATGAGGAGGGCGAGGAAGCCCAGCGCCGCCAGCGCCAGGGCCGCCTTCCCGGGAGTGTCTTTCTTCGGCGATTCTGTGGCGAACGCCCACTCGCTGGTCCAACTGGTGCCGTCGAAATAACGTTGCAGCCCGTGGCCTACCCCTGCGGGATCGGGGTACCAGCCCGGCGCCGATTTGGGCGGGGGCGGCGCCTGTTCGAATGGCATCTATCCATTTTCGTCGTGAGTGAGGCTTCTCGGCTACCCGCCGAATCTGCCGCTCGAAACGGATCCCGTTCGGTGAGCTCGCCCCTCAGTCCTCACGGTCCGGCTCGGTGAGCTCCGGCGCGTTCTCACGCGTCGCCATTCCACCCTCGCCCCCGTGATCCGCGGGACCGGGGCGGCCACCCTTGGGCTCGTCGTCGTCCTTCATCGAATGCCTGCCCATGCAACCTCCTTCGTCGACCGAAGGACTACCCGCCGCGGCACGATCTGAAGACCCGAAGCCAGATATGAACTCGAGATGGCCCAGGCGTGACAGTTCGGCGAGACGTCCGACATTCGACGCGCCGGTGTGGCCGGTCCAGGTTATGAATCTAGGAGTGAGCAACCATGTGAACCTGACCCAGCAGGAAAGCTCGTTGATCGGCGAGAGTCATCCCGAGGCTCTCAATCGCATGGACGAGAAGTCGCTGAAGGATTTGCAGAGCCGGCTCAGGCAAGCGCGCGACAAGAACTTCAGCCTTCTGCGGCGTCGGGGTGCGGCTCGGGTGGAGGCCGAAGGCGCCCGCGGCTCCGCCCAGCCCGCCAACGAAAAGCGCGGCGAGAAGGTGGAGATCTTCGACCAGGCACTGGCTCGGGTGGGCGAGCGCCTTGGCGCCATCGGTGAGCCCGAGTAGCACTGAGGTGTCCCGCCCGGGGCCTACCGGGTAGGACTGCGGGTGTGATGAACACCGAGGAGTTGGCCCGGCAGCTCGGCCTCCCCGGGGCCCAGAAGCTGCTCTCCGGCTCCATGGCCCGGCTCGCGTACAACGGACACGATGGCTTCCCGCGAGTCGTCCCGGTCGGGTTTTACTGGACCGGCGAACGCATCGTCGTCTCCACCGCACCGCCCGCCCCGAAAGCGCGAGCGCTTTCGGCACGTCCGCAAGTGGCACTGACGATCGACACCGGTTCCACGCCGGAAGAGGCGAAGGCCCTCTTGGTACGCGGGCTCGCCACACTGCAAACCGTCGACGGCGTCACCGAGGAGTACCTCGCGGCGGCGCGGAGCTCAATGGACGAATCGCAACTCGCCGAGTTCGAACGCAACGTGCGCTCGACGTATAAGCAGATGGTGCGCATCTCGATCGAGCCGCTTTGGGCGCGGTTCTATGACTTTGGCGCCGGGCGGTTACCCGCGTTCCTCGCGGACCTTGTCACGGGTGGCTAGCCGGGCTGGCTGACTCGCAATTGCCCAGTCAGTGCGGGTCAGCGCATGAAAAGTCGTGGTTTAAAAACCGCACGTGTTGGGCACACACCGCCATGACCGCACGTCACATACCCCATTTCGTTGCCTCCGCGGTCCTCGCGGTGGCGGGCGTCAGCGCTCCGGTCCTCGGTTCTGCCCTCCCGGTTGCCTCCGCCGATCCCTGTCCGGACGTGCAAGTGCTGTTCGCCCGCGGTACCGATGACCCGCCGGGTCTTGGCCCGACCGGACAGGCGTTCATCGACTCCCTGCGCCCGCGCGTTGGCGCAAAATCGCTCGACGTCTATCCGGTCAACTACCCCGCCACCCACGACTGGACGAACGCTGGCGAGGAAGGGATCAGAGACGTGGGCGCGCATGTCGTTTCGATGGCGCACGACTGCCCCAATACCAAGATGGTGCTCGGCGGCTATTCCCAAGGCGCTGCCGTGATGGGCTTCGTCACCTCGGCCGCCGTACCGGCTGGAATCGATCCGGCGGCCGTGCCCAAACCATTGGACCCCGAGGTGGCCAACCACGTCTCGTCGGTCGTGCTCTTCGCCCTGCCAAGTGAAAAGGCGATGAACTTCTTCGGCGAGCCACCGGTCGTCATCGGTCCGCTCTATCAGGCCAAGACCATCCAGGTATGCGCCCAGGGGGACCCGATCTGCTCCGACGGAATGAATTTCGCCGCACATGACACGTACTCGACCAACACGGCAATGATCGAGCAGGGTGCGGCGTTTGCGGCCAGTCGTATCGGCGGGGCTTCCGGCGGGCCGGCGGGCGCCGCTCCCGGCGCGCCGACGACCGCCGCCGGGTTCCCAGGTGTTCCCGGTTAATCGCGGCCCGGCCTCGTTTGAATACCAAGGTGCACAGGTTATTTCGCGTCTAGGGTGGACCGGACGGCGGCGTGGCGAGTTCACGTGGGCGCGAGCATAATCGGGTCGTGGAGTCACGCGACGCCGTTGGAGCCCGTTTTCGCCGGCTACATCAACAGGGTTGTTTTCTCATCCCGAATCCGTGGGACGCCGGTTCGGCAATCGCGCTCGCAAAGCTCGGCTTCCCTGCACTGGCCACTACGAGCGCCGGACTGTGCTTCGCGCGGGGTCTGCCAGACACGGTGACCGCGCTCTCCGTCGACGAGGCACTGAACAACATCGCCGAAATAGTGGCTGCGGTCAGTGTGCCCGTCAATGCCGATTTCCAGGCCGGTTATGCCCGAAATGCGAACGAGCTTGCGCACAATGTGGCGCGCTGCGTGGCCACCGGCGTGGCCGGCCTCTCTATCGAAGACGGCACCGGCATCGCCGGCACACCGCTCTTCGAGCTGGCCGAGGCGACCGATCGGGTCCGCGCTGCGCGTTCGGCGATCGACGCCTCGGGAGCCCACGTCATGCTGACCGGCCGCGCGGAATGCTTCCTCTACGGCCACCCCGACCCCCTCGCCGAGGCCATCAGGCGGCTGCAGGCTTACGCCGAGGCGGGAGCCGAGGTGCTGTTCGCACCGGGGATCCGTACCAAAGAGGACATCGCCACTCTCGTTGACGCTGTGGCGCCGTATCCGGTCAACGTTCTGGTGTCTGCCGACACGGGACTGACGGTGACGGACCTTGCGCAGCTAGGGGTGCGACGGATCAGCGTCGGCTCTGCTTTCAGTCGGGTCGCGTGGGGTGCGTTCCTGGCCGCCGCGCGCAAGCTGATTGAGGGCGGATCCTTCGAGGGACTAACCGGAGCCGCGAGCTTCGACGAGCTGAATGCGCTGTTCACCGAATAGTGTCCGGGCCGGAGGGGGCTACCGCGCTTTCCGGAGATCGGCGAGCGAGTTTTTCAGTCCACCATCCAGCCGGATCTGCACGGCCGCCACGGCGACCATCACCCCCGCGGTCACCAGGTGCACCACCGCGTCGGTGATGTTGTTGGGGAAGGTGAAGATGAAGGCCACCTGATGTGAGAAGAAGGCCCAAATGCCTGGCAGCGCACCGGCTATCGCGGCAAGCAGTAGATACAGCACGGCCCAGGACTTGCGCAGCGCGAACACCAGGCCCGGAGCGAACAGCGCGAGACCGGCGACGGCATGCCAGCCGTTGTAGTCCATCCCGAGCAGTTGGACGGTCCGCGCGGTTGGGCCGGTCGCGAAGCTGGGATTGACGATGAGGCCGATCGCCGCCTGAATGACATGAAATGCGCAGATGATCAGCAGCCCGATCTGGGCGAAACTCCACCTCACGTTGCACCCCCTTGTGCACGGCGGGATACCCGGATACTACGCGCGGTAGTAGATCGCGGTCAACGGGGGAGGGCGGGCGAGCCGTCCGTTCCGGCCGGGGCGCTTAAGCACCGTCCACACAATCGCCCAGCGGCGACTTCCGCCCCATTGGCTCCGGAATACTAAGGGGCGGAACGAGATTTAACACGCAGGTGGTCCCACATTGACCAGAGGCAATGGCTGGACCGCAATGACTACGCTGTGCTGTTCCGATCGATCCACTGAGTGAGCGCGTCCTCAACCGCGGTCGCGACGTCCACACCGGCGCTGTCGGCGGTCTGCTCAAACCGCTCAACCAATTCGGTGCGGACTGAGGCGCCCAACTTCGTGCGCGGTGGTTTTGGCTTCGGCGGCAGCTCTACAGGCACGTGTCGCGCCACGGATGCGTCAATGATTTCGCGAAGTGCCGGTATCTCGTCGAGCATTGTGGCGAGATCCGCGCGTTCGATCCGCAAGACCTCGGCCGGCCCGATCGTCGTAACGGTCGCAGAACGCAGCTTCCCACGGTGGAGCGCCGATTCGCCGATCACCTCGCCCGGACCCAGCACGGCGACGCGGTCCCGGCCCATGTACACGCCGACCTCCCCGCTGAGCAGGATGTAGCAGGAGTCCGACGGCGTCTGCTCATGAATCAGCGGCAACGGGGCCGACGTCGAAGTGCGATGAGCTACTCGGGCCAGACGCAGCAGGTCGGCATCGGAGAAGTTATCGAAGGTGGCGTACTGGCGTAACCGACGAGCGTCTTCTTCATATTGCTTCGCGTCGGCCTTCATGGCGGACTCCTGACGTGCGATGTGACGCTACATCGAGGAGCGTAACGCGGATTTGCGATACAGAGGGCAGAAGACCGCGACGCAATTTAGGCCGGCCCGCCGACAGAACCGGATGCGGTAGTTGTGAAAGACCGGCTTTGGTCAGTTCCGCCCGGGAAGCCTCATCACCGCGCGCACGACGGGGACCAGCGACTTCAGCCACAGCGTCCCCGAAATGCCAAGCGGCGGA
Organism: Mycobacterium sp. 852014-50255_SCH5639931; assembly: GCF_001665605.1. Taxonomy (GTDB): domain Bacteria; phylum Actinomycetota; class Actinomycetes; order Mycobacteriales; family Mycobacteriaceae; genus Mycobacterium; species Mycobacterium paraffinicum. The sequence goes on from NZ_LZSV01000024.1 coordinate 44,422, forward strand.
TCGAGATTGAACACGCGCGCGGTCGCGATCGTCTGCGACTCGGTGTACTTCAGCAGACCCTCGGCACCGTGTCGGCGGCCGACGCCGGACTGGCCCATCCCGCCCATCGGCGCACCGAGGCTGCCCCATGCGAACGCATAACCCTCGTTCACATTGACCGTTCCCGACCGCAACCGGGCGGCGATTTGCTCGCCCTCCGCGGAGGAGGCCGCCCACACGCTGGCGTTGAGCCCGTACTCGGTGGCGTTGGCCTTCTCGACGGCTTCATCCACGTCGGCGACGGGGTAGATCGACACGACCGGCCCGAACGTCTCGTTGGCCGCACACTCCATCTCCGGCGTGACGTCGGCCAGCACCGTGGGCTCGTAGAACAGCGGCCCGATGTCCGGCCGCGCCTTACCGCCCGCAATCACCTTGGCGCCCTTGGCTTTCGCGTCGTCTACGTGGTCCGTCACCGTGTCCAGCTGACCCGCGGAGATCAAGCTCCCCATGTCGACCGAGAAGTCGTACGCGGTACCCAGCTTCATGTTCCGCACCGCGGCACCGAACTTGCCGACGAAGTCGTCGGCGATGTCCTTCTCGACGTAAATCCGCTCGATGGAGATGCACAACTGGCCGGCGTTCGAGAAGCACGCGCGGGTGGCCGCCTTGGCGGCCTTGTCGAGGTTGGCGCCCCGCGTGACGATCATCGCGTTCTTGCCCCCGAGTTCGGCCGAGAAGCCGATCAGCCGACGGCCCGCGTGTTCGGCGAGCTGCCTGCCGGTGGCGGTCGAGCCGGTGAACATCAGGTAGTCACAGTTGTCGATGATTGCGGTGCCGACCACCGAGCCCGGCCCGGGCACGATCGCGTAGAGGGCGCGCGGCAGCCCGGCCTCGTACAACAGCTCGGCACACGCCAGCGCGCAATACGGGGTCTGGCTGTCCGGCTTGAGTACCACCGCGTTACCCGCCAGCAGCGCCGGCACCGAGTCGGACGCCGTCAGCGTCATGGGGTAGTTCCACGGCGAGATCACCCCGACCACGCCCTTGGGCTGGTAGACCACCGTGGTCTTGCCGATCGCCGGGAGCAGCGCCTGCACCTTGCGCGGCTTCAGTAGATCGGCGGCGACGCGCACGTAGTAGTTCGCGTTCGCCATCAGATCGACGATCTCCTCCTGCGCCGCCCACCGAGCCTTTCCGGCCTCGGCCTGCAGGAGGTCCATCAGGAACTCACGGTTCTCGACGACCAGGTCGCGGTAGCGGCTGATGACATCGATGCGCTCGGAGACCGGGCGGTTCGCCCAGTCGGCCTGAGCCGCCCGCGCCTCGGCGAACGCCGCTTCGACGTCTTCGGCCGTGCCGACGGGGATCGTGGTCAGCGGCTTGCCGGTGAAGACCTCGTCGATGGTCTTGGTCTGGCGTGCGGCGGCGTCTTTGATCGCGGCGAGCTGACGCAGGCGGTCGAAGACCTCGGCTGACGGTGCGGGCATGTTGTTACCTCTCGAAGAAGCGCAGGCGTCCAAAACACCAGCCTAGGCCCGGGGCGCGTCAACGGTTCGGGGACGCCTGAGTCACGCCCCAACGCATGGCGCGGGACAGCGCTTTGTTCATCTGTGCTGTCCACTCGAATTTCGTGGCAGCACAAGGTGGCTAGCACCTTTACTCCCGGCTGGAATTCACCTGCCAGAGGGCACGTGAGCGCTCTCGATCACTCCCGAACCTGGCGATTGACGAGGCCCGTAACATACCGTGAGTCGATCTCTTCACCGCCGTCGCCGTAGTACACGCGATGGGGCCCGCTGGCAGTGTCATCGGCTGTGCGCGTCACTTTGATCCACCTGCCCGTCGTGGGATCTTGGAGCATGTCGCCTTCGCGGATCTCCGACAGCGGCACCTTCTCTATCGCATGTTCCGAACTCATTGCTCTCCCGAACTGTCGTGGTATGCGGGCTGTGGCCACCTGTTGGGGATCGTCCCGGTGCTCCTGTTGACGATTCCCTTGCCGACGCCGATGGTCAATCGCGAATCTGATAACTGCCGGAACGATCTGCAGTTCGTGGGGGAGAGGTCAGACTGTGGCGGGGTTTTGCGAGTCGAACTCGGTCAACGTGCCCTGCTCCCGTGGACCGCTATGAACTACGAATCTACTCTTCGTCGCTTCTCGAGAATTCAGCCGACGAGCGTCAACGTATGGGCGCGCCGCAGCTTGCCCGATGGCGTCTTAGGGATCATTCCCGGCTCGAGCACGACCACGTTTCGGGGCCGAACGTCGGCCTCGGCGACCACCTCGTGTGCCACCTGCTGCTCGATGCGGCGCACCTCGGCCGGGTTCTGCCAGTCCTTGGACTCCACGGCCACGGCGAACGTCTCGCGCGAGTGTCCCGCCTCCAGTCGTACCGCCACGGCACTCCCTGGCCGGACCCCGGAAACCCGTGCGGCGGCGCGTTCGATGTCGGTCGGGTAAATGTTTCGCCCGGCCATGATGATGACATCCTTGACTCGGCCGCAGACTACGAGGCGGCGGGTCTCGGTGAGGTAGCCCAAATCGCCGGTGTCATACCACCCTTGTTCGTCTTGTGCCGCAACGAATCCGGCCATCGTTTCGTAACCGATCGTCACAGGCTCACCACGCACCTGTATGACGCCTACGGCCCGGGCGGGCAGGATGTTGCCGTCTTCGTCGACGATGCGCGCCTCGAGCCCCTTGAGCAGGCGTCCAAGCGTGGCCAGTCGGCGGGTTTTTCCCTTGGTCGCAGGGACAGCTCGGTGCAACGCGGAAAGGAGGTCAGCGTCGACCTCGTCGATCAACAGGCCTTCGCCGCAATCAGAGAACGACACAGCCACGGTGGTTTCGGCCATGCCGTAAGCGGGCAGGATCGCCTCCGGACGTAAGCCGAACGGCTTGCCCGCTTCACATAGGTCCTCGACATCGGCGGGTTCGACCTGTTCGGCGCCTGAGAGTGCCCATCTCAGGGTAGACAGGTCGAACTGGCCGGGCCGGGCCAGCTTGCGAAGGCGTTTGGCGAAGAGTGTGTAGGCGAAGTTGGGTGCAGCGGTCATCGTGCCCTTGTACTTGTCGATGAGCTTGGCCCACAGCAACGTGTCGCGCAGGAAGTCCATCGGAGTGACCTTGACTAGTTCCGCGCCGAAATACATTGGTACAGTCAAGAATCCGGTCATGCCCATGTCGTGGAACAGAGGCAGCCAGCTCACGATCACGTCGGTATCGATGTCGACTTTCGCGCCGAGGAACATCGCCTCGGCGTTGGAAACGACATTGCGATGTGAGATTCGGACGGCCCTGGGCGACCCGGTAGAACCCGACGTCAACTGCAGCAGCGCAACGTCATCGTCGTCGGTGTCGACCGGATCGATCGGGCGGTTGCCGAGCAGCTCCTCGATTACCAGCACGCGCATTCCCAGCTGGGACAGCAGTGGGGCCGCGGCCATGAATGGGTCGGAGATGACGACCGTTGTGGCGCCGATCATTTTGATGACGGCGGTGGTGTCCTCGGCCCAGCGGCGAAGATCGGTGCGCGGTGTGGGTTGGTGGAGCATGGTGAGGCTGGCGCCGCGCATCCAGACGCCCTGCCCGGTGGGCGCGATCTCGACGGGGGCCCCGGCCAGCACCGGCACGGCATCTCCGTGGCCGACGCCGGCGGTGGCCAAGCCACCCGCGATCCGGCGAGCACGCTCGTGCACCTCGCCCCAGGTATGCCGGAGCGGGCAATCCGGCTCGCCGGTGACCAAACCCTTCGAGCTGGATTGGGCGCTGCCATACATGGTTTCGGTGAATCTACTCAAGGCCATTCCTTTGGCACCGGCACCGGCGCCGCGTCGAGCTCCGACTGCGAGGTGAAGCGTTCATCAGGGCACACAATGAGTGAAGCGTTGAATGTATTGATATTGAGCCGCGCAGCTCGAGCCGAATTCACGGGAGCGCCGGCACCGCGGGTGTCGCTGCGGTACAACTGCCGCCTGCCCCGAAGGGGTTGGTGGATGAGTGCGGCGGAAGAGCCTGCCCCCTTCAAGGCGCCACCCGATTGGCCCTCGCTCCAGTCGAAGCGAGGTATCGAACCGTTCAGACGAACTCACGATATACATGCACGGCCAATGAAGCGCTGAGGCGCGCCGATATCACCACCAAGCGCGGCGGTCTTCTTTCCGAAGCGCAGAGCGCGAAACTCCGCCATTATCAGCTTGAAAGCACAAACCCCGTTTACCGTCGGTTCAGCCGGGCGATGCGGACCCATTACGACGGGGACCTCTTGGGGGTCGCCGCCGGACGTTTCCGGACGGCTGGGGAGTCAACCATGACAACCATAGCGCAGGTTGCTCAGCGGGAGGGTCACGACGGGATCCACTATGCCAAACGGGTTGTTGCTAATTGCCTGCGGACGACGGTGTTGTTAGTGCCTTCGCCGCTAATCGCGGGTGGCTGCTGAAGCTAGCCGGCAACTTACTGCCATCGCGCCGATTCTTCGAAAAAGTCAGTGCCTGACGCGCATTGGCGGGCGAGTTGGCGCATCAGTCCTGCATTCATCGGTTGTGCGCAAGAGGAGACCTCACCGAGCACACGCTGCGCCTCCTGTGAACTCGAAGGCTGCAGCACGAACAACACGGCGTCGCGCGAATGCGTACCCATGAGGTAGATGGTGTCGCTGAAAACCAGCCGATATGCATGCAGCGAAACCATTTCGCTATGGCGAATAAGTCGCGCCGGGGCGGGCAACCACGCGCTCGAGTCGTAAATGACTCGGTGGACCGTACCAATCCATGAACCGAAAACCGCAAGCAGGTCCGGTAGCTCTATCCTCAGGTCCAGGCTCTTTGGCCACCAAGCCCCGTCCACCGCAGCGGGGGTGCCGTCGCGTTCGCACAGTACCAATCGAGTGGCGCTGGAAGGGCTGGAAGTAACAAGCGCCACCGTGACGCTCCCATCGACTATCTTGCTATCGCAGACGGCTACCGAAGAGGGCGGTACTCGACAAACCTACGACAGTAGGAGCATAACCCCACGGGGCGCCGAGACGGTCGACGAATCGCGATACCACGACGCTTAATGTGGCTTTTCAATCGGCAAGCGGCAGTTTGTGGTTGGCGGCGAAACCATGCGCCAGGCCTGATTCGCGGAGCCGCGTGAGAATCGCTTTTCTGTGCGCGGGCCGACCGCGGCCGTCCAGCGGGCGGCAGCCGAGCAGATAGTGGCGTAACGTCGGTAGAGAGCTGTTTCGTTGTCGGCGGTGGCCTCGGAAGTAATGTCCCATCTAGATCACTGGCAATGCAATTCCTCCGTCAGCCCCGTTTCGCGGGTTGATCGTTTCAAGCTGCAAGGGATTGCCCGTGAAGCGCGCAACACCGTTTACCAGTCACATTGGGGCCAAGCCGAATCCACCAACAGACTGCAGCATCGATGCGGTGGAGAAATGGCGTGACGGGGTGCCCTCGGTTGAAGAGCCGACTCCCCACACGATCAATTCCGTTGGGGGGCGGTGGTCCGCGAGCCCGGTGCGCCTCACCCTGGCAGGCCAACTCGGGAACAAGATCGATGGAGCATGGTGGCTCCGGACTGGCCTGATCTCGCGAGAGCTGACCGAGTTGGTGTCTGTCTTGGATGCGCGTTTAGGGCAGGTCGTCGACATCAATGTCAATTGGTCATCCTTACAACGCCAGCACGACCTGAATTGGGATTGGGGACAGGGTGTACGCCCGCACGTCATGACCGTCGATGGCCGTGATGCACGGGCGAAGCTTCTGATCGTTCCGCACAGGACCGGTACCGCCCTTGCGGTAATGGTCTTGCGCCGCGCCGCCAACCTGCCAGTGCATGCGGCACACCGCAATTCGCGCGCTTTCCAGACAGCCGACTGCATTGTCCGTGTGGCCCGCGGCGAGCAGATGTTTGAAGTGCGCCGCGCGCGGCGCGCGGCGATACCTCAAGGTCCGCAGGATTGAGACTGTCCGGGTCCGCCCGCCACCAACGGGCCAGGCCGATTGCCAGGGGAACTGGGTGAAGCCGATGTGGCACCGGATTCGTTGATTTCCGGGGATCTTTACGTGACGATCACGCGCACACGCCTTATCATCGGTTTTCCGTTTTCTCCGTACCGATCAGGAGCCCCTCGACGGTCGACGCATCGCTTGGGCGGGCTGCGGTCATCATGATGGCGTGCGCGTCGTCTGGGTCGGCATCCGAGGAAACCACCAGCAGAACGGTTTTGGCACGGTTGAGCCCCAGGACCTCGACGGTGTTGACGGGCTGAAGCCGGTATCCGTCGAGTCGCACCGTGCGCCCTCCGGTCAGGAATTTCGCAGGGGGCCTTGCCCATTCGTTCACGTTGTAGAGCACGCGGCCAATCGGCCCGAGTCGAACGGACAGCACCGACAGCAGGTCTGGCAGCTCTGCGGCGAGGTCGTCACTGTGTGGCCACCACGCACCATCGACATACCCACTCGCCGGCGCCTTCGGCTTAAGCCGCAAGCGCGGGGTGTGCTTCGATGGCACGTGTCGTCGCTGGGCATCCACTTGGTCGATTTTCGGCGTCATTGCGACGCTCCCGCCTTGACCGCGAACCGGCCGGATCATTCGAATCGGCGACGAGATGACTTTGAATAGTCAGGTCCGAAGTATCGCCGACAACTCGCACCCTACTCCGGCGGTCCAGAACTGACCACACCAAGACGGTTGTGTGATCAGCCGATCGGGCCCGTTCTCAGCGGATCGAAACAAGTTGGTCGATCGAATCCGTGGGCAACTCGCCCTCGACGACCGCGGTCACCAGCAGCTGATTGAGTGTGATCGCGCCTTCGTGCCATATCTCCCGATTCGCCAGGCGAGGTGGGGTGCCGGCGCAGCGGTCGACGTCCAAGTCTTCTGGCATTGCCGCATATGGCATACCCTGAGAGACAGCGGTGAATTGGGCAGGTTGCGTTCAGGGTTCGCTGCTAGATGGCCGTTGGTGCGCAACTGTGGTGTTAAGCAGTCAGCACCAGGCCGGCCGCCGTCGAAACTTCGCTGTGTGAACAAGCGCAGCACAACGCTCCGAATAGTCGGTGATCAGTGGGTACCGCCGGTCTTGGCGCCCAGTCAGCGAGAATTCGCGATCCCGTGGGTGTGGCTCGATCCGTGCTCCGGCTCGTGGTGTGCGCCGCCGGGGTCGACGCCATGGTTGCTAGCTCTCGTTGTTCCCGGTCAGTTCGGCGTAGGGTGAGAAACGCATCATCGGTATTCCGTTTGTGATCGTTCTGGTTCAGGTGGGCGTCGATTCAAATCATTGGCCGGTATCGCGGTCCAGACGGGAGCGTCCCGATGACACCAGGAGAAGCGCGCATCAGCTCGACGTGGGACACGCGGGGTATCCGCACACCGCGGTTTCGGTTGAAGACCACGGGACACAGCAGCGGGTATGTGGACGGCGCATGGTGGCCGCACAGCGACAACTTGACGGAGGAGTTGCCAGGTCTGATCGCGTCTTTGTCAATTCGCCTGGGCGCGGTCAGTTGTGTGAAGTTCAACCAGACTGACTGGGGAGTCGCGGGCGCCGAAGTTCGGAGCGGTGGTCGCGTGATCCACCTTGACGCGGATCGGGGTCAGCCTCCTAATACCGTCGAAGTTTCTGGCGTCCAAGGCAATACGATGGTCTTGCTGGTTGTTCCGTTCTGTGTCCAACCAGACCACGCACACGCGATTGTGGTGGCGGCTGCAGCGCCGGGCAACGCATCAGGCGTTGACACCCTGCTCATGATCAGCGGCAAGGAACGGGAAAGCCGCACCACGAGGGACGCCGCGAGGGAGCGCTGGGGGTCACAGTGCGGGGCCTAACGTCCGGACGTCGGGCAGGCTCCCGGCGGCCAGCGCCGTCGCACACGCCGTTGAACTCGAGATCCAACTCCAGGAACTGAAAGAGCAACTTAGCCGAGCGTAGTAAACGCTCTGTCGCCCAGTGCGATTGGGCACTGCTCGCGAGGACTAGTGGCGAAGGGAATGGTGCACCGATGGTGACGCGATTGGCGGGGACCGACGCGCTGTCAATGCACACACAGAGTTCGAAGACGCCTGCGCACACCCTCACGCTGGCGGTCATCGATGATGCGTCGAACAAGCTCAGCCACGAGAAGCTGCATCAACTTGTGGCCGCATCGCTGCCGCAACTGGCGCGCTTTCGCAGCCGACTGGTGGCCAAGCCGTTGGGTGTGGGGCAGCCTGTGTGGGCTGAGATCGACGACTACGACCCTTTCCCCCAAATTCATTGCGCAAGGGTTTGCCCGCCCGGTGGGCGACGCGAACTCGCCGATCTCGTAGCGGATTTAACTGCCCGGCGCCCGAGTAGGCGTGACCGGCTGTGGGAAGCGTGGAGTATCGAAGGTCTGGCGGACGGCAAGTGGGCGTTGGCGGTAAAGACGTCAGCCGCACTCAGTGACGGGGTCGCGGGGGCCGCGTCCCTGTGGCCGCGGTTGCTTACTCGCGGGCCTCGCACCGATTCGGCCCGAAGCCTGCCGGCCGAGCCGACCCTGGGCTCGGCACCTTCGGTGGGCGAGCTCGTTACCGATTTGGTGACCGAGATCCTCGAGAATCACGTCACCGGCGGATGGCTGATCGCCGAGGCCGTGTCTCATGCGCTGCAGGCCGTCAGTGGGAGGCTGTTCGGCACCACTAGACGGGATCCGATGGCCCAGGCGGAGTCGCCGACGAGCGGGCCGGTGCCGCACACCGTCCTCAACGCGCCCCTGACGAAGCGGCGCGCGGTGGCCTTCGCCTCGATCCCGCTGGCAGACCTGACGACGGTCAGCACCGCGTTCGGGGGCAGCATCACCAACGTTGTTCTGGCTGCCTGCACACTGTCATTGCGCGCCTGGCTACAGCGGCGCGACGAGGTGCCTGGCGATCCACTGCTGATGCGGATGCCATTCGAGCTGCCGGCCACCGATGCCCCGAAAATGGGCAAGGCGCTGACCATCGGGAGTCTTCGCATTCCGGTGCATCTGGACGACCCTGTACAGGTCCTCGCCAACCTCCACACGGCCACCGAAAGACTGAACGTCATTCGGAGTCATAGGAGCGAAAGCCGCCCCTTTACAGACGATTTGGATGCCATAGCGTCGCTCATCCCGCCGGCTGTAGCCAATCTGGGTATGCAGCTCTACACGCGATCGGGCTTGCGGCACCGGCTCAAACCGATCTATCACGGCAGCGTCTCTTATATTGCCTTCGAGCCGGTACCGGCCTACTGCGCCGGGGCCAAGGTCGTCGGCGTGCATACCGTGGCGCCACTGTCGGAGGAAAGTGGGTTGAACATCGCGCTGACCACCCGTGGTGAGGACGTGGATGTGAGCGTGTGTGTGTGCCCCGACAACGTGCCTGGGGTCGATGACATCGCTACCGGAATCGTAGACGCTGTCGATGTCCTTGTGGCGGCCGCGCAGGAATCTCCTCGCGGGCAAGGCCGTTCCGTCGTCACGGAGATGGCGTCACACCCCGCGAATCGTTCGCGCGACAGCACGTACTGACAGGTCCAACCAAGTCCGGCTGCTGTCGGTGCGACTGGGCTCCGCTGATGGCTGTGGGGCCGAGATCGATGCCTGATGGACGACGGGTCGATGTGGACATGCGTCAGCTGCGCCGATGTCGAGAGGAGATGCTCAGCTTGATAACGGGGGATGGTCTATCTCGACCAGCTTGAGGGCGATCTGCTCGAGGCGGGCATTGGTGTTTTGCGAGAGCTTCACCAGCAGTTCGAAAGCGCCGGCCGCGTCGATGTCGAATCGCTCCATCAGCATGCCTTTGGCTTGGCCGATCGTGTCTCGGGTTTCGATGGCCCGCCGCAGTTGCTTGTTCTCAGCGAGCAGGGCCTGCAGGCGTTCATCGAGCCGGGCGCTTTCTACCGCATTGATTGCCTCGAGCGTGTGAAGCACTCCGGCCGGCGTCCAGGCGCCACCTTGATCGGCCGCGCGCACCATCGCTGCGAGCAGCTGCTTGCTTTCCGAGACCTCTTCGACGCGGTGCGCCACGCCCACCAACTCGCCGTGGTCGACCAGGGGAGTGTTCGTCGGGCTCCACACCTTCGGCACGAAATGGCCCGGTGCGTCAGGGTCGGGGACGTCGTAGCGTTGTATCCGCATGTCATGCGTGTGCCGGGTGCGCATCACCGTCTCCAAGGACGCCGCGAGGTTCGCCGTGCCGTTCGCTTGTGGATCGTTGGGATTGTCGGGAAACGCCTCGAAGAGGAGCTGACCAGGCAGCTCGCCGTGTCCGCGCAAAGTGACTTGCTCATATGCGACGCTTGCCGCCCGAATCCGCAGATCGCAATCCAGGAGCAGGAACGAGCCACCCGACGAGCTTCGATCCATCTCGCGGGCGATCACGTCGAACCGGCGTTGACTGTCCACTGACATCCCACTACCCGTTCGTGCGGCGGTATAACCCGACAAATCACAGCGCGCAGTCGACTGGCGGTCACATAGTCGCAGGTTCGAATCCTGTCAGCCGACGGCTGGCGGCGAGGGCAATAGGCGGGTCACATTCGCCCGTAGCCGACGGCCATGATGAGAAAAAGCACCGCCAAGAGAACGAACATCATCGCCAACGGGTCGATTAGCTCGAACAGCATGTCGGGTCGACCGTCTTCGGGCTCAAAGCGCAAGGCATGGCAGGTTGCGTCCCCGCGTCAGTTGGTGGCGGCGAGGTGAATGCCGTACGGCACCGCGCCCAGGAGGGTGACGGTGAGGCCCGCACCGCTGGGCAGCAGATAGGTCCGCTGGTCGCCGGGGCGCGCGCCGGCAATGGCAGAACCCAGCGGGGAATTGACCGAGTAGACCTCCACGTCGCCGTACTCGGCGCCGCGCGCGGCCAGTAGGAAGGTTTCGATGTCACCGGTGTCGTCGTAGCGGACCGTCAAAACCATGCCGGGCTCGGCGATCCCGTCGTCGGGCGGATCCTCGCCGATGACGGCGTTGACCAACAGGTCGTGAATCCGTTGAATCCGCAGTCGCCGTGCGCGCTGGACGGCAGCGGAGTATTCATCGGTAGCGTCACCAACGGCGTTGGCGTCACACAACTCCCGCAGGGTGGCCAGTTCTTGCTGGAGCCGCACGTGCGCCTGCGGTGAAAGCCACGTAGGTTGCACGCTGGTCATGTTTTGGTCTCCCTTCCTCAGGCGGCAATGGTGGTCGACGGTCGCCGGTCCATGACGCCGGCCCCGGGCGTTTGACATCTGCCATCGTTGCGGCCCTGAGGGTTTGGTGAGGGCGGCCGGTAGGGCACGGCCTTGAGCAAAGTCACGAGCCGCCCCCTGTCATGGGGGATTGCGTAGATGCGTTGTTCGCCGGGACGAGCACCGGCGATGCACCGGCCCAGCGGCGAGGCCATCGAGTAGACCGTGAACTCGGCGTCTTCGGTGCCCTGCCGACCGAGTAGCAGCGTCTCCGTTTCACCGCTCGCGTCGTAGCGAATGGTCAGCACCATGCCTGGCCCCGCGACCCTCTCACCCGCGGGATCGTCGCGGACGGCCGCGGTAGCCAGCAGATCCTCGATCTCGCGGATGCGCTTTTGCCGTTCCGCAGGGCGTGCGCCGCGGTTCCCGCCGTAATCCATAGAGTCGTCCGGAACTTCGATGCTGCGCAGGGAGCGCAACGTGCTTAGCTCGTCCTGCAATCGGCGGTAGTGCTGTGCTGTGATGTAGACAGGTGCGAAACTAATCATCGCGTTATTTCCTTTCCTAAGTAGGGGTGTCGTCAGGTGCGGGCCGATGCGTGGCAGCCGTCCCTGACGACGCGGAGCCCTAGAGGGGCAAGCCTTCGTCGGGGTTGGATCTCGGAGTCATCCTGCGGTGCCGCGGCGGCAGCGAATCAGAAACGGCCAATGCCGGGTCAGTCAGCGGACCGTGTGCTGATCCCCGGATGCGTTGTCCGCCAACCTGAACCGGCCGGGAGCCACCGCCGAAACGCTCGACGATTCCCATTGCGCACCTCCGCAGCCACATTCCGAACCACCAATTCCCATGGTGGCCCGCGCGGGCGCCGGGGCGCTTGCCCGAAACGGACAAGGCTGAAGCGGGCTATTGTTCCGCAGCGACAACATGCCGCGCCGTGGCGAGCCAAACAAGCCCGATTGAGTGGTGTCGCCCTTGCTCACCGTTGCTCGACAAGGCTGTTGAAGTCGTGTTGCCATCTTGCGTAACGGGCTCGGTCAAGGGCATCGCGGGCGACGGCGAACAAACCCGCTACCGAGAGGCTGACAACGCACCAGATCGCCACGGCGACCGCGACCGCCTCGTCGCGGGCAGACATTTTCGGTCGACTCACCGGCGAACCCTCGTCATCGACCCAAATCTCGAGCTCATCGCCGATTTTGACCCCGAGCGGTGCGACGACGTCTCCCGTGCGTTCGGCCCCGGCAACAGGCCATCGGGCGGGCGCCCTGACCGTTGGGCTTTCGAGGTCCGTACGGGGGTGGCTGTCCCCGACGACCGTCGCGGTCACCGGGCGGCGAGTCTGGATCTGCTCGGCGTAGACGCGGCTTCGGGACTCATGGACCGCGGTGCCGACGGTGGCGGCGACCGGCACGGTGAACAATGACACCGCGACGGCCAACACCACGAGCAGCGCCTCCACGCGGTCGCTTGCTCGTACCAGTGGATTTCGACCCAACAGCCGAGTGAACAGCCTTCGTGGCAAGGGCACGGTGAACGTCTCCAGCACGGCGTGATCGTCCGGCGGATGGGCGCTCCGCGGTTGAGGATCGTGACGCGGGGTGGTCATCGAGTGTCCTATCGACGGATCGGCATGGGTTTGAGGGATCCGCAAGGGAGGCGGCAGCGACACCATCCTCGAAACCTGGCCGTGTTTTCTACCTCGATGATGTCGCGGATGGGCACCGCAAGACTTGCCGAAGTCCGACAATGGCGCCGCGGCGCGTTGTCGGATTTCGACAGCGTTCGATCAATAGATGTCGGTGGCCGCGAGTTCGATCATCATGGCCAGCCGCTTTCTGGCGTCATCCAATGGGAGATTGGTGATTTCGGCCATCTTGCGGAGTCGGTAACGCACGGTGTTTTCGTGTACTCCAAGACGCTCACCGGCTTCCGCCGGGTCGCCCTGGGCCTCTAGCCACGCCCGGAGGGTGGCGAGATAGTCGGTTCCGTTGGCGCGGTCGTGGCGGCCCAATTCGGCCACCGGTCCACGGGTCGGAGACCGGCCGGCTCGCGCCGCGGTGCGTAACCGCTGCAGCAGGATGTCATCCCACGATTCGTCGTAGGCGGGAAGAGATAGTCCGGGCGACGCCTCGTGCAGTGCCAGGCATTCGTCGGCCTCCTGGCGCGCGGCGGTGAGATCGGCCACCTCGGCCGCCCCGCTGATGCCGGCCAACACAGTCACCTGTTCGGGCAGGGCGGCTTTCAGGCCCGTCACCCACCTGCGCGCCGTCGAGGCATCCTCGGCAGGAAGCACGGTGTAGATGGTGTTGCCTGCCAAGGCGCTCCGACCCGGCCGTGACCAGCCGAACCCGGTGGTGGCGCGCTCGAACGCCAGCAGCAGGGCGGCATCGCGTTCGGCGCCGACGGACGCCTGGAGTGCGATCACCCGCAAACCGGTCTGTGGCAGACCGAGCTTGCTTGCCGCCGTGACGGAATCAGCGCTGCCTTCCAGCAGCCGGATCACCAGCTCAGTCTCGACCTGACGTTCGAGATCCGCGCTCGCTTGTGACCGCAGCAGGTGCAGGGCGACGGTGTGCGCACCCTCAGCCAGCGCGCCGCGCGCCGGCTCGTCCAGCGGCTCTGAGCAGGCCACCCACACCGACCCCATCGGTTCTCGGCCGGAGCGCACCGCCACGACCATGCGTCCGGTCAGGCCGTAGTCCGCATCGCCCTCGACAAAAAGCGGCTCCTCTGAGCTCGCCAGATGTGCAAACACGCCGCGGGCATCGAACAGCGCGCGCAGTCGGTCCGGGGTCTGTCGGCCCAGGATGGTCTCGACCCGCGCCGGGTCGGCGTGTTCCTGTAGCCGTGAATAGGCGAGCACGCGCAACAGCCGATCGTGGATGACAACGGCACTGCCGATCGCGTCCGCCAGGCTATCGGCCAGCGCGAACAGATCGGTCGGGCCCCGACCGGCCGCGGTTTCGCGGCCCTCCAGCACCAGCCCGTAGATGACCGCGGCCACCTCGCTCCACGAGAGCGTCTCGTCGATCAGCATCACCGCGCCGACCCCGGCGTCCTCGTCGAATGTCATCGGCTCGGCATGCTCGCGTGTCAACATCACGACTGCGTGCGCCGAGCTCGCCCAGCGGATCCCTTCGTTGACCGAGCGGGCACCGATTGCCAGCAGAACGTCGCCGACGACGACGCGGTCGTCCTCGTGAATGACCACGCTGCGCAGCTCAGTGGACCTTGGCACCGAAGACCAAACCAGCCGCACCCCATAACCACCCAGCACGTTGACCAGGCGGTCCAAAGTGATCATGAGCGCTCCCAACGCCACTGAGAAATGAGACGCTGATGCCTTTGTATCGTCCGGCGGTCAGCAGCTGCACGCGATTACCCAATCCGTCGCTCCCGAGACCGCGAAACTTGACGCTTTCATATGTGGCAACCGGCGGCCCTGGGTGGGGCGAACCGCGTCATGCAGCGGTAACCAGACAGCTCAGAGGATGTGCATGCCCTGGGCCAGCTGCGTGACGCCGACCACCGCGAAGACGGTCACCAGGATCTGCCGGTGATAGGCGCGCGTGCAGCTGCCGCAGCAGGGCCTGGGTTCGAGCCGGTGCCGCCACATAGCCCACCAGTATCATCTCGACAACGGCATACATCAGCAGAACGAAGGCGATCGAGGCGCTGACCTGCGTGGTGACCGCTGCCCGGGATGCCACGATGATCGCGAGAATGAAGAGAACCCCGTCGACGGGCACCGATGCCAGCCCGATCACCCAGGCGACCCACAGCGATCCTTTTTCCCACGCGCGATGGGCGCGATGGAGCAGGCGCCGGACTCCGGAACTGTCGTCGGCCGAGACATCCCGTGCGCGGCTCAGGAATCGTGGAACGGCGATCGGTGAATCGGAGGCCGGCGCGGGTGTCGAGGCCCCGTCGCTCGATGCGCGCGCCTCCGCGCGCTGACGCGTCGAGAAGCGCACGGTCATCAGCGCGGCGATCGACAACCCGAGCACGCCGAGCCCCATTTGGATTCGTGGGAGCGTCGAGCTCGCGGAAGGGCCGGCCGAACCGTGCCCGATGGAGCCGAACGTTGACGTGAAATTGAGCAGGATAAGCGGGGCGAGCAGCTCGGGCACACATACGGTGAGGCCGCCGACCCAATAGGCAAGCAGATTCGGCCCGGGGCGCGGCCGGGAGATCATCAAGAGTGCGAGGCCCAGACGCACGGGATTGAGTGCCGCCAGAATTCCCTACCCCAGCACGGACCCCCACATTGGCGCAGCTCTACCCGCGACCGAGGGAGTCTAAACACCGGCGCTAGGAATTGTGGCCCTGTGCATCAATTCACACCTTGCAGACGGCCGAGCCCTCTCAAAGCCCCGAATTGTGGTTTTTTGCAACAACTTCGAACAACATCCTCCCGTGAATATGAACGCCCCGCCAACGCGGCGTAAACGCATGCGTGGAGGTCCGTCGGGGCGGTCACGGCCGTAGTCGTCGGCGAGATGGCGCCGCGGCAACGCATAGCCAGCACCCAGGTCCGCAGCCGCGTCAGCCGCAAGATGAATGCACTGTCCTTGGCATGCTCCGCTCGGCGCAGCAACGTTCGACGCCAGCGGTAGTCGCGGCGCGGGCCGGACGACAGCAAGCGCCGATGTCCTTGGGTTCTGCGAAGGGGCGCTTGCCGCAAAGCGCATGCGGTCGTTTCAACAATGTTGTATGTCGGTGTAAGCAAACGGCGAGCGATGCGGCCATCGCGCGCCGGACACGGCGCGGCGCCTGGGCTCCAGAGGGGCGAATGGCGTGTCGGGACAAACGTTTGTTTTGCTGAGTGACGAGAACCAATCCAGGGCTGCGAATCTCTTATGCAGGAACGAGATTCACAGGTTTGACCGCACCTACCGCCGGGTACATGCGGAGCCGTGGAGTGCGACATCCAAAGTCGTAGTGCCAGCCTGTTAGTGGTTCGCTGGTGCGCCGACGGAAGCCCCCGCAGAGCGGCGTGTGCGGTTCCCGGGTTACCGTTGACGCTGCGGACGGTATTGCGATTCGGGTCGGGGACACAACTGGGGCCAGAACCGCAGCCATCACGGTCACATCACGACGGGGATCTCCGCGAAGCTTCTTGGCGCTGGCATCGTGCCGGTGGGCAGGTCGCCATACTGGTCGAAACTAACGGCCAATCCTGAAGCGCTGCACCGTTTCTAGTGCTGCGCGCGCAGCGCTTCTGCATTTTTTCATCTCGTATGTAGGAGGTCGTCCGTTGCAGTTCAATCCGTTCGACGATGACAGCGGCAAATTTTTCGTATTGGTCAATAACGAGGAACAACACTCCCTTTGGCCCGTCTTCTCCGACGTCCCGGCCGGCTGGCGAGTGGTGTACGGGGAGGCCGACCGCGCGGTCTGTCTCGACTACATCGAACGGAACTGGCCCGACATTCGTCCGAAGAGCATACGAGACAGGGTCTCCGCTGCTGGTTTGTGATGTATAGACGGTCTAGGTATGAAGGAGTCGGGAAGGCTTTCGGGGGGATTTAGTGGAATTGGGTGACCGGGCACTACCGCTGACGCGGGCGCAGCTGGATATCTGGCTCGCGCAGCAAACGGGTCACTTCGATGTGGCGTGGCAACTCGGCGTGCTCGTGCGGATCGAGGGCCCCGTCGACCGCGCTCTGTTCGAGCAGGCCATGCGTCACGTGGTAGGCGAGGCCGAAAGCCTCAGGGCGTACTTCTTCGAGGTAGACGGCCAGGTCTTTCAGAAGGCGATCGACGACCCGGATGTCGAGCTGGCCTTCTACGACCTGAGCGACGCGTCCGATCCCGAGCGCGAGGTCCGGGAGCGGGCGTCGGCGATCCAACGGACTCCGATGCCGCTCACCGGTCCGATGATCAACTTCTACTTGTTCCAAACGGCGCCCGCTGAGTACTACTGGTTCACCTGCTGTCACCACATAGCCATCGACGGGCTGGGCCTAGCCCTGCTGGGCCGCCGAATCGCGGCTGTCTATTCCGCGCTTGCCTCTGGTGCGGCCATATCTCCCGCCTTCTTCGGCACCTTGCGCGACCTCGTCACCAGCGAGTCGGAGTACGCCGCATCTGCCGATTACGTTTCGGATCAGGCCTATTGGGCTGAGCACCTCCCGTCGGCAAGCGAATCCGAGTATCGGTTGACCCAAGCCGCCAGCGAGCGGGACCCGTATGCGCCCTCTGCGCCAGTCCAATTGGAATCGTCGGTGGTCGGCTCGATCAAACAGCTGTCCAAAGCGTTGGGCATCCGCCGATCATCGATCCTCACCGCCGCCTGCGCGCTCCTGGTCCGCGGATTTCGCACTGACAATTCAGACGAAGTGGTGCTCGACTTCCCCGTCAGCCGCCGGCTGGATCCGGAGTCGAAGACGCATCCCGGAATGCTCGCCGGGGTTGTGCCGCTGGTGCTGAATGCGCCGCCGACGGCCACGGTCGCCGACTTCCTTCAGCAAGTCGATACACGGTCACGAGAAGCGTTGCGGCATCAGCGGTTCCCAGTGCACATGCTTGGCGGCGACGGCGGCTTCCGTGGTGCTCCGCAGGCGTCCAACCGAGTGGTCGTCAACTTCGTCCCGGCCAGACTGACCCTCAGCCTCGCGGGCGTACCGGCGACCGCGACCTACACCACGTTCGGTCCGGTCGGCCACTTCGGGCTGTTCTTCCTCGGATTCGGGGACCAGCAATACCTGAGCACGGTCGGGGTCGGACAACCCTTCTCGAACTTCGACGTCTCGGATTTGGCCGGGCGGTTGCAGGAGCTGTTGGTGGCGATGGCGGCTGACCCCGGCCAGGCGTTGTCGTCGGTGGATGTGCTTGGTGAGGCTGAGCGTGCCCGGTTGGGGGTGTTTGGGAATACGGCGGTTTTGACGGGGCCGGTGGGTGTGCCGGTGTCGGTGCCGGAGTTGTTCGCCGCGCAGGTGGCATGCGTGCCGGGGGCGGTGGCGGTGTCGTGTGGTGGGTTGTCGGTGTCGTATCGGGAGTTGGATGCGGCGTCGAATCGGTTGGCGCATTTTTTGGTGGCCCAGGGTGTGGGGCCGGGGTGCGCGGTGGCGTTGCTGTTGTCGCGGTCGGCCGAGGCGGTCGCGGCGATGTTGGCGGTGCTCAAGAGCGGGGCGGCGTATGTGCCGATCGATCCGGGGTCGCCGGATTCGCGGATCGGGTTCCTGTTGGCCGATGCCGCGCCGGTGGCGGTGCTGACCACCGCCGAGCTGGCCGGGCGGTTGGCGGGTCATGGTGTGGCGGTGGTCGATGTCGATGATCGGCGCATCGACACCTTGCCCGACACTGCCTTGCCCGAGCCGGATGTCGGGGGGTTGGCGTATGTGATTTACACCTCGGGCACCACGGGTGTTCCCAAAGGTGTTGGGGTGACTCATCGTAACGTGGCGCAGTTGATCGGGTCGCTGGATGCGGGGTTGCCGGCGCCGGGGGTGTGGTCGCATGCGCATTCGTTGGCTTTTGACGTTTCGGTGTGGGAGATCTTTGCCCCGCTGCTGCGCGGTGGACGGGTGGTGGTGGTCGACGAGGACACCGCGCGCTCACCCGAAGAGCTGCATGCGGTGTTGGTCGCTGAGGGTGTGACGGTTTTGACCCAGACGCCGTCGGCGGTGGCGATGTTGGATCCGGCCGGTTTGGATTCGGTGTCGTTGGTGATGGCCGGGGAGGCTTGCCCGCCCGAGGTGGTGGATCGGTGGGCGCCGGGTCGGGTGATGGTCAACGCCTATGGTCCGACCGAGACGACGATGTGTGTGGCGATCAGCGCCCCGCTGACCCCCGGGTCGGGGGTGCCCCCGATCGGGTCGCCGGTGCCCGGGGCGGGGTTGTTCGTGCTCGATGGGTGGTTGCGGCCGGTGCCGGCCGGGGTGGTCGGGGAGTTGTATGTGGCCGGGGCCGGGGTGGCCGTGGGATATCTCGGGCGTGGCGGGCTGACCGGGGCGCGGTTTGTGGCGTGTCCGTTCGGCGGGTCCGGGCAGCGGATGTATCGGACCGGGGATCTGGCGTGTTGGGGTGCTGATGGGCAGCTGCAGTACTTGGGCCGCGCCGATGAGCAGGTCAAGATCCGCGGGTATCGCATCGAGCTGGGTGAAATCCAAGCCGCACTGGGTGCTTTGGATGGGGTGGGGCAGGCGGTGGTGATCGCCCGTGAGGACCGTCCCGGGGATAAGCGGCTGGTGGGTTACATCACCGGGACGGCCGATGCGGCCGAGCTGCGGGCGCGGCTGTCGGAGCGGTTGCCGGCGTTCATGGTGCCCGCGGCCATCGTGGGCCTAGACGGGTTGCCGTTGACCGCGAACGGCAAGCTGGACACCCGCGCGTTACCGGCACCGGAATATCAGGCCGGTGCCTACCGCGCCCCGCACGACGCAGTCGAAGAAATCCTGGCCACCATCTACGCCGAGGTCCTCGGCGTCGACCGCGTCGGCATCGACGACTCCTTCTTCGAACTCGGCGGCGACAGCATCTCGGCGCTGCAGGTGGTGTCGCGAGCGCGGGCGGCCGGATTGACGTGCCGGCCCCGGGACGTCTTTGTCGAACAGACGGTTGCCCGCCTGGCCCGCGTGGTCGGGGCAACCGACGGCGAGGCCGGCGTGATCGACGAGGGCATCGGTCCCGTCCTTGCCACCCCGATCATGCGGTGGCTGCAGGACGTGAACGGCCCCATCGATCAGTTCAACCAGACGATCGTGCTGCAGGCGCCGGCCGGAGTGACCGAGGCCGACGTGGTGCCCGTGTTGCAGGCCCTGCTGGACCGGCACTCCATGCTGCGGCTGCGCGTCGAGGGTGACGGGCGGGCGTTGTGGGTTCCCGAGCCCGGCTCGGTGGACGCGGCCGGCTGCCTGCGATCCGTGGCTGCGTTGACCGATGAGGCGCTGGTGGAGGGGCGGTCGCGGCTCAACCCCGCCACCGGGATCATGCTGAGCGCGCTCTGGGTCGGTCCCACCCGTCAGCTGGCGTTGATCGTCCACCATCTGGCCATCGACGGGGTGTCCTGGCGAATCCTGTTGGAGGATTTGAACATCGCTTGGGCGCAGCACCGGGGCGGTCAGCCGGTGGCGCTGCCGACGGGTGGCACGTCGTTCGCCCGATGGGCCACGCTGCTCGGCGAGCATGCGCACCGCCCGGAGGTTATCGAACAGACCGATGCCTGGGCGCGAATCGCGGCGACCCCGTCGTCGTTGCCGGCGGTACGGCCCGGCGCCGACACCTATGCCACCGCCGGGCACCTGTCCGCGTCCCTGGATGTCGAGACCACCCGCACCCTGCTCGGCGAGGCGCCCGCGGCGTTTCACGCTGGCGTGCAAGACATTCTGTTGATCGCGTTCGCGGTGGCATGGGCGGAGTTCTTCAGCGATGCCGCGGGGCCGATCGGCATCGACGTCGAAGGCCACGGCCGGCACGAGGAACTCACGCCCGATGTGGACCTGTCGCGTACGGTCGGCTGGTTCACCACCAAATACCCGGTGTCACTGACGGCCGGTGGGCTGGACTGGGCGCAGGTGCTGGCCGGCGAGCCGGCGCTGGGGGCGGTGATCAAAGAAGCCAAGGAACAGCTCCGCGCCGTGCCGCACCCGCTGACGTACGGCGTGCTGCGCTACCTGAACGGTGACGTGGAACTGGACGGCGCCGACCCGACGATCGGGTTCAACTATCTCGGTCGCCTGGTCGCCGGGCAGGAGCTGTCCGAAGATTTGTGGCGACTGCACCCGGAGAGCCTTTCCCTGACCGCTGCCGCCGCGGCGATCCCAATGTCGTTGGCGCACACCGTCGAACTCAACGCCGGCACCGTCGACACCGACGCCGGCCCGCAGCTGCACGCCAACTGGACCTGGGCGCCGTCGGCCCTCGACGAAGCGCAGATCTCCCGGCTGAGCCAATTGTGGTTCGACGCCTTATCCGGCATCTGCGCGCACGTGCGAGCCGGCGGCGGCGGCCTGACGCCGTCGGACATCGCGCCCGCCCGCCTGAGCCAACCGCAGATCGACGAGCTGCACCGGCGGTACGAACCCGCCGACATTCTGCCGCTGACCCCGCTGCAGCAGGGTCTGCTCTTCCACTCCAGCACCGCGCAAGGCAGCGACGACATGTACGCCGTGCAGCTGGACTTCACGCTCACCGGCCCCCTCCACCCCGACCGCCTGCACGATGCGGTGCGCACGGTGATCAACCGGCATCCCCACCTGGCGGCCCGGTTCTACGAGCGCTTCGACGAGCCGGTGCAGATCATTCCGGCCAATCCGGTGGTGGCCTGGCGCTACGTCGAGCTCGATACCGAGGAGCAGATCGAGCGGCTGTGCGTCGACGAACGCGCCGCGGTCTGCGACCTGGCCGACCAGCCGCCCTTCCGGGTGGCGTTGGTGCGCACCGGGATCGACCGGCACCGGCTGGTGCTGACCAACCACCACATCGTGCTCGACGGCTGGTCGCTGCCGATCCTGCTGCGCGAAATCTTCACCAGCTACTACGGTGAGCCGCTCGCCGCGGCCGCGCCCTACCGCAGCTTCGTCACCTGGCTGGCCGATCGGGACCTCGACGCCGCCCGCGCGGCCTGGGCTCAGGTGCTCGCCGACTTCGAAACGCCCACATTGGTCGGCACAAAGGATCGATTGGGACAAGGGCGGCGCGGATCGGCATCGTTCCGTGTGGCAGAGGAAACCACCCAAGCCCTCACCGAACTCGCGCGCTCGTGCCGGACCACCGTCAGCACCGTCCTGCAGGGCGCCTGGGCGTTGCTGCTGACCTCGCTGACCGGCCAACCCGACGTCGTCTTCGGCACCCCGCGGTCGCGCGTGGGCCAACTCGAAGTGGCCGGCGCCGAATCGATGGTGGGGCTGCTGATCAACACGGTGCCCGTGCGCGCCGCCATCACCGCGACGACCACCCCCGCGGACCTGCTGCGGCAGTTGCAGGACACGAACAACGACACGCTCGAGCATCAACACCTGGCGCTCAGCGACATTCATCGCCTCACCGGCCACGAGCAGCTCTTCGACACCCTGTTCGTCTACGAGAACTACCCGATCGGCGACGGCATGGAGTTGGGCCCCGACGGGCTGGCCATCGCCGGGTTCACCAACCGCGAGTACAACCACTACCCGCTGACGATGGAGGCCCTCCCGGGCCGCGAACTCGGCCTGCACGTCGAGTTCGACACCGACGTGTTCGACGCCGCGAGCGTCGAGGCGCTGGTCGAACGGTTCCGGCGCGTGTTGGTGGCGATGACTTCCGATCCCGCCCGCCGCCTGTCATCCGTTGAGCTGCTGGATCGCGGCGAGCGTGAACTGGTGCTGTCGCAATTCTCCGGCGCGGGTGTCGCCGCGCCGGTGGGGGTGGCGCCGAAGTTGTTGGCGGCCGCGGTGGCGACCGACCCGGGCGCGGTGGCGGTGGTCGACGGCGACCGGCAATTGTCGTACGGCGAACTCGACGAGTGGTCAACCCGCCTGGCGCGCAAACTGATCGACGCGGGCGTGGGCCCGGAGCGCGCGGTGGGTGTGGCGATGGATCGCCGGGTCGACTTGGTGGTTGCCTTTTGGGCGACGGTCAAGGCCGGCGGCGTGCATGCACCGGTGGATCTCGACCATCCGGTCGAGCGGGTCGCCGCCGTGCTGGACGCCGCGGGCGCGGTCTGCGTGTTGACCTGCGACACAGACGAAGTGGCCGGGGCCGGCACGCGGCCGGTGCTACGGATCGACGGCCTTGACCTGTCCGGGCAGTCCGACGTGCCGATCACCGACGCCGATCGATTGGCGCCGCTGACCGCGCACGACACCGCGTACGTGATTTTCACGTCCGGGTCGACCGGCGTCCCCAAAGGGGTGGTGTTGAGCCACGCAGGCCTGCTGGGATGGGCCACCGCGCAACGTGATTCGTGTGGATTGGATGCAGACACGCGGGTGCTGATGGTGGCCTCGCCGACCTTCGACGCGTCGGTCGGCGAGATGTTGCTGGCGGCGGCATCCGGGGCGGCGCTGGTGGTGGCCCCGCCACAGGTGTACGCCGGGGAGCCGCTGACCGCCCTGCTGCAGAGTCGGCACGTCAACGCGGCGTTCCTGACGCCGACGGTGCTGTCGTCGCTGGATCCTGCCCGGCTGAAAGCGTTTGACAAGCTGATGATCGGCGGCGAGGCCTTCCCGGCGGAGCTGGCGGCCGCCTGGGCGCCGGGCCGGCGCATGTTCAACGTCTACGGCCCGACCGAAACCACCATCTGGATCACCGCTGCGCCGCTGTCGGCCGAGGGTCCGGTTCGCATCGGCACCCCCGTCCCGGGCGTGTGCGCCGTGGTGCTCGACGCCTGGCTGAACCCGGCACCGATCGGCGTCGTGGGCGAGCTGTATGTGAGCGGGCCGGCGTTGGCGCACGGCTACCTGGGTCGGGCCGACCTGACCGCGGAACGGTTCGTGGCCAACCCATTTGGCGGCACCGGCGAGCGCATGTATCGCACCGGCGACCTGGTGCGCTGGACCCGCGACGGCGTCTTGGACTTTGTCGGTCGCGCCGACGCACAGATCAAACTGCGCGGCCAGCGTATCGAACTGGGCGAAATCGAAAACACCTTGCTGGCCTGCCCGCACGTGACTCAGGCCGCCGTCACGGTGCACGACAGCGGCGCCGGTTCCCATCTGGTCGCCTACGTCACCCTCGATCACAACACCAGCGCCGACCACGACGCGGAAAACGTCGAAGAGTGGCAACACCTGTACGACGAGTTGTACAGCCCCGATGCCGGGTCGGACTTCGGCATGGACTTCCGCGGTTGGAACAGCAGCTACACCGGCGACGCCATCCCGCTCGAGGAGATGATCGAGTGGCGTGCCGCCACAGTGGATCGGATCATGGCTTTGCGGCCGCGCCGAGTGCTGGAGATCGGCGTCGGCTCGGGATTGCTGTTGTCACAGATCGCCCCGCAGTGCGATCAGTATGTCGCCACCGACTTCTCGCCGGTGGCGATCGAAAACCTGGCCCGCTCGCTGGAGCGGTTGCGGTTCGCATGGCGCGACCGCGTCGAGCTGCTGACCCAGCCCGCCCACGTCACCGACCAACTGCCACTGGGGCACTTCGACACCATCATTCTCAACTCGGTCGTCCAATATTTCCCCAACGCGAGATATCTGGCCGAAGTGATCGACAACGCGATGGAACTGCTGGCCCCCGGCGGGGCGATGTTCATCGGCGACGTGCGTAACCACACCCTGCAGCCCGCGTTCCAGACCGGAATCGCGCTGGCGCGCAACGGCGCGGACGCCACCGACGCGTCCGACATCCGGCAGCGTGTTCGCCACGCCATGCTCGGTGAGACCGAATTGCTCTTGGCCCCGGAGTTTTTCACCACCTGGGGGGTCAACAGCCAGTCGGCGGACGGGCTCGACATCCAAGTCAAACGCGGATTTGCAGACAACGAACTGAACCGGTACCGCTACGACATCACTATCCACAAGGCGCCCGCACGCGCGCGCTCGGTGGCCGCCGCGCCCACCTGGACGTGGACCGAGTGCGGGGGCCTGGACGGGCTGCGCGGCGAATTGGCGGCGCTGCGTCCCGCCGTCGTCCGCATCACTGAAATCCCCCAGGCCGGAGTGATCGCCGACGTCCGCGTCGAAACCGCGCTCGCAGCGGGGCTGCCCGTGGCCGATGCGCTCACCCAAGCCGGCTCCGACGCCGGCCCCGGTGCCGCCGTCGCCGAAGAACTGCATCGCATCGGTGACTCCACCGGTTATCGGGTCGCGGTGACCTGGGGGACCCAACCGGGCACGCTCAGCGCGGTTTTCGTCGACGCCGCCGACCAGCCCGCCGAGCCCCTGATCGACCTCTACCTGCCCCCGGCCGGGACGCGCCAGCGCACGAGCCACGCCAATGACCCCCGCACCAACACCAAGATCGGCGAGGTGCGCGAGCGGTTGAACGCGTGGCTGCCCGAATACATGGTGCCGACACACATCGTGGCGCTCGAGGAGTTCCCGCTGACCGCCTCGGGCAAGCTCGACCGAAAGGCCCTGCCTGCACCGGATTACCAGGACGTGGACCGCTACCGCGCGCCGGCCACCGCCGTCGAAGAGATCCTCGTCGGCATCTACGGCCAGGTGCTCGGGCTGGAGCGCGTTGGCGTCGACGACTCGTTCTTCGACCTGGGTGGGGATTCGCTGTCGGCGATGCGCCTGATCGCCGCCGTCAACACCAGCCTGAACGCGGACCTCGGGGTGCGGGCCGTCTTCGACGCACCCACGGTTGCCGAGCTGGTGCTCCTCATCGGTGACGGAGCCAACCGGCCGGAGCCGCTGGCGGCGGGGGAGCGTCCCGCGGTGATTCCGCTGTCGTTCGCCCAGAGCCGGCTGTGGTTCATCGACCAGTTCCAAGGCCCCTCACCGATTTACAACGTCACTGTCGCATTGAAGCTGCGCGGTCACCTGGACGCCGACGCGCTTGGTGACGCCCTGGCCGACGTCGTGAGCCGCCACGAAAGCCTGCGCACGGTGTTTGCCGCAACCGACGGCGTCCCGCAGCAGGTGGTGGTTCCCGCCGAGCGGATCGGCTTTGCCTGCGACGTCGTCGATGCCCGCGGGTGGCCGGAAGACCGGCTGCGTGAGCGGATGGCGGCGGCGGCGCGTTACACCTTTGACCTGGCGAACGAAAGCCCGTTGCACACCGAGCTTTTCGCCGTCAGCGACGACACCCACATGCTGGTGGTCGCGGTGCACCACATTGCCGCCGACGGCTGGTCGATCACTCCCTTCGCGCGTGACCTCGGGGTGGCATACGCCAGCCGGTGCGCGGGGCATGCCCCCGACTGGGCGCCGCTGGCCGTGCAGTATGTCGACTACACGCTATGGCAGCGCGCGCATCTCGGAGACGTCGACGATGGCGACAGCCGCATCTCGGCCCAGCTGAACTTCT
The DNA here is from genome assembly GCF_001665605.1 of Mycobacterium sp. 852014-50255_SCH5639931. Classification (GTDB taxonomy): domain Bacteria; phylum Actinomycetota; class Actinomycetes; order Mycobacteriales; family Mycobacteriaceae; genus Mycobacterium; species Mycobacterium paraffinicum. The sequence goes on from NZ_LZSV01000024.1 coordinate 70,458, forward strand.
GGGCGGACGTCCTGGCCGGGCTACCCGAACGCCTGCAACTGCCCACCGATCGGCCCTACCCCCAGGTCGCCGACCACCGCGGCGCCCGCCTGGCGGTGGACTGGCCGGCGGAACTGCAGCACCAGATTCGCCGGGTGGCGCGCGAGCACAACGCGACCAGCTTCATGGTGATTCAGGCCGCGTTCGCCGCGCTGCTCGGCAAGATCGGCGCCGGCGACGATGTGGCAGTGGGCTTCCCGATCGCGGGGCGATCCGAGCCCGCGCTCGACGAGCTGATCGGGTTCTTCGTCAATACCTTGGTGTTGCGGGTCGATGTGGCGGGGAACCCGACGTTCGCGGAGCTGCTGGCCCAGGTGCGACGGCGCAGCCTGGCCGCTTTCGAGCACCAGGACGTGCCGTTCGAACTGCTGGTGGAGCGGCTCAATCCCACCAGGAGCCTGACCCATCATCCGCTGATTCAGGTGCTGCTGGGCTGGGAGAACTTCCCCGGGGAGGTCGCCGATCCCGCGGGCGGTCTGGCCCTGGGGGATCTGCAGGTCACGCCAATGCCGGTGCACACCAACACCGCTCGCATGGATCTGACCTTCTCCCTGGCCGAACGTTGGACCGACTCGGGGCAGCGCGCCGGCATCGCGGTGACGGCGGAGTATCGCACCGACATCTTCGAGGGCAAGACCGTCGAGGGATTGATCGAGCGGTTGCAGCGGCTGTTGACGGCGGTCACCGCCGAGCCGGAGCGCCGGCTATCGTCCGTGGACCTGCTCGATGCGGGCGAGCAAGCCCGGCTACAGGAGTGGGGCAACGCGGGAGTGCTGGCCCGGCCGGTGACGCCAGCGTCGGTCCCGGCGTTGTTCGCCGCGCAGGCGGCCCGCACGCCCGGCGCGGTGGCACTGGTCTGCGAGGGCCGGTCCATGACGTACCGGGAGCTGGACGAGGCGGCCAACCGGTTGGCGCACCTGCTGAGGCGCAACGGCGCTCGCCCGGGTGAGCTTGTCGCGCTACTGTTTTCGCGCTCGGCCGAGGCGATCGTGGGGATACTGGCCGCGCTCAAGTCCGGGGCGGCCTACCTGCCGATCGACCCGGCGCTGCCGGCGGCCCGGATGGAGTTCATGCTCGCCGACGCCGCGCCGATCGCCGCGCTCACCACCGCGGCGCTGGCCGACCGGCTGGACGGGTTCGACCTCGCGGTCATCGACGTCCATGACCTCGCCGTCGCCGACCAACCGACCACCGCCTCGCCGGCGCCCGCCCCCGAAGACCTTGCCCACATCATCTACACGTCCGGCACCACCGGTGTGCCCAAAGGCGTTGCGGTAACCCAAAACAACGTCGCCCAGCTCTTCGACTCGCTGAAGATCGGCATCGAGTTGTCGCCGGAGCAGGTGTGGACGCAGTTCCACTCGTACGCCTTCGACTTCTCGGTATGGGAGATCTGGGGCGCGCTTCTGCACGGCGGGCGACTGGTCGTGGTGCCCGAGTCGGTGGCGCGCTCACCGGAAGAATTCCACGCGCTGCTGGTCAGCGAGCGCGTCACCGTGCTCACCCAGACCCCGTCGGCGGTCGGAATGCTTCCGGCCGACGGTTTGGATGCGACAGCGCTCGTGATCGGCGCCGAGCCCTGCCCGCCAGAGCTGGTGGATCGCTGGGCGCCTGGGCGGGTGATGGTAAACGTCTACGGCCCAACCGAAACCACGATGTGGGCGTGCAAGAGCACGCCGCTGGAAGCGGGATCGGGTTTCCCGCCGATCGGCTCCCCGGTCACGCGGGCCGCCTTCTTCGTGCTGGACGAGTGGCTGCGGCCGGTGCCGGCCGGCGTGGTCGGCGAGCTGTACCTGGCCGGCGACGGCGTCGGCGTCGGATACTGGCGCCGGGCCGCGTTGACCGCGTCGCGCTTCATGGCGTGCCCGTTCGGCGCGCCCGGAACCCGCATGTACCGCACCGGCGACCTGGTGTGTTGGGGCACCGACGGGCAACTGCGCTACCTGGGCCGCGCCGACGAGCAGGTCAAGGTCCGCGGCTACCGCATCGAACTCGGCGAAATCCAAGCGGCGCTAAGCGCTTTGCCCGGCGTGGAGCAGGCGGTGGTCGTCGCCCGCGAGGACCGCCCAGGCGATAAGCGCCTGGTGGGTTACGTCACCGGGACGGTGGACGTGGCCAAGGCGCGTTCCGCGCTCGCCGAGCGACTCCCCGCGTACATGGTCCCGGCGGCGGTCGTCGTGCTGCCGGCGCTGCCCATGACGGTCAACGGCAAGCTCGACACCCGCGCCCTGCCGGCACCGGATTACCGAGACATCGACAGCTACCGCGCGCCCACCACCGCGGTCGAAGAGATCCTGGCCGGCATCTACGCCGATGTGCTCGGCGTAGAGCGCGTCGGGGTCGACGACTCGTTCTTCGATCTCGGCGGCGATTCATTGTCCACGATGCGACTGATCTCGGCGATCAACTCCTCGCTGGATACCGATCTACCGGTGCGCGTCGTGTTCGAGGCGCCGACGGTCGCGCAGTTGGCCCCCCGCATCGACGAGGGCGCGGGCCGGCTGCAGCCGCTGGTGGCCGTCGAGCGCCCGGCGGTGATCCCGCTGTCGTTCGCCCAGAGCCGCTTGTGGTTCTTCCAGCAGCTGCAGGGGCCGTCGCCCATCTACAACATGGCCGCCGCGTTGCGGCTGGGCGGCCGACTCGACACCGACGCGCTGCGTGCGGCCCTGGCCGATGTGGTGCGACGCCACGAGAGCCTGCGCACGCTGTTCCCCGCCCGCAAGGGAACGCCTCAGCAATTGGTGGTTCCCGCCGAAGAGGTCGATTTCGGCTGGGACATCGTCGACGCCACCGGCTTCTCGACCGGTGAGCTGGACGAGGCCATCGAAGCGACGACGCGCTACACCTTCGACCTGGCGGCCGAAACCCCGCTGCGCGCCAAGCTGTTCGCCCTCGACGAGCAGGAACACCTGCTGGTGATCGTGGTGCACCACATTGCCGCGGACGGCTTGTCGCTCACGCCGTTGGCCACGGATCTCAGTGTGGCGTACACCAGCCGCGCCTCAGGACGGGCGCCCGGCTGGGCCGACCTGCCGGTGCAGTACGTCGACTACACGCTGTGGCAACGCGCGCAATTCGGTGAACTCGACGACAGCGAGAGCCCCATCGCGGCTCAGCTGTCCTACTGGCAGGACGCCCTGGCGGGCATGCCCGAGCGGTTGGAGCTGCCGACCGACCGGCCCTACCCACCGGTCGCCGATCAGCGCGGCTCGAGCGTGGTCGTGGACTGGCCGGCGGAGCTGCAACACCAGGTTCGCCGGGTGGCCCGCGAACACAACGCGACCACCTTCATGGTCGTGCAGGCCGCACTGGCGGTGCTCTTGTCGAAAATCACCGCCAGCTCGGATGTTTCGGTCGGCTTCCCGATCGCCGGGCGTCGCGACCGCGCGCTCGACCAGCTCGTCGGCTTCTTCGTCAACACGTTGGTGTTGCGGGTCAATCTGGCCGGCGACCCCAGCTTCACCGAACTGTTGGCACGGGTTCAGGCGCGCAGCCTGGAGGCCTTCGAGCACCAGGACGTGCCGTTCGAGCTGCTGGTGGAGCGGCTCAACCCGACCCGAAGCCTGACCCATCACCCGCTGGTGCAGGTGATGTTGGCCTGGCAGAACTTCGCCGGGCACGACGATCCGGCCGCCGGTCTGGCGTTGGGGGACCTCGAGGTCACCTCCGTGCCGGTCGACACCGATTCGGCCCGAATGGATTTGGTGTTCTCGCTGGCCGAACGCTGGAACGAGACCGGCGAGGGCGCCGGAATCGGTGGGCGCGTCGAATTCCGCACCGACGTGTTCGACGCCGAGACCATCGAGGCGCTGATCGCGCGGCTGCAGCGGGTGTTGGTGGCGATGGCGGGCGACCCTTCGGGGTTGTTGTCGTCGGTGGATCTGCTTGGTGAGGCTGAGCGTGCGCGGTTGGAAGTGCTTGGTAATAGGGCGGTTTTGACGAGGCCGGCGGCTGTGTCGGTGTCGGTGCCTTCGTTGTTTGGTGAGCAGGTGGCCCGTGCGCCGGGGGCGGTGGCGGTGTCGTGTGGTGGCTTGTCGGTGTCGTATCGGGAGTTGGATGAGGCGTCGAATCGGTTGGCGCATTATCTGCTAGCTGCGGGTGCGGGCCCGGGTCGCACGGTGGGGCTGTTGTTGTCGCGGTCGGCTGAGGCGGTCGCGGCGATGTTGGCGGTGCTCAAGACCGGCGCGGGGTATGTGCCGATGGATCCGGGGTCACCGGATTCGCGGATCGGGTTCCTGCTTGCCGATGCCGCGCCGGTGGCGGTGCTTACCACCGCCGATTTGGCCGATCGGCTCGACGGGCACGGCGTTGCGGTGATCGATGTCAATGATCGGCGCGTCGAGGCCGAGTCCGGCACTGCCTTGGCGGAACCGGATGCCGAGGGTCTGGCGTATGTGATTTACACCTCGGGCACCACGGGTGTGCCCAAAGGTGTTGAGGTGACGCATCGTAACGTGACGCAGTTGATCGGGTCGCTGGATGCGGGGTTGCCGGCGCCGGGGGTGTGGTCGCATGCTCATTCGCTGGCTTTTGATGTGTCGGTGTGGGAGATCTTTGCTCCGTTGCTGCGCGGTGGCCGGGTGGTGGTCGTTGATGAGGAGGTGGCGCGTTCGCCGGAGGAGCTGCACGCGGTGCTGGTCGCCCAGGGCGTGAGTGTGTTGACGCAGACGCCGTCGGCGGTGGCGATGCTGGATCCGGCCGGGCTGGATGGGGTGGCGTTGGTGATGGCCGGTGAGGCGTGTCCGTCCGAGGTGGTGGACCGGTGGGCGCCGGGTCGGGTGATGGTCAATGCCTATGGGCCGACCGAGACGACGATGTGTGTGGCGATCAGTGCCCTACTCCAACCCGGGTCGGGGGTGCCGCCGATCGGTTCGCCGGTCGCTGATGCGGGGTTGTTTGTGCTGGATGGCTGGTTGCGGCCGGTGCCGCCCGGGGTGGTCGGGGAGTTGTATGTGGCCGGGGCCGGGGTGGCCACCGGCTACCTCGGGCGCCCGGGGCTTACGGGGTCGCGGTTTGTGGCGTGTCCGTTTGGTGGGTCCGGGGCGCGGATGTATCGAACCGGGGATTTGGCCTGTTGGGGTGCTGATGGGCAGCTGCGCTATCTGGGTCGTGCCGATGAGCAGGTCAAGATCCGCGGGTATCGCATCGAGTTGGGCGAAATCCAAACCGCGCTCAGTGCTTTGGATGGGGTGGAGCAGGCGGTGGTGATCGCCCGCGAGGACCGCCCCGGTGACAAGCGCCTGGTCGGTTATATCACCGGAGAGGCCGATCCGGCTCAGCTGAAGACCGCGTTGGGTGAGCGGTTGCCGGCATTCATGGTGCCCGCGGCCATCGTCGGCCTGCAAACCCTGCCGCTGACCGCCAACGGAAAGCTGGACACCCGCGCGCTACCGGCACCGGAATACCACGCCGGTGACTACCGCGCCCCGCAAAACGCAGTCGAAGAAATCCTGGCCACCATCTACGCCGACGTCCTGGGCGTCGAGCGCGTCGGGGTCGACGACTCCTTCTTCGAACTCGGCGGCGACAGCATCTCGGCGATGGGCCTCATCGCCGCGATCAACAGCAATCTGAACGTCGGCCTCCCGGTGCGCGTCGTGTTCGAGGCGCCCACCGTCGCCCAGCTGGCGCTGCGGATCGGTGAGGGCACGGGCGGGCTGGAGCCGTTGGTGGCCGCCGAGCGGCCGGCCGTGGTGCCGTTGTCTTTCGCGCAGAACCGGTTGTGGTTCCTCGACCAATTGCAGGGCCCATCACCGGTTTACAACATGGCGGCCGCCCTGCGGCTGAGCGGGCCGCTCGACGCCGACGCGCTGGGCGCGGCGCTGGCCGACGTGGTGGCCCGGCACGAGAGCCTGCGCACCCTGATCGCCGCGCCCGAGGGCACGCCGCAGCAGCTAGTGACCCCCGTCGAACGGGCCGATTTCGGATGGGAGATCGTCGACGCCAGCGCCTGGTCCGCCGGCCAGCTCCATGAGGCCATCGGCGCCACGGCGCGCTACACCTTCGATCTGGCGACCGAAATCCCATTGCGGGCAGAGCTTTTCCGCATCCGCGACGACGAGCACGTGCTGATGGCGGTGGTCCACCACATCGCCGCCGACGGGATGTCGATGACCCCGCTGGTGCGCGACCTGGGCATGGCGTACGCCAGCCGCTGCGCCGGGCATGCCCCCGGCTGGGCGCCATTGGCGGTGCAATACATCGATTACACGCTGTGGCAGCGCGCACAGTTGGGCGACCTCGACGACCGCGGGAGCGCCATCACCGCGCAGCTGGCCTACTGGGAAGAGGCTCTGGCCGGGATGCCCGACCGGGTGCAGCTGCCCACCGATCGGCCCTACCCGCTGGTGGCCGATCAGCGCGGCGCCATCATCGAAATCGACTGGCCCACCGAGCTGCAACGGCGAGTCAGCGAAGTGGCCCGCAAGCACAACGCCACCAGCTTCATGGTGGTCCAGACCGCTCTGGCGGTGCTGCTCTCCAGGCTCAGCGCCAGCCCCGATGTGGCCGTGGGGTTCCCGATCGCCGGGCGGCGCGACCCCGCGCTCGACGACTTGGTCGGGTTCTTCGTCAACACTCTGGTGCTGCGGGTCGACGTGGCCGGCGACCCCACCTTCGCCGACCTGCTGTCCCAGGTGCGGCAGCGCAGCCTGGCGGCCTACGAACACCAAGACGTGCCGTTCGAGGTGCTGGTCGAGCGGCTCAACCCGACCCGAAGCCTGACCCACCACCCCCTGGTCCAAGTCATGCTGGCCTGGCAGAACTTCGCCGGGCACGACGGCGGCCCGGTCGCCGCCCTGGCGCTGGGCGACGTCGAGATCACGCCGATACCGGTGGACACCCAGACCGCGCGGATGGACCTGACCTTCTCACTGGGCGAACGGTGGAGCGAAGCCGGGGATCCCGCCGGCATCGGCGGGACGGTGGAATTCCGCACCGACGTGTTCGACGCGGAGAGCATCGCGGCGCTGATCGGACGGTTGCAGCGGGTGCTGCTCGCGATAACCGCCGACCCCGCACAAACATTGTCATCGGTGGACCTGCTCGATGAGGCCGAACACGCCCGGCTGGACGGCTTCGGCAACCGCGCCGCGCTGACCGCAGCGGCGACCGAGACGTACTCGATCCCGGCGCTATTCGCCGATCAGGTGGTGCGCACCCCGGACGCCGCGGCGCTGGTGTGTGCCGGCCACTCGATGACCTACCGCGAGCTGGACGATGCGTCGAACCGGTTGGCCCATTTGCTGGTCGGTGCGGGTGTGGGGCCGGGGCAATGTGTCGTACTGCTTTTTCCCCGGTGCGCCGAGGCGATCGTGGCGATGCTGGGAGTCCTCAAGACCGGGGCGGCGTATGTGCCGGTTGATCCGGCGCACTCGGCGGCGCGGATGGAGTTTGTGCTCGACGATGCTGCACCGAGCGCGGTCATCACCACGGCGGACCTGCGGTCACGGCTGGATGGCGCGGGACTGCCGGTGGTGGATGTGTATGAGCCCGCCGTACAGGCTCAATCGTGCGCGGCGTTACCGGTGCCGGCCGCAGAGAACATCGCTTACGTCATCTATACGTCCGGGACGACCGGCACTCCTAAAGGGGTGGCCGTTCCCCAACACAACGTGACTTGGCTGGTCGAGTCACTCGATGAAGGGCTGCCGCCGGGCCGGGTATGGACGCAGTGTCACTCCGCGGCGTTCGACTTTTCGGTTTGGGAGATCTTCGGTGCGCTGTTGCGCGGTCGGCGGCTGGTGGTGGTGCCCGAGTCGGTAGCTGCTTCCCCTGAGGACTTTCACGCGTTGCTGGTCGCGGAAAAGGTCAGCGTGTTGACCCAGACCCCGTCATCGGTGGCGATGTTGCCGGCGCAGGGGTTGGAGTCCACCGTATTGGTGGTTGCCGGTGAGGCCTGCCCCGCCGAAGTGGTGGATCGGTGGGCAGCGCCGGGGCGGGTGATGATCGATGCCTATGGGCCGACGGAGAACACGGTATGCGCGTCGATGAGTTCGCCGTTGGTGCCCGGGTCGGGAGTGGTGCCGATCGGGTCTCCGATCGCGGGTGCGGCGACGTTTGTGTTGGACGGATGGCTGCGGCCGGTGGCGGCCGGGGTGGTCGGTGAGTTGTATCTGGCGGGCCGCGGCGTCGCGATGGGATATATGCGCCGCGCCGGTTTGACGGCGTCGCGATTTGTGGCTTGTCCGTTCGGGGCGCCTGGAGCGCGCATGTATCGCACCGGGGACCTGGTGCGCTGGGGTGCCGATGGGCAGTTGCAGTATGTCGGGCGGGCCGATGAGCAGGTGAAGATCCGCGGGTATCGCATCGAACTCGGCGAAATCCAGTCGGTGCTGGCGGGTCTCGACGGCGTCGATCATGCCGTGGTGATCGTCCGCGAAGACCGTCCCGGGGAGAAGCGCCTGGTCGGCTACGTTACCGGCGCCGCAAAATCAGATGGTTTGCGCGCTGAGCTGGCCGAGCGGTTGCCGGCTTACATGGTGCCGACGGCGGTGGTGGCATTAGACGCGCTGCCGTTGACAGCCAACGGCAAACTCGACACCCGCGCCCTCCCGGTACCCGAGTACACCACCGGTGAATACCGTGCCCCAAGCAACGCGGTCGAGGAGATCCTGGCCGGCATCTACGCCCAGGTCCTCGGCGTCGAACGCGTCGGCATCGACGACTCCTTCTTCGATCTCGGCGGCGACAGCATCTCGTCGATGCAGGTGGTGACCCAGGCGCGTGCCGCAGGCCTGGTGTGCAATACGCGCGACATCTTCACCGAGCAGACGGTGGCCCGGCTGGCCCGCGTGGCCGAGGCGGTCGGCACCGACGCCGCCGTGATCGACGAGGGCCTCGGGCCGGTGGTGCCCACCCCGATCATCCGTTGGCTCGAAGACGTGGAAAGCGCTGGCGGCCAAGTCGATCAGTTCAACCAGACCATGCTGGTGCAGGCGCCCGCCGGTGTCACCGAGGGCGACGTGGCGACGGTGTTGCAGGCCCTGCTGGATCGCCACGCCATGCTGCGGCTGCGCGTCGACCGCGACGGCTCCGGCTGGTCCCTGACGGTTCCCGAGTCGGGCTCGGTGGATGCCCGCGCGTGCCTGCACGCGGTGGACGAGCTGTCCGACGCGGCGGTCGTCGACGCGCGGTCGCGGTTGAACCCGGCCGCCGGGATGATGCTCAGCGCGCTGTGGGTGGTCTCCACCGGCCAGCTGGTGGTGATCGTTCACCACCTCGCCGTCGACGGCGTTTCCTGGCGAATCCTATTGCAGGACTTGAATATCGCCTGGGCCCGGCATCACGGCGGGCAACCGGTCGAGTTGCCCGCCGCGGGCACCTCGTTTGCCCGGTGGTCGTCGCGGTTGGCCCAGCACGCGCACCACCCCGACGTCGTCGATCAGGCCGACACCTGGACAAAGGTGGCGGCGACACCGCCGGCCCTGCCCCCGGTGCGGCCCGAGGTGGACACCTTCGCCACCGCCGGGCATCTCTCGGTGGAGCTGGATGCCGAGACCACCGGCATGCTGCTCGGTCAGGTGCCGGCGGCGTTCCATGCTGGGGTGCAAGACATTCTGCTGATCGCGTTCGGCTTGGCATGCGCGGAGTTCTCCGGCAACCGCGGCGCCATCGGCATCGACGTCGAAGGCCACGGGCGCCAAGAGGAGGTGGGTCGCGACGTCGACCTGTCCCACACCGTGGGATGGTTCACCGCCAAATACCCGGTTGCGTTGTCGGTGGGTGGCGTCCCCTGGGCGCAGGTAGTCACCGGAGGGGACGCGCTGGGCGCGGTGCTCAAAGACGCCAAGGAGCAGCTCCGGGCTCTCCCGGATCCACTGACCTACGGACTGTTGCGCTATCTGAACACCGGAGTCGACCTGGACAACTCCGACCCGCCGATCGGGTTCAACTATCTGGGACGCCAGGGCGGTGCGGCCGAGCTCACCGTCGACATGTGGCGGCCCGTGCAGGACGGCTGGTCGGTCACCCGCGCGGCTGCGTCGATATCCATGCCGCTGATGCACACCCTTGAGCTCAACGCGGTCACCGTCGACTCCGAGGCCGGCCCGCAGCTGCACGCGAACTGGACGTGGGCGCCATCGGCGCTCGACGATGGGCAAATCACCCGGCTGAGCCGGCTGTGGTTCGAGGCCCTCGCCGGCATCTGTGCCCACGTGCGTTCCGGCGGCGGCGGTTTGACGCCGTCCGACATTGCCCCCGCGCGTCTCAGCCAAGAGCAGCTCGATCAGCTTGCGCGGCAACACCACCCTGCCGATGTGCTCCCCCTGACCCCGGTCCAGCAGGGGCTGCTCTTCCACGCCAATACCGCGCGGGCGAGCGTCGATCTCTACGCGGGACAGCTGGACATCAGCATCCGTGGCCCGCTCGACCCCGACCGCCTGCGCGATGCGGTGCACACGATGATCGCCCGGCACCCGAACTTGGTGGCGCGATTCTGCGACCGGTACAACGAGCCGGTCCAGGTCATCCCGGCGGACCCAGAGGCGTCCTGGCAGTACATCGAGCTCGACGGCGATTCCGACGTCGACGAGCATGTCGAGCGGCTGTGCGCCGCCGAGCGCGTGGCGGTCTGCGGCGACCTCGCCGAGGATCCCGCCTTCCGGGTGGCCCTGATCCGCACGGCATCCGACCGGCATCGGCTGGTGCTGACCAATCACCACATCGTGCTCGACGGCTGGTCGGTGCCGATCCTGCTAGGGGAGATCTTCGCCGGCTATTACGGCCAGCGGCTACCGGCGACGGCGCCCTACCGCAACTTCGTCACCTGGTTGTCCGAGCGAGACCTCGATGCCGCCCGCACCGCCTGGGCCAAGGTGTTCGCCGGCGTTGACAGCCCGACCCTGGTCGGTCCGCAGGACCGGGTCCAACTTGGGCAGCAAGGCGTCGAGTTGTTCGCCCTGCCGCCCGTCCTCACCCAGGCCATCACTGACTTGGCGCGGTCGTGCCACATCACCGTCAACACGGTCCTGCAGGCCGCCTTCGCGCAACTGCTGTGCGGCTTGACCGGCCGACGTGATGTCGTTTTCGGCACCACCGTTTCGGGCCGGCCCGCCGAAGTCACCGGCGCTGGAACGATGGTGGGCCTGCTGATCAACACCGTGCCGACGCGGGCGAACATCACCGCGACCACCACCACCGCCGATCTGCTCGAGCAACTGCAAGGCGCTTACAACCACACGCTCGACCACCAGCACTTGGCGCTCAACGAGATCCACCGGATCGCCGGACACGATCAGCTGTTCGACACCCTGTTCGTATACGAGAACTATCCGATCGACGCCGGCGCGCTGTCGGGCAACCACGAGCTGGCCGTCACCGACATCATCAGCCGGGAATCCACCCACTACCCGCTGACGATGCAGGCGCAGCCTGGGCACGAGATGCGTTTACAGGTCGAATACGACACCGATGTTTTCGACGCGGCACACATCGCAACGCTGCTCGAACGGATGCGGCGGTTGCTGGTCGCCATGACCAGCGACCCGGCGCGCCCGTTGTCTTCGATCGACGTGCTCGACGACGCAGAACACAACAAGCTCGACGAGATCGGAAACCGCGCGGTCCTCATCCAGCCGTGGGTGGCGATGTCGATTCCGGCGTTGTTTGCCGCGCAGGTGGCGCGGGCGCCGGGGGCGGTGGCGGTGACGTTTGAGGGCCGGTCGTTGTGCTATCGGGAGTTGGATGAGGCGTCGAATCGGTTGGCGCATGCGTTGGTTGGTCGGGGTGCGGGGCCGGGTGAGTCGGTGGCGGTGGTGTTGTCGCGGTCGGCGGAGGCGATCGTGGCGATCTTGGCGGTGTTGAAGTCGGGGGCGGCGTATTTGCCGATTGATCCGGCGTTGCCGTGGGCGCGGGTCGAGTTCATGCTCAGCGATACCGCGCCGGTGGCGGTGGTGAGCACCGCGGCGTTGGCGCCGCGGTTGGCCGGGTATGGCCTGCCGATCGTGGATGTGGGTGATCCGGCGTTGCTTCGCCAGCCGCGTTGGGCGCCGCTGGGGCCGGGTCCAGAGGATGTGGCGCACGTTATTTACACCTCGGGCACGACTGGGGTGCCCAAGGCGGTGGCGGTCAGCCATGCCCAGGTGACTCGGTTGTTCGACGCGCCGCAGGTGGGGGTGGTGTTGGGACCGGGGCAGGTGTGGGCCCAGTTCCATTCGTATGCCTTTGATTTCTCGGTGTGGGAGATCTGGGGGGCGTTGCTGCACGGTGGGCGCCTGGTGGTGGTGGCGGATGCGGTGGGGCGTTCGCCGAAGGATTTGCACGCGCTGCTGGTGGCCGAGCAGGTGAGTGTGCTCAGTCAGACCCCGGCGGCGGTGCGGATGCTTTCCCCGCAGGGTTTGGAAGGCATGGCGTTGGTGATCGGGGCCGAGCCGGTGGGTGCGGAGTTGGTGGATCGGTGGGCGCCGGGGCGGACGATGATCAATGTCTACGGGCCGACGGAGAGCACGATCTTCGCCACGGCGAGCACGCCGTTGGTGGCGGGGTCGGGTCTGCCGCCGATCGGGTCGGCGGTGCCCGGGACAGCGTTGTTCGTGCTGGACGGCTGGTTGCGTCCGGTGTCGGTCGGGGTGGTCGGGGAGTTGTATGTGGCCGGGCGCGGGGTGGGTTATGGGTATGTGCGCCGGGCGGGGTTGACCGCGTCGCGGTTCGTGGCGTGCCCGTTCGGGGCACCCGGGCATCGGATGTATCGGACCGGGGATTTGGTGTGTTGGGGTGTTGATGGGCAGCTGCGTTATGTCGGGCGCGCTGATGAGCAGGTCAAGATCCGCGGGTATCGCATCGAGGTCGGTGAAATCCGTTCGGCGCTGGCCGCCCTCGAGGGCGTGGACGAGGCGGTGGTCGTCGTGCGTGAGGACCGCCCCGGCGATAAACGCCTGGTCGGCTATTTCACCGGCACCGCCGACCCCGCCGAGCTGCGCACCGCGCTGGCCGAGCGCCTGCCGGGCTACATGGTCCCCGCCGCCATCGTCACACTCGACAAACTGCCCCTAACCCTCAACGGCAAACTCGACATTCGCGCCCTGCCCGCACCCGAATACACCGCCTCGGGGTACCGAGCCCCCACCAATCCCACCGAAGAAATCCTGGCCGGCATCTACGCCCAGGTGCTCGGCGTCGAGCGGGTCGGGATCGACCAGTCGTTCTTCGACCTCGGCGGCGACAGCATCTTGGCGATGCGCCTGATCGCCGCGGTCAACACCGACCTGGACGAGTACCTGTCGGTGCGCGCCGTGTTCGAGGCGCCCACCATCGCCCAGCTGGCACCCCGGATCGGTGAAGGCGCCGGACGGCTCGAGCCCCTGGTGGCCGGTCCGCGGCCGGCGGTGGTCCCGCTGTCGTTCGCCCAGAGCCGGTTGTGGTTCCTGGACCAATTGCAGGGCCCGTCACCGGTTTACAACATGGCGGCGGCCATGCGCCTGCGTGGGCGGCTCGACGCCGGCGCGCTCGGTGCGGCCTTGGCCGACGTGGTGGCCCGCCACGAGAGCCTGCGAACCGTGTTCGCGGCACCCGAGGGCACGCCCCAGCAGGTGGTCATCCCCGCGGAGCAGGCCGATTTCGGCTGGCAGGTCGTCGACGCCAGCGGCTGGTCGGCGAGCCGGCTGGACGGGGCCGTCAAGGCCGCCGCCCGCGAGACCTTCGACCTGGCGACCGATATTCCGTTGCGCGCCTGGCTGTTCCGTGTCGCCGACGACGAACACGTGCTGGTGGCCGTGGTCCACCACATCGCCGCCGATGGCTGGTCGCTGCGGCCGTTGGCCGCCGACCTCGGTGTCGCCTATGCCAGCCGGTGCGCGGGGGAGGCCCCCGATCTCGCCGAATTGCCGGTCCAGTACGTGGATTACACGCTGTGGCAGCGCGCCCAGTTCGGCGACCTGAAGGACAGTGACAGCCGCATCGCCGCGCAGCTCGGCTACTGGGAAGAGGCCCTGGCCGGCATCCCGGAGCGGTTGCAGCTGCCCACCGACCGTCCCTACCCAGAGGTGGCCGACCAGCGCGGGGCCACGGTGGCGATCGACTGGCCGGCCGACTTGCAGCAGCAGGTTTCCGCGGTGGCCCGCGAACACAATGCGACCAGCTTCATGGTGGTACAGGCCGCCCTGGCGGTGCTGCTGGCCAAGCTGAGCGCGAGTAGCGATGTGGCGGTGGGCTTCCCGATCGCCGGGCGACGCGACCCCGCGCTCGACGACCTGGTCGGATTCTTCGTCAACACCCTGGTGCTGCGCGTCGACGTGTCCGGCAACCCCACCTTCACCGAGCTGCTGGACCGGGTGCGCACGCGCAGCCTGGAGGCCTTCGAGCATCAGGACGTGCCCTTCGAGGTGCTGGTAGAGCGGGTCAACCCCACCCGAAGCCTCACCCATCACCCGCTGATTCAGGTGATGCTGGCGTGGCAGAACTTCGGTGGGCAGGACAACGACGCCGCGACCGGGCTGGCCCTGGGCGACGTCCGGGTCACCTCGATACCGCTGGACACCCAGGTCGCCCGCATGGACCTGACGTTCTCACTGACCGAGCGCTGGACCGAGACGAATGAGCCCGCCGGAATCGGCGGGCGGGTGGAGTTCCGCACCGACGTGTTCGACGCGGACAGCATCGAGACACTGGTCGGGCGCCTGCAGCGGGTGCTGTCGACGATGACCACCGATCCAGCCCGCTCCGTGTCGTCGGTCGACCTGCTCGAGGCGGACGAACGTGCCCGGCTGGACGAGATCGGCAACCGGGCGGTGCTGGCCGCGCCGGCGGACGCGCCGACGTCGATTCCGGAATCCTTTGCCGCCCAGGCCGCGCGCACGCCGGATGCGCCTGCGCTGCGCAGCGGTACCCGGTCGTGGACGTATCGCGAGCTCGACGAGGCGGCCAACAGGTTGGCTCACCTGCTGGCCCACCGCGGCGCCGCCCCGGGGCAGTGCGTGGCGCTGCTGTTCGACCGCTCGGCCGAGGCGATCGTGTCGATCGTGGCGGTGCTCAAGACCGGGGCGGCCTATCTGCCCATCGATCCCGCGCATCCGGCCGCCCGGATCGGCTTCATGCTCGCCGACGCCGCGCCCGTCGCGGTGGTCACCACCGCCGCCCTGGCCGACCGGCTCGACGGGCACGACGTGGCGGTCATCGACGTGGACGATCCCGCCGTCGACGCCCAGCCCGTCACCGCGTTGCCGGCGCCGAGCCCGGAGGACGTCGCCTACCTCGTCTACACCTCGGGAACCACCGGTGTGCCCAAGGGCGTGGCGGTCAGCCACCGCAACGTGACCCAGCTGATGGCGACGGTGGACGCCAGCCTCCCGGACGCCGGCGTGTGGTCGCAGTGGCATTCCTACGGCTTCGACGTGTCGGTGTGGGAGATCTTCGGCGCGCTGTTGCGCGGCGGGCGCCTGGTGGTGGTCCCCGACGCGGTGGTGCGGTCCCCGGAGGACCTGCACGAGTTGCTGGTCGCCGAGCGGGTCAGCGTGCTGAGCCAAACCCCTTCCGCCGCAGCGATGCTCGACCCGCGGGGGCTGGAGTCGACGGCGCTGGTGGTGGCCGGCGAGGCCTGCCCGACCGAGCTGGTGGACCGGTGGGCGTCCGGGCGCGTGATGATCAACGCCTACGGACCCACCGAAACCACGGTGTACGCGGCGATCAGCGCGCCGATTGTCCCCGGCTCCGCCGCCGTTCCGATCGGCTCCCCGGTGGCCGGGGCGGCGTTGTTCGTGCTCGACGAATCCCTGCGGCCGGTGCCGCCCGGCGTGGTCGGCGAGCTGTACGTGGCCGGCGCCGGGCTGGCCCGCGGTTACTGGCGCCGGGCGGCGCTGACGGCGTCGCGGTTTGTGGCCTGTCCGTTCGGCGGGCCAGGGGCACGCATGTATCGCACCGGCGACCTGGTCTGCTGGGGCGCCGATGGGCAGCTGCAGTATTTGGGACGCGCCGATGAGCAGGTCAAGATCCGCGGTTATCGCATCGAGCCCGGCGAGATCCAGGCGGCGCTGGCCGAGCTGCGCGGGGTGCGGCAGGCCGCCGTCATCGCCCGCGAGGACCGGCCCGGTGATAAGCGCTTGGTCGGCTACGTCACCGGTTCGGCGGACCCCGCCGAGCTACGCGCCCGGCTGGCCGACCGGCTCCCCGCGTACATGGTTCCGGCGGCCGTGGTGAGGCTCGACGCGCTGCCGCTGACACCCAACGGCAAGCTCGACGCTCGCGCCCTGCCGGCGCCCGAATACCGGGAGGTCGATCGCTACCGGGCCCCGAGCGGTCCCGTGGAGGAGACCTTGGCCGGCATCTACGCCCAGGTGCTCGGCGTCGAGCGGGTCGGCGTCGACGACTCGTTCTTCGATCTGGGCGGCGACAGCATCTCGTCGATGCAGGTGGTGACGCGGGCGCGGGCCGCCGGCCTGACGTGCCGGACGCGCGACATCTTCGTCGAGCAGACCGTGGCCCGGCTGGCCCGCGTCGTCGGCGTGGCCGACGGCGACACCGGCGCGACCGACGAGGGCATCGGGGAACTACCGGCGACGCCGATCATCCGGTGGCTCCAGGGCATAGAAAGGGCAGGCGGTCCGGTCGACCAGTTCAACCAGACGATGGTGGTCGAGGCTCCCGCCGGGGTCACCGAGACCGATGTGCTGGCGGTGCTGCAGGCCCTGCTGGACCGGCACGCCATGCTGCGGCTGCGCGTGCACGACGGCTGGTCGCTGACCGTGCCCGAGGCGGGATCGGTCGACGCCGCCGACCACCTGCACGCGGTGGACGTGTTGTCCGACGCCGCCGTGACCGCGGCGCGCTCGCGGCTGAACCCGGCCGACGGGGTGATGCTGAGCGCGCTGTGGGCGGCCTCCACCCGACAGCTGGTGCTGATCGTCCACCACCTCGCCGTCGACGGGGTGTCCTGGCGAATCCTGTTGGAAGACGTGAACATTGCTTGGGCGCAGCATCGCGGCGGGCAGCCGGTGGCGTTGCCGCCCGGTGGGACGTCGTTCGCCCGCTGGGCGGCCCTACTGGGCGAGCACGCGCATGACCCGGCGGTGGTGGAGCTGGCCGGCGCCTGGCGGCGGATCGCGGCGACGCCGCCCGCGCTACCGGGGGTGCGCCCCGAGACGGACACATACGAGACCGCCGAGCACCTGTCGGTGGCGCTGGACGTGGAGACCACCCGCACGCTGCTCGGAGAGGCGCCGGCGGCCTTCCACGCCGGCGTCAACGACATCCTGTTGATCGGTTACGCCCTGGCCTGGGCGGAGTTCCTTGGCGGCGACCTTCCTGGCGGCGGGCCGGTCGGCATCGACGTTGAGGGCCACGGCCGACACGAGGAGCTCGCCGCCGGAGTGGACCTGTCGCGCACGGTCGGGTGGTTCACCACCAAGTACCCGGTGTCCTTGGCGATGGATCAATTGCCTTGGGAGCGCGTGGTTTCCGGTGACTCCGCGCTGGGGGCCGTGCTCAAGCAAGCCAAGGAGCAGCTGCGCGCCCAGCCGGACCCCCTGACCTACGGGCTGCTGCGCTACCTGAACGACGAGGTCGACCTGCACGGCTCCGACCCGACGATCGGCTTCAACTATCTGGGCCGGCTGGGCGGCGCGGCCGCCGAGTTGTCGGACGAGTTGTGGCGAATCTCGCGGGACGGCTCGTCGGTGACCGGCACCAGCACGGCGGTGCCGATGCCGCTCATGCACACCGTGGACCTCAACGCGGGCACCGCCGAGACCGAGGCCGGCCCGCAGCTGCACGCCAACTGGACGTGGGCGCCCTCGGCGCTGGACCGCGAGCAGCTCGCCCGGCTGAGCGGGCTGTGGTTCGAGGCGCTGACCGGGATCTGCGCCCACGTGCGTTCCGGTGGCGGCGGACTGACCCCGTCGGACATCCTCCCGGCCCGCTTGGTCCAGCAGGAGATCGACGAGCTCGAGCGGCAACACCGGATCGCCGACGTGTTGCCGTTGACCCCGCTGCAGCAGGGGCTGCTCTTCCACGCCACCACCACGCGGGGCAGCGCCGACGACCTGTACGTGGTGCAGCTGGACATGAACGTGACCGGCCCGCTGGACCCGGACAGCCTGCGCGACGCGGTGCAAACCGTGGTCGACCGGCATCCGCACCTGGTCGCCCGATTCTGGGACCGGCCCGACGAGCCGGTGCAGATCATCCCCGCCAACCCGGCGATGGCATGGCGGTACGTCGAGCTCGACGGCCGCCAAGGCGCCGACGAGGGCATCGGGGAAATCTGCGCGGCCGAGCGCGCCGCGGTCTACGACCTGGCCGATCAGCCGGCCTTCCGGGTGGCCATGATCCGCACCGCGCAGAACCGGCACCGGCTGGTGCTGACCATTCACCACATCGTGCTCGACGGTTGGTCGGTTCCCATCCTGGTGAACGAGACATTCGCCAGCCTCACCGGGCAGCGGCTGGCTCCGCCGGCGCCGTACCGCCGGTTCGTCAGCTGGCTGGCCGACCGCGACGTCGATGCCGCGCGGGCGGCGTGGGGCCGGGTGCTCGCCGGCTTCGACACCCCGACGCTGGTCGCGCCGCCGCACGAGTTGGAGCTGGGTGCCCGCGGCCTCACGACGTTCGCGGTGCCGGCCGAAACCACCCGGGCGCTCGCCGAGCTGGCCCGGTCCTGCCAGACCACGGTCAGCACCGTGCTGCAGGCCGCGTGGGCGCAGCTGCTCACGTGGCTCACCGGCAACTACGACGTCGCGTTCGGCACCACGGTGTCGGGCCGGTCCGCCGAGTTCGTCGGCGCCGAGTCGATGGTGGGCCTGATGATCAACACGATCCCGGTGCGCGCCCGCATCACCCCGGCGACCACCACCACGCAGCTGCTGGACCAGCTGCAAAGCGCCCACAACGACACGCTCGAGCACGAGCACCTGTCGCTCAGCGAAATTCACCGGATGACCCGGCAGGAGAAGCTCTTCGACACGCTGTTCGCCTACGAGAACTATCCGCTGGAAACGTCCGCGATGGCGGTCAACAACGAGCTGTCCATCACCGACTTCAACGTCTTCGAGCGCAACCACTACCCCCTGACGATGCAGGCCGCCCTGTCCGGCGAACAACTCGGCCTCCGAGTGGAATACGACGCCGGCGTCTTCGACGCGCGCACCATCGAGGCGCTCACCGAGCGACTGGAGCGGGTGCTGGTGGCGATGACCACCGACCCGACCCGGCGGCTCTCCTCGGTCGACCTGCTGGACGGGCCGGAGCACGCCCGCCTGGATGAAATCGGCAACCGGGCAGCGCTGACCCGGCCGGTGCCCACGCCGGTGTCGATCGCGGAGCTGTTCGCCGCGCAGGTCGCCCACCAGCCGGACGCCGTGGCGATCGGCTGGGGCCGGCAGTCCATGACGTACCGGGAGCTGGACGAGGCGGCGAACCGGTTGGCGCACCTGCTGATCGCCGAGGGCGCCGGCCCGGGACAATCTGTGGCGCTGCTGTTTTCGCGTTCGCCGCGGGCGATCGTGGCGATCCTGGCGGTGCTCAAGACGGGGGCGGCGTACCTGCCGATCGACCCGGCCGCCCCGGCCGCGCGGATCAGATTCATGCTCGAGGATGCCGCGCCGATCGCCGCGGTCACCACCGCGGGACTGCTGTCGCGGCTGGACGGCAGCGGCGTGCGGGTCATCGACATCGAGGACCCGGAGATCGACGGCTATCCGCGCACCGCGCCGCCCGCACCCGCGGCGGACGGCACCGCCTACATCATTTACACCTCGGGGACCACCGGTGTGCCGAAAGGTGTTGCGGTCACGCATCGTAACGTGACGCAACTCATCGGCTCGCTCGACGCCGGCCTCCCGGCCCCGGGCGTGTGGACGCAGTGCCACTCGTACGCCTTCGACGTGTCGG
The DNA here is from genome assembly GCF_001665605.1 of Mycobacterium sp. 852014-50255_SCH5639931. Lineage (GTDB taxonomy): Bacteria > Actinomycetota > Actinomycetes > Mycobacteriales > Mycobacteriaceae > Mycobacterium > Mycobacterium paraffinicum. Next base: position 90,315 of record NZ_LZSV01000024.1, read on the forward strand.
TGTGGGAGATCTTCGCCCCGCTGCTGCGCGGCGGGCGCGTGGTGGTGGTGCCCGAGTCGGTGGTGCGCTCACCCGAGGAATTCCGCGCCTTGCTGGTCGACGAAAAGGTCAGCGTGCTGACCCAGACGCCGTCGGCCGTGGCGACGCTGGACCCGGCGGGCCTGGATTCGGTGGCGCTGGTGATGGCAGGGGAGGCCTGCCCGCCCGAGGTGGTCGATCGCTGGGCGCCGCGTCGGGTGATGGTCAACGCCTACGGCCCGACCGAGACGACGATGTGCGTGGCGATCAGCGCCCCGCTCGCGGCGGGCTCGGGAATGCCGCCGATCGGCTCGCCGGTGCCCGGCGCCGGGTTGTTCGTGCTCGATGGCTGGCTGCGGCCGGTGCCCCCCGGCGTGGTGGGCGAGTTGTACGTGGCCGGAACCGGGGTGGCCGCCGGCTATGTCGGGCGCGCCGGACTGACCGGTTCGCGGTTTGTGGCCTGCCCGTTCGGTGAACCCGGGGCGCGCATGTACCGCACCGGGGACCTGGTGCTCTGGGGTGCCGACGGGCAGCTGGTGTATGTGGGCCGCGCCGACGAGCAGGTCAAGATCCGCGGCTACCGCATCGAACTGGGCGAGGTTCAGGCCGCGCTCGCCCGGTTGGACGGCGTGCAGCAGGCGCTGGTGATCGCCCGAGAGGACCGCCCCGGGGACAAACGCCTGGTCGGCTACGTCACCGGAACGGCCGATCCCGCCGAGGCGCGCACCGCGCTGGCCGGGCGATTGCCGGGCTACATGGTTCCCACGGCGGTGGTGGGACTCGACGCGCTGCCGCTGACGCCCAACGGCAAGTTGGACACCCGCGCCCTGCCGGCGCCCGAGTACTCCGGCGGTGGATATCGGGCCCCGTCGAACGCAACCGAGGAGATCCTCGCCGGCATCTTCGCTCAGGTGCTCGGGGTCGAGCGGGTCGGTGTCGACGACTCCTTCTTCGACCTGGGTGGCGACAGCATTTCCGCGATGCGCGTGATCGCGACGATCAACAGCAACCTGGTTGTCGACCTTGCGGTGCGCACCCTGTTCGACGCGCCCACCGTCCGCACCCTGAGCCAGCGCCTGGGCACGGACACGACCGCCACGCAGGACGTCGTACCCATTCAGACCCTGAAGCAGGGCGCCGGCACTCCGCTGTTCTGCATTCACCCCGCGGGCGGCGTGAGCTGGCCGTATCAGGTGCTCGGCAGCTACCTGGACTGCCCGATCATCGGTGTCCAGCAGACCCGTCAGGGCGAAGAGACCGAACCGCGATCGATCCGCGAGATGGCGGAGAACTATGCCGACAGGCTGCAGGAGATCTATCCCTCCGGGCCCTATAACCTGCTCGGCTGGTCGTTCGGCGGGGTCATCGCGCACGAACTCGCGGTGGAGCTGCAGCGGCGCGGATGCGTAATCGCCCGCCTGATCCTGCTCGACGCCCAACCGACCGTGAACGGCGGTGTCGCCCCGCCCGAGGATGCGGTGGGCGAACTACAGCTTCCGGAAGTCTCGCGATCCAGGCGGCTTGTCGACCTGCTCTCCGAAAACCTTCGCCAGAACATCGACCGGTACCGAACCCACCGGCCCGGCGTTTTCCACGGCGACATCACCATCTTCTCCGCCGCGGGGGACGGGAGCGACCGCAGTGGGTTCCTGTCCCAGTCGTGGCGGCCGCTTGTCTCCGGCGAGATTCTCACGTACTCGATCGACTGCGCGCACGACGACATGCTGACCCACGATTCGGTGGGTCTGTACGGGCAACGACTCAGGCATCTGCTGGTCCTCGCGGAACGCCGGCTCGAGCTGGCCCACGGCGGTCAGCAAGTGGCGGCGTCGCGGGACGACAAGCTGCCCGGGGAGCGCGCCGGGTAATGGTCAGGAGACCGAAGTGCCGATAGCGCCTCTGTGTTGGGGGCAATAGGACGCCACTGAGGCGCCGAGAAGATAGCCGGCTTCGTGCGCCGACAAATCGGTGGCCCGTACCACGTTCAGCACCAACGAAGTTGGCGTCTTCCCCGAATCGAGTCCGGCGCACATGTTATGTCCCGCGGCGATCGCGGCGCCGCGGTCGGTAAAGACAATCCCGTTGCGCTGAATCTCCGAAATGAACGCATCGTCTTTTTGATCGGCCGACGCCGGTGCCGCGAAAAACACCGCGGCTCCCGCGAGCGCGACTATTGTCGACCAATTCCCAAGGCGCGCAATTGTTCGGGTCACGATGTTCCTCGATGTGGCATCTGGGCTCTACGCCTTAACGGTGGCTGAACATTAGCCAGAATCGACGCATTTTTCCCGCCGGCTTCAACCGCGCCACCTCACACAAATCGGCCCCGATCTCCAGGGCGATTGGCGGCTCGCGCCCCAGCGCGCGCAGCGGCCCGGCGCCGTGCGGGCATCGAAAATTCCTGTGTGGCGGGCATTTCCATTCGCCAGCACCGGTCCGCGCGATCCGCGCACCGGCGGGAGCGGCGAGGGCGGACGTCGCGGCGGGCCCGGTGGGCGGCCAACGGCGAGAGCAGAGCGCAACCAAGATTTAACCGTCGCGGCCATCGCCGCGGGCAAACTCCGGCCCTCCCACCGGTAATCCGCGCCCGATTTGCGAGATTGCCGCCGTCGGCCCCCGGAAGCCGGTGCGACCTGCGCGCCGACGCATTTCACAGTGGCCGTACGGGTGCGCCGGAACCCCCTTCGGTATGGTTCAAGGAGTGTGCGGAGTCACCGGGGAGGTACGGCTCGACGGGCAGGTCCCCGATGTAGCAGCGGTGTCAGCAATGGCCGGCGTGATGGCGCGACGGGGTCCCGACGCTTCCGGGTCCTGGTCACAGGGCCGTGTCGCGCTCGGCCATCGTCGCCTCAAGATCATCGACCTGAGCGAGGCCGGAGCCCAGCCGATGGTCGACCCGGAACTGGGTCTGGCCATCGCCTTCAACGGCTGCATCTACAACTACAAAGAGCTGCGCCGCGAACTCACCGGACACGGCTACCGGTTCTTCTCGCACAGTGACACCGAAGTCCTGATCAAGGGCTACCACCATTGGGGCGACGACTTCGTCAGCCACCTGCATGGCATGTTCGCCTTCGCCATCGTCGAACGCGACAGCGGCCGGGTGCTGCTCGGTCGCGACCGGCTGGGGATCAAGCCGCTCTACCTGACCGAGGACAGCCACCGGATCCGGTTCGCCTCGGCCCTGCCCGCGCTGCTGGCCGGCGGCGGCGTGGACACCCGCATCGACCCGATCGCGTTGCATCACTACATGACGTTCCATTCGGTGGTCCCCGCGCCCCTGACCATCCTGCGCGGCGTCCGCAAGGTGCCGCCCGCTTCCCTTGTTGCCATCGAGCCCGACGGCCGGCGCACCATCACCACGTACTGGACCCCCGACTTCACCCGGCACGACGACCGCGCCGGCTGGTCGGAAACCGACTGGGAAGACGCGGTGCTGGACGCGCTTCGCGTCGCGGTCAAACGCCGGCTGGTCGCCGACGTGCCGGTCGGCTGCCTGTTGTCCGGCGGCGTCGACTCGAGCCTGATCGTCGGCCTGCTCGCGGAGGCGGGCCAGCACGGCCTGATGACCTTCTCCATCGGCTTCGAGTCGGCCGGTGGCGTCGAGGGCGACGAGTTCCGGTGGTCGGACATCATCGCCCGGCGCTTCGAAACCGACCACCATCAGATCCGCATCGAAACCGACCGGATGCTGCCCGCGCTCGACGGGGCGATCGGCGCGATGAGCGAGCCGATGGTCAGCCACGACTGTGTGGCCTTCTACCTGCTCAGCCAGGAAGTGGCGCGCCACGTGAAGGTCGTGCAGTCGGGCCAGGGCGCCGACGAGGTGTTCGCCGGCTACCACTGGTATCCGCCGATGGGCTCGCCGGCCGCCGCCTCACTGGAGGGCTCGGTCGCCGAGTACCGCGGGGCCTTCTTCGACCGCGATTCGGCCGAAATGGCGGGCCTGCTCGGGCCGGGCATCATGGCCCCGGGTGACCCCAGTGAGCGCTTCGTCACCGAGCACTTCGCGCGCGCCGGCGCCGAGACGGGCGTCGATCGCGCGCTGCGCCTCGACACCACCGTGATGCTGGTGGACGACCCGGTGAAACGCGTCGACAACATGACCATGGCGTGGGGTCTGGAGGGCCGGGTGCCTTTCCTCGACCACGAGCTCGTCGAGCTGGCGGCGACCTGCCCCCCGGAACTGAAGATCGCCCACGAAGGCAAGGGCGTGCTCAAACAGGCTGCGCGACGGGTGATTCCGTCGGAGGTCATCGACCGGCCCAAGGGATACTTCCCGGTCCCCGCGCTGACCCACCTCGAAGGGCCCTACCTCGACATGGTGCGCGACGCGCTCTATGCGCCAGTTGCCAAGGAGCGCGGCCTGTTTCGCACGGAGGCGGTCGACGCCCTGCTGGCCGACCCCAACAGCAAGCTGACGCCCTTGCGCGGCAACGAACTCTGGCAGCTCGCCCTGCTCGAACTCTGGCTGCAACGGCACGGCATCACGGGCCCGGTGGCATGACCGTGACCGATCCCCCCGGCGATCCCACCGAGGCGATCACGATGGGCCTCCACGACGCCTCACCGCCGGAGCTGGTGGAGGCGATGGCGAAGGATGTCGAGCTCGAATTGGGTTGGGGCCGGCTGATTTTCGGCCAGACCTTCGCCGACTCCCACGAGCTGGTCGAGGCGCTGCGCCGGGAGGGCCCCGGGCGTCGCGACATCTGCATCTACGCCCGCGAATCCCACGTGGTGGTCGCCGAAGCGCCGACCGAGCTCTTCATCGACCCCAGCCACACCTATCGCCTGCGCTTCACCGATGCCAAGCCCGAAGACCTGTCGCCCGCGCCGCTCGGCGTCACCGTGCGCACGCTGAACGATCCGGTCGACGCCGACGCCATGAACCGCGTCTACGTGCGCTGCGGAATGGTCCCGGCCGGGGTCGACGTCATCTGGAACAACCACCTGAACGTGCCCGCGGTGACCTACCTGCTGGCGGTGCGCGACGAAGACGGCGCCGTGGTGGGCACCGTCACCGGCGTCGACCACGAGCTGCTGTTCTCCGACCCCGAGCAGGGGTCGAGCCTGTGGACGCTGGCCGTCGACCCGGCCGCCGGGCTCCCCGGGATCGGCGCCGCCCTCACGCGGGCGCTGGCGGAGCGCTTCCGCAACGCGGGCCGCGCCTACATGGACCTGTCGGTCGCGCACGACAACGCCGCCGCCATCGGCCTGTACGAGAAGCTGGGTTTCCGCCGCGTCCCCGTGCTGGCGATCAAGCGCAAAAACGCCATCAACGAGCCACTTTTCAGCCCGCCGCCCGAGACGGTCGACGACCTCAATCCCTACGCCCGGATCATCGCCGACGAGGCGCTGCGCCGCGGCATCTGGGTGGAGGTGCTCGATGCCGAGACCGGCGAGATGCGCCTCACCCACGGCGGCCGCAGCGTGGTCACCCGGGAATCGCTGTCCGAATACACCTCGGCGGTCGCCATGTGCCGCTGCGACGACAAACGGCTGACGCGCCGCCTCGTCTCCGAGGCGGGCATCACGGTGCCCCGCGCCCGGCTGGCCACCTTCGACGAAGGCGACTACAACTTCCTCACCGAGGTCGGGGAGGTCGTCGTCAAACCCACCCGCGGCGAACAGGGCAAGGGCATCACGGTCGGGGTGACCGCCGACAACGGCCCCGAGGAGCTCGCCGCCGCCCTGGCCCGCGCCCGTCAGCAATACCCCGACGTGCTGATCGAGCAGCGCGTGCTGGGCGATGACCTTCGCTTGGTGGTGATCGACGGCCGGGTGGTGGCCGCCGCGCTGCGGATGCCGCCCGAGATCATCGGCACGGGCGAGCACACCATTCGCGACCTGATCGCCGCCGAAAGCCGGCGGCGCTCCGCGGCCACCGGTGGCGAATCCCGCATCCCGCTCGACGACCTCACCGAGGCGACGGTCGCCGAGGCGGGCTGGTCGCTCGACGACGTGCTGCCCCAGGGCACCCGCCTCCGCGTCCGCCGCACCGCCAACCTGCATCAGGGCGGCACGATCCACGACGTCACCGCGGTGGTGAACCCGGAACTGTGCCGGGTCGCGGTGACGGCGGCCGAGGCGATCGGCATTCCCGTGACGGGCATCGACCTGCTGGTGCCCGATGTCACCGGCGCCGAGTACGCCTTCATCGAGGCCAACGAACGACCGGGGCTGGCCAACCACGAACCACAGCCCACGGCCGCGGCGTTCATCGACTTCCTGTTCCCCGGCCACCCGGGCCAGCCGCAGGCCTGGACTCCAGAGGAGTCGCGCGCCGAACGCGGCTGAGGCTTGCCGCGCGCCTCGCTTGGGTAATTCTGAATCACCTCAGATAGGAGCCAGATGAGCGGAAGCGTGCAAACCGGAACCATCACGACCCGCGTGCCGGCGCGGCTGGACAGGCTGCCGTGGTCTCGATTCCACTGGCGCGTCGTCATCGGTCTCGGCGGGGTGTGGATCCTCGACGGGCTCGAGGTCACGATGGTGGGCAACGTGTCCGCTCGCCTCACCGAAAAGGGCAGCGGCATCGACCTGAACGCGGCGCAGATCGGCCTGGCGGCCGCGTTCTACATCGCCGGCGCCTGCCTGGGCGCGCTGTTCTTCGGTCACCTGACCGACCGCTTCGGGCGCCGCAATCTGTTCATGCTGACCCTGGCGGTCTACCTGGTGGCCACGGTTGCGACCGCATTCGCTTTCGCCCCTTGGTATTTCTTCGCCGCGCGCTTCTTCACCGGTGCCGGCATCGGCGGCGAATATGCCGCGATCAATTCGGCCATCGACGAGTTGATCCCTGCCCGCCTGCGCGGCCGCGTGGACCTGATCATCAACGGCACGTACTGGCTCGGCTCGGCCGCGGGAGCGGCCGGCGCTCTCGTCCTGCTCGACACCTCGCACTTCGCACCCAACATCGGCTGGCGGCTCGCCTTCGGCGTCGGCGCCATCTTCGGCATCTTCGTCCTCCTCGTCCGCCGCAACGTCCCGGAAAGTCCGCGGTGGTTGTTCATCCATGGCCGCGACGAGGAGGCCGAGCGGATCGTCGGCGAGATCGAGGAAGCGGTGCGGGAGGAAACCGGCGAGCCGCTGCCCGAGCCGCACGGGCGTGAGCTCAAAATCCGCCAGCGCGAGACGATTTCATTCCGCGAAATCGCCCGGGTGGCGTTCAAGCTCTATCCGCAGCGCGCCATCCTGGGGCTGGCGCTATTCACCGGGCAGGCGTTCCTCTACAACGGGGTGACGTTCAATCTGGGCACGCTGTTGAGCGGGTTCTACGGGGTGCCGTCCGGGAAGGTGCCGCTGTTCTTCATCCTCTGGGCGCTCAGCAATTTCGTCGGGCCGCTGGCGCTCGGCCACCTCTTCGACACGATCGGGCGCAAGCCGATGATCACGGCGACCTACATCGGGTCCGCGGTCGTCGCCGCCGTCCTGGCGGTCCTGTTCGTGACCCAGACCGGCGGGGTCTGGGCGTTCATCGGCGTCCTCGCGGTCGCGTTCTTCCTCGCCTCCGCGGGCGCCAGCGCCGCCTACCTGACGGTCAGCGAGATCTTCCCAATGGAGACCAGGGCGCTTGCGATCGCGTTCTTCTACGCGGTGGGAACCGCGATCGGCGGCATCAGCGGCCCGTTGCTGTTCGGGCAGCTGATCAATTCCGGGGAACGCGGTCAGGTGGTGTGGTCGTTCTTGACGGGCGCCGCCGTCATGGCGATCGCGGGCCTGGTCGAATTGCGGCTCGGGATCGCGGCCGAACGCCGCCCGCTCGAAGAGCTGGCCTTGCCCCTGACGGTCGCCGACGCCGACGCCGATCGGCGGGATCAGCCGTAGGCGTCCCACCAGGTGTGCAGGTCCTCAACGGTGGCCGGGTCCCCGGACACGTCGCTGAGCATCAGCTTCTCGTCGTTGGTCCAGATCACGTTCGGGTGGTTGTTGTAGGTGCCGCACGCGATCAGCCCGGCCATGTCGTTCGGGGTCTGGTCGTAATGCCAGCTGACCGGTGAGCGCCCCTCGCCGGGACAGTTCACCAGGCTGACGTTGGCGATGTCGTTCTCGAAGGCCCGCTTCAGCCGGTCGGGCGTCGCGAACAGCCCGTAGGTGGCGTGGCTGGGACCGCCGGGCTGGGTGTTCTGCCCGCACGTGACCATGGCGACCGCGTGCACCCAGATGCTGCCCGACTCCGGGGTCGCCGGCGTGCACGTGCCGGCCAGGTAACCGGGTGGGAGCAGGCTGATCAGCCGGGCCTGGTCGTCGTTGGGGGCGGCGGTCGACGGAGGCGGGGTCTTCGCGACGGTCGCCTTGGCGTGCCGCTGGCCGGCGGGTTTCAGCATGAGCCAGAGCCCGACGGCGCAGACGGCGACGACGACCACCGCGGCGGCGGCGGCCACGATCGGCCAGCGGTTGCGCTTAGCCGGTGCGCGCGGGCGCTCGGAATCTGTTGCGGGGGACAGGATTTCGCTCTGGCGCAGGATCGTGTCGGCGCGTTCGCGCTCGGGGCTGCTGAGCGCCCGGTGCGCGGCCTCGGCCAGGGCACCGGCGGTAGGGTAGCGCTCGATCGGGTTCTTGGCCATGCCGCCCGCGATCACGGCGTCGAAGGCCGGGCTCACCCCGGCTCCCTGCTCGCTGGGTTTGGGGATGGGCTGCATCATGTGGGCGCTGATCAGCATGCCGGTGCTGTCGGCGCGATACGGCGGGGTCGCGGTCAGGCATTCGTAGAGCACGCAGGCCAGCGCGTAGACGTCGGCGCGCTGCGTCACCTCTTCACTCGAAAACCGTTCGGGGGCCATGTATTTCAACGTGCCGACCGCGGTGCCCAGTTGGGTGAGCTTGTCGTCGGTCTTCGCGCTGGCGATCCCGAAGTCGACGAGATAAGCGAAGTCGTCGCCGGGGATCAGGATGTTCTGCGGTTTGACGTCACGGTGGGTCACCCCGGCCGCATGGGCGGCGTCAAGGGCCGACGCGACCTGCCGGATGATGGCCACCGCCCGAGGTGCCGGCAGTGGCCCGGCCCGTTCGAGCATGCTGCCCAGGTCGATGCCCTCGATGAGCCGCATCTCGAGATACAGCTGCCCGTCGATTTCGCCGTAGTCGTGTATCGGGACCACATGGGGTTCCAACAGTCGGCCGGTGATGAGAGCCTCGCGCTCCATTCGCTTGCGGAACACCGGATCCTGGCTGAACGTGTGCGACATCAGCTTCAGCGCAACCGTCCACTGTTTAACGGTGTGCTCGGCTTCGTAGACCTCGCCCATCCCGCCGCGACCGAGCAGCCGCTTGAGCCGGTAGGGCCCGAACATCGTCCCCACCCGCGGGTCCTGCGCGCCGGTCACTGCTGACTCCCATCGAAGGACCACGGCGGTGAGCGCCCACTGGCCTCACCGCAGGAAACGTACAACACATCGCCCCGGCACGTGTCGGCTGCGCGAGGCGGGCCGCCGGGATCATCGGGCCGGGGGAGCGATCTCCGTGACGGTGCCGTCGGCGGCCAGCACGATGGTGCCGCTGAGGGCGCCGTCGCTGGCATTGATCTGCAAGTGCAAGCCGCCGTCCTTGCGCGACTCGATCGTCAGGAAGATCCGGTTGGCGTCGTAGATGTGCAGGGTTTGGGGTGCCTGCTGGACGACGCCGACGACGGCTTGCACGTCGAACTTGCTCAGATCACCGACCGCCAGGCGGGCCGCCAGGGCCATTTTGGGCCCGACGCTCGCCCAATTCCCGTCGCGGTACAGCCAGGTCACCAACTTTTGGGCGTTCGCGGTGTCCGGGCGTTCGACGACCGCCTGATCCTGGTAGATGTTCAGCTGGTAGCCCAATGTGTCGCCGAACTGCGTCCGCATCTGGGCCAGCACCCCGCTCACCCCGCTCAGGGTCAGCAGCTGCGGCGGTGGCGTGCTCGTCGTCAGGGCCGCGGAGCTGGTAGGGGCCGCGGTGGGGGTGGTCGACGCCGGCGGGGCGGAAGTGGTGTCGCCCTGCAGTCCCCAGGCGAGGCCGGCGCCGAGCAGCACCAGCGCGCAGGCGACGGCGATCCAGGCCCCGCGTCGGCCGATTCGTGACCGCGACGCCGGCGGTTGCTCCGAGGCCGGGCGGATTTGCAAGTCCGTCACCAGCGACCGCAGCTCGCGCAGCGTGGTCGCCCTGGTTGCGGCGGCTACCCGCTCGCGGTGCTCTTCCGTCGACAGCTGACCGTCGCCGAGCGCGGCGTCGAGCACCTGGCAGATGGCGTTGCGGTCGTCGTCGCTCGCCCTGGTGTCATCGCTCATCGGCCGGCTATCCGAGGAGCTTCGTCAACCAGGCCGGGTCCTGATAGTTCACCGACGCGGTCCCATCCCACACGAACGGGGTGGAGTTGGCGTTCAGCCCGGACAGCGTCGCGTAACCGCTGGCGGACTTCGCCTTGCCCGTGCCGACGTCGTCTCCGGACTTGATGCAGGTGATGACGTCGGTGTCGGCGCCGACGTTTTTGGCCAGTTGGGCCAGTTCACCATCGGTGCGGTCCTCCGCGGCGTCCTCCGCCGGCTGGAAGTTGCTGGCGAACAAGCCGGAATAGAAGTCGGTGTAGAGCTTGGCCTCATTCTGGGCGGCGACGCAGTACGACGCCGCCACCGCACGGGTCGAGTAGTTCTTGCTGTGCGACTTGTCGTCGAGGAAGTCGAGCAGGTGGTAGCGCACCGCGAGCTTCTTGTTGTTCACCGCGGTGTCGATGTCACCCGCATTCGACCTGATGAAACTGCCGCAGGGCGGGCAGATGGGTTCGTTGAAGATGTCGATGGTCATCGACGCCGCCGAGCTGCCGACGAACACACCGTCATCGAGGACTCGGAGCGCGACGGCGTCCGGTGGTGGCGGCTGCTTGGTCGGCGTCGCCGGGGACGACGACTCCCATGGCCGAACGACGGCGAGCGCCACGCCCACGATGGCCACCAGGGCGGTGGCGGTGACGCCCACCCACAGCCAAGGCTTTCTACTCCGCCGCGGCGGCTGGCCCCATGGCGGCGCCCCGGCGGTGCTGGGACCCCAAGTGGGGGCACCGGCCCAGCCCGTCGGCTGGGGCACCGGACCCCCGGGCGGTGGCGGCACCGCCGCCCACATCGGGCCGGACGAAGGGGCGTGCGCGGGAGGGGCCTGGGCGATTCCCCCGGGCTGCTGGCCGGCGAATGCCGCCGGCATCCGCGCCACCTGGCTGCGGGCCAGGATGTCGGTGGCCCGGTCCTGGTCTGGTTCGGCCAGTGCCGCGTAGGCGGCCGCGGACAGGTCACCGCAGCTGGCGTAGCGGTCCGCGGGATCCTTGGCCATGCCGCGGGCGATCACCGCGTCGAAGGCGATCGGGATGCCGGGCCGCGCGGCACTGGGCTGCGGGATCGCCTGGTGCAGGTGGGCACCCATCACGCTGATCTGGTCGCCGGTGTACGGCGGGGACCCGGTCAGGCACTCGTACAGCACGCAGGCCAAGGCGTAGATGTCGGCCCGATGGGTGACCTCGGAGTCGCTGAAGCGCTCCGGGGCCATGTATTTGACGGTGCCCACGGTGGTGCCGATCTGCGTCAGCTTTTCGTCGGCGGTGGCGCTGGCGATTCCGAAGTCCACGAGGTAGGCGAAGTCGTCGCCGCTCACCAGGATGTTTTCCGGCTTGACGTCGCGATGCAGGACGCCGGCGGCGTGCGCGGCGTCGAGCGCCGAGCCGATCTGGCGCACGATGGCCACCGCCCGGGGCGGGGAGAGCGGCCCGTACCGGCTCAGCATGGTGGCCAGGTCTTTGCCGTCGATCAGGCGCATGTCGACATACAGCTGGCCGTCGATCTCGCCGAAGTCGTGAATCGGGACGACGTGCGGTTCCTGCAGCCGACCCGCGGTGCGGGCCTCGCGCTGCATGCGGGAGCGGAAGACCGGGTCGGTGGACAGCGTCTGCGACATCAGCTTCAGCGCGACGGTGCGTTCCCGGACCGTGTCCTCGGCCTCGTAGACGTCGCCCATGCCGCCGCGACCGATCAGCCGCCGCAGCAGATATGGCCCGAACTGCGAACCCTCCCGCGAATCCGCGGTCGTGTCACCCATCCCGACTCCTCAGTCACCGACCGTGCGCAGGCATAAGGCTAAGGTTTCACAGGCCGCTGGGCACGGCGAATAGCGAAAGCCAGCTAATAGGGCAACGCGGATTAACGGAGTTCGTCGTCACCGCTGGTGCGTTCGGTCAGCCCTTCGCGGGACAGGGCCCGCACGAATCCGAACGCCTGCATCCCGGCGGGGCCGGGGTTTTCGGTGATCCAGTCGTTGATCTTCCCGAACGCGTTGGCCAGGTCGTCGCGCTTGACGCGGATCAGATAGGTCATTCTGTCGTCGTCCGGATCGTCGATGGATTCGGCTACGGCGACGGGATTCTTGAAGGCGTACGCGATCCCGTGTACGGCGTCGTGGTTCAGCGCCCATTGAAGTTCGCTGGGCCGCAGCCGGTTGACCGCCAGATTGCGGTAGTCATGGTCGTCTTTTGAGCTGCTCACCTGGCCGATAGTCCTCCTCTGTATGGCTCGAGAAAGTGGACGGCGAGGAACTGAAAATGATGCCGCGCAGGCGATTCGATACGAGTGCGCAACCGGGCATTTCCATCATAGGAAGCGGGTCCGTCGGCTGCATGTCGAGCGGAATCAGCGGCGATATTTCAAGAACACGTAGCCGTCGCAAACCAGGGCGTGTTCGAGGCGCATCGTCACCGGTGCGGGCAGCGACGACGGGGTGAGGCGGTGGCCCACCGGCTGGCTGGCGGCGAGTTTGGGGGCCAAAGTCACGCAGATCTCATCGACGGCGTCGGCTTCCACCAGCTCGTCGAGCACGGTCGGTCCGCCCTCGCACAGGATGTGGTGCAGCCCCCGTGCGCGCAGCAGCGCGACGGCCTGCGCCACATCGACGGATTCTTCGCCCGCCACCAATACCTGCCGCCCACCGTCGCCGAAGTCGTCTCGCGCCGCCGCGGCGTGCGCGCACGTCACCACGATCGGTGGCTGGTCGGGGTCGTCGAACAGCCTCGACGGCAGCCGGCCGCTGCGGCTGATCACCGCGATCGGGGGCGGTGCGGTACGGGTCGCGTCGATGAGCCGCACCGGGCCGTAGTTCTCGGCGCGCGCGGTGCCGGCGCCCACCAGGACGACGTCGGCGAAGCCGCGCAGGGTTTTCAGCAGCTGTTGGTCGATGGGACACGACAGCGGACCGGCCCGACCGCCGAACGCGGCCGCGCCGTCGGCGCTGAAGATCATGTTGGCGCGCACGCCCGGCGGGGGATCGGCGTAGAACGATGCGAGTTCGGTGATGCCGGCGACGGTGCCCACCCGGGGGATCACTGCTACGCCTCGTGGCCGGGTTCCAGATGCTGAACGTCGCTGAACGACACCCAACTTTCCAGTTCCCGCGGGGGCCGGCCGTCCACCGGCGCGAGCAGATGCCCGACGTGGTCGCCCAGCGTGAAACGCTCGAGAATTTCACCGACGAACCACGCGGCCGCGTCGTCGAGGATGGGCATCTGCTCCGGACCGCTGTGCCACGAGCAGCGGTCGAACTTGTTGATCGTGTCGCCGGTCTGGCTGCCGAAGAGCTCCACGATGTCGAGGTGCTCGTGGTCGAAGACGTGCACCGCCAGGTGAGTCGCCTCGGTGGCGACCCGGAATGTGTGGTTCTTCCGGGACAGACCGACCAGAAATCGGGGTGGGTGAATGCTGGTCTGGCTGGCGAACCCGACCAGGCAGCCCGCCGCGACGCCGCCGGCCCGCGTGGTCACGACGTACATCGGGTAGTTCAGCAGCGCGACCAGCTTTTCGAACGCGTCTTCTCCCGGGTCGGCCATCCGCTCAGTGTTCCCGTTCGGCCCGCGGGGGAATCGGGCGGTGCCGCTAGGCCTGGCAGCAGGGTTCGTCGGTGGTTTCTCCGAAGGTGTCGGAGTCCGCGATCACGGTGTAGACCTCCCAGCGTTCCCCGCCGGGGCCGGTGACCCAGACCTTGTCCTGGCTGGCGAAGCAGCAGGTGGTGTTGAGCTCCTCCTCGGTGACCAGCCCTCGTTCGGTGAGGCGGGCGATTTCGGCGTGCACGGTGTCACTGGTGGCGACTTCCACGCCGAGGTGGTTGAGGCTGCCCCCGTGACCGGGGTTCTCCAGCAGCACCAGCTTCAGCGGGGGCTCGGCGATCGCGAAGTTCGCGTACCCGGGTTTGACCTTGGCCGGTTCGGTGTCGAACAGCTTGGAGTAGAACGTGATCGCCTCGCCGAGGTCGTCGACGTTGAGGGCGAGTTGCACACGAGACATGAGGTGTCCTTTCTTCGGGTGCGGGGCTATGGGGTTGTGGTGGAGAGGAGTTCGGCGATCAACGCCTCGACGCGTCGGGCGATGTCGTCGCGGATGGCACGCACCGTGGTCAGCGGCTGGCCGGCGGGGTCGGGCACCTTCCAGTCGCGGTAGGACACTCCCGGAAAGTAAGGGCAGGCGTCGCCGCAGCCCATGGTGATGACGACGTCGCTGGTTCGCACGTCGTCGCCGCTGAGGATTTTCGGGTTGGCGGCGGTGATGTCGATTCCTCGTTCGGCCATGGCGGCAATCGCAACGGGGTTGACCTCGTCGGCGGGTTGCGTTCCGGCCGAGCGGACTTCGATGCGGCCTTCGGCCATCGTGCTCAGCAGGGCGGCGGCCATCTGTGAACGTCCGGCGTTGTGCACGCAGACGAACAGGACGCTTGGTTTACCGGACATCGGCGCGGGCCCCTCGGGTCGACTCGGCCGGGAACCTCCGGGCGCGCAGCGCAAGCGAAACGTAGACCAGGCCAACGAGCACGGGCACCTCGATCAGTGGTCCGACAACCCCGGCGAGCGCTTGCCCCGACGTGGCGCCGTAGGTCGCGATGGCCACCGCGATGGCCAGTTCGAAGTTGTTCCCGGCGGCGGTGAACGCCAGGGTGGCGGTGCGGGCGTAGCCAAGCCGCAGCAGCAGTCCGAGGCCGTACCCGCCCGCCCACATGATCGCGAAGTAGGCCAGCAGCGGGATGGCGATGCGGGCCACGTCCCATGGCCGTGATGTGATCGCATGGCCCTGCAGGGCAAACAGAATCACGATGGTGAACAACAACCCGTACAGGGCCCACGGCCCGATGCGGGGGAGGAACCGCGTCTCATACCAGTCGCGGCCCCGAATCCGTTCGCCCAGCCGGCGGGAGGAGTATCCCGCGAGCAGCGGGATGCCGAGGAAGATCAGCACCGCCTTGGCGATCTGCCAGGGGGAGACGTGGATACCGGTTTGGGGCAGGCCCAACCACCCGGGCAGCACCGACAGGTAGAACCAGCCCAGCGCGGCGAACATGACCACCTGAAACAGCGAATTCAGCGCGACCAGCACGGCCGCGGCCTCGCGGTCCCCACAGGCCAGGTCGTTCCAGATGATGACCATCGCGATGCAGCGGGCGAGCCCGACGATGATCAGGCCGGTGCGGTACTCGGGCAGGTCGGGCAGCAGCGACCAGGCCAGCGTGAACATCACCGCGGGACCGACCACCCAATTGAGCAATACGGAGGACACCATCAGCTTGCGGTCGGCGGTGACCTCGTCGAGCCGGTCGTAACGGACCTTGGCCAGCACCGGATACATCATGACCAACAGGCCGACCGCGATCGGCAGCGAAACCCCTTGCACGGCAACGGCGCTCAGCGCCGTTCCGAGCCCGGGAACGATGCGTCCCAGCAACAGGCCAGCAGCCATCGCCGCGCCGATCCATATCGGCAGGAACCGGTCCATGACGGGGAGCCGGGCCGGCGCCGCGGCTGGGGTGGTCGTTGGTGTGTTCATGGCTTCAAGACCGCCGAAAGTTGTTGCAGTGCCGCGGGAATCACCCAGTAGTACACCCAGGTGCCGCGTCGCTCGCAGTCCAGCAGCCCGGCCGAGCGCAGCAGCTTGAGGTGGTGGGAAATCGTCGGCTGGGAGAGGTCGAAGGTGGCCGATATCTCGCAGACGCACGCCTCGCCGCCGGGGTGGCTGGCGATCAGGCTCAACAACCTCAGGCGCACGGGGTCGCCCAGCGCTTTGAACATCGTCGCCAGCTCGGTGGCCTGGGACTCGGCCATCGCGGCCGCCCCCAGGGTCGGGCAGCACGCCATCTGTTGATTCGACATCCTTCTATATAAACATTTATCGAATCAATGCGCCACCCTCACTTCGCGCGGACGACCCGAATCGCGTAGGCGGCGATGCCCATGCCCAGCACCGTCACGCCCGACAGCACCGACGACAGCGGCATCGCGAACGCGAGGAGCACACATCCGACCAGGCCGGTCAACGGAATCACCGGAAGCGGGCGGCCCTCGTCGGGCCTGAGGGTGAACGCGGAGGCGTTGGCCACCGCGTAGTAAATGAGCACGGCGAAAGAGGAGAACCCGATGGCTCCGCGCAGGTCGGCGGTCGCGGCCAAGACCGCCACCACGAGGCCGATCAGCAGTTCCGCTCGGTGGGGGACCCCGAACCGCGGGTGCACGGCGGTGAGCACGTGGGGCAGATGGCGATCACGGGCCATGGCCAACGTGGTGCGCGAGACGCCCAGGATCAGCGCCAGCAGGGAGCCGAGCGCCGCGACCGCGGCTCCCACCTGCACGACGGGAACGAGCCAGGCCGTCCCGGCGGCCCGCACCGTGTCCACCAGCGGCGCCGTGGCCTGGCCGAGGCGCCGGGGTCCCAGCACCGCTAGCGCCGCGACGGCCACCAGGGCGTAGACGGCCAGGGTGATGGCGAGGGCGAGCGGTATCGCGCGGGGGATGGTGCGCGCCGGGTCACGCACCTCCTCGCCCAGGGTGGCGATGCGGGCGTAGCCGGCGAAGGCGAAGAACAACAGCCCCGCGGCCTGTATTACCCCGGCGACGGTCGTGCCCACCGGGCGGAGTGGTACCGCGTCACCCGCTCCGGACGTGAACGCGGCGACGACCACCGCGGCCAGCACGGCGAAGACGAGCGCGACGATGACGCGGGTCAGCCAGGCCGACTTCCGCACCCCGGCGTAGTTCACCGCGGTCAGCGCCACCACGGCGGCGACGGCGACCGGGTGCGCGTGCGAGGGCCACGCATAGGAGCCGATGGTCAGGGCCATCGCGGCGCACGAGGCGGTCTTGCCGGCGACGAAGCCCCACCCCGCCAGGTATCCCCAGAAATCGCCCAGTCGCTCGCGGCCGTACACATAGGTGCCGCCGGAGGCGGGGTAGCGGGCGGCCAGGCGCGCGGACGAGGTGGCGTTGCAATAGGCCACCACCGCGGCCACCCCCAGGCCCAGCAGCAGGCCCGAGCCCGCCGCGCGCGCCGCCGG
This sequence comes from Mycobacterium sp. 852014-50255_SCH5639931, assembly GCF_001665605.1. GTDB lineage: Bacteria > Actinomycetota > Actinomycetes > Mycobacteriales > Mycobacteriaceae > Mycobacterium > Mycobacterium paraffinicum. Next base: position 107,640 of record NZ_LZSV01000024.1, read on the forward strand.
CCCGAGCGCGGCGAAAATCCCGGCGCCCATCATCGAGCCCAGCCCGATTGTCACCGCGTCGAACAAACCCAGGCTTCGGCGAAGCTCGCCGGTGTCGTTGTCGGCCAATCGGTCTCCTCACCGCGCACGCAGTGGCTAACCTATCAAACTAGTTTGATGTAATGTCTGCTGGGATGGTGGCAAGCAAGACGGCGGTTCCGTCGCTGATGCAGATGGCGTCGCACCCGGTGCGCTGGGCGCTGCTGACCGAACTCGCGGGCAGCGACCACCGGGTGCGGGAATTGGCTGCCGCCGTTGACGAACCGCAAAACCTGGTTTCGTATCACTTGCGCCAGCTGCGCGCGGCTCGGCTCGTCGACGCGCGGCGCAGCAGTTTCGACGGTCGCGACACCTATTACCGCCTGAACCTGACGGGCTGCGCCGGTGCGTTTCGCGAGGCCGCCGCGGCGCTGCATCCCGCACTCGCGCCGACGCCAGTCGCCAAGCCGGCGGCGCGGTCGGTGCTGTTCCTGTGTACCGGCAACAGCGCACGATCACCCATGGCCGAGGCGCTGCTGGAGCACAGGGGCCAGGGGCGCATTCGGGCCGCGAGCGCCGGCAGTCATCCCAAACCGCACCTGCACCCCAACGCGATACGCATCATGCGCGACAGGTACGGCATCGACCTCGGTGGGCGCCGGCCCCAACCGTTGACCGCCGTGGCCCGGCGTCGCTTCGATTGTGTGATCACGCTGTGCGACAAGGTCCGTGAGTACGCGCGCGACCACGACCTGGTCACGACAATGCACTGGAGCCTGCCCGATCCGTCGGCCGGCCGCTACCCCGAATTCGAGCGGGTGGCAAGCGAATTGGACGACCGCATCGACTTCCTGTTGCCCGTCCTGGACGCATACCCGCGGAGGCGATGACCGTGTCACTCGATCGTCGTGAGTTTCTCAAGTGGGGCAGCGTGGCCGCCCTGGCCGCGTGTGGGCGGCCCGAACCACCCAGCGGTAAGGCCGACTACACGCTGCGGATCGGCACCGGCGCAGTCGAATTGGCGCCGGGCCACGTCGTGTCGACCCTGACCTACAACGGACAATTCCCCGGCCCGTTGCTGCGGTTCACGGAGGGCCGGTGGACGACGGTGGATGTCTTCAACGACACCGATTCCCCCGAGCAGCTGCACTGGCACGGCCAGCACGTCGGCGACGTCGTCGACGGCTCCGCCGAAGAGGGCACGCCCTACATCCCCGCGCACGGCATGCGGCGGATCTCCTTCGTCCCCGGCCCGGCGGGCTTCCGCTTCTACCACACCCATGTGGTGCCGCGATCCGACCTGTCCCGCGGTCAGTACACCGGACTTGTCGGCCCCGTCTACATCGAGCCCAGGCAGAACTCCGGGGCCTATGACCAAGAGATCTTCCTGACGCTCAAGGAATTCGAGCCCACGTTCAGCCGCGGCGGCGACATGGCCAGTGAAATCCTGGCCGGCGACGAAGACCCGGAGCTCAAAGCCAAGGGCGAATCAGCGATGGCGGCCTCGCTGGCTCGCGGCGAACCGCGCGGCTTCGAGGTCGGCTACGGCGCGTTCGCCGTCAACGGCCGCATGCTGGGCCACGGCGACCCCATCCGCGTGCGGACCGGCCAGCGGGTGCTGCTGCACGTGCTGAACGGTAGCGCCACCGAGACCCGCAGCCTGGCGCTGCCCGGGCATGCCTTCAATGTGATTGCGCTGGACGGCAATCTGGTTCCCAACCCGGCACCGGTGCCGGTGTTGTGGCTCGGCGCCGGCGAACGCATCTCGGCGCTGGTGACCATGACCAATCCTGGCGTGTGGGTGCTGGGCGACGTCTCCGACGACGACCGGGGCCGCGGCATGGGGGTGGTCGTCGAATATGCCGGGCGCGGCGGGGATCCGCAGTGGGCGGCGCCGCCGCCGTTCAAGTGGGATTACCGGCTGTTCGCGCGGCCCGCGCCCGTCCCCCCGCCCGACCGCGCGATCGAGCTGCTGATCGAGAAGCGCAATGCCGCAGAGAACGGGTTCAACGTGTGGACCTTCAACGGCACACCGTTTTCCATGGACACCAACCATCCGGTGCTCGACGTGCAGCGCGACAAGCGCTACCGGCTGCGCTTCCGCAATGCCAGTGACGACCTGCACCCGATGCATTTGCACCGGCACACATTCGAAATCACCCACTTCGCCGGCACGCCGACGGCCGGCGTGCGCAAGGACGTCGCGATGCTGGGCGGCTACCAGAGCATGGACGTCGACTTCGTCGCCGACCAGCCCGGCCTGTCGCTGCTGCATTGCCACCAGCAGATCCACATGGATTACGGTCTCATGCTGCTGCTCAACGGCGCCTGATCTCAATCAAGCGGATTATTCTCCCGCACACCGCGATACATGCCCCAGCGCACGATCCACGGCATCACCACCCGCTCGACCGACCACGCCGGAAACCGGAACGCGTGCCCGCTGGGCAGAAACACCTCCAGCCCGTTGGGTTGAATACCGACCAGCGAACCCCACCGCCGCGTCGGCGCACGATAGGTCTCGAGCCGCCCGCCGCTGAGTTCGGCCAGGACGTTGCGGGCCACCAACGCATCTCCGCGGTTGCGGGCCGAGCTCCGCAGCGGATCGGTCGCCGCGACATCGCCGACCGCGAAGACACCCGGGTGCCCCGGGACCCGCAGCTCCGGGGTCACGCGTACGAACCCGTCCTCGTCGAGCAGCTCGCGCGGCAGCCAATCGGTGTTGGGTCGCACCCGCCCGATCGCCCACAGCACGGCGTCGGCGGACGCCGGGGGTTGTCCGGTGCTCCAGGACACCGGGTCACCGGTGATTTCGTCGCCCGCGAACGCGTCGGGCAGCACGGCGCGGTGGCCCGGGTGGATGCCCACGCCCAGCGCCGTTAGTCGGGCGTGAATCCGCCTCCAGATCCGCGGATGGTGTCCGCCCAGCGCGGATTCTCCGGGGAAGTACAGGTCGATCCGCTTGTCCGGCCACGTGGTGGCCATGTTGAGCGCGCTGCTCACCGCCGCCGCGCCGCCGCCCACGACGGCGACCGAGCCGGCGGCCGCCAGCCGGTCGTGCGCGGCACGCAGCTCCGCGCCGACCTCGGCCACCGATTGCAGCGTCGGCCGGCGCCAGAAGCCGTTGCTGACCCCGGTCGCGATGATCAGCGCGTCGTACCCCTCCGCGAGGTCAGCCCCGTCGGCGTGTTTGCCCACGACGGTGCGGGCGGCCAGGTCCAGGCCGGTCAGCCGGGCCTGCATCGTCCGCACCCGGTCCAGGCGCCGGAACCGGTCGAACGGAATCCAGTAGTCACGGGCCCAATCGTCCGGGCGCGAGAGCCGAACGCCGAGTTCCTGACCGCTGACCAGCGCGGGCTTGACGGAGATGCCAACGACGTCGGCGTACCCGGACAGCCGGATCGCGGCCAGGACACCCGCGTCTCCAAGCCCGGCAATGACGACACGCTTGCGGTTCATGTCGCTATCCTGCCTGGCATGACGTTTCCGACCACGCACTGATCGACCGATTGCCAGGAGCACGTCAGTTGATCGCCACCGAGTTGCAGCGGCCGATGCACCCGCGCGCGCGTGCCGCGTTGCACGCCGCCGTGCGCGCGTCGGCCCCGCGCCCGGCCGCTGCCCGGCGGGCCGCCAAGGACTTCGCGAAGCCGGCCCTGGGGGCGGCGGTGCTCGCGGAGATCCGGTGGGCGTTCACCGCGCCCCGCACGTGGCTGATGGGCGTGGTCGCCAACATCATCTTCGCCGCGGCGTGGCTGCTGGTGCAGCCGCTGACCATCGGCCGCCACCACACCGACTGGGTGATTTTGATTGGCACCTATTTTTCATCGTGGGTGCTGGCCGACGTCACCACCACCAACCTGTTCGGCGCCGATCACTATCGCGTCCTGGCCGGCCTGTCCGACGGCGTGCCGTTCTGGCGAATCCTGCTGATCAAAAACCTTGCCCTGCTTGCGATCGTCGGGCTGCCCACCTTGCTGGCGGCCATGGTGTTGACGCTGTGCCTGGAAACGCCTGGGCGGCTGGGGATCACGATCCCCACCGTCGCCGTGCCCATCGTGTCCTGGCTGGGGGTGGGCAACGTGATCTCGGTGCTGCATCCGGTCAGCGTCGAGCCGCTGATTCGGCGATGGCGGCAGCGCGGCGATCGGCGCCGCACCGGCAGCTGGCTGACGGTGCTGACCCTGCCGTACGCGCTGTACTACGTCGCCGACCCGATGAACGGGGTCGAGCACAAGGTGCTCTGGACCAAGCTGCCCGCGATGATCTGGCCGGTGTTCGGTCGGGACACCAAGAGCTTCGTGCACCTGGCTGTTGCCGTGGCCGTCTGGATCGCAGGCACCGTCGCCGCGGTGTTGTGGGTTCGCAAGCGCGGGTTGACGATCAGGTGATCGGTCCCGGCACCTTGGGCTTGATTTCCTCGATCACCCACTGCGCGTAGTCGAGGTATTCGTCGACGCCGCCGACGGCGGGGATGGGCACGGCGCTGACCGTCACGCCCTGCTCGGCGAGCCAGGCCAACCGGTCGACGATCTCGTCGGCGCTCATGCCGGGCCGTTCGGCCGGGTCGTCGCGGGCGACGTGTCCTTCGCCGACCCGGTTGGTGCTCAGCCCGTGCATCACCTCGAACGGCCGGCCGTCATAAGACGGCTGGGATTTGAGGTAGTCGAGCCTTTCGGCGATCCGCTCGGGCGGCGTCAGGAACGGCCACCAGCCGGACGCGTACTTGGCCGCCCTGCGCAGCGCCGCATCGGCGTCGCCGCCGATCCAGACCGGAAGGTGGGGCTTTTGAACCGGTTTCGGTTCGAACGCGATGCCGTCGAACGACACGTAGCGGCCGTCGAATCGCGGGGTGTCACTGGTCCACAGCTCCACGATGGCCGCGAGGTATTCGTCGGCGATGCGGCCCCGCTCGCCGAAGGGCACTCCGAGGAGCTCGAATTCCCTTGCCAGCCAGCCGACCCCGAAGGTGACCATCATCCGGCCCCCGCTCATCCAGTCCGCGGTGGCCAGCGCCTTGGCCAGGGCGATCGGCCGGTGCAACGGCAGGATGGTGACGCAGGAGTTGATCGCGACCCGCTCGGTCGCACCGGCGATGTAGGCCTGGGCGGCCGTCGAGTGCAGGTAGTGCGGCCCGGAAAGCTCGACGTGCTCGGTGGGGATGACGAGATGCTCGGGGACGGCGATCATGTCGTAGCCCCACCGATCGGCGCATTTGATCATGCGGGTCTGGTCCGGCCCCGTGACCGCCGCTTCCCAGGGTTGCGTCATCGCCGGCAGGCGCACCATGTGCGGAAGGGGGAACGCGAACTTCATGTTGTTTCCTCCAAAGCCATCACGCATCTCCGGGGACCGGCTGTCTCCCTGAGACCATCGCCCAGCACACTGCATCCCGCCTAGCGGTCCGCGTCAAACAGATCCTCGTCCCGGGTTGTTAACCTTGCGTCGTGGACTCCGAACCGGACCCTACCGGCGAAAACAAGTCGAAGGCGGCGCTTGCCGCCACGAGTTGGGCGCTGCTGGGCATGATGTCCTACGAGGAGGAGGTCTCCGGCTACGACCTGAAAAAGTGGATCGACTGGAGCGTCGATCTCTACTACTGGAGTCCGTCTTACAGCCAGATTTACACCGAGCTGAAGAAGCTCGAGGGGCTGGGCTTGGTGACCTCACGCGTTGAGCACGACGAGGGTACGCGCAGCCGCCGACTCTATAAGATCACGCCAGCCGGGATGGCCGCTGTCACCGACTGGACCAACAACGCCCCGGTGGACCCCCCGGTGCTCAAGCACAGCGTCCTGTTGCGGGTGACGTTTGGTCACCTCAGCAACCCGGCGCGGCTCAAGGAGCTGCTGCAGGAACACGTCGCCTACGCCGAAGCCAGGCACCGCAAAGCGGTTGAGGACGCCGACGGCGCCGAGGCCCAACCCGCATGGGCGTATTCGGTGATCGCGCTGCGCTGGGCGGCCAAGTACTACGCGGCCGAGCGCGAGTTCGCGCTCGAACTGATGAAGGACATCGACGAGGCGGACGCCATCCTGAAGAAGGCGACCAAGGGGGGCTTCGGGCAGCCGCGCCCGATGCCCGGCTACTGGCGTGAGGTCGAGAAGCAGGTCGAGGCCAAACGCAAAGCGGACTAGCCCGTCGCGTCCCGCGCCGCGTCGCGGGCCGCGATGTAGCCGTACACCAGGCCCTGCGCGATCGTCGCGCCCGCGCCCGGGTACGTCGTGCCGAACGCGTTGGCGGCGGTGTTGCCGATTGCATACAGGCCGGCGATCACGCTTCCATCCTCGCGGAGCACCCGTGCGCGCTCGTCGGCCTTGAGCCCGCCGCACGTGCCGAGGTCGCTGAGCACCATCTTCACGGCGTAGAACGGGCCCTTGGCCAACGGGCGCAGATTCGGGTTCGGCTTGATCGTCGGGTCGCCGTAATAGCGGTCGTAGGCGCTGCGCCCTCGGCCGAAGTCGGGATCCTCACCGACAGCGGCGTTTTGGTTGAAGTAAGTCATCGTCTCGCAGAATTCTGGCACCGGAACGTTCATCCGGGCACCCAGCTCGCCGAGGTTGTCCGCCCGCACCGCGATTCCCGCGTCGTACCAGGCTTGCGGGATGCGCATGCGCGGGAACAGTTCGGCGCCAAAGACATAGCTGTTGCGGTACTGCTGGTCGAAGACGATCCACATCGCGTCCACGGGGCTGCCCGACCGCTCCAGCTCGAGCAACCGCTGGCCGAACGACATGTAATCCGCGGACTCGTTCGCGAATCGGTGGCCGTTTTGGTCGACGATGAGACTTCCAGGCAGTGAACGTTCCGCCAGCATTACCGCCGGCGCCTTGCCCGGCAGGGGCGCGATGGCGGGAAACCACCAGGCTTGATCCATCAAAGCAGTATCGGCGCCGAATTCCTGCCCCGCACGAATGCCGTCGCCCGTATTGGATTGGGCACCCAGGCTCAGATTGGCGCCCAGCGACTCGGACTGAAACTTCCACCTCATGTCCATGCTGTGGTCGAAACCGCCGGTTGCCAGCACCACTCCTCGCCGGGCGGTGATCGTCACCTCCAGCCCGTCATAGTCGACGACCGCGCCAGTCACCCGCTCCCCGTCGCCGTCCAGGCGCACGAGCGGGCAACCGGTCCACACCGGGATACCGGCGCGCAGCACCCCCGCAAACAGCCCGGCCATCAGACCCTGGCCGCCCGCGGCGTAGCGCCGACCGATAATCCTCCCGCCGAAGCCCTGCGCCACCCGCTTGCCGAACGTGGGAATGCCCTTGCGCGGCACCCGGGCCACGAGGTTCATCCACCGGTAGTCGGCGCCCGTCGTCGGTATCGAGACGCCGGCCTCGAGCACGCCGGGCCGCAACCGCGTGCGGTACCGGCCGAGGATCGATGTGTCGAACGGGTGGCATTCGCACGTCCGGCCCGCCGCGCTGCCACCCGGCTCCTCGGGGTGGTAGTCGGAGTAGTCACGGGCCCAGAACAGCCGCAGCGGGGTAGTGCGGCGCAGCATGTCGACCGTCGCCGCGACATGAGCCACGAATTCGGCCGATCGCTGCGCCGGGGCCGAACCCGCCACCACCGAGTCCAAATACGCGGCGGCGCGCTCGGGGGAGTCTCCGGCGCCGGCATCTCGCAGCACGGGACTGACGGGTAGCCACAATGCGCCGCCCGACCGGGCTGTCGACCCGCCCACGTACGACGACTTCTCCACGATCAGCACCGACAGCCCGAGTTCGCGGGCGGCCAGTGCCGCGGCCATGCCGGTCCCGGACCCGACCACCAGCAGGTCGACCGCCACATCGGCCACGGGAAGCCCGGCGGGGATCGTCGCGCTCTGGGGGTTCACGCGCAAAACCGTATGCCCAGGCCGCCCGACAACGGAAGAGCCGTCCTGATCAGTGGGAACAAGCGGCCCCGCAAACGGCGCGACGGGAGTTTAATCTTCCCTATGACGACGCAGTCCGAGGTCGACGAAGTTCGGCAGATTGAAGCGCAGGCCGTGCCGACGCGGTTCGCGCGCGGCTGGCACTGCCTGGGCCTGATTCGGGATTTCGGTGATGGCAAGCCGCACGCGATCAACGCCTTCGGACAAAAGCTCGTTGTCTTCCGCAGCGCGAACGGCACCATCAACGTCCTTGACGCCTTCTGCCGGCACATGGGCGGTGATCTCTCGCAGGGCGAAGTCAAGGGCGACGAGATCGCCTGCCCGTTCCACGACTGGCGCTGGGGCGGTGACGGGCGGTGCAAGCAGGTGCCCTACAGCCGGCGCACGCCGAAGCTGGCGCGCACTGCGGCGTGGACCACGCTGCAGCAGGACGGGATGTTGTTCGTGTGGAACGACCCGGAGCGCAAACCGCCGCCCGCGGAGGTCACGATCCCGCGCATCGAGGGTGCCACCAGCGACGAGTGGACCGACTGGCACTGGTACACCACGGTCGTGCACAGCAACTGTCGCGAGATCATCGACAACGTGGTGGACATGGCCCACTTCTTCTACATACACGGCTCGTTACCCACGTATTTCAAGAACATCTTCGAGGGGCACGTGGCCACGCAGTACATGAACGGTGGGAGTCGTCCCGACATCGGTAGCCCCGAGGGGACCACGATGCTGGGGACCACGTCGGTGGCGTCCTACTACGGGCCGTCCTTCATGATCGACGACCTGACCTACCACTACACGGACGGCGACGCCAAGACGATCCTGATCAACTGCCATTACCCGATCGACTCGAATTCCTTTGTGCTGCAATACGGCATCATCGTCAAGAAGTCGGACAAGTTGCCCGGCGATGAGGCGCTGAAGACCGCGATCAGCCTGGGTGACTTCGTCAAGATCGGCTTCGAGCAGGACGTGCAGATCTGGCGGCACAAGGCGCGCATCGACAACCCGCTTCTCGTCGAGGAGGACGGGCCGGTCTACCAGTTACGTCGCTGGTACCAGCAGTTCTACGTCGACGCCACCGATGTCCAACCGGATATGGTGGACCGCTTCGAGTTCGAGCTCGACACCACCCGGCCCCACGAGGCGTGGATGAAAGAGGTCGAGGCCAACATGGCCGCGCAGGGCGCTGGCTAGCGTGATGTCGCTCGATTCGTCTGTGCGGCAAGACAATCGCCTCGACGAGATGCCGATGCGCCCAGTGGGGTGCCGCAGGTGCGGGGCGCAGGTACTTGCTCGCAAAAGTAGCTGGAATCAGACCAGCGTGCAGTGGAACGCCGATGCGACGGCCCGGTGCGTCGAGCGTGCCGAAGCGCAGAGTATCGCCACGCCCGGCGGTCGTGGCGTGTTCCTGGCGTGTTCGGCGTTGCAGGAGTCGATGCTCGAAGCCGTGCGGCGTGGCGGTTTGGCCGTCGTCGACGAAACTGCTTGACCCTTATTCCGCCGACTGCCGAATTATGTTGGCTTTGAAGGCGTTTCCGTGCAGACGAGTCGACGCTCGGCGGTGAGGTGATCCCATCAGGCGAGCTGGAATGCGCTGATGGGCGCCTCTTCGGGGTAGACGGCGGGGCCGCCCAGGTCGTAGCCGGCGTTAAGCGCGCTGATGAACGCCGGGTCGTGCAATGGTTCACTGGGAATGTCAAGCTTGATGCCCCTGCCGTTGAGGTCGTCGACCATGATGTCAATGGCCTTCTCGATGGTCAGGTCGTGCGAGCCCTCCATGTTCTTCTTCAGCTCGTCGTGGTCGGTGAACACCTCGGCGGACCAGTGCACCAGGAACCGCAGTTGGTCGGTTTGGTGGCGGGCGATCACCTCGTCGCCGTTCTTGAGCAACCACTGATCCCGGTCACCGGGGTCACCGGAAAAGACGGTGTCGAAGGATAATCCGGCCGGAACTTGTTGCTCGAGTGGTCCATTCGCTTCGCCGCGATGCACCATCATTTCGTTCTGCACCACCACGCCACGGTTATTGATCGGCGGCAAAACGCGTTTGGGGGCCTTGAGCGGCCCGTCGGGCCAGTAGGTGAATCCGCTCCCGGGGTCGAGCGAGAACCAAGTGATCACCTGCGCCATTTTGATCAGGTAGTCGCCGAAAAGGCCGGACTTACCCATCACGCTGGTGAGCCAGGTCGGCGCGTTCTCGTGACGCACGCCGCGAAAGCTCGGCGAGTCCAAATGTCCCGGGTCGCGGTTGGCGCAGGGCCCGTTGATATTGAACAGCATCAGCTGTGGTTTGGCGTACGGGGCGTTCCAATAGCTTTTGGCCATCTCGAGGAACTGCGCGTTGTAAAAGCAGTCGTGCAGCTGTGGGTAGAGCACCGCGCCGTAATTGGCGAGGTAGCCGCGGAAGGTCGGGGTCAGGAACAGGTCGAGCGATGGGGTGAAGCCCTCTGGGAAGAGGCCGCTCATGGTGGCGATCAGCTCGTCGGGGGACGCGAAGTGTTGCGCAATGATCAACCGCCACGGCCCCTCCGTGCGTACCACGTCGAGCAGGCGTTCGCGCTGATCGTCCGTATAGACGTTGTCGACCTCGCGCGGCGGCGCGGCCGGCCGCAACACGTCGGAAAGCTCCATCCGCCGGTCGTCGGTGAGCATCAGCTGTCTCCTTTTGCAGTTCGTGGTCTGATTGTGGGCAGCGCGGTTGCGATAAGCGGGGCGGCAGCCCGGTCACCGGGACGTCAAAACCGGACCGGATGGCCGAACTTCGCCCGCAGTAGCGCGCCGATCTCGGCCATGGCCAGCCGGCCCCGCGCCGTCGCATCGGAACGCATCAGAAATCCGTGGCACATCCCGGGATAACGGGTCAGGGTGGTCTGCACGCCGGCGTCCCGCAGCCGTGTCGCATACCGCTCACCCCAATCCCGGATCGGGTCGCACTCCGCGGTGACGACGATGGCCGCAGGGAGGCCGCCAAGCTCGGATGCGTAGGCGGGAACCAGGTATGGGCTGCTGGGCGCACCCGCATCGCCGTCGACCAGGGAGTGCATGAAGTCGATGTCATCGCGGGTGAGCATCGGGGCGTCGGCCAAGGAGGTGAGGGAAGGAGCCGCCATGTCGCGGTCCAGGCCCGGATATAGCAACACCTGCGCGCAGATCGGCGGACCGCCGCGAGCACGCGCGGCGAGCGCAACGCCGGCCGCGAGCGCGCCACCAGCACTGTCGCCGATCACCCCGAGTCGTTCGGGGTCGACCCGTAGATGACGGGCATTGCGTGACACCCATTCCGTCGCGGCGTACGCATCGTCGAACTGCGCGGGCGGCGGCCACTCCGGGGCCAGGCGGTAGTCGACCGCTACGACGGTGGCTGCCGACGCCGCAGCCAGCTCACGCGCCAGGGGCTCGAACGAGCGGTTCGACCCCATCACGAGCCCGCCACCGTGCAAATACACCAGCACGGGTCCGCCACCCTCGGTGTCGGGGCGGTAGACCCGTGCCGGCATGTCGCCCGCGGGACCGGGGATGGCTACCTCCGTGACGGCGGCCATCTCGGCCATTGACTCGGGCGGTGGCGCGGATTCGAGCCCGGCGCGCACGGCCGCGAGCCCGCGCTGGCGCATCGGTGGGACGTCACCGAACGAAGCGATGCGGGCGGCGGCATCGGGGTCCAGCTCGGAGGACCCCATGTCAGAGCTGTTCGGCAATGAACCGGCGTTCCGTGCGCAGTACCGGCCGTCGTTGCGTGGCAAGCACTTCCGCGCGCTCCGCCATCGCCGACCCGACCTCCGGATGGGTGAGCAGGTAGAAGCGGCCCTCGGCGGCCTGTTCGAATAGTGTTTCGGCGGCCGTCAATGGGTCCATAGCCACCGCTTTGATATCCAGCATGGCCTCGCGGTGCGTCTCGGCGGCGCCGACGTCAGCCGTCTCCGTGGCATCGACACCCCCCGCGGATTCGAAGATATTGGACACCACCGGCCCGGGCAACACCGCCTGCACATGTATGTGGTGGTCGTGTCCCGCCAATTGCACCTCAGCGCACAGGCATTCGGTCATGGCGAGCACAGCGTGCTTGCTCACGATGTAGGGCGTCTGCAACGGCATTGTGACCACGGCGCCGACTGACGCAACGTTCCACACCCACGCTTGCTCGTCGACGGCCATCATTTTTGGCAGAAATGCCCGCACGCCGTAGAAGACTCCGCTGATGTTGACGTCGACGACGCGCTGCCAGTTGGTCACCGGCGTATCCCACAGATAGCCGAACTGTTCGATGCCCGCGTTGTTCACCAACAGTCGCACCGCGCCGAAGTCGCGGTAAACCCGGTCCGCGAGGCCCTGCACCGCCTCGGGATCACGCACGTTGCAGGTGATGTCGACGGCCGTGCCGCTGGCCGCGCACAGTTCGTCGCGCAGCGCGGCGATGCCGTCGGCGTCGATGTCGGCGAGCACCACGGTCATGCCCAACCGGTGGGCGTGCCGCGCCAAACCGGCACCGATCCCGGATCCAGCCCCGGTGATGACGGCGACGCCACCGGAGAATACGCCGCGGGCGGTCATGACGGGGCGGTGCTGTCGGCGTGCAGGTCCGCCAGCAGGACCGAGTTGGTCGCATCGAGGACGACGTCCATCTCGGTGAATTGCAGCCCATTGTCGCCGCGTCGGACGGCGACGTTGACAACCCCGCTGGAGACCGCGAACGGCACGAAATTAGCGATTTGGTTCACCAGGATGTAGAACCGCGCGCGGGTGACGTCACCGTCGGCGCCGGTGCGGTGGACGTTGGTGGCGTGGTGACGCAATGGGTACGGGCTTTGCTTGCGATGCTGGGACAACCACTCGATCACCGCGTCTCGGCCGTTGAGCTCGGGCGACATGAGGTCCTCGAAAGGACTTGCGCCCGAGTCGCTTCTCGTCACGTAGCGCACGTCATGGGCGTATCTAACCGCCAGCTCGTCGTAGTGGGCCTCGTCGTAGTGGTACCAGAACTCGCCGATGAACTCCTGCAGTTCCGACAGCGGGATGTCGTTGCTCATGGCATCGAATGAAACTCCACTGTGGCCTCGGCGGCACGGCGACTGCCCGATGAGTGGAACACCGTCCGTCACTCGGTAATGAGGCTCCACAAGCCCCCGGCGCTCGCGTGCATTGCAGCGTCGGTGATGACGTCGTCCCAGTAGCGCATCGAACCGAACTCCGATCGCCACGCGAGCGCGGCCCTGGTGAATTCATGCAGGCGGTGCTCACGGGTGGTGCCGATGGCGCCGTGCACTTGGTGGGCGTTTCTCACCACGACGGATGTCGCGTGGCCCGCACACGAACGCGCCGCGGCCACAAGGAATTCCAGGGTCGGGCTCGCCCACTCTGCCGTGACGCCGGCCGTCAACGCCGCCTCGGTTGCGGCCCTGGCGAGCGCGGCCTCGGCGGCAACGTCGGAGACCAGGTGCTGAACGCCTTGAAATTTCGACAACGGGCGTCCGAACTGGGTTCGTGAGGTGACGTGCTCGATGCAGAGTTGCAGTATTTCGTCCAGGGCGGCACACACCTGGATCGCCCGCACCAACCCCGACTTCAGCCGCAGCTGGCTGACCAGGGCCGGGCCGATGGGCGTTCCCTGCAAGCCGGAGAGCTCGGCAGCCACGGTGTCGCGTGGTTCACCGATCAAATTGGCGCCGGGGGTGATGGTGAGCGTCTCGGCTGCAACGTCGGCGACGCGATATTGCCCGTCGGCGCGCCATACGACCACCACCCGTTCGGCCGCGCTCGCCCACGGCACGTGCGTCGCGACGCCATGCGTGTCGACCACGCAGACCGTCCGCGCCGCGCCGTCGGCGGCCGACCCGCAGGCCTCCAGGAGCCAGCATGCCAACAAGTCGTGCTCCGCCAGCGGGATCCGAATACCGCTGCGCACCGCCGCCTTCAGGAGTTCGGCCGCCTCGTACCACCCAGCCCCGCTGCCGCCGTGCTCGACCGCACCGGTGAGGCGCAGCAGACCGAGCTCAGCGAGCTGGTGCCACAGGTCAGAGCCCCGCTCGACGAGCTTTTCGCCCACGAGCTTTTCGCGGCGACCGGCAAAGACGGCACCCATCATGTCGGCCAGGGCTTCGTCGACGGACGGCCAGGCGCTCACCGCAGCCCCAATCCGCGGGCGACGACTCCGCGAAGCACCTCATTGGTGCCGCCGCGCAGAGTAAACCCCGGGCGCTGGTCCACGGCGGCACGCACCAACTCCGCGAAGATCCGATCGGGGAAGTCCTGCAGGTCGGCGAACTCGGCGATGTCGCCTTCGGTGGTGGTGCCGAGCACCTTGACCAAGGCGGCGGGGATGTCGGCCGGCTCGCGCCGTTCCAACGCGCCGGCAACCGCGGTGGACATGTGGTGCAGACCGGTGACCCGCGCAACGAGCCTCCCCAGCTCCGCGTTGCGGGGAATGGCATTCGCCGCCATCCGGTCGGCGCAGGCGGCCAGCAGCACGAAGGTCGACAGGTAACGCTCGGGTCCGCTCCGCTCGAAGCTCAGCTCGGAAGTCACCTGCCGCCAGCCGTCACCGATTGCGCCGAACACCATGTCGTCGGGGACGAACGCCTCGTCGAGTACCACCTCGTTGAAGTGGTGGGCGCCGTTCATCGAGACGATCGGGCGCACGTCGACCCCGGGCCCGCGCAGGTCGACGATGAACTGGCTCAGTCCGGCGTGCCGGTGCTCTGGATCCAGTGGCGCTGTTCGGGCGAGCACGATGAATGCGTGCGCGAGGTGTGCGCCCGACGTCCAAACCTTGGTGCCGGTCAGCGACCAGCCTCCGTCGATGCGCAGCGCCCTGGTGCGCACGCTGGCCAGGTCGGAGCCGGACTCCGGCTCGCTCATGCCGATGGCGAAGAAGCACTCGCCGCGCACGATCCGCGGCAGGAAAGCCAACTTCTGTGACTCTGTTCCGTATTTCAGCAATGACGGCACGATCTGCCGGTCGGCGATCCAGTGCGCAGCGACGGGGGCGCCTGCGGCGAGCAGCTCCTCGGTGACGGCGAACCGCTCCAGGAACGAACGTCCGTGGCCGCCATATTCGACGGGCACCGTCATTCCCAACCAGCCGCGCGCCGCGAGCGCGGCGGTGAAGTTTTCATCCCATCCCGACAGCCAGGCGTCCACCGACGGGGTGAACGCCCCGGCCGCCCGTTGGTCGTCGAGGAACTGCCGCACCTCGTCGCGAAGGCCCTGCGTCGACAACGGGTCGATTGAGGTAGGGGGCACCAACCGGGAGAACGCCATCACCGTATCTTCCACCCTGCGCGTTTCACCGATCAGCTGATCCCGGGCTGAATCGCTCGCGCAGCATGCGTTTTAGCAGCTTGCCGCTGGGGTTCTTCGGTAGGGAATCGACGAAGAAGATTCGCTTGGGTGTCTTGAACCCGGCCAGGTGCGCGCGACAGTGCGCGAGTATGTCGCCCTCGGCGAGGTCGACGCCGTCGCGCAGCACCACCGCCGCGACGACGGCCTCGACCCAAACCGGGTGGGTCAGGCCGAACACCGCGACTTCTTCTACGCCGCTGTGTCGGTAAATGACTTCTTCGACTTCCCGGCTTGCGACGTTTTCCCCGCCGGTCTTGATCATGTCCTTCTTGCGGTCCACGACATGAAGCAGCCCGCGCTCGTCGTAGTAGCCGAGGTCGCCGGAGTGGAACCATCCGCCCCGGAAGGCCTCGGCTGTCTTCTGTGGGTCGTCCAGGTAGCCCAGCATCAAATGCGGGCTGCGATGGGCGATTTCACCGACGACGCCCGGGGCAAGCGGGGCGCCGTCGTCATCCAGGATCGCGGTCTCCACGTTAGCGACCGGACGCCCCGCCGAACCTGCGTGCGCGTCCTGTTCGTCGGGGCCGAGCGCGGAGGCCAGCGGCGCCATTTCGGTCTGGCCGTAGAAGTTCCACAACCTCAGGCGCGGCAGGCGCTCCCGAATCTCGCTGAGGATCTCGACTGGCATCGCCGAGGCGCCGTAATACCCTTTGCGCAGGCTGGACAGGTCGACGGTGTCGAAGACGGGTGATCGCAGCAACGAGATCCAGACCGTCGGTGGGGCGAAATAGTTGGTGACGGCGTAGCGCTCGACAGTGCGCAGGACGAGTTCGGGATCCGGCCGCGGCAGGATGATGCTGGTAGCGCCGAGATAGACATCGGTGGCCAGGAAATTGTCGAGTTGTGCGCAGTGGTAGAGCGGCAGGGAATGGATCTCGACATCGTCGGCGGACATGTCGCCGGCCAGGATCGTGCTGATGTAGTTCCACATCAGGCTTCGGCTGGTGTGCATGGCGCCCTTGGGTCGCGATTCGGTGCCGCTGGTGTACATCAGGCGCAGTAGTTGGTCGTCGTGGATATGGGGGCGTGGGGCCGTCGATGTAGTGCTCAGCCACTCGGCGAAGTCGGGCCAGCCAGCCGGGGCGGACTGCCCGGGTGGCAGCAGCGCCGCCTTCGTCGTTACCGATCCGCCCAGTCGCATGGCTTGGTCGGCGGTGGGTGTCAACGCCGCTTCGACGATGAATCCTCGTGCGCCACTATGGCCGAGGATGTAGGAGACCTCCTCGGCGGTGAGCATGAAGTTGACCGGGACGAGGACGACCCCAGCCCGGGCAGCAGCGAATACCAGTACGGCGTATTGCCAGCAGTTGTGCGACAAGAGCGCCAGTCGCTCGCCGGCTCTAAAACCGTTGTCGCCCAACGCCGCCGCCGCGCGGTCCACCAGGTTCTCGAACTCGGCGAAACTCAGCACGACATCACCGTCGACAATCGCGATCTTGTCCGGGTGCCTGCGCGCAGGCCGGCGGGGGATATCGCCGAGCGCATGACTGCGTGCGCGCACGACGGTGACGTCAAGGTCGCCCAACTGCATGCGGGCCACCGTAGGCGCCGACAATCGACGATTTGTTGCCGGTGTCCCGCTGAGTAGACAAGGGCTGCCCGATAGCGGTGGGCGGCGGCGATACTCGGCGTCATGAGCACTGGCGCAACCGCGAGAGCCGACCGCACCGGGCGCGTGGGCGTGGATCGCGACGAACTGCGGGCCAACCTGGTTCGGGCCGACCCCGGCGTGCTCGTCGCGGTGCTGACGCAACTCACCGGTGACGCAGGGGTGGTCGACCGCTTCGCGCCGAAGATCACCCACGTGCCCGACCCGCCAGAGCAGGCGGGCACTACCGACCCGGAGACGAGGGCGGCCATCGTCGAGGCAGTGGTCAGCGCGCTGCAGCTGCCCCGGTCTTTTCACGCTGCCGGTGCCGACGACCCCGACCTGTTCGCGCGGATCGCGCCGGTCGCACTCGGCGGAACGATCGACCCCGAGTACATCCCGCTGCTGTTGGAGCAGGGCGGATTCCAGCCGCCGCAGCCGGTGCTGCCCCGCACCGCGAAGCTCCCCGACGACTTCCGGGTGGCGATCATCGGCGCCGGTATTGCGGGATTGACCGCCGCGTTGGAGTTGGCCGACGCCGGCGTGAACTACCAGATTTTCGACCGTCATGACGAGGTAGGCGGAACCTGGTACACGACCACCTATCCCGGAATCGGTGTGGACACCCCCTCGGCGTACTACTCGTTGTCGCGCGACATCAACGGCGACTGGTCCAGCTATTACCCGATGGGGCCGGAGTATCAGACATATCTGGTGTCGGTGGCCGACAAGTACGAACTGCGGCAACGCACCCGCTTCGGTACCGAAATCGAAGCCCTTCGGTGGGACGACGAGCGTCATCAGTGGCAGATCAGTGCGCTGGGTCCCGGCGGTGCCCGTGAGATCAGCTACGCCAATGTGGTGATCCCCGCCGCCGGCTACCTCAACCGGCCACGCTGGCCGCAACTGAATGGAAGGGGGACTTTCGCCGGAGTCGAAGTCCATTCGGCGCAATGGGATCCCGGTCTAGATCTGACCGGCAAGCGGGTTGCCATCATCGGTGCGGGATGCACCGCGGTGCAGATCGTCGACGCGTGCGTCGACCAGGTGTCACACCTGACGGTGTTCCAGCGCCAGCCGCACTGGGTGGCGCCGCGGCGGCGGCTGACCGACGAGGTGCCCGACTATCAGCGATGGCTGGGTACCCGGTTGCCGTTCTACGCCAATTGGATTCGTCTCAAATCCTATTGGGGAACCGCGGACAACAACTACCCCGTGATCTTGTACGACGCCGACTGGGCGCGCGGCCATCTGTCCGTTTCACCGGCCAACGACGCGCTGCTGCAGATATGCCTAAAGTACATCGACGACGTCTTCGGCGCCGGTAGCGAACTCGCGCGCAAGGTCACGCCGGACTTCGCGCCGTACGGCAAGCGGATCATCCGCGATCCCGGCGGATATTATGCGGCGCTGGCCCGCGAGCACGTCGACGTCGAAGCGAGCGAGCCGGCCCGTGTCAACGAGGCGGGCATCGTGACGTCCGACGGCCGGCAGATCGACTTGGACGTCATCGTCTACGCGACCGGCTACCATCTGGATTTCCTGTCCACCATCGACATTCAGGGGCGAGACGGCAAGAAGCTGGCCGACGAGTGGGGCAATCGACCGCGGGCTTACCGCGGTGGGACCGTCCCCGGGTTCCCCAACTTGTTCATCTCGTCGGCACCCAACTACAGCCCCGGACACGGCGCGGGCCACAATTTCGGCGTCGAGGTGATGGTGCACTACGTCATGGAATGCCTGCAGCTCATGGCGCTGCGAGCGGCGTCGACGATCGAAGTGAGGCAGCGCGCTTACGACGACTACGTCGCCGACATCGACGCGACGATGCAGGGCACGGTGTGGTGTCACACCCCGTCCGCGCACACGTACTACCGGTCGGGCGGCGGGCGGATCGTGACGGCCTTCCCATATCGGCTGCTCGACGTATGGCGTGATCACCGTGCACCCGTTGAGGACGATTTCGAGTTGCGATGAGCGAGTTGCTCTCCGGCAGGACGGCTTTGGTCACCGGCAGTAGCCGCGGGATCGGCCGGGCGATCGCCCAGCGCTTGGCTGCCGAAGGCGCCACCGTGGCAGTCACGGCCCGTTCACACGCCGTGTCGTCGTCCATCCGCGGTGGGGCGGGCACCACGCTTCCAGGCACCGTCGGCGAGACGGTCGAGTTGATCGAGGCCGCCGGCGGGAAGGCATTCGCCGTCGCGGCCAATCTCGAGGATGCCGCGCAGCGCGACGGGCTGATCGACGCGGTGCTCGACCGCGCCGGCCGCATCGACATCCTGGTCAACAACGCCGGTTTCGCGGATTACTCCCTCGTGGAGGACATGAGTCTGGAAATGTTCGACCGCACGGTAGAGCACTACCTGCGCACGCCGTTCGTCTTGACGAAAGCGACTGTGCCGCAGATGCGCAAGCAGGGCGCAGGCTGGATCGTCAACATCGGCTCGGTGACCGGCGTCGCCCCGGTGCGACCGTATCGCGACTACAACAAGACCTCGGGCGACGTGATCTACGCGTCATGCAAGGCCGCGCTGCATCGCTTCACCCAGGGCGTCGCCGCCGAATTGCTCGATGCCAACATCGCGGTGAATTGCGTAGGCCCATCGACGGCCGTCCGCACTCCCGGTGCGGCCCAGCTCATTCCGAATGGGTTCCCGACCGAGCCGGTGGAATACCTGGCCGAGACCGTGCTGGCGATGTGTCACCTGCCCGCCGCCGAGCGCACCGGGCTAGTCGCGTTCAGCCTGCACTTTCCGTGGTCGCAGCAACTGCCCGTGCACAGCCTGGATGGAACCGCGGTGCTGCCGCCGCTGCCGCCACCGCCGACGGCCAACCCGAATATCCGGGCGGCGGGGCTCTAGCTCGCCGCCTCCACGCCGCTCTTTGGTCAGGTGAGAACCCGGTCGTCGCAGGCGCAGAAGCTGTGGCAGACGCGGTCGTGGATGATGACGTCGGGACACTCGGGGTCGAACCAGCGGTCCACGACGGCCCAGTGGATCGGATGCATCAAATACGGCCCCAACAGCCCGTCGACGTCGGAGAACTCTTGCTCGAACACGTGGGTCCAGGCGGAGGTTCCGACGCCCTCGGACACCCGGCTCAGCTGCCATGCGCGGATGGACGAGACATAACGCGCCATCGATGACAGTTCGTGCTCGAAGCGGGCGACGATCGCGCCCGGCGTGTCGGGGGACACCCGAAGTAACAGTGCGCGGTACACCGTGCCCGGGGTTTCGCTGCGGCGAACGGGCCTGCCCCGATAGTTGGCACCGTTGACCCGGGTGACTGCGAAGTCGGTGAGGAGAGGGGTCAATCGCCTCAGGGCTAGGCCGGCCCGGTCTTCGGCATCGAACCTCAGGTGCAGCAAGATGTCTCCGCCGTTACGCGCCCCCGGCAAAGTCGGCTGCACCACCCAGCGCAACGCTCGGGCGTTGCGGGCGGCCGCCCGCAACGCGGTGAGAATCCGGTCGCGTTCGTCCTCGACAACGTCTAACAACCTGGTGACGCTAAACATCGCAAAGTCGGTCCACGTCCTCGGGGGCCGCGGCGAACGATCGGGATCGCTCATGCACGAGTTCGGCTATGTTGCACCACCATTCGCCGAGGGCCGGGTCCGGCCTGCCCTTCCACGTCATCTCCCACCACGCCCGCACGTCGGGCAGCGTCCAGGTGATCGTCACGATGTTGGTTTCGTCATCGAACCAGATCGGTGGGCTGACCAGAACATCGCGCAACGTCATTCCGCGCTCCCGTGCGCCGGGGGCGTACTCGGCGAGGTAGGCGTCGACGAACCGTCGAGCGCAGCCGGGCCGGGTAACCACCCGGTCGATCACGAAGACGTGGCCGCCCGACATGTGCAAGCGTTCACGCGTACTGAAGGGCGGGCCGCGTCGCCGGACCTGCGGGACGCAGCGGGCGCAGCGGCTGCAGGGTTGGAGCGACGCGTTGCGGGCCGTCTTCGACGTTGCGCCAGATGCCCATCGCGGTCATGCGCACCGGGGCCGTCAGTCGCTGGTCGAACATCATGCGGTTCATTGGACCGCACACCGACACGGCGGCCACCGCCTCACCCGGGCCGCCGATCGGTGCCGCCACGCAGCCGAAGCCGAGCAGTGACTCCTCGCGCTCGAACGCGACGCCGTGGGCCCGCACCTTGGCTAGCTCGACGGCCAGCTGGGTGCCGCTGGAGATCGAGTATCTCGTCTTCCGAACCCGCAGATCGATTTCGGCATCCTCGTCGCGATAGGCGAGGATCGCCTTGCCGACTGCGGTGCAGTGGGCGGGTTGGCGACCACCCACCCGGGTGGGGATTCTCTGGTCACCGATCTTGTCCAGGTACACAACGTCGGGGCCGTCGAGCACGGCCAGGTGCACGACAAGGCCGGTGGCGCGGTGCAATTCACCCAGCAACGGGCCGGCCGCCCGCACCAGCCGGTCCTGATGCACGGCGAGCGATCCGAGTTCGACGAGTCGCATGCCCAACTCGTAGTCGCGACCGCTGCGGCGCAGCCAGCGCAGCTGCACCAGGCGTTCGAGCATCCGATGCGCCGACGAGCGCGGCAGGCCGGTGCGCCTGACGATCTGCGCCAGGGTGAGCCGCCCCGGACCCTCGAATGCGTCGAGAACCAGCGATATGCGGTCGATGACGGCCGTGGGGGTGGCGGGTTCGGCGATACCTGACATCGATCCTCCAATGTGCCTGACCGATATATTCCTATTAGGAATATATTCCTAGCACACCGGTATGGCGCTTGTCACGCGTAGCGGCCCGGGGCGTCGGGGGCGTGGGGCTGTGTGGCGGCGGCGGTGAGGTATGCGGCTGGGCTCAGCCCTTGGCCGCGGACCGGCCCGCGCGGCGGCCGTAGAAGCTGCCGTCACCGAGCGAGATACCGCTGGCGTAGCCCCACGCGGCCAGTCCGGCGGTGCAGCGCCCGGCGGCGAAGAGACCGGGGATGGGATCTCCGCTGACGTGGAGCACCTCGGCGTCCAGCGTGGTGGCCAGGCCGCCCAGGGTGAAACCGCCGGTGTTCTCCCGCAAGTCGATGGCGCCGACCGGAGAACCGATGGGCTTCAACCACTCCGGCTTCTTGTGCAGCAGCGGGTCCTCGCCCCGGGCGGCGCCCTCGTTGTAGGCCGCGACGGTCGCCTGCAGGGATCCCGGCGCCAGGCCCATGTCGCGTTCCAGGTCGGCGACGCTGTCGGCCACCCAGGTCGCCGGGCGCAGCATGAATTTCGGGGACCACGACGCCATCGCCTCTTGCTGGGCGTCGTCGTCGATGATCAGGAACGCGATGTTGTCCTGCTGGTAGAGCGTGAGCTGGCCGATGCGGCCCGGGTAGGTGTCCTCGGCGACGTAGCGCTGGCCGCGGCCGTTGACCAGGATGCCGCGCACCAGCTGCTGGGGGTCGATGAAGATCGCGACCTCGGTGGCGTCCATGTGCGCCAGGTCGGCGCCCAACGCCTGGGCCATGCGGATCGCCTGTCCGTCGTGCTGCTCGATGGATGCGGCCGGGCGGCCCGCGATTCGCGGGGCGTAACGGGCCACCATCGCGTCGTTGTAGGCGAAGCTGCCGGTCGCAAGCACCACGCCCGTGCGGGCACGGACCGCGATGTCGTTGCCGTACTGGCGCGCGCGGATCCCGACCACCCTGCCGTCCGCTTCCACGATGAGGCGTTGGACCCGCACGTCGTAGAGTGCGCGTGCGCCGGCGGCGGTGGCCGTCTCGACGAGCGGCTTCATCAGCATGTAACCCGCGCTGGCTTCGCCCTGCTTCTTGTTCGACATCTGCGGGACGTGCCCCCGCGGGGCGGGGGAGGCGATCGTGTTGAAGGGGTACGCGTTTTCGCCGCCGCTGTACATCAGGCCCTGGTCACCCATCGGTTCCCAGCCGGGCTCGGAAAAGAACTCCGCTTTGAACGGAACGCCGCAGCCGACCAGCCAGTCGAAGTGGGCGACGCTGCCGGCGCAGTAGTCGCCGATCCGCTTCTCGTCGGCGCCGGGCCCCATCGCGACGTTGAGAAAAGCCGCCATGTTATCGACGGAATCGTCGAAGCCACAAGCCTTTTGCAAGGGCGTGCCCCCGCCGAGGTAGATGAACCCGCCGGCCATCGCCGCCGCCCCGCCCCAGGACCCGGTGCGTTCCAACACCAGCACGTCGGCGCCGGAGCGTGCCGCCTCCACCGCCGCGGCGGCGCCGGCCACCCCGTAGCCGGCTATGACCACGTCGGCCTCGTCATCCCACGACGTGATTGATGCGGCCGGGACCGGCGTGACCTCGGTATCCGGCGTCATAGCCGCATGGCCGCGGGCATTTCGCCGATCCACTGGTGGCCCCAGTAGCTGTCGGCGGTGATTTCCTCTGCGGTGTAATAGGTTTCGTCGACGCGCATGCCGTCGGTACCGAACTCGATGTCCCAGTCGCCGGGCGCGCGGACGTAGAACGACACCATCTTGTCATTGGTGTGCCGGCCCAGCGTGGAGGACAGCTGGAAGCCCTCGGCGTTCACGCGGTCCAGAGCCTGGCCGACGGCGTCCAGGCTGTCGACCTCCACCATGATGTGCACCAGGCGCGGGTCGCGCTGATGTGCGGCAGGCACGATCGCCAGGCTGTGGTGGCGTTCGTTGATGCCCAGGAAGCGAACCCGCACGGGCCCAAACTCTTTCGGCAGCGGCACCCGGAACGCGCCGCGGGCGCGGAAACCCAGCACCTCGGTGTAGAAGTCGAACAGCCCGCCCGGGTCCATCGCCGGCACCACCACATGGCCCATGCCCTGATCGCCGGTGACGAATTTCGCGCCGAACGGGGTGACGACGGGGCTGTGGTCGAGCACCGCGCCATGGAAGACCTCGAGCGTGGTGCCGGCCGGGTCCTCGAACGTGATCACCTCTTCCACGCGGCGGGCCTCGGCCTCGTCGGCGGACAGTTGCTTGAACGGGGTCCCCGCGGCGTCCAGGGTCGCCTTGACCCGTTGCAGCGCCGGGCGGTCACGGACCTCCCAGCCGACGGTCAACACCCGGTCGGTCTCACCGGGCACCACGATGAGCCGGGCGGCGCGCTCGTCCATCCGCAGGTACAGCGCCTCGGGGTCGGGACCCTTGCCCTCGGCGAAACCCAGGACACCGAAGGCGAATTGTCGCCAGCGGTCGATGTCGTTCGTCGAAATGGTGATGTAGCCCAGGCTTTTCAGGTCGGTCAACGTGTTCTCCTAGATCAAAGCCCGCAGTGGGCCCTCGGGCGGATCGATACCCAGCGAACTCAGCGCCGACGCGTGATAGGTCGTGCCCGGCATGTGGATGGCGTGCAGCTGGCCGACATGGACATCGCGCCAATACCGTTGCAGCGGCTTGTCCATCCGGGCCGCGTTGCCGCCCGAGCGGGCGAAGATCTCGTCGACCGCCGCCACCGCGCGCCACACCGCACGGATCTGGGTGCGTCGACCGGCCGCGCGGTCGGCGAACGACACCTCCTTGCCTGCGGCGACCATGTCGTAGATGCGGTCGGCGTTGGCCAGCAGTTCCTGGCGTGCGGCGTTGATGTCGGCGGCCGCCTCGCCGATGGCGAACATGACGTAGGGGTCGTCCTTGATCGCGGTGCCGGTGGCGCCGACGCGCTCGCGCTGGTAGTCCAGGTGTGCGGCCAGGGCCCCCTCGGCGATGCCGATCGTCGCCGCCGAGATGCCCAGCGGGAACATCGTCGACCACGGCATCAGATACAGCGGCTCGGTCATGCCGGCCTCGCGCTGGGCGGTGCCGTCCATCACCTTCGTCGCGTCCATCGTCCGGTAGGACGGGACGAACGCATCCTTGACGATGACGTCCTTGGAGCCGGTTCCACGCAGCCCCACCACGTTCCACGAGTCCTCGACGATCTCGTAGTCCTTGCGCGGCAGGATCATATGCAGCATCTGCGGCGGCATGATCGGAATGCCCTTGTCGTCGCCCAGCATCGCGCCCAGGATGATCCAGTCGCAGTGGTCGGTGCCCGAGCTGAACTGCCAGCGGCCGTTGAAGAGGTAGCCGCCGTCGACGGGTTTGGCCACCCCCTGCGGGGCGTACGGCGAGGCCATCCACGTGTCGACGTCGTCGGCCCAGATTTCGGCGGCGACCCTCGGGTCGGCGTAGGCCAACTGGTAGGGGTGCACGCCGACCACGCCGACAATCCAGCCGGCCGCCGGGTCCAGCGCCGCGGTCGCCATCGTCGTCTCGGCGAACTCGCGGGGATGGACCTCGAATCCCTGATATTGCTTGGTTTGCAGCAGCCGGATCAGGCCGGCGCCCTTCATCTGCTTGACCGTGTCATCGGTGAGCCGGCCGATCCGCTCGGCCTCGGGGGCCTGGTCGCGCAACTGGTCCGCCATCGCCACGACCCGGTCGAGTACCCGTTCGCTCATGTTGGTGTCCTTTACGTCTGGGGCTTAGTAATGGTCTACCGCAGTTCGTGCCTCAGCCGAAGCCCTTCCCGATGAGCGGAAGCAAAAGCGCTCAGAATTCAATGCACAATGCGGCGCTCACGGGCCGGGCCTGGCACGCCAGGATCAGTCCGTCCAGCCTGTCGCCTGGCTCGAGGATGTCGTTCACGATCGTGTCGACCTCGCCCTCGACGACCGTCGCCACACAGGACCCGCAGCGGCCCTCCCGGCACGAGTGGGGCACATCAATGCCCGCACCGAGCAACACGTCGACGAGCGTCTGATCGGGTGGCCAACGAAGCCGGTGACGCCGACCACGCACGTCGACCTCCAGCCGCGCAACCTCCGCCATGCGGGGGATCGTCTGCCTCCGAGAACGTGCCCGCCAACGTGCGCGCCCGATGGCCGGGACAACGTCACGGCAGTGTCCGGTGACCGGGAACCGGCCCCGGCGGTCGAGCTGGCAGGACATACCGTCCCTGCCTGTGGGTAGCGCGGAGCTGGTCGACGTTGTCGTGGTCGGCGCCGGGTTCGCCGGCCTCTACGCCCTGCACAAGCTCCGCAGTCAGGGACTGTCCGTGCGGGTCCTGGAGGCGGCGCCCGAGCTGGGAGGCACCTGGTACTACAACCGATACCCGGGGGCGCGCTGTGACGTCGAAAGCGTCGATTACTGCTATTCGTTCTCAGATGAACTGCAGCAAGAGTGGAACTGGACCGAGAAGTACGCCGCCCAGCCGGAGATCCTCGCGTACCTGAACTGGGTGGCCGACAAACTCGACCTGCGCCGCGACATCACATTCCGCAGCCGCGTCGTCGCCTCGGCGCTCGACGAAACCACGCTGCGCTGGGTGGTTACCACCGACGGCGATGACGTGCTGTCCGCCCGGTTCTGCCTGATGGCGACGGGCCCGCTGTCAGCCGCTCTGACGCCGAACTTCCACGGCCTCGATTCGTTCGCGGGCGAGATCTACCACACCGCCGCGTGGCCACAGCAGCTCGTCAATTTTGCGGGAAAGCGGGTCGCCGTTATCGGCACCGGTTCGTCTGGCATTCAATCGATTCCGATCATCGCCGAACGCGCCAAGCATCTCTTTGTCTTCCAGCGCACGCCCAACTACAGTGTCCCGGCCGGCAACAAGCCGCTGAGCCAACGGGAACTCGACGATATCAAGGCGAACTACGCAGAACGGCGGCGGCTCTCGTGGCGCAGCAGCGGCGGGTCACCACACATTACGGCGCCGAAGCCGACGATGGAGTTCACACCGGACGAACGTCGCGCGGCGTTCAATAAGCGTTGGCAGCTGGGCGGCGTGCTGTTCTCAAAGACGTTCCCCGACCAGATGACAGACTTGGCGGCCAACGACGAGGCCCGACAGTTCTACGTGGAGAAGGTGCGCGCGGTCATCGACGACCCCGCGCTGGCGGACCTGCTTATTCCCAATGATCACCCGATCGGTACGAAGCGGATCTGCACCGACAGCAACTACTTCAGCACCTTCAACCGGCCGAACGTGTCGCTCATCAGCGTGCGCGACACACCGATCGAATCCGTCGACACCACCGGGATCAGAACCGCTCGCGCGCACTACGACGTCGACATGATCGTGCTGGCAACGGGTTTCGACGCCCTCACCGGTGCGTTGGCCAAGATCGACATCATCGGACGCGGCGGTCATCGCTTGCGGGACGACTGGGCCCAGGGACCGCGCACCTACCTGGGGCTGGGCGTCGACGGATTTCCCAACCTGTTCCTGATCTCCGGTCCCGGGGCGCCCGCAGTGCTGGCGAACATGGTGCTGCATGCCGAGGCGCAGGTCAATTGGACCGCCGCAACAATTGCTTACCTCGATGACCACGGGTTGGCCGCGATCGAAGCGACCCGCGATGCCGTCGACGGCTGGGGAGCCGAATGCGCCCGACTCGCCGGGGCCACGCTGTTCACCAAGGCGGAGTCCTGGTACATGGGCGCCAACGTGCCTGGAAAGCCAAGGGGATTCATGTTATTCGTCGGCGGCTTCGCGACCTATAACGACATCTGCGACGAGGTGGCCAGGGCCGGTTACCCGGGCTTCGATCTGGTTAAGATGCCGCGATGAAAAGACTGCTTGGCAAGGTAGTGTTGGTCACCGGCGCCGCCAAGGGCACGGGACGGGTGCATTGTCAGCGCTTCGCCGACGAGGGCGCAAATGTGATCGCGCTCGATGCCGCCGCGACGAGCGACGAGTTGCTCGACACTGCAAGGGATGTCGAAAGCCGCGGTCGACGCTGCGTGATGGGCGTTGCCGACGTGAGCGACTTGGAGGCTGTATCGAGCGCCGTAGCCAACGGCGTCGCGGCACTGGGGCGACTCGACATCGTCGTCGCGAATGCCGGAATTCATCTTGCCGGCGGGCGGACATGGGAACTTGACCCCCAGGACTGGCATCGCACGCTCGACATCAACCTGACCGGCGTATGGCACACGGTCAAAGCCGGCGTACCGCGCATGGGCGAGGGTGGCGCCATCGTGATCGTCAGTTCGACCAATGGTCTTCGCGGGACGCCAAATACCGCGCATTACACCGCGAGCAAGCACGCGGTGGTGGGGCTGGCGCGCACCCTGGCGAACGAGCTCGGGCCTTCCGGCATCCGGGTCAACACTGTTCATCCCGGGCCGGTCGCGACCCCGATGGTTCTCAACGACACGACGTTTCGGCGCTTACGCCCGGATCTCGAAAACCCGACCGCCGCGGATGCCGCGGAGGTGCTGCGGGCGCGCAACCTGTTGCCGGTGCCGTGGGTAGAGCCCGTCGACGTCGCCAATGCGGTGGTGTTCCTGGCCTCCGAGGAGGCCCGCTACATCACGGGCACCCAGCTCGTCGTAGACGCCGGCCTCTCGCAGAAGGCGACATGAGCACGCGACCGGATAAACGGTCACCACGCTCGTGGGGGTGGCGCGATCAACCGTGCTCGCGCGGGCCGCGCACTTCGCGCAGCAAGGGATGGTGGGGATGATGGGAGACGAGGGCAGCGGCGCACCGGCGTATGAACCGCTCGCCCGGTCCGTTCGCCGACTGATTGAGGCGACCATCCGCACCGAGGCCGGCGCCGGTACCGTTGCGGCGGCGAAGACGCACATTGATTGCGCGGTAGAGCAATTGAGCGAAAGCCTCATGCCGGGCTCATTCGGTGTTCGCCATCCGTTCGACGGCCAACCCGTGACCTCCGGCAACGTCATGATTGGCGCACGCAACCCGGTCGCACCTCCGCTGGTAATTCACCGCGACGCCGGTGGTGCCGTATGGACGGAAATCACACTGGGCGCCGCTTACGAAGGGCCTCCGGGACATGTCCATGGCGGAGTGTGCGCTTTGGTCCTCGACCATGTCCTGGGCGCGACCGCGCACCAACCCGGCCGACCGGCCTACACCGGCACGCTCACGCTGCGCTATGTCCGGGGGACTCCGTTAGGTCTGGTGCGGGTAGAAGCGTGGGTCGACCGCGTCGAGGGCGTGAAAACCTTTGCGAAGGGGCAGATCACCGGTAGCCAAGGAATCACGGTCGCCGCGGAAGGCGTGTTCATAACGCCGCGCGGTGACCGTGACTGAGGGATTCACGGGCGATCGGTGACGGCGTCTGCCGAAATCCGATGTTGGTGTTGGTCCACCAATTTCAGCGCACGCGCGGTCTTCGCGGGAGCCGTCAGGACCGCGGTATGCGGCGCCCGGGATCCGCTGTGCTGCGGTGGTGGTGGGGCAGCCTCGGCGGGCTCGTCGAGTTGCGGGTCATCGGTGAGTGGTGACTCTTCGTCCCGGCCGCCCAACCGCAACCGGTTGGTGGCGGCGACGGCGAGGACGGCGGCCGCGGCGGTGCCCAGCCCCTGCGTCCAGCCCAAGGGGCCGACCGGTGTGCAGCCCAGGAGTTGGCTGATTCCCGGGGTGCTGATCATCGCGGTGAATGCTGCGAAGGAGCCGGCGGCGGTGAGTAGCACCAGGGGCGCGTGGGAGTCGACCACGGTCTGGCCGAGCTCGACGCCGACCAATGAGATCAGCGCGACAGTGGATGCCCGCTGCGGTAGCCCGGTGACCGAGGCCATCACCCAGGCCGTCGTGGCGGCGGTGGCGGTGAGCGCCCCCCGCGCGACGACGGTTCGCCGTAGCGCGAGTTCGTCGATGCCGCGGCCGACGCGTTGCACCGGCCCGGCGGGCGTGCTGACGGCGACCGCGGTCGCGGGCAACGCGTCGGTGAGCATGTTGATCAGAAGCAACTGCCGGGTGTTCAGCGGCGACGTGCCGGTGAGGGCCGTCCCGATGACCGAGAAGATGACCTCGCCGGCGTTGCCGCCGAGCAGGCCGGCCACGGCCGCCTGGACGCCGCGCCACAGTCGGCGTCCCTCGTCGATGGCGGCCGTCAGCGTCTCGATGCGGCCGTCGGTGAGGACGAGGTCGGCGGTCGTGTGGGCGGAGTCGCTGCCGCGGGCGACCACACCGACGCCGACGCTTGCGGCCCGGATCGCGGCGGCGTCGTTGGCGCCGTCGCCGACCATGGCGCACACCCGCCCGCCGCGCTCGAGCGTCTGGACGACCTGCACCTTGTTTTCCGGTGACATCCGGGCGAAGATCACCCGCTCGGAGACC
This sequence comes from Mycobacterium sp. 852014-50255_SCH5639931, assembly GCF_001665605.1. Classification (GTDB taxonomy): domain Bacteria; phylum Actinomycetota; class Actinomycetes; order Mycobacteriales; family Mycobacteriaceae; genus Mycobacterium; species Mycobacterium paraffinicum. Next base: position 137,491 of record NZ_LZSV01000024.1, read on the forward strand.
GCGCGCTGCTGATCGTGGCGTGACAGCGCGTTCCATTCGGACCCGGTGATCACTTGGTCGGCGCTCACCGACACCCCCAGTTCGCGTGCTATGGCGGTGGCGGTTACGGGATGGTCGCCGGTGATCAGCCGGATGGCCACGCCTCGGGCGGCCAGGTCGGCCAGCAACTGTGGCGCCTGGGGGCGCGGGGTGTCCGAGAGGCCCAGGAATCCTGTGAGCGTCAATCCCGTCTCGCACAATCCGGTGATGCTGTCGGGGTCTTGCCGCAACGCTGCCGCCTGTGCCGCGCTCAGGCGTCGTTGGGCCACCGCGATGGTCCGCAGCCCGGCCGTCGTCAGGGCCGCTACCGCGTCCTCCACCTCCGCGCCGGCTTCCCGGCACGCCGCCAAGACCACTTCCGGTGCGCCCTTCACGGTCAACTGCGTGCCCGTCACCGAGGCCGAAAACGCCCGGCCGGACCGGAACGGCAGGTGCGCGTCGGGCTCGGGTCGTGAACCGGACCCCGCCACCGCGTCCGCCGCCTTGATGATGGCCTCGTCGGTGGCGTGGACGTGGGGATTGCCGTCGTCCGCCGGTGCGGCCTGGGCGGCGCCCCTCAGGACATCATCGCGGGAATGGCCCGCGAACGCGTGCACCTCGGCGACGCGAAGACGGTTCTCGCTCAGCGTCCCGGTCTTGTCGAAGCAGACCACCTCGACACGACCAAGCGCCTCGGCCGCGCGCGGCACCCGCACCAGCGCCCCGCATTCGCCCAGCCGCTGCGCCGACGCGGATTGGGCGAGCGTGGCCATCAGGGGCATGCCCTCGGGGACGGCCGCCACGGCGACCGCGATGGCGCTGCTGAGGGCTTGGCGCAGACCGCCGGCCCGCAGCAGGCCGAGCGCGCCGACCAGGATGCCGCCGCCCGCGCTGAAGGGGAACGCCCGGCGCATCAGCTGGCTGAGTTGATGGTGCAGTCCGACGGTCGGCAGTTCACCGGACGCCAGTTCGGCCGCGCGGCGGCTCTGGGTGTCGGCCCCGACGGCGGTGACCAGCGCGACCGCGGTGCCGGCCACCACGGTGGTACCGGCGTAGATCATGCAGCGTCGCTCGGCCAGTTCGGCCCCGGGCGTGGCCTCGACCTGCTTCTGGACCGACAGGGATTCACCGGTCAGCGACGATTCGTCGACCTCGAGGTCGTGTGCGTCGATCACCCGAGCGTCGGCGGGCACCACCTCGTCGCTGCGTACCTCGATCACGTCGCCGGGCCGCAGCTGCTCGATGACAACTTCGCGGTAGCCGCGCGCGGCGTCGGGCCCCTGGGTGACCACGCGGGCCGGTGGGGTCTGCTGAGCGAGCAGGCGGTTCAGCCGGTTCTCGGCCCGAAGCTGTTGGGCGGTCGACAGCAGCGCGTTCCCGGTCAGCACGGTGCCGACCAGCACCGCGTCGGTCGGTGACCCCAACACCGCGGTGGCCGCCGAACACAATCCGAGGATTGGCGTCAACGGGTCACCGGTCAGCTCGGCGACGGCGGCCCTGGCGAATTCCCACGCCGCGGCGGGGAACCGTGCGCCGTCTTGCGCGGAATCCGGCGCGGTAGAAAGGTTGTCGGGATCGCCTAGCGCCGCCAGCACTTCGCGGACCCGCTCTGGCGACATCGCGTGCCACTCGAACGCGGGCGCGGGCCGGGGCACGGGCGTGCGAATCGTGCCGAGCGCCAACAAGTATCCCGACAGCAGCCCCGCGACGGCGCCGACGGTCACCGGGCCGGGCCCGCGCAACCGGCGGACCCCGGGCACCATGAACAACGCGCCCAGCGCCGATGCGCCCACTGAGATCGCGATGCCCTGCTGGCTCGCCCTCCTGGCCGCCGGTAACGCATGCAGCACCCGCCACGCTCCGGCCAGGTCGTCGAGCATCAGGTCGGCAGTCCAGGGCGGCGGAGCATCCGCGTCCGGCCTTATCCCCAGCGCCACGTCGGCGCCCGAAAGGGCTTGCGCGCCAAATGAAGACAGAACAGCAACGGTATGCCCGTCCCGTTGCAGCGCGGACACCGCATCGGCGAGCGCGCCTTCGATGTCGCCGCCGCCAACCGCGTGGACGTCATCGAAGGCGGGACGCAGGTCACCGAGCAGGTCGGTGTCAACGGACACCAGGCGCGCACCGGAGTCGCGCGCGCGGGTGATCAACGCCGACGCGAGAGGGTGTGGGGCCGGAGCGATGAGCGCCTCTACCGCCCCGCCGCCATCGACTTCGTCGTTGGAGGTCGCGGAAATCCGGTGCCAGCCCGGGGCCGGGCCGTCGTCGAGCAGCTCCTGCGCAGCGGCCCAAGCCGTCGGCAAGTCGTCGTCGCGCGCGCCGCGGACGCGGACCACGCGCATCTGAGCGCCACAGAGCACTCGCGGATCGATCAGCAGTGCATCTACCTTGTCGAGCCGGCGCAGACTTTCCGGCCGCAGCGGAAGCACCGCGTGCCGGTCTGCCAAGCCTCGCCCGAGCGTGGCCGCGAACGCCTCATGCGTGGTGCGCATCGCCTTCGGCGAGGCCGCCAGCGCCGCGTTCGACGCCATGGTGACGTTGCGGGTGATGCCCCCGGTCAGGCTGACGCCGATCATCTGCACCCACGCCACGCGCTTCCCATGGCGTTCGATAGGACCGGCCGGTGCGGGAACCGGGCGCAGGGAACGGTGCAGCTCCGACTCGTCGGCATGCCGGGCCAACTCCGGCTCATAACGGGCCCACGCCCGCGCCGCGGCCCGGCACTCGGCGGCCTTGAACGCCTGCATCGCCAGGTCGACTGAGAGCTTCGCCGGCGACAGCGTGACAACATGCGCGGCGGTGCTGAACACCGACAACGCGGTGTCCGTTGCACCGGGGCCGATCCCGCCCTCGACCAGGCGACGCAGCCACGGTTGATGATTCGCGATCGCCGACACGGCCTCGACGGCGATCGGGGCCGCCGGCATCCGCAACGCCCGGCCCGCGACCGCGACCGCGAACCCGGCCGCGTTGACGGCCACCATCGCGCCGCGGGTGGCCAACAGCAGCCCGTCACCGGGCAAGCTGTCGGCACGCGTGGAATCGCTTACACCGCAGGCACGTTCGGCGTCGTCGAGCGCGGAGAAGAGCGCGTCGAGCGACACGCCGTCGTCGATCTCGACGACCACCCGCGACAGCGGACGGTTCAGGCTGACCTGCGTGACGCCGGGCTGTGCCCGCAGCGCATCAACGGCGGCGCGCCCACGTGCCGCACCGTCCGTGCCGTCGAGGCCGCGCACCTCGATCCACACCCGACCGTCGCCGCGGCCGCACCGCCGGGTCAGCGTGGAGCGGGAGAGCTCACCCGAGAGCACCTGTGCGCCCACCCGGACCGGCAGCGCGACAACGTCGAGGCCGGCGGTCGCCAGCCTGCCGACCGCGTCGCCTAGTCCCGCGGCGGCCCCGAGTCCCGTCGACACCACCCGCAGAGGTGAAAGCTGTCGCACGCGCAACCCCTTTCACGCACGTGACGAATGGATGCTTCGCGGTTTTCCGCGAGGAAGGCCGCCGACCGACGCTGGCCGCGACTGCAAACCCGACCAACCTAACCCGCGGTCAAGGGGCCAGCAACTTGAGATGGATCCGCGTAAAGAACATGTAAATAGTGATCGCGGCTGTTAGGGGGTTTCGATCAAAATGTTCGGGTCGCCTGATTCATAGATTGAGCAAACCCCCATGGGCCGTTGCGGTTACCCCGCTACGGATTGAAGCCCGTCAGCCCTTGATGCTCAAGCCGTCCGCCCTAGCGTGTGGGGGGCTGGTAGTGTCCGCTGCCGCGATCCCGACGATGAGGAGCAACCATGACCGACCTCGACGAGTTGGCGGCTCGGCTGCGCCGGCTCGAGGACGAACGCGATATCGCGCGGCTGATCGCCTCGTACGGTCCGGCGGTCGACGCAGGGGATCCCGATGCGGCCGCGCGGTTGTGGGCGCACGACGGAATCTACGACGTCGACGGCTGGCGCATGGAGGGCCGGGCGGAGGTGCACGCCATGGTGAGCTCGTCGGCCCACCAGAACCTGGTGGCGAAGGGATGCGGCCACTTTCTCGGGCCCTGCGTCGTCACGGTCACCGGCGACTCGGCAGTGGCGGTGTGCGAGTCCTTGGTCCTGGTTCGCGACGGAGAGGGTTATCGCGTATGGCGTTGCGCCGCAAACCACTTCACGCTGCGGCGGATCGACGGTCAGTGGCGGATCGACGTCCGTACCACCCGTGTCCTGGACGGCAATCCCGACGCGCACGACCTGTTGAGCAGAGGCCTGGCCGGGTCGGTCTAGTCCTGATGGTGGCGACCCGCTTCGCCCGGCTAAGCCGCGCTCGCGAATCCACTAGCGCGAGAGAAACGCCAGCACGGTGCTCTCGAACGCCTCCCGGGCTTCGATCATCGCCCAGTGGCCGGAGTTGGGGAAGATGTGCAGCTCCGCGTTGGGGATGGTGCGCATCGGGATGAGCGCCATGTCCGGCGGGCTTACCCGATCGTCGCGTCCCCATGTCAGCAGGGTGGGCGCGGTCAACTTGTGCATGACGGCCCATGGCAGCGGGCGGTCGGAGGCGGCCATCGCGGCGTTCATGGCGGCGAAGGCCGCCTTCCCGTACATGCGGCGCGCGGCGGCCAGCGTGGCCGGGTCGGTGGCCAGCTCCCAGCGTTCCTCGACGAGTTCCTCGGTGATCAGCGCCTGGTCGTAGACCATCGACTTGAGCCAGTCCACCAGCCGCTGGCGGGTTGGGTCCTCGACGAACTCCTGCAGCAGCCGGATGCCCTCGCTGGGGCTCGGGCTGAAGATGTTGGTCCCGATGCCGCCGATGGTCACCAACCGGTGGACGCGGTCCGCGTTGTGGGTGGCGAAGTTGATGCCGACGCCGCCACCCATCGAGTTCCCGACAATGTGCACCCGCTGGACACCGAGCGCGTCCAGGAACGGTGACACGGTGCCGAAGGCGGTGACCATCGGGTGGCCGCCGAAATCGTCGCTGACGCCGAAGCCGGGGAACTCCAGGATCAGGCAGCGGAACCGCTCGGCGAACGCGGGCAGTATGCCGCGGAAGTTGCGCCACCCTGTGACGCCCGGTCCCGAGCCGTGCAGGAACAGCAACACCGGAGCGGATTCCGGGCCGCTGTCGTAGTAGCGCAAAGCGCCCTTGGGAGTGCTGATTTCGCGCAGGTCCTGCTGCGTAACGGTGTCTGCCACGGGTGTCACCTTGCCATGCCACGGCGGCGTGGCCCTACAGGGTTGGTGGCTCAGGCCTGGTCGTGCCTGGGCTCGCTGCAATTGAGCAGCTCTTTGAGCGCCGCGGGAAACGCATCGGCGAGGTCCCAGAGGTCGGCAACCAGGTCGGGGCAGGAGATGAGGCCGACGCCGAGTCGGCCGTGGAGCGACATGACGGTGACGTTGAGTCCGGCACCGGCGATGATCGGGCCGAGCGGATACATGGCGTCGACCCGGCAGCCCATGAAGTAGAGCTGTTCCTGCGGCCCGGGCACGTTGGACAGCACCAGGTTGTGCGGCGGCTTGTCGGGCAGCGGGATACGGGGCAGCAGCTTCATCGCGGCGCCGAACATGGTCTGGCCGGCCACCTGCGTCCAGTCCTGCAGCAGGCTGGAACCCATGGCGGCGGCATGGTCCTTGGCCGCGGCATTGCTCTGCGCGATGCTGCTCAGCCGTTCGGCCGGATCGTCGATGTGGGTTTCGAGCCGGCAGAGCATCCAGGTGGTCTGGTTGCGGCCCGGCCGGTCGGATTTGCCCCGCACCGAGACCGGCACGCTGGCCACCATCGGGCTGTCCGATAGTTCGTTGCGGTCCAAGAAGAACTGTCGAAGCGCCCCCGCGCACAGCGCCGTCACCACATCATTGATCGTGACTCCGAACCTGTTCTTGACTTTCTTGAGGTCCTCGAGGTCAAGCGTCGTCAAGGCGACGTTTCGGCGCCGGGTGAACGGACCGTTGAACGCCGTGGGCGGCGCTGCGAAGGGGGCTGCCATCGTGTGCCCGCCGCCGCTGGCGCGGAGCATCGTTTGCGCCAGCGTCAGGGCGGTTGCCGGCACCACTTTGGCAAGGCGCCACGGCCGCAACGCGGCCCCGATGAGGCCGGACGCCGCGATCTGAAGGGGATGCGCCGCGCCCGCGCGGGCGGCGGGTTCGGGCGCCGGGGCGTCAGGCGCGGTGCTGCACAACTGGGCCATCAGGTTGGCCCCGCCGATCCCGTCGATCACGGCGTGGTGGGCCTTGAGGACGACCGACAGCGCGTCGCCGTGCAGGCCCTCGATCACCCACATCTCCCACAGCGGGCGATCACGGTCCAGCGCAAGCCCGGCGACGTGCCCGCAGATCTCCGCTAACTCCCGGGATCCCCCGGGCGCCGGCAGGGCCACCCGGTGGAGATGCCGCGCCAGGTCGAAACCGTCGTCGTCCACCCAGACCGGGTGGTCGAAGTTCAGCTGGTTGTCGGCCAGCTTGAGGCGGAATTCCGGCACCGCGTCCACCCGCGCCGACAGCGCCTCGCGAAATCGGCCGAAGGTGTAGCCCCCGGGCAAGTCACCGGGGTCCAGCTCCAACACGCAGCAAACATTCAACGGCTGCTTCGGGGATTCCAGGTACAGAAAGAACGCGTCTAATCCACTCAGTCGTTGCATTTTCGCTCGTCTCGATTGTGCAGCCATGACCGCTGGTCACGTGACCTGCGCTCAACCCGGGCCCCACCGGGGAACGCAATCACGGTTGACTGCAATCTCTAGGTGTGATTCCTATCTGTAGCCGTTGAGCGGTCTGCGGCAAACATTTGAGCAAGACATTCAACGAAATTGCCACCGACGTTCATCTCGGCGCAGGACTCAGTCGCCGCGAGACTGCCCTGCCATGGTCGACCCGGGCGCCGCCCAGTCGGTCGACACCTTGCGATGCTTGATCAGCCAGGCGTCACCGTGGGGCACCAGGGTGTCGCGATAACGACCGAAATGGTCGAGGCCGATGTTGGTGAGCACGGTGAAGTACGACGAGACCTGCGCCTGATCGGCATCGAGCGCGGTGAACAGCACGTTGGTGAGGTTGTGCCGGACGACGGGCTTGACGCGGGTGCCGGCGGCGACGTTCCCGGTGATGCCGCCGAGGAAGGTGATGATCGCGGATCGGCCGCGCAACGGCTCGAATCCGCGTATCTCGAGGACGCCGTCTGGGCAGAAGGTCTCCGCAAGACCCTCGAGGCGGCCCGCGTCACCGGACCAGTTGTATCGCGCCAACGTCTCGCGGATTCGCTCACGGGCGACCAGTTCCCACGTCTCCACCGTCGTGACTCCTCGCCAGGAGCGCTCTCGCGCTGCGTATCGCCGGGTCTTTGTGTTGGATGACTAGCGTAGGCAGGTGGCGAGCAAGCAGGGGGCGGTCATTACAACAAGCGATCTCACACGTGTCGTCGGCGCCGACATCGAAGTCGAGGTGACGGCGCCGACGACCCTGGAATTCCAGGTCACGGTGGCCCAGCAGCCGGGTATCGACGTCAGCGAGTCGCTGGCGATCACCTTGGACGGCAAGCCAATTCAGCCGCGCGAGATCGTCGGTGAGCACGGCACCAGGATCCATTCCATCGAGGTCGAAACCGGGACCGTCACGCTTTCGTACTCTGCAACGGTGGTCGGACAAGCTGAGCCCCCGCCGGTGCGCGACATCGACTTGATCACCTATCTGCGCCCGAGCCGGTACGCGGAGGCCGACAAATTCTTCGGCTTCGCCGCCACAGAATTCCAGCAGTATGCGACCTCGGAGATGCTGCTCGAAAGGGTCTCGTCGTGGGTGGGTACGCGCCTGAATTACGTTCCCGGCTCCAGTGATCCGATCGACGGGGCCACCGACACGTTGCTGGCGGGCGCCGGGGTGTGCCGTGACTACGCCCACCTGGTGATCGCATTGCTGCGCGCGCTGAACGTCCCCGCCCGGCTGGTGGCGGTCTACGCGCCGGGATGTCAGCCGATGGATTTCCACGCGGTGGCCGAGGCATTCGTCGACGGCGCCTGGCGTGTGGTCGACGCGACGTGCCTGTCGCCGCGGCAGTCGATGGTGCGGATCGCCACCGGTCGTGATGCCGCCGACACGGCGTTCCTGGACAACCACAAGGGTGCCATCACGTTGAACTACGCGACGGTCACCGCGGTGGTGGACGGAGAGCTACCCAAGGATTCGGTCGATCAACTGGTGACCCTTTGGTAGCGGCTCTGAGAAGTCACCTCACGATGTGGGGCCGGAAGCCTTGTGGGGCGGCCGGTGTCACGCCATTGAGATCGAAGACGGCGATCAGGGCCCGCAGCAGGGCGGGGGACCAGTCCTCGAACGGTTGCGCGTCCAGTCGGCTGAGGACTTCATCTCGCAGATAATCGATGCCCGACGGGTGGCGTTGGTCGCTCAACGCGCCAGCTCCCTTCCCGAAGACCTACTGCGTCGACGCTAGGGCCGGGGCGTCGCGCTTGTACAGCTGACTGGTCAAACTCAAATGTGTTTCAAGGGACGCCCCACGCACCACCAACCCGCCATCCGTTCATGCTTATTCCGCACACGGGAATGAATCCCGGCCCGGGGCCGTCACATCACGCATGAAACTGAACGACGCCGCCCGCGATCTGATCGGCAAGGGTGCCGACGCCACCCTGGTCACCCTCAACCCCGACGGCAGCCCCCAGGTCAGCCTGGTCTGGGTCGCTCTGCAGTCGACGCCCGACGGAGACGAACTCGTCACCGCGCACCTCGCCGCCCACAAGAAGGTTCGCAATGTCCGTAACGACCCGCGGGTGGCCGTCACCATCGTGTCGCTCGACGAGCCGAGCGCGGGGATGCGGCCGTACCTCTCGATCACCGGCACGGCACGAATCGTCGAGGGCGGCGCGCCCGAGCTTCTCGAGGAGCTCAACCCGATCCTCGGGGACCCGAACATGAAATTCCCGCCGGACGGCGCGCCGCCCGGGTTCCTGACCCGCATCCGCATCGAAAAGGCCGGCGGCATCGGCCCCTGGGCGTCCTGACCCGGATCGCCACTTCCGCGACGGTCGGTAGCGGAATACAGTGGGTGGGTGACGACGGGCGAAGACGGCAGGCATCTGCGCACCTGCCCCCTGTGTGAAGCCATGTGCGGCTTGGAGATTCAGGTCGACGGTGGCAGGGTCACCAGCATCCGGGGAAACCGCGACGACGTGTGGAGCCGCGGACACATCTGCCCCAAGGGCGTCTCACTTGCGGCGCTCCACGACGACCCGGACCGCATCCGCCGGCCCATGATCAAGGTCGACGGCCAGTGGCAGGAGGTCAGCTGGGACGCCGCGTTCCGCCGCTGCACCGAATTGCTGACGCCGGTGATCGAGAAGTATGGAATCGGGGCGGTCACCGCCTACACCGGCAACCCGCTGGCGCACTCGTTTTCACTGGCCCGGTACGCGGGTGTGCTGATGGGCATGTCCGGCATGCCGATCACGTATTCACCGGGGACGGTCGACCAGTGGCCCAAAAACCTGTCGTCGCACCTGATGTACGGCCTTTGGTGGAACTTCCCGGTGCCCGACATCGAACGCACCGACCTGATGGTGATCATGGGCGCCAACCCCGCCGCGTCGCAAGGTTCCTTGCTGGCTGCGCCCGATGTGATGGGTCTGATCGACCGGATCCGCAAGCGCGGCAAGGTGATCGTGATCGACCCGGTGCGCACGCAGACCGCGGCGCGCGCCGACGAGTGGCTTCCCATCGTGCCCGGGACCGATGCCGCGCTGCTGCTGGCCGTGGCGCACACGCTGTTTGACGAGGGCCTGATCGATCCCGCGCCACACGTCGACGGTGTTGACACGATGCGCCGGGTCGCCGCGGAGTGGCCGCCGGACCGGGTCAGCGCCGTCACCGGCATCGACGAGGACCGCATCCGGCTCTTGGCCCGCGAGCTCGCCGGCACCGAAAAGGCGGTGGTGTACGGCCGAATCGGTCTGTGCAATCAGGAGTTTGGCAGCCTCGCCAGCTGGCTGGTCGACGTCATCAACATCTTGACCGGCCATTTCGACGTTGCCGGGGGAGCGATGTTCCCCAAGCCGGCGGCCTGGTCGATCACCACGCAACCGCTGCCCGGCCTGGAAGGCGGCCTCCCGGAATTCGGCCGCTGGCACACCCGCGTGCGCGGGGCAAAGGAAGTGCTCGGCCAGGCGCCGGTGTCCTGCATGGCCGAAGAGATCGCCACCCCGGGCGAAGGACAGCTCAAGGCCCTCATCACCGTCGCCGGCAACCCGGTGTTGTCCACCCCCGGCGGCGACAAGCTCGACGAAGTCCTGCCGATGCTGGAAGCGATGATCTCCGTTGACCTTTGGCTCAACGAGACGACGCGGCACGCCGATGTGATCTTGCCGGGCCTATCCCCGCTTGAACAACCCCACCACGACGACCTGATCCTGCTTTTTGCGATCCACAGCATCGCGAATTACTCGGCGCCGGTGTTCGATCCGGGGGATCGCCCACACGAATGGGAGATCCTGATCCGGCTGACCGGCCTGTGCACTGGCACGCCGGCCGAAGATGTCGATGTCACGGCCATCGACGACGGCTTCTTCGATTACCTGGCTTTCACCCGCGGCGTCGACGGGGCGGAGATCCGCAAGCTCTACGACCGGGGCGGCCCCGAGCGCATGCTGGACCTCACGCTGCGAACCGGACCCTTCGGGGACCAGTACGGGAAAAACCCGGGCGGGCTCACGCTGGACCTACTGAAGGCCAATCCGAACGGCATCGACTTCGGCCCGATGGTCCCGCAGCTGCCGGACATCCTGGGCACCCCCGACAAGAAGATCCGGCTCGCCCCGCAATACCTGCTCGACGACCTGCCCAGGCTGGCCGCCCGGATGGAACGACCGGCCGAGCCGCTCGTTCTGGTGAGCCGCCGACACCTGCGCTCGAATAACACCTGGCTGCACAACGTGCCGGCGCTGATGAAGGGAAAGGACCGGTGCACTTTGCTGATTCACCTCGATGACGCGGCCCGCTGCGGCATCGAGGACGGCGATGTCGTCACCGTGAAATCGGCCGCCGGGGAAATCAAAGTGCCGGTCGAGGTCACCGACGCGATCAAACCCGGGGTGGTGTCGATGCCGCACGGCTGGGGCCATGGCAAGCCGGGGACCCGCATGGCGGTGGCCAACAGCTCCCCGGGCGCCAACACGAATGTGCTTTCCCTGCCGACGTTTATCGACGAGCCGTCCGGCAACGGCGCGCTCAACGGCATCCCGGTGACGATCATCGACGATCAAGCGCGATTCCGGTCCGCGCAAACAATCTAGGCGCGTGGGTCCGCTGCCCCGGCTTCCCTCTCGCTTGGTTAACCCTAAGTGCAGGACTGTGGTTCATCTCACCTGGATGACACTCCGATGAACCGTTGAGCGGAGCCCGTCGTCGGATTAGGCATGACTGCAACATCGCATCTCACATCCCCATCGTGGGCCGTCCAGCGTGGCGTCGGCGCGCCGCACATCGCCGGCGCCGCGGTGGCCTTCACCTCGCACCGCTACGACCAGGACGAAGTCGCCCGCGAGCTAACCGAATTCGCCGACCCGCGGTTTATGCGCTTCGCGCAGACGACGGGGGTCGATCACCGCAGCCTCGCGCTGCCGCTCTCGCGTTACCCACGGCTGAGTGGCTTCACCGAAGCGAACGATGCCTATCTCGAGGTCGCCGTCGACCTCGGCGAACGCGCCATTCGTTCGGCGTTGGCCGAGGCGGACATCGAACCACACGAGGTGGACACCATCGTGATGGTGTCCAGCACCGGCATCGCGGTGCCCACCATCGACGCGCGGCTGATGACCCGAATCGGGCTGCGGCCCAATGTCAAACGGGTCCCGCTGTTCGGCCTGGGTTGTGTTGCCGGGGCCGCCGGGATGGCGCGTGTGCACGACTATCTGCATGGCTACCCCGGTCACGTGGCCGTGCTCCTGTCGGTGGAGCTGTGTTCCCTCACGCTGCAGCGTGACGACACCTCAATTCCCGCCCTCATCGGTGTGTCGTTGTTCGGGGACGGCGCCGCGGCCGTGGTCGCCACGGGCGCCGACCGAATTCCCCCGGGCCGCAACGGCCGCCGAGCCCCGCGCATCCTCGGGACCCGCAGTGCCGTGGTTCCGGAGACGGTCGACGTCATGGGCTGGAACGTAGGATCGAGCGGGTTTCAACTGGTGATGTCGCGCGACGTGCCGAAGATGGCCGACACCTACTTACGGGAAGAGGTCGACGGTTTCCTTTCCGACCACGGCTTGTCGCTCGCGGACGTCTCTGCCTGGGTGTGTCATCCCGGCGGCCCGAAAGTCCTCGACTCGATCGAGGACACACTGTCGTTATCGCCGGAGGCGTTGATCCACAGCCGAAACTCCATGCGCGACAACGGCAATATCTCCTCGGCATCCGTGCTCGACGTGCTGCGCCGGACCGTCGCGGAGCCGCCGGCCGAAGGAACCTTCGGGGTCATGCTGGCGATGGGTCCGGGCTTCAGCTTCGAGCTGCTGCTGCTGCAGTGGTGAGGGGCGAGGCCGTGTACTACTACCTGTTGATTCTGGCGATCGGCGGCGAACGCCTGATCGAGCTGGCGGTCGCGCAGCGAAACACCAAATGGTCACTCGCGCACGGGGGCAAGGAGTTCGGCCTGGACCACTACCCGGCGATGGTCAGCATGCATGCGCTGCTGCTGGTTTCGTGCGTCGTGGAAACCTGGGCGCTCCGCCGGCCGTTCATTCCGTGGCTGGGCTGGCCCATGCTCGCGATCGTGGTGCTTAGCACGGTGGTGCGATGGCGCTGCGTGAGCGTCCTCGGCAGGCGTTGGAACCCAAGGCTAATCGTGATCCCGGATGCTCCGCTGGTTCGCGACGGGCTCTATCGGTGGGTGCGCCACCCCAATTACACGGCGGTCGCGGCGGAGGTGGCGGCGCTGCCGCTGGTTCACTCGGCGTGGCTGACGGCAACCGTGTTCACCATCGCGAACGCGCTCGTGCTCAGGGTGCGCATCCGGGCGGAGAACGCCGCGTTGGGCCTGGTCTGAGGACTGCCCGCGCGATCAGGGCGCGATGGGGCGATTCGTCCACTCGCGGTCGGGCCGGCGCGACGAGCGGAACCAACCGCCCGCCGCGCCGGTACCGCCGTCGGTCGGGATGGTGTGGCCGGTGACGAAGGCCGCCAAGTCGGAGGCCAGAAACAGGATGGCGTGGGCCTGATCCTCGGGCACGCCCATCCGGCCGACCGGCACCCACTGCGGCCACTGGGTCTGCTCGTCGGCCGACAGCCACTGCGAGTAGGGCACCTGGAGGGATTCGGTGACGTCGGGGGCGATCGCGTTGACCCGCACCCCATGCACGCCCACCTGCACCGCAAGGCTGCGGGTGAACTGGATGACGGCGGCCTTGAAAGCGGCATAGACCGGGTCCTCCGGGTAGCCGCGCAGGCCCTCGACGGAGGAAACGTTGACGATCGCGCCGGCCCGCCGGGCCACCATCGCCGGCAGGAACGCGTGGGTGACCAGGAAGACGTGGTGCAGGTTGATCCGGTACAGCTCGTCCCAGAACTGGGGGTCGGTGTCGACGAAATCTCCCGGATGGCGCAGCCAGTGGCCCACGTTGTTGACCAGAACGTCCACCCGGCCGTAGCGGTCCAACACCGATCGCGCCAGGTCGTCGACCGCATCCGCATCACGGACGTCGGTGACCACCGCCACGGCCGATCCACCCGAGGCCGCGATGTCATCGACGGTGCCCGCGGCAAGTCCGCCGTCGATATCGACGATGACCACGTGTGCGCCATGCTGAGCGAACACCTGCGCGGTGGCCGCGCCGATGCCGCCGCCACCGCCCGTCACCACCGCCACCCGGCCGCCGAGCAGCGACTCAGCGCGCGTTTCGTCACTCATCGCTCATATCTTGGCCCACCGGGCGGAGATCGGCCGGAAATCGGCCAGGCCCAGAGGCGGCAAGCCGCCGGAAACGTCCCTTGTACCCAGCCACCCGCGTCGATAAACCGTGATGTAGCCAACATTCGTGCGACCTTCACCCGCAGTTTTTCCGGGCCATGGAGGGGTACTCCCTGCCCACGTAGGAGGGATTGCATGGTTAGCACCGCCGATCCACGTCGCGTATTGCCAAGTCGCGCAATGAAGCGGCGAATCCACCATCGCCACAGTCCGCAAGCGGTCGCGGTCTCGTTGGCCAGCCGCCTGATCGTGAAAAACACCGTGCGCGCGTGGGCAATCACCCCGAACCTGCGCTGGCCATTCGAATACGTCGACGGACTCGCGGGCTTGGCGCCGCGCCTGGGCATCGCAGCTGATATTGAACCGGTGCGGCTGGAAAATTGTGCCGCCGAGTGGGTTTGCGCCCCCGGCGCGTCGACGGATCGGGCCATCCTCTATCTGCATGGCGGTGCGTTCCTGACCTGCGGCCTCAACACGCATCGCTCCGTGGTGACGCGCCTTTCGAAAGCCGCGGACGCCGCCGTGCTCACGGTCGGATACCGAAAGCTGCCCACGCATCAGTTAACCGACGCGATCGACGATGGAATGAGCGGTCTTCGCTGGCTGCAGGATCGCGGCTTCGACGGTGACCAGGTAGTGGTAGCCGGCGATTCCGCCGGGGGATATCTCGCGTTCATGACCACGCTGCTGGCCATCAGCAATGAGCTGATGAGACCCGCGGGGATTGCGACGATCTCACCGTTCACCGACGCCGACCCGGCACGAAAGCTGAAGCACCGCAACGCGCGCAAGTGCTCGATGTTCACGCGCGGGGCTTTATCGATGTTCGCTCAATACCTCAGCCAGGCGCAGCTCTTGGAGGGGCGCGGCGACTCCACCGTCGCCTCACCTGTCGACGCCGATCTCTCGTCGTTGCCGCCGGTGACCATCCACGCCAGCTCGGATGAGTTGCTGCTTCCGGATGCCGAGTTCATGGCAAAGCGCTTGGAAGCCAGCGGAATCCCGTGCGATCTGCACCTATGGGACGGACAGATCCACGACTTCCCGCTGGCGGCGGACATCCTGCCCGAGGGCAGACGGGCCATTCGCTACATCGGGGATTTCATCAAGGACGTCACCGCAGCGCGCGAGTCGTGGCGCTATAGTTTGCACGCCACCGCGGCGGCGGGGTAGCAGAAGCCTCGGACGCGCCTGCGGCGCATGCTAATTCAGCGATGACGAGGCGCGTCCACTACTGATGCCCTCGGATTCGGGCTCCATCAACATGATTTCACGCTGCCCCTGCCAGTCGGGCGGGGGCGTCTCGAGCCGCACCCCACTCTCTCGTCGCCGGGCGGAACGTCCGCTGTGGCGCGCTGCCGCTCCGCGGCAACTGCGGCGGGGTCGTCGTGAGAAAATTATCGTCGCTCTCTCGCATGAACGGTGGGTTATCCGCCGCCCACCCGTCGAACACGGGGGCCAATACGTCGCGTCGTAGCTGGTGGCGAGGCCCCGGCGAATTCGGCGTCCTGATTCTTGCGGCTGCCGATACAGTTGGTCCTGATGAGCCGACCAGCCCCGCCCGTGTTGACCGTGCGGTACGAGGGATCCGAGCGCACGTTCGCCGCAGGCAACGATGTTGCGATCGGGCGTGACCTTCGGGCCGACGTACGCGTGGCACATCCCCTGATCTCCCGCACCCACCTCATCGTCCGATTCGACCAGGGCCGATGGATCGCCGTCGACAACGGCAGCCTGAACGGGCTGTTCGTCAACCATCATCGCGTGCCCATGGTCGACATCCAGGACGGCACGCGCGTCAACATCGGCAATCCGGACGGTCCGGCGCTGACCTTCGAGGTCGGCCGCCACCAGGGCTCGGCCGGGCGGCCCCCGCTGACGACGTCGATACCGATCGTCAACCCAGCCAGCGCGGCGAACCCACAGGTGTCGCAGACCCAGCCGCCCAGCGCGCCCTGGCCCGGCCAGCCCCAGCATTCGCCGTCGGCCGCTTTCCGGCAGCCCACGCATCAGCCCAGCGGACCGCAGCCCGTCCACCCGCCGAGCGGATCGATGCCGAGCCACCCGTCCGCCCCCCAGCCCCGATACCCGACCGGTGGCCAACCGGCGACCCCGCCGAGCGGACCGCAACACGCCCCGCACATTTACCGCTCGTCGCCGATGAATGTCCCCCCGGCCCAGCCGCAGCAGCCGGCCGGGCTGGAGACCGGGCGCGTCGGTGGTGATGCGGCGAACCTCGCGACATCGATGCTGAAGATCCTGCGGCCCGGCAAAGCCGGGCTGGACTCCGCACCGGGCGCGATCAAAATCGGCCGGGCCAACGACAACGACATCGTCATTCCCGAAGTGCTGGCGTCCCGCCACCACGCCACCCTGGTCCCGACGCCGCACGGCACCGAGATCCACGACAACCGCAGCATCAACGGCACTTTCGTCAACGGCGCGCGGGTCGACACGGCGGTGCTCCACGACGGCGACGTCGTCACGATCGGCAACATCGACCTCGTCTTCGCCGGCGGCACGCTGGCCCGCCGCGACGAGAGCGCGACCGCCACCCCCACGGGCGGCCTGGACGTGCGCGGGGTGACCTGGACGATCGAGAACAACAAGACGCTGCTCGACGACATCTCGCTGGGCGCGCAGCCCGGAACGCTGACGGCCGTCATCGGCCCCTCGGGTGCGGGCAAGTCGACGTTCGCCCGGTTGGTCGCGGGATACACGCACCCGACCAGGGGCACGGTCGCGTTCGAGGGCCACAACGTGCACGCCGAGTACGCCTCGCTGCGCAGCAGAATCGGCATGGTCCCCCAGGACGACGTGGTGCACGGACAGCTGACGGTGCAACAGGCGTTGATGTACGCCGCCGAGCTGCGGCTGCCCCCGGACACTACGAAGGACGACAGGGCTCAGGTGGTTGCCCGGGTCCTCGAGGAACTCGAGATGACCCAGCACCTGCACACCCGGGTCGACAAGCTCTCCGGCGGCCAGCGCAAGCGCGCCTCGGTCGCCCTGGAGCTGCTGACCGGGCCGTCGCTGCTGATCCTGGACGAGCCGACCTCCGGCCTGGACCCGGCGCTGGACCGCCAGGTGATGACCATGCTGCGGCAGCTGGCGGACGCCGGACGTGTGGTGCTCGTGGTCACCCACTCGCTGACGTACCTGGACGTCTGCGATCAGGTCCTACTGCTAGCGCCCGGCGGCAAGACCGCCTTCTGCGGGCCGCCCAACCAGATCGGGCCGGCCATGGGCACGACGAACTGGGCCGACATCTTCAGCACGGTCGCGGGCGACCCCGACGGGTCCAAGGCGCGGTACCTGGCGCGCACGGGGCCGCAGCCGCCGCCGCCCCCCGCCCAGCAGCCCGCCGACCTGGGCGACCCGTCGCACACGAGCCTCTTCCGGCAGTTCTCCACGATCGCCAGGCGCCAGGTCCGGTTGATCTTCTCCGACCGCGGCTACTTCGTCTTCCTGGCGGTGCTGCCGTTCATCATGGGTTCGCTGTCCATGTCGGTGCCCGGCACCGTCGGATTCGGCATCCCCAATCCCATGGGCGCCGCACCCAACGAGCCCGGGCAGATCCTGGTGTTGCTCAACGTCGGCGCGGTGTTCATGGGGACCGCGCTGACCATCCGCGACCTGATCGGCGAACGCCCGATCTTCCTGCGCGAACAGGCGGTCGGCCTGTCGACCAGCGCTTACCTGATGGCGAAGGTCTGCGTCTACACGATTTTCGCGGTCATCCAATCGGCGATCGTGACCATCATCGTGCTGCTCGGCAAGGGCGGTCCGACCCAGGGTGCCGTGGCGCTCGGCCGGCCGGGTCTCGAACTGTTCGCCGACGTCGCGTTGACGTGCGTGGCCTCGGCGATGCTCGGGCTGGCACTGTCGGCCATCGCCAAGTCGAACGAACAGATCATGCCGCTCCTGGTGGTGGCGGTCATGTCGCAGCTGGTGTTCTCCGGCGGCATGATCCCGGTAACCGGGCGGCTCGGGCTGGACCAGATGTCCTGGGCGACCCCGGCGCGCTGGGGGTTCGCGGCGTCGGCCTCGACCGCCGACCTGACCAAATTGGTGCCCGGCCCGCTCAGCCCGAAGGACGCCCACTGGCATCACACGCCGGGCGCTTGGTGGTTCGACATCGCGATGCTGGTGGTTATCAGCGTGTTCTACCTGAGCTTCGTCCGCTGGAAGATCCGGCTCAAGGGCGGCTGAGGCGGCGCTCGGTCAGGCTCCCTTGCGGATTGCCTGCTCCGCGGCCGTCCGCATGCGGTCGGACAATTCCAGGAGTGCATGCTCGCCAACGCCCAGCGGCAGGGTGTACGCCAGTTGGCGCAATTCGACGGCATAGTTGCGCATGTCTTCGCGGAGGCGGGTCTCAACACTGGGCATGACTTCTCCCTCAGGCTGCGGCTGGGCAGAGTGCCTGGTCAGCATCGACCGGCCGATGTAAAAAGCTTGGCAGCGATGCCGCGGATCTGCGAGAGCGCCGATACGAATTAACGGGAGTTTGACAGCGTATTTACAGTCGGGACGCGCAGACGATCTCCTCCCGCGCCGAGGGCGACGTCACGACGAAATCCCTGGCGCGATCTCGCCTTGGCGTTACGCTGGCGCTGCTTGGTGGAAAGCCTTTCAGAAAGGCTGCAGAAAGGCAGTGGCGCCGGAATGGATTTCGAACTCGACGCCGGGCAGCGCGCCTGGCTGGCCGAGGTCCGCGAGTTCCTGCACGACAACGTCACCCCGGAGTTGCGAGCCGAGCTCGCCGAGCACGACCTGGAGTTCCCCGGCGGCGAGGTGGCGCGGTTTCGTCGCAAGATCGGGGGGAAGGGCTGGTTCGGGCTGAACTGGCCCCGCGAGTACGGCGGGCTGGGGCTGGGCGCCATCCACCTGCACCTGTTGATGAGCGAATTCGAGTACTGGGGCGTCCCCGGGCCCGACCTGACGGTCACCTCCGTCGCGCCGATGATCATGCGCCACGGCACCGAACGGAACAAAATCGAATGGCTGCCGCTCATCGCCAGGGGCGAAATGGTCTGTGCCGTCGGATATTCCGAGCCCGAGGCCGGAACCGACCTGGCCAATTTGCGCACCAGCGCCTTCCGCGACGGCGACGAATGGGTGATCAATGGCACCAAGATCTGGAACAGCGGCGCCCAGCGCGCCACCCACGAGTGGCTCTGCGTGCGTACCGATCCGAATGCCGTTCGCCATCGGGGCATCTCAGTCATCATCGTGCCGATCGACAGTCCCGGTGTGACGATCAGGCCGCTGTACGCGTGGTCGGGCTATCGCACCAACGAGGTGCACTTCCGTGACGTGCGGGTGCCGGTCACCAACCTGGTCGGCGAGGTCAACCGCGGCTGGACGTACATCACCGGCGCGCTCGACCTGGAACGCGGCGCACTGACCAACGCGGGCGACCTGCATCGCGCCGTTGAGGAGCTGCGTGAGCTGGCGCGGGTGCCGCGCCGAGATGGCACGGTGCCCTCCGACAGCCCGTCGCTGCGGCGCCGGCTCGCGCAGGCGGAAGCCGACGTGGCGGTGGCCACCCTGATGGGCTACGAGGCCGCGTCGATCCTCGACAGCGGCGTCATCCCTTCGGTGGAGGTCAGCGTCGAGAAGATCTTCACCAGTGAACTGCGCCAGCGCATCGCGGTGCTCGCGCTCGACCTGCTCGGCCCGGACGGTTTGTTGGCGCACCGCAGCCAAGAGGCGCCGCTGGGCGGCAAGTTCGAGCGGCTCTATCGGGCCGCGCCCCTGATGCGTTTCGGCGGCGGCACCAACGAGGTGCTCCGCGACATCGTCGCCCAGCGCGGGCACAAGATGCCCAGCTACGGGCGCTGACGGGAACGCACAGTAATCAGATGAAGGCGATACCCACCGCTGAGCAGCGCGAGTTCGCCTCGGCGTTGCGCGCCCTGCTGGCGGCCGAAAGCCCAGTGCCGTTGGTGCGCGCGCTGAACGAACCGGGCGCGGACCGTCGCACCCCGGCGCTGTGGAAAGCGCTGAACGACGCGGGCGTCCTCGGGCTGGCCATCGCCGAGGAATACGGCGGCTCCGGCGGCTCGCTCGACGATCTCGCCGTTTTCTACACCGAGGCCGGACGCGCGCTGTGCCCGACGACGATCCAGAGCAGCATTCAAGCGGCGCTCGCGGTCGACCAGCTCGGCTCCCCGAATGCCAAGGGCACCTGGCTGCCGCCCCTGGCCCGCGGCACCGTTCGCGGCACCACGGCGCTGTGGAGCGCCCGCGACGCGGCCGTGGTGTCGGCTGCCCTCCGCGCCGACCCCGTGTCGGGGCAATGGCGGCTGAACGGCACCGCGGACTACGTCGCCGACGCCGACGTCGCCGACATCATCGTGATTTCGGCTGCGGCGCAAGAACATACGTTCGCTTTCATCGTCGACACCAATGCAACCGGGGTGGTCACGAAACCGCTCGCCATGGCCGGCGGGAACCGGGCGTTCACCGTGCGCTTCGACGACGTCATGGTCCCCGCCGACGCGCTGCTCGGTGACGTCTCCGCCGTGAAACTGCGGCGGTTGGCCAATGCGGCGGTGGCACTGGGATCGCTGGACCTGGTGGGAGTCGGCCAGGCGGTCATCGACCGCACCGTCGAATACACCACGCTGCGTCACCAGTTCGGCCGGCCCATCGCGTCGTTCCAGGCCGCCCAGCACCTGGTCGCGGACATGCACATCGCCGTGGCGGCGGCGCGGCTGGCCGCGCACGCGGCGGTCTTCTGGATCGCACGCGGTCGCACGGCGACCCGGGAGACCGCCATCGCGCGCATGCACGCGGCCGGCGCGGCCAGGCTGATCACATTGGACGCCCACCAATTGCACGGCGGCATGGGATATGTCACCGAAACCGACCTGCATCTGTGGACCGAGCGGGCACGGCGGGGCTCGACGTGGGGCGGCGGGGCGGACGTCGCCGCATCGTGGCTGGAGGAGACCTTGGACTCGGAGGAGCCTGGATGAGCTCGAATGAACACGACAGCTTGATCGATGCCGAATCCGCGTCGCGCGTCGGCACCGTCGCCGCCACGGCGACGGGCGAAATGAACCGGCGTGACTGGCAACGCTGGGCGGCGGCGATCGGTGACCACAATCCGTTATGGTTCGACCCGGACTACGCCAGGACCAACGGCTTTCGTGACATCATCTGCCCTCCGCTGTTTCTGCAGTACGCGGTGCTCGGTGTTACGCACCTCGAGGCACTGCGGCCCGACGGTTCCTCCGGCGCGATCTCGGGCAGCCTCGCCTTTCCGCGCGCTCCCAAGCGCATGGCCGGCGGCGAGAGCTTCACCTTCCACCTGCCGGCCTACCACCGCGACGACATCGAAATGGTGCGCAGCATCGAATCGATCGTCGAAAAGCAGGGCCGCTCCGGCAGATTCGTGTTGGTCACCTGGCGCACGGTATACCGCAACCAGCACCGAGAGCTGCTCGCCGAAGCATCGACTTCGATGATCGCCCGTCCCTAGGAGCGTCATGGCCGACCAAGTCTTTTATGAGGACGTCGAGGTGGGTGACGCGATCCCCGAACTCACCGTCACCGTCGACGAGACGCAGTTGTTCTTCTTCAGCGCCGCCACCTACAACGGCCACCGTATCCATTACGACAAGGACTGGGCGCGCACGGTCGAGGGCTACGACGACGTGCTGGTCCACGGCCCGCTGCAGGCCGCGCTGCTCGGCCGGGCCATCGGGGACTGGATCGGCGGGCATGGCCGGCTGGTGTCCTTCTCCGTCCAGAACCGCGCGGTTGCCCACCCCGGCCAGCCACTGAGCTTCCGCGGCACGGTCACCGGCAAACGCCTCTCCGACCGGGGCGCCGGGATGGTGGACCTCGACATCGCCGGCCGCCGCGAGGCGACGGTGCTGATGCCCGGCACGGCGACGGTCGAACTGCCCCGCCGCGGAACGCCTCGGGGAGCCGATCAGTGACCGGGCTGCGGGGCGAGGCCGCGATCGTCGGCATCGCCGAGCTGCCGGCCGAACGGCGTCCCACCCGCCCGCCGCTGTTCACCCTCGACCAGTACGCGATGCTCGCGCGAATGGTGATCGAGGACGCCGGCGTGGATGCCGCGTGCGTCAACGGCCTGCTGACCCACGGCATCGCCGAGTCGGCGATGTTCGCACCTGCCACCCTGTGCGAATACCTCGGCCTGCCACTCGATTTCGGTGAACGCGTCGACCTGGGCGGCGCAACGGCGGCGGGCATGATCTGGCGGGCCGCGGCCGCCGTGGAGCTCGGCATCTGCGACGCGGCCCTTGCCGTGGTTCCCGGATCGGCTTCCCAGCCGCAGTCCGAGAAGCGGCCACCGCCGGCCGGAAATTGGTATGGGGCGTCGTCGAACAACTATGGGTCGCCGCAAGCGGAATTCGAGATCCCGTACGGCAACGTCGGCCAGAACGCGCCCTACGCGCAGATCGCCCAGCGCTATGCGGCCGAGTTCGGCTACGACCCTGCGGCGGTGGCCAAGATCGCCGTCGACCAGCGCACCAACGCGTGCGCCCACCCGGGCGCGGTCTTCCACGGGACCCCGATCACGGTCGACGACGTTCTCGCCAGCCCGATGATCGCCGACCCCATCCACATGCTGGAGACCGTGATGCGGGTGCACGGGGGAGCGGGCGTGCTGATCGCCAACGCCGACATCGCCCGGCGCGGCCGCCACCGCCCGGTGTGGATCAAGGGCTTTGGCGAACACATCGCCTTCAAGACCCCGACCTACGCCGAGGACTTGCTGCGCACCCCGATCGCCCGCGCCGCCGACCGGGCGTTTGCGATGGCCGGCCTGAACCGGCCCGAGGTGGACATGGCGTCGATCTACGACTGCTACACCATCACCGTCCTGATGAGCCTCGAGGACGCCGGCTTCTGCGCGAAGGGCGAAGGGATGTCGTGGATCGCCGACCACGACCTGACCTACCGCGGCGACTTTCCACTCAACACCGCGGGCGGCCAACTGTCGTTCGGGCAGGCCGGCATGGCCGGCGGCATGCACCACGTCGTCGACGGTGCCCGGCAGGTGATGGGCCGGGCCGGCGATGCGCAGGTGCGCGACTGCCACACCGCTTTCGTCACCGGCAACGGCGGCATCATGAGCGAGCAGGTCGCCCTGCTGATGCGGGGGGACTAGCGATGAGCATCCCCGTTCCTGAGCCGACGCCGGTGTCGCGGCCCTTCTGGGACGCCCTGGCCCAGCACCGCATCCTGGTGCAGTACTCACCCTCGCTGGGGCGCTACGTGTTCTACCCGCGCACTCTTGCCCCGGGAACATTGGCCGACGATCTGGAATGGCGCGAAATCGACGGCGCGGGAACGCTGTACACGTTCACGATCGCCCGCAGGCCCACCGGTCCACCCTGGGCCGGTTCGCTACCGCAGCTGCCGGCCGTGGTTCAGTGGGACGCGGGACCGAAATTCAGCACCGAGCTGGTGGACGTCGACCCTGGCGAGGTCCATATCGGCATGCGGGTCGAGCCGGTGTTCTACGATCTGCCCGAAGACGGAATCACCCTATTGAAATACCGGCCGGCGTGACCGACTCAACGAGGAGTTCGGGAGGTGTACATGGACGATCCCTTTGACGGCGTCCAGGCGATGCTGCGCGATTTGGACGCGGGATTCCCGCGCGTCGAGACGATGACCGCCGCGCAGGCCCGAGCCGCCGTCGCCCAGCGGCGCCAGCCCGTCGACAACATCGACGACGTGCACCGCACCGAGGACCGCTCGATCCCGGGCCCCGCCGGCGCCATCCCCGCGCGGGTCTACTACCCGCACGGCGGGCCGCAGGAAGACCGCGCCGCGGTCGTGTTCTGCCATGGCGGCGGATTCGTGTTGTGCGACATCGAGTCCCACGATGGCTTCTGCCGCGCCCTGGCCCGCGGGACCCAGGCCGTCGTCGTGTCGGTCGGCTACCGCCTCGCGCCCGAACACCCGGCCCCCGCGGCCGCCATGGACGCCTTTGCGGCGTTCTGCTGGGTCGTCGACCACGCGTCAGAACTCGGCATCGACCCGACGCGGACCGCCATCGCCGGTGACAGCGCCGGCGGCAACCTCGCCGCGGTCACCGCCATCCTGTGTCGTGAACGTGCCGTCGCCGCGCCGGCCGCGCAGCTCCTGATCTATCCGGTCATCGATCCGTCTTTCGATACCGACAGCTATCAACGCTGCGCCACCGGCCACTTCCTCACCAGCGCCGCCATGCAGTGGTATTGGCGCCAATATCTGGGCGCCCAAACGCTTTTGGGCCAGGACCACCTGGTGGCACCGTCGCGCGCGGGGTCGCACGCCGACCTGCCGCCCGCGGTGATCGTCACCGCCGGCCTCGATCCGTTGCACAGCGAGGGTTGCGGCTATGCGCTCCGGTTGCGCGAGGCGGGGGTGCGCGTGGTGCACCGCGACTTTCCGGACCTGTTCCACGGCTTCCTGACCATTCCGTCGTTTCCACCGGCGGCCTCGGCGCGTGACCTGATCTGTTCCGACCTGCGGGAGCTACTCCAGCCCACCCTGTGCGAGTCGGCATGACGCAAGCCGACGTGATCGTGATCGGCGCGGGGTTCGCCGGGCTCTACGCCGTGCACCGGGCCGCGTCGGCGGGCCTGTCGGTGATCGGCCTCGAGGCGGCGCCCGACGTGGGTGGCACGTGGTACTGGAACCGGTACCCGGGCGCCCGGTGTGACGTCGAAAGTGTCGACTATTCCTACTCATTCGACGAGGAACTGCAGCAGAGCTGGATGTGGACCGAACGCTTCGCCGCCCAACCGGAGATCCTGGCCTACCTGCGCCACGTCGCCGACCGGTTCGATCTGCGCCGCCACTACCGTTTCGGCATCGACGTCGTCGGCGCCGCCTTCGAGCAAGGCCAATGGCGGGTCCGCGCCCGCGACGGTCAGGCCTACGCCGCGCAGTTCCTGATCTGCGCGACGGGCTGCCTGTCGGCGGTCAACCGCCCCGACATCACCGGCGTCGACGATTTCGCGGGCGAGGTGTACTTCACCGCCGCGTGGCCACGCGAAGACCCCGACCTGCACGGTAAGCGGGTGGGCCTGATCGGCACGGGATCCTCTGGCATCCAAGCGGTTCCGATCGTCGCCGCGCAGGCGGATCGACTGGTGATATTCCAGCGGTCCGCGAACTACAGCATTCCGATGCCCAACCGCCCCTGGACGCCGGAGGAGCAGCAACAGATCCGGGAGCAGTATCCCGAGCGCCGCCGCGCCGCGGCCTACGCGGCTGCGGGCACCCCGCACGGCACGTACCACAAGAACGCGGTCGACACCGACCCACAGGAACGCGCCGAGGCACTGTGGCGCCGCTGGCGCGAGGGTGGGGTGCTGTTCGCAAAGACGTTTCCCGATCAGAACTCCGACCTCGCCGCCAACCACATCGCACGGGAGTTCGCCGAGGAGCGGATCCGCGAAATCGTCGCGGATCCGGGCGTGGCCACCGACCTCATACCCGTCGACCACCCGATAGGGACGAAGCGGATCTGCACCGACGGCGGTTACTACGCCGCGTTCAACCGCGACAACGTCGCGCTGGTGAACCTGCGCCGCGAGCCAATCGAGGCGATCACCGCCGACGGCGTGCGAACCAGCGCCGCGACCTATCCCTGCGATGTGCTGATCTTCGCCACCGGCTTCGACGCGCTGACCGGCGCGCTGACCCGCATCGACCCGGAGGGGCCCGGGGGAGTGCGACTGCGCGACGTGTGGGCCGACGGACCCCTGACGTTCCTCGGCCTGATGGTGCCGGGCCTGCCGAATCTGTTCACCATCAGCGGCCCCGGCAGCCCGTCGGTGCTCGCCAACATGGTGCTGCACGCCGAGGTGCAGGTCGACTGGGTCGTCGAGCTGGTGTTGACCGCCCGCCGCCTTGGGGTGACGGAGGTGGAGCCGCGGCGCGACGCCGCCGAGGCCTGGACCGACCACGTCGGCCAGGCGGCCGAGCGGACGCTCTT
Organism: Mycobacterium sp. 852014-50255_SCH5639931; assembly: GCF_001665605.1. GTDB lineage: Bacteria > Actinomycetota > Actinomycetes > Mycobacteriales > Mycobacteriaceae > Mycobacterium > Mycobacterium paraffinicum. The sequence continues at coordinate 163,439 of NZ_LZSV01000024.1, forward strand.
CCCGAAAGCGGCCTCGTCGTGGTACCTGGGCGCCAATATCGAAGGCAAGAAACGGATTTTCATGCCGTACGCCGGTGGGTTCGGCACGTATCGACGCCACTGCGATGATGTGGCGCGTCGCCACTACGCCGGGCTGGTGCTGACCACCCGATGATCGAGACGGTCCAGCAGCTGCTGCGGCAACGTCGTGGCGACGACACCCCGGCCCTCTCCTCCGGCGAGCACACCTGGACGTGGCGCGAACACCTCGCCGAGGCCGAGGCGGAGGCCGCCGCGCTGATCGGGATTGCCGACCCGGCGCGTCCGCTGCACGTCGGGGCCCTGCTGCCCAACTCCCCGGCGATGCTGCGCGCCATGGCCGCCGCCGCGCTGGGCGGCTACGTGCTGTGCGGGATCAACACCACGCGGCGCGGGGCCGGGCTGCTGGCCGACATCCGGCGGTCCGACTGCCAGCTGCTACTCGTCGACCCGGAACATCGCGAACTGTTGGATGGCTTGGACCTCAACGGGATTCAGGTGCTGGACGTGACGGGTCGGCGCTACGCCGAACTGGTGGCCGCCGCGCCGCCCCTGGTTCCGCACCGCGAGGTCACCGGCGGGGACACGCTGATGATGATCTTCACCTCCGGGACCAGTGGTGACCCGAAGGTCGTCCGGCTCGCGCACGCGATGGCGGTCATGTGCGGTGCCAGCCTGATCTTCCAGTACGACGTCACCGCCGAGGACGTCTGCTACCTGTCGATGCCGCTCTTTCACTCCAACGGCATCGCCGCCGGATGGGCGGTCGCGATCGGTGCCGGCGCCACCATGGTCCCGGCCCGGTTCTCGCCGTCACGCTTTCTCGACGACGTGCGCCGCCACCGCGTGACGTACCTCAACTACGTCGGCAAGCCCCTCGCGTTGATCCTGTCCACCCCCGAGCGGCCGGACGACGCCGACAACACGCTGCGGGTGGCGTTCGGCAACGAGGCGACCGACCGCGACATCGCCGAATTCGCAAGGCGTTTCGGATGCCGCGTGGTGGACAGCTTCGGTTCCAGCGAGTTCGCGGTGATCGTCGTCCGCGAGGACGGCACCCCGCACGGATCGATCGGGAAACCATATGCGGGAGTCAGCATCTACAACCCGTTGACGCTCACCGAGTGCGCGGTCGCGGAATTCGACGAACACGGGGCGCTGACGAACTTCGACGACGCGGTCGGCGAGCTCGTCAACACCCAGGGCGCGGGCCCGTTCGTGGGCTACTACAACGACCCGGCCGCGACCGCGCAGCGGATGCGGCACGGCATGTACTGGTCGGGCGATCTGGCCTACCGCGACGCCGACGGCTGGATCTACCTGGCCGGCCGCACCGCGGATTGGATGCGGGTGGACGGCGAGAACCTGGCGGCGGGGCCGATCGAGCGGATCCTGGAACGCCTGCCGGAGGTGAGCCAGGTCGCGGTCTACGCGGTGCCCGACGAGCGGGTCGGCGACCAGGTGATGGCCGCGCTGGTGTTGCGAGACGGGGCGCGGTTGGGGCCAGAAGGCTTCGCGAGCTTCCTCGCCGCACAACCGGATCTGTCGCCCAAGGCCTGGCCGCGGTATGTGCGCATCAACGCCGAGCTGCCGACGACGGCGACCAACAAGATCCTCAAGCGCGCGCTGACTGCGGCGGGCGTCAGCGCCGAGGGCGGCGTGTTGTGGACGCGCCGGGCGCGCGGGACGGCCTACCGTCAGCTGACGGCTTCGTCGGCTTGAGCCGATTCGGGAACCTCCTGCGGCGCTTCCCCGAACCGCGCCAGCACGAGTGTCGCCGAGACCGCCACCACGAAGCCCGCGATGACCAGCCAGCCGAGCCCGTCACGCGCGCTGTCGCCCAGCCATACCGCGCCGACGAACGCGGGCGCGATGGTTTCACCGATGACCATCCCGGCGACGGCCGTGGTCACGGACCCACGGTGCAGGGCGGAGGTCAGCAGCAGGAAGCCGGCGGCCCCGCCCGCGGCCGCCGCGTACAGCGCCGGATTGGTGTAGAAGGCGCGTTTGGTCGGATCGATCACCTCGATCAGCCGCACGCCGACCTCGATTACCCCGAAACCGGTCCCGGCCGCCAGCCCCAGCGCCAGCGCGCGCGGCCGGTCCGGGAGTCGGCCCGTCACCGCACCGGCAATGAAGATCGCGGCCACCACGCCCAGCAGAGCCCACCCGAGACCGGCCGGGGCGTGCCGGAAGTGCCCGGGCCCGGCCGCGAGTGCGAGGACGACCAGACTCGCGCAGACCACGCCCACCGCGGTCCATTCGGAGGGAGACAATCGCGCCGACAGCAGCCAGGCGGATGCGATGCCGGTGACGGCGATCGAGGCGGCCAACGCCGCGGCGACCACATAGATCGGCACCAGGCGCAGCGCCGCCACTTGCAGGAGGAAGCCGACGCCGTCCAGGCCGACGCCGACGAGGTACCGCCACTGCCGGGCGGCGCGCATCAACAGCACGGTATCGACGCCCGAGCCGCTGCCGGCTTCCACCGATCGCGTCGCCGCCGCCTGCAACACCGACGCGGTGCCGTAACAAACCGAGCAGCCCAACGCGAGAAGGAAGCCGATCAGCACACCTCGAACAATAGGCGTCAGCACCGAGCGGTGCGGGCGGGCGGCCGGCTGAGAATTCTCTGAACAAATGTTTGGGCAGGGTGTAGTGCGGGCACGTCACACCTACGCATGGCGTCAGCCCCGGCCGGGCCGCGATCACGAGCAGTGAACAGCTATGCGTTCTTTCTATTGCCATTGAGTGCCTGTTGAACAATGCGCTACAAGGTAATTCAATACAGACGTTTAGAGTGAGTGTACAACTGTGTACTCTAGCGGCATGGCTGAACGAGGCGCCGAGCCCCAGGTCCCACGGGGACGACGATTGTTCCTGCGGGCGGTGCGGCGCTTGTTCAGCCCGCTCCAGCCGGACGACTACCTCGAGATGATCAACCCGCTGTGGACCACCAAAGAGCTGCGCGGGAAGGTCGAAGCCATCGAGCAGCAGGGCTCGGAAGCGGCCAGCATTCTGATCCGCCCCGGATACGAGTGGCCGGGCCACAAGCCCGGTCAGTATGTGCGCCTCGGCGTGGTCATCGACGGCGTCTACCACTGGCGCGCGTATTCGCTGACGTCGGATCCCTCGCCCAAAGACGGACTCATCAGCGTCACGCCCAAGAGGGTCGACGGCGGCGCGGTGTCGCCGTATCTCGTGCACAAAATTCAGCCCGGCGATCTGGTGCGGCTCGGCGAGATCGAGGGGGTCTTCACGCTGCCCGAGCCCGTGCCGGACAAGATGCTGTTCATCAGCGCCGGCAGCGGCATCACGCCGATCATCAGCATGCTGCGCAGTCTCGATAGCAGCAACGAGTTGGGCGACGTGGTGGTCATTCACTCCGCGCGCACCCGCGCGCAGACCATGTTCGCCGACGCGCTCGACGAGCTCGCCGGCCGCCACGACGGGATGCGGCTGGATCTGCGCCTCACCTCCGAGCAGGGGCGGCTGACACCCGAGGACCTCGATGACCTGTGCCCCGACTGGCGAGAGCGCGAGGCGTTCTGTTCGGGTCCCGGCGAAATGCTCGACGCCCTGATCGAGCACTGGGAAGAAAACGGGGATCGCGAACGCCTGCACTTCGAGCGGTTCCAACCGAAGATAGGCGGCGACGCGAACGCCGGCGAGGGTGGCACGGTGTGCTTCCTCGACAGCGACAAGGAAGTCGAATGTGACGGCGGCACATCGATTCTCGAGGCGGGTGAGAAGGCCGGTCTCAACCTCGCATTCGGCTGCCGGATCGGCATCTGCCACACCTGTGTCGGCACGTTGAAGTCAGGCAAGCTCCGCGACCTGCGCTCGGGCGACGTGATCGAACCGACCGGACAGGACGTCCGAATCTGCATCAATACCGCCGAGGGCGACGTCGAACTCGAACTCTGATCGAAAGGAGCGGCTTGTGACAACTGCCGTGAAGAGGGCCGGGGAGAGCCCGCTGTCCCGACTTGGGGAACAAGAACTCGAAAAACTCGCGAAGGAATTCGACGCGATCCACGACGACGTGTTCAACGATCTCGGCGACCGCGACCGGCGCTACATCAAGAACGTCATCTCGGCACAACGTCAGATCGTCGTGGCCGGCCGGGTGCTGTTGCTGGCTTCGCGATCGAAGACCGCGTGGCTGCTGGGCACCGCCTGTCTCTCCATGGCCAAGATCTTGGAGAACATGGAGATCGGCCACAATGTGATGCACGGTCAATGGGACTGGATGAACGATCCCGACATCCACTCCTCGGTCTGGGACTGGGACACGGCGTCGACCGCCGAGTCGTGGAAGCACTCCCACAACTACATCCACCACACGTTCACGAACATCCTCGGCAAGGACAAGGATCTCGGCTACGAGATCATGCGAATCGACCCCAACCAGAAGTGGGCTCCGCGCTACCTGGGCCAACCGATCTACAACCTGCTGCTGACGCTGCTGTTCGAGTGGGGTGTGGCCGTCCACGACCTGGACATAGACGCGATACGCAAACGCGAGAAGCCGTGGTCGGAGGTGCGCAAGGACCTGCGGGGCATCGGCGTGAAGGCGCGCGCGCAGATCTATAAGGACTACCTGGGTTGGCCGGCGATAAGCGCCGGGGCGTTCGCCCTCACCCAACTGGCGTTGCGCGGCCGGCTCGAGCAGCCGGCGCAGTCCCGCATCGGCAGGAGGATCCGTCGGGTGTCCAACAAGGGCAGGGCCGCCAAGGCGGCGAACTTCCTCGACAAAGTCGCGCCCGGCGTCGAAAGCACCTACCTGCGCACCCTGACCGCCGACGCGCTGGCCAACGTCATCCGCAACGTGTGGGCGCACGCGATCATTTTCTGCGGCCACTTCCCCGACCAGACGTACACGTTCACGCAGGAAGAAGTCGAGAACGAAAGCCGCGGCGGTTGGTATGTACGCCAATTGCTCGGCGCCGCGAACATCGATGGCGGCCCGCTGTTCCACCTCATCAGCGGCAATCTCGGTTACCAGGTCGAGCACCACCTCTACCCGGACATGCCGAGCAGTCGATACTCGGAGATCGCGCCGCAGGTCAAAGACATCTGCGAGCGCTACGAGCTGCCGTACAACTCCGGCCGTTTCTCGAAGCAGTGGGGGACGGTGCACCGCAGCATATTCCGCCTGGCTTTCCCGGGTGGAAAGCCCCGACCGAAGCCGGGTCCCTACCACGGCAACGTGCATCGGCCCGATCCCGAGCGGCCCAGCGAAAGCGCCCGATTCCGCGATCGCGTCCCGGCCGAACACCCGGCCGCGGGACCCGAACACGACTCCACGGGCGTCGAGGTTGAGCCACCGCCGCGGGGCAAGGACTGACCCGGCCGCCGAGTGTGAACAGACTCCGAATCTGAACCATTTTCGTCCGCCGGTCGTGGATGATCATCGATGATGCCCCGCATCCGCAGATCCGATATCGATGACACCGGGCCGACGGCCGATGCCGGAGGTTACGGGTTTCCCGCGCGGTTGTGGCGCCTGCTGGACGAGCACCCGCCGCCGGGTGTCAGGCAGGCACAACGGTGGCGCAGCCCGCTCCGGGGTCCTTGGCTGACGTCCGTGTTCGGTTCGGTGCTGCTGGTCACGCTGCCCATCGTCATCATCACCGGCCTGCTGTCGTATGTCGCCTACGGGCCGCGGTTCGGCCAAGCCATCCCGGGGGACGTCGGGTGGCTGAAGCTGCCGACGTTCGATTGGCCTACCAACCCGTCATGGCTGTATCGGCTGACCCAAGGACTGCACGTCGGGCTCGGGCTGATCCTGATCCCGGTGGTGCTGGCCAAGCTGTGGTCGGTGATACCGAGGCTGTTCGCATGGCCGCCGGCCCGATCGATAGCTCAACTGCTGGAACGGGTTTCGCTGCTGATGCTGGTCGGGGGCGTCCTGTTCGAGATCGTGACGGGCGTGCTGAACATCCAGTACGACTATATCTTCGGGTTCAGTTTCTACACCGCGCATTACTTCGGCGCGTGGGTGTTCATCGCCGGGTTCGTCGTGCATATCGCGATCAAGATCCCGGCCATGTGGTCCGGCTTGCGCTCGATCTCGCCGCGCGACGTCCTGCGCACCGGGCCTGCGGACACCACCGCCCAGGCGTGGGAGCCGGACGGGCTGGTCGCCGCGGACCCGCACCCCGCGACGGTGAGCCGCCGCGGCGCCCTGGCGCTGGTGGGCGGCGGCGCGCTGTTCCTGGCGGTCATCACCGCGGGCCAGACGCTGGGCGGCTACACGCGGCCTGCCGCGCTGCTGCTGCCGCGGGGGCGCACCCGTGGCGATGGGCCCAACGACTTCGAGATCAACCGAACCGCGGTAGTCGCCGGAATTTCCGCCGAGAACACCGGCGAGCGCTGGCGGCTCACCGTGACCGGCGGTCCTCGCCCCGTGGTACTGGACCGCACCGCGCTGCTGGCCATGCCGCAGCGCACCGCCGTCCTGCCGATCGCCTGCGTGGAAGGCTGGTCGACCACCCAAACCTGGGCCGGGGTGCGGTTGGCGGACCTGGCCCGGCTCGCCGGCGTTCCCGCGCCGGCCTCGGCGCATGTCGCGTCGCTGGAGCGCTCCGGCGCATTCGGCCGCGCGACACTGCAAGGGAGCCAGGTGCTGCACCCCGATGCGCTGCTGGCGTTGCGCGTCAACGGCGCCGACCTGTCGCCGGACCATGGCTTCCCGGCGCGCATCATCGTGCCGGCGCTGCCCGGGGTGCACAACACCAAATGGGTGGAGTCGATAGCCTTCCAGGCGGCCGCAAATGCGTAGTGCCCGAAGGGGTTTCGCAAGGGTCTACGGGTCCTACCCGTGGCATCTGCTGACCCTGATCGCCGGGTTTGCGCTCCTGGGCTACGTGGTGGTCATGATCAAACCGGTCACGCTGTGGAACCCACAGGTGTGGTGGCAGTCGATCATCGTGTGGTTCGCCGCGGCCATCGTCGCCCACGACCTGGTGTTGTTCCCCATCTATGCGTTTCTCGACCGGCTGCTGTCGGGGACCGTCGGCCGGCTCGCAGCACCGCCCGTGCGGGTGATCAATTACATCCGGGTGCCAGCGCTGGGCGCGGGCCTGGCGCTGCTGGTGTTCCTTCCGGGCATCATCAAGCAGGGCGGCGCCACCTATTCGGCCGCGACCGGTCAGACGCAGGACCCCTTTCTGGGTCGCTGGCTGTTGCTGACGGCGGCGATGTTCGGGGTTAGCGCCGCGATCTACGCGGTCCGCGCGGCAACGGCGCGCCGGCGGACCGACGCGGCCGACCTACATGTTGGCGATGATGTGTAGGCGCCGGGCGCTGTACTCGGTGTCGGAGATCGCGCCCCTGGCGTGCAGGTCCTCCAGCTGCTTGAGGCGCTCGGAAAGCGGCGGTTCGGAGAGCGGGAGCGCGGCCGGGTGAACGTGGATGCCGCCGGTGTGCTGCAGTGTGGCGCCCTTGGTGCTCCACCCCTCGCCCAGGCCGATGAGCCGCAGGGCGAACAGCACGCCGGCGCCGGTGATCGGCAGCCCGAGGTAGAGCATCCACCCCAACGGCACGCCGGCCCGGCTCAGCGCGAAGTAGCGCGTCAGCAGCACTAGCGCGAGCATCCCGCCGGCCAGTAGCACGACGACCTTGCTTTTCATCCGCTATAACCTCCGTATAGGTCGCTGCGGGTCGCAGCGGTGGTGGGGCAAGTGCAAATCACCCGTGGCGCTACCGATCCCAAAGCGCGCCGGGCGACTTCACCGTCGGTGGCCGTCCTTGGAGGATTCTTGGCGACTTCTTGGAGTGTTCTTTCAAGTCCGCGCGTGTCCTGCGCATCGCGCAGCGAATAACTACGATGGGGAGGCGTGGGGAATGGACAAGCCCGGACGGCGGCGGTGAGCGCCTGCCTGGCCGCACTGGTTTTCACGCCGTTCGACGTCACCGCAACGACTGCAATGACCAAAACCGTTGCGCCGTCCCCATCCTCATCGACCCACGACAGTGCCTTCCGGGGCGGACCCCCCAGCTCTCCCTGCTTCATCGGACTCAATTGCGGATGTGTTCAACACTGCCAATCGCCGCCGCACCCACGTCCTCCGGACGTCGCCGGCGATCCCCAGCACGCACCTCCCGCCTCGGCGCCGTCGAATCCCCAGTCCGGCCGCGCAAATGCGTGGCCCGCGGCGAGTAACTACACTGCGGAATTGTGAACAAGCGACAAGCCCGGCCCGTGGCGGGGTTGTGTGGTGTCGTTGCGGCACTCGTCGTGGCGTTCGCTTGGTCGCCCGGGGACACGAACGCTAAGGCTGCGAGCCCTCCTTCTTCCAGCGCGACGCCGGCGCCGGCGCCGGGTGGGGGCGCCTTGCCCGTTCAGCCTGTTGGCGGGGGTGGCTGCATCATCGGCTTGAACTGCGGATGTGTTCAGCACTGCCACCCGCCGCCGCATCCCCGCCCTCCCGCCATCGCCGTCGATCCACAGCGCCCCGCTCCAGGTCCGGGCCCACAGAATCCCTAGCAGCCGGGGCCGCGAAGGCAACGACCCGACTTGCTGACAGCGCCGTTCGCGGCTTTCCTATGATCTGGCCATGGAGTCCGAGTCCTCGCCGGCGTTCACCGACGAGGACTCGGCCCGGTTTCGTGCCGCCGGCTTCTGGTCTGACACGACACTTTCGGACGCGGTGCGCCGCAACGCCGAACAGTCGCCGGATCGTCTCGCCTATGTCGACCATCCGGGGACGTCGCTGACCTGGCGCCAATTCGACAGTGCCGCAACCGATGTTGCCGAACAGCTGGCCGGCGCGGGAGTGGCACCCGGCGATCGGGTGGCGGTGTGGCACGGCGACTCCGCCGCCCTCCACGTGCTGTTCGTGGCGATCGAGCGGTGCGGGGCCGTCGTCGTCGGTGTCGGCGCGCGCGCCGGCACCCGTGAGGTCACGGCGATCCTGCGCAGCTCGCAGCCGCAGATCCTGATCAGCGATCAGCAGCGCGGCAGGGAAGCCGCGACTGTCGCCGACGAGCTTTCGCTGCCCACCCTCGTCTTGACCGCTGACGCCGGCAGGCCTCGACTGAACGTCCCGGTACCGCCCAGGGTGCTGACCGGCGAGTCCCGACTCGGCCCCGACGATGTCTTCCTCATCAACTCCACCTCAGGGACCACCGGCCTGCCCAAGTGCGTGGTGCACACCCAGAATCGTTGGTACTACTTCCACCAGAAGGCCGTCGCCAACGGGCGGTTGACGCCGGAGGACACGATCCTGCCCGTCATACCGACGCCGTTCGGCTTCGGGCTATGGACCAGCCACACCACGCCGATCTATCTCGGCGCCACCGCGGTGATCCTGGAACGGTTCGGTGCGAGGGCGACCTGCGAGGCGATATCCCGGCACAAGGTCAGCGTGTTGTGTTGTGTCAGCACGCAATTGACCATGCTGATGGCGGATCCCGCCACCCGCGGCTACGACCTGAGTTCGCTGCGCGTCGTGTTCACCGGCGGCGAGGCGCTGCCATACCGGCCGGCCGTCGAGTTCGAGGAGCTCACCGGCGCCACGATTCTGCAGTTCTACGGCTCGAACGAAACCGGGATGCTCAGCGCGACCACGATGGACGACTCACGCGAACGCCGGCTGCGCACCGGAGGCCGGATCGTCCCCGAGATGGCCGTCCGGCTCTTCGACGGGGAACGGGACGTCACCGCGACGGGACGGGGCCAGCCCGCATGCCGCGGCCCGGCGACCAGCCTCGGCTACCTCGGCGGGACCGACCACGACAAGCTGTTCACCCGCGACGGCTGGATGCGCATGGGCGACATCTGCGAAATCGACGCGGACGGCTATCTGACCGTCACCGGGCGAACCTCCGACTTCATCCTGCGCGGCGGCAAGAACATCAGCGCGACCCAGGTCGAGGACGCCGTCACGACCCACCCCGCCATCGGGGTGGCGGCGGCCGTGGCGATGCCCGATCCGGTCTTCGGCGAAAAGGTCTGCCTCTACGCCGAACTCGTCGACGCCGCCACCCTGGACCTGCCCGAGCTCGTCCAACACCTGTTGGCGCTGGGGGTATCCAAGGAGCTACTGCCCGAACGGCTCATCGTGGTCGACGAGCTGCCACGATCGTCCGGCGGGAAGGTTGCCAAAGGCCGGCTCCGCGAGGATATTCGAGCCAGAACGGAGACTTGATGATGAATGCTCCTAACGCGCGTCGGGGCGGCCTCGAGGTCTGGGCGCCGTCGGTGGTTCCCCCGATCGGGGTCGAGCTGTCCGACGAGCAGGCGCTCGCCGTGGCCTTCCGCCACCTGGCCGGCATCGGATTCGCCGAGAACATGGCGGGACACATCACCTGGCAGCCGGACGGACAGACGGAGATGCTCGTCAATCCGTGGGGCCTGTGGTGGCAGGAGATCACCGCGTCCGACATCTGCGTGGTCGACGCCGACGCGCAAGTGTTGCGCGGCCGTTGGGATGTCACACCCGCCATCCACATCCACACCGAGCTGCACCGCGCCCGCGGCGACGCCCGGGTGGTCATCCACAATCACCCCTACTACGTGTGCGTGCTCGCGGCGCTGGGCAGGCTGCCCGAATTGGTGCACCAGACCGGTTCGCTGTTCCTCGATGACCTGTGCCTGGTGGACACCTACGACGGCGAGATCGACAGCCCCGCCCGCGCGGCCGAACTGGCGGCCCGCATCGGGCCCGCGAACCTGACCATCCTGGCCAACCACGGGGTCATCGCCACCGGTTGCAACCTGCCCGAGGCCGTCTACCGAGCGGCGTCGATCGAGCGGGTATGCAAGCTGGCCTACGACGTGCTCCTCACCGGCATCCAGCCGGTGGCCATGAACTGGGCGGACATGGCGGGCATGCAGCGGTCGCTCGTCGAGCGCGCGGCCGACGTGTACTGGGCGGGAGCGGCCAGGATGACCATCAAGGCCGATGCCGATGTGCTCACGTGAACCGCACCGGCGAGTGTGCACCCATGGCGGCGACACGCCGACAGCCGTCGCCGCCACCGCACACTGAAAGCCGCCACCGCACACTCAACCGCGCCGTCCCGCAAGGAGATTACGAGTGAAATCGATCGACGAGCTGGCCGGCGACCTGAGCTTCACCACCGCGAAGACCGGCGAGCACCGCTCGGTCACCTTCCTGCCGGACCCACCGCGGGCGCCCCGGCGCTACACGGTGATTTCGGTCGACGACCACATCGTCGAGCCGCCGGACACCTTCACCGGACGGCTGCCGCACAAGTTCGCCGACCGCGCACCCAAAGTCGTGGAGACCGGGAGGGGGGGACAGACCTGGGTCTACGACGGCCGGGAACTGCCCAACGTCGGGTTCAACGCGGTGGTCGGCCGACCGGTGGCGGAGTACGGCTTCGAGCCGGTCCGGTTCGACGAAATGCGCAGGGGCGCCTGGGATATCCACGAACGCGTCAAGGACATGGACCTCAACGGCATCTACGCCTCGCTCAACTTCCCGTCCTTCCTGCCCGGGTTCGCCGGCCAACGGTTGCAGCAGGTGACCAACGACCGCGACCTGGCGCTGGCCTCGGTGCGCGCATGGAACGACTGGCACCTCGAGGTGTGGGCGGGCTCGTATCCCGAGCGCATCATTGCGTGCCAGTTGCCGTGGTTGCTGGATCCCGAGCTCGGCGCGCGGATGATCTACGAGAACGCCGAGCGTGGGTTCCACGCCGTCACGTTCAGCGAGAACCCGGCGATGCTGGGATTGCCGAGCATTCACTCCGGGCATTGGGACCCGATGATGGCGGCGTGCGCCGAGACGGAGACCGTGGTGAACCTGCACATCGGCTCGTCGGGGTCTTCGCCGTCCACCACCAAGGACGCGCCGCCGGACGTGCAGGGCGTGTTGTTCTTCGCCTACGCCATCTCGGCGGCGGTCGACTGGCTGTATTCCGGGCTGCCCAGCAGATTCCCCAACCTGAAGATCTGTTTGTCGGAAGGCGGAATAGGCTGGGTCGCCGGCCTGCTGGACCGCCTCGACCACATGCTCAGCTATCACGCGATGTACGGCACGTGGCAGGCGCTGGGCGAAAGCCTTACCCCCGCCGAAGTTTTCACGCGGAATTTCTGGTTCTGCGCGGTGGAGGACAAATCGTCGTTCGTGCAGCGCGATCGGATCGGCGTGGACAACATCATGCTGGAAGCCGACTACCCGCATTGCGACTCCACCTGGCCCCACACCCAGCAGACGATCCACGAGCAAATCGGTGACCTGCCTCAGGATGTGATCCGCAAATTCAGTTGGGAGAACGCATCCCGCCTGTACCGCCACCCGGTGCCGGAAGAAGTGCAGCGCGATCCCGAGGCGTTCTGAGCCATGACTACGGCCAAAGCCGACTTCAGCTCTGTCCGCTGGGGCTCGGTGGAGTGGACGAACCTCGTCACGCTGTACCTGCGCGCCTACGAAAGCCGTTCCCCCCGACCAATTTTGGGCGACAGGGCGGCCGCGGAGGCGGTGGACCGGATCGCCTACGACTTCAAGAGGATCCATCGCAGCTCGCTGCCGGTGTCGAACCAATACCTGGTCGCGTTGCGGGCGAAAGCGCTCGATGACTGGTGCGCGGACTTCTTGCGGCGTCACCCCGACGCGGTGGTCCTGCACCTGGGTTGCGGCCTCGATGGGCGCGCCTTCCGGCTCGCCGTGCCGCATTCGGTTTCGTGGTTCGACATCGACCTACCCGGTGTCATCGAGCTGCGGCGGCGACTCTACGACGACACGGAGTCCTACCGGATGATCGGCTCGTCGGTGAGCGATCCGAAGTGGCTGGAGCAGATCCCGACCGGGCGGCCCACGTTGGTGGTCGCCGAGGGCCTGCTGATGTATCTGACCGAGCAGCAGGTCCGCGTGTTGCTGCAGCGGCTCACCGATCGATTCGATTGCGGCGAAATGCAATTCGACACGCTCTCCGCTCTGGCGCCGCTGCTGTCGAAGCTTTTCACCAGGGGGATCATCAAGTGGGGCATCCACGACGCGCGGGTGCTACAGACGTGGAACCCGAGGCTGCGGTTGGTCGAGCAGGCGCCCGCGCTGGCGGGCTACCGGGAAATCGAATCGACGGCGGTGCGGTGGATGTACAAGCTGACGTGCGCATCGCCCGGCGGCAAGTACGACGTGCTGAACCGCTTCGAGTTCTAAGGCGTCACAGGTCGGAAGCCAGCCGCCGCAGGATGTCGGATGTCGGTTCGGCGGTGGCGCTGCGGTATCCGGTGCCCGCCCACAGGTGGACGTAGTCGGGCTTGCCCGCCGCGGCTGCGGCTTTGCGCAGCGGGCTGGTGAGGTAGTGGATGGCGGGATAGCCCAGCGGCGCCTGGGCCTCGTGGGCATCGATGAACGAGTTGCGCAGCCCGCGGGCGGGGCGGCCGGTGAAGGCGTGTGTCAGCACCGTTTCGCTGTAGGCGGGATCGGTCAGGGCGGCCTGGTGCGTGGCCGAGGCGCCGCTTTCGTCGGCGCGCAGCAGGACCGTCCCGACCGCGGCCGCGGCGGCCCCCGCGTGGATCACCTCGGCAACCGCGCCTGGGGTGGCGAGCCCGCCGGCGGCGATCACCGGCAGCGGCACCGTCGCGACGATCCGTTCGACCAGCTCGGCGATCGGCACCGGCATCAGTGGCTTCCGCGGCGAGAGCGTGCCCGAGTGACCGCCGGCGGCCACCCCCTGAACGGCGAGCATGTCCACCCCGGCGTCGCGCGCCTGCGCCGCCTCCTCGGGCGTGGTCACCGTCTGCACCACGACGCTGCCCGCCTTGCGCAGCGCCGCGATCACGCTGTCCGACGGGATGCCGAAGGTGAACGACACCATCGGAACCGGGTCGTCGAGCAGCAGCGCGATCTTCTCGTCGAACTTGTCGGTGTCCTCGACGGGCTCCGGGGGCAGCGTCACAGCAAACTGGTCGGCGTCGCGCTGAACGATAGCGGCATAGGCCCGGTAGGCCTCGGGGTCAACCGGTAGGGGATTGGGCGCAAATACGTTGATACCGAACGGGATTCCCTCGGAGCGGACCTGTTTGAGCTCGGCCTCGACGGCCTCCACGGTCTTGTAGCCGGCGGCGAGCATGCCCAGGCCGCCCGCGCGAGTCGCGGCCGACACCATCGCGGGGGTGGTCGGGCCGCCCGCCATCGGGGCGGCGACCAGCGGAATGGACATTCCGAACTGTGGCAACATCTCAAAGCCCTTCCGGTGTCGCAGTGTCGCAGGCGCGGAGATCGCCGCCTCGACAATAACGACGTGCCGTCGCGGCGGCATTCCGCCCTGGAGCGGGACCTGGCAGGATGCTTCAGCGTGAACAGGCCCAACTTCCTCGTGATCGTGGCGGACGACCTCGGGTTTTCCGATATCGGCGCGTTCGGCGGCGAAATCGAGACACCCAATCTCGATCGGCTCGCCCACGCGGGGATCCGGTTCACCGATTTCCACTCCGCGCCCGCCTGCTCGCCCACCCGGGCGATGCTGCTGACGGGAACGGACCACCACGTCGCCGGAATCGGCACCATGTTGGAGGTCGCCGGGCCGGCGTTCCGCGGCGCACCCGGCTATGAGGGTTATCTGAACGATCGGGTCGTGGCGTTGCCCGAGCTGCTGCGCGACGCCGGATACCTGACGCTCATGTCGGGCAAGTGGCACCTGGGCGCGACCATCGAGACATCGCCGTGGGCGCGCGGGTTCGAGCGCTCGTTTGCCTTGCTGCCCGCGGGGGCCAGCCATTACGGGGGCCGGGCGGCCGGCGGCTTCTCGCCCATTCCAACGCTTTACACCGAGGATGACCAGTTCGTCACGGTCGGGGACGACTTCTACTCGTCGGACTTCTACACCGACAAGCTGTTGCAGTACCTGCGCGAACGGGCACCCGGCGAGGACCGGCCCTTCTTCGCGTATCTGCCCTTCCAGGCACCGCACTGGCCGCTGCAGGCGCCGGACGAATCCATCGCGAAATACCGTGGCCGCTACGACGGCGGTCCGGACGCGCTCCGCGAGGAGCGACTGGCGGCCCTCAAGCGGCTGGGCTTGTGCTCGCCGGACGTCGAGGCGCATCCGGTCGTCGCCGACGACGCCCCGGAGTGGGCCGACATGACCGACGAACAGCGTGCGGTGTCTGCCCGCAGCATGGAGGTCTACGCCGGGATGGTCGACCGGATGGACTGGAATATCGGCAGGGTGATCGAATACCTCTCGGACAGCGGGGAACTCGACGACACCGTCGTTATCTTCCTGTCCGACAACGGTGCCGAAGGTGCCATCGTTGAAGCGATGCCGCTGCACGGTGCGCGTATCGCCGCGCAGATCGAAAAGCATTGCGACAATAGCGTCGACAACCTCGGCCGGCCCTCCTCGTTCATCTGGTACGGACCGCGGTGGGCGCAAGCGGCCACCGCGCCGTCGCGGCTGCACAAGGCGTTCACCACCGAGGGCGGCATCCGGGTGGTCGGCTTCGTAACCTGGCCCGGCTTTGACCGGCAACGAGAGGTCGGGACCGCGTTCAGCACCGTCATGGACATCGCCCCGACGGTGCTGGAACTGGCGGGGGCGGCGCATCCCGGCGCCGCCTATCGCGGGCGTGAGGTGGCACCGATGCGCGGCCGCTCCATGGTGCCGTATCTGTCGGGCGGCGCGGAGGCCGTGCATGCCGCCGAGACCGGCACGGGCTGGGAGTTGTTCGGCCGTCGCGCGATTCGCCAGGGGGACTGGAAGGCGCTGTACCTGCCCGCACCATACGGTCCGGGCAGCTGGCAGCTCTACGACCTCGCTACCGATCCGGGTGAGATCCACGACCTCGCCGGCTCGCACCCAGACAAGCTGGCCGAACTGCTGACGTTGTGGGACCGCTACGTCGAGGAAAACGGCGTGATCCTCGATCCCGTCTCGGTGTTCGACGTCGAGTTTGAGGCTGAGTCTGATGGCTGAGACAACCTCGTGTGCGATCGTCGGTGGCGGCCCGGCCGGAATGGTCCTGGGGCTGCTCCTGGCGCGGGCGGGTGTCCAAGTCACCCTGATGGAGAAGCACGGTGACTTCCTGCGGGACTTCCGCGGCGACACGGTCCACCCGACCACCATGCGGTTGCTCGACGAACTGGGCCTGTGGGAACCGTTCGCGGCCTTGCCTTTTACCGAGGTCCGCACCGCGAAACTCGAATCTAACGGGCAGTCGGTGACCTACGTCGACTTCGAGCGGTTGCGCCAGCCCCACCCCTTTGTCGCGATGGTGCCGCAGTGGGACTTGCTCAAGCTCCTAGCCGGTGCGGCACAGGAGGAGCCGAGCTTCTCGCTGCGGATGAACACCGAAGTCACCGGCCTTCTGTGGGAGGGCAGCAGAGTTGCCGGTGTGAACTACCGCGGGCCCGAGGGTCCGGGTGAATTGCGGGCCGAGTTGACCGTTGCCTGCGACGGCCGCTGGTCGGTCGTTCGGCACGAGGCCGGACTGAAGGCGCGCGAATACCCGGTGAGGTTTGACGTGTGGTGGTTTCGGTTGCCGCACAAGGAAGACACCGAATACTCCTTTTTGCCCCGCCTCGGTCCGGGCAAGGGGCTCGCCGTGATCCCGCGGGAGGGTTACTTCCAGATCGCCTACCTCGGGCCGAAGGGCACCGACGCCCAGCTGCGGGCGCGCGGCATAGAGGCGTTCAGGCGCGACGTGGAAGAGTTGCTACCGGACATGCCCGAGTCGGTCGCGGCGCTGCAATCCATGGACGACGTCAAACATCTGGACGTGCACGTGAATCGGCTGCGGCGCTGGCATACCGACGGGCTGCTGTGCATCGGGGATGCGGCGCACGCGATGTCGCCGCTGGGCGGGGTCGGCATCAACCTGGCGATCCAGGATGCGGTCGCGGCCGCGACCGTACTGGCCGAACCGCTGCGACAACACCGGGTCGGTGACCGCGAGCTCGCCGCGGTGCACCGCCGCCGCGTGTTCCCGACGGTGGTGACCCAACTCGTGCAGCAGGTGCTGCACCACATGTTGCTCGGGCCGTTGTTGCGCGGCGCGGACCCCACGCCGCCCGCGGCGCTGCTCGGCCTGATGAAGCGGCTGCCGTGGCTGTCGGCCGTGCCGGCCTACTTTGTCGGCGTCGGCGTGCGGCCCGAGCATGCGCCGGCATTCGCGCGCCGTACGCCGCGGGAGGCGGTTTGATATTTCGCGAGCGAGGGTAACCTACTTGTGAAAATTTTTCGAAGGTCGTGAAATTGGTTCTGTCTCCGCAGTGCGGACGCCGCCTCTGGCGAGCCATGGACCGACAGGAGGCCAGTCATGAATCTCAAGAAACTCGCAGGTAAGGCCATCGTCACCGGTGCATTGAGCGCGGCGGCACTGGGCCTCGGAACCGGGATGGCACAGGCCCACCCCGGACCGTGGCCGCCGCCAGTTCCGCCGGGTCCGCACGTGGTCGACAATGGTCACTGGAATCCGCTGCCGCCTGGGCAGGTCAAGCAGATTTGTCCCTGGCAGGCGCCGCCCGGGCATTGGGTTGGTGGCCCGCACGGTGTTCCCTGCACCTGATCTCCGCACAATTTGATGCACGCTTGCCGCGCGGCGTCGCCGTGATTCCGACGAGTTCTACTGGCGAAGCCCGAATACGCTGAGCATGCCGATGCCGATGCCGAGCCAGTCCAGCCTCGTGCTCATGTCATGAGGACCGGCTGGCCAGCTGGGCCAATTGTGCTGCCCCCTCGGCCGTTTGGGTGGTCAGTGCGATCCGCCCGGAGCCGACCTGGTCCTCGATGATCGGGGCCTCCAGAACGAGATTGTCGCGGATGAAGGCCACGTGGTCCTTCAGGTGCGAGGCGGTGTAGGACGCCCATGCGGTTGCCGACGGCGGGTCCAGGGTCAGGGTCACGTCGTAGAAACCCGCGGCCAGTGACTTCGGTGGGTCGACGTGTATCAATCCGAGCTGCATGCTCTCCGGACCCAGCATGTACAAGGTGGTCCGCCCGACATCACAGGTGGTCAGCGCATCGGTCGGTGCCACCACGTGGTCGGTGGCCGGGCACTTCTCCGGGGTGGTCGGCTGAGACTTCGTCACCGGCCGGACGGGCAGCGGCGCAATCTTCACAATCGGCGCGGGCAATGCGGTTGTGGTGGGCGCCGGGGCGGTGCTGGCAGTGGTGGTCGACGTGGTGGGTGCGGCCTGATGCCGCGTCGGCTGGCAGCCGCAGAGCAGCGCCCCGAACAGGCCGGCGCACGCGAGCCAGGCGGCGATGACGCGCCCGCGGCGGCGCGTGCAGCGATGCCTCACCACGCCCTCTGTCTGATCACTCCGACGTCCAATCATCCGACCCATTGTTCCAGTCGGACACACGCCGTCACGCCGTTGTCTGATCGTCGTTGCGTCGCAGACGTTTTCGTGCGGGGCGGGGAAAGTCCCACTTGGTGGCCCGCCTGCCCGCCGTCATGGGCGATCACATCGCCCTTTACCGACACTACGAATATAGAGTAAGGTCTCGGTCCGAGACGGATCGCCATGGACAAACGCCGAAAACCTAATCCCGGGGAGCGCCGCCGCGACTTGTGCGATGTGGCGATTCAGTTGTTGGCCGACGACGGGGCCAAGGGATTGAGCCACCTCAAAGTCGACCGCAAAGCCGGCGTGCCCGACGGCACCACGTCGTTCTACTTCCGCACCCGCTCGGCGCTGCTGCGCGCCGTGGCCGAGCGGTTGGCCGAGCTCGACCTCGCCGAGCTGCAATCGGTGGCGGACAGCTCGGCCGAGCGGAAAAACGATGCCTCACCCTCACGGTTGTCGCAGGTGGTCATTCAGGCCGCAAGCGACCCGCAGTTGTCGCGGACCAAAGCCCGATACGAGCTGACGATGCAAGCCACTCGCGACCCGTCGCTCGCCGCGATCTTGCAGCAGGCCACAGACGAGTTCACCAAGCTGCACCGGGAGATCCTCGTGCAACTGATGCCGCACGGCGCAGACCTGGAACCGGCGGTGGTCGAGGATCTCAGCAACGTCACGCTGACGTTCATCAACGGCCTGTTGCAGCGGCTCGCCCATGGCGACCGGCTCATCGATACCGCGGAGCAGTTGGATGGGATCTTGTCCGCGATTGCGGCGGGGATTCTCAAGAGTCCGAACAAGGGGCGCCTGACACGGAGCGACGGCGTGCCACCAGCGCGCCGCGGCGGATCCGGGTGAGCGTGCGGGGCCGGACACGGAGTGCGTGGCTCTGGCTCTTGCCAGGGCACCCGCTGTATGGTTCTCTACGAGAATAGAGTAGAGCCACGTTCGCGGGCCGCTTCAGCCAAAACCCGTGAGCAACTGCGAACAATGCAATTAAGCGGAGTGTATAAATTGGCCGAGCCCGATCCGGCGCTGACAGACCGGCGGCGCCGGCTCTGTTGCAGGGGGCGTAGGTACCCGGAAATGTCTGCAGTAGGAGGGATTTCGTGACGGCGAGCACCGATAGCCATGTTCGTTTCGACCCATATGATGTCGAGTTGATTGCCGACCCATATCCCATGTTCAAACGCCTGCGTGACGAGGCGCCGCTTTACTACAACTCCGAATACGACTTCTACGCGCTGAGCCGATTCGCCGATGTAAACAAGGCAATCATCGACTACGGCACTTACAGCTCCGCTCGAGGCGTGATCATGGAACTGATCAAGGCCAACCTCGAGATCCCGTCAGGCATGTTGATCTTCGAAGACCCGCCGATCCACGACGTGCACCGCAAGCTGCTGTCGCGCATGTTCACCCCCCGCAAGATCGCGGCGTTGGAGCCGATGATCCGCGAGTTCTGCGCGCAATCGCTGGACCCACTGGTGGGGTCGGGGCGGTTCGACTTCGTCTCCGACCTGGGCGCGATCATGCCGATGAAGGTCATCAGCGCACTGCTCGGGATTCCCGAAGAAGATCAGGAGTACATCCGCGATCGCGGCAATGCCCAGCTACGCACCGAGCCCGGCAAGCCGATGAGTGCCGCCGAGCACGGCTTGTCAGTAGGCGAGCAGTTCGAGGCCTATATCGACTGGCGTGCCGACAATCCGTCCGACGACATCATGACCGAGCTGCTGAACGTCGAGTTCGTCGACGAGACCGGCACGACGCGGCGACTGAGGCGCGAGGAGATCTTGGTCTACCTCAACGTGGTGGCCGGCGCGGGAAACGAAACGACAACGCGGCTTATCGGTTGGGCGGGCAAAGTTCTCGCGGAGCACCCCGACCAGCGTCGCGAGCTCGTCGAGAACCCCGGACTAATCCCGCAGGCAATCGAGGAGCTGCTGCGCTTCGAGCCTCCCGCGCCGCACATGGCACGCTATGTGACTCGCGACGTCAGCCTCTATGGCCAGACGGTGCCGGAAGGCAGCGTGATGCTGATGCTGATTGGGGCGGCCTGCCGCGACGAGCGACAGTTTGGGCCCGACGCGGGCGAATTCAACATTCATCGCGCCGCCCGGCCGCACCTCACGTTCAGCGTCGGCGCCCACTTCTGCTTGGGTTCGGCGCTGGCCCGGCTGGAAGGCCGTGTCGCCCTCGAGGAGATCCTCAAGCGGTTCCCGGAGTGGGAGCCTGATCTGGCCAACGCCACGCTCAGCCCGACGTCGTCGGTGCGGGGCTGGGAAACCCTGCCCACCGTGGTGCCCTAATGACCGGCCGCGTCGAGGGCAAAGTCGCGTTCGTCAGCGGCGCCGCCCGCGGTCAGGGCCGCAGCCACGCGGTGCGCTTGGCGCAAGAGGGCGCCGACATCGTCGCGATCGACGTCTGCGGACCGATCGAGAACCTGGCTTATCCGCACTCGACGCCGGAGGACCTCGCCGAGACGGCCGACTTGGTCAAAGCTCAGGATCGCCGCATCGTCACCGCGCAGGTAGACGTCCGCGACTACGACGCGCTGAAATCCGCCGTGGACGCCGGTGTGGAACAACTCGGGCGGCTCGACATCATCGTCGCGAACGCGGGCGTGGGTACCGACGGCCGGAAGCTGCACAAGATCCGGGAGAACGTCTGGCAGGACATGATCGACATCAACCTGAGCGGCGTCTGGCATACGGTCAAAGCGGGCGTACCACACCTACTTGCGGGTGGTCGCGGCGGATCGATCGTGCTCACCAGCTCGGTCGGCGGGCGCAAGGCCTACCCGAACACCGGCCACTACATCGCCGCCAAGCACGGCGTCATCGGCCTGATGCGTGCATTCGCCGTCGAGCTGGGCCAGCACATGATCCGCGTCAACGCCGTGCTACCCACCCAGGTGAGCACCACGATGGTGATGAACGACAACACATTCCGGCTGTTTCGCCCGGACCTGGAAAATCCGGGCCCCGACGACTTCGCCCCCATATCCCAGATGATGCACACCCTGCCGGTGCCCTGGGTGGACGCCGTGGACATCAGCAACGCGGTCCTGTTCCTCGCCTCTGACGAATCTCGTTATGTCACCGGCGTTTCGCTTCCCGTCGACGCGGGCAGCTTGCTCAAATAGGCGCTAGTTCAAGAGAAGTTGGAGAAGATTATGCCTGAATACGACTACGAAGAAATGAAAAAAGAAGCCGAGCAGTACATCAAGTTCGAGAAGGACAAGAAGAATCGGATCGCCTACATCACCTTCAACCGCCCCGAGGAGCTCAACTCCACCACCTTGGGTATGCGGCAGAACTACGCCGACCTGATCCACAAGTGCAACGTGGACGACGACGTCAAGGTCGTCGTGATCCGTGGCGAGGGAGATGATTTCGGAAGCGGTGGCGACCTGCCCGAGCAGCGGGGAATGCTGGAGAACCCCGGCATGCCACTGCTGCACGAGCTGGCCATCAACGATGACGACGTCAAGTACCCGCCCGGCGGATCGTATCGCTACCTGTCGACCGTCACCGACTTCTACGCCAAGGCCCGCGCGGGAAACCGCCCCCTGCAGGAGCTGCGCAAGATCAGCATCATCGAGGCCAAGGGCTACTGCTACGGCTGGCACTTCTACCAGGCCGGCGACGCCGACCTGGTGGTCTCTTCCGACGACGCCCTCTTCGGCCACCCGGCGTTTCGCTACGTGGGTTGGGGACCGCGCCTGTGGTGGTGGGCCGAGACGATGGGCCTGCGCAAGTTCTCCGAAATGCTCTTCACCGGAAGGCCGTTCAGCGCCAAGGAGATGTACGAGTGCGGCTTCGTCAACAGCGTGGTGCCGCGCGAGAAGCTGGAAGAAGAGACGCTGAAGTACGCGATGGCTTGCTCGCGTTCCCGCCCGACCGACACCGTCGCGGTGCAGAAGACCTTCCTGGAGCTCTACAAGCAGCACAAGGGTGAATACTTCGGCAGCCTGCTCACCGGCATGGTCGAGGGGATGCTGCCGATGATTCAAAACGACGCGGAGGAAGTGGACCTGACCGCGGGCACCTTCGAGAAGGGCCTCAACAACGTGGTGAAGGACAACGACCTGAACTTCCCGCCGGAGTGGCGCCTGAGCCGCTCGGGACGCGCGAAGCCCTGACCGTTTTGGGAGAGCTCGCATGTCGGCGCTGACGGGTTTCCGGGTCGTCGAGCTGGCCGGGTCCGTGGCGGGGGAGTACTGCGGAAAGTTGTTGGCCGACTTCGGCGCCGAGATCCTCAAGGTCGAGGCGCCGGAGTCCGGCAGCCCGACGCGGGCGATGGCTCCCATCGTCGCCGACGGCCCCGACGGCAGCGGGCTGTTCGCGTACCTCAACACCAACAAGCAGTCCGTCGTGCTGGATCTCGGTTCGGATGACGGCGTCGAGGCCGTCCACCGGCTCATCGGCACCGCGGACGCGGTCATCGACGACGGCGACACCGGCTGGGCGCGGCTGCACCCGGACGTGGTGTTGTGTTCGATCACACCGTTCGGGCAGGACGCGCCCGCCGAGTTCGGCAATGCCAAGAGCATCAACGTGTTCCACGCCAGCGGTTGGGGATACCACACGCCCAGCCACCCCGACCCCGCCAAGCCGCCACTGCAGGGGCCCGGCCGGTTCCTGGCCGACTACGAAGCGGGACTGGATGCCGCGCTGTGCGTGGCGTCGGCGCTCTTCGGGCGTCTGCACAGCGGCCACGGCGATTCTATCGACATCTCCGAACACGCCGTGCTGGCCTCCCGCGCCGACTGCATCATCGGCCGGTTCATCACCGGTGAGGTGACCGCCGAAGGCCGCCGCAGCGACTACGACCAGGCGGGCCCGGCAGCGTTTTTCGCATGCACCGACGGTTTCGTCTACCTGTACATGACCAGCCGCGCCCACTGGCTCGGCCTGAAAGAACTCATGGGCCACCCGGAGTGGCTGGATGCGTTCGACGACGACTGGCTGGAGTTTTCCGTCACCCCGGAGAAGGTGGCCGTGTTCCAGCGGGGCTTCGCCGGGTGGATCCGGGACCTTGCCAAGGACGAAGCGTCCGATCGAGCCCAACGCCTGGGTGTGCCGTTGGTGCCGGTGAACGGCGCCGCGGACCTGCATGATTCGCCGCAGTACCGGCACCGGGGTTTCTTCCAGCAGGTGCGGCACCCCGTGTTGGGCGACGCGGCTTATCCGACGGTGCCATACGCGTTCAGCGCGTCACCGGCTCGAATCACCTCCGCCGCACCGGCCCTCGGCGAGCACACCGGGCCGGTTCTGGGCCGCATCGATACCCCGCGCCCGCGGCCGCGGGTCAAGTCGGCGCAACTCAAGCCGCCCAAGGATCCGCGCGGTGGGCCGCTGCAAGGGGTTCGGGTCGTCGAGCTCACCAAGGTATGGGCCGGGCCCTACGCGGGCAAGCTGCTGGCGATGCTGGGCGCCGAGGTCATCAAGGTCGAAACCGCGGGTTTCCCCGAGGAGATGCGCGCTTACGGCGGCACCGACATCAACCACGCGCCGTACTTCCTCAGCATCAACCCCGAAATCCTTAGTGTGGACCTCGATATCAAGTCCAGCGAGGGCATGGCGCAGCTGCGTGAGTTGATCGCCCGCAGCGACATCGTGATCAACAACCTGCGCCCGGGCGCGATGGAACGCCAAGGCTTGGGCCATGCGCAGCTGACCGAGGTCAAGGCGGACATCATCTCCGTGTCGATCAAGATGTGGGGCAACGACGGGCCGCTGGGCCACCAAACCGGTTACGCGCCATGCTTCGCCGCCCTGGCCGGGCTCGCCCCGCTGGTCGGCTATCGCGGCGGACCGCCCCTCGGGACGAGCATGCGCTACGGCGATTCGACCGTCGGTGCTGCGGCCGCGTACGCCGCGGTGGTCGCATTGCTGCATCGCGAACTCACCGGCGCCGGGCAGTTCGTCGACTTGTCGGCAGTGGAAACCCTGTCATCGATGATCGGCGACTGCCTGCTCGAGCAGGCCCTGACCGGACAAGCCTTCGTTCCCAACGGCAATGACCATCCGGACCTGTGCCCGCATGGCTGCTATCCGTGCGCGGACGGTGGCTGGATCACGGTGGCCGTCGCCGACGACGCGCAGTGGCGCGGGTTGTGCGACGTGCTCGGCGCGGGATCGCTGGCTGGAGAACGCCGCTACGCCACCATGGAGGGGCGACGGCGCGATGCCGAGGCACTCGACGCCTGCCTCGCGCAACTCACCCGGTGCCACGCAGCCGAGCAACTGGCGGACCGCCTGCGCGCGGCGGGTGTCCCGGCCGCCAAGAGCGCCACCTCTCTCGACGTGATCGGTGATCAACGACTGTGGGCCCGCGAGCTGTATCGGTTCGTCAGCGACCATCGAGAGGGCCAGCGCCCGATCGTCGGGTCATCGTGGCGGATGGCCCGCGGCCAGGCGCGCATCGCCCGCGGCGCGCCGGACTTGGGCGAGCACACCGAGTACGTGCTACACGAGATACTGGGCGCATGACGGGGACACTTGCACACACCGCGGCCCTGGTCACCGGCGCGAGTAGCGGTATCGGGGCCGCGACGGCCAAAGCGCTCGCCGCGGAAGGCGCGGCGGTGGCCCTGCTCGCGCGACGCGCGGACCGGCTCGCCGAGTTGCAAGCCGATATCGAATCCGCCGGTGGCACAGCGCTGGCCGTGGCAGCCGACGTCACCGACGCCGAACAGGTGTCGGCGGCCGTGCAGCGTGCCGTCGCGCAGTTCGGCCGGCTCGACACCGTGGTGAACAACGCCGGGCTGATGCAATCCGGACCGGCGGCCGAGGCGTCGCTGCGGGATTGGGACGCCATGGTGACGGTCAACGTGCAAGGGGTCCTGTACGTCACGCGCGCGGCGCTCCCGCACCTGATCGATGCCGCCGCCGACTCGCCGCGCGGTGTCGCCGATCTGGTCACCATCAGTTCGACCGCCGGGTGGGTGGCCCGGCCGAACACCGCCGTCTACTCGCTGACCAAGTTCGGGGTGAACGCCTTCAGCGAGGGCATTCGGCAGGAGGTGCTCGGGCAGCGGGTCCGAGTCGGCGTGGTGGGCCCGGGAACGGTCGATACCGAAATCTTCGACCATCTCGCCGAATCGTCGCGGGAGGCGTTCGAGCGCCAGACCGCCGACATGGTCAAGTTGCGCCCCGAAGACATCGCAGACGCGGTGCTGTTCATGGTGACCCGGGACCGCCGGGTGGCCGTAAACCACATGCTGGTGCGAGCGGCCGAACAAACCTGGTAAGCAATTGACTTCACATTGGGCCGTGGGCGACCAGTACGGGTTGGCGTTCCCGGCCGACCCCGCGGCGCTGGAAAGTGTTGCGGCGCCGTTCCTCACCGAGGCGTTTCTCGCCTCGGGCGCGTTGCGGGACAACGGCATCGCGCGCGTTACTGAGTTTGCCGAGGTGGCCGGCGGCAGCACGGGACGCAAGGCGATGCTCTCCGTCGAATACGCCACACCCGCCCCGGAACTGCCCGCCGCCCTATTCGTCAAGTTCTCGCGCGACTTCGACGACCCGGCGCGCGATCGCGGCAAAACCCAAATGGAACCCGAAGTGCGATTCGCCGCGCTGTCCTGTGCACCGGAATTTCCGATCGCCGTACCCCGGGTGCTGTTCGCCGACTATCACCGCCAGACGGGCACCGGAATCCTGGTCACCGAACGGATCCGATTCGGTGGCAACGGGATCGAACCGCAGTATCACAAATGCCTCGACTACGAGATGCCCGAACCCCTCGAGCACTACCGAGCGCTGCTCACCGCGCTGGCCCGGCTCGCCGGCACCCATCGATCCGGGCGGCTGCCGGCCGAGCTGACCGCGCCCTTCCCGCTGGACGTGGCGGCCGCGACGGTGGGGGATCGGGCGCCGCTCTCCCCGGACAAGCTGGAGCGCCGGGTGGACCAACTGGCGGAATTCGCCGAGATCCGGCCCGGGCTGCTGCCCGCTTGTTCACCGGAGTTGGTCGCGCGCCTGCGTGCGGACGTGCCGCGGTTCGCGCATTGCGAGCAAACCGTTGCGGGCCTGTTGGCCGATGACTCCGACTACGTCGCGTTGTGCCATTGGAACGCGAACATCGACAACGCATGGTTTTGGCGCGACGCCGACAGCGTTCTGCGCTGCGGCCTGATGGACTGGGGATGCGTCAGCCAAATGAACCTCGGCATGGCGTTCTGGGGAGCCATGTCCGGCGCGGAAACCGACCTGTGGGACTCTCATCTCGAAGAGCTGTTGCAGCTGTTCGTGACCGAGTTCCGTCGTTTCGGCGGACCGGAACTCGATCCGGTTCGGTTGCGCAGACACACATTGCTGTACGCGGCGGCGATGGGCGTCGCCTGGCTGCTGGGCGTACCGGCGTTGATTCGCAAGCGATTCGAAGCCATACCGGACAATCGACGCCATCCACTGATCAGGGACGACGAGGGCGTACGCGCGCCGTTGCAGATGCTGTCGAACCTGCTGTTGCTCTGGGATCGGCATCGCATGGGGGAGCTGCTTGACGCTGCGCTCGCGGAGTGGAACACCTGAGCTACGGCCCCTCGTCGTCCTCGTTTCGGAGCAGCTTCTCCGGATGATGAAAAGTGTTGGTGCGGGGCTGGCCGCGGTCCAAGTGCGGTGGCGGTAGCCATTCCGTGTCGCCCTTGGCGTTCTTGCGGGTGTTCCAGCCGCCGGGCTTGAGCAGGCGGTGGTGGGGTCCGCAGGCGAACGTGAGGCCGTCGACGTCGGTGCTCCGGCACTTGGCCCAGTCGGTGACGTGATGGACCTCCGAGTAGTAACCCGGCACGGTGCAGCCCGGTGCCGAGCAACCGCGATCCTTGGCGTACAGCACGATTCGCTGGCCGGGGGAGGCGAGTCGTTTGGTGTGGTACAGGGCCAGGGCTTTGCCTTTGTCGAAGATCGCCAGATAATGACGCGCGTGGCGGCTCAAGCGGATCACATCGCTCATCGGCAGGATGGTTCCGCCGCCGGTCAGACCACGCCCGGCCGCGGCTTCCAGCTCTTGCAGCGTCGTGGTGACGACGATGGACGCCGGTAAGCCGTTGTGTCGGACCAGTTTTCCCGAGGCAAGCAAGGCGCGGTTCGCCGCGAGCAGTGCGTCGTGGTTGCGTTGCGCCGCGGAACGGCCGTCGCGGTCGATCGTCTCCTGGCTTGGTGCGTCGTCCACGCATGGCACGTCGTCGAGCGGGTTGCACATGCCGGGTGCGGCCAGCTTCGCGAGCACGGCCTCAATGGTGGCCCGCAGTTCGGGGCTGATTACGCCGCGCAACTCCGACATGCCGTCGGCTTGCTGCTCGCCCAGGGTCAGTCCACGCCGCCGCGCGCGGTCGTCGTCGGTGTAGGTGCCGTCGGGGTTCAGGCAATCGGCGACGTGATCGGCGAGTTCGGCCAATTGTTCGGGGCGGTAGTTCATTCCGTGAGTGACCAGGTCGGCTTCGACGGCCTGACGGGTGACGAAGTCCACCCAGCCGGGCAGCTGACGGAAAAGCCTGCGGATCACCGCCACTTGCCCGGTGCCTAGCTTTCCCTCCCGTTGGGCGTCAGCGGTTGCGGCAAGGATCGGGGCCAGTGGTTCGCCGGTCAGCCCACGCCGCGGCCCGAGATCACCTGCCTCCTTGATGCGCCTCGATGCTTCGGCGCGGCTGATCAAAGTCGATTCGGCGATCGCATGGGAGAGCTTGCCGCCCAGCTCCTCTGCCGTGGCCTGGCGGGCCAAGTTGTTGATCAGCGGATGCTCGATAGCCGGCAGCTGGCGACGCACCTTTTCGCAGCGCTCCAGCATCGCCAACTGCTCGCGGGTGGCTAGGTCGTCGCCGTCGTAGCCGACCAGATCCCCCATGGCAGCGTCGATAGTGTCGAATGCTGCCAAAACGGCCTCGCGATCAATACTCACACCCCGAAACTATCGGGACCCACTGACAAATAACGCGTCGCTGAGACCGCTGAAGCTAAAGTGACGCAAGTGATTTCAGTCAGCCGGACCACGCCGGGCTGGTAGTCATCACCTCGACGCCGTCCTCGGTGATGTGAACGGTGTCCCGCCGGAATACCGCGCCGATTCCCTCCTGCCACACGTAGCCGGTGATCGCCAACACCATGCCGGCCTCCAGCTCGTCGTGTTCCCCCGCGGCGAGCAATGGCTCGCACACCACCGGCGGATCGAAGCCCAAACCCAACCCGTGCGCGATCGGCATCGGCGGTATCGGCTCGCCGGCCGACTGAAAGGCGGCGAGCAGGTCGGAGGTGGGCGCACCGGGGCGGCAGGCCGCAAGCATGCTCTCGTACAACGCGTCCGACCGTCCGAACAGCTCGCGGGCGGCAACGTCGACTTCGCCGACCGGCCAGGTGCGCCCCACCTCGGCGACATAGCCATTCGCCAGGGCCCCGGCGGCGAACGCGACCAGGTCGCCCGGCCGAGCCGCGCCGGAATCGGCACGGCGCCATGGGTGTTCCTTCGAAGTCACCCAGGCGGCGTCCTGAGTGGCCGGCGTGCTCACCCCGCCCGCGGCCATTGCCTCCATCATGGCCCCGGCCAGCGTCCGCTCCGATACTCCCGGCGCGAATTCGGCCAGGGCAGCGGCGAGTCCGTGTTCGGCGACGCGCAGCGCGGAGTCCATCGCCGCGATTTCGTCGGGAGTTTTGATGCGCCGCGCCGCGCGCATCGCCACCTCCGCGTCGACGAGCTCGGCAGTGGGGAACGCCTCGGGCAGGAGTGCGGCGAAAGTGGGCGTGATCGCATCGGTTCCGACCCGCCCGGCCCTTTCGGCACCGTCGATCTTCTTCAGCACGTCGATGAGCGTCATCGGGTTCCAGGCCAGTCCGTAGAGGTGATCGTGCCCGATCTCCTCCGGTACCCCCTCGTCATCGGTGCTATTGAGGTAGATGTCCCCGGACGCGCGCACCACCACGCACATGGGACCGAACGGTCGCGTCCCGGCTATCCAGAGCTGCGGCGCGCCGGTGACGTAACGAATGTTGGCCTGCCGCCCGAGCACGAGGATGTCGAGGCCGTGTGCGTCCATTTGCGCCAGCGCCCGTTCCCGACGGCCCGTCCGCAATGCGCGGGGGTCGGGCAAAACCTCAGTCGCCATAAGGGGCATAGGGGTAGTCGGTGATCGGCAGGTAGCCGTCTTCGGTGATCACCACGATCTCCTCACTGCGATATCCGCCTGTCCCGTCCTCCCACACCACGGGTTCCAGAACCAGAACCATCCCGGGTGAGAAGACGAAGTTGTCGTCGAATTCTTCGCCGAGATCCGTTCCGATCATGGGCGCTTCGGCGGGGTAGGTGCCGATGCCATGGCCCAGATAGAAATGCGGCAACCACGGTTTGCGGCCACCGTTGGCGGCGATCGCCGCACGCGCCAGATCACCGGAAGTGACACCGGCTTTGGTCACGGCGAGCACCGCATCCAGGATGGCCCGCCATTGCCGGAACTGATCCTGCTGCCGCGGGGTGGGCCGTTCGCCGACAACCCAGGTCCGGCCGAAATCGGAGCAGTACCCGAGGTAGGTCATGCTGATATCGGTCCAGAGCACATCACCGGCGGCGAGTTCACGATCGGTGGGCAACAGCGGCAACGCAAGATCGCCATGGGTCGTCCAGACTCCTGCTTCGCGTGAACTGGGCATGACCTGCCAGATGGCCTCCAGCATGTTGGTGGTGGCGCCCAGCTCGAATGCGCGGCGCACCAGCGTGGCGGAGAGGTCGATCTGCCGCACTCCCGGCTCCAGGGCCCGCTGCACGTCCACGATCGCTTCTTCGGTGATGCGGGCCGCCCGGCGAAGGCAGGCCAGCTCATCCCGTGTCTTCACCAACTGCGCGGCACCAACCACGATCGCCGCATCCGTCGGCGCGCCCGCCGGAAACAGCTTGGGGCCTGCCCTCCGCATCGCCCCGGTCAGCTCGTCGACGGCGATGCTCGCGCCCGGCGGGATCAGCCCGGCCAGCTCGCGCGCGAATTGCTTTACACCATGGTCGAATTCGAGGTAGACAGGGCCGTGCAGATGGTCGTCCGGCACCGGCGGCTGCGCGGACGCCCCGCCGCGGAATGGCATGAACAGGTGCGGATGTTCAACGTCGGCGAGCACGACCGCGACCGGGCGCTCCACGTGCGACAGACCCGCGTCCACCAGCGGCCAGCTGGCCCCCGTCGCGTACCCGACGTAGCCGTTCATCAGCAGGATCAGCGCGTCGACACCATGGTCGGCCATCGCGGACCGCAGCCGCGCCCCCGTTTCGGAACGCATGCGCGCCCGGTCCGGTTCATCGGGGATGTCGACGAGCGAGCCGGGGGAGGTTAGTGATTCGGTCATCTCAGACACCCAAGAAGCTTCTGACGTTCCCGCTGACGACGCGGACGGCGTCGTCGGGACCGACGGCGTCGACCACGGCGGCCAGTGACCGCTCCGAATATCCGTAGGTGCTTTCGTTGTGCGGGTAGTCGGACGACCACATCACCTTGTCGATCCCGATCTCGTCGATCTGGGCGAGCCCAAGGCCGTCCACCATGAACGAGGCGCACATGTGGGTGTCCCAATAATAACGGACGTCGTGTTCGGGCTGATGTGCGAGCATGTGCCGGTACGAGGCCAGTACGTGCTCGGCGTCTTGCAAAGCCGGCGGGACCCAGGCGATACCGCCCTCGAACCAGCCGACCCGCAGCCGCGGATGGCGGTCGAGGATGCCGCCGAAGACGTACTTGGAGAACATCTCCCGGAACGAGTCGATGTTGACCATCATGGCCACCGCGACGCTGTTGACCTCGCTCGGGACCTTCGGCTGGCTCTCGCCGATGTGGTGAGTGACCGGCAGCCCGGCGTCCTCGATTTCGTCCCACACCGGACTCATCGCGGCGCCCGAGAAGTCGATGGCGCGGCCGTTGTCGTCGTTGCCGGGGCTGATCGGCATCAGAAACGTCTTGAGCCCCAGGGACTTCAGCTCGGTCAGCGTGCGCCGGGCTCCGCGGGGATCCCACCAGTTGATCAGACCGACACCGTAGCAGTGGCCACCGGAGCGCTCCTGGAATGCGGCGATGTGTTCGTTGTAGATGCGGAAGATGCGCTCCCGCAGGGCCTTGTCGGGATAGTGGAACAACGCCAGCACCGCGTTGGGAAACACCAGTTCCTTGTCGACACCGTCTTCGGCCAGCTCACGCACACGGGCATCGATGTTGCTGCTGACAGCACCGGCCAGGTCGTCGTATTGCATGAGCACCGCGCTGAAATCGCCGACCACCATCGACTGCCCCGGCCGCCCGAGCAGGTACGCGCCGTCCTCGTACCAGATCCGCGGCGCGTAATCCTTCAGGTCGTCGGGGAAGTGCTCGTAGAAGATGTCCTCGGCCACCGAAATGTGGTTGTCGGCGGAGAACACCTCGGTGCCGGGGGGGCAGGCCCGTGCTGGCACCGGCGGCGTGACCGCGGCGGTGCTTGGGCGCACCGATCACACCCGCGGGGTAAAGGGTGTGGGTTTGCGATGACATCATCGTCCACTCACCATGTCACCGGAAGCTCGTAGAGGCCATAGGCCAGCGCGTCGTGTTTGAACGGCAGCTCTTCCAGGGGCACCGCGAGCCGCAGTGTCGGGACGCGGCGCAGCAGGGTGGGCAGGACGATCTGCAGTTCCATCCGGGCCAGCTGCTGCCCGACGCACTGGTGGCGACCGTAGCCGAAGCCGACGTGCGGGCCGTCCTCCCGGCGCAGGTCTAGCCGGTCGGGCTCGGGAAATTGCCGGGTGTCCCAGTTCGCCGGCGCCACGTCGAGGATGATGCCCTCGCCTGCGCGGATCGTCTCGCCGCCGACGTCGATATCCTCGACCGCGATGCGGCGCTGGCCCGTCTGAATGATGCTCAGGTAGCGCATCAATTCCTCGACCGCGACGGCAATCGCCTTCGGATCGTCGCTGTCGCGCATCAACGCCAGCTGGTCGGGATGGTCGAGTAGGGCCGCGACGCTCAGGCTGATCATGTTGGCGGTGGTCTCGTGACCGGCGATGAGCACGCCGGTGGCCAGCTGCGCGGCCTCGCGGACGCTGAGCTCTTCGGCGTTGACCCGCTCGGCGAGGTCGGACACCAAATCCTCCGAGGGGCTTTGCATTTTGGCCCGCACCAGATTGGCCAGGTACTTCGCCAACGATGCGGCGCCCTGGGCCGTATCCTCCTCCGTGGCGTAGCGGCCCATGCCCCGTTGGGCTTGGGCCTGGAAGAAGTCGGCGTCCTCGTAGGGCACGCCCAACAATTGGCTGATGACCAGCGATGGGACGGGCAGCGCCAACGTGCTGACGATGTCGCCCGGCTTGGGGCCGGCCAGCAGCGCGTCGATGTGATCGTCGGTGATCTTCTGCACCGCCGGCCGTAGCGCCTCAACTCGCTTGAACGTGAAGGGCTTTGACAACATCCGCCGGAACCGAGTGTGTTCTTCGGCGTCGGACGTGAACACCGACCGCGGGCGCTTGTGCACCGTCGCGAGCATGCCCGCGTTCCAATGCGGATAGCCGGGCAGTCGGTCGTCGACGCTGGCGCGCGCGTCGGTGAACAACGCCCGGATCGCCTCATAGCCGTGGATCAACCAGGGTGTGCTGTCGTCCCAGATCCGCACCCGGCTCAGCTGCTTGTCGGCGTTGAGCTCCAACACCTTTGGCGGCGGGGCGAACGGGCAACCCGGCGCGCGCGACATCGGGAACTCCGGAATATCGGTGGCGGTCGAGACGTCGGTCATCGTTCTCCTTGCTGCTGGCCTGCTTTGGTTTTCGGTCGACTAGCCGCCTGCCGCACCCACGTGCACCGGTGCGCGCCACAGGCCGACGATGGCGTCGATCAGGCCTTCGCCGGCGACCGGCCAGGCCGAACGCGAACGTGGTCCGTGCTCGGCCAAGGCGCCTTCGTGCTCGGCGCAGGTGTGCATGAGCAGGTTGCGCACCATGACCATGCGTTCGGAACGCACCCGCCTGGGCAGCTCGGGGAGGCAGCGGTTGATGCCGTCGATGGTCTGCACCAGCAGCGGCGACGCGAGCGCGTCTTTGGTGACGACGTGGCGGTAGGTGGGGTCGGCCATGGCCTGGGCGGCAAACCGCGCGTACCAGCTGGGCGCCCCGAGCGCGTGCAGGTGATCGGTGAGTGGCCGCACCAATGCGCCCACCCAGTCGCGCAGGTCGGTCGAATCGTCGATGGCGGCCAACATTTGCGCGCGGAGCTCCTCGATGGGCTCCCGATGCCTGCTCTCGATCGCCCGGAGCAGGTCGGTCCTGGTGCCGAAGTGGTAGCAAGCCGCGGCGTTGTTGCCCTGCCCGGCCGCCTCGCTGATCTGCCGGTTCGATACGGCATACATGCCGCGTTCGGCGAACAGCACTTCCGCGGCCGACAGGATCGCGTCCCGAGTGCCTGTCGATCGGTCGGACCGGGCCATCCGCTCGGCGGTCATCGCCTCAGTGAACACCGCGTGCCCGATTAAATCAAGCAGTTTATTTAACAGGCGTGGCGCCGCGGCGATGTGCTACGCATCCGCATTCGAATCCCCGTTCCGTCAAGGTGATTTCATCGCTGCGACGCCCGGGCCGGCCCGCACGGGAATACAGTCACCGTATGAATCCGCTCCAGCGGCTGGCCGGCAATCCGACGGCCTACCGCCGGTTCGTCCTCAATGGCCGGCCGGTCGCGGAAGCTGTTGAGACGCTGCTGCGGTTCGCGACGGGCGGACGGCTCGGCGTGTTGGACCTCGCCGGTCTGCCGAACGTGCGGATCACGACGTCGGGTCGCAAAACGGGCCTCGCCCGCACGGCGACGGTGCAGTACGTGCCCGTCGAGAATGGGCTGTTGCTGGTCGGTTCCAACTGGGGCCGGGACCGCCACCCGTCGTGGTCGGCGAATCTGAAAGCCACGCAGCGAGTTACCGTCCGCAGGCGCGGACAGCGCTTCGTCGCGACGGTGCGGTTGCTCACCGGCGAGGAGCGCGACAAAGCGTGGTCAGAGGTGCTGGCGCACTGGCCGAACTATCAACTAGCGCAAGATCGGGCGGGCGGGCGCCAGTTCCGCCTGTTCCTACTTACCCCCAGTGCATAGGCGCCGCGACGACCGCTAGCCCGGGTTGGATTTTTTCAGGTGCGCGATCTCGCCACCCCAAACCGATTGGGCCCCAGCATCACCCACGCGGTAGATCTGGACCGTCGATGCGATGGCGACGGCGAGCACCAGGATCGCGATAGTCGCCCGGACGACCACGCGGCGCTTGTCCGAGCGGCGTTCGATCACCCGCATCACCACCAGCACCACCGCGGCCGCCAGCAGTGCCGCGGAGAAGTAGGTCATCGTCGCGCCCAGAGCGGCGTGCTTCTGCAGGATGGCGGTGGGTTTGGCCCTCAGGTCGTAAAGCCATTCCCCGGCGTTCACCGTGATCGGCGTCAACACCATGGTGGCCGCAGCCGATAGCACTGCGAGCCACAACAGTGGGCCCCGCCGCGCTGTCGGCCAGGCCACGCACACGATCTCGAGCAGGGCGGTCAGCGGTACAAGCACGACCACGAAGTGCAGCAACAGGGCATGGGCTGGCAGGCCGTTGATGATGGTCATCGGGCTCCTTGGTGGTGGGCGGTCAGTTCGCGATCAGCCGCCGAGCCCCTTCTTGATGGCCGCATCTTGTTTCTGGCCCACGTCGTTGACGAAATCCGCGGGGGCCAGAGTGTCGGGCGGGCCGTCGAACTGCAGCGTGACGAAGGCCCTGCCCTCGGTGAACAGCAGTATCGTCACGCCCTTGCTCTTGTCCGGATTGTTGCCCAATAACGTCGTTCCGCCGGTTCCGACGTTGGCGGCTTGCGTCGTCGGGTTCTTGATCACGTCACCCTGAGCGCCCTTGGCCGTGTTCAGCGCGTCGGTGGCGGCGCCGGGGTCCGCGAACACCTGGATGGTGTCCTTGATGACGTGGCTGCCGTCCTCGTCCTTGAACGTCGTCGCCACGCCCGGCTGGCCATTCGGGTTCGGGGTCGGTGGGGTGCCGGTGAACGGTATCGGCGCGTTGATGTCGCTCGCCTGGATCAACAGTCCGGTGTACTCGCTCGGCTGCGCGGCGGCCGACGAAGTCGGTGCCGAGCTGTGCGCGCTGGTGGCCGAGCTGGACGACCCCGACTTCGACGGCGTTGACGTCGTCGAATTCTTGCCGCACCCCGCTACCGCCACCGCCAGCGCCGTCGTCACCGCGACGCCCGCGGCCACCGTCCGTGAAGTCCTCATAGCTCGAGCTCCCTTCCAGGCTGCCTCCGGCGCCACCGTCGAGTTCGTTCCCGAATCGCACAGTACATTGCGGCGCGGCGCCACCGTGGCCCCGAAGGCCCCTGGGGAGAGTGCAGGGGTTAATCCAGTTGGTCGCGCAGGCAGCGCAGGGTGCTGGCCAGAATGCGGGACACCTGCATCTGCGAGACCCCGATGCACTCGGCGATCTGGCTCTGCGTCATCGATTCGAAGAATCGCATGCGCAAGACCTCGCGTTCGCGCTCGGGGAGTGCGGCAACCAGGACGCGCAGCGCTTCCCGGTTGGTGATGTGCTCGATCTGCGGGTCGATGCCGCCGACCGCGTCCGCGACCAGTCGGGGCGTGCCCGAGCTGTCCGCGCCCACCGGCGCGTCCAGGGAATCCAGGCGGTAGGCGTCGCCCGCCACCAGGCATTCCACTATTTCCTCGCGGGGGACTTCCAGCGCTTGCGACAGCTCGCCCGCGGTGGGCGCGCGCCCCAGCTTCTGGGCCAGATCGCCAGTCGTCCTGCTGATCTGCACGTGCAATTCGCGCAGCCTCCGCGGTACCCGCATGCCCCAGCTGTAGTCGCGGAAGTACCGGCGAACCTCGCCCATCATGGTCGGGACCGCGAAGCCGATGAAGCTGGGCCCTTTGTCGGGATCAAACCTGTTGATGGCGTTCATCAGCCCCAGTCGTGCCACCTGGATGAGGTCATCGAGACCCTCGCCGCGGCGCGCGAAGTGGCTGGCCACATGGTCGGCCAGGGGCAGGCATCGGGTCACGATCCGTTCGCGCTGGCGACGGTAGTCGTGCGACTCGGCCGGCAGCTGGCGCAGCAGCACGAACATTTCGACCACGTCGTCGTACGAATCGTCGGCTTTTTTGTCACGGCGCGGGGCCGAAGGGGCGGAAGCAGGACGGGCGGGAGCGATCACATTGGTCATAGGCGCACGCGCCCATTCTCGGCGCAGCTGATCCTGAAAGCTTTGGTGTACAAACATTTCTGCATTACTGACTCACTCCTCTGAGTCGTGTGCAGCGAGACTGGCAGCTATGCGCACGTCGCCTCACTGCACCTGTATCCGCAGGACTGGTCGTTTATCGAACGCGCTGGTTACCTAAGGGAGATGACTCGAGTGTTGATCGCCGGAGCCATGTCAAGCTCAGTAGCCGTGCGGCTGACTGGCCGCTTTGAGCTAAACGGCGACACGTCCAGAACGGACTTCATTTGTGACTATACGCCCCATCGCGTGTGCCCGCGATCGCTTACCGCAACTCGGCCCCGGCTCTTCTCCCAACCGTTTACGAAGGGCATCGCAGCAAAGCGTCAGACGCTTGCCAGGCCGGTGCCATCATCTGACCGGAACTGGATTATCCGGCTCTTTCGGCTTCGAACCGCCGGCAGCCGGCAAAGCGGAGCGGCATGCCGGTTATCCGGAGTCACCGGCGCTGCTCACCTACGCGCGTGTCGGAAGGTGTCGACCGCAATTCTCATTTCTGTCCCAGCTGGGTACTGTTCGCCTAATGTTCGAGACCGATCTCCCGCGACTTGCTCTCATCCCTAGCCGAGAGCCGTTCGCGCACAATGCATTACGGCGGCGATGAATATTGACGGGCGCCTGCTGGACGGGCGTGGCGTGGCGGTGGCCGGCGGCAGCCGTGGGATTGGACGGGCAGTCGTCGAGCTGCTCTGCGGCCTGGGAGCCGGCGTGGTCGTCAACGGGCGCGACGCGGACGCGGTCGAGGAGACCGTCGCCGTGGTCACGGCGTCCGGCGGCCGTGCCAGCGCGGTGGTCGGACCCGCGGATGACGAGCGCATCGCCGGCCTCCTGGTCGACGACTGCGTGCGCAGGTACGGACGGCTGGACGCACTGGTCAACTGCGCGGGGATCGCCGAGCCGCCCGGCTCCTCGATTCTGAACATCGCGCCGGGCGACTTCGACCGCCTGATCAGCGCCCACCTCGGCACCGCGTTCCACACGTGCCGGGCGGGGGCTCGCGTCATGGCCGCGCAGGGGCACGGCGCCATCGTCAACACCGGTTCGGTCGCATTTCTGGGCGACTACGGCGGCACCGGCTATCCCGCGGGCAAGGGCGCAGTGAACGCCCTGACCATGGCCATCGCCGCCGAACTGAAGGGCCACGGCGTGCGAGCCAACGTGGTGTGCCCCGGCGCCCGGACACGTCTGTCCACGGGTGCCGAGTACGAGAAGCACATCGAAGACCTGCACCGGCGCGGCCTACTGGACGAAATGACCATGCGGGCCTCGCTCGACAGCGCCCCGCCCGCATTCGTGGCTCCGCTCTACGCGTATCTCGTGAGCGACCTGGCGCGGAGCGTGACGGGTCAGATGTTCGTCGCGGCAGGCGGATTCGTCGGTAGCTTCGACCGGCCGACACCGCGGATGCTGGGCTACCGCGACCACCACGACGCCGAACCCTGGTCGGTCGAGGAGCTGCACACGATGATCGGCGCCGCGCAAGCCGCGCACTGAGCGCGCCGAAACCGCCGGGCGACAGCAAATCGATCGCGTCTACGCCGTGGCCGTGCCGGCGCGGGCCGGGCCCGCCGCCCCCGGGCACCCTGATTTCGCCACCGGTGCACCGGAAAGACGCACGTTGTGGGTGTGCGAGGCGGCCCGGCGGCCTAGGCTGTCCTGCGAACCGCAGGAGGGTGTTTTGACAATGCAACCGAACCCGCTCGACCCAGTTGCCAGCGAACGACTGTCGCACGCAGGCAAAGTGTTCACCTCCGATCTGTCGATCAACGAATTCGCCTTGTTGCATGGGGCCGGGTTCGAGCCGATCGAACTCGTGATGGGTGTCTCGGTCTACCACGTCGGGTATCAGTTCACCGGAATCCGGCAACAATCCGAACTGCCCGTGCTCACCGACGCGACCTACCGGGCGCGCTGGAACGCGATGTCGCGGATGCAGGCGGAGGCCGATTCGCTGGGCGCGGACGGCGTGGTCGGCGTCCGCCTCGAATGGCGTCATCAGGGCGAGGGCGAGCATCTGGAGTTCATCGCGGTCGGCACCGCGGTGCGATACACGGAGAAGCCCGGGGCGTATCGCCGTTCCAACGGGCAGGCGTTCACCAGTCACCTGTCCGGGCAGGATCTGACCACCCTCCTGCGATCGGGATTCGTCCCGGTGGCGTTCGTGATGGGCAACTGCGTGTTCCACATCGCCGTGCAAGGGTTCCTGCGCACGCTCGGCCAGGTTGGACGCAACGCCGAGATGCCCCAGTGGACGCAGGGGAGCTACCAGGCGCGCGAGCTGGCGATGTCGCGCATGCAGAGTGAGGCCGAGCGCGATGGCGGAACCGGCGTCGTCGGGGTGCACTTCGCCATTTCCAACTACGCGTGGGGGCATCACACCGTGGAGTTCTATGTCGCGGGAACCGCGGTGCGTCGCGGCGGTGAGGTGCAGACGCTGACGCCGTCGTTCGTCCTGCCCATGAGCGATTGATGACGAGCCTCGATTACGAGCGGGTCGGCGAGTCCATCGGAACGGCCTTGTCCGGTCCCGGGGGAGTCGGGCTGGTGCTGAGGGTCTTCTCCGGCGTTCCGGGGGTGATTTTCGCTCCCGCGCGCCGCGGCTTCTTCCGGTCGCAGCCGGAGCGGGTGCAGATCGGCCACTGGCGTTATGAAGTCACCCCCGACGGCCGCCTGAGCGCCGCCCACCTGGTGAACGGCATCGTCCTGGCCGAAGAGGTCCTCGCCGCCGGCGCCGTCGGACCGCACATCGCTCGCGCCCTCGGGCAGCTGGTGACCAGCTACGGTCCGACGATCATCCCCAACATCGATGCGGCCCTCGAGGTCCTCGAGGCCGGGGCCGGATCGCGCTGAGCGCCGGTCTATACGCGGCCGGCGGCGAAATCGGCCGCCTGGTCGACCATGCCCGCCTCGACGTACTGGCGGTGCGCGACGGGGTTTCCCGCGTCCGAGCAGATCGGGTCGCCGGGCACGCACAATTCGATGGTCTTGGCCGCGTACGGGGGGCCGATCGTCACGGGCGGTTCGTTGATGATGTTCATGAACTGGCTCGACGGCTTTCCGAAGAGCGCGATCGCCGCCACGTGGTTGGAGACCTCGGCCGGCATCGGCTGCAGCGCCTGGACCAGGTGCACCCCGTCCGGCACCGCGCTTTCGGTGACGAAGCCAATCACGGCCGCGCCCTGGGAGTATCCGCCCAACACCATCCTCGTTCGCGGGCAGGAGGCGGCCATGTGTTCGACGTGCGCGCCCGCGTCGCTGATGCCATCCACGGCCCTGGGGAAGTCCGTGGTCGCCGGGTAGTCGACGGGATACACGCCGAGGGACCTGCCGCCGACACGCGGCCGCATACTGTCCACGAAGCTCTGCCCGATCCGGCCGACGCCGGGCGGCTCGTTGGTACCCCGGGCGAACACCACCTCGACATCGGGGCACGGCCCGGCGGCCGCGACGGGAGCGACCGGGAGCGCCCAAAAGGGTGCCAGCACAGCACAAATCAAACTGCCGAGACGATGCGCCTTCACAGCGTGATTTTGTCACAGGGTGACAAAGTGCGCGCGTTATGCGGTTGCGGCCGCCGGCGTGCTACCGCGTCGCGTCGGCACCAGGCGCACGGGGTCGCCTGTGCACGAACGAACGGGCGGCCCGGAGTACACCGCGAAACGCGTAGGCGGCGGTCACGACGGTCAGGATGATGAGCAGCACGAACATGGGCAGCCAGTTGCCCCGGCTGTGGTCGACCTCCCACCAGATGATGGTGAACAGCACCACGCAGACCAGCAGCACCACGTCCCGCCAGTTCCCCTGGTAAGACAGCGCCGCTTTGCGCAGCGCCCGGCTCCGGTCCGCCGTGTCGATCAGGTCGTCGATGCGGGCGTCGATGGTGCGTTGCAGCTCGGCGCGCCTCTTGGCGGCCTCCGGCGGCAGCCGGTCCAGCAAGTCCATGTCCTGCTTGATCAGCCCCCGATAATCCGGGCCCCGGAATTGCCCCGCGGCGACGGCCAGCATCGCGCCGCCGAACACGGGCGCACTATTCAGAGCGATCTGTCCGAGACCCGTCATGCCCGCTCCTTCTGGTCGTCGTCAACGTCGCACGATGACGGGGTCAGGATGCCCTGAAAGGGCGCCGTCGCGTTCGCGGCGGCTCGGGGCTTTGCAGCGCGTCCATCGCGCGCTCCATCTGCGGGTAGGCGATCGCCGGTCCGAGCCAACGCGTGAGATAGCGCCGCAGATCGGCACCGCTGCGCGGCGGGCGCCCCGGGTCGGCGAGAAACGAATGCAGCACCCGCAGGCTGAATTCGTTCAATTCGTCGAGGCCGTCTTTGTCGAAACCGTAACTCTCCCAATCGATGTCATAGCGATGCAGCATCGACCGGCCGAACGCCAGGGCGGTGTCCGAGATGATGGAGACCTTCTGGCCGCCGCGATGACGTTGGTTGAGCACGAATTCGACCTGGTTGTCCGAGGCCAGCTCTTCGATGGCGTACGCCATTCCTTCGGTCATCGCCACGACGGGATCGGTGACCCCCTCGAGGTGGGCCGCCATCCGATCCAGGAACCCGTCGGCCGATCGCATCGCCGACGCCACCAACAGCGCCTGCGTCCCGGGGAAGTACCGATACACGGTCTGCCGGGTGACCCCGAGCACCCGCGCCACGTCGGCGATCCGCAGCGCCGAGCCGCGTTCGTCGATGATCTTGTCGGCGGCATCCAGGATGCGCTCGATCGCCTCCTCGTCGGAGGCGGGCGTGTTCCCTGCCCAACCGTGACTGCGCATTTAACGGGCGGCGAACCCGTAGTCGATGATCCCCACAGCCGGATCATAGCGGCTGGAAGCAGGCGATCGTTGCTGGTTAACGCGGCCGGACACTTCCGCCATTATGAATGCTCACTGCGAACCTTAGGGTGCCGCGCGGCAGGAAGGCCGAACTTTGCACTACGACACGGTGCTTAACGCCGGTCGCTTAATCGTTGCCGCGCAGCGGTTTACGCCACGGATGCACCCAGAATCAGGTTGACGGCCTCGTCGAGTTGTCCCGCAATCTCGTCGAAGCTGACGAACCGGGCGGTCATCAGAGCGCCGGAGAAGGTCATCTGCAGCGTCGATTTCACGGCGCGCGGCCAGCCCGGCCCCAGTGCGGCGCCGATCCGGGTGGCCACCTCCTGGCCGATCTGCTCCCGAATCGGCTTCACCGCCGGATCGTCGGCCATCAGGGCCGCGCCGCACGCGGCGGTCAGTTCGGGCTCGTCGGCTACCACGACGGCCATGTCTCGCAACGTCGCGCTGACCCGCGTCTTGGTGGTGTCGTTGACATCGGTATGCAGCGGCAGCTCGCGGAGAAAGCGCAGGTACACCGCCGCGACCAGTGCGCTTTTCGACGGAAAGTAGGTGTAGGCGCTGGCCGGCGACACTCCGGCGCGACTCGCCACCGAACGCATCGTCAGGTTGGCGTACGACGACGCGCGCAGCTCCTCCAGCCCGGCATCCAGGACCTTGCGGATCGTCTGTCCGGGCCGGCGATCGGACCGGCGAGCCGCATCTTTAGACACCCGTCCAGTGTAGGAAGGCGGCGAGAACGCGAACAACTTCCTTCCGGGTCTTGCCCGGGGGCCGATCCGCGCCCGGCGCTGTCGTTTTGCGTCACCCCCCAAAGGCCGGTCCGGTATTCGTCGGCAGAGATTTACAGACAGCTGTCCAGAACAGCAGGTGCCACTAGAGTGGCGGTTATGGCCGAGGCGGACCGGCATCGCTGGGACGAGCGGTACGCGACCAGAACACCGCCGTCGGTGGAGGCGGTGGGACCACCCGACTTTTTGGCACCCCATGTAGATGTATTGCCCACTGCGGGAAGGGCTCTCGATCTCGCTTGCGGACCCGGAGTCGGCGCGGTGTGGCTCGCGATGCGCGGGCTCGAGGTGGTGGGTGTGGACGTCTCCCCGGTGGCGGTCGGCCAGGCGCGCGAGCTGGCC
This sequence comes from Mycobacterium sp. 852014-50255_SCH5639931, assembly GCF_001665605.1. Taxonomy (GTDB): domain Bacteria; phylum Actinomycetota; class Actinomycetes; order Mycobacteriales; family Mycobacteriaceae; genus Mycobacterium; species Mycobacterium paraffinicum. The sequence continues at coordinate 205,936 of NZ_LZSV01000024.1, forward strand.
CAGCGCGCCGGCGTGAGCGATCGGTGCCGCTTCGAAGTCGCCGACCTCGATGACGGTCTGCCGGCCGGGCCGTCCGTCGACGTCATCCTGTGCCATAGATTCCGGGACCGGCGCCTCGACCGGGCGATCATCGAACGCCTGGCGCCCGGCGGCGTGCTGGCGATCGCTGTGCTGAGCGAAGTGGGGGCCGCCGCGGGGCCGTTTCGGGCGGTCGCCGGTGAGCTTCCCGCGGCGTTCGCTGATCTCGACCTGTTGGCCGCCGGTGAAGCCGAGGGTTACGCCTGGCTGCTGGCGCGCGCACGGCGCGAAGCTCGCTGAGTAGCAAGAGTTTTCGCCGTACAAATCGAGGCTTGCCGAAATGGCATTTGGCGGTGCCATTTCGGCTGCCGGCCGGGTAATGTCACGCAAATGGAGCGGCGCGTCCTCGAAGCGATCATCTATGAGCGCGAGCCGCCGATTGCGCGGATCATCCTGAACCGGGTCGACAAGGCCAACACCAAGGACGCGGTCCTGGTCACCGAGGTCGACGAATGCCTGCACGAGGCCGACCGTGACAAGGAGATCAAGGTCGTCATCCTCAAGGCCAACGGGAAAGGGTTCTGCGGCGGACATGTGGCCCGCTGGGGCCCCGACGAAAACCCGTATCCCGACTTCGGCGAGACGTTCGAGGATCTGTACAAGGGCACGGCCGACCTGTTCCTGTGGCCGACGCTGTACCTGTGGGAGTTTCCGAAGCCGACCATCTCCGCGATTCACGGCTACTGCATGGGCGGCGGAATCTATCTCGGTCTGCTGACCGACTTCTGCGTCGCGTCGGAGGACGCGTATTTCCAAATGCCGCTTGCCCAAAGCCTCGGCGAGCCCGGCGGGCACACCATGATCGAACCGTGGTTGCTGATGAACTGGCATCGCACCATGGATTGGCTGCTGCTGGCCCCGACGCTCTCCGCGCAGGAAGCCCTCGACTGGGGCCTGCTCAACAAGGTGGTGCCGCGCGAAGACCTCGACGATGTCGTCGAGGAGATGGCGCGCAAGATCGCCCAAATCCCGTTGACCACGCTGATGGCGGTGAAGAACAACGTGAAGCGCGCGTGGGAACTGATGGGCATGCGGGTGCACCTGCAAGTCAGCCACATCCTGACGAACATGGTCGGCGCCGCCTCCGACGTCCAGGCGCGGCGGGCCGAGCTGAAGCAATCGGGCATGAAGCCACGCGATTTCGTCGGCCGCGACGAGAAGGATGCCGGGACCTAGCGGCCTGGATCGCCGGCGACACCCCGGCCGCCGGCGTGCCGGGCGGCGACATAGCCGAACACCATTGTGTAGGCGATGCTTCCGCCCGCGCCCAGATAATTGCGGCCCATGACAGTCGCGGTGATGTTGCCCGTTGCGTACAGTCCGTCGATCACGCGGTCGTCCTCGTCGAGCACCTGGGCGTGCTCGTTCGTGATCACCCCGCCGCAGGTTCCGACGTCGGCCGGAACGACTTTGGTGGCGTAGAACGGTGACCGCTCGAGCGGGCCGAGAGCGGCGTTCGGGCGATGGCCGGGATCACCAAGGCAGTCGTTGTACGCCGACTGACCGCGCCCGAAGTCCGGGTCGAGGCCCTTGGCCGCAAAACCGTTGAAGCGCTTGATCGTCTGCTCCAGCGCGTCGGCCGGGACGCCCATCTGGCGCGCCAGATCGCCGATGGTCCTACCCCGCATCACCGCCCCCCGGGTGATGAGTTCTTCGGGGAGGCGACGCTTCTTGAGCGGGTTGGCCCCCGAAACGTACCGGCTGATGTAGCCCTCGTCGAAGACCATCCAGCACGGCACCGCCTTGTTTGCGTACATCGCCTTGCCGACCTCGACGTACGAGTTGGACTCGTTGCAGAACCGCCGGCCGGTTCCGTCGACGTAGACGGCGCCGGGGCGCTGCCGCCCGCTGCCCAGCGCCTTCGCGGCGTCACCTCCGTCGGCGATGAAAACCGACGGCAGCCACCAGGCCTCGTCCATCAGGTCGGTCTTGGCGCCCAGCCGGATCGCGGTCTGCAACACCTCACCGGTGTCGCCGGCGTTCGCGATCGACCAGAGTCCCTCGTTCGGCTGCTCCCCGCTGTAGCGGCGGCGCATGTCCGCGTTACGGCTGAAGCCGCCCGCGGCCAGCAGGACGCCCTTGCGCGCCGCGATGTTCAGCGCCTCGCCGTTACGCGAGACGCGCGCGCCGACGACCCTGCCGTCCTCGACGATCAGGTCCTCCATCGCCGCGCCGGCCCAGATCGGGGGCTCGGCGCGCAGATCGATCAGCGCCTTGAGCATCTGACCGATGAGCGAGGCGCCGTTGGTGAGGATCTCCCGACGGCGGAGCCGGGCGGCCCTGGTGCGCGCAAACACTCGCATCGCCACCGCGAAAGCTCGCGGCGACCGATTGAAGTACTGCACCGAACGCAGCTCGTTGGTCTTGAGCACGAACCCGCCGTAGGCCTTGGCCATCGAGGGCTGGACCTTGTCACGCCAGCTGCCCAGTGCGGCGGCGTCATACGGGACGCACTCGATCGCACGGCCGGCTTCGTTGCCCCCCTTGTGGTTCGGGTAATAGTCGCTCCAGCCGGGGCACCGCACAAACCGAACACCCTTGCGGGTGAGGAAGTTGATCATTTCGTATCCTGCGCTGAGGAACATCTCGCGGCGCGCCGGTGACGAGGCCGGACCGATGTCGCCCACGACGTCGTCGAAATATGCCAGGCCGTCCTCGTGCGAGTCCGGGATGCCTTCGGCGCGCATGAGCGGGTTGTTCGGCAGCCACACCATGCCACCCGAAAGGCCGGTGGAACCTCCGACCAGGGCTTGCTTTTCGATCACCAGCGGCTCGATGCCGGAGTCGAGCGCCGCCAGCGCCGCGACCATGCCGCCCCCGCCGCTGCCCGCGATGAGCAGATCCACGAAGCGGTCCCACCGGGTGGTCATCGTGCCTCCGCGCTGAAGGCCAGGTCGGCGATCGGTACGTCGATGGTGGTGTTGGTCTTCTGAATCGCGGGCACCAACGCCTCGTGCGGCAGGCCGGCGAGGAAGCCGTCGACGACGCGTTCGAAGTTGGAGATCAGGCCCTCGATCTGGTTCGACAGGCGCATGTATTCGAAGCCCTTGGAGTGCAACCCTTCCTGCTGTCTCGGCAGGTTGGAGAAGTCCTGCGCGGGGATCGGTGGCCAGCGCGGGTCGTCGGGCGCCATCGGCTCCGGGGGCTGGGGCCTGCCCGCGGAAACATCGTCGGGAAACCTGGTGAGGGACCAGATCTCGAACAGGGTGTCCTCGGGGCCGAGCGGGCGGATGCGGTACGACGACGCGCTGCTGTAGGTGGGCAGGATGAAGTAGTGCGGGAAGCAGAACCCGATCGCGTCGGTGATCCCGCGGCGGACCAGCTCGTTGAGGTCGGGCATGGTGCTGCCCCGGGCCCGATGCCAGCTGACGACGGCGTCGTTGAGGGCGCTGCGCCAAGCATTCATCGCCGCCGCGGGATCGGCGGGCAGCTCGATGTTCTGCAGTCCCTCGGCGATTCGGATGTCGTTGTCGTGCGTCATGCCGCCCATGCCGGTGCCGAGGGTACGCATGAAGTACAGGCTGCTCGCGACGACGGGATGCACCGCCGATTTGGCGAGGCCCCCGTTCTGCGCCGACGGCAGCAGCTGGGGATGGGTCTGGGGGACGTGGTAGCCCTCCATGAACGCCGCCGCCGCCAGCTTCCAATTCACCGGCAACCGGCACGACTGCCACCACTCAACCCGCAGCGATTCCACCCGCCAGGCGTCGTAGGTCGACGCGAAGGGCTCCAGGCAGTCGCGCAGCGCGGGGGCCCCGTCGTCGAGGTTGATCCACGCGCATCCGCCCCAGGTCTCACACCGCACCGAAACCAGCTGCAGATCTTGCGGATTCATGTTTTCGGCGGCGAACGCCTCCGGTCGCAACACGAACGTGCTGCGCCCGTCGATGCCCCAGCACCAGCCGTGGAAGGGGCAAACGAAAGTCCGCCGGGAGCCGCTGCCTTCCACCAGCTTCACCCCGCGATGGCGGCACGCGTTGTGGTAGGCCCGCACCGTGTCCGCGTCGACACGCACCACGATGATCGACTGATCGAGGATCTCGTATTCGACGAAGTCGCCGGGCTTGGGAATCTCCTCGAGCCGGCACGCCATCTGCCAGACGCGCGGCCAGAAGGCCTCCGCTTCCAGCGCGTAGAACTCTTGGTCGTAGTAGCGCTGTTTGGGAATGCGGTCGGCGGTCTGGACCGCCCACGGCACCGGTAGCGGTGTCCAGTTCCTGTCCGTGCCCACCGAGCTTGTCACTGAGTCTGTCTTGGAAGCCATCTCGCCATCCCTCTTCGATTACACGATTCGCGTTGCCCGCCCCTGCCAGTAACGCTCGCGAATGCGTCTCTTGTACAGCTTTCCGTTCGGGTCCCGGGGCAATTCCGGAGCGAATTCGACGGTGCGCGGGCACTTGTAGCCCGCCAGGTGCGCCCGGCAGTACTCGATGAGCTCGGCCTCGAGGTCGGGCCCCGGCCGGACACCGTCGATCGGCTGTACGACGGCCTTGACCTCCTCGCCGAACTCGTCGTTGGGGACGCCGAAGACGGCCGCGTCAAAAAGCTTGGGATGCATGATCAGGAGGTTCTCGACTTCCTGGGGGTAGATGTTCACCCCGCCGGAAACGATCATGAACGTGGACCGGTCGGTGAGGTAGAGATAGCCGTCGTCGTCGACGTACCCCATGTCGCCCAGGGTGCGCCAGCCGCGGTCGTTGTACACCGAGGCGGTCTTGGCGGGGTCCTTGAAGTATTGGAAGTCGGGCCCGCCTTCGAAGAAGAGCTCACCGGCGTGGCCGGCGGGCAACTCGACGCCGTCGTCTCCGATGACATGCACCGGCGACATGGGTTTGCCCACCGAACCGGGATGGGCCAGCCATTCCTCCGGACCGATGGTCGTTCCCGCGAATCCCTCGGTGCCGCCGTAGTATTCGTGGATGATCGGCCCGAACCACTTCATCATGTGGTGCTTGACGTCGACGGGGCAGGGCGCGGCCGCGTGGATCACACATCGCAGGCTCGACACGTCATACTTTTCCCGAATCGACCTGGGCAGCTTGAGCATTCGTACGAACATGGTGGGTACGAACTGGGCGTGCGTCACGCGGTGCGCCTCGATTAACCGCAGGACGGTCTCGGCGTCGAACTTGCGCATGAGGATCGCCGCGGCGCCGACGCGATTGACCGCCATGGTGTAGTTCACTCCAGCGGCGTGGTACAGCGGCGCGGGGGAGAGGTAGACGCTTGACGGGCTCATCCCGTACTTGTGGGTCAGCGCCAATTCCAGCACCGCCTGAGCCCAGGAGCCGTTCCCGTCGGTCGGAAGCGGCCGGCGGACCGCCTTGGGCCTGCCGGTGGTGCCTGACGAATACAACATCTCCGACCCGTCCGATGCGGGCGGTGCGGCACCGGCCGTCGCCAGCGCCTCCTCGTACGCGCGCCAGCGTGGCAAGGCTCCCCCCACCGCGAGGTGAACGGTGACGGCCGGGTTGGCCGCGCGGACATGGGCGGCAAGCTCGGGCATGGTGGCGTCGATGAAGACCGCCCGCGCATCGGAGTCGTCGATGACGTAGGCGGCCTCGTCAGCGGTGAAGTGGGTGTTGACCGCGGTGTAATAGAGGCCGGAAAGCTGGCAGGCCCAGGTGATTTCGAGGAACTCGGCCCGGTTGGGCAAGATCAGGGCCACGCCGTCGCCTGGGCGCAGCCCTGCGCCGTGCAGCACCGCGGCGACGCGCTGGCTGCGGACGTACAGCTCGTGGTGCGAGATCGTGTCACCGCCCGCGACGATCAGGGCCGGCGCCTGCCCGGCCCTCGTGGCGTGATCGGCAAGATTCACTGGCGCGAGCCCCGCGGAACCCTAAGTGGCCGTTGTGCCGTCGGTCGACGCAGCCGCCGCGGCCTGTCGCCGCGCGTGCTCGGACGGCAGCACCTTGTCCCTGAACACCGTCTGGATCAGCTCTTGGACGTCCCTGCTGACCGAGGCCAGGGCGACGAGGTCGTTCGAGCTCTGCCAGTGCACCCGCATGCCCATCAGCTCCCAGGCCCGCTTCAAGTTGGCCTTGGTGGCCAGCAGCGTGGTCATCGGCGCCTGCGCGATGTGGCGGGCGATCGCCTCCACCCGGTCGTCGAGCTGGTCACGCGGTACCACCTCGTTGACCAGACCGAACTCCAGGGCCTTCTTGGCGTCGATCACCTCGGCGAGGTACAGGTAATAGGCCGCACGTCGCCAGTTCATGAAAACCCAGGGCTCGATTGAACATTCACCCGATGGCATGCCGAAACCCTGCAGCGGCGGGTAGGAGAAGTAGGCGTCTTCGGAGGCGATGACGATGTCAGTGGTCAGCCCGTAGTGCGTGCCCCCGCCGACGCAGTAGCCGTGCACCTGTGCGATCGTCGGTTTGGAGAATTCCCACAGGTTCAGCACCGGCTTTACGAACAGGTCGGTCTGCGGCTTCCACGGCGTGCCCATGACTTTGGCACCTTCGACGAAAGCCGGATAGTCGACGGCGTTGTTACCGATGGCGTGTCCGGAGCAGAAGCCCTTGCCGTTGGCCTTGAGGACGAGCACCTTGATGTCGTAGTCGCGGTCGGCGTCCAGCAGCGCGGCGTCGACCTCTTCGGCCAGCTTCTGATCCTGGGCGTTCGCCTTCTCGGGCCAGTTCAGCGTGACCCGGGCGATGGGTCCCTCTTTCTGGTAGATGATTCTCTCGCGAGTCTCGTTGAGATCCATACGTGCTCACCTTTCCTGGTTCAAGAAGTGATGACGCCGATTGCGGCGCCGATGTCGTAGGTAGTGCCGACCTGGCCCGTCCATTGCACGGTGCCCGATGCCCCCGCTTCGATCTCCTGTTCCACCTTCTCGGTGGCGATCACGTAGATGGGTGTGCCCGCGTCCACATGCTGGCCGGCGTCGACGAGAAGGCCGGTGAGCTCGGCCTCCGACACGGCCACCGAGACCCGCGGAATGCGGATGATGAAGTCAGCCATGCACTCTCGCCCCCGACAGGGTCCTTCCCAAAGTCTTCAGCGCCGCGGCGACGATTCGTGCCGGGGAGGGGTACACCTGCGCCTCGAGCGCCGCCGCGGCCGGGTTGGGGACGAATCGGGCGGCCACCCGTTCGACGGGCGCGGCCAGCTCGGAGAACAGTTCCGCGTGCAGGATCGCGGCGAGCTCCGCTCCGGGGCCGGCGAATTGGACGGCGTCATGGATGATGACGGCACGGCGGGTGCGGCGGGCGGAGTCGACGATGGTCTCGACATCGAGCGGTACCAGCGTGCGCAGATCGACGACCTCGGCGCTCACGCCCTGCTCGTCCAGCGTGGCCGCGGCGGTGAGGGCGTCGTGCACGCAGCGTCCGTAGCCGATCAGGCTCACGTCGGTGCCCGGCCGCTTGATGTCGGCTCGGCCCAGCGGGATCGAGAACGCGGGATCGACGGGGACGGGACCCTTCTTGCCTTGCAGCCGAATGGTTTCGACGAAGAGGCAGGGATCCTCGTCGAAGATCGCCGAGGTCAGGAGGCCCTTCCCGTCCCGGGGTGTGGACGGCACGATCACCTTCATGCCCGGGATGTGCATGAACCAGGCCTCGAGGCTTTGCGAATGCGTGGCACCTGTGGCCAGCCCGGCGTAGACCTGGGTGCGAATGGTGATCGGCGCCGTTGTGCGTCCGGCGGTCATGAACCTCAGCTTCGCGGCGTTGTTGATCAGCTGGTCGGCCGCGATGCCGATGAAATCCATGATCATGATCTCGGCCACCGGCAGCAGGCCGTCGATGGCGGCGCCGATGGCCGCGCCGACGATCGCCGCCTCGGAGATCGGTGTGTCCAGGACGCGGTCGTGACCGTACTTCGTCGACAGGCCCGCGGTCGGTCCGGACGCGCCGGGATCGGCGATGTCCTCACCGAGCAGGAACACCCGGTCGTCGGCGGCGAGCGCTTGATCCAGCGCGAGGTTGAGCGCCTCGCGCATCGTCATCTCCCGCTCTTGCATGTTCATACCGGGAACCTGATCGGGGTCGCGTACACATCCAGGTCCAGCTCTTCGATAGACGGGGAATCGGCGCCCATCACGGCTTGCAGTGCCGTTTCCACCGCCGCCAGCGCCTCGTCGTCGATGCGGTCGAGTTCGTCCGGAGTGCAGATGCCGGTGTCGGCGAGGTGGCTGCGGAACCGGGGAACCGGGTCGGCTTCCATCGCGGCGGCAAGTTGATCCTTGGGAATGTAGGGCATCCGGTCGCCGAAGTAATGGCCGCGGAAGCGGAACGTCACGCATTCGATGAAGGTGGGGCCGTCACCGGAGCGGGCCCGCCGCAGCGCGTCCTCGAGTGCGGATTTCACTGCCAGCGGGTCGTTTCCGTCGACGCGCACCCCGGGCATGCCATAGCCGGCCGCCCGGTCGGCGACGCGTTCGAGCTTCATGGTGTCGGCCGTGGGCGTCATCTCGGCGTACTGGTTGTTCTGGCAGACGAAGACCATCGGCAGGTCCCACAGCGCGGCCATGTTCGCCGCCTCGTGGAAGGACCCGGTGTTGGTCGCGCCGTCACCGAAACTGACCACCGTGACGCGATCGGAGCCCTTGCGTTTGGCCGCCATCGCCAGTCCCACCGCCACCGGCGGTCCGGCCCCGACGATCCCGGTCGAAAGCATCACGCCCTTACCGGGATTGGCGATGTGCATGGTGCCGCCCTTGCCGCGGCTGGCGCCGACGGTGCGTCCCATCATCTCGCCGTAAATCTCCTCGAGCGGGACACCCTTGCCGATGAGGTCGTGCAGGCCGCGGTACGTGGTCACCAGCTGATCGTTGGGGCGCAGCGCCACGCCCATCGCGGCGGCGATGGCCTCCTGGCCGCGCGAGGGCCAGTAGACGCACATGAACTCGCCGGTGCCGATGCCTTTGGACAGCCGGTCGTCGGCCGCTTTCATCAGCACCATCAGCTCGTACAGCCGGCGCTGGGCACCCGTTGCGGAGTCGGTCATCGATCTCACGCACCCGACCACGGCTTGACCTTGAGGAAGCCGCCGCCGTCGACACGGAGCTGCTGCCCGGTGATGTAGCGCGCCGCGTCGGAGGCCAGGAACAACACCGCCTCGCTGATGTCCTCGGGTTCGACATAGGGGATCGGCATTGCCTGCACGAGCGGGAAAACCGGTTCGGCATCCTCGCGGGTCGGATCCTTCAGGTCCGGCCGGAAGGCCCGATACATCGGCGGGCTGTGCAGCATGTCGGTGTTGACGTTGGTGGGGTGCACCGCGTTCATCCGGATCGAGAACCGGGCAAGCGCCAGGGCGAAGTCGTTGACGTAATGCGCGGCAGCCAGTTTCGCGAAGGCATACCCGGCGCCGCCGGGCCCCCCGTCGATGCCGGTGGTGTTCATCGATGACATGAACGCCGCGTTGGAACCGATGACGATGATCGACGCGCCGGCCTGCAGATGCTTGAGGCTCGCGTGCACCAGGTTCAGCACGCCGACCAGGTCCACGTCCACGGCGTCGGCGAAGGCCTGCGGCGGCAGGCCCGCGGTCAGCGGGCAGATGCCCGCGTTGGCGACGACGACGTCGAGATGCCCCAACTCGGCGACGCCCTCATCGATCGCGGCGGACAGGGCTACCCGATCGCGAACGTCCGCGACCGCGGTGAACGCGCGCTGCCCCTCCTTCTCGACCAACCGGGCCGTCTCGTCGAGGTCTTCCCGCCGGGCCAGGGGATACTCATTGGTCTCGATGTCGGCGCACAGGTCCACCGCGATGATGTCCGCGCCTTCGGCGGCCAGCATCCGCGCGTGCGAACGGCCTTGGCCGCGCGCGGCGCCACTGATCACGGCCACCTTGCCGGTTACCCTGCCCATCGCCCGTCCTTCGTCCGTGTATCCACATCGCGACCCACGTTGGGGCCCAACACTATTCGTCTGTGCCACCACCGGTGTGGCCGCAATGACTCCGCCGGCCGCCCTTTTTCGCCGGGATATGCGGGGTCACGGGTGTTGGAATCGGGCCAACGGTCGGATTCATCGCATCTCTTCCACGAAAAACTGCTCTGACCTGCAGCTGGGCTACCACTACGCCCTAGACTAGCTAGAATATCTAAAATAGCAAGGAATGAACCGGTCGACCGAGGGAGTTGGGGATGTCTGGCGTGCGCGGTGGTGTCCTGCAAGGGGTGCGGGTGGTCGAATTGGCGTCGTGGACCTACGTGCCGTCGGCCGGTGCGGCCCTGTCGGACTGGGGCGCCGACGTGATCAAAGTCGAGGGTGTGGTCTCGGGGGACCCCGGGCGCGCGCTGGTCGTCGGCGGCTTCACCCGGCAGGCGGCGCGCCCGGACGCCGACTTCATCCTCGAGCTGGGCAACCGAGGCAAGCGCAGCATCGCCATCGACATCAAGTCCGCAACCGGTCGCGAGCTATTCGGCCGCCTCTTGGCGAGTGCGGATGTGTTCCTTACCAATTGGCTGCCCGGGGCGCTCGAGCGGGCCCGGCTCACCGTGGACGACATCCGTTCGTTCAACCCGAAAATCATCATCGCGCGCGGCACCGGGCTGGGGGTGCGGGGGCCGGACCGCGACCGCGGCGGGTTCGACGCGGCCACCTATCTCGCCCGGGGCGGTGTCGCTTACACGCTCACGCCGTTCGGCACGGACACGCCCGCGGTGCAGGGTCCGGGGTTCGGCGACCTCCAAGGTGGGGCGACGCTCGCCGGGGGCGTATGCGCCGCGCTCTTCCACCGCGAACGCACCGGTGAACCGACGATCGTCGACTCCTCGCTGCTGGCCCAGGCGATGTGGGCGATAGCGCCGTCCATCTCGGCGGCCGACTTCTTCGACATCGACGGGATACCGGGCGCACCGCCGGGGTTGGCCATCAACCCGCTCGTGAACAGGTACAAGACCCGCGACGGCAGGTGGATTCAGTTGGTGTTCCTGCAGCCGGACAAGTTCTGGGCAGGGTTCTGTGAGCGCGTGGGCCTGGCTGACCTGGTCACCGATGAGCGATTCGTGCCGTCGAGCAACTTGATCGCCAACGCCGCGGAGGCCACCGAGATCCTGGCCAACGTGTTCGCCCGCCATGATCTCGCCCACTGGCAGAAGGTGCTCGAAGACGAGCCGGGCGTGTGGGGTGCCCTGGCGACGCCGCGGGAGACGCTCAACGATCCGCAGGTCGAACCGAACGGGTACGTGGTGACCAACGTCGACGACCACGGCGAGAAGTACCGGATCGTCGCCGCGCCCGTTCAGTTCGACGAGACCCCGCCGGCGCCCGCGCGTGCGCCGGAACACGGTCAGCACACGGAAGAGATCCTGCTGGAACTCGACGTCGATTGGGACGACATCGCCAGGGCCAAGGATCTCAAGGCGATTCTGTAGGGCGCCGGGGCAGTCGACGAAAGGCGCTATCTGTGGTGACCAAAGTCATCGGCTGCCGATAACCCGGTGACCTAGGGCGCTCGCCGTCGTACGTTCGGTGCAAGGAGCACCGACATGACTGCATTCATGCGCGCCACAGACGCGTTCACCTGGGCGATGGAGACTGACCCACGGCTGCGATCGACCGTGGTCAGCGTCGTACTTCTGGACCGGTCCCCAGACTGGGACGAAGTGCGGAAGCGATTCGACTTGATCAGCCGCACGTTGCCCATGTTCCGGCAGCGCGTGGTGCAGTCACCTCCGCCGGCCCCGCCGCGATGGGAGCGTTACCGGGACTTCGACCTCGATTACCATCTGCGGCGAGCGACAGTTTCGGCCCCCGGAACGCTTGACGACGTGCTCGAGATGGCCCGATTGGCCGAGATGCAGGATTTCGATCGGGCCCGCGCGTTGTGGGAAACGACGTTCGTCGAGGGTCTGGAAAACGGCGGCGCGGCCGTGATCTGCAAGTTTCACCACGCGCTCACCGATGGGGTCGGCGGGGTCCAGATCGCGATGCACCTGTTCGACCTCTCGGAAGATCTGTATTCCGGGGAACCCATGCCGCCCGAGCCGGAGGTCGCGGCCCCAGCGCTGCTGGGGGGTTACCGCGACGCCGCGCGCTACGACACCGGCTTGCTCAGCAGCGCCCTGACGGGTGCGGCCTCCCTGGTGCCACGTTTGATGTACGACGGCGTCCGGCGGCCCGTCGCCACGATCCGGTCCGCGGCGACCACCGCGGCATCGGTCTACCGAACCGTCCGGCCGATCAGCCGAACCGGGTCACCGCTGGCGACGGACCGTGGCCTGATCCGGCGTCTCGGGGTGCATCAGGTGCCGACGCGGCCGCTTCGGGAAGCGGCGCACCGTTGCGGTGGGGCATTGAATGACGCTTTCGTCGCTGGGGTGGCGGGTGGACTACGCCTCTACCACGAGAAGCACGGCGTCGCGGTGAATGACTTGCACATCACGATGCCGATCAGCCTGCGGACCGAAGCCGATGGCATTGGCGGGAACCGGATCACGTTGATGCGCTTCGACGTGCCCGTCGGCGAGGCGGATCCGGCAAAGCGCATCGCGGCGATACGCCAGCGCACCGCGGCGGTACGGAACGAAAGATCGCTGCCCTACACGCAATTGATCGCCGGAGTGCTCAATCTGGTGCCCCGGTGGTACATCGGCTCGGTTCTGCGCCACGTCGATTTCGTGGCCAGCGATGTGCCGGGCGTTCCCGTGCCGGTCTACCTCGGCGGTGCAGCGGTGCGGTCCCAGTACGCGTTCGGACCCACCATCGGTGCGGCGGTCAACGTCACACTTCTCACCTATGTCGACACGTGTGGTCTCGGGTTGAACGTCGATACCACCGCGATACCCGACTACGACGTGTTCCATGACGCTATCGTCGCCGGCTTTGACGAATTATTGTCTTTGGCAAACTGACCCGAAGATCACGGATTCCGGCACCGACCAGGCACTTCACCGGATTGGTTGATTAGCAACAGATCCCGGAACGGTCACAGGCGGGTATCGATCGCGGCGATGGTCTGGCACAACGCGAAAGATCGACAAATCATGGCACAGGGCGCCTTTGAGGTTTGCGGCCGCGATGATGCGTAGCGCAGGAATTCCTCGTCCGCTGTGCGAGTGGTGGATTCGTGACGGCGCCGCAGGAGGTATCCACAACATGACGACGAACTGGGTTCCCGCCCAGACCTCGTGTGGCCCACACTCTGGTCGCATCCTCGACACCGCGCGGGGCATTCTCATCGGCCTTCGCCGGTGCCCGTCGGAAGCGGCCCTGGACGAATTGCACAGCGCGGCATTGCGGCACAAGGTGCCGGTATTCGCGATGGCGTGGGCGCTGGTACACCTGGCCGGCGACGGCGAAAAGACACCGAGCTTCACCGACGCGCAATCCGCGGCTCGGCACGAGTGGGGAAAGCTGTTCTCCTCCGCCGCAGTGCCCTGCTAAGCGGGCATCTAGACGTTGGAACGGCCGAGCTTTCGAGGGGTAACCCGGCCGTCCCCAACTCCAATCACGCCGGCATCAACGTGCTCCGCTGACGCTAGCGCGGCCAGGCCGCCGATTCGCCGGCCGCGCGCAATGCCGCCACGATGCGCTGTTCCTTCTCCCGGAAGCGCTCCGTCGGTGCCGGCACCGAGATAGCGACCAGATTGTCGCCCACCCCGCGTCGCGCGATCGCGGCCGCCGAGATACCCGGCGTGTGTTCGTCTCGGTCGAAAGCGATTCCGGTGCGCCGGATCTCGGCCACCTCGGCGCGGAGGCGGTCGGCGGACCCAGGATCCAAGCGGGAGATCACCGCCTCGGCGTCGGCGTCGTCGAGGGCCGCGAGGGCCGCTTTGCCGTTGGCGGTCGACTCCAGCGGGAACCGGACGCCGACGGCCGACACGGCGCGCAGGCGATGCGACGATTCGATCTGGTCGACGAACCACATTCGCCGGCCCCGCAAAACCGAGAGGTCGACCGTCTCGCTGTCGGTCGCGCGCGCTACCCGTTCGATCGTCGGCCGGAATACCGCCGCGATGTGCGCGTCGTCGGAACTGCCTAACCCCAGCAATCGGTCGCCGAGGGAGAAACGGCCCTGTGGATCGACACTGGCCAGTCCGACCTCGACCAGGCTCACAAGCAGCCGGCGAGCTGTCGACTTGGCCAGCCCGAGACGCTCACCGAGGTCGACCAGACGCAACCGCCCCGGCTCCGCGGCGATCTCGTCCAGCGCGGCGGCGGCGCGACGCAATACTTGGATGCCCTCGTCGCGGCCGGCTGCAAAATTTTCCCCCGAGGACGGCATTCGTCCACTATAGTGTTCCGCATCGCGGATCACAAAGATCCGAAACGCGGATCACGGGAGATTCCAGATGAGCGGGCTACCGGCCGGGCGGCACCATTTCCGCGGCGATGACGGCTACGAGGCGGCCCGTCGTGGCACCGTCTGGCACCAGCGGGTGCCGGAACGCTACCCCGAAGTGATCGTGCAGGCCGTCGACACCGACGACATCATCGCCGGTATCCGCCATGCGAAGGCCCACGGGCTCAAGGTCAGCATTGTCTCGGGTGGACACAGCTTCGCGGCCAGCCACCTGCGCGACGGCTCCGTTCTGCTCGACGTCAGCCGCCTCGACCACGTTTCCATCGACGCCGAAAAGGGCCTCGCCCGAGTGGGTCCGGGCAAGGGCGGCAGCCTGCTGATGGCCGACCTCGAGGCGCAGGGCCTGTTCTTTCCCGGCGGTCACTGCAAAGGGGTGTGCCTCGGTGGCTACCTCCTGCAGGGTGGATACGGCTGGAACAGCCGCATTTTCGGCCCGGCCTGCGAATCCGTCGTGGGCCTCGATGTCGTCACCGCCGAGGGCGAACGGATTCACTGCGACGCCAGCAACAACGCCGACCTCTACTGGGCCGCCCGTGGTGCCGGACCCGGTTTTTTCGGCGTGGTCACGTCCTTCTATCTGAAGCTTTATCCGCGCCCCGGCGCCTGCGGCACCAGCGTCTATGTCTATCCGTTCGAGCTGGCCGACGAGGTCTTCACGTGGACCCGCGCGGTCAGCGCCGAAGTGGATCCCCGGGTCGAGCTGCAGGCCGTGGCATCCCGCGGCGAACCAAACATGGGCATCGACACCCCGGTCATCTCGCTGGCGTCGCCGGCCTTCGCGGATTCCGATGCGGAGGCGGAAAAGGCGCTCGCCCTGTTCGGCACCTGCCCGGTCGCCGATCAGGCCCTGGTCAAAATCCCTTACATGCCAACCGATCTGGCAACCTGGTACGACGTCGCGATGAGCCACTACCTGTCCGATCATCACTACGCGGTTGACAACATGTGGACGTCGGCTCCCGCGGAAGACCTGCTGCCGGGCATCCGGACGATCCTGGACACCATGCCCCCACACCCGGCGCATTTTCTGTGGCTGAACTGGGGTCCGTGCCCTCCCCGCCAGGACATGGCCTACAGCATCGAAGGCGACATCTACCTGGCCCTCTACGGTTCGTGGAAGGACCCGGCCGACGAGGCGAAGTACGCCGACTGGGCGCGGTCCAACATGGCCGCGATGTCCGAATTCGCCATCGGGATTCAGCTCGCCGACGAGAACCTCGGTCAGCGTCCGGCGCGCTTCGCCAGCGACTCCGCCATGGCCAAGCTCGACCGCGTGCGCGCCGAGTACGACCCCGATGGTGTCTTCAACAGCTGGATGGGACGACTCTGATGGCGGGCGACCTGTATCTGGGGTATCGCGGTGACGACGCGAACACCCCGTTCGGCAAGTTCTTCACGCCCGAAATGGCCTCGCTGCCACGCCATGTCGTCGAGGCACTCGAACACGGGCCGCAGGGCGCCATGGCGCTGTTGGCCTTCGATGACGCCGCGCGCGTCGCCGACGACGGGTACCAGCGGACCGAGAACGGCTACGGGGTCCTCGACGACGGCGGTTATCAGGTGTCGGTACGCACCGACATGCCGGGGGTCACGCCGGAGATGTGGTCGTGGTGGTTCGGCTGGCACGGCTGCGACACCCGCCGTTACAAGCTGTGGCATCCGCGGGCCCATCTGCACGCCGCCTGGAAAGGTCAAGAGCAGGATGGCCGGGACGACGTGGCTGTTGGCCTACGGGGCGCCGAACGCTACGTCGGCCGCTGGTCGTTGATCAGCGAGTACATCGGCTCGACGATGCTCAATGGCGCAATCCAATTCGTCGATCCGGCGGCGATGGGCTGCCCACCCGACAGCGACGGTGCGGTGGCGATCTGCGCCCGGCTGGGATCCAGCGAGGCCCCGGTGGACGTCGGATGGTTCATCCACCACGTCCGGTCGACGCCGAACGGGTCCGAGATGCGGTCACGATTCTGGATGGGCGGACGGCACATCGAAGTGCGCAACGTACCCGGCGTCGCATCGCGCGCGGTGCGCCCGATCGCCTCGCGGGTGCTCGGCAACGCGGAAACCGGCGCTCGCAATCTGATGGTGCACTGCGCACAGGAGATGAATCACCTCGCGGCCTTCCTCCCGGAACTCTATGCCGCCTTCGGCGACGAATAGGCCAGGATAGGGCTCACGCCAACCTAATTCGCCGGCGGGAGCTGACGCGGGCCGGTCGGCGAATCCAGTTCGGCAGGACCCTCCCGCTGCGCCAACTCCGGGTTGTTGGCGCGCTCGCCCAGCGACGGGCCGTGCGGCTCCTGGCCACCCACCTGCCGGTGGGTCACCGCCGCGCGCTCTACGCGCGACGAGTCGATGAATCCCGCCTCGCCGGGAGGGGCTTCATCGGCCTCAGCGGGCCGGGTGGGCCGACCGCCGGCGGCGGAACTTTCGGCGTCGACCGTCACTTTGTGGGTGCGCCTGAACGCGAACGTGATCTCCTCGACCTCTTCGAAGACGTGCCGCGCGGTGCGCAGCGGCGCGGTGGTGGTGTCGATCACCCGGGCCACGAACGGCGGCACCAGCGGGCGTATCCAGCGCGCCGCGGCCTTGGTGGCGTCCGGAATCGACGGAATCGACGAAGTGTCACGCTCTTTGCGCGGCTCCACCTCGCGCCCGATGGGCGCCGGCAGGTTCTCCACATCGGCGGTGTGCACCGGGACGGGCGGGCCGAGGGCCGCGCGGCTGGCGGCCTCGGCTTCCGCGGCGATCGGCAGGTAAATGTCTTCATCGGCGGGCTCGAAGGTGCGGTGCGACGCCAGCACCGGGGGATCGACGGCGTCCACGATGCGCCGGCGTTGCTGCTCGCGGTCGATCTCGGTTTGGGCCTCGATCGCAAGCCGGGCCTGGGTGAGTTGGTGCTCGGCCCACATGATTTCGGCCTCGCGGCGAACCTCGGCCCGCTTGATCGCGATCGCCGTGTCCGCCTCGAGTTCCGCGCGTTCCCGCTCGGCACGCGCCGCCGCGTGGCGATCGTGGCTGGTCTCGCCGCGCCACCGCCCCAGGATCAGCGGCAGCAGGTAGAGCAGCACGCAGAACGCGATGGTCAGCAGCCGCAACGTCAGCGCACCGAAGTCGGCGGAGGTCAGGTCGTTCATCGCGACCCAGCGCGCACCCAGGCCACGATCGGCGTCCGCGATGACGCCGTGGCGTGCCTCGTCGAGTGCGTGCGCTTCGCGGGAGATTTCGGCGTCCAGCCCGGGCGCCTGGCGATCCCGGGCCGCCAGCGCGTCGTCCAGTTCACGCTGGGCGTCCGCGAGGAGCTCATTCGCCGTGCGGGTTTCGGGCCCGGCACCGGGGACACCGGTGATCCGGGTTTGCGGGCAGCTGGAGGTGGGGTGGTATTCGCAGCGCGCGATGACCAGGGCCTGATCCTGCTGCTGGTGAGCGCGGTCGACGGCGGTGTCGAGCGCGCCGCGTGCATCCCTGGTTTGTTGCAGGGACGCCGTCGCCTGCGCAACCGCCGGCGAGGAGCCGGCGTTGCGCAGGGCGCGTTCGTCGAGACGGTGATCGATCGAGCCGGAGAGCAGGACGACTGCGGCCAATTCGCCGACGGTGACGCCGAGGGCGGCCGCGACCACCGCGCGTGCCGCGAGGCCGGCCGGACCCCGGCCAGACCCGGAGGTGATGGCGCGGGTGACCGCGCCGACGAGCAGGCCGAAGAGCAGGGTCAGCGGCACCACGAACAGGAGCGACCAGTGGGCCGACTCGCCCACCGCCAGCGCCGCGACGAGCCAGGCCAGCAGCGCTCCGAACAACACCACCGCGCCGGTGACGGCGTGCGTGGACCGCTCGTGGCGCTCATCCAGCTCCCGCCGGTGCCCGCCGCCAAGCCAGGTGAGCAGGCCCGCGGGCGAGAAGTCCGAGCGCCGCTCGGGATTTTTCTGGGCACACATCGAAATCACCTCCCAAGTCATCAAGCCTCCCAGGCCACCACCCGCCGGATCGAATCGAAGTGCCCGACCTGTGGCGCGCTTCACAGCGCGCCCGGATCAGCGGTGATCCCAGCGGGGTGTAACGAACGCGGATTTCTGCGACGCGTGCAGATCATCGACGGTTCCGGCGGCCGACGTGAGACGGTATAAGCCTATGGAGACTCACGATTATGTCACCTACGAAGAGTTCGGACGCAGATTCTTCGAGGTCGCTGTCACCCCCGAGCGTGTCGCCGCCGCATTTGCCGACATCGCCGGCAACGAGTTCGCCATGGAGCCCATCGCTCAGGGGCCCGGCGGGATCGCCAAGGTCAGCGCCAACGTCAAGATCCACGAACCCAAGGTCACCCGTCGCCTGGGCGACAGCATCACGTTCGTCATCCACATCCCCTTGTCGATCGATCTGCTGCTCGACCTTCGGCTCGACAAGCAGCGGTTCGTCGTCTCCGGGGACATCGCGCTGCGGGCCACGGCCCGAGCCGCCGAACCGCTGCTGCTGATCGTCGACGTCGCGAAACCGCGGCCCTCCGATATCACCGTCAACGTGTCGTCGAAGTCCTTCCGCGGCGAGGTGCTGCGCATCCTCGCCGGCGTCGATGGCGAGATCCGCCGATTCGTCGCCCAGTACGTCGCCGAGGAGATCGACGCGCCCCAGTCGCAGGCCGCGCAGATCATCGACGTGGCGAAGCAATTGCAGGAGGTCTGGCCCTAAGGGGCGCGGCGAACGCGTAGGCACGGCCCCACCGGGGTACCCAGTGCACGTTGCGCACCGGTCGCCTGTGCTGCCGAGCCGGTGCCAACCGCAATCATTGTCTGGGGAGGAGCGACAACGCGTGGCACGAGTAGATGTTTCGGTGTCGTCGGAGGTAGACCCGGAGGCCGCCTGGAAGCTGGCGTCCGACCTGAGCCGATTCGACGAGTGGATGACCATATTCGCCGGGTGGCGCGGACCCGTTCCCGACAAGATCGAGGAAGGCACCTGCGTCTCGTCGTGCGTGAAGGTCAAGGGATTCCGCAACGTCATCCACTGGACGATCACCAACTACGACGAACCGAAATCGATTGAGCTGCAAGGCCGCGGTCGCGGTGGGATCCGCCTCGGGGTCGCGATGACCGTCACGGACCAGCAGCCCGGAACCGACTTCCATCTCACCGCCGACCTCAGGGGCGGATTACTCAGCGGCCCGATCGGCGGGTTGGTCGCCCGGATCCTGCGCTCCGATGTGCAGAAGTCCGTGAAAAACCTCGCCTCGCTGCAGTAGGCGTTGCAACCGGCGCCGCTACCGCGCCACGTGGCCGATCGGCCAGTCTCGTTCCGCCTGGCGAATCCGCCTGCGGTCCATGCCAAGCCACGCCAGCCCGGCCCCGAACGCCAGCATGGCGACGATCGCGGCGGCGACACCCGCGCCGGCGTCCCCGAGGGCGAATGTGGCCACGCACATCACGAGTGCCAACACGGCGGCCCCGACGATGACCAGCCCGGGCGTCCGCTTCAAGTCGTGTGCCGGCTCGGCGTCACCCGGGCGGAGGGTCCGATCATGGTCGACAGGGCTGTGGCTCATGGGCGTCTCTCCTCTGGTCGCTTCCGTTCGGCGCTTCCGTGGAGCTACCCGGATTGCCGATGGGACAAACGACCTGAGGCGTCGGCGCCGAGGGTTCGGCGCTAGGCCCTACAGCGTCTGGTGCCGCCCAAAGTATTTGTGGTCCTCGCTGTAACCGCCGTAGCCGCTGCCGATGTCGCGGTAGTCGGCCACGAACTCGATCCCTTTGATCCACTTGACGAGTTTGAAACCGTGCTGCAGTTCGTTGCGCAATCGCAGCGGCCTGCCATGCATGTAGGGGAGGGGTTGGTCGTTCATGTTGTAGGCGAGCATCGTCATGTGATGGTCCATCTGGCCGATGTGATGGGCGTTGTAATAGATGCCGCCCGTCGCGCCGAGGCCCATCGAATAGAACACCGCCCATTTGGCTTCGGGCAGCGGTTTGACGATGTCCATGATCGTGTTCATCTGCACGCCACCCCATTTGGCGACGCCCGACCAGGCTTGGATGCAGAAGTGCTGGCTGATCTGCTCGTGGTACGGCAGCGCCATCAAGTCCTCGAGCGAAAACTCCATCGGATGCTCGACCAGACCGTAGACCTTGAGCCGCCAGTCCCGGAAGTCGTTTGCTTCCAGCTCTTTGTACTCGACGGTCTCGGGCAGCCGGCCGTTGCGCCAGTGGTGCGGCGAGATGTCCTTTTCGGTGAAGGCGCCGGGCTTGGGGTCGAGCTGTTCCAGCATCCGCTGGAACGGGCCGACGAGCGCGTATCCGACCCGCTGAATCACCCGCGGATGACGAATAGTGAAGGGAGTGGCCCAAACCCACGCGATCGCCGTAAACACCATGGCCGCCGCGAAGATTCCGAAGCCCACCCAGCTGTTGTCGTCGCGGGAGGCGAACATGTGGTTGAGGTTTCGCAGCGCGCTGGTGGTCAACACCATCGTGACGTGCACCAGGATGAAGAACAGGAAGTAGACCAGCACCACGAAATGCAGTGACCGCGCGTGCTGGATGCTCAGCCGCTTGCTGAGCCAGTGCACGCGCTGCGACAGCGCGGGCGACATGCCCAGCCCGGTGATCAACGCCGCGGGGGCGGCAATGAAGACCGTGGTGAAGTAGGACAACAACTGCAGGCCGTTGTAGGCGACCCAGCCGTTGTCGGTGGGCCAGTCCAGCGACAGGTACTGGACGGCCACCGATGCGGCGTTGGGGAAGACATCCCAACTGGTGGGCACGATATGCCGCCACTGCCCGGTGGCGAAGAGCAACACGTAGAAGACCGCACCGTTGACGAGCCACAGCACGTCGACCCCGAGGTGCCACCACCGGGCCAGCCCGATGGAGTGCCGGAATCCGGGCAGTCCCAATTGTGGTGGCAGGGCGACGGTGTCGGCGTTGGCGGTCCACAGCTCGTCGTCCGGTACCGGCGGGCCGACGCGCAGCCACTCGTCCTTACCCGGGGTGGCGTTGCGGCTGAAGTAGAGCCGGGGATGGTCGCAGAGGATTTGGATCCCGGTCCTGATGATGAACATCATCATGAACAGGTTGAAGAAATGCGTCCACCCGATCCAGGCCGGCAGGCCGGGGGTGACATTGGAGCTGTCCGTCCCGGGGTGACGCTGAATGAACGACTGGACGGCCGGCATGTTGTGCAGGCCTTTGCCGACCGCCACCCCGGCGATGAGCAGGGCGAAGCCGATGGGGATCAGCCAGAGCAGGTTGAACCACCGGTCGCGGCCGATGCGCAGCTTCGGTGCGGTCGCCCGCCTGGTGAGATCGAAACCGCCGCCGTAGGTCTCGACATCGATGACGTCTTCGGCGGTGTGAATCTCGTTGCGGTAATCCGGGGCGGAGTCCAGCGGCGTGCCCACTGCCAGTGTCGATACGTTGCCGTTCGGCGCTTCCCGTCCTCCGGTGGTTCCGGCGGTATTGACGTTCAGGTTCCGATGTTCGGTGTTCGTCACGCGGCCGAAAATACACGGATCGACTTGTAAAAATTGGACACGATCAGGAAGAAGCGCACCGGCCGCGGCCTAACCCGGGCCCAGGGCGGCCGGCTCCCGCCCGGAGCGGGCAAAATCCAGCTCGCCCTCCGAGTTGATAACCGCACCTGCTTAACTAAGCGCCCGTTTGCGCCGCAGATTCGGTTTATGGAGGGTCGCTGTGAATTTGCGCAAAGTCTTCTGCAAGCTCGCTAGATCGCGTCGTGTGGCCGCACCCGGCGGGCCTTGCGGGTCTCAAGGGCGTTGATGGTCAACGCACGGCGGCCGATCAGCCATCCGTCGGTCAGCTCGTATTCGTCGTCGTAGCGCAAATGCCAGACCACGTCGACGAATTCGTCGCCGCGCTGGTCCCAGTGGTGCGCGATGCACGCAACGCGCCCACGGGCCGTACCCGGCCCGGTGGCCTCGTAGACCTCGCCGACGATGGCGTGTTCGGTGCGGGCGACCGCCGCGACGGTAGCGACCGCCGCGGTGATGGCGTCTCGCCCACGATGCGAATGGATCGGCTCCAGCGCCGTGGGCGGGTCGGGCACCGCAAGCACGGCGGTGTCAGTGAACAGTGTTGCGACGGAATCGAATCGGCGTTCGTCCACGTGTGCCGCGTATCTGTGCACCAAACCACTGAGGGCTGACCGGTCGTCGGCTGACAGGCTCATCGGGGTCACGCGATCAGCGACAGCCGCTGCGCGCACTCCGATAGCACGTCCTCGGCCTGCTCGATGTCGACAGTCGACGGCATCGCCAACACGAGCCGGTCGGCGCCCTGATCGGCCAGGCTGGCCGCCCGTTCGGCGTCGATCTTGTTGACCGCGTGGCCCAATGACACTTCCAGGGCCGCCGGATCGCGGCCCGCCGACGCCGCCTCGTCGCGCATGAGCGCGATCAGTGACGCCAGCTGCGGCCCCGCCACCCCGAGCGGTTGGAAGCCGTCCGCCAAGCGGCCGGCGCGACGGGCCGCCGCCCGGCTGTGGCCACCGATGTGAACGGGAAGCCGTTCTCCGGCAATGGGTTTGGGGTAACACATGACGTTGTCGAAGCTGAAGAACTCACCGTGGTGCGAAGCCCCGTGCGGTTGGTCGGCCCACAGTGCCCGCAAGACGGCCAACTGCTCGTCGGCGCGTCTGCCGCGGTTTTCGAAGTCCGCGCCGCACGCCTCCAGCTCCTCCCTGAGCCATCCGACGCCCACGCACAGCCGCAGCCGTCCGCCCGACAACGCGTCCACGCTTGCGGCCCGCTTGGCGAGGACCACCGGATGGTGGTTGGGCAACACCAAGACGCCGGTGGCCAACCCGAGGGTGGTGGTGCGGCCGGCCAGGAACGCCAGCAGGTCGAGCGGGTCGGGGATGGGGCAGTCGGCCGCCAGCCCCACGCGTCCCGAACTGTCATACGGGTAGACGCTGTCGTAGCGGGTGACCAGCACGGTGTGCTCGACCACAACTATCGACTCGAACCCGCACTGTTCCAGGTGGCCGGCGAAGGCCGCCATCCATTCCGGATCCGCGGTGACGCCGTCGGCCACCGGCGCCACGACTGAGACCTTCATGGCCTCAGAAGCTAACAGGCGCGCTCTCGACGGCCGCGGGCGCGATTGCACTGCGCACGGCCTCGGCCAGGTTGGCCGCGCGGACGTCGGTGAACAGGTCCTCGAGCAGCACCGGGCGCCCGGCGGGGTCGGTCAGCGGAATCCGCCAGTTGGGGTATTCGTCGGTGGTGCCGGGCTGGTTCTGGGTCCGGCGGTCACCCACCGCGTCGGTCAGTGCCACGCCCACCAACCGCGACGGCGTCCGGCCCAGGTACCGATACAGGGCGATGACGATTTTCTCCGCGTCGTCTTCGCCGTCGTCGAGCAACCCCACCCGACGCAACTCGGCCATCCAGGCCGCCAGCTCGGCCCGGTCGGTGGCGAGCTCGTCCTCGGCGGGGCGGGTCAGCAATCCGAGAGCTTCGCGCAGCCGCACGTGGTCGCCGGCCAGATAGCCCGCGGTCGGCGGCAGATCGTGGGTGGTCACCGAGGACAGGCAGTACTCGCGCCAGCGCTCGGCCGGCAGCGGACCGCCGTTTCCGTCACGATCCAACTCGAACCACAGGATCGAGGTGCCGAGCAAGCCGCGCAGTAGCAGGTAGTCGCGCACCCACGGTTCGACCGTGCCCAAATCCTCGCCCACGACCAGTGCCCCGGCGCGGTGTGCCTCCAGGGCGACGATGCCGATCATCGCGTCGTGGTCGTAACGCACGTAAGTGCCCTCGGTGGGCGGCGCGCCCTCCGGGATCCACCACAGCCGGAACAATCCGATGATGTGGTCGATGCGCACGCCGCCGGCATGCCGCAGCACCGCGCTTATCACTGCCCGAAACGGCCGATACTCCTCGGCATCGAGCCGATCGGGTCGCCAGGGCGGCTGGGACCAGTCCTGGCCGAGTTGATTGAACTCGTCCGGCGGCGCGCCGGCGGTGACGCCCAGCGCCAACACATCCTGTAGCGCCCACGCGTCGGCGCCATTGGGATGCACGCCGACGGCGAGGTCGTGCATCACGCCCAGCGCCATTCCGGCCCGGATCGCCTGCGACTGCGCCGAGGCGAGTTGCTCGTCGAGTTGCCACTGCAGCCACCGATGGAAATCGACTGCCTCCGCGTGCTTCTTGACGAACCGGTCGACGCCGGGCGCGCGGGGATGCTGTAGCGACTTCGGCCAGGAATGCCAATCGTCGCCGTACTTCTCGGCCAGGGCGCACCAGGTGGCGAAGTCATCGAGTGGGGTTCCCTCGCGGGCGCGGAAGGCTTCGTAGGACAGCTCGCGGCCGGCGGACCGCGGCACCCGGTGCAACAGCTGGAGCGCCGCGCACTTCGCCGCCCACGCGCTGTCGCGATCGATTGCGTCGAGCCGAGCGGCTCGCTGTTGCACGTCGAAACGCAGGCGCCGCACCCGGCTGCGCTTGGGCAGCTCGGCGAACTCGGGAATCGCCTCGACGTGAAGATAAATGGGGTTGACGAAGCGCCTCGATGTCGGCAGGTAAGGCGACGGCTCCATATGGGCCACCGGTCCAGAAAACTGAGCCGCGTGCAACGGATTGACCAATAAATAATCGGCGCCGTGCCGCGACGCCGACCAGACGGCCAGGTCGGTCAGATCCGTCAGATCGCCGACGCCCCACGACTGTCTGGAGCGCACGCTGTAGAGCTGGGCGGCCAGGCCCCAGCCCCGCCGGGCGCCGAGCCGCTCCGGCAGCCCGAGCCAATCCGGCGTCACGATCACCGCGCTGCTGGTCTCACTGCCACCGGAACGCAGGTGCACCCGGTGATAACCGAGCGGCAGATCGGCCGGCAGCACGAAGCTGGCCTCGCCGACCCAGCGCCCGTCCAGGTCGAACGGCGGGGTGAAGTTGTCGACCTGCTGGATCCCGCCGCGTACCGTGCCGTCCTCGAGCTGCAACCAGACCTCGGCGGGATCGCCGTGGGTCACGTGCACCCAGAAACGCGTCTGCTCACCGGTGCGGCCGACGACGGTCGCCGGCAACCGGCGCGCCCAATACGACCGGAGCTTCGCGGTCAGCGCGACGTTGCGCTCCTGCTCGGTGCCGGCCGCGACGCCGAGCGCGGCCAACACTGCCACCAGCGTGGTTGCCGAGACCGGCACCCGCCGCCCGGTCCAGTCGTCGTACTCGGTCGCGATGCCGTGCCTCCTGGCAAGTTCGACCAGCGACGGCGCGAGCTCACTCATACCGCTCATCTTGCTGCCAGAATTCGCCGGCCGACCAATCGGGGAGAGGCGGCGGGCGCCGCCGCCCGTTTTGCCGGCCCGTTTCGCCGCTCTTCCGTTCGCTGAGGGCACCCGCTCGACAGGACGAGCCTGCCATTCGCCATTACGATGCCCTGAGGAGACGTGAGTGTCCGGACGGGGATCGGCGGGGGAACGCGAAAGTGCCAGTTCAACGGCGCTTGGCGTGTTGCCCGCGTCGGCCCGCGCGGCGAGGCGAGGGCGTCCGCACAGATGTACGCAAAGTGATGTAGATGTGAACGCAAGTCGCCGCGTGGCGAGGTCGCTACGGGTGACTTACCGTTGTCGATGTAATTCGCGCTGCGGATATTTTCAGGGACAATATCCAGGCGTTCTAGAGACCGGATGGTGAATTAACGTGGCGGAAGAGAGTCGCGGGCAACGCGGGTCGGGGTATGGCCTCGGGTTGTCGACGCGGACCCAGGTGACCGGCTACCAGTTCCTCGCTCGCCGCACCGCAATGGCGCTCACCCGTTGGCGCGTCCGCATGGAGGTCGAGCCGGGACGCCGCCAGACTCTGGCCGTGGTGGCCTCGGTGTCGGCGGCGCTGGTGATCTGCCTGGGCGCGCTGCTCTACTCGTTCCTCAGCCCGGCGGGCCAGGTCGGTGATTCGCCGATCATCGCCGATCGCGACTCCGGCGCGCTGTATGTCCGTGTGGGCGACAAGCTGTACCCGGCGCTGAACCTGGCGTCGGCGCGGCTGATCACCGGCCGCCCGGACAATCCGCACCTGGTCAAGTCCAACCAGATCGCCACGCTGCCGCGCGGCCCAATGGTGGGCATCCCGGGTGCGCCGTCGAACTTCCACCCCTCGAGTCCGTCCACGTCGTCGTGGCTGGTGTGCGACACCGTCGGAACCTCGACCGGGGTCAGCGCTCCGTCCGGGGTGACGGTGACCGTCATCGACGGGAACCCAGACCTCAGCAACCACCGGCACGTGCTGAACGGGTCGGACGCCGTGGTGCTGAGCTACGGCGGCGACGCGTGGGTGATCCGCGAGGGACGCCGGTCGCGCATCGACGCGACGAACCGTTCGGTGCTGCTGCCGCTTGGCCTGACGCCCGAGCAGGTGGGCCAGGCGAAGCCCATGAGCCGCGCCCTGTTCGACGCGTTGCCGGTGGGCCCCGAACTGACCGTGCCGCAGGTGCAGAACGCGGGCGCCGCCGCCTCGTTCCCGAATGCCCCCGGCCCGATCGGCACGGTGATCGTCACGCCGCAAATCAGTGGGCCGCAACAATATTCGCTGGTGCTGGCCGACGGCGTGCAGACGCTGCCGCCGTTGGTGGCCCAGATCCTGCAAAATGCCGGTCCCGGCAACACCAAACCGGTGACCGTGGAACCGTCCGCCCTGGCGAAGATGCCCGTGGTCAACAAGCTGGACCTGTCCTCCTACCCGGACGCCCCGCTCAACGTGGCGGACATCCGCGAGAACCCGTCGACCTGCTGGTGGTGGCAGAAGACGTCCGGGGAGAACCGGGCCCGCATCCAGGTCGTGTCCGGCGCGACGATTCCGGTCGCGGCTAAGGACGAGAACAGGGTGGTGTCGCTGGTCAAGGCCGACACCACCGGTCGCGAAGCCGACCAGGTCTTCTTCGGTCCCGACTACGGGAACTTCGTAGCCGTCACCGGCAACGACCCCGGCGCCAAGACGACGGAATCGCTGTGGTGGCTGACGGACGCGGGCGCCCGGTTCGGGGTCGACGACACCCGGGACGTGCGTGAGGCGCTGGGCCTGAAGACGAAACCGAGCCTGGTGCCGTGGGTGGCGCTGCGGCTGCTCCCACAAGGCCCGACCCTCTCGCGGGCGGATGCACTCGTGGAGCACGACACCCTACCGATGGATATGTCCCCTGCAGAATTGGCGGTACCTAAGTGAAACGCGGGTTTGCGCGGCCGACACCGGAGAAGCCTCCGGTCATCAAGCCGGAGAACATCGTCCTTCCGACGCCCCTGAGCATTCCGCCGCCGGAGGGCAAGCCCTGGTGGCTGATCGTGGTCGGCGTCGTGGTGGTCGGCCTACTGATCGGCATGGTCGCCATGACCTTCGCCAGCGGCTCACACGTGTTCGGCGGCGCCGGGTCGATCTTCCCGATCTTCATGATCGGTGGTGTCGCGATGATGATGTTCGGCGGCCGGTTCGGCGGTCAGCAGCAGATGAGCCGGCCCAAGCTGGACGCGATGCGCGCCCAGTTCATGCTGATGCTGGACATGCTGCGCGAGACCGCCCACGAGTCGGCGGACAGCATGGACGCCAACTACCGGTGGTACCACCCGGCGCCCACGACGCTTGCCGCCGCGGTGGGGTCGTCGCGGATGTGGGAACGCAAGCCCGACGGCAAGGACCTGAACTTCGGTGTGGTGCGGGTCGGCGTCGGCATGACGCGTCCCGAGGTGACCTGGGGTGAGCCCCAGAACATGCCGACCGACATCGAGCTCGAGCCGGTGACGGGTAAGGCGCTGCAGGAATTCGGGCGCTACCAAAGCGTCGTCTACAACCTGCCCAAGATGATCTCGCTGCTCGTCGAACCCTGGTACACGCTCGACGGGGAGCGGGAGCAGGTCCTGGGACTGATGCGGGCGATCATCTGCCAGCTGGCGTTCTCGCACGGCCCGGACCACGTGCAGATGGTCGTCGTCACCGCGGATCTGGACGAGTGGGACTGGGTGAAGTGGCTTCCGCACTTCGGTGACCCGCGCCGTCAGGACGCCGCCGGGAACGCTCGGATGGTCTACAGCTCGGTGCGCGAGTTCGCCGCCGAGCAGGCCGAATTGTTCGCCGGACGTGGCTCTTTCACGCCCCGGCACGCGAGTTCGTCGGCGCAGACTCCGACGCCCCACACGGTGATCGTCGCCGACGTCGTCGACCCCCAGTGGGAGTACGTGATCAGCTCCGAAGGCGTCGACGGCGTGACGTTCTTCGACCTGAGCGGCTCCTCGATGTGGACGGCTGTCCCCGAGCGCACCTTGCGCTTCGACGACAAGGGAGTCATCGAGGCGCTGCCCCGCGACCGCGACACCTGGATGGTGATCGACGAGAAGCCGTGGTTCTTCGCGCTCACGGACCACATCAGCATCGCGGAGGCGGAGGAATTCGCCCAGGCGGTGGCCCGCTGGCGGCTCGCCGAGGCGTACGAAGAGATCGGTCAGCGGGTCGCCCACATCGGCGCCCGAGACATCATGGCCTACTACGGAATCGACGATCCGGGCCGCATCGACTTCGAGTCGTTGTGGGGCAGCCGCAACGACTCGATGGGCCGGTCGCGCTTGCGGGCACCGTTCGGTGTTCGTTCCGACAACGGCGAGCTGCTGTTCTTGGACATGAAGTCTCTCGACGAGGGCGGTGACGGCCCGCACGGCGTCATGTCCGGTACGACCGGTTCCGGTAAATCGACCCTGGTGCGAACCGTGATCGAGTCGCTGATGCTCAGCCACCCGCCGGAAGAGCTGCAGTTCGTGCTGGCCGACCTCAAGGGTGGGTCGGCGGTCAAGCCGTTCGCCGGGGTACCGCACGTGTCGCGGATCATCACCGACCTGGAAGAGGACCAGGCGCTCATGGAGCGCTTCCTCGACGCCCTCTGGGGCGAGATCGCCCGGCGCAAGGCGATCTGCGACAGCGCCGGTGTCGACGACGCCAAGGAGTACAACTCGGTCCGCCTCAGGATGCGGGCACGCGGCCAGGACATGGCGCCGCTGCCGATGCTCGTGGTGGTCATCGACGAGTTCTACGAATGGTTCCGCATCATGCCGACCGCGGTCGACGTGCTCGACTCGATCGGCCGGCAGGGCCGCGCCTACTGGATCCACCTGATGATGGCGTCGCAGACCATCGAAAGCCGCGCCGAAAAGCTCATGGAGAACATGGGTTACCGGCTGGTGCTGAAGGCGCGCACCGCCGGTGCGGCGCAGGCCGCCGGTGTTCCGAACGCCGTGAACCTGCCGGCGCAGGCGGGTCTGGGCTACTTCCGGCGCAGCCTGGAGGACATCGTCCGGTTCCAGGCCGAGTTCCTGTGGCGGGACTACTTTCCCCGCGGACTCACCGATGACGGCGAGGAAGCGCCCGCGTTGGTGCACAGCATCGATTACGTTCGCCCGCAACTGTTTACCAACTCGTTCACCCCGCTGGAGGTGAGCGTGGGCGGACCGGACCTCACGCCGGCCGCCATCACGAATGGCGAGACGCTGGGAGGCGACGGCCTGCCGCGCGATGACGACGACGTCGAGGGCATCCGGGTTCCGAAGGTCGGCACGGTCATCATCGATCAGCTGCGCAAGATCGACTTCGAGCCGTACCGGCTGTGGCAACCGCCGCTCAACCGGCCGATCCCCATCGACGAATTGGTCGACCGGTTCCTCGGCCACCCGTGGCAGGAGGACTACGGCACGGCCCGCGACCTGGTCTTCCCGATCGGGATCATCGACCGTCCGTTCAAGCACGACCAGCCGCCGTGGACGGTCGACACCTCGGGTCCGGGCGCCAACGTCCTGATCCTGGGCGCCGGTGGTTCGGGCAAGACCACGGCCCTGCAGACCCTGATCTGCTCGGCCGCGCTGACCCACACCCCCGAGCAGGTCCAGTTCTACTGCCTGGCCTACAGCAGCACCGCGCTGACCACCGTCGCCCGGCTGCCGCACGTGGGTGAGGTGGCCGGCCCGACCGATCCGTACGGCGTGCGCCGGACGGTGGCCGAGCTGCTGGCGCTGGTGCGGCAGCGGAAGAGCACCTTCCTCGAGTACGGGATCGCCTCGATGGAGGTCTTCCGGCGCCGCAAGTTCGGCGGTGAGCCCGGCCCGGTTCCCAACGACGGGTTCGGCGACGTCTACCTGGTGGTCGACAACTACCGGGCGCTGGCCGAAGAGAACGAGGTGCTGATCGAGCAGGTGAACCTGATCATCAACCAGGGCCCCTCGTTCGGGGTCCACGTGATAGTCACCGCGGACCGCGAATCCGAGCTGCGGCCCCCGGTGCGCAGCGGCTTCGGCTCCCGGGTCGAATTGCGGCTGGCGGCCGTGGAAGACGCCAAACTGGTGCGGTCCCGCTTCGCCAAGGACGTTCCGGTCAAGCCGGGCCGCGGCATGGTCGCGGTCAACTACGTCCGACTGGACTCCGACCCGCAGGCCGGTCTGCACACGTTGGTGGCCCGGCCCGCGCTCGCCACCACAGCCGGCTACGTGTTCGAGTCCGACAGCGTCATCGACGCGGTCAGTCGTCTCACGAGCGGCCAGGCCCCGCCGGTGCGCCGGCTCCCCGCCCGGTTCGACGTGGAGCAGCTGCGCGAGTTGGCCGCGCGGGACACCCGCCAAGGGGTCGGCGCGGGCGGAATCGCCTGGGCCATCTCCGAATTGGATTTGTCGCCGGTCTACCTCAACTTCGCCGAGAATGCGCACCTGATGGTGACGGGTCGACGC
Source organism: Mycobacterium sp. 852014-50255_SCH5639931 (assembly GCF_001665605.1). Lineage (GTDB taxonomy): Bacteria > Actinomycetota > Actinomycetes > Mycobacteriales > Mycobacteriaceae > Mycobacterium > Mycobacterium paraffinicum. The sequence goes on from NZ_LZSV01000024.1 coordinate 236,983, forward strand.
GAATGTGGGCGCACCACCACGCTGGCCACCATCATGAGCGAAATCGGCAGGCTGTACGCACCGGGAGCCAGCAGCGCACCCCCGCCACCGGCCGGCCAGCCGTCGGCACAGGTGTGGCTGGTGGACCCACGACGTCAGCTGCTGACCACACTGGGCCCGGACTACGTCGAGAAGTTCGCGTACAACCTCGACGGCGTCCAGGCGATGATGGGCGAGCTGGCAGCCGTCCTGGCCGGACGCGAACCGCCGCCCGGCCTGTCCGCGGAAGAGTTGTTGTCGCGGTCGTGGTGGAGCGGCCCGGAGATCTTCCTGATCGTCGACGACATCCAGCAGCTGCCGGCCGGATTCGATTCGCCGCTGCACAAGGCCGCGCCGTGGGTGACCCGGGCCGCCGACGTCGGGTTGCACGTGCTGGTGACGCGCACCTTCGGTGGCTGGTCTTCGGCGGGCAGCGACCCGATGTTGCGGGCCCTGGCCCAGGCGAACGCGCCGTTGCTGGTGATGGACGCCGACCCGGACGAGGGATTCATCCGCGGAAAGATGAAGGGTGGCCCGCTGCCCCGCGGTCGAGGCCTGCTGATGGCCGAGGACACCGGCGTGTTCGTACAGGTCGCGGCGACGGAGTTGCGCAAGTAAGACGGAATGCCGCTGCGTTGGGGTTGGCTGGATCAGCCCCAGCGCAGCGGTAATTCTTTGAGCGCGAAACTTTTTGAGGGGTAATTGATCGCGGGGACGTAGTCCGCGGGAACGTCGAAGTCGGGAATCTGCCTCAGCCATTCCCCGACGATCACCGTCAGTTCGATCCGCGCCAGGTGGGACCCCAGGCAGCGGTGCGGTCCGCCACCAAACCCCCAGTGCCGGTGGACCTTTCCATCCATCACGAGCTCGTTGACGGACGTGGCATCGCTCTCGTCCCGGTTGACCGCGGCCATGCACAACCGCACCGATGTGCCGGGTGGCAACGTCATGCCGCCGATCTCGACGAATTGGGTGGTGATCCGGGGCGCCACCGGTGCCGAGGGCTCCAGCCGGACGATCTCTTCGATGAAAACCCGGATCTGCCTTGGGTTGTCGCGAAGCAAATCACGCAGCTGCGGCCGGCGCGCCAGCTCGAAGAGGCAGAAACCGATCGCCGCGGTCACCGTGTCCAGGCCCGCCAGGATCAACAGGTGGCTCATGCCCAGCAATTCCAGATCGCTGAAATCGCCGTCACTGCCCATGATTTGCGACAACATGTCGGAACCGGGGTTCTGCCGGCGTTGCTGGATCGCATCGACCAGATACGCCAGCAGCTGCTCGCTCTTCTCGATGTCGGCCTGGGTGATGTACGGCTTGTCGCTGACGACGGCGTCCTTCCAATCGATCAGGCGATCGCGATCCTCGATCGGCAGGCCGTAAAGATCCATGAAGACCTGAAACGGGTACAGGTGCGCAAAGTCCGCCATCACTTCGCATTTGCCTTGGCCCGCAAGGGCGGCGATCATTTCGGCGGCGTGCCGCTCCAGCACCGGGCGGGATCTGCTCAGACCGAGCGGGCTGAAGAAGGGCTGCAGCACCTTCCGGTACCGGGTGTGCTGCGGCGGGTCGAATGCCAGTGGCAACACCGGCAGTGGGTGACCGGGAGGCTGCAGGATCGTCGACGAGAACACCTTGGGATTGCGCAGCGCGGCCAGCACGTCCTCACGGCGGGTGATGTGGTAGTGGCCGTTCATGAACACCACCGGCCCGGCGTCGCGCAACGTCTTCCACCCGACGCCCCGGTCCTCGGCCATCGGTAACTTCTCGAAATCGAGGCGCGGTAGGTGGAACGTGCCTTGCTGGCCTTGGCCAGGAGTGCTCATGGGCTCTCCGCTTGTCTATCTTGATCTGCTCACCGCTGCGGCGGGGGCGTCGTCGGCACCGTTTCCAGCCGGCACACCAATATCGCATGTGTCGCAAAGGGACACGAATCCGACCGCTGGTCGGGAGCGGCGTTTACAGCGCCCGGCCCCGCCCGGCGAGTATCTTCTACACTTCAACGAGCGGCTGATATCCGTCTGGATTGTTTCGCGGAACCGGTAGGGAGGAAACCTGATGAGGGTTCGTCTCGAACAATCCAAATGCGTGGGTCATGCCCAGTGCTACGCCGTTGATCCGAATCTGTTCCCCATAGACGACTCGGGCTATTCGATCCTCGAAGAGCACGAGGTGCTGCCCGAGGACGAGCAGCTGACTCGCGACGGTGTGGCTTCCTGCCCGGAAATGGCATTGATTCTCGAAGAGGACTGACAGCACAACGCTCCAGGGCGGCGAACCGCGTTGTAAGCAAACCCCGGATGAACAATCAGTTGCCAGAAATGAACGGCGGCCGACGGGGAGTGAACAGTGGCTGGCCTGGAATGAACAGTTGGCATCGCGTATCGGCGTGCCCGCGATAACGAACTAATCTCATGGACGAGCGACAGTTCGGGTAGACGTGAACTGTCGCTCGGTTGCTGACAGCAGGGGATCAATCGAGGCTAAAGGTGCACGTTGTTCCTGACCGGGCGTCCGAGAAGCGTGGTGCGAGACCACATTTGGGTGCCGGGCATGGGATCGGCAGGATGCGCCGGCCAGCCCGCCGACTGGGGTGGCAGACCGAGAGGTCTGAGTCGGTGATTCCGGGCGGTCAGCGACCTACGGGTGGCAATTGCTTACGAAGCCGTGACCACGGCCACCACTGATCCGATGCGACTGCCGCGATCGCCAGCGATCGCGGCCAACTGAGGAGAACAGGTGTTTGACTTCGGGGCGTTACCGCCGGAGGTTAATTCCGGTCGGATGTATGCGGGTCCGGGTTCGGGGCCGTTG
>NZ_LZSV01000025.1 GCF_001665605.1 Mycobacterium sp. 852014-50255_SCH5639931
GGCGGGACCCGGCCAAGCGGGTCGTACGTGTAGGGGTTCTGCCAATACGAGTCCTGCGGGTCGGTCACGCCAGCGCCTCCTTACCGGCCGCACCTGCCCGCAATGTAGCCGACGATCCGGCGGAGCGTCACAGCCGCGGCTTGGCGACGCTGACCACATAGGGCGCGTCGGCCAAGGTCAGGTACACCCGATGCGGGCCGATCGCCATGCCGGACAGGGGCGCCGTCTGGGCCGCCGGCGGCAGTCCCGACCGGTAGCCGATGACGCGGATGACCGGGATCGTGCGGGCCGGGAAGCCGGTGAAGCTGGCCGTCTCGAGCACCACCACCTCGTGGTCCGTGGCGGCGTAGATCCTGGTGTCGTCGGTGCCCAGTTCGCGGATCGGGGACGGCAGCCGGGAACTGGCCAGCACCGTCAAGCCCTCGCCGCCGCGGCGCGAATCCACGGCGTACAGCGTGCTGTCGTCGCGGCCGGCCACATAGCTGCGCGTCACCGCGGCGCCGTCACCCGCCGAGACCGCGACGTTCATCCGCAGCGAGCCGCGCTCCTCGGCGGGCGACGAAGACCCCTGGTAATGCCGGATTCCCGACGGCGCGTACACGTGGTAGTCGATCTCGCGGCCGCGGTTCGCGCCGTCTATGGTGTCCGCGGGATCACCGGCGATCGGGGCGGTGGGCAGCTTCCGGAAGCCGTACTGGTCCACCGGTGTCACCGACGTGCCGTCCGACGACAGCGCCAGCAGCGTCCGCAACCCGGCATCCTCGGACAGATACGCCGGGGCGGGTCCGGCATCGAAATCGCCGACCTGGCGCAGACTTTCGAGGTCGACCTCGGCGACCCTGCCGCGCTCCGGCTGCGGTACGAACACGATCCGGTCGTCCTTCTGGCTGATCTGCAGATTGCGCCCGACCGTCGTGGGCTCCGACAACCGCGTCCTGGCCTCGCCCGGGCGGTCGCCGGCGGTGACCTCGGCCAGCCGGTGATCGCCGGTGAGCCCGACGAGGGCGTGCGCCCGATACGACCACACCGGATCGCGCAGGGGCGAGGCGACCGACCAGAGCGCGACGTCGGGCTCGCCTTCCAGCGACGCTCCCGGCGCCGCGCAGCCGGCCGTCACGACGAGCACGCCGAGGATCGCCGCCCGACTGCGGACACCGGTGGCCACAAGCGTTCTCCCTTTTTTCGCGACTTGGTGAGGAACTACCCACTGGTGGGCGGGCGTACCCGTTTGGTGCCGGATTTCGTCGGGTAGCCGATCAGAAGCGCGCAACAGCCCGCGCGCCAAGCCGAGATGGGAAGGACACCATGGCTCAGAGCGCCATCAAGTCGCCCACCGATGTGGTCGACTTTCTCGTCAGTCAACATCAGCAGATCAAGTCGTTGTTCGCCGAAACACTTGCGGCCTCCGGGAAAGAGCGCGAGAAGACGTTCGTCGAACTCCGGCGATTGCTGGCCGTCCACGAAACGGCCGAAGAGGAGATCGTGCACCCCCGGGCCAAGCGGAAGCTCTCCGACGGCGCCGCGGTGGTCGACGAGCGACTGCACGAAGAGCACGAGGCCAAGACCGTCCTACAGAAGCTGGAGAAGCTCGACGTGGACAGCGCGGAGTTCACCCAGCTGCTGACGCAACTGCGCGACGCGGTCGTCGAGCACGCCGAGCACGAGGAGCACGACGAATTCTCCAAGCTGGGCCAGGAATTGAGCGGCGAGGAGCTCGAACGGATGGGCCGCGCGGCCAAGCTCGCCGAGACGATCGCGCCGACCCGGCCGCACGCCGGCGTCGAGTCGCAGACGGCCAACCTGGCCGCCGGACCGTTCGCGGCGATGCTGGACCGGGCCCGCGACGCGATCGTCGGCAAGGGCTAGCACCGACTCACGGGGTGCCCCACTCGAGGGGGAGTGGGGCACCCCGCCCCGGCTGAAGGGGGCACCATGACCGCGGCCAAGGCACCGGGCGCCGACCGCTACCTACCCGAGGAGCGGGGACTTGATTCGCTGCGAGCGGCGGCCGAATGTTGCCGCGGCTGCTCGCTTTTCGCCGATGCGACCCAAACGGTGTTCGGCAACGGCAACGCGGGAGCGCCCATCATGCTGGTGGGTGAGCAGCCGGGCGACCAGGAGGACCTCGCGGGCGAGCCGTTCGTCGGGCCGGCCGGGCGGCTGCTCGACCGGGCCCTCGAAGACGCCGGCATCGATCCGGGGCTGGCGTACGTGACGAACGCGGTCAAACACTTCAAGTTCACCCGCAAGGGCGGCAAACGACGGATCCACCAAAAGCCCGGCCGCACCGAGGTGGTCGCCTGCCGCCCCTGGCTCATCGCCGAGATCGAGGCGGTGCGGCCGCAGGTCATCGTGTGCCTCGGCGCGACCGCCGCGCAATCCCTGCTGGGGGCCGACTTTCGGGTGTCCACCCAGCGCGGCCGGCCAGTGCGGCTGCCCGCGTCCCTCGTCGATGTGGAACCGGAGCCGACCGTCGTGGCGACGGTGCATCCGTCGGCGGTGTTGCGCGACCGCAGCGATCGACACGACGAGGCCTACGGGCTTTTCGTCGACGACCTGCGCAGCGCGCGTGCCGGGGTCGTCCGCTGACGGGCCGTTGGCTCATCCCTTCTTGTGCGGCATGAATTCCTGCGCCTTGGTTTTCAGGCCGACCTTGACGAAGCCGACGCGGTCCTCGTCGCCGGAAAGCACCGCCGCGGTGGCCGCCTTGAACTGATCCCAGGTGGCGTGCGGCGGGATGGGCGGCATGTCGGGGTCGGTGAAGACGTCCAGCACGGTGGGACGGTCGGCCGACAACGCGTTGCCCCACGCGCCCTCGAGCTGGTCCGGGTCCTTGATGGCCATTGCGTTCAGGCCCAGGCCGGCCGCGAACGCGGCGAAGTCGACATCCGGAAGTGCTTGGGATTCATGGAATTTCGGTGATCCTGCCATGGCGCGCATTTCCCATGTGACCTGGTTCAGGTCGTTGTTGTGCAGGATCGCGACGATCAGCCGGGGATCCTCCCACTCCTGCCAGTACCGCTTGATCGTGATCAGCTCGGCCATGCCGTTCATCTGCATGGCGCCGTCGCCGACGAACGCGATGACGGGCCGGCGCGGCTGGCCGAATTTGGCGCCGATCGCGTACGGCACACCCGGTCCCATGGTGGCAAGGGTGCCGGACAGCGAACCCCGCATGTTGCCGCGGAAGCGCAGATTGCGCGCATACCAGTTGGCCGCCGAACCGGAGTCGGCCGTCACGATGGCGTCGTCGGGCAGCTTGGGGGAGAGCTCGGAGTACAGGCGCATCGGGTTAATGGGGTCGGCGCTGACGTGCGCTTCCTTGTCCATCGTCTCCCACCAGCGCGCCACATTCTTCTCGATCTCTTCCCGCCAGGATCGATCCTCTTTGCGGCGCAGGTGCGGAATCAGTGCCCGCAGCGCGGTCTTCGCGTCGGCGACCAGGTTGACCTCGTAGGGGTAGCGCATCCCGATCAGCCGGCCGTCGACGTCGATCTGCACCGCCCGGGCCTGCCCGAACTCGGGCAGGAACTGCGTGTAGGGGAAGCTGGATCCCACCGTGAGCAGAGTGTCGCAGTCGCGCATCAGCTCGTAGCTCGGCCGCGTCCCCAGCAGGCCGATAGAGCCGGTGACCCAAGGCAATTCGTCCGACAGCACGTCCTTGCCCAGCAGCGCCTTGGCGGCTCCGGCCCCGAGGAGGTCGGCGACCTGGGCCAGCTCTTCGTGCGCCCCGCGCGCACCGGTGCCCGCCAGGATGGCCACCTTCTTGCCCGCATTGAGGATCTCGGCTGCGCGCGCGATGGCCCCGTCGTCCGGGGCGATCTCGGGATATTCGATGCCCAGGCTGGAGGGCACCATCTTGAACGCGTGCTCGGGGGGCGAATACGGCAGCTCCTGCACGTCGCTTGGGATGATCAACGCCGTGGGCGCCCGCTGCGTCATCGCGATCCGGATCGCGCGGTCCAGCACGTTGGGCAATTGCTCTGGGACGGTGACCATTTGGACGTAGTCGCTAGCGACGTCCTTGAACAGGTTCAGCAGGTCGACCTCCTGCTGGTAGTTGCCGCCCATGGCGGTGCGATTGGTCTGACCGACGATGGCCACCACCGGAACGTGGTCCAGTTTGGCGTCGTAGAGCCCGTTGAGCAGATGGATCGCTCCCGGCCCCGACGTGGCCACGCACACACCGACCCGGCCGGTGAATTTCGCGTAGCCGACCGCCTCGAACGCGCTCATCTCCTCGTGGCGCGACTGGATGAACTTCGGCTTGTTGTCTGCGCGACCCCACGCGGCGAGCAGCCCGTTGATGCCGTCGCCGGGGTAGCCGAACACGTGCTCGACGCCCCATGCCCGCAATCGCTCCAACAGGTAGTCCGAGACCTCTTGCTTGGCCATTGATGTTCCTCCTAGACAGACGGTTTTCGATGAGGTTCGCTAGTACGCCGGACAGCGCAGGAATCACCGTGGTGCGCGGTTTGCTGCGATGGCCCGCGGCCGTCTGTTTCGACCGCAACCTGGCGTGACTGGGCCGCCAGGGCACTTCCCACACGACGGGCATACCCAAGATCGCTGCCGTTATTCGTCCGTTTTTCCGCGGCGCCCGTGACGGCCCGCGCCCGTTGGTCAAAAGCCCCGCGGCACAACGTTTCCGGGGCAGATCAGTGCCCCGATCGGGTCACGCGCTCTTGGGCAGCGCTGACGATCCGGACGCGCTGTGGCCCTTCGCCACCCGCCGGATCAGCATCCGGGTGGCCTTGTCGAGGATCTCCTGGGCCGCGTCGGGGTCCCGGGCGCGTTCGGCGCGACGCGTCGCGGCGGCGATCGTGAGCCCCTGCTCGTAGCCGGTCACGACGCGCGGATCGACGTAGGAACCGCGGGCCACCGCCGGGGTGTTGCCCAGCTCCTCGGCGACCTCCTTCATGACGGCGGATTCCACCCGTTTGGCCACCCGCCGGGAGACGGCCGGGTCCGCATCGGCGAACGCCGTGGCGGCCAACACCGTCCCGTGCCAGGTCCTCAGGTCCTTCACGGTGTATTCGTTACCGACGAGCTCCTTGAATCGGGAGTTGAGGTCGTCGGATCGCACGTCTATCCAGCCGGATGCGGTGCGGCACACCAGCAGCCGCTCGGTACGGTTCGGCCGGCGCATCAGCGCGCGCACCGCCCGGACCACTTCGGGGTCCTCGATCTCCGCGGTGCGCCGCACGCCACTCTTGGCGGGAAAGTCGAATTCGACCGCGTCGCGCCGCACCACCACGTGATCGCACAGCAGGGTCGCCAGGCCGTACGACTCGTGCTCCTCGGCATACTGCTCTCCGCCGGCGCGGAAATACCCGCGATCCAGCAGGCGCAACGCCAGCGCCAGCACCCTTCTGCGGGTCAACCCGCTGCGCGTCAGGTCTTTCGCGATGACGGCGCGCCACTGCGGCAACCGGGTGGACAGTTCCAGGACGCGGTCGAACTTCTCCTCGGCGCGCTCCTGCTGCCATGCGGTGTGGTAGAGGTACTGGCGGCGGCCGGCGGCGTCGACGCCGACGGCCTGAATGTGCCCGTTGGGGTGCGGCGAGATCCACACGCTTTTCCAGGCCGGCGGGATGACCAAATCCTTGATTCGCTGCAGGGTTTCGGGGTCCGACAGGAGTTCCCCGTCGGGCCCGTAATACGCGAAGCCTTTGCCCCGACGCTTGCGCGCGATGCCCGGGTTGCTCAGAACGCTGCGACGCAGCCGCATCATGTCCCTCCAGTTACGTTCGCTGACTGGACAATTACCCGCCGCGGCTGCCGCTCACACGTTGCAAAGAAGCGACCCGCCACAGCGTCGTGGCGGGTCGGTTCTGTAAGGCAGCGGAATCAGCCGGCCATGAACTCCTGGTAGGCCGATTCCAGGGTCGGCGGCAGCGCCTTGACATTGCACTGCCGTTCGGTGTCGCCGATCGGCGCCAGGATGCCACGCAGGTCGTAGTACTCCTGCGGATGGGCCGTGAAGTAGCCCCGCAGGTTCGACTCGGCCTCCGGACGAGGCTGGCCGTAGGCGGCGGTAACCACCTGGTTGGCGCCCGGGTGCGCGGCCAGGTAATGCTCAGCCGAGCCCTGCACGGACGAAACCGTGGCATTGACACCGCCGGGGCTGCAGTCGGGCGCCGCGGCCGCCGACGGAGCGCCGACGAGACCGATGGTGATTCCCCCGAGCAGGCAGCCGGCACTGATGCCGGCCACACGCCGGCGCGCGACAATACTGCTGATTTTCATGATCAGTGTCCTTCAGAATTGCGAATTGACTTCTTCGACCGAGGCTCCCGATCCTCGAAATCCAAAGTAGCGGAAGTGGAAAGTGGTCGTGTTCGCTCATGACGAACGGAAAGACCGTAAACCCACGGAACGCAGCCGTTCACCAAGCAAACAATCAACTCCGCTCGGAAAGGCTGAGAATTCTTACGGAAAACTCGGCGGTTCTTAAGCAACCGTAAGAAGGATCGTGACGGAATCGTGACCTGAATTCGACCCCGAGCCCGGCGTTCACCCGGTGCGGCGGCCGCCTCGAATCAGCTGTGGGGCGTCGGTGACCGAGTTGACCAATGGCAGGCCGAGGCCGGTGACCCGCCGAGATCTCTTCGTTTGCTGGCGCTCAAACCCGGGAGAAATCCGGCCTGTGCACCGACGCATCGGGGTTGTCGGCACCGTCCTTCGCGTGGCCGTCGGTACTCGCCGGTGGCAGCGAACTCAGCCAGGATTCGACGCCGGGGCCGACAACCACCGCACGTTCGCAGGCCAGCAGCGCTCCCGTGGCGAGCGCGGGCACGCGGGGCTGCACCGCCCGAACGGTACGGCTGTCACCTTGCCGGGCAAGAACTTTCGAGGTCAGTTCGGGCAGCCGGATGGTGTCCGGGCCGGTGATGATGCGCGGCGTGTGCGTCTGGCCGAGGGCGGCCTCGACGAGTACGTCGGCGACGGTGTCGGCGGCGATGGGCTGGACCAACCAGTCCTCGACGATCACCTCGTCCCCATCACAACTCACCGGCCCCGCGGGGCCGGTGGCGGATTCGTACCACGGGGTGGACTTCACGACCGTGGTCGGGACCGGACCGTCGAGCAGAATCTCTTTCGCCGCCCGTTTGGCCTCGAAGTATCCGAGCCCGTCGAACACCGGATCGTCGATGCCGGCCATCGTCGACACCACCAGACGCTGGACGCCCCGGGCGGCGCACACCCCCATGACGTTGCGGGAGGCGGTGGCCAAAGTCTGGGCGACGTCGGGCCCGTCGTCCGCCACGGGGTTGGATACGTCGATTGCGACGTCGACTCCGTTGAGCGCCCGATACAGGCTCGCCCCGTCGAGCAGGTCGACGCCATGTGCGCGCGAAATCTCGACGACCGCGACGTCGCGGGCCTTGAGCCTGTCGACGACGCGGATTCCGGCCGTTCCGGTCGCTCCTATCACGGCGATGGTGGTCAGGCGCCTCACCTCTTTCGTCGGTCGCTGATTACTACCCAGCCGGTCGCGGCTTAAACCGGCCAATTCCGCGTCGCCCCGCATCCGGTGATCGCGAGCACATGGCCCGGGGCGTTTGACGGGTCGGCCGACGGGAACGCCGTAGAGGCGAGTTGCACAGTAACCAAAGGGAGGTCGACCCATGGGGGATGACAAGAGCGGGCCGCAAGAGGCCGTCACCGGCGCCGTCGAGGGCGTGAAGGGCAAGGTCAAGGAGGTCGGAGGGACCGTCATCGGTCGCAACGACCTGGTCGAGGAGGGCCAGGCCCAGCAGGACAAGGCCGACGCTCAGCGCGACGCGGGCAAGAAGGAGGCCGAGGCCGAATCCGCCCGGGCCGGCGCGGAGGCCGCCGAGCAGCGCCAGAAGGAAAACCAGTAAGTCGTTGGTGAAGGGGTCCGGTCCCGATTGGGGGCCGGACCCCTTTGTTGCGCCCCGGTGCGGACGGTGTTTCAAACCGCCGCGCCCGGTTATTCCTGGCTAGGACCGCCGGCTGGTGGGTGAGCGAGGTGCGAGATGGGTTTGAGCGACCGGGTCGCGAGCGTTGTCGCGTTTCTGCGCGCGGGCTACCCGAGCGGCGCGCCCGCGCTCGGCTACACGCCGCTGTTGGCGCTGGTGCCGCGGCGGGTGTCCGACGACGAGGTCACGACCATCGCCAAGAAGCTCCTTCTCGTCGAGCGTCGTTCGATCACCAACGTCGATGTCGGGGTGGAAATCACCAGGGTCACCGACGAGCTGCCGTCGATAAGCGAGATCGAGCGTGTCCGGCGCCGGCTGACCGCGACGGGCTGGGCCGGCCACCACCGGGCCTGACGCCGCGCTACTCACGCGTGTTCGAGGTCGACGACCAGCGGCCGATGGTCGGAGATTGCCATGGGCTCCGCCTCGACGGCGCTGCCGCGCAGGCGGCGATCGTCGGTCAGGATGTGATCCAGCTGGCGGTCGGGGGCGTCCGCGGGGAATGTCGCGGCCGCGGCCAGCGCCCGCATGCCCGACCACCGGCGCACGGCCTTGGGTGTCATGTTGAGATCGCCGGTCAGCAGCCGCGGGCCGGGAAAGCCGCGCAGGTCGTGTACCAGCCGGCGCAGCTGGCGCCGATTCCAGCCGGGCACGAAGGACAGGTGCGTGTTGGCCACTGTCAGCCCGCCCATCGGGGTGTGCAGCTGCGCGATGACCGCCGCCCTGGGCTCTTCGTCGACCACCATCACACGGTTGGGGCCGGGCAAATACATCGGAAAGCGCATCGGAATGCGGGGCAGCCGCACCACCTGCCAGCTGGCCACCGGGTATCGCGACAGCAGGGCAATGCCGTAGGCCGCGGTGCCGGGTTGCTCGTGACCCGTGGCGGCCATCCACGTCGCCCCGGGCGTGCCGGAGATGGCCGCCACGAAGCGGTGTTCCGCGGCCCCCATGGCCTCGGCCGCCACGGCGGTGAGGTCGGCTCGCTCGGACCGCGGCTGGTCACAGTCAACCTCTTGCAGACTCAGCACGTCCGGATCGAGGCGCCGCACGCAGTCACGCAGCCGCTGAACTTCGACCCCGTCACCGACGGTGCGGCCGTGCAGGATGTTGAAGGTCGCCACACGCATATGGGTTTCTCCTACCCACTTTCCCGCCCATGCAGTCCCACGCCCGGCAACGGTCAGCCTGCTCCTGGACGCCGCGTGCTCACCGGAAGACCACCTCACCGACGGTGAGCAGTCGCTGCAGGACGAACGGCGGCAATACAGCCGGAGCCTCGGCGCGGCCCGGCCGCAACTGGCTCCGATAGCATTGCGCCGCTTGCCGTTTGCGGTTGATGGCCCAGCCGGGCGCAGCGACCGAGCGGGCGCGGCCCCACGGCACCGCGGGGTCGGCCGGGCTGGCCCAGTGCCACATCCAGACCGGATATTCCAGCAGCGCGACGCCGGTGCGCGCGCATGCCGCCGCGGCGGCGCGTCCCACGGCTTCGTAGTCGGGATGCCCGTCTCCACGCCAGGTGGCGGCGCACCAGGCGCCGGGCCCGGCCGACCGCAAGATGTCCGCGAGGGCCCGGGCGAGCCGGTCCTCGTGGTTGGCCAGTTCGCCGTCGGGCAATCCCAGGCGCACCGGGGGAGGTGCTCCTAAAACGCCTGTGGCCCTGCGGAGTTCGTATCGGCGAGTCGTCGACAGGCGAATCCGGCCGGACCGCGTCGTCCCGGGCTGGGCGGCACCCCCGTCGCTGACCGACACCACCCGGACGTCGACGCCCGATGCGATGAGTTGGGCGATCATCGCGCCCAGGCCGAGGGTCTCGTCGTGCGGGTGGGGTGCCACGACGATCAGGCGCCGGCACTCGGCCAGGTCCAGTGCCGGCAGGGGGCCGCGCTCAAAAGCGGCCAGCCACAACGGCGCCGGGGTGCCGCCATGGGTCAGCGGCTTGGCCACGAACCGGGCACTGTTGCTGATCGGCGCGGTTCTCATGGCGCCCTCAGCGCTGGCGGCCCGCGAGCTGCCCGAGCTCGGCGAGATCGCGTTCCGCGTGGCTTTGCCGGATGTAGATTGTCAGGTCGGCGACCCGCTGGGCGTGCCGTCCGTCCTGGCAGAGCGGGCCCGGTCCCAGCGCGCGGCCGGTGCGGGTGATGGCCTCGTCGACGGCGTGTTCCACGACCGTGCGGACGCGGCGGGCGAGCAGTTGCGCGGTGCCCGTCCGGTCGAACGGGTCGGAGTCGACATGTGTGGCCGCCACGGCCAGGATCGCGTCGCTGGCGGCCAGCGCGGCGTCCACGGCGCCGAGGTGCGCCAACGAGTACGCGTCGGCGGATTTGCTTCGGGCGCAACGGTATAGGGGATCGGACACCCTGCGTGCGCCCCCGAGCCAACAGGCTGCCACACCGATGGCGCCGTGCCAGAAACCGGGCCTGTTCAGATAGTCGCCGGGATCGCCCACGGCGACGGCGTGGGTGTTGGTGAACTGCACCGGTCTGGTGTCGCTACCCGCCATTCCGGCGTTCCACCAGGTGCTGGGCAGCGGCTTGACGCTTGCGTCGGTCACCTGCACGGCGAACAGGCCCGGCGTTCCGTCTTCGAGGCGGGCGGTCACCAGCGCGTGCGTGCAAAACCCTGCACCCGAGCACCAGACCTTCGTGCCCGTCAGGGTGAACGCCCCCTTGACGTCGGTGGCCGTCAGCACCGCGTCTGGCGCTTCGGTCGCCCAAACACCCCACAGCTGACCGGATTCCGGGGGTTTGCCACCCAGTTCGTGCAGGATCGCGACGGCGTCCACGTGGGCTTCGGCGACCCGGGCCGCCACGATGTTCTCCTCGGCCAGTGACGCCAGACGTTGCCAGCGCTCGGCGGTGCGCCCGGACGCGGGCAGTGGCAGCTCGAGCCGTCCCGACTCGAGCCAGTGCCTGACCAAACCCGCCGTCACACGCAATCACCCGCCGCCGATCTCCCCAGTTGCCTGAGGCGGTGATCGAACCCGTGTGGCGCCCGAGCCTGGGTTCGCGCCGGTGTGAGGAGGCAGAATTCGGTGTCGCCCCGCTCATCATGAGCTGGGACCACGACTGCGGCGGCATCATAGGCGCGGGGCCAAGCGGTTGACACAACAGACAGATTTTCCCAAATGACCGCAAGTTAAACGGGCTTAGCAACTCTGGCGCCGTGTCCGCGCAGGTTGCACCCGCCGCCAGCGGGGTATGACCTATGCACCATGGCACCTACCGAGGCCCACGTGGGCGCCCCCCCGTCCAGCACACCGCTGAGGGATGCGCTGCGTGGTGCGGCATCGGCGCTCAAGGAGAACGGCCCTCGATTCGCGTTGGCCGGCAGCTACGCGTTGTGGGCCTACGGCGCGCCCGAACCCACGCACGATGTGGACTTGGTGGTGGCCGAGACCGACGTCGACGACGCCGTGGCCACCCTCAGCGATGCCGGGTTCGCCGTAGAGCGTCCCCCGGAGGATTGGCTCTTCAAGGCGCGCACCGGCGATACGGTCGTCGACGTGCTGCACCGCGTCAACGGCGTGCGGGTGGAAGCGTCAGTCCTGGACTGCGCCGAGCAGCACGATGTGTTGGCCATCAGGATGCCTGTGCTGCCGCCCACGATGGTGCTGATCCAGCAGCTGCGTTCCCTCGGTGAGCATCATTGCGATTTCGCCAAACTGCTGCCGGCCGTGCGCGCGGTCCGCGAACGGCTGGACTGGGAACGAATCAGGGCGTGCACCGCTGACAACGACTACGCGGTCGCCTTCCTGGTGTTGGTCGACAGGCTCGGCCTCGCCGCTCAGTGATTCCGGAGCTTGGCTACCAGCTTGTCTTTCGTCAGGCTTGAATACCCCGACATGCCAAGCTCTTTCGCTCGTTTCTTCAGCTGCGGAACGGTCCAGTCCTGATACGATCCCGACTTGCCGCCCTTGCGCCCGACCGAGGACTTGCCCCGCGCGGCAGCCGCATTGGAGATTCGGGCCGCCTTTTCCTTGGAGTCGCCCTGCTTGCGCAGGTCCTTGTACAACTTCTCGTTCTTGATCGACGAATTCGGCATGGTCCATCCTCCTGTTCACGATGAGACATCCCTGGCGTCGTGGTCAGGATGCCCGCCCGGGCGGCAGTGAAAACCCTGTTCGTCTGCGCAGCTACCCGTCGCTGATTGGGTTACCTCGCATTGATCCGGGTAGTCGAGGGGGTAATGATTACCGCGAACGGCAAAAATTGCGACCTGCGTGGCGTGGTGGCAATCGGCGCCTCCGCGGGAGGAGGGGAGGCGCCGTCACGCCTGGCGGCGGGATTGTCGCCGGACGCGCCGCACGGCGGTGATGACGGTGATTGAGCCGCGCATCCGCATTCATGCCGAGGCGCAGCAGGAGGTGCCGATCCTGGTGGTAGAGGGCGTGCTGGACAGCTCCACGTATCGAACCGTCCGCGACACCGTCATCAAGGCCGCCCTGGACGAGCCGCGCGCGGTAATCGTCGATGTCGACCGGCTGTCCGTCCCGGCGGCCTCGGCCTGGACCGTTTTCACCAGCGCCCGCTGGCACGTCAGCATCTGGCCCGACGTTCCGATTCTGCTCGTCCGCGCAGAGCCGAAGGCGCGGCGGGCGATCATCGCGGCCGGCGTGGCCCGCTATGTGCCGGTGCATCCCACCCGGGAGTCGGCGCTGGGTGCCGCGCGCAGTCGGTCGTTGCAGGTTCGGCGCCGGGCACGCACCGAACTCCCGCGCTCGCCCGGCAGCCTCGGCCTTGCCCGCGCCGTCATCACCGATTGGCTCACCGAATGGGAATGCGGCGAGGCAACTCCGGTCGCGTCCACGGTGGCCACCGTCTTCGTCGAAAACGTCCTCGACCACACCGACAGCGCGCCGGTGCTGATCGTCGAAAGCTTCTCCGACGCCGTCACCGTCGCGGTGGAGGATTGCAGCGACCGCCTGCCCGGCCGGCACGAAGACGCCGATCGCGGCGCCGAGGTCGTGTCCGGCCTGGCGATCGTCTCCGCGCTGTGCCGGACGTGGGGCAGCACCCCCACATCGACGGGCAAGACGGTCTGGGCCCTGGTCGGTCGCGAAAATCAATTCTGACGACCGCGAGTAATGTTCAAGTCCTTCAGCCACGCTCGATGCGGACGGGACTCGAATGGACGGCACGACTGACGAGGCGTTCGAGGCCCTGCTGCGCTACATGCGGGATTCTCGCGGCTTCGACTTCACCGGCTACAAGCGCGCGTCGCTGATGCGCCGCGTCCGTCACCGGATGGACCAAGCGGGCTACACCTCCTTCGAGGAATACCTCGACTTCTTGCAAGCCAGTTCCGACGAATTCGCCGCCCTCTTCAACACAATCTTGATCAACGTCACCGCCTTCTTCCGTGACGCGGATGCGTGGGAGTACATCAGCTCGGAAGTCATTCCCCGGATGCTGGCGGAGCGCGGCCCCGCCGATCCGATCCGGGTATGGAGCGCGGGATGCGCGTCCGGCGAGGAGCCCTACACGCTGGCGATGCTGCTGGCCGAAAACCTGGGGCCCGAGGCGTTTCGGCAGCGGGTCAAGATTTACGCCACCGACATCGACGAGGACGCACTGACCCAGGCGCGCGCCGCGTCGTATGATGCCAGGGCCGTCGAGTCGGTGCCGGCCGAGTTGCTGTCGCGCTATTTCGAACAAATCAACGGCCGCTACGTTTTTCAGAAGGATCTGCGCCGCGCGGTGATCTTCGGCCGCAACGATCTGGTCAACGACGCGCCGATCTCGCGTGTCGATCTGCTGGTGTGCCGCAACACCCTGATGTACCTCAACGCCGAGACCCAGCGAAACGTGTTGAGCCGTTTGCATTTTGCACTGGCACCGCAGGGGACGCTGTTCCTCGGGCACGCCGAGATGCTGCTCAGCCACGGCGGCCGGTTCACCCCGCTGAATCTGAAACACCGAATCTTCCGCAAGGAGCTCGGAAGCCACACGGGCGCGGAGCGCTACGACCCGGACGGGGCATTTTACGAACGCCACGTCGACATGACGGGTTTGACCACGGTGCGCGACTTGGCTTTTCGTGCCAGCCCGGTGGCCCAGATCGTGGTCACGGGTGAGGACATCGTCGCGATGATCAACCAGCAGGCCGAGACCCTGTTCGGGCTCTCGGCCCGCGACATCGGCCGGCTGCTGCGCGACCTCGAGGTGTCTTACAGTCCGGTGGAGCTCCGCGCCTATCTGGAGCAGGCCAAGGTGGAGCGGCGGTCGGCGCGGATCCAGGACGTCAAATGGCAGCGGCCCGGCGCCGAGACGGTGTGGTTCGAAATCCACGTCAATCCGCTCGTCGACGCCGAGAACGGCCTGCTCGGTGTGTCGATCGTGTTCTTCGACGTCAGCGAGACGCGCGCCCTGTTGGACAAGGTGGTCCAGACCAACCGCCAGCTGGAAGCGGCGTACGAAGAGCTGCAATCCACGAACGAGGAGCTGGAGACCACCAACGGGGAACTGCAGTCCACCGTGGAGGAGCTGGAGACCACGAACGAGGAATTGCAGTCCACCAACGAAGAGCTCGAGACCATGAACGAGGAGTTGCAGTCCACGAACGACGAGCTGCACACCATCAACGACATGTTGCGGGAGCGCAGCCTCGAACTGGACGAGGCGAAGAATTTCCTGGATTCGCTGATCGACTCTGTCCACATGGGGATGGTCGTGGTGGACCGCGAGATGAAGGTGATCCTGTGGAACCGCGGCTGCGAGGAGCTTTGGGGGCTGCGGTCCGACGAGACGATAGGAACCAGACTGACCACTTTGGACATCGGAATGCCATTGGACAGCGTCCGGCCGCTCATCGGCGACGCGTTCGTGGACGCCGACAGCTCCGGAGTGACGGAAGTGGATGCGGTCAACCGCCGCGGCCGGCCAACCCGGGTCCGCTTCACCTGCACGTCGTTTCGTTCGCGTGACGGAACGGTCGTGGGCGCGCTCCTGCTCATGGAGGTGGTGAGCTAGCCACCCCACCGCGCGGCCGCTTCCTCGGCCGCCTGGCGGGCCAACTGCGCGCGGCGGCGCGCGATCCGGCCAGTTCGCCGCGGCATGCCGCGGTGTTGACGGCGTCATCGCGCGGCGGCTCCGGGCCTTCCGGCGCGGGGGCGGCTTCCTGCGCTACCGGCTTGCCGTTGTCCGGCTGCGGCTCGGGCACCGGCGCGCCGGGCGCCGTGGTTATCCCCAATGCGAAATGGGCGCGCGGCCGGCGAAGGTCGGGGGGCCCGTTTCGTCGATGCCGGGCCGGGTACGCCACCACGTCAAGGGCGACGAAGGGGTTCTGTAGTGAGGATCGCGATCGTCAGCGGCGACGACGTCGTCGGTGAGGACCCACAGCAACTGTGCGCCGCGCTCGCGTCCCGGGGGCACGACGTCACCGGGTTCGTCCGGCGCAAAGGCCGCCGAGCTGCGGGAAACCGCACCGGTGGCCACCGCACCGTAGCGGTGACCGTCGGCCCCCGCGAGGCAACTTCGGCCTCGGAGGTGCTGCCGTACATCGGCGACTGGGCGGGGGCGCTCACCCGCCAGTGGGCGGCCGACGCGCCCGACGTGGTGCACGCGTACGGGTGGCTCGGCGGTCTGGCCGCCCAGCTGGCCGCGCGGCGGCTAAAGGTGCCGACCGTTCAGAGTTTTCTGGGACTGGCCGCCACGAGTGGGCGCAGCGGCGCCGTCAGATCGGCACCGAACAGCGAACGGCTTCGAATCGAACCGCTACTGGCGCGCAGCGCGACGTGGGTGACGGGGGAGAGCGCCGACGACGTCGATGCCCTGAGCTGGTTGCGCCGCAGCCGCGCCCGGGTGTCCGCTCTGACCAGCGGGGTCGACGTGGAGCGATACGACTCCCGCGGCCCGGCACTGGCCCGGAGCGACCTGCATCGCGTCCTCTGCCTCGCGCCAAACCCCATGCCGTGCAACGGCTTCGACATCGCTGTCCGGGCGCTGCCCAGGGTTCCGGCCACTGAGCTGGTGATTGCTGAGACCGAGGCCACCAACCCCGACCACGACGGGGCGCGGGCCAGGCTGCAACAGCAGGCCGCCAAGTTGGGGGTGGCCGAGCGAGTCCGGTTCGCGGGCACCGTCGCCGGCGACGAACTGCCCATGCTGCTGCGGTCCGCGGACGTGGTCGCGTGCACGCCGCGCCAGCCACCGCGCGCGACAACGGTGCTACAAGCGATGGCCAGTGGCGTGGTGGTGGTGGCCTTCGGCGTCGGGGTGCTCAAGGACGCCGTGGTCGACAATGTCACCGGGCTGGTGCTCCCGTCGGAAACTCCCGGCAGCTTGTCAGCTACCTTGAGAAGCCTTCTGGCGCAGAGCTTCCAGTGCGAGAGCATGGGTGCGGCGGGCCGCAGCCGCGCGCTGTCCCGTTACGCCTGGGACAGGATTGCGCTTGACTCGCAGAACATCTACCAACAGGTGGGGGCCCCGCGTTCGGCACCGCAACGCTTGCAGTCATCGGGTGTCCGGTGATGCAACGATGCCACCGCAGCCCTCTGGGGACGCCAACTATGACGACCATGATGAGCGCCACCGACAACACCGGCACCGGCGTGCTCGCCGACGCAGTCGGACGACCGCCCGAAGCGGGCCAAGCCGCAGTCGACGCTGAACTCGCGAGCGATGCGGCGGGTCGGCGTCAGCGCTTCGGCACGACCAGTTCCGCACTATCGATGCGCAGACTCCGCTGTTGGCCGGCGCGCTGCTCGAGTGCTATCCGTCCAACCTCACCGAGCAGGATCTGACCAACGAGCCCGCGCTCCCCGAAACGCTGAAGGACGCCATGTCTTTCAGCCATCGTCACGCCGCTGAGGACGTCAGCATCAACGACGTCGCGGCCGCCGTGCATTTGACCCCCTGGGCGGTGCAGTACCTGTTCTGCCGCCAACTCGCCAGCACCCCAACGGAATACATTCGCCGCGTGCGTCTCAACCACGCCCATCAAGAGCTGTTGGCCGGGGCGCCATCCAACACCACAGTCACGGACATCGCCCAGCGCTGGGGGTTCGCGCATACCGGCCGGTTCGCGGTGCTGTATCGGCAGACGTACGGCCAGAGCCCGCACACCGCGCTCCGGCAT
This sequence comes from Mycobacterium sp. 852014-50255_SCH5639931, assembly GCF_001665605.1. Classification (GTDB taxonomy): domain Bacteria; phylum Actinomycetota; class Actinomycetes; order Mycobacteriales; family Mycobacteriaceae; genus Mycobacterium; species Mycobacterium paraffinicum. Next base: position 17,025 of record NZ_LZSV01000025.1, read on the forward strand.
CTGACCCCTCGGCCGTGATGGCGGTACGCCGCTAAACCCCAGGTCAGGCGCACCGCGTTCACCGCGCGTCGCCGTCGCGTCATGTCATTGTGACCAACACGCCGAAAGATGTTTTTCGCACCCAGAGTCAAAGCGAAACCGCCTGGTTGAGCGCCGATTCCGGGTCACCCGGTGGGCCCGCGGCGTCGCTTGTGCGTACGGCCGACCGCTCTAGCCGGTAGGCTGTAGCCAGGTTGAGTCCCCAGCTGCCGTTATCAACGGGCGCAATTCGGACACCGTCGTCGCTCGCCCTGCTCACTCCAATCCCCTTGAAGGGCGCACTCAACATGACTGCTTCAACCGAACTTCATACACCCGATCGACATACACCCGGGCTGCTCGGACAACCCCGCAGCCGTTACCAAATCGATTGCGCCGGAGCGCAAATCCATGTTCACGCCCGTAGTGTGGCCACCATCTTGCGCCTCGAAGGCGAGGTCGACGCATCCAACACCGCCCTCATTGCCGAGGCCATTCGCCGCTTTTCGCGGCTCAGGGCCCCGCTGGTCCTCGACCTCGCCGGCCTGGACTTTCTTGCCGCCTCGGGCCTGCGAACGCTGCTGGTGCTCAGCGAGGAGCATCGGCACGCCGGGCTGCGGTGCTGCATCGTCAGCGGCGTGGCGCTGCGCCGGCTCACACGGGTCCTGCCCGAACTCGGCCTGCCCATGGCCGACTCGGTCCCTGCGGCCCTCGCGCACATCGAAGGCGTCACATCGGCCCGCCGACGGTTGGTGTCGGGCCCGGCCCGCCAGCACGAACCGCAGAGTGACGCGTCGACGCGGCTCCGCGGGCTTGCTTCCTAACGACCCAGCCGGCGCATCAACTGGTCGGCGGCGTACCGGCCACTGGCCATGGCGCCGTGCACCGTGGCCGGATTGTTGACGCCGACCGCTTCGCCCGCCAGATAAAGCCGGTCGCTGATAGGTTCCTGCAGCCGGCGCCGGTCATCCAGACCGGAGCCGGGGGCGTGAAAAGAGTAGGCGCCGCGCGCATATGGGTCGGCACTCCAGTCAGATGTCTTGACCTCGAACGGCGAGATGTCATCGCCGAACAGCCGGTGAGCGATCGGCAGCGCGGTGGTCATCAGATCCCGGGCCGAGGAGGCCTCCACAGCGCGGCCGCGGTCGCCGGCATTGAATGCCAATATGATTGGGCCCGCTGCCGCCGGGAGGCTGAACCACTGGGCCCACGGGCCGCGGTCGGCGGCGAGGTATTGATAGAAGGCGTTGTCCACCGTCCAGCCGCGCCGGTTGAACCGGAAGAAACTCTTCGACAGCACGCCGAAGCCCAGGGCATCGACCGCGCGGCGGTACGGGTCGGGGAGGGGCGGATTGAAAGCGATAGCACCGGCTTTCAGCACGCCGAGCGGGACGGTGACGATTGCGGCGGGTCCCTGGTAAGTCCGATCTCTTGTCCGGACGACGACGGAGTCGTCGCGTCGCGCGATCGCCGTCACCGGCGTGTTCAGCTCGACCCGCAACCCGTCGGCGAGCAGCTTCGGTAGAGCGTCGTAGCCGTTCGTGATGACAACCTGATCGCCGCCGCTGTAGTCGCCCTCGTCAAAGGTGATGGCGGACAGCTGATCCGCGTCGGCAGCGAACTCGTCCTCGACCTCGGTGGTGAGATAGAAGGCCAACTGGGCGCGGTCCGAGGTGGACAGCGCTTCGCCGCCTGCCGCGGCGTTGACGGCGGCCGCCAGGCTGCCGGCGTCGACTTGGTAACGCGCCCGTTCCACGAACACGCGCCATAGTGTCGGGTCGTAGTCGAGCGGTGGAAGTTTGGGATCGATCACGAGCTTGGCCCAGCTGTAATAGTCGGTCGTGACCAACTGAGCCCCCGCTTGGCGCGCCAGCTGCACCAGCGGGTTGTCCGCCGTGCCGTGGATCCACGACGCGCCCATCTCGAGCGGTACGCCCCAGTCGCGGTCGGTGTGCACCCGGCCGCCGATGCGGTCGCGGGCTTCGATCACACGAACCGGCCAGCCCGCATCGGCGAGGCTGCGGGCGGCCGACAGGCCGGCCATCCCAGCGCCGATGACGAGCACCGAGCGGATATCCGGTTGGGGCGGCCGCGCGGACGGCGGATGGTTCGGCGCGCAGGCGGCCATCAGCCCACCGCCGACCACGCCCGTGGTAGCCGCGATGAATTCCCGACGGGACATCGGGTACACGGGTGTTAGCGTCTCACATCGAAAACGGTTTGCCGGATTTACCGAATCCGAACGGACCTTAGGGATAAACTTGCGCGAGTCCTTAACTGCGGCGACGAGGCCGCGTTGGAGGGGGAGGCGGCGATGAGTGCTCGACGATCGGGTCGCGCAGTCGATCCCTACCCCCACATGCTGCCCCCGAGCCAGACGGTGGCCGTCCACGCGACCGACGGCACCCGGTTGCACGCCGAGGTGTTCGGGCCGCCCGACGGCTATCCGATTGTCCTGACGCACGGCATCACATGCACCATCCGCGCCTGGGCCTACCAGATCGCGGACCTGGCCAACGACTACCGGGTGATCGCCTACGACCACCGCGGCCATGGGCGCAGCGGCATGCCCCGGCGTAACGGGTACAGCCTGAAACACCTTGCCTCCGACCTGAATTCGGTGCTGGATGCGACGCTCGCGCCGCACGAGCGCGCCGTGCTGGCCGGCCATTCCATGGGCGGCATCACCATCGCCGCATGGTCGGCGCGCTACCGCCACATGGTTCGCCGGCGCGCCGACGCCGTCGCGCTGATCAACACCACGACAGGGGATCTGGTCCGCAAGGTGCAGCTGCTGTCGGTGCCGCGAGGGCTGTCGCCGGCCCGAGTGGCCGCCGGCCGCGCGCTGATCAACGCGTTCGGCGGGTTCCCGATCCCCACCGCGGCCCGCATCCCGAGCCGCTATCTGGTCGGGATGCTGGCGGTGGGCAAGGAAGCCGACCCCAGCGTCGCCAGGATCGTCCACCAGTTCTTCGAACAGACATCGCCCGCGGGGCGCGCCGGTTGCGCCAGGATGCTGGTCGCCGCGTTGGGGTCGCGATACCTGGAACTGGACGGTTTGACGGTGCCGACGCTGGTCATCGGCAGCGAACGCGACCGGCTGACCCCGATCAGCCAGGCCCGCAGGATCGCGGGCACGGCGCCCAACGTCATCGGCCTGGTCGAGCTGCCCGGCGGCCACTGCTCGATGCTGGAGCACCCACGCGAGGTGAACCGCCACCTGCGGGCACTCGCCGAGTCGGTGACCCAGGACGTGCGGATCAGTTCATAGCAAGGCGGTGATCTCGGCGGCCGCCCGCTGGCCGGACCTGACGGCGCCGTCGAGAAACCCGGTCCATTCGTCCGCGGTCTCGGTCCCGGCCCAGTGAATGGGGCCGACCGGCTCGCGCAGCCACGGCCCGAACCGTGTCCACGAGCCCGGCGGGACCGCGGCGGTGGGACCGCCGGGCGCGAATTGTTCTGCGCCCCAACGATGATCGACATAGTCGAGCGGCTTCAGGGCGTCGTCACCGAACAGCGTCGCAAAGCAGCGCAACGTGTCATGGCGACGCTGCTCGGGCGAGAGCGAGTCGAAGGTGCGCGCGTCGACGAAGCCCATCAGGACGCCCGGCCCGTCGGCGTGCGGACTGACGTCGAAGGTGATGAAAACCGGCCCGGTGTCGGACAGCGCCTGGCCGGAGAAGCCGTTGGTCCGCCAAAACGGTGTGGAATAAGCCGCGTAGGCCTTGCTGAGCTGGCCCTGCGGCCAGTGCTGGGCGAGTTGTTGGTACTCGGCGGGCAGCGGGGGAGCGAATTCGATGGCTGCGCGGTGGGCGGGCGGGACCGCGACGACGACGAATCCGGCTTCCGCCTGGCCGACGTCGCTGGTGACCGTCACCCCGGCGCCGTGCCGGTCGATGCGGCGGACCGGCGCGTTGAGCACGACCCGGGTGCCCAGCTCGGTGGCCGCGGCCTCGGCGATCTGCTGGGTGCCGCCCGGAAAACGGTCCTGTTGGGCACCGTTTTCGACGTCGAGCAGCCGGTCCAGGCCGCCGGCGGCATGCGTGTACCGGGCCGCGTGCAGCATCGACACGTCGTCGGGTTCGCATCCCCAAGTCACCCGGGACACGATCGCCAGCAGGTCGTGCGACGACGCGGTGGCGTGTACCGAGCGCAGCCAGCCGCCGAGCGACACGCCGTCGAGCTCGTACGCCCGGCGCGCGTCCCACGGGGCCGACAGCGGGATGCTGCGGGCGATCCGGTCGAATTGCCAACGCAACCGGCCGATGTCGAGCAGCCCGGACAGCGAAAGCTTGGGGATGGTGCCGCGATAGGAATGCGTCCAGCCGCGCCAGTGGATCACATTCTTGCCGTCGTGGTGGGTCGGGATGGTGGGGACGTCGAGTTCGGCCGCCAGCGCCAGGACCGCGTCCTGGGTCGGGCCGACGAACGTGCCCCCCAGGTCGGCGGGTAAGCCCGCCACGCTGCCGGTGAACGACCGGCCGCCGACGCGGTCGCGGCCCTCGAAGACGACCACGTCATGTCCCTGGCGGGCCAGCTCGCGCGCCGCGGCGAGTCCAGCAAAGCCTGCGCCGACCACGACAACGTCGACAATCCACGGCGGATTTGGCACGCGCACCAGTCAACCCCAATTTCCGCGATTTCGTCGGGCAATTGCCCGACACCCGCGAACGTCGATTTGTTGCGTGAGATGGCCCGAGAATCCCGGAACTCCTCGACGTTCGCGGGCTGACTAGGGGGCGACGGTGAGCCAGTCGGAGAACCCGGAGGGGTCGTGGCGGCCCAGCGCGCCGTGTTCGTAAAGGCCCCAGCCCTCAACCGGCTCGCGATCGCCGTCGCGGCACACCGCCCGGCCGACGTGGTCGATCACGCCGAAACCCGACCGCGCGACGATCGCCGGGTCCGTCATGTCATAGGTCAGGCGCTCGACGAACTTCTCGCCCTTCCACATGCCGTGCAGCCAGTCCGAGTCGCCCCCGTAGCCGCCGCCGACGTGGATGGGCACCGGCAGCTTGGACTCGACGTCGAAGTGGACTCCGGTGCCGTCGGGGGCGGTGGCGTCGATGGTCGCTCCGGTGGGGATGCGGGTGCCGGAGCGGTAGTGGATCTTCACCCGCGGCCAGCCCAGCTGCTCGACGCGTCCGTCGCGCCAGATGCGGGTGCAGTCGTTGAGCGAGCGGAAGCCGTTGGGCTCCTCCTGAATGATCAGCACGATGGCGAAGTCGTCGAACGCCATCGGCACGTACAGCCACCACATGCCCTCGAACGGCGGGTCGGCGGGCCGGCCCGCCGGCTCGGGCTCGCCGATCGGCCGGATGCCCCACGACCGGTCGCGGCTGCCGAGCCAGGTCGCGGGGTCGACAGGAATCTCCTCGCCGTCGACGGCGATGCGGCCGCTCCAGCTGCCGAGCTGGGCGAACCGCTGCGCGTCCAGCGTCACCCGGTTGCCGGACCGCAGGACGTGCGGCTGCTCCTGCACGACGTCGAACAGTCCCTCCCAGGTGAGATCGGCTGCGATGCCGTCGGTTTCGTCGAGGATCAGGCGTAGCTTGTGCAACGGCTCGATGACCTCGATCCGGTAGCCGTTGACGTTCTGGTTGAGGCGGTCCTGGTCGATGGCGTCACACAGATGCACCGCGGTCTGGGTGTCCCCGCGCCGGACGAGGAAGAACGCGTCCTTGACGCCGAGGTTGGGGTAGTAGCCGATGCCGCTGATGACGAAGATGTTTCCGGTGCGGTCATGGGCGTTGAAGTAGGAGCGATCGTAGAAATTGCGGTCCGACGGACCCGGCCAGGCGATCGGCCGCGGAATCTGATGTACCGGGAACTCGTCGAGCGGGCCAAGCATTATTGCTCCTCTCCGATAAGACGTTTCATCAATCCGGCGTGGTAGAACAGCGACTCGACGTCGTCGGGTTTCTCGGTTTCGCCGAAATGCACCCGGCGCGCGCCGGTGCGCATGAACACGCAGGCCCACATGACGCCCGAATACACGTAAAACCAGCGCAGGTCGCCCACTTCCACGCCGGTCAGTCGCTGATAGGTGGCGCGGACGTCATCCTCGCGCATCACCTCCGGCAGGCCAGGCAGGCCCGCCAGGCCGGTCAGTTCTTGGAACACCATGTGCGCGTAGATCATCCACGCCACGTCGAGCTCCCGGGGCCCGAGCGTGACCATCTCCCAGTCCAGTACCGCGACCGGCTGGAAGTCGCGGTACAGCACGTTGCCCACCCGGGCGTCGCCCCAGAGCAGCACGGGCTCGCGCGCGGCCGATTCGGCCGGCCAGTTGTCCTCCAGCCAGGTGAAGGTTCGTTCCAGCAGCGGCGAGCGGCCGATGTCGGGGACCGAGAAGTCGTACCAGGACCGCACCCAGTTGAAGTGTCGGCGCAGCGCGGTGTCGCCGTCTTGGCCGTCGGAGAGAAAGCCGAAGGTGGTCTCCGCGTTGGGGATTGAGTGCAACTTGGCCAGCACCCCAACCGTTGCGTCCTGCAGCTCGCGCTGACGTTCGGCGGGGGCGTCGGCGAACCAGTTGTTGCCGAAGGTGTAGGGCATGACGTCGGGCGGGACCACGCCCTCGACGTAATCCATCACGAAGAAGGGGGTGCCCAGCACCTCGCCGGTGGGCTCGAGCCAGCGCACCCGCGGGACGGGTACGTCGGTGAGTTCGCCGACCTTTCGGATGACTTCGAATTGGTGGTCAAGCCGGTAGGTTGGGAAGACCTGCACGTCTTCGGCGGCGGGCGCAACCCTGGTCACGAGTTTCTGCTCGACGGGCTTCCCGCCCTCTTGCCAGCGAGTAGAGAGGATGATGGTTTCCGACGACATGCCCGTGGAGTCGACGCCGCTCTCGACCGTCACCTCCGGGATCGCTCCGGCGGGCAGGACGGTCGACAGCCATTTCGACATCACGGCGGGCAGCGTCGTGACGTCTCGGCTGGAGCGCTGCAGCCGGTCGACCTTGTCCAGCACGGGTTCGTTGGCCACGGGTGCCTCCCATTCTTTGGGACTTGATTCTCTTTGAGATTCGGCGCGGCAATTACGATACGGTAGGTAGCGATATGAAAGCAGACCCGTCCACCCTTGACAAGGCCCCCGGTGCCGGCCGCCCGCGGGACCCGCGTATCGACTCGGCCATCCTATCGGCCACCGCGGAACTGCTTGTCCAAATGGGCTATTCAAATCTGAGCCTGGCGGCGGTCGCCGAGCGCGCGGGAACGACGAAGTCGGCCCTGTACCGCCGGTGGTCGAGCAAGGCCGAATTGGTGCACGAGGCGGCCTTCCCGGTGGCGCCCACCGCGCTGGAGGCGCCGGCCGGGAACATCGCCGCCGACATCCGCATGATGATCGAGGCCACGCGCGACGTCTTCACCACCCCGGTCGTTCGCGCCGCCCTGCCGGGCCTGGTGGCCGACATGACGGCCGATCCTGCCTTGAACGCCCGGGTGATGTCGCGGTTCGCGGACCTGTTCGCGACGGTGCGGGTGCGGCTGAGTGACGCCGTCGACCGGGGCGAAGCGCATCCCGACGTGGACCCGGACCGGTTGATCGAGTTGATTGGGGGAGCCACGATGCTGCGCATGCTGCTGCGCCCGGAGGACGAACTCGACGATGCGTGGGTGGAGCAGACCACCGCCATCGTCGTGCACGGGGTGAAGCGATGACCGGGCGCCTGGCGGGGCGGGCCGCCATGGTCACCGGCGGCAGCCGCGGACTGGGCCGGGCGATCGCGCTGGCCCTTGCGGCGGAGGGCGCCGCCGTCGCGGTGGCGGGCCGCACCGAGCAGGTATGGGACGAGCGGTTGCCCGGCACCATCGGTGAGACGGTCGCGGACATCGAGGCGGCCGGCGGACGGGCGGTGGCGATCCGGGCCGACCTGACCGACCGTGAGGACATCGCCCGGCTGGTGGCTGAGGCGCGAGAAGCCCTGGGACCCATCACGATCCTGGTGAACAACGCGGCCTTCACCGCGCCCGGAAGGCCCCCGGCGCCCGGCTCCGAACCGCGCGCCAAGTCCGCGCAGCCGGCGGGTGGCGCCGCCAAACCCGGCTGGCCGGGATTCGTCAGCATTCCGCTCGCCGCGTATCGCCGGCATTTCGAGATCGCGGTCTTCGCCGCGTACGAGCTGATGCAGCTGGTGAGCCCGGACATGATCGAAGCGGGCGGTGGGTCGATCATCAACGTCACCTCGGTTGCATCGAGGATCCCCGGCGACGGGCCGTACCCCGACCGCAGCGGCGGCGTGCTGCCCGGCTATGGCGGATCCAAGGCGGCGCTGGAGCATCTGACCCAGTGCGCGGCATACGATCTCGCCGATCACCATATCGCGGTCAATGCCCTGTCACCGTCGAAACCGATCCTCACCCCGGGGCTGGCCTACTATGCCCGCGAGTTCGACGAGACCGCCGCGGCCGACGAATTCGCCCGAGCGGCAGTCGAATTGACCCTGGTCGATCCCGCGAAGGTCACCGGGCGCACCATCGGCCATCTGCAGGTGCTCGATGGCAGCTTCCGGCCCTTCGAGCCGGACTAGGCCCGCGTCTTCGCTGTGACCGCGTTGATGATCACGGCATGCAGCCGCTGCCATTTGGGGGACTGGAAGCCCGCCTGCAGCAGCAGCTTCTCGGCGCGGTCGCGGGTGCGGGCCTTGCCGCGACGGCCGACGGCCAGGGTCGGCGCCAGCCACAGCGAAAACTGGTCGACGAGCACCAGGCTTCCGCCGGGCCGCAGCACCCGGGCGCACTCCAACAGGCCCGCCAGTTGGTTCGACCAGTGATCGAATGACGTGGTGCTGACGACCAGGTCGAAGGCGCGGTCGGCATAGTTGAGCTCCTCAGCCACTCCGCGGGTGAAGCTCAGTCGCGGGTCGCGCGCGAGGGCCGTTGCGGCGGCGACCATTTGAGGGGCGGGATCGATCCCGGCGAGGTGCTTGGCGTTCGGGTAGCGGCGAGCCAGCCGTTGCAGCAGGTAACCCGTGCCGCACCCCACGTCGAGCACATACTCGGGAGCGGTGACCGTCGCCACGGCCAGCTGCGCGGTGCGGTCGGCGATCTCGTGATGCAGCCGCCCGCGCCAGCCGCGGTCGTAGCCGGCGGCACGATCGTCGAACGCTGCGACATCGCGGTATGGCGGCACGAATCGTAGTGTCCCACCGGGCGGGGCCGCTTGGCGAGACGCGCGCGGCGCGCCAGCCCTCGTCCGTAGCGGGCGGATCCGGATCGCCGCGCAGGAGTTCGTCGGGGTGGTGCGCGCGGTTGATCTCGGACCCGGCGTCGAGTTTGGTCGCATCCCGCACCAGCGCGCGCTCGGCGTCCGCGACATCCAAGGGCGATACGCGGGAGGGCAGGAGATCCACCGCCGCGCATACCGCCCGGATGTGGTCCTCGCCGACCGCACCGTCGGCCACCGCGGCCGCCAGTGCCGGGAGCTCCGGTGCCACGGGCGGACCGGTCAGCGACCGCCGCGGCCGGATCCGGGCCGCGAGCCGGAAGCGGCGGGTGATCTCCTTGGGCGTGATGCGCAGCCGCGCCCACAGCTTGTCGCGCACCCCCGGCACGAACCCGCTTCCATCGGGCGGGTCGGCGATCTCCGCGAAGAAGCGGTACATCAGCCCCCGGTTGGTGCGTTCCCGGGTTTCCAGCCGTTCGGCGACCTCGACCCGGAAGTCGTTGCCGACCACATCCGACGACGTATCCCGTAGCACATCGTGGGCGGCGTCGATCGCGTGAAGAGCGGCACCGATCCGCTCTCGTGCCTGTTCGGCGCTCATCCGGAACCCCACGAGCCAACATTATCGAACAGGCGTTCGACAATATGCACGCGAGCGCGGTTTTGTGGATGGATCTCCGACTGTGGATAACCCGCGGCCTGACGTGCCAGGATGAGGCAAGGCCAGTGCCGCAACAAACGAGTGGTGTGCCAATGCCTGGTATGGACAAGCCCACGGGGCGGGTCGTCGCCCTGATCGTGCTGCTGCTCGTCGTCTCCGCCGCGCTGCGGGGCTACCTCCCTGCCGCCCACCACGAGGAGCGCGGCGAGGCCGCCGGCAGCCGGGTGGCACTGATATTCGTGGTGGTCGCCCTCGGCGTGACCCTCGCGCTGGTGGCGATCGCGGTCATCGCGCGGTTGCGCGACCCGCGCGCGGCGGCGCCGCAAGCGGGCCAGCTGTCCGAGATGCTCGGCACCGGCAGGGGCCGGCCGAGCTGGCGCGTGGTGCTGATCGCGTTGGCGGTCATCGTGGCCTGGCTGCTGATCGTGATGGTGGCGTCCCGCCTGTTGGCGCCGCACGGTGTCGGTCAGGCGCAGCCCCCACAGACGAACGGCGCTCCGTCGGCGGAGCATGGCAACGCCCCCGCGACGCAGCGGCCGCATTCCCAGAACGGCGACATGTTCGGCATCCTGCTCGCCGCCACCGTCCCGATGATGCTGATCATCGTCACGGGGACCGTGGTCATGTCGCGCAGGCGGTGGCGCGCGGCGACGCCGGGCGCCGTCATCGATGGTCACGCCGAATCTCCGGCGCCGCCGACACGTTCGGAATCTCTGGTGCGAGCCGCCGAACGGGGGCTGGCCGAGATGACCGATCTCAGCCGGGAACCGCGCGAGGCGATCATCGCCTGTTATGCCGCGATGGAACGCGAACTCGCCCACGTGCCCGGCGCAGCCCCGCAGGACTTCGACACCCCGACCGAGGTATTGGCCCGGGCGGTCGAACACCATGCGCTGCATGCCGATAACGCCGTTCAATTGGTGAACCTGTTCGCCGAGGCGCGATTCAGCCCGCATGTGATGAACGAGGGGCACCGCGACCTGGCGGTGCGCGTTCTCCAGCTGGTCCTCGACGAGCTGGGATCCCGGAGTCCCGTATGAAAAAGACGCTAGCCCTGGGCATCTGCCTCATCGTTGGGATCGAGCTGTTGGCGTTGATGCAGCACGACCGCCAATTGGTGCTGGCCGCCGCGGGTGGTGCCCTGGCTCTGGTGCTGCTCACCGTCCGTCGCATCCTGGGACGCGGAATGCGGCCCGAGCCCGAAGCGGACCCCGACGACCTCGGGGATTCGTTGCGCCGCTGGCTTTCCAACACCGAGACGACGATCCGGTGGTCGGAGTCGACCCGGGTGGACTGGGACCGGCACCTGCGCCCGATGCTCGCGCGCAGATACGAGATGACGACCGGCCAGCGACGATCCAAAGACCCCGTGGCGTATCAGGCGGGCGGTCAAATGCTGTTCGGGGCCGAACTGTGGGAATGGGTTAATCCGAACAACGTCACGCGGACCGGCGACCGGCGACCCGGTCCCGGCCGTGCGACGCTGGAAGAGATTCTGCGAAAGTTGGAACAGGTATGACGCTGCCGGCGGCAACAACCACAGCGCACTGCGAGGCGGTGCTCGACGAGATCGAGCGGGTGGTGGTGGGGAAGCGTTCCGCGCTCACCCTCATCCTCATCGCGGTGCTCGCCCGCGGCCACGTTCTGATCGAGGACCTGCCGGGCCTGGGTAAGACGCTGATCGCCAGGTCGTTCGCCGCCGCGCTCGGCCTGCAATTCACGCGCGTGCAGTTCACCCCGGACCTGCTGCCCGCGGACCTGCTCGGCTCGACGATCTACGACATGCAGTCGGGTCGTTTCGCGTTCCGGGCGGGACCGATCTTCACCAACCTGTTGCTCGCCGACGAGATCAACCGCACGCCGCCCAAGACCCAGGCGGCGCTGCTCGAGGCGATGGCCGAAGGCCAGGTCAGCATTGACGGTGAAACACATCCGCTGCCAAAGCCTTTCGTCGTTCTCGCGACAGACAATCCGATCGAGTACGAGGGCACCTATCCACTGCCGGAAGCGCAGCTCGACCGGTTCGCGATCCGCCTGGAACTGCGCTACCTGTCCGAGCGCGACGAGGCCGCGATGTTGCGCCGGCGCCTCGAACGCGGGTCGGTGGAACCGACCGTCAATCAGGTGGTGGATGCGCACGACCTGCTCGCGATGCGCGAATCGGTCGAGCAGGTGACCGTGCACGAGGACGTGTTGCACTACGTGGTGTCGCTGGCGAACGCCACGCGCCACCATCCGCAGGTGGCGGTGGGCGCCAGCCCGCGCGCCGAGCTCGACCTGGTTCAACTCGCCCGTGCCCGCGCGCTCTTGCTCGGCCGGGACTATGTGATCCCCGAGGACGTCAAGGCGCTCGCCGTCCCGGCGGTCGCGCACCGGATCACCCTGCGCCCGGAGATGTGGGTGCGCAAGATTCAGGGCGCCGACGTGGTCGGGGAGTTGTTGCGCCGCTTACCGGTGCCCCGCACGGGCCACGGGGACACGTGACCCGGTCCCCGGTTGAGTTCCGCTGGCGCGCATCGCACTTGACGCGGGCGATGGCCAGCTGCGCGGGGTTGGCGCTCGCGGTCGCGGTGATCGGCGCCCGGTGGCAGCTGATCGCGTTCGCGGCGCCGCTGCTGGGCGTGCTGTGCTCGATCAGCTGGCAACGACCCGTGCCGACAATCCGCGTGCACGGCGATCCCGATGCGCAGCGGTGCTTCGAAAACGACCGCGCGCAGCTGCGCATCTGGGCGACGGAAGAGGGCGCGGCAACGGGGTTTTCGGCGGTCGAGGTCACGGTTGCGCCCGTGGAGGGGATGCAGCTCGAAGTTCTCGACTCGGACTCGGGCCGGACCAAACGGGTTGCGGCAACGGCGCAACGCTGGGGCCGGTACTTCATCCGGGCCCGGGTCGACGCGGTCGCGCGCGGCGGGCTGCTGTACGGGACGGCGACCGTCGACGCCGCCGAAGTCATCGTCTTTCCCCTGACGCCCCCGCAGTCGACGCCCATCCCGCAGACCGAGCTGCTCGACCGCCTGGGCGCCCACCTCACCAGGCACGTCGGCCCCGGCGTCGAATACGCCGACATTCGCGCTTACGTGCCCGGAGACCAACTGCGCGCGGTGAATTGGCCGGTGAGCGCGCGCCGCGGCCAACTACACGTCACTCAGCGCCTCACCGACCGCGCCGCCGACGTGGTGGTGCTGATCGACACCTATCGCCAGCCGGCGGGCCCGGCGACCCGCGCCACCGAACGCGTGGTTCGCGGCGCCGCGCAGGTCGTACAGACCGCGCTGCGGCACGGAGACCGCGCCGGCATCGTCGCCCTGGGCGGCAACCGCCCGCGCTGGCTGGGCGCAGACATCGGGCAGCGCCAGTTCTATCGGGTCCTCGACACGGTGCTCGGCGCCGGCGATCGATTCGAGAAGACAACGGGCACGTTGGCGCCGCGCGCGGCCGTTCCCGCCGGCGCGATCGTCATCGCGTTCTCCACGCTGCTCGATACCGAATTCGCGCTCGCGTTGATCGATCTCCGCAAGCGGGGCCACGTCGTCATCGCCGTCGACATCCTCGACAGCTCCCCGTTCGAGGGCGAGCAGGATCCCCTGGTGGACCGGATGTGGACGCTGCAGCGCTCCGCCATGTATCGCGACATGGCCACCGTCGGCGTCGACATCGTGTCGTGGCAAGGAGATAGCGGGCTGGAGCAGTCCATGGGTGTGCTCCCGGACCGCCGCCGCAGGCTACGGGGACGGCTCGGTGGCTAACGACGAGAAGGTGGCACCGCCGCGGCTGTGGGCCCCGGTGTTCTCAATCGCGTTCGGCCTGCTGATGGTCGGCTTGGCCGCCGACGGCACGCACGGACGCGCCGTGGCCGCTTGGGCAACGGCCCTGGGCGCGGTGGTGGCGGGGACGGCATTTCGTCCGGCCGCAACGCTTGCGGTGCTGCTGTCGGTGGTCACCATCGTGCTGTCCGACCCGCCGCTCGTGTTCGTCGCGCTGTCGGGACTGAGCGCCGCCGCCTACCTGGTGTGCCGCCACGCGGTCGGCGGGTCGGCCAGTGTGATGCTCGGCAGCTGGCCGACAGCCGTTGGCGCCGTTGGGTTCACGTTCGCCGGGTTGGTCGCGACGTCGTTCCCGCTGCAGCTGCCGTGGTTGCCGCTGGCCGCGCCGCTGGCCGCCCTGGCCGTTTACGTGCTGACCGTGCGCCCGTTCCTCGGCTGATCTCAGTGCAGCAGCTGGGCGGCCTGGTCGGCGAGGTCGAGCACCGGCTGCGGGAAGATGCCCAGCACCACGGTAATCGCGGCGCACACGGCGATCGCGGCCTTGCTCAAAATTCCCGGCGCCACCACGTCGGGGGTGTCGTCGGTTGCCTCAGTGAAGAACATCGAAACGATTACCCGCACGTAGAAGTAGGCGGCGATCCCACTGGCCACCACACCGATGATCACCAGCGGTGCCGCGCCGCCCTGCGCCGCGGCCTTGAACACGGCGAGCTTGCTGACGAACCCGCTCGTCAGCGGGATGCCTGCGAAGGCCAGCAGGAACATCGAAAACATCACGCCCACAATCGGTGAGCGCTGCCCGAGTCCCGCCCAGTGCGACAGGGTGGCGTCCTCGACGCCGTCGGCATCGCGGATCAGGCCCACGATGGCGAACGCGCCGACGGTGCTGAAGCTGTAGGCGAGCAGGTAGAACAGCGTGGACGAGAGGCCCGCCTGGTTATCGGCGATGACGCCGGTGAGGATGAACCCGACGTGGGCGACCGAGGAGTAGGCGAGCATCCGCTTGACGTCGGTCTGGTTCACCGCAGTGATGGTGCCCACCGCCATGGTGAGGATCGAGATGGTCCACAGCACCGGGCGCCATTGATCGTGCAGAGGCGGCAGCGCGACGTAGACCACCCGCAGCAGCGCGCCGAAGGCCGCCACCTTGGTGGCCGCCGCCATGAACCCGGTGATGGGCGTGGGCGCACCCTGGTAGACGTCCGGAATCCACGAATGGAACGGAACCGCACCCACTTTGAACAGCAGGCCGACGGACAGCAGCGCGACGCCCACCAACGCCATCGAGGTGTCCCCGTGTGCCGCCAGCGCATCCCGGATGCCGGTCAACAGCAGCGTGCCGGTCGCGCCGTACAGCAGCGCCACGCCGTACAGGAAGAACGCCGAAGAGAATGCGCCCAACAGGAAGTACTTCATCGCCGCCTCCTGCGAAAGCAGGCGCCGATGACGGGCCAGGCCGCACATCAGGTACAGCGGCAGCGAAAGAACTTCCAGCGCAACGAACATCGTCAACAGGTCGTTGGATGCGGGGAAGACCATCATGCCGCCGACCGACAGCATCGCCAGTGGGAACAGCTCCGTCTGCGCGGCCCCGGCCCGCTCCGCGTCGCGCTCGGCGTCGCTGCCCGGGACCGCGGACGCCTGGGGGGTGAAGGAATCCAGGCCGACCGGCCCGGCGGCGCCCACCCCCGCGGCGACCTTGCTGTCCGCCTTGGCTTGCGTGCGTTCGGCCATGAAGATGACCGCCAGCACCGCGACCAGCAGCACCGTGCCCTGCAGATACAGGGTCGGCCGGTCGACGGCCATCGCGCCCAGTACCGTCGCGCGGCCGGAGGCCGGGACGGAGCGGCTCACCGCGATCACCGCGACGAAGGCTGCGACCAAACCGGCCAGGGCCAGCGTCACCTGGGCGCCATAGCGAATCCGCCTGGGCACGAACGCTTCCGCGAGGACGCCGACCACGGCGACGCCGAACACGATGAGCGTCGGGCAGAGCAGGAAGTACTCGATGCTGGGGGTGGGGAGGGTCATTATCGCGGTCCTTCGGCTGTCCGGGGTGCGCGGTTGACCGCCGGCACGCTCGGCGCGGGATCATGCTGACCGATGGTGGTCATGGTGTTCTCGACGGCGGGGTTGATGATGTCCAGCACCGGCTTCGGGTAAACCCCGAGAACGAACAACAGTGCGATCAACGGTGCGACGACGAGCAGTTCGCGCGCCCGCAGGTCGCCGATCTTCTCGTTGCCGGAGGCCACCGGTCCGGTCATCATGCGCTGGTAGAGCCACAGCATGTAGATGGCGGACAACACCAGCGCGGTGACACCGAAGGCGGCGGCGAGCCAGTACCGGTTGAAAGTGCCCAGCAGGACCAGGAATTCGCTGATGAATGGCGCCAGACCGGGTAGCGACAGGGTGGCCATCGCCGAGACGAGGAACGTCCCCGCCAGGATGGGCGCCACCTTCTGCACCCCGCCGTAATCGGCGATCTTCCGGCTGCCGTGCCGGGATATCAGGAAGCCCGCGATCAGGAACACCGCCGCGGTGGACAGGCCGTGGTTGAGCATGTACAGCGTCGAGCCGCTCTGCCCCTGGCTCGTCATCACGAAGATGCCCAGGATGATGAACCCGAAGTGCGAGATGGAGGTGTAGGCGATCAGGCGCATGATGTCGGTCTGCCCGATGGCCACGACCGCGCCGTAGATGACACCGATGACGGCCAGCACGACGATCAGGGGCCGGAAATAGGTTGAGGCGCCGGGGAACAGCTGCAGGCAGTAGCGCAGCATGCCGAAGGTGCCGACCTTGTCCATCACCGCCATCATCAGCACCGCGGTGGCCGGGGTGGCCTCCACTGCGGCGTCGGGCAGCCAGCGGTGGAACGGCCACAGCGGCGCTTTGATGGCGAAGGCGAACATGAAGCCCAGGAACAGCGCCTTGAACACCGCGGAGTCGGCCCCGTAGCGGCCGGAGGCGACGCCGGCGACGATCTCGCGGAAGTCGAAGGTGCCCGAACTGTGCTGCGCGGTGACCACGTACAGCCCGATCACGGCGGCCAGCATGATCAGCCCACCGAACAGGTTGTACAGCAAGAACTTCACCGCCGCGCGTGACCTGCCGGCCCCGCCGCCGAAGCCCCCGATCAGGAAGTACATCGGGATGAGCATGGCCTCGAAGAAGACGTAGAAGAGCAACACGTCCAGCGCCTCCAGCGACATCACCACCAACAACTCGATGACAAACATCACCGCGACAAAACAAAAAACAAAACAAACACAGCAAACACATCAGAAATACAAAACAGACACCTGGTCGCGCTGG
>NZ_LZSV01000026.1 GCF_001665605.1 Mycobacterium sp. 852014-50255_SCH5639931
ATGTCGAGCAGTCGCATAACCCACATCCGGCGGTACAGCTCCAGCTGTTCACCGAGGTTTACGGCCAACAGATCGGGCGAGGTGTGCGCGGCGTCCAGCGCCTCGGCGCGCGACGCCGCCGCGAGCAGCCGGTCGTGCAGATTCCTGCGGGCGAGAACTCCCAGGCTCAAGTCGATGGTCACACCGAGCGCCATCAACAGCAGCGCCAGCAACGCCACCACCACCAGCGTCACCCGTCGCTGCAGGGAGGGAGTCCGAGTCGTCATGATCGCTGGGGTTGCAGCCGGTAGCCGATGCCGCGCACGGTGTGCAGTATCCGCGGCCCGTGGGCTTCGAGCTTGCGCCGCAAGCCGCTCACGTGCACCTGGACCAGGTTGGGGTCGTAGGCGTCGTACCCCCACACGGCGTTCAGGATTTGGCTGGCGCTGACAATGCGGCCGCGCTGCTCCACGAGGAAGGCCAGCAGCCGCAACTCGGTTGCCGTCAGGTCGAGGCGACGACCATTGCGCGCGGCCAGGCCGGCTTCGGAGTCGAGCATCAGGTCGCCGAGCTGAACGACTTGCGGCAGCCGCCCGCGCCGGCGCAACACCGCGCCGACCCGCGAGACCAGTTCGGCCAGCTCGAACGGTTTGATCACGTAATCGTCGGCCCCGCCATCCAGGCCGCGCAGCCGATCTTGCAGGCCGTCGCGCGCCGTGATCAAGACGATCCCGACGTCGCCCCAGTCGCGGATGACGCCGATGAGGTCGAACCCATCGCGCCCCGGCAGCATGACGTCGAGCACCACCAGGTCCGGCCGCAGCCCGTCCAGAGCCTCCTCGAGCCCGTCGCCGTCACGGCGGCCGACGGTGTGATAGCCGACGTCGGTGAGCGCCTCGCTGACCATTTCGCGAATCGTCTCGGAGTCTTCGACCACCAGGACCCGGGGCGCGCCGACGCTGAACTGGCCGGCGGCGACCCGGGGGCTGTTCGTCATGCCTCCCATTGTCGGCGCCGGTTCTGAAACCAACCTGAAGCGTCGCGTGGACCCGTCTGTCACCGCAGCCCCACTAATCCCAAGAACGTAGGGATGCGACGAATTGCCCGCCTCAGAGCGACAAGCCCGCTCCCCGGGTAGCCTCCTCGCATTGTCGCTCTGAGGCGGGCACAACGCCGCTCACCTTCGCTGGTGACAGAAGTGACTCACGGGGTATCAGTTCTTCAGGTCCACTTCAGTTCCGGCGCCTACCGTCCGGTGCCATGACCACAAACGACGACATCGACACCCATCCACCCGCACCGCCGCCGGCCGCCCATCCCCCACGTGAGCCTCGCCGCCACTCGACCGGAGTGGTGGTCGGCGTCGGGGTGGCGGGCGCGCTGATCGGCGCGGCGGGCACCATCGCAGCGATCGCCTTCGCCTGGATCATCACCGCCGGGCCGCCCGGGCCGCCGCTACCGCCTGGGCCACCGCCGATGATGGCGCTGCAGCACGGACCGCCTCCCCCGCCGATGGGCTGGCCCATGGGCGGCTTCGGGTTTGCGCCGCCGCCCGGCGCGCCCGGGCCGCCTGGGCCGCCGCACGGGTTCGGGCCGCCTCCTCCCGGCGAGGCCTCCCCGCCACCGGCGCAACCGTCTCCGCACAGCTGACCAGCCTGCCGCCGTCACGATCCATCAAATCGTGACGGCGGCAGCTGTCCCGCCAGTAGCGTCTGGATTACCGACATCCGACGACAGTGGAGAGCCGCATGACCTCGGACAACATCGGAACCCGCCGCTTCCCGGCCGGCGTCGCCGCCGTCGCCGGGCTGGCCGGCCTGGTGCTCGGCGCGCTCGCCGCCTTCGCGATCACCGGGTTGGTCTGGACGGTCCGGGTCCAGCTTCCACCGCCGCCCTACCCGCCGCCGCTGTCGTCGCAGGCGGGTGGCGGGTGCGTCTACCCGTCGCCGCCCGCCCCCACGTCCGCGCCGGGCGTCGTCCCCGCGTCACCGCTGCCGCCTGGGCCACACGCCTAATGGCCGGGCGACCCGCGTCTTTTCTGCCCAGGCTCGGCGCACGCGTGCTGCGGTCGCGTCGGCTGATGCGCGCACCGATCTGGATCTACAAGGCCCGCGCGGGCGCGCTGTTCGGCTCGCGCCTGCTGATGCTCGAGCACGTTGGCCGCAAGTCCGGCGCCGCGCGCTATGTGGTGCTGGAGGTGGTCGGTCACTCCTCGCCGGACACTTACATCGTCGCCTCCGGATTCGGCCGAAAGGCGCAGTGGTTCCGCAACATCCAGGCCAACCCGCGGGTGCGTGTCTACGCGGGCAGCCAGGCGCCCAGGCGCGCTACCGCCCGCATCCTCGACCAACAGGAGGCCGATCGGGCGCTCGCCGCGTACGTCAGCCGTCATCGCCAGGCCTGGGAACAGATGAGGCCGGTGCTGGAGGAAACGCTCGGGGTACCGATCACCGAAACCGACACACCGCTACCACTGGTCGAGTTGCGCCTGGACTAGTTGCGGTCCGGCCCCTTCGCCGTCATCACGGCGAACGTAGCGAGGAACACCGCGGCCGGGAGCGCGTTGACGACCCTGTCGCGGACGCGGATGTGCGCGCCGAGCGCCAAGACGAAATAGACCGTCAGCATCGCCGTCGTCACCCGCGCCAGGACCGGGAACCGGCTGACCGACAGCAAGCCCACGGCGGCTGCCCCCTTCACCGCCGGCAGCACCGGCCGAACGTTCTCCGGCAACCCAACGTCATCGAGAACCTTCCTGATCGGTGCCACCTGGACACCGCACAAGACGGCGTCCACGGCGTGGAAGGCGCCGAGCGCCACGTAGGTCTTCGGCGAAGTGAAAAGGCTCATCCGGCAATCCTATTGGGCCAACTGCGGCGGCGTCCCCGGCAGCGTGCCGTCCACCGGCTGGCGGGCGCTCGCTTCGGCCTTGGCCACCGCCTGGGCGATCGCGGGGTCGGTCTCGGTGGAGAACCAGTCGGCGATGTCCGCGTCGTCTGATTCGGCGGCGTGCTGAGGTGTGTCGTCGACCGGGGAGGGCTCGAACCGGAACACTCCGTCCTGACCCGGGGTGCCCAGCATTCTGGTGAATCCCTGTAGCGCCGCGTTGAAGTCGCTCGGCACCACCCACACCTTGTTGGCGTCGCCGCGCGCCATCTCCGGCAGCGTCTGCAGGTACTGGTAGGCCAGCATCTCCGGGGTGGGCCTGCCGGCCTTGATCGCGGCGAACGTCTTCTCGATGGCCTTGGCCTGCCCCTGCGCCCGCAGGTAGGCCGCGGCGCGCTCACCTTGGGCGCGCAGCATGCGGGACTGCCGTTCGGCCTCGGCGGCCAGGATCGCGGCCTGCTTGGCGCCCTCGGCGGCCAGGATCTGCGCCTGCTTCGCGCCTTCGGCCTGGGTGATCGCGGCCTGCCGGTTACCTTCGGCGGTCAAGATCATCGCTCGCTTCTCGCGGTCGGCCTTCATCTGCTTTTCCATCGACGCCTGGATGGACGGCGGCGGGTCGATGCTGCGCAACTCGACCCGGGCGACCCGCAGGCCCCAGCGACCGGTCGCCTCGTCGAGCACGCCGCGCAATTGACCGTTGATCTGGTCGCGTGACGTCAGTGTCTGCTCGAGCGTCATGCCGCCCACCACGTTGCGCAGCGTGGTGGTGGTGAGCTGCTCCACGCCGACGATGTAGTTGCTGATCTCGTAGACGGCCGCCTGCGGCACGGTGACCTGGAAGTAGACCACGGTGTCGATGTTGAGGGTCAGGTTGTCCTCGGTGATCACCGGCTGCGGCGGGAACGACACCACCCGCTCGCGCAGGTCCACCCGCGCGCGGACCCGGTCGATGAACGGCACCAACAACGTCAGCTGACCACTGACCGTCCGGCTATATCGACCCAGCCGCTCGATCACCGCGGCCTCCGCCTGCGGTATCAGGGCCACCGACTTGGCCACCACGACAATGGCGAATATCACCAAGACGACCAGCAACACCAAACCAGCAACCGCACCTTGCACGGGAGTTCCTTTCTCTACCAGGGTCTCTGGCAGCGTCCTCGCGCAGCCGTTATGGACCGCTCTTGAAGACCACCGCCGTGGCGCCGTCGATCTGCAAGACGGTCACCGACTCCCCCGGTTCGTATACATCCCCATCGTTGAGCGGACGCGCGGTCCACACCTCGCCGTCGAGCTTCACCTGGCCCCCGTCGCGGGCGATTCGCTCGAGCACCAATGCGTTCTTGCCCTCCAGCGCCTCGATACCCATCTGCGGCACGTGCGCGGGCGTCAGTTGCCGCCGCAGCGCCGGGCGGACCAGCACCAAGAGCAGCACCGAAACGACGAGGAACACGATCCCGTCCGCCCAGCCGGGCCAATCCGTCAGCCAGCTTGTGATTGCCGCGGCCAGCGCACCGCCGCCGAGCATCACCAAAAACATATGGCCGGTGAGCGCCTCCGCACCGGCAAGCACCAGCGCAAATATTAGCCAAAGCACCGCGGCGTGCATGCGGCCAGAATACGCGTGATCCGCCTTTGCCGGGCAAAACAACTACACTGCGGAATCGTGTGGTGTCCCAGTGTCTCGCTGTCCCTGTGGGCCAATGCCTGGCTCGCAGGCAAGGCCGCGCCCGACGACGTCTTGGACGCGTTATCGGTATGGGCGCCAAAGCAATCGGTCACCGCGTATGATGCGGTCGCCGCCGGTCACACCGGGCTGCCGTGGCCCGATGTGCACGACGCCGGAACGGTGACTCTGCTGCAGACACTGCGCGCGGCGGTCGGCCGGTCGGCGCCCACTCCGGATGGCCCGGGCCGGCTGCGCGGGACGATCAATATGCTTTTGCCCGTGCCCGGCGACGTGCGCGGGCTTGCCCCCGGGACGCAGTTCGAGCGTGACGCCCTGGCCGCGGGCGAGGCGATCATCGTCGCCAATCCGCACGATCCCGCCACCGCCGTCGGGCTGGTCCCCGAGTTCTCCTACGACGACGAGCCCGAGGACTTCGCCGATCTGTGCACGGTGGGCTGGACGGTGTACTCGCTGCCGGGCGCGCCGGTTCTCGACCATTACGAGCTCGGCGATGCCGAATACGAGCTGCGCTCGGCAGTCCGGTCCGCCGCCGACGCGCTCGGCGCCATCGGGCTGGGAACGGCCGCGGCCGACATCGACGATCCGCGGGGACTCGTCGAGCAACTGCTGGAATCCACACGGCAGCACCGGGTTCCCGAACATGCGCCGACCCGGGCGCTGCGGGTGCTGGAGAATGCCGCGCACGTCGACGCCATCGTCGCGGTCAGCGCCGGACTCAGTCGGTCACCCGACTCGCCGGAGCGGTTCACCGCCCCCGTCGTCGCCGGCCCGGAGCCGTTCGGCACCCAATCGTCTTCGGAGGCCCGCATCGCCAGCGACGCGCTGCGGCCGCTGACCGCGGTGGTGCGTTCGGCGCGGATGGCCGCCGTCACCGCGATCCTGCACTCGGCGTGGGCTGACTAGCCCTGATGGCGGCGACCTGGGGGCACCTCCCGCTTGCGGGGGACTTCGCCCGGCTATGCCCGCTCGCGATCCCCGCTAGCCCGCTTCCGAGGCGACGCAGTGCGGCGGACGGCACGGCGCGCCGTCGACGCTGGCCAAACAACCGGGCACCGGGTTGGGGCCGGCCACCCGGGCCGGCTGTCGGCCGGTGCGCAGCTCATCGATGAGATCGGCCGCCAGCCGGGCGAATCGGCGATCGGCGTTGGGCGTGGCGGCCCGGGCGAACGCCAGCCCCGCCGCCTCGGCCTGGGCTCGCAACTCCTCGTCAAGATCCCAGACCACCTCGATGTGGTCGGCGACAAACCCGATCGGGCAGACAATGACGGCCTCGGTGCCCGCCCCGGCCAGCGCGGAGAGATGGTCCTCGACACTGGGTTCCAGCCACGGCACCTGCGGCGGGCCCGAACGCGACTGCCAGGCCAGATCGAAATCGGAGTATCCCGCCTCGGCCGCGACAAGCCTTGTGGCATAGGCGACTTGACGGCTGTACAGCCTCGGGCCCAGGCGCCGGTCGGCGGCCACCGGAACCGAGTGGGCGGTGAACACCAGCCTCGCGCCATCGGGCACGGTCTGTGCCGCCGCCGCGACGGCGTCGGCGAACATCTCGACGACGAGCGGGTGGTCGAAGTAGGGCCGTAGCTTGACCAGCTCGGGCGCGTCGGGTCCGGCCGCGCGGCGCGCCCGGGCGATGTCTTCGGTGTACTGCGTGCAGCTCGAGTAGCCACTCCATGCCGACGTGGTGAACACCGCGGCACGCCGAACGCCGTTGTCGCGCATGCTTTTTACGGTTTCTTCAACATAGGGATCCCAGTTGCGGTTGCCGAAGTAGACCGGCAGGTCCTGCTCCGCCTGGAGCTCGGCGATCAGGGCGCGGTTGATCCCGTTGATCGGTGACACCCCACCGAAATGCAGGTAGTGCTGTGCGACGTCGTCCAGGCGTTCGGGCGGCACGTTGCGGCCGCGGGTAACGTTCTCCAGGAACGGCCGCACCTGCTCGGGCCCCTCCGGACCACCGAAGGACAGCAGCAGGACGGCATCGAATTCCATTAGCGCTTACAGCAATTGGGTGCTGGCGCCGCCGTCGGCGAAGATGATGGTGCCGGTGGTGGCCGGTAGCCAGTCCGAGAGCAGGGCGCACACCGTTTTGGCGACCGGTGTGGGGTCCTTCATGTTCCAGCCGATCGGTGCGCGCTGGTCCCAGCCCTCTTCCAGCAGCTGCATCTGGGCGCCGGCCTCCTCGCCGAGCGCACCGCCGACGATCGCGCTCATCGCCAGCGTCCGGATGGGGCCCGCCGCAACGAGATTCGAGCGCACCCCGAACTTGCCTGCCTCGCGGGCGACGAACCGATTGACCGATTCCAGCGCGCTCTTGGCCACCGTCATCCAGTTGTAGGCCGGCATGGCCCGGCTGGGGTCGAAGTCCATGCCGACGATGGACCCGCCGGGGTTCATGATCGGCAGCAGCGCCTTGGCCAGCGACGCATACGAATACGCGGAGATGTGGATGCCCTTGGAAACGTCCTCGTAGGGCGCGTCGAAGAACGGGTTGATACCCATCCCGGTCTGCGGCATGAAGCCGATCGAGTGCACCACCCCGTCCAGCTTGTTGCCCTCACCGATCTCGGCGGTAACCCGCTCGGCGAGGCTGTTGAGATGCTCCTCGTTCTGCACGTCGAGTTCGATCAGGGGGGCCTTCTCCGGCAGCCTGTCGGCGATGCGCTGGATCAGGCGCAACCGGTCGAACCCGGTCAGCACCAACTGCGCCCCCGCTTCCTGGGCCGCCTTGGCGATGTGAAACGCGATCGACGAGTCGGTGATGATCCCGGAGACCAGAATCCGTTTGCCGTCGAGCAGTCCTGCCATGTCTGTCCTTAATATCCTTGTGTCTTAGGTGAATTCAGTGGCCCATGCCCATGCCGCCGTCGACCGGGATGACCGCGCCGGCGATGTAGCCCGCATCCTCGGACGCCAGGAAGCTGACCGCCCCGGCGACGTCCTCGGCGGTGCCGACCCGCTTGGCCGGGATGAATTCCAGTGCGCCCGCCTGGATCCGCTCGTCCAGCGCGCGGGTCATCTCGGTGTCGATGTATCCGGGGGCGACCACGTTGGCGGTCACCCCGGCCTTGGACAGCTCGCGGGAGATCGAGCGGGACATGCCGATCAGGCCGGCCTTGGCGGCCGCGTAGTTGGCCTGGTTGCCGATGCCCCACATGCCGGACACCGACCCGATGAAGATGATGCGGCCGAACCGCTTGCGTTGCATGCTGCGCGACGCCCGCTGTGCCACGCGGAACGCCCCGGTGAGGTTGGCGTTGATGACCTCCTCGAAACGCTCCTCGGTCATCCGGATGAGGAAGGCGTCCTTCGAGATGCCGGCGTTGGACACCAGCACCTCGACCGGACCCTGGTGCTCCTCGACCTCTTTGAAGGCGCGGTCGACCGCATCGTTGTCGGTGACGTCACACACGACGCCGAACAGCCCGTCGGGCGCCCCGGATCCGCGGTGCGTGACGGCAACCTTGTGGCCGTCGGCTGCCAGCCGCCGCGCGATCGCCAGACCGATTCCCCGGTTTCCGCCCGTCACCAGGACCGAACGGGATACGAATGCGGGTTTGCCGCCGTCGGCGGCACTTTCGGTGGTGTTCTCGGTGGCCGTGTCAGTCACCCCGTCAACCTAGCGCCTGGGTCCCGCGTGGTTGAAATGTCCCCCTGGGATGTAGCCCGAGTCACGCTGGCGTGTCCCCCCGCAAGCGGGCGGTACCCCCAGCTCGGGGTCAAAGGGGGCAACTACGTCGGCAGGCGGCGGTTGATGAGCAGCGCCGCCAGGGCCGCCAACGCCAACACCAGCGCACCCAGCCGCACCCAGCCGACGCTGGCGTCGCCTTTGATCGTCTCGTAGCCGATCTGCTGCTGCAGCGTCGCGTACACGTTTTTCAGCTCGGTCAAGCTACCGGCGCTGTACCAGCTCCCGCCGGAGAGCTCGGCAACCTTCTTCATCGTGGAATCGTCGACGGGCACCGGCTGGCGCTGGTCGTTGATCTCGACGAAGCCATACGGGGTGCCGAACGAAATCGTCGAGATGGGCACACCCTGGTCTTTGGCGGTGCGCGCGGCGGTGAACGCGCCCTTCGGGTTGTCCGGGTTGGTCGGCATCGTCTCCTTGCCGTCGGAGAACAACACGATGCGCGCCGGCGGCGGCTTGTCGCCACCCCCGATCACCGCGCCCACGGTCGCGATGGCCTGCAACGCGGTGAAGATGCCCTCGCCCGTGGCGGTGCGGTCGGCGAACTGCAGCTTGTCCAGCCCGTTCTTGGTCGCCTCCCGGTTGGTTGTCGGTTGCACCAGCACGGTGGCGGTCCCCGCATACTCGATCAGCCCCAGGTTGATGCCCGGTGTCAGCTCGTCGGCGAACTGCTTGGCCGCCTCCTGTGCGGCCGCCATCCGGTTGGGCTGCACGTCGGTGGCCCGCATCGACTGCGACACGTCGATCACCAGCATCACCACCGCGCGGTTGCGTGGAATGCGGACGTCGTGCGTCGGCCCGGCCATCGCGATGGTGAACAGCACCAGCGACGCCACCAGCAGGATGGCCGGCACGTGCCGCCACCGCGAAGGCCGTTTGGGCGCAACGCTTTCCAACAGCTCCATGTTGGCGAATCGCAGCATCCGCCGCTGTCGCGCCAGCTGCATGAGCACATACATCGCGGCGAGCCCGGCGACGACAAGCAGGAACAGGAAGAACCACGAGTGTTCGAAGCCCGACAAGGACATCGGGCCGAAAAGCGGCAATGTCACTGCCGCCCCGCCAATGCACCGCGCCTGCGGGACTCGACGAAACGGACGATGTCGGCGATCCAATCGCGGTCGGTGCGCAGCGTCAGCACCGGGGCCCCGCAGCTGCGGATGGTGCGCGCCACCTCGGCGCGGTGCGCCGCGGCCGCCTTGGCGAAATCGTCACGCAGCTGCGCATCGATGGTGAATTCGCGGGTCACGCCGGACTCGGCGTCCTGCAGCACGACGTCGCCGATGTCGGGCAGTTCGACGTCGCGAGGGTCGAGCACCTCAATGGCAAGCACCTCGTGCCGTGCCGCGATCGCGCGCAGCGGGCGCATCCAGTTGATCGGCCCGAGGAAGTCGCTGATGATCACCGCCATGCCGCGGCGGCGTTCCGGGCGGCGCAACGCGTCGATGGCCATCGCCAGGTCACCGCGCACCCCGACCGGCGCCCTGGGGGTGGTGGCGATGGTGCGCAGCAGCGTCTGCTCGTGCTGGCGCCCGGAGCGCGCCGGGACCCGGACCATCGTCTCGCCGTTGGCGATCAGCGCGCCCAGCCGGTTGCCGCCGCCGCTGTTGAGGAACGTGATCGCGGCCGCGGCCGCGACCGCCAGGTCCCGCTTCTCGCACCCGACGGTGCCGAAGTCCAGGCTGGCCGACATGTCGACCACCATCCAGGTCTCCAGCTCGCGGTCGGCGATCATCTGCCGGACGTGGGGGTGCATGGTGCGCGCGGTCACGGCCCAGTCCATCCGCCGGACGTCGTCGCCGGGCTGGTACTCGCGTGACTCCCCCGGCTCCGAGCCCGGCCCGGGGATCAGGCCGAGGTGGTCGCCGTGCAGGACGCCGTCGAGCTTGCGCTTGACCGTCAGCTCGAGCTGCCGCAGCGCCGCCGCCAGCTTCGGGTCGACGATCTGCCCGCGCTGCATCGATGGCGGATGCGGCACCGCCGGCTGCTGGGGGTCGGTCACCGACCGCTAGCCGCGCCGGCGGCCTGCATCACCGGGGGCACCGACTGCCCTTGCTGCGGAACGGCGTTCACCTGAGGCAGGGCGACCGTCTGCAGGATCCGGTTGATGACGATCTCCGGCGAGATCTCGTCGGCGAGCGCGTCGTAGGTGAGTACCAATCGGTGCCGCAGGACGTCGGGAATGACGTCCACGACGTCTTGCGGGATCACGTAGTCGCGGCCGCGCACCAGCGCCAGCGAGCGGGATGCCGCGATGATGCCCAGCGAGGCACGCGGGGACGCACCGAACGAGATCCACGTCTTGACGTCGTTCATCCCGAGTTGCTCGGGATAACGGGTGGCCATGACGACGCGCACCACGTAGTCGACCAGCGCGTGGTGGACGAAGCCGTTGGCCGCGATGTCCTGCAGCCGCAACAGGTCGCCGGTGTTCAGGATCTGCTTCGGCTCCGGCGGCCGCACACCCATCCGGTAGATGATCTCCCGCTCCTCTTCCGGGGACGGGTAGCCCACGTTGATCTTGAACAGGAAGCGGTCGCGCTGGGCCTCGGGGAGCGGGTACACGCCCTCGTGCTCGATCGGGTTCTGGGTGGCCATCACCAGGAACGGGTTGGGCAGCGGGAACCTCTTGCCACCGATGGACACTTGGCGTTCCTGCATGACCTCCAGCAGCGCCGACTGCACCTTGGCGGGCGCGCGGTTGATCTCGTCGGCGAGCAGGAAGTTCACCACCACCGGGCCGAGCTCGGTGTCGAACTCTTCCTTGCCCTGCCGGTAGATGCGGGTACCGATGATGTCGGTGGGCACCAGGTCGGGCGTGAACTGGATGCGGGCGAACGTGCCGCCCACGACCTTGGCGAAGGTCTCGACGGCCAGCGTCTTGGCCACGCCGGGGACACCCTCGAGCAACACGTGCCCCTTGGAGAGCAGACCGACCAGCATGCGCTCGACGAGCTGGTCCTGCCCGACGATGATCCGCTTGACCTCGAAGATGGCCCGCTCCAGGGTGTGGACCTCGGCGGCCAGGCCGTTGCCGCCGCCGGACGGCGCGTCATGGGCCGGCGAGCCGGAAGGACCACCCGGGCCCGAGTAACCGCTGGCGCCCGGAGGCGGCCCACCTGCTGCTGTCATCAATAACCCTCCACAGCTCAATCGGACACGACTGCTTGCACCACGACTTTCGTGGGGCCGCGACGTGCCCGCGTCCAACTATTCCAGGCCCGCCGGATTCCGTCGACGCTGGTGGTTCGCCCCCGGGATCCCGCCGGGCGAACACACCTGGATCAGTACTCGATGATCCTAGTCAGGAACGGCGTCATGCCGGGCGTGCGAACCGGGCTGACGGTCACCTTGCCGGCGAGGCTGGACGCCTCCAGCATCTGGCCGTTGCCCAGATACATGGTGACGTGCTGGCCGCCGTTCGGCCCGTAGAAGATGAGGTCACCGCGCCTGGCCTGGTCCTGCGGGATGTGCCGGCCCGCGTTGTACTGGTCACCGGAGAACCGCGGGATCAGCACGCCGGCCCCGGCGAAGCCGTAGCGCATCAGCCCCGAGCAGTCGAAGCCGTTGATGTTGGCGCCGTCGCCGACGCCCTTGCTGGGACCGTCCAGCGAGCCACCACCCCACGAGTACGGGACGCCCATCTGCGACCCCATCCGCTTGATCACGTACTCGATGGCCTGCCGACCGTAGACACGCGGGATCTTGCCGCCGGGATTGGTGGGGCTGGCCGCGGTGGGAGCCGGGTCGCCCAGGATGTTGATTCCGAGGCCGCCGAGGAATTGCCTGCCCAGGTCCATCGTCGTTTGGGTGGCCTGCGCAGTGGCCTGCAGCGAGGCGTTGGCGACGGCAAGCGGGTCCCCGGGGGCGCCCGCGCTGATCGTCGCCGGCAGGGTGGGATCCCACCCGCCGGGGTCGCCCACGGCGATGGGCGTCGGGGCGGCGACAGACAACATCAGCCCGGTCACCACGGTGGTGATCCAGGCGAAGTTGATCAGACGAATCCGCTTGCGGCGCATAGCTCCCCGTTCAGTGCTCATTCGTTCACCACTCGATGTAGCGGACCACGTAGGGCGTCATACCGCTGGTGCGCACTGGCGCGACACGGACCTTCAGACCGATGTCGGGAGCCTCGAGCATCTGGCCGTCACCGAGGTAGATCGTCACGTGCTGGCTGCCGCCGGGGCCGTAGAAGATCACGTCGCCGCGGCGCATCTGCGAGGACGGGATCTTGCGGCCCAGGTTGTACTGCGAGCCCGAGTAGTGCGGCAACTTGATGCCCACCCCGGCGAAGGAGTACAGGACCAGCCCCGAACAGTCGAAGCCGGTGATGCCGGCCCCGGAGTCGATGCCCTTGCTCGGCCCGGCCGCGTTGCCGCCGCCCCAGGAGTAGGGCACGCCGATCTGCGACATCCCGCGCCGGATCACGTACTCGCTGGCCTGTCGCCCGTAGACCCGGGGGATCCGCCCGGACGTTCCACCCGGCGCCGCATTGGTGATGCCGGTGTCGTCGGGCTTGAGGATGCCGATCTGCTGCAGGAAGTTGCGGCCCAGCCCGGCGGTGACCTGCGTCGAGGTGGCCGAGATGCCCAGCACCTGGTTGATGACCGCGATCGGGTCACCCGGGACGTTCGCGCTGGGAATCATCGGCAGGGTGGGGTCCCACCCACCGTCCCAGCGGCGGGCCCCGGCGTGCGGCGCCGGCGCGCCCGGCGAGCCGGTCTCCCACCGGTCGCCCGACGCCGGAGCTGCGGGACCGCCCGGGCCGGAAGCCCATTGCCGTTTGGCCGCTTCGAGTTTGGCCTGAGCCTCGTCACGTTCGGCGGCCAGGCGAGCGACCTGGTCGCGCTGTTCGTCGAACTTACGCTTGGAATCGGTCAGCGCCGCCACCGCGGCATCCTGACTGCCCTTGGCGTCGGCCGCGGCTTTGTCGGCCTTCCGCTTGGCCAGCCGCGCCGCCGATTCGTTGTTCACCTGTTCGGTCCGCGCCCGCTGCAGCTTGGCCATCACCGTCTGGGAACTCGCGGACAAAGTCTTGGCGGCCGCCTCGGTGGCGATGATGTCGTCGGGGCTGCTGGCGGTCAGGTAAGCGCTCGACGGGCCATTCATATAGGTGGCCGCCGCGAACGTGTCGAACCGCTGCTGCGCCGCGGCGATCGCGGCGTTGGCGTCTTTGACCGACTGCTGGCTGGTCTCCAGATCGTGTTGGGCGGCGGCGGCGTTGTCGCGGGAGGTCTCGACGTCGACCAGTGCCTTATTGACGCTCTCCTGTTCGGTCTGAATTTCGGCGCTCAGGTTTTCCAGGCGCTGGTTGGCCTTGGCGACGTTGGCGATCAACCCGGCCAAGCTGTCGGCCGCGGGATCACCGTGTGCGAGCCCGGGCGTGCACAGCAGCAGGGCCACGCTCACGACCGACGGCACGACCGGCCGGACCAGCCTTGCGACCGGCTGCGCAGTAGAGCCCCGGCGTGTGCGTCTCATTCGACTCAGGTCTCCTACGGCTCAACGCGACGGGCGGCGCCGGCCACAGAGTTCGTTAAGGGCGCCAAAGACAACACCAGCATCATTTGCACCGTACGTCACACCTTTGGGCGTGCAAACGCTCCACAGAAATCGCACTCTCTACGTGCGTTTAATGTGACCGAACAGTTATCTACCGTGTTTGCCGCGACGACGTCCGGGGGGCCGACCGATGGGGCCGGCTGGGGCGGATGCGCGTGGCTAGGCCGTGTTGGTGGGCGTCACTTCCTGCGCTCCGGCCGAATCCGCCGGGGTTGCTGAGCGTCGGCTGCGCACCTGCAGGATCCGGGCCCCGACAGCCGCCGCGAGCACGGCGAGCAACAGGAAGATGGTCAGGCCGGTCCAGGGAAATTCCGGGGCGCTCAGCTCGTTGACGAAGTGTTGCGCCGAGACCACCGGGTTGCCCGTTTTGGCGATGTCCTCGCCGGCCTCGAGTGTCACCCGCGGGAACTGGGTGCTGTAGCTGCCGACGTAGTTCGGGCTCAGCGTCAGGACGGTGGAGTCGTGGTAGTCGGCGCCGACCACGGTGGAGATGTCGCGCAGCGGGGTGTCGTTCGGCGGGTTGTGGTCGAGCAGCACGATCTTGAGGTTGATGCCCTTGGCATGGGCCTCGTCGACGATGTGCAGCAGGCCGGGCATGTCCGCCGCCGGCGCGCTGACGCCGGTGGCGGCGACCTGGGCCTTGACCGCGGTCATGTCGACGTCTTGCGGGATGTAGACGGGTAGGACCGGGTGCAAGGTCATGATGTCCCTCCTGCCGTAGCGCTACAGGCACCGTACGCGACTTCATTTCGGGGGGTTTAAACCGCCGACTTACGCGATAAGACTGGCCCTACGGGCGCCCCGCCGTAATGCAGGACAAGCGTACTGTTAAAGTAGCACCGCACCGCCGACACGGCCCGTCGGCCGGAGAACTTAATCCCGGGAGTTGAAGTGACTAAAGAAGATTCTGTGAACTCGTTCGGAGCACGCGACACCCTCAAAGTCGGCGACAAGAGTTATCAGATCTATCGCCTCGACGCCGTCCCCAACACCGAGAAACTCCCCTACAGCCTCAAAGTCCTCGCCGAGAACCTGTTGCGCAACGAGGACGGCGCCAACATCACCAAGGATCACATCGAGGCCATCGCGAACTGGGATCCTAAGGCGGAGCCCAGCATTGAGATCCAGTACACGCCCGCCCGCGTGGTGATGCAGGACTTCACCGGGGTGCCGTGCATCGTCGACTTGGCCACCATGCGTGAGGCCATCGGCGACCTCGGCGGCAAGGCGGAGAAGGTGAACCCGCTGGCGCCGGCCGACCTGGTGATCGACCACTCGGTGATCGCCGACCTGTTCGGCACCGCCGACGCCTTCGAGCGCAACGTCGAAATCGAGTACCAGCGCAACGGGGAGCGCTACCAGTTCTTGCGTTGGGGCCAAGGCGCTTTCCGCGACTTCAAGGTGGTGCCGCCGGGCACCGGCATCGTCCACCAGGTGAACATCGAGTACCTGGCAAGTGTCGTGATGGAGCGCGACGGAGTGGCGTATCCCGACACCTGCGTGGGCACCGACTCGCACACCACGATGGTCAACGGCCTCGGCGTCCTGGGCTGGGGCGTCGGCGGCATCGAGGCCGAGGCCGCGATGCTCGGCCAGCCGGTCTCGATGCTGATCCCGCGAGTCGTCGGGTTCAAGCTGACCGGTGAGATCCAGGCGGGCGTCACCGCCACCGACGTCGTGCTGACCGTCACCGAGATGCTGCGCAAGCACGGCGTCGTCGGCAAGTTCGTCGAGTTCTACGGCGAGGGCGTGGCCGAGGTGCCGCTGGCCAACCGCGCCACCCTGGGCAACATGAGCCCCGAATTCGGTTCCACCGCAGCGATTTTCCCGATCGACGAGGAGACCATCTCCTACCTGCGGTTCACCGGCCGCAACGAAGAGCAGCTGGCGCTGGTCGAGGCGTACGCCAAAGAGCAGGGCATGTGGCACGACCCCAAACACGAGCCGGCCTTCTCCGAATACCTCGAACTGAACCTGTCCGACGTGGTGCCGTCGATCGCCGGGCCGAAGCGCCCGCAGGACCGAATCGCGTTGTCGGACGCGAAGTCCACGTTCCGCGCGCAGATCGGCGACTACGTCGGCGACGACCCGGACAAGAAGGAGTACTCCAAACTCGACGAGGCCGTCGATGAGTCCTTCCCGGCCAGCGACCCCGGGGCGCTGGAGAACGGTCACGCCGACGACGCCCCGAAGTTCGAATCGGCTGCGGCACATGCCAAGGGCCGGGTCAGCAACCCGGTGCGGGTGAAGTCCGAGGACCGCGGCGAGTTCGAGCTCGACCACGGCGCGGTGGTGATCGCGGCCATCACGTCGTGCACCAACACCTCCAACCCCGAGGTGATGCTCGGTGCGGCGCTGCTGGCCCGTAACGCTGTCGACAAGGGCTTGGCGTCCAAACCGTGGGTGAAGACCTCGATGGCGCCCGGTTCGCAGGTGGTCAGCGACTACTACGACAAGGCCGGCCTGTGGCCGTATTTGGAGAAACTCGGCTTCTACCTCGTCGGCTACGGCTGCACCACGTGCATCGGTAACTCCGGCCCGCTGCCCGAGGAGATTTCCAAGGCGATCAACGACAACGACCTGTCGGTGTCGGCGGTGCTGTCCGGTAACCGCAACTTCGAGGGCCGGATCAACCCCGACGTGAAGATGAACTACCTCGCGTCGCCGCCGCTGGTGGTCGCCTACGCGTTGGCCGGGACCATGGACTTCGACTTCGATCAGCAGCCGCTGGGCACCGACAAGGACGGCAACGACGTCTTCCTCAAAGACATCTGGCCGTCGCAGAAGGACGTGTCGGACACCATCGCCTCGGCGATCAGCCAGGAGATGTTCACCAAGAACTACGCCGACGTGTTCAAGGGCGACGAGCGCTGGCGCAACCTGCCCACCCCGAGCGGCAATACCTTTGAGTGGAACCAGGATTCGACCTACGTGCGCAAGCCCCCGTACTTCGAGGGGATGTCGGCGGAGCCGGAGCCGGTCAGCGACATCACCGGCGCGCGGGTGCTGGCGCTGCTGGGCGACTCGGTGACCACCGACCACATCTCCCCCGCCGGTGCCATCAAGCCGGGGACGCCCGCGGCGCAGTACCTCGACGAGCACGGCGTCGATCGCAAGGACTACAACTCCTTCGGCTCCCGGCGCGGCAACCACGAGGTGATGATCCGCGGCACCTTTGCCAACATCCGGCTCCGCAACCAGTTGCTCGACGACGTTTCCGGCGGCTACACCCGCGACTTCACGCAGGACGGCGCGCCGCAGGCGTTCATCTACGACGCCGCGCAAAACTATGCGGCGCAGGACATTCCGCTGGTGGTGCTGGGCGGTAAGGAATATGGGTCCGGCTCCTCACGCGACTGGGCGGCCAAGGGCACGCTGCTGCTGGGCGTGCGCGCGGTGATCGCCGAGTCGTTCGAGCGCATCCACCGCTCCAACCTGATCGGCATGGGCGTGATCCCGCTGCAGTTCCCGGAGGGCAAGTCCGCCAAGGAATTGGGGCTGGACGGCACCGAGGTGTTCGACATCACCGGCATCGAGGCGCTCAATGACGGCAAGACGCCAAAGACGGTGCGCGTCAAAGCCACCAAGGATGGCGGCGACCCGGTCGAGTTCGACGCGGTGGTGCGCATCGACACTCCGGGAGAGGCCGACTACTACCGCAACGGCGGCATCCTGCAGTACGTGCTGCGCAACATGCTGAAGTCCGGCTAGTCCCAAGTCGTGCCCAAGGTAAGCGAGGGCCATCTGGCGGCGCGCCGCCGCCAGATCCTCGACGGTGCTCGCCGCTGCTTCGCCGAATACGGCTATGACAAGGCCACGGTGCGGCGGCTGGAACAGGCGATCGGGATGTCGCGCGGTGCGATCTTCCACCACTTCCGCGACAAGGACGCGCTGTTCTTCGCGCTGGCGCGCGAAGATGCCGAGCGGATGGCCGACGTGGCGTCGCGCGCGGGCCTCATCCAGGTGATGCGCGACATGCTCACCGCGCCGGAGCAGTTCGACTGGCTGGCGACCAGGTTGGAGATCGCACGCAAGCTGCGTAACGATCCGGAGTTCAGCCGAGGTTGGGCGGAGCGGTCAGCGGAACTGGCGGCGGCGACGACCGATCGATTGCGCCGGCAGAAGGAGGCGCACCGGGTCCGCGACGACGTTCCCGGCGACGTTTTGCAGTGCTACCTGGAGTTGGTGCTCGACGGCCTGGTGGCCCGGGTGGCGTCAGGCGAAGATCCGCGCCGGTTATCCGCCGTGCTCGACCTGGTGGAGAATTCGGTGCGCCGCAACGACTCTGGGCCGCAGGCATAGCGTCACTGCGAACAAGGGGACGTGATTTCGCAGTGACGCTAGACCCGCGCGGATCGCGAGGTGTGGTTGGGCCCGCCGCGGCCGCGCATCGTGGCGCCGGCCTGGAGCAGCATGCTGTGCACCGATCCGTACGACCTGCCGGTGGACGCGGCCAGCGTGCGGATGCTGGCCCCGCCCTCGTAGGCGTTGCGCAGCTCGAACAGCAACTGTTCCCGGGTCTGCTTCGACCTTTGCAGTGTCCTTTTCATGGATGCCCTCCGCGCCCGAACACGATCGACAAGCACCCAGAGTAAGAACCCGCCGTCGGCCGCGGGCGGAATTGGCCGAAAAGCACCCAGAAGTCAGGCGAGCTCGATCAAGTCCCGGTATTCGTCGGACCAGAAATCCTCGGTGCCGTCGGGCAGCAGCACAACGCGCTGCGGGTCGAGGGCTTCGGCGGCGCCCGGGTCGTGCGTCACCAGCACCACCGCACCCTGGTAGCTGCGCAGCGCGTCCAGCACCTGTTCGCGCGAGGCGGGATCGAGGTTGTTCGTCGGCTCGTCGAGCAGCAGGACGTTCGCCGTCGACGCCACCAGGCCCGCTAGTGCGAGCCGGGTTTTCTCACCACCCGACAGGGTGCCCGCCGGCTGGTCGAGTTGCGGCCCGCTGAACATGAACGCGCCCAGCAGGCCGCGCAGATCCTGCTCACCCGAATCCGGTGCGGCGTGCCGGATGTTCTCCCAGACGCTCGCGTCGTTGTCGAGCGTGTCGTGCTCCTGTGCGAAATAGCCCATGCGCAAACCGTGTCCGGGCTCCAGCCCGCCGGTGTCGGGCTCCTCGGTGCCGGCCAGCAGACGCAGCAGTGTGGTCTTGCCGGCCCCGTTCAGCCCCAGCACCACCACCCGAGAACCGCGGTCGATGGCCAGATCGACACCGCTGAACACCTCCAGCGACCCGTACGACTTGCTCAGTCCCTTGGCGACCAACGGCGTGCGCCCGCACGGGGCCGGGGTGGGGAACTTGATCCGGGCCAC
Source organism: Mycobacterium sp. 852014-50255_SCH5639931 (assembly GCF_001665605.1). Taxonomy (GTDB): domain Bacteria; phylum Actinomycetota; class Actinomycetes; order Mycobacteriales; family Mycobacteriaceae; genus Mycobacterium; species Mycobacterium paraffinicum. Next base: position 19,118 of record NZ_LZSV01000026.1, read on the forward strand.
CTTGTCGGCGGCCCGCTCCTCGTCGAGCGCGGCCATCATCCGGTCGGCGCGGCGCAACATGTTCTGTGCCGCAACGGCTTTGGTGGCCTTGGCGCCCAGCTTGGCGGCCTGCGTGCGCAACGCGGCGGCCTTGCGTTCGGCGTTGGCGCGTTCACGACGCCGCCGCTGTTCGTCGGTGGCCCGGGCGTCCAGGTACTTCTGCCAGCCCATGTTGTAGACGTCGACCTCGCCGCGCACGGCGTCCAGGAACCACACCCGGTTCACCACATCGGCGAGCAGCTCGACGTTGTGGCTGATGATGACCAGGCCGCCGGTGTGCGACCGCAGGAAATCGCGCAGCCAACCCACCGAATCCGCGTCCAGGTGGTTGGTCGGCTCGTCGAGCAGCAGGGTGGTCGACGATCCCGCCCCGGTGTCGGACGCGGCGAACAGGATGCGCGCCAGCTCCACCCGGCGGCGCTGCCCGCCGGACAGCGTGCGCAGCTTCTGCGTCAGCACCCGGTCCGGCAGTCCGAGGCTGGCGCAGATGCGGCTGGCCTCGCTCTCGGCGCCGTAGCCGCCCAACGCGACGAACCGCTCCTCCAGCTGCCCGTAGCGGCGAATGGCGCGGTCCCGGGCGTCGTCGTCGGCGACCTCGGCCATCAACGCCTGCTGCTTTTCCAGATCGGTGAGCAGAACATCCAGGCCGCGGGCCGACAGGACGCGGTCGCGGGCCAGCACCTCGAGGTCGCCTTCTTTGGGATCCTGTGGCAGATAACCGATTTCACCGGCGCGCGCGACGGCGCCTGCATACGGCTCGGTCTCCCCCGCCAGGATGCGCAGAGTCGTCGTCTTGCCCGCGCCGTTGCGGCCGACCAGCCCGATGCGGTCGCCCGGCTGAATGCGCAGATCCGGACCGTCGGGTGAGAGCAGGATGCGCGCACCAGCGCGGACCTCGAGGTCCGTGGCAGTGATCACATCTTCTCCCTTTTCCTACGGCTACTTGTCGTCGGTGAATACCGGCGGGCGTCGCTCCGCGCGCGCGGCAACCGCTTCTTCGAAGTTGGCGGTGAGCAGACGAACGAACAGCTGACCCAAGCCCTCGGCTTGCATGTGCCCTTCCAGGCTACCGGCGTCTAGTCCACTCCACAGTGTGCGCTTGGTCAACTCGATTCCCGGCCGTGAGAACGCCGCTATCCGCGCGGCGATGGCGTAGCAGGTGTCCAGCAGCTGCTCGTCGGGCACCTGGCACGACACCAGCCCGATGCGCTCGGCCTCCTCGGCGGTGACATCGCGGCCGGTCAGCATGATGTCGAACGCCCGCGACGAGCCGATGGCCCGGGGCAGCAGGTAGCTCAGCCCCAGTTCGCTGGCGGTCAGGCCGTTGTTGATGCCGGCCGCGCGAAAGTACGCACCCGTCGAGGCGACCCGGATGTCGGCGGCCAGCGCCAAACACAACCCGCCGCCGATGGCCGGGCCGTTGACCGCGGCGATCACCGGCTGATGCAGGCGGCGCAGCCCCAGGATGACCTCGTCGAGGATCTCCATGGAACGCAGCGCGTAGGTCGGGCGGGTCAGCCCCTCGACGTGGGGCACAGAGCCCGCGGACTTGTGGTCGGCGCCCGAGGAGAAACCGCGGCCCGCCCCGGTCAGCACGACCACGCGCACCGAATTGTCGTACCTGACCTTCTCCAGGGCCTCTCTGAGCGGCACCATGACGTCGAAAGCCATGGAGTTCATCCGCTCGGGCCGATTGAGGGTTATCAGCGCGACGCCGGGCCGCGGGTGCTCTACCAGTACCAGACTCACCCAAGCAACCTAGCGCGTAGCCGAGCGCCGCCCTGCGCGCGCAGCGGTGTCGGGGCTATTCGGCTTGACCGGCCTGGGCCGCGTCGACGTCGAACGCCTTGATTTGCTGCACCAAGTCTTCGAGAGCAGCCGGCGGCAGCGCCCCGGCCTGGTTGAACAGCAGTTTGCCCTTTTTGAAGGCCATCAGCGTGGGGATGGAACGGACCTGGGCGGCCGCGGCCAGCTGCTGCTCGGCCTCGGTGTCGACCTTGGCGTGCACGATGTCGGGGTGCTTCTCCGCGGACGCCTGGAATGTGGGCCCGAACTGGCGGCACGGCCCGCACCAGGACGCCCAGAAATCGACGAGCACGATGTCGTTGCCCTCGATGGTTTCGTTGAACTTCTCAGCGGTGAGATCGAGTGTTGTCACATTTGCCATAACGCCCGAACGCGACGTGATGTTCCCCGGTTGCCAGGCCGCTGATACCCGACCACGCCGGACCTGCCGGGCCATCCGAACCCCTTTCCCAGGTTTGCCTGCCGCGCAAAGGATGCGGGCTCGTGCCCGGTTCGCCGCGACGACATCGACGCGTAACCGGCCCGCGGCCCGCCGTAGGTTACGGTTGCGTACGTTTTCCCACGTCGGACAGACTGATGCGGACGATTCGCCGCCTCAGGGACCAGTGAGGAAATCGCGTTGGGCCACTACATCGCTAACGTCCGTGATCTCGAGTTCAACCTGTTCGAAGTGCTCGGCGTGGGCGCTGTGCTGGGCACCGCAAGCTATAGCGACCTCGACGTGGAAACGGCGCGAACGATCCTGGCCGAAGCCGCCCGCCTGGCGGAGGGCCCGGTGGCCGAGTCCTTCGCGTTCGCCGACCGCAACCCGCCGGTCTTCGACCCCGCCGAGCACACGATCACCGTGCCGGACGAGTTGGTCAAGACCGTGGAGGTGATCAAGGAAGCCGGCTGGTGGCGACTGATGCTCGACGAAGAGATCGGCGGCATGGCGGCACCGCCACCGCTGGCGTGGGCGGTCAACGAAATGATCCTCTGCGCCAACCCTTCCGCCAACTTCTTCTGCCTCGGCCCGTTGATGGCACAGGCCCTGTACGTCGAGGGCAACGAGGAGCAGCGACGCTGGGCGGCGGAGGGCGTGGAGCGCGGCTGGGCGGCCACCATGGTGCTCACCGAGCCCGACGCGGGCTCCGACGTCGGCGCCGGTCGGGCCAAGGCCATCGCACAGCCCGACGGCACCTGGCATATCGAGGGCGTCAAGCGGTTCATCTCCGGCGGGGACGTGGGCACCACCGCCGACAACGTCTTTCACCTGGTGCTGGCCCGGCCGGAGGGCGCCGGCCCGGGCACCAAAGGGCTTAGCCTCTTCTACGTCCCGCAATTCCTGTTCGACCCGGACACGTTCGAACTCGGCGCGCGCAACGGGGTCTTCGCCACCGGGCTGGAACACAAAATGGGGATCAAGTCCTCCCCGACATGCGAATTGACCTTCGGTGCAACAGATTCGCCCGCCGTCGGTTACCTGGTCGGCGACGTGCACAACGGGATCGCGCAGATGTTCACCGTGATCGAGCACGCGCGCATGACGATCGGCGTGAAGGCCGCCGGCACCCTGTCCACGGGCTATCTGAACGCGCTGGCCTTCGCCAAAGAGCGGGTGCAGGGCGCAGACCTGACGCAGATGGCCGACAAGACCGCGCCGCGGGTCACCATCATCCACCACCCCGATGTGCGCCGCAGCCTGATGACGCAGAAGGCCTACGCCGAGGGTTTGCGGGCGCTGTACCTCTACGCCGCCGCGCACCAGGATGACGCTGTGGCGCAACATGTTTCGGGGGCAGACCACGGGATGGCGCACCGCGTCGACGACCTACTGCTGCCGATCGTGAAGGGCGTGAGCTCCGAACGGGCCTACGAAATCCTCACCGAGTCGCTGCAGACGCTGGGCGGTTCGGGCTTCCTGCAGGACTATCCCCTCGAGCAGTACATCCGGGACTCCAAGATCGATTCCCTCTACGAGGGCACCACCGCGATCCAGGCGCTGGATTTCTTCTTCCGCAAGATCGTTCGCGACCGCGGTGAGGCCCTGCAGTTCGTGACGGCTCAGATCACCGAGACCATCGATGCCTGCGACGAGGCCCTCAAGCCGCAGGCCCAACTGCTGCAGACCGCGCTCGACGAGGTCATGGCGATGACAGGCGCGTTGACCGGATACCTGATGTCCGCCGCGCAGCACGCAGGCGAGATCTACAAGGTGGGGCTCGGATCGGTGCGCTACCTGCTCGCGGTCGGCGATCTGCTGATCGGCTGGCGATTGCTGGTGCAGGCGGGGGTCGCGCACGCGGCGTTGGCCGACGCGGCCGGCACCGACGCCGCCTTCTATCGGGGCAAGGTGGCGACCGCGGCGTTCTTCGCCAAGAACATGCTTCCGAAGCTCACAGCGCTGCGCAAAGTCATCGAGTCCATCGACGGCGAGATCATGCGCGTTCCGGAACAGGCGTTCTGACCGCCCCCGCATTACACACACAGGTTAGCTACAGCTTCGACGGGTAATAACCATTCCGTTGGGTCCAACCATGATTGGAGAAACGTTGATGTCTGCCAGCTGTCCAACGCCCCGGCGCACCCGGTTCGCGATCCTCGCGGTCACCGGGGTCGCCGCGTTGTCCGTCGCCGCGTGCAGTTCGTCCAACAAAGCAACCCCGACGACGTCGACCTCGACGTCCACCTCGGTGGTGACCTCGACGACCACGTCGCCGGCCCCGGCCAGCGGCGAAGCCCGGGTCAGCGGCCTGATCGCGTCGGTGGCGGGCAACTCCATCCGGGTCACCAAGGAAGACAATTCCACCGCCGCGGTCAACTTCACCTCGACCACCAAGGTCACCGAGACCACGCCCGCCGCGCTGACCGACGTCACCTCCGGCAGCTGCGTCACCGTGCGGCCGACCCAGCCGGCCCAGGGCGGCCAGCCCGTCACCGCGGCGTCCGTGAAGGTCAGCCCCTCCGTGAACGGCGCCTGCCCGGCCAAGCCGGCGGGGCAGGGTTCGGGACCGAGTTCCACCACCCCGGCGCCCCCGGGCTCACCCGCGCCGGCCCCGAAGCCGGCCCCGGTCCGCGGCTCGGTGGCGTCGGTGTCGGGTAACACCATCAACGTCACCGGCACCGACCCCAGCGGCAACACCACGCAGACCGCGGTGACGGTCGATGGCAAGACCAAGTACAGCAAGCAGGCCTCCGCGACCGCCGATGCGATTGCGCAGGGTAAGTGCCTCTGGGCGCGCGGAACGATGGACAACGGGGGCGCGCTCCAGGCGACCAGCATCAACGTGCGGCAGGCCACCGACGGCAAATGCGGCAAGCCCAAGCAGCCCGGCCAGGGCGGCTGACCGAGGCCGAGACCGGCTGAGATTACCGTCACTCCAGGCGGGCGCGGTGGTGATAACCGCGCTCGCCTGGGTATTCGCTGGCGACGGTTAACCGCGCGATCGGAGATGTGACGATGCCTGCCACCCCGGTGAAACCCCGGCTCGCCCGGCTTGCGCTCGTAGCCGTCGTCGCGGTGATCCTGCTGTGCGTCGCCATGTGCCGTTCGAGCGACACGAAATCCAGCAGCCCCGTCAAGCCCTCGGTGCCGGCGGCCGCCCCGCCCAGCGCGGTGCCAAGCACGGCCCCGCCCCCGGCACCCCCGCCGGTTCCCAAGGACTACGCGGAGGGGCTGATCGAGTCGGTATCGGGCGGCACCATTCAGCTCAGGACGCGAACCGGAAGCGCGACGGTGGACTTCGCGCCGTCGACGCGGATCGTGCAGGTCGCGCCGGCCAAGCTGACCGACGTCATCCCCGGCAGTTGCGTCAACGTGCGGGCCACCCCGCAGAGCGCGCCGACCGGTGGCGCGATCACCGCGCAGGCGGTGACCATCACCTCCGCAGTCGACGGCAAGTGCCCGCCGCCGGCGGGCTTCTACGGCACGGTCACGTCGGTCGCTGGTGACACGATCGCGGTCAACGGCATCGGCGCGCAGGCGAACCCGACCACCGTGACGGTCGCCAACTCGACCTCATACCAGCTGCAGACGCCGTCGGACGCCCAGGCGATCGGGAACGGTAAGTGCATGGGGGCTCAGGGAATTCAGGACGCCGGCGTGCTGCACGCGATGACGATCAGCCTGCAGACGTGCCCGCCGATGGGGCATCCGCACCACCACCTGCACCTGCCGCATCTGCCCTTCCACCTTTAGCGCTTTAGGGCGGGTGCAGATTCAGACGGTAAAACCGAGGGCACGCAGCTGTTCGCGCCCGTCTTCGGTGATCTTGTCGGGCCCCCACGGCGGGTTCCACACCCAGTTGATCCGCAGCTCGTCCACCAGCCCGCTGCTGACGAGCGCGCTGCGTGACTGGTCCTCGATGACGTCGGTCAGCGGGCAGGCCGCCGAGGTCAACGTCATGTCGATCAGGGCGACGGTTCCCTCGTCGCCCTCTTCCACGTTGAGGCCGTAGACCAGTCCGAGATCGACGACGTTGATGCCCAATTCGGGGTCGACGACGTCGCGCATCGCCTCCTCGAGGTCGGCAAGGAATTCGTCATCCGGTGCGGCGGTCTCGCTCATTTTCTTCCTCCTCGAAGTCCGCGCCCCTGTCAGTGCAAGCCTGGGCCAATGCGTCCTTGAACGCCATCCATCCCAGCAGTGCGCATTTCACCCGGGCCGGGTATTTGGCCACTCCGGCGAACGCGATCCCGTCACCCAGGATCTCCTCGTCACCCTCGATGGTGCCGCGCGAGGACACCATTTCGGTGAACGCGGTGATGGTGTGCAGCGCCTCGGGCACCGTCTGGCCGATCACCTGCTGGGTGAGCACCGAGGTGGCCGCCTGGCTGATCGAACAGCCTTGGCCGTCGTAGGAGACGTCCGCGACGCGCCGGCCGTCGTCGGACAGCGCCACCCGCAGCGTCACCTCGTCACCGCAGACCGGATTGACGTGGTGGACCTGCGCGCCGAACGGCTCCCGCAGCCCGCGGTGCTGCGGATGCTTGTAGTGATCGAGGATCACGTCCTGATACATCTGCTCCAGGCGCACTGTCATTGTCTCCCAAAGAATTCGAGCGCGCGCCGCACTCCGGCCACCAGACGCTCGACCTCGTCGGGGGTGTTGTAGACGGCGAACGACGCCCGGGCGGTGGCCGCCACGCCGAACCGGCGGTGCAGCGGCATCGCGCAGTGATGCCCCACGCGCACCGCGACGCCATCGTCGTCGAGCACCTGCCCGACGTCGTGCGCGTGCACGCCGTCGACGACGAAGGAGACGGGCGAGCAACGGTTTTCCATGGCGGTCGGCCCGACGATACGCACGCCGTCGATGCCCGAGAGGCCCTCGAGGGCCGCGGCGACCAGCTCGCGCTCGTGCGCCTCGACGGCGTCCATGCCGATGGCGTCCAGATAGCGCGCGGCCGCGCCCAACCCGACCACCTGGGAGGTCATCGGCGTGCCGGCCTCGAACCGTTGCGGCGCGGGCGCGTAGGTCGACGCCTCCATCGTCACCGTCTCGATCATCGACCCACCGGTGAGAAACGGCGGCAGCTGCGACAACACCTCGCGACGGGCGTAGAGCACGCCGACCCCGTTGGGGGCCAACATCTTATGCCCGGAGAAGGCGGCGAAGTCGACGCCGAGCGCGTGCAGGTCGACCGGCTCGTGGGGCACCGACTGGCAGGCGTCCAGCACCGTCACCGCGCCCACCGCGTGAGCGCGACCGACCAGTTCGGCCACCGGCGCCACCGCGCCCGTCACGTTCGAATGATGGCTGAAAGCAACGACTTTCACGCGCCCGTCAAGCTCCAGCGAGTCCAGGTCGATGCGCCCGTCGTCGGTGACCCCGTACCAGCGCAGCGTGGCGCCGCTGCGGCGGGCCAGCTCCTGCCACGGGACGATGTTGGCGTGGTGCTCCAGCTCGGTGGTGACGATGACGTCGCCCTCGCCCACGGCCCGGTCGAACCGCTTGTCGCCCAGCACATATGACGCCAAGTTCAGCGCCTCGGTGGCGTTGCGGGTGAACACCAGCTCGTCGGCATCGGCGCCGACGAACGCGGCGATGTCCGCGCGACCCTGCTCGTAGGCGTCGGTCGCCTCCTCCATCAGCTGGTGCGCACCACGATGCACCGCGCCGTTGGAGGTGATCAGAAACTCGCGCTCGGCGTCGAGTACCTGCAGCGGGCGCTGGGACGTCGCGCCTGAATCCAGGTACGCCAACTGCTTTCCGCCGCGCATCACGCGCTTCAAGATGGGGAAGTCGGCGCGAATCGCGTCGACGTCCAGTGCTGTCCCCGTCATGCTTAAGCCCCTGCGGCCGCCGCTTCGGTGAAGCGCACGTAGCCGCTCTCCTCAAGTTCGTCGGCCAGCTCCGGCCCGCCCGATTCGACGATCCGACCCCCGACGAACACGTGCACGAACTGCGGCCGGATGTAACGCAGGATCCGGGTGTAGTGGGTAATGAGCAGGATGCCGCCGTGCTCGGCCTCGGCGTAACGATTCACGCCCTCACTCACCACCCGCAGCGCGTCCACGTCCAGACCGGAGTCGGTCTCGTCGAGGATGGCGATCTTGGGCTTGAGCAAGCCCAGCTGCAGGATCTCGTGGCGCTTCTTCTCGCCGCCGGAAAACCCCTCGTTGACACTGCGTTCGGCGAACGCCGGGTCGATGTCGAGGTCGCTCAAGGCGGCCTTGACCTCCTTGACCCAGTGCCGCAGTTTCGGCGGCTCGCCGCGGACGGCGGTCGCGGCGCTGCGCAGGAAGTTCGACATCGACACGCCCGGAACCTCGACGGGGTACTGCATGGCCAGGAACAATCCGGCGCGGGCGCGCTCGTCGACGCTCATGTCCAGGACGTTCTGGCCGTCCAGCGTGATCGACCCGGACGTCACCCGGTACTTCGGGTGACCGGCGATCGCGTAGGACAGCGTGGACTTGCCCGAGCCGTTGGGCCCCATCACCGCATGCGTCTCACCGGAATTCACGGTCAGGTTGACGCCGTTGAGGATGGGGATCTCGCGGCTTCCCTCGGGCGCGTTCGGGTCTTCGACGCTGACGTGCAGGTCTTTGATTTCCAATGTCGTCATGACGCTGTTGTCTTCTCCGTGATTTCCAGTTCGTGTTCGATGGCGGCGGTCAGGCGCTCCCGGATGTCGGGCACGGCGATCTTCGAGATGATCTCGCCGAAGAAGCCGCGCACCACCAGCCGGCGCGCCTGGTCTTCGGGGATGCCGCGGGCACGCAGGTAGAACAGTTGCTCGTCGTCGAAACGCCCTGTGGCACTGGCGTGCCCGGCGCCGACGATTTCGCCGGTCTCGATCTCCAGGTTGGGCACCGAGTCGGCGCGCGCCCCGTCGGTGAGCACCAGGTTGCGGTTCACCTCGAAGGTGTCGGTGTCGGTGGCCTCGGCGCGGATCAGCACGTCGCCCACCCAGACGGTGTGCGCGTCGGGCCGCTGCGATGTCGGATCCCCTTGCAGCGCACCCTTGTAGAGCACGTTGGACTTGCAATTGGGCTGCGCGTGGTCGACCAGCAGCCGCGACTCCAGGTGCTGCCCGTCGTCGGCGAAGTACAACCCGAGCAGTTCCGCGTCTCCGCCCGGGGCGGCGTAGCGCACGTTGGCCGACATCCGCACCACTTCGCCGCCCAGGGTGACGGCGACGTGCCGCAGCACCGCGTCCTTGCCCAGCCGGGCGTGCTGCGCGGAGAGGTGAACCATGTCGTCGGCCCAGTCCGCGATCCACACGACGGTGAGCCGGGCGGCGTCGTCGACGATGAATTCAACGTTGTCGGCGTAGGTTCCGCTCCCCCGATGGTCGATCACCACGACCGCCTCGCCGAGTTCGGCGACGCTGATCTGCAGGTGCCCGTATGCCACCGCACCGGCGCCGGGGCCCGTCACGGTGATGTTGACCGGCTCGGCGATCTGCGTGTCACGCCCGACGCTCACCAGCGTCGCGGAGTTGAACGAAGAAAATGCTTGCGCCGCAACGCGGTCGGTGGGCGCGCCGCCGCGGCCGAGTCGTTGGTCGCCGCGGCGGACGGTTTCGACCTGCAAGCCGGGCTGTTCACTGACGCTGATCTGCGCCTTGCCGGTCGCTTGAGCCGAGCCGTCGTGCAGTCCACGTAGCCGACGCAGCGGGGTGAACCGCCAGAGTTCGTCGCGCCCGCTGGGCACCTCGAACGCGTCCACGTCGAAGGACGCGAACAACTCGCCCTTGTTCAGGGCAGCAGCGGCGGTCAATTCGCGCCGCCCCACCTCATCGCTACGCTCTGCATTGTCGCTGGCGCGGGTCATCCGACCGCGCCCTCCATCTGCAACTCGATGAGCCGGTTGAGCTCCAGGGCGTACTCCATGGGCAGTTCCTTGGCGATCGGCTCGACGAAGCCGCGCACCACCATCGCCATCGCCTCGTCCTCGGTCAGTCCGCGGCTCATCAGGTAGAACAGCTGGTTGTCGCTGACCTTGGAGACGGTGGCCTCGTGGCCCATCGTGACGTCGTCCTCGCGGATGTCGACGTAGGGGTAGGTGTCGCTGCGGCTGATCGTATCGACTAGCAGCGCATCGCATTTCACGCTGGAGCGCGACCCGTGTGCGCCCTTGTTCACCTGCACCAGGCCGCGGTAGGAGGTGCGGCCGCCGCCGCGGGCCACCGACTTGGAGACGATGTTGCTCGACGTGTTCGGCGCCAGGTGCAGCATCTTGGCGCCGGCGTCCTGGTGCTGGCCCTCCCCGGCGAAGGCGACCGACAAGACCTCGCCCTTGGCGTGCTCCCCGGTCATCCACACCGCCGGGTATTTCATGGTCACCTTGGACCCGATGTTGCCGTCGACCCACTCCATGGTGGCGCCGGCCTCCGCGCGGGCGCGCTTCGTGACCAGGTTGTAGACGTTGTTCGACCAGTTCTGGATGGTGGTGTAACGGCAACGCCCACCGGGCTTCACGATGATTTCCACCACCGCGGAGTGCAGCGAGTCCGACGTGTAGATGGGCGCGGTGCAACCCTCCACGTAATGCACGTAAGCATTTTCGTCGACGATGATCAGCGTCCGCTCGAACTGGCCCATGTTCTCGGTGTTGATCCGGAAGTAGGCCTGCAGCGGGATGTCGACGTGCACGCCGGGCGGGACGTAGATGAATGATCCGCCGCTCCACACCGCGGCGTTGAGCGCGGAGAACTTGTTGTCCCCGGCCGGGATCACGGTGCCGAAGTACTGCTGGAACAGCTCGGGGCGTTCCCGCAACCCGGTGTCGGTGTCGAGGAAGATGACGCCCTGGGCCTCCAGGTCCTCGCGGATCTGGTGGTAAACCACCTCGGACTCGTACTGGGCGGCCACACCGGCGACCAGGCGCTGCTTCTCGGCCTCCGGGATGCCCAGCCTGTCGTAGGTGTTCCGGATGTCCTCGGGCAGGTCATCCCAAGAGGCGGCCTGCTTTTCGGTCGAGCGCACGAAGTACTTGATGTTGTCGAAGTCGATGCCCCCGAGGTCCGAACCCCAAGTCGGCATCGGCTTGCGCTCGAAGATGCGCAACGCCTTCAGCCGCGTCTGCAGCATCCATTCGGGCTCGTTCTTCTTCGCCGAGATGTCGCGGACCACCGCCTCGGACAGCCCGCGCTGGGCGCTGGCCCCCGCGACGTCGGTGTCCGCCCAGCCGTAGCCGTACCGGCCCAGCGAGGCGATCGCCTGCTCCTGGGTCAACGGCTCAGCAGTGGCCTTTTGGGCCTCTGGCGTGAGGGTCATAACGACGCTCCTTCGATGCTCGTGGTGTCGGTCATGTTGCGCCGCTCCTCCTCATCGCTTCGCGATGCATCGTCGCCGGCGCGGCGCGGGCTGGGCGCCGGGGTCAGAGGTACGTGAGTGGTGCAGGCGCAGTCCCCGTTGACGATGGTCGCCAACCGCTGCACGTGGGTCCCGAGCACCTCGGCCATGGCCTGCTGCTCGGCCTCACACAGCTCCGGGAATTCCTCGGCGACGTGGGACACCGGGCAGTGGTGCTGGCAGATCTGCACGCCGTGGATCGGGCCGCCGACCCGTGTCGTGGTGGCGACGTACCCGGCCTTGGTCAGCGCGCCGGCCACCCGTTCGGCGGCCGCCTCGACTTCGGCGTCGTCGTCGCTGTCCGCCGCGGGCACGCCGGACAGGATCGCGTCGATTCGACGCCGGGCGAACGTGCGGACCGCATCCTCCCCGCCGATCTCCCGCAGCTGCCGCATGGCGGCCGACGCGAGGTCGTCGTAGGCGTGCTCGAGCTTGGCGCGGCCCGCCGCGGTGAGCCGGAAACGCTTGGCGGGGCGCCCGCGACCCACCTGCTGCCAGGACGCGGCGGGCACCGCCTCGGCGTCGCCCGCCTCGATCAGGGCGTCGAGATGGCGCCGCACGCCGGCGGCCGTCAACCCGAGCCGGTCGCCGATCTCGCCGGCGGTGATCGATCCCGATTCCACCAGCAGGCGCACGATGGCGCGCCGGGTGTGGCCGTCCCGCACCGCGGCGGCCGCTGCACCCACGGCAGCGTCGTCGAGGTCGGTTCGGATTTTCACAACACCAGTGTGACGCAATTCCGGGGATCGGTCTACCAAGGGTGCCCTGAGCGGGCGTTGCGCTGGTCACACTCCGCCCACTTTGGGACCTTCGCCCATAGTGGCCGGCCCGCCGCGCCGAATAGCGTCGGCGGTGGTATTGAAATCTCCCAAAGAAGGAATTGACATGGCTCAGACGACTGAATCGAAGTCCGTCGCATCGTATTCGACCGACCTGCTCGACGAGGTACGCGAATCGGCCAAAGCCGGCCAGCACGCCGCGGCGGAGGCGCTTCGGGCGTTCCACAAGACCCTTGACGAGGCAATCCCGGAGGCCGTGCAACCGCTGCGCACCAAGATTGTCGACGCCGCTATCGAACTGGCCGACAAGCTCGTCGCCGCCCAGTATCAGTTCAACCGCAGGCTGGTCTCGACCGCGGATCGGGCGCTGAGCAAGGCTGACGGCGAACAGAAGTAGCCAGGGCGGGGGTTTTCGCCGGCTCGCCTTCGGTGATGCGGATCAACCGCCTTCATGCGGGCCGTGTTCGTCGATAGCCGGATTCGCGGCACGGGCTAATGCCGCTGTGGCCGAACGCAATTCGTTGGCGGATTCCAACCTTGCGGGAAAGCCGACCCGGGCGTAGGCCACCCCGCGGGGGGTGTGCACCCGCAGGTCCAGGCCGTAGCGGTCGACGCCGGTACACAGTGCCGTGTCGGTGTCGGGGTAGCCGCCGAAGATTCGGGCCATGGCGGCCAGCGAGTCGGCGTGGTCGGCGTTGAGATGTGCGAGGGCCCGGGCGGCCGCGGGCGCAACCGGATCCGGGGAGGCGGCCGCGTACTGATCGCCGGTGGCCGAGTCCATCCGACCGTATCCACCTACCCAGCGCACCCGCTGAACCCGTAGCACCCACAGGCTGAAGTCGCTGAAGTCCAGGTAGTGCCGGGCGGCGGGGACCGCCGTCAGGTATGCCGCCCGGGCGTCGCCGTGCTCGGACCCCGCGGGCTTCGCGACCACCCCGGCCAGGGTGATTCGGCTGCCGGCCAGCGGGTCGGTGTCGCCGCTCGCCGCCACGATCGACAGGCTGGCCCTCGGGTCCCGCGCGAGGTTGCGGCCGTGCTCGGCCAGGCTCGAGACGCACAGCACGGGCATCCCGTCCAGCAGTCCATAGGCCACCAATGACGCCCACGGGTCGCCGTCAGCGGTCAACGTGGCCAGCGTGGCGACGTTGGTGGCGGCGGCGATGCTGCGGGCCTGCTCCGCCGCGGACGGGCGGGCCTCGTTAGTCGGCGAGCGCAGGGGTGGCGGCACGGAGGGTGCGTCCCCTGGGTCGCCATGGTCGCGAATCGCCACGAAGGCGAGGCTAGCGCGAAGGGCCTTGTCAACCGGATGCAGTGCCTCGCCGCCGCGCCGAGCCCGGCCGTCGCGCCGATCTCCGTGACTCGTCTCAGCCGATCGGCCGCCACGCAACGATTACCGCGTCCCGGTACCAGCCGACCCGATTGCGGACCTGGACTCCGATGAGGTTCTGGGCGCTGACCCGGCTGTCGATGATGTGATCGTCGTCGACGTAAATGACCACGTGCGAGGCCTCGGCACTTCCGTTGGGGTGCAATTAGATCAGATCCGCGGGCTGGAACGGTCCCTCTTTCGGGATGCGTCGGCCCATCGGACCGGCGGTGCCCTCCGCCTGTTGGTGGACATTGCCGCCGAACTTGATGGCCAGGCCGTAGTTGTAGGTCCAAGCGGTGAAATTGGAACAGTCCAGACCTCGTCCCGGACCCCAGGCCGTCGGCCCGGGTGGGGCATCGGCATCGGGATTCTCTTCGGACACACCGGCATAGGTCGAGGCCGGTGGTTCCCAGCCGGGGATGTGATGGTGGCGGTATTGCAGCCCCAGCGGATTGCCGGGCGCGTAGATGTAACGCATCGCCACCGCGAGGATCCGTTCCCGCTTCCAGGCGGCGGGATCGCAACGCGCATTTTGCGGAATGCTCGGCGGCGGCAGGGCTTTTGCCCGTGGTCCCCATCCCCTGTTCACGTATTGGCCCTCGGCGTCGGTGCGGTACCACTGGGCCGGAGGATCGTCGGTTTGCGGCAGCGCGTCGCGGCTGGCGAAGTCCGCCGTCAGCGAGTCCCAGCTGCAGGAGAAGCGGTAGGACACCTCACCGTTGTCGCCGCGAGCCAACCCAGTCGGAGTTGCCAGGCACAGCACCGACATCAAGGAAAGGACCAACCGTCTTCGAGGCCTCAATGAGCCTCCGACCGGTGTGATGGCGGCGGCGAGCCAACGGGCGGGGTGCCCCGACGGCTACGCTGCTCTGATGGCAGCCCGCCACCACGTGCTGAGCTCGTCGATCGCCAGCTTGCATGGCGACGAGCAGGCGGTGGGCACGCCGCTGAACGATAGCGAGCTCACCGCGCTGCTGCGCACCCGCCTGTTCGGCGCCACCGGCACCATCCTGATGGCGATCGGCGCGCTCGGCGCCGGGGCCCGGCCCGTCGTGCAGGACCCCACCTTCGGGGTGCGGTTGCTCAACCTGCCGTCGCGGATCCAGACGGTGTCGCTGACGATGACGACGACCGGCGCGGTCATGATGGCGCTGGCCTGGCTGATGCTCGGCCGGTTCGCGTTGGGCAGCAGGCGAATGTCCCGAGGTGACCTGGACCGCACCCTGCTGTTGTGGACGCTGCCGCTGCTGATCGCGCCGCCGATGTACAGCAAGGACGTCTACTCGTACCTGGCCCAGAGCCAGATCTCTTTGGAAGGGCTCGACCCCTACCGGGTGGGGCCGGCGTCCGGACTCGGCCTGTCCCACGTCTTCACGCTGTCGGTCCCCACGCTCTGGCGGGAGACGCCGGCGCCTTACGGCCCGCTCTTCCTGTGGATCGGGCGCGGCATCTCGGCGGTCACCGGGGAGAACATCGTCGCCGCCGTGCTGTGTCACCGACTGGTGGAGCTGATCGGCGTGGGGTTGATCGTGTGGGCAACCCCGCGGCTGGCCCGGCGCTGCGGCGTCGCCGAGGTCAGCGCGCTGTGGCTGGGCGCGGCCAATCCGCTGCTGATCATGCATCTGGTCGCCGGCGTGCACAACGAGGCGCTGATGCTCGGGCTGATGCTCGCGGGCGCCGAGTTCGCGCTGCGGGGCATCGATTCTCCGCGGCTGTTGCCGGCCTCCTGGCGGCCCGGCCCCGATTGGGAGCCGCTGGGCATGCTGCTGGCCGGCGCCGTCCTGATCACGCTGTCGTCGCAGGTGAAACTGCCGTCGCTGCTGGCCCTCGGGTTCGTCACGATGGCGCTGGCCTACCGCTGCGGGGGCAACCTGCGGGCGCTGCTGCTGGCCGGCGGCGCGATGACGACGCTGTCGCTGGCGGTGATGGCGGCGGTCGGCTGGGCCAGCGGCCTGGGGTTCGGCTGGATCTACACGCTCGGCACCGCCAACGTCGTCCGCAGCTGGATGTCGCCGCCCACCCTGCTCGCCCTGGGCACCGGGCAGGTGGGGATCCTGCTGGGATTCGGCGATCACACCACCGCGGTGCTGGGGCTCACCCGCGCCATCGGCGTGCTGATCATCACGGTGATGGTGGGCTGGCTGCTGGTGGCCGTCTTCCGCGGCCGGTTGCACCCGATCGGTGGCCTGGGCGTGGCGCTGGGCGTCACCGTGCTGCTGTTTCCCGTCGTACAGCCCTGGTACCTGCTGTGGGCGATCATTCCGCTGGCCGCCTGGGCGACCCGCAGCGGATTCCGGGTGGCGGTCATCGTCATCACCCTCGTCGTCGGCATCTTCGGCCCGACGGCCAACGGGGACCGCTTCGCGCTGTTCCAGATCGTGGACGCCACCTTGGCCAGCACCGTCATCGTCGCGGGGCTCATCGCGCTGACGTACACCCGCTTGCCGTGGCGGCGGCTCCCATCCGAGGGCGCCGAAGCGCCGGAGACGGCCGCCGAAACCGCGCCCGCGCCCGAGAACGCTCAGGCCCCCCTGGCCACCCCTCGTTCCCAGGCGGTGCCCGACGCCTACGCTGATTCCACGTGAGCTCGGACGTTCCTGAAACAGTCGTGCGACTGCGCGGGGTGAGCAAGCACTACGGATCCACCACGGCCGTCGCCGATCTCGACCTCGAGGTGCACGCCGCCGAAGTGCTCGCCCTGCTCGGCCCCAACGGCGCCGGCAAGACCACGACGGTCGAAATGTGCGAGGGCTTCGTGCGCCCGGACGCCGGCACCATCGAGGTGCTCGGGCTGGACCCGATCGCCGACAACGCCCGCCTGCGCACCCGCATCGGGGTGATGTTGCAGGGCGGTGGCGGCTATCCCAGCGCCCGCGCGGGCGAGATGCTCAACCTGGTCGCCTCCTACGCCGCCGACCCGCTGGACCCGGCGTGGCTGCTGGACACCCTGGGCCTCACCGATGCCGCCCGCACCACCTACCGACGGCTGTCCGGCGGGCAGCAGCAGCGGCTCGCGCTCGCGTGCGCGCTGGTCGGCCGCCCCGAACTGGTCTTCCTCGACGAACCCACCGCGGGCATGGATGCGCACGCCCGGCTGCTGGTGTGGGAACTGATCGACGCGCTGCGCCGCGACGGCGTGACGGTGCTGCTGACCACCCACCAACTCAAGGAGGCCGAGGAGCTCGCCGATCGGCTGGTCATCATCGACCACGGGGCGACGGTGGCCGCCGGCACACCGGCGGAGCTGATGCGCACCGGCGCGAAGGACGAGCTGCGGTTCACCGCTCCGCCGCGGCTCGACCTGTCGCTGCTGACCGCCGCCCTGCCGGAGGATTACCGCGCCAGCGAGGTGACGCCGGGCGAGTATCTGGTCGAGGGCCCGGTCGACCCGCAGGTGCTGGCCACCGTGACGGCGTGGTGCGCGCGGATCGACGTGCTCGCCACCGACATGCGCGTCGAGCAGCGCAGCCTCGAGGACGTGTTCCTCGACCTCACCGGCAGGAAGTTGCGGCAGTGACCCAATCGAACGTCTTCCCCGCGGGGACCTTCACCCCCGACCCGCGACCCAGCACGGTGCCGCGGATGCTGGCCGCGCAGTTCGGCCTCGAGCTCAAGCTGCTGCTGCGCAACGGCGAGCAGCTGCTGCTGACCATGTTCATCCCGATCACGCTCCTGATCGGGCTCACGCTGCTGCCGTTCGGCTCCTTCGGGCACAACCGCGCCGCCACCTTCGTCCCGGCCATCATGGCCCTCGCGGT
This sequence comes from Mycobacterium sp. 852014-50255_SCH5639931, assembly GCF_001665605.1. Classification (GTDB taxonomy): domain Bacteria; phylum Actinomycetota; class Actinomycetes; order Mycobacteriales; family Mycobacteriaceae; genus Mycobacterium; species Mycobacterium paraffinicum. The sequence continues at coordinate 36,653 of NZ_LZSV01000026.1, forward strand.
CATCTCGACCGCCTTCACCGGGCAGGCCATCGCGGTCGCCTTCGACCGCCGCTACGGCGCGCTCAAGCGGTTGGGGGCGACCCCGCTGCCGGTCTGGGGCATCATCGCCGGCAAGGCGCTGGCCGTGGTCACCGTGGTGTTCCTGCAGGCAATCCTGTTGGGCGCCATCGGGTTTGCGCTGGGCTGGCGGCCCGCCCTGGCCGCGTTGGCGCTGGGTGCGGCGGTCATCGCGCTGGGCACTGCGGGCTTCACCGCCCTCGGGCTGTTGTTGGGCGGGACGCTGCGGGCCGAGATCGTGCTCGCGATCGCCAACCTGCTGTGGTTCGTCTTCGCCGGGCTCGGCGCGCTGACGATGGAATCCGGGATGATCCCGACCGGCGTCAAGTGGGCGGCCCGGCTCACCCCGTCGGGCGCGCTGACCGAGGCCCTGTCGCGGGCGATGGTCCTGTCGGTGGACTGGTTCGGCATCGTCGTCCTGGCGGTGTGGGGGGCGCTCGCGGCGCTGGCGGCGCTGCGCTGGTTTCGGTTCACCTGACGGGGCGTCGAGATTGGCGCCATGGTCGTGGGGGGCGCCGCCGGAACAGCCGTCACGGCAATCTCGACGACGCGAGGGCTTACTACAGGACGTAGTTTTCGTTGGCCTACCATCGGGCCATGCCCGTGGGACGAACGCTGATGCGGTTGGTGGACCTCCTCCCCAATCCGAGCGTGCGCGTCCAGCGCCTCATCGCCGCGGCCGTCATCCTCACCCAGGGCGGCATCGCCGTCACCGGAGCGATCGTCCGGGTCACCGCGTCGGGGCTGGGTTGTCCCACCTGGCCGCAGTGCTTTCCGGGCAGCTTCGTCCCGGTCGCGCACGCCGAGGTGCCGCGCGTCCACCAGGCGGTCGAGTTCGGCAATCGCATGATCACCTTCGCGGTGGTCGTCGCCGCGGCGCTGGCCGTGTTGGCCGTGACCCGGGCCCGCCGACGCCGGGAAGTCCTGGTGTACGCGTGGCTGATGCCGGTGTCGACGGTGGTGCAGGCGGTCATCGGCGGCATCACCGTGCGTACCGGGCTGCTGTGGTGGACGGTGGCCATCCACCTGCTCACCTCGATGACGATGGTGTGGCTGTCGGTGCTGCTCTACGTCAAGATCGGCGAGCCCGACGACGGAGTGGTGCACCGGCGCGTGGCCCGGCCGTTGCGCGCCCTGACGGCGCTGATCGGCCTGGACCTGGCCGTGGTGCTGGTCACCGGCACGCTGGTGACGGCCGCCGGGCCGCACGCGGGTGACCGCAGCCCCACCCGCACGGTGCCGCGGCTCGAGGTCGCCGTCGACACCCTGGTCCACGCGCACTCCTCGCTGCTGGTCGCCTACCTCGCCCTGCTGGTCGGGCTGGCCTTCGGCCTGCTGGCGGTGCGCGCCGCCCGGCCCATCCTGCGGCGCCTGATCGTGCTGCTCGCCCTGGTGTGCGCACAGGCCGCGGTCGGCACCGCCCAGTACTTCACCGGGGTGCCCGCCGCGCTGGTCGCCCTGCACGTGGCCGGGGCCGCGGCGTGCACCGCGGCGACCGCGGCGCTATGGGCGTCGATGCGAGAACGGGCCGAGCCCGAGCCGCTCGCAGGCTGACTCCACGGCCAGCGCGAACTCGCGCTGGGCGCGCTCGCGGGTGGCGGCGTCCAGGTGCCGCCAGCCCAGCGCCGGCGCGACGAGGTCGAGCCGCACCAGCCGATCCCCGGCCACGTCGGCGCGCGCGTAGAGCAGGTCGCGCACGGCGATTCCGGCGCGATCCGCGGCCGCCGCGAGCGCGGCGTAGCCGAGGTCCCACGCTTCGAACTCCGGCTCGTCCGGCCAGGCGTGCGATTGCTTGCCGCCGAGAAAGATCAACGCCGACTGCGCCACGTGCCGGTCACGCGGGCCGTCAAGCACAGTCGGCACCCCGTCGTTCTCCAGGTCGCGTAGATACCGCTCCTCGAGGTTCCAAGCGACCGCGTCGGGCGGGTTGAGCAGGTGGCGCACCCGCCGCGCCCAGGCCAAGAATTCGTCGCGTCGGTCCGGATCGTCCGCGGTCGCACGCAGGATGACCAGGTCAGCGCGCACGGTCTCGCGGTCGTCCCAGGACCGCCAGCGGGCGTGTAGTCCACGAGTTCGCAACGCGGGCACCAGGCCGACATCGTCGGGGTGTCGCGGGCGCTGGCCCGATTGCCCGGCTCCACTTCTGGCCGCTTCCCGGCCCCCACCGCCGGGCCCCGCCAGCACGATGCGGGGATGGAAGATGTCCGGACGGGCGAGTTTCATGCCCAGGCATGATAAGCACATGCACGCAATCGAAGTGAGCGAAACCGGCGGCCCCGAGGTGCTGCGCTACGTCGACGCACCACAGCCCGCGCCCGGGCCCGGCGAGGTGCTGATCAAGGCCGAGGCGATCGGCGTCAACTACATCGACACCTACTTCCGCTCGGGCCAGTACCCGCGCGAGCTGCCGTTCATCCTCGGTTCGGAAGTGTGCGGCACCGTCGCCGCTGCGGGTGACAGCGCCGACGGTTTCCGCGTCGGCGACCGGGTGGTCAGCGCGTCGGCGTCGGGCGGTTACGCCGAGTACGCCACCGCCCCAGCGACTTTGACGGCACCCGTGCCGGACGGCGTGAGTTCCGACGCGGCGGCGTCGGTGCTGCTGAAGGGCTTGACCGCGCATTACCTGCTCAAGTCGGTGTATCCGGTGCAGGCCGGCGACACCGTATTGGTGCACGCCGGCGCGGGCGGGGTCGGGCTGATCTTGACGCAGTGGGCCACCAGCCTGGGCATCCGGGTGATTACGACGGTGTCCACACCGGCCAAGGCGGAACTGTCCCGACAGGCCGGCGCCACCGACGTGCTCGATTACCCAGGCGACGACCCCAGCGAGTTCGGCAGGCAGATCCGCGATCTAACCGATGGTGTGGGTGTGGCAGCGGTGTACGACGGGGTTGGGGCCGACACGTTCGATGCCAGCCTGGCCAGCCTCGCCATCCGGGGGACGCTCGCGTTGTTCGGTGCCGCCAGTGGACCGGTACCCCCCGTGGACCCGCAGCGCCTCAACGCCGCCGGCTCGGTGTACCTGACTCGGCCGATGCTTGGCCACTTCACCCGTAGTAAACAAGAATTCGCTTGGCGCGCAGGGGAATTATTCGACTCAATCGCCACGGGCTCGATCAGCGTCACCGTGAGCCGGCGTTACCCACTGGCCGACGCCGCCCGGGCCCACCGCGACCTGCAAGGGCGTAAGACCGTCGGCTCGGTCGTGCTGGTGCCATAGGTTTTCAGGTGAATCGAACGACGCTGCCCGGCATCAACCGTTCCACTCGTCCGCGGCACTCGACTTCGACCGGTGGGACATCGCGTGGGTCGACGCTGATCTCCGCACCCTTACCGCTGACCCGCACGTGCAGGTGGCTACCTCGGTAATGCAGCGGAAAGCCCAGTGGCCCAAGGTATTCTGGCCATTGCGGAGACAGTACGATGCGATTACCACGGATCTCCAGACCGGTGAAGCACCGCTGCACGAAGTCGACGCTGCCGGCCATCGCGGCCAGGTGAACACCTTCGGAAGTGGTGCCGCCCTGGATGTCGGAGATGTCGGATGCGAGCGCTTTCTGGAAGAACTCCAGCGCGCGATCGCGATTGGCCCGGGCCAGCACCCATGCGTGGACGACCGCACTCAATGTCGACCCGTCTGAGGTGCGGGCCAGGTAGTAGTCCACCATCTCCGGGATCTTGGCGGGGGCCAAGTGGTAGCCGAGCCGGCTTAACAGCTCGCGCAGTTCGTCCGATGACAGCAGGTAGAGCAGCATCAGTGCATCGGCCTGCTTGGACGCTTGGTACCGGTTGACGTCGTCATCCTCGGCTTCAAGAATGCGGTCGAGGCGCTGAATGTTGCCGTAGCGCTGCCGGTAGGAATCCCAATCCAGTTCCGCCAGTTCCTCATATCCTTCGAACTGGCTGATCATGCCATCGTGGAACGGGACGAACATGCGCCGGCTGACGTGGTCCCACTGGGTCAGCTCGTCGTCGGTCAGTTCTAGCTTCTCGCGCAAATCCAACCGGTTGGGCAGCGGCATCAGCTCGAGCGCGTCGATAGCCCGCAGGATCACCCAGGCCGCCATCACGTTCGTATACGCGTTGTTGTTTACCCCCTCATATGGCCGGTCCGGATAGCCTGCGTGGAATTCGTCGGGTCCGACGACCCCGTTGATGCTGTAGCGATCTCGGTCGGAGTCGTAAGTGGCCCTGCTCACCCAGAACCGGGCTATCTCGGCCAGCATCTCGGTCCCGTAGTCGATCAGGTACGCCAGATCGCCCGTGGCTTGGTAGAACTGCCACACGTTGTAGGCGACGGCGATGCCGATGTGGTGCGCACGATGGCTGGGATCGGGCAGCCACCGGCCGGACTTCGGATTCAGGTGTCGCTCCGGACTTTCCTCGCGCCCATCGCTGCCGGACTGCCACGGGTACATCGCGCCACGGTAACCGGCCAGCTTGGCGAGGCGGCGGGCCTCCATCAGGCGGCGATATCGGTAGCGCAGCAGCGATCGGGTGACCGTGGGCACTCTCAGGTTCAATACCTGGAAGATGAATAGCTCGTCCCAGAAAATGTGCCCGCGGTATGCCTCACCATGCAGCCCGCGGGCTGGTACCCCTACATCGAGTTCCTCGCTGTTGTACGACACCGTCTGCATCAGGTGCAGCAGGTGTAGGCGCAGGACGCGCAAGTGCTCGGCGTGGTTGCCGAATTCGAAGGACAGCCGTTCCCACAGATGTGCCCAGGCGGTCTTGTGGGCGTCACATATCTCGGCGTACCGCGGCTGCCGGCCGAGCCTGCGTTCGGCGCCAGTGGCCGGATGGGATGTGGCAACATCACGCCCGGTCACCAAAACGACGATCTTCTCCACGGTCAGCGCCTGACCCTCTCGCAGATCGGTGAAGATCTGATGGCCGATTTCGAATTCTTCGTCGAGTAGTCGGTAGGTTGCGGGCGCCGGCGCGTCGCCATGCCAGATGCTGGTCCGCACGGCCAGCGCGACCGGGATCTTCGATTGGGTGGTCTCGACGGTCATCAGCACCGAGTTTTCCGACAGCACGCGCTTTTCCAGTCCCTGCAGGTGATTGCAGGCCAAGTCTCGATAACGCTCTACCCCCGAGTTGCGGACGTTTCCGTCGATCGTCGACCGGAATTCGACAGTTCCCGACCAGTCCTCGGCCACGATGGTGGTTTCCATCGCGGCCACGTGTACGACGTGCATCGCTACGAACCGCTGCTGTGTCACTGAGGTGGTGCGGCCGGCGTCGTCGCGAAAACGCAGTTGGCGCATCAGCACCGCGCTACGGAGGTCGAGGGTTTGTCGGTAGGACAGCAATTTCACCGCGTCGACGTCGAACCAGTCGCCATCGTTGATGCGAAAGGTAAGCGGAAGCCAGTTGGGCAGATTCACCAGGCTTTCGTGTTCTGCTCGGGTTCCGCCGATCAGGTCGTCAAGCCGGTTGTACACGCCGCCCGCGTACGTTCCCGGGTAATGAATCTGGCCGGCCCTCGATTCCGGCGCGGCCCCGCGGGTGGCGAAGTAACCGTTACCGACCGTGCACAGTGCTTCGCGCAGCTTTTCGTTGGGAGGGTCGTAACCCTCGAACGTGAGAGTCCAAGCGCGACTGTGCGTCTCGCGCTGATATGCCAGCCACCTGCCGCCGCGCTGGACGAAGTCACGGACTTCGGTGGGGCTTCTCAGCGTGAAGCTGGCAGCGGTCGGCCGGTCGCCATCTTCGTCGTGCCGGATCAGTATCCCGATTCCGCTGAAGCGAACCGCATCGAACGCATCCTCGTCGGTAATGTCATCACCGATATAGATGGGCAGCACCCGTTCCGTGTCAAAGATGCGATCGCGGATCCAGGTGAGGGCGGTGCCCTTGTCCCAGCCGATGTCCGGCCGCAGCTCGACGACCTTGCGACCGGTCGTCAGCCTCAGCCCAGGCCGAAGACCTCGCCGGCGTACCGCCGCGATCACCTCGGCCACGCGGTCGGGTGCGACATTGCGGTAGTGCACCGCGATTGCGAACCGCTTGTGTTCGACGTGCGCTCCCGGAATCCGGCTCAGTTCGCCGCGAATGTCGTCCGCAGCGTTCCCGAGCACACGTTCCGCGGCGCCGGCCGCTTCGTATTGGTGGTGGCTGCCGTCGGGTGCCATCAACTCAAAGCCGTGGCTGCCGGCATACCAGATTCCCGGTACCCCGACCCGAGCGCGGATATCCGCCAGATCCCGGCCGGACAGTATCGCGACCGGGCACTGCTTCGCCAGATGCGCGAGCGCCTCGGCTGCGCCCTCGACAAGATTGGCGGTATCGGGGTCCGGCACGATGTGCGACAACGTGCCGTCGTAATCCAGGCAGATGAATGGCTGTCGGCCGGCGGCAATACCGATGACTTGACCGTACGAGTCCAGCGCGTTGGGACGCTGTGACATGCGTTTGTGCCCCGTTGTGACGTCGACGTAAGCGAGATCGGGGACGACGACGTCGGCGCCGCAACGCAGGAGCTTGTCGGCTTGGCCGCCCCGGCCGACACCGACGACGAGCGCGAAGCCACCTTCGCGTGCGGCCTCCACCCCGGAATCCGCACCGTCGACGACCACCGACCGCTGCGGGACCACCCCCAACTTGCGGGCGGCCGCCAATAAAACCGTCGGGTCCGGCAGCGGGGGAACTTCGGGTACTCCTGGGGCATGGTCGAACCAGACGGTGAACGCTTTGGCGATCCGAGCCGCTGCCATCGCCTGTCCGGGCTCCGCAGCCAGGGAATAGGCAGCCGTCGCGACGCCGGCCGTCCGCAGCTTCTCTGCTAGCGCAACAGTCGACTCCAACGCGTCGTCATCGGTTCCCGGCCCGATCACGCCGTCGAGACCGAAGATCACCGCATCGTGCGAGCGCGGGTCGATCGTGACCGGCTTCATTGTGGTAATTCCCCTCCCCGAACTCGTTGCGGCGGCATGAGAACCGGCGGAATACCTGGACATGTGCTCGTTGTCTCATCGTTGCGTGTGGGTGAAACGACGAGAACCCTTTGTGCGCGATCCGAGCCCTTCGGCAGCTGGGATGTGACTAAGGTCCACTGAGAGGTCCACCGAGAGCGGTTGGGTGCAGACCTCAGCGGCCCAAATCAGGTCACATCTGCCCCATCGGCCTCTGCGCGGGAGGAACTTGCCATCGTCCCGCCTCCGAGCGACTGTGCACGCGCGGACGCGCAGTCGCTCTGGGGCGGGCACTCGAGGGCCACCCGCGCCGCCGGAGAGACGGTGTGGCCGATGTGGCTAGGTCGTAGGCGTCAGAACAAATGCGGCAGTGCGATCACCGAGTCGACCGCCAATGCGCAGAACACCACCGCGAGGTAGTTGTTCGATTGCAGGAACAACCGCAGCGGCTTGACGGGCTCGCCGGCGCGAACCCCGGCGTAGAGCTGGTGGGCCATCGCCAAGAACCACACCCCGGCGACCACGGCGACCGCCGCGTAGAGCCAGCCGGTGGCCAGCGCCAGCGCCAGCGTCGCCGCCACCGTCAGCCAGGTGTAGATCAGGATCTGCTTGGTGACCTGACGCTCGGTCGCCACGGCGGGCAGCATCGGGACGCCGGCCGCTTTGTAGTCGTCCTTGTAACGCATCGCCAGCGCCCAGGTGTGCGGCGGCGTCCAGAAGAAGATGATCGCGAACATCACCAGCGCCGGCCAGCCGATGGTGCCGGTGACGGCCGACCAGCCGATCATCACCGGCATGCAGCCGGCGGCGCCGCCCCACACGACGTTCTGCGACGTGCGCCGCTTGAGCAGCAGCGTGTAAACCAGCACGTAGAAGGCGATGGTGGCGCCGGCCAGGTGTGCCGACAGCATGTTCGTCGTCCGCCACAGCCAGAAGAACGATGCCACCGACAGCGCCAGCCCGAACACCAGCGCGTGGCTGCGCGGGACCGCGGCCCTGGCCAGCGGCCGGCGCGCCGTGCGCTTCATCACTTTGTCGATGTCGGCGTCGGCCACGCAGTTGAGCGTGTTGGCTCCCCCGGCGGCCAGCATCCCACCGATTAACGTGTTGAGGATCAGCAGCGGGTCCACGGTGCCCCGGTGGGCGAGCAGCATGGCCGGAATGGTGGTGACGAGGAGCAGCTCGATGACCCGCGGCTTGGTCAGTGCCAAATACGCGAGCACCGTGCCAAGCACTCGGCTCGGTACTCGGCTTGGGGCGACGCGCCCGCGAACGCTCACGCAATAACTCCTTGGGGTCGCAGCAGCGCGCAGCATCTACTACACACGATGGTAGACCGCGGGCCGGTAATGGCCTGCCCGCAGGGTCCATTCACCCAGACTTCTCCCAGATTTCCGAACTGAATGTTACGGGTCGACGGCCACCGCGTAATTTTCACACCAGCCGGCTGCGGGTACCCAAAACCTGCACTGCAAGAGCCGGCCCTCCCGCACTAGGGTGGGATTGATCAGCTTGATGACCCCAAGGACTGAGTCTGTGACCACACTCGAAGAGATCTCGACGCTGACCCAACCGCACCTCCCCGACGACTGGTCCGAGCTCGACTCGGCCGCCGTCGACACCATTCGGGTGCTGGCCGCCGACGCGGTCCAAAAGGTTGGCAACGGACATCCCGGAACGGCGATGAGCCTGGCTCCCCTGGCCTACACCCTGTTCCAGCGCACGATGAAACACGATCCCAGCGACACCTACTGGCTGGGTCGGGACCGGTTCGTGTTGTCCTGCGGGCACAGCAGCCTGACGCTGTACATCCAGCTCTACCTGGGTGGGTTCGGCCTGGAGCTGTCCGACATCGAGTCGTTGCGCACCTGGGGATCCAAGACGCCCGGGCACCCGGAGTTCCGGCACACCAAGGGCGTTGAGATCACCACCGGTCCGCTCGGCCAGGGCCTGGCCTCGGCGGTGGGCATGGCGATGGCGTCGCGCTACGAGCGCGGGCTGTTCGACCCCGACGCCGCTCCGGGCACCAGCCCGTTCGACCACTTCATCTTCGTGATCGCCTCCGACGGCGACATCGAGGAGGGCGTGACCTCCGAGGCGTCGTCGCTGGCGGCCGTGCAGCAGCTCGGCAACCTGATCGTGTTCTACGACCACAACCAGATCTCGATCGAGGACGACACCAACATCGCGCTGTGCGAGGACACCGCCGCGCGCTACGAGGCCTACGGATGGCACGTGCAGCGGGTGGAGGGCGGCGAGAACGTCGTCGGCATCGAGGAGGCCATCGCCAACGCCAAGGCTGTCACCGACCGGCCGTCGTTTATCGAGCTGCGCACCATCATCGGCTTTCCGGCACCGAAGTTGATGAACACCGGCAAGGCGCACGGCGCGGCGCTGGGTGACGAGGAAGTCGCGGCCGTCAAGGAGATTTTGGGCTTCGATCCCGAGAAGAAGTTCGAGGTGCGCGACGAGGTCATCGCCCACACCCGCAAGCTGGTGGACCGGGGCAAGGAAGCGCACGAGAAGTGGCAGGCGGACTTCGACGCCTGGGCGGAGCGCGAACCCGACCGCAAGGCACTGCTGGACCGGTTGACCGCGGAGGAATTGCCCGACGGCTGGGACGCCGACATCCCGCGCTGGGAACCCGGCGACAAGGCGCTGGCGACGCGCGCGGCGTCCGGCAAGGTGCTCAATGCAGTGGGTCCGAAGCTTCCCGAGTTGTGGGGCGGCTCGGCCGACCTGGCGGGCAGCAACAACACCACCATGGACAACGTCAAATCCTTTGGCCCGCCGTCGATTTCGACCAAGGACTACACGGCGGACTGGTACGGGCGCACGCTGCACTTCGGTGTGCGCGAGCACGCGATGGGCGCCATCCTGTCCGGAATCGTGCTGCACGGCCCGACGAGGGCCTACGGCGGCACCTTCCTGCAGTTCTCGGACTACATGCGCCCGGCGGTGCGACTGGCCGCACTGATGGACATCGACACCATCTACGTGTGGACGCACGACTCGATCGGGCTCGGCGAGGACGGACCGACCCACCAGCCGATCGAGCACCTCGCGGCGCTGCGCGCCATCCCCAAGCTGTCGGTGGTGCGGCCGGCCGACGCCAACGAGACGGCGTACGCCTGGCGCACCATCCTGGCCCGCGGCAACGGCAGCGGTCCGGTCGGGCTGATCCTGACCCGCCAGGGCGTGCCGATACTGGAAGGCACCAACGTCGAGGGCGTGGCCAAGGGCGGGTACGTCCTTGGCGATCCCGGCGGCGACGAGCCGGACGTCGTCTTGATCGCCACCGGCTCGGAGGTTCAGCTCGCGGTGGAGGCCCAGAAGCTGTTGGCGGACAAGGACATTGTCGCGCGGGTGGTGTCCATGCCGTGCGTGGAATGGTTCGAATCTCAGCCCGAGGACTACCGCGACAGCGTGCTGCCCCCGTCGGTGTCGGCCCGGGTGGCCGTCGAGGCGGGCGTCGCGCAGCCCTGGCACAAGCTCGTCGGCGACACCGGCAAGATCGTGTCGATCGAGCACTACGGCGAATCCGCCGACTACAAGACTTTGTTCCGTGAATTCGGATTCACCGCAGAAGCCGTCGCGGCCGCCGCGGAACAGGTAGTGGACAACTGAGAAAGGGTGATTCACATGACTCAGAACCCAAACCTTGCGGCGCTGTCCGCCGCGGGCGTATCCGTTTGGCTGGATGACCTGTCGCGCCAGCGGCTGCAGTCGGGCAATCTGCAGGAGCTGATCGATACCAAAAGCGTTGTCGGAGTGACCACGAACCCGTCGATCTTCCAGAAGGCATTCGCCGAGGGCGACACGTACGACGGTCAGATCGCCGAGCTCGCCGAGCGTGGCGCCGACGTCGACGCCACCATCCGCACCGTCACCACAGACGACGTGCGCAACGCGTGCGACGTGCTGCGGCCGCAGTGGGAAGCGTCCGACGGCGTCGACGGCCGGGTCTCCATCGAGGTCGACCCGCGCCTGGCCGCGGAGACCGACAAGACCACCGCGCAGGCCGTCGAGCTGTGGAAGATCGTCGACCGGCCGAACGCATACATCAAGATCCCGGCGACCAAGGCCGGCATTCCGGCCATCACCGCCGTGCTGGCGGAAGGGATTTCAGTCAACGTCACGCTCATCTTCTCGGTCGAGCGGCACCGCCAGGTGATGGACGCCTACCTCGCCGGCTTGGAGAAGGCCCGCGAGGCGGGACACGACGTGTCCAAGATCCATTCCGTGGCATCGTTTTTCGTGTCTCGGGTGGACACAGAGGTCGACAAGCGGCTGGAGAAGATCGGTTCCGAGGAGGCGCTGGCGTTGCGCGGCCAGGCCGGGGTCGCCAACGCCCGGCTGGCCTACGCCGCCTACCAGGAGGTGTTCGAGGGCGGCGATCGCTACGAGGCGCTCAAGGGCAACGGTGCCCGCGTGCAGCGCCCGCTGTGGGCCTCCACCGGGGTCAAGAACCCCGACTACTCCGACACCCTCTACGTCACCGAGCTGGTCGCGCCGAACACGGTGAACACCATGCCGGAGAAGACAATTGACGCCGTGGCCGACCACGGCGAGATCAAGGGTGACACCGTCACCGGCACCGCTTCCGCCGCCCAGGAGGTGTTCGACAAGCTGGCCGGGGTCGGGATCGACTTGACCGACGTGTTCGTGGTGCTCGAGAACGAGGGCGTGGAGAAGTTCGTGGACTCGTGGACCGAGCTGCTGGAGGAGACGCAGAAGCAGCTGGATTCCGCCTCGAAATGAGCCCGGCTCGTACCGCTACAGAATGGCATAACCCGTTACGGGACAAGCGCGACAAGCGGCTGCCGAGGATCGCCGGCCCCTGCGGCGTGGTGATCTTCGGCGTCACCGGGGACCTCGCCCGCAAGAAGGTGATGCCGGCCATCTACGACCTGGCCAACCGCGGGCTGCTGCCGCCGAGCTTCTCCCTGGTGGGCTTCGCCCGTCGGGACTGGGAGACCCAGGATTTCCGCAAGGTGGTCTATCAGGCCGTCAAGGATCACTGCCGGACGCCCTTCCGGGAGGAGAACTGGGAGCGGCTGGCCGAGGGATTCCGTTTCGTGCCAGGTTCTTTCGATGACGACGCGTCGTTCGCCCGGCTGGCCGAAACCCTGGACAAACTCGACGCCGAGCGCGGCACCGGCGGTAACCACGCCTTCTACCTGGCCATCCCGCCGAAGTCCTTCCCGGTGGTGTGCGAACAACTGCACAAGTCCGGATTGGCCCGCCCGCAGGGTGATCGCTGGAGCCGGGTGGTCATCGAGAAGCCGTTCGGGCACGACCTGGAGAGCGCGCAGGCCCTCAACCATGCGGTCAACGCCGTCTTCCCCGAGGAGGCGGTGTTCCGCATCGACCACTATCTGGGCAAGGAGACGGTCCGCAACATCTTGGCGCTGCGGTTCGCCAATCAGTTGTTCGACCCGATCTGGAACGCGCACTACGTCGATCATGTGCAGATCACCATGGCCGAGGACATCGGATTGGGCGGGCGCGCAGGCTATTACGATGGTATCGGTGCTGCCCGCGATGTCATCCAGAACCACCTGATGCAGCTGCTGGCGCTCACCGCGATGGAAGAGCCGGTCAGCTTCAATCCCGCGGCGTTGCAGACCGAGAAGATCAAGGTGCTCTCGGCGACCCAGCTGGCCGAGCCGCTCGACGAGACCACCAGCCGCGGCCAGTACACCGGCGGCTGGCAGGGCGGCGAGAAGGTCGTCGGGCTGCTCGACGAGGAAGGGTTCGCCAAGGACTCCACCACCGAGACGTTCGCCGCCATCACGCTGGAGGTCGACACCCGGCGCTGGGCCGGTGTGCCGTTCTATCTGCGGACCGGAAAACGCCTGGGCCGCAGGGTGACCGAGATCGCGCTCGTCTTCAAACGCGCGCCGCATCTGCCGTTCGACGCCACCATGACCGACGAGCTGGGCGCCAACGCCATGGTCATCCGGGTGCAGCCCGACGAGGGCATCACGCTGCGGTTCGGCTCCAAGGTGCCGGGAACCGCGATGGAGGTCCGCGATGTCAACATGGACTTCTCCTACGGCTCGGCGTTCGCCGAGGAGTCGCCGGAAGCCTACGAACAGCTGATCCTCGACGTGCTGCTGGGCGAGCCGTCCCTGTTTCCGGTCAACGAAGAGGTCGAATTGGCTTGGCAGATATTGGATCCCGTCCTGGATAACTGGGCGGCCGACGGCAAGCCCGAGCCGTACGAGGCGGGCACCTGGGGTCCGGAGTCCGCGTTCGAGATGCTGCGCCGGACCGGCCGGGAATGGCGGCGGCCGTGATTCGCGCCGGCGACGATGCAGAACGAAGTGATGCTGAGGAGCGGCGCATTTGATTATCGACATGCCGGACACCACCACCACCGCGGTCAACAAGAAGCTCGAGGAACTGCGGGAGAAGGTCGGCGCCGTGACGATGGGCCGGGTACTGACGCTTCTCATCGCGCCCGACAGCGACGCCATCCTCGAACAGTCGCTCGAGGCGGCCAACAACGCCAGCCACGAGCACCCCAGCCGGATCATCGTCACGATGCGGGGTGACCCGTACGCCGACGAGCCGCGCCTGGACGCGCAGCTGCGCGCGGGCGGAGACACCGGGGCCACCGAAGTGGTGATCCTGAATCTGTCCGGGGCGCTCGCCGGGCACGCCGCCAGCGTCGTCACCCCGTTCCTGCTCCCCGACATCCCGGTGGTGGCGTGGTGGCCCGACGTCGCGCCGGCCGTTCCGGCACAGGATCCGTTGGGCAAGTTGGCGATTCGGCGCATCACCGATGCCACTAACGGAACTGATCCGCTGTCGGCGATCAAGGGCCGACTGCCCGGGTACACGGCCGGCGACACCGACCTGGCCTGGGCCCGCATCACCTACTGGCGGGCGCTGTTGACCTCCGCGGTCGACCTGGCGCCCCACGAACCGATCGAGTCGGCCCTGGTGTCCGGTTTGAAAACCGAGCCGGCGCTTGACATCCTCGCGGGCTGGCTGGCCAGTTGCATCGATGGCCCGGTGCGCCGCGCGGTCGGCGAGCTCAAGGTGGAACTCGTACGCAAGAGCGAGACCATCGTCCTGAGCCGGCCCCAGGAGGGCAGGACGGCGACACTGAGTCGCACCGCCAAGCCGGAGGCTCTGCTTCCCTTGGCCCGCAGGGAAACCGGCGAGTGCCTCGCCGAAGACCTGCGGCGGCTCGATCCCGATGAGATTTACCAGTTAGCGCTAGAGGGCATTGAGAAAGTGCAGTACGTGTGAGCACCATCATCGAAGTTTTCCCGGAAGGTCAGGCGCTGGTCGAGGCCGCAGCCAACCGATTGGCCGATAACATCCGCAACGCCGTGGCGGCCCGGGACCGAGCGCTCGTCGTCCTGACCGGCGGTGGCAACGGCATCGGATTGCTCAAGTCCCTGGCGGGGCACGAGATCGCCTGGCCCAAGGTGCACCTGTTCTGGGGCGACGAGCGCTACGTCCCCGAGGACGACGAAGAGCGCAACGACAAGCAGGCGCGGGAGGCGTTGCTGGACCGGATCGACATTCCGTCCAGCCATGTGCACACGATGCCGGCCAGTGACGGCGAATTCGGCACCGACCTCGCCGCCGCCGCGCTGGCCTACGAACAGCTGCTGGCGGCCAACGCCGAACCCGGCCAGCCCATTCCGAATTTCGACGTGCACCTGTTGGGCATGGGCCCGGAGGGCCATATCAACTCGCTGTTCCCCGACACCCCCGCCGTGCTGGAAACGAGCCGCATGGTGGTCCCGGTGGAGGACTCCCCCAAGCCGCCTCCCCAACGAATCACCCTGACGCTGCCCGCGATCCAGCGTTCGCGCGAGGTCTGGCTGATGGTGTCCGGGGCGTCCAAGGCCGACGCGGTGGCCGCGGCCATCGGCGGCGCCCCGCCGGTCTCGGTGCCGGCCGCCGGGGCGATCGGGCAGGAAACCACGCTGTGGCTGCTCGACGAGCAGGCCGCGGCCAAATTGCCCGCTCATCCGGGTCAGCCAAGCTAGCCCCCGCCCGGTTTGATCCGGGTGATAATGACGGTCATGGCAGACAGAACCGTGCGCGGTGGGCAAGAGCGAAGCCGGATCAAGACCCTCACCCAGGCTGCGTTGAACGCCGACAAGACGGTGGAGCAGGTCGAAGACGTCCTCGACGGCCTAAGCACGACCATGAAAGAGCTCAACACTTCCCTTTCCAACCTGAACGCCACGGTCGAGCGCATGGAAAGCGGCCTGGACCACCTGGACGGCACCTTGTCACGGCTGGACGATCTGGCCAGGCGACTGATCGTCCTGGTCGAGCCCGTTGAGGCGATCGTCGGGCGGCTCGACGACATGGTGAAGGTAGGCGAGGCGATGATGACGCCGCTCGCGATGACCGAGCACGCCGTGCGGGGTGTTTTCGACCGGCTGCGCAACCGCACGGCGCAGTAGGGTCCGGGCCTACATCTTGGTCGACCGGGCCATCACGAAGCTGTACAGCCCGTAGGTGATGAGTCCGAGGCCGGCGGCGATCAACAGCGCCGCCCCATAGTGCTGAGCCCCGAGTGCCTTCAGGGCCCCGTCGAGCCCCGTGGCCTTCTTCGGTTCCGAGCGACACGCGGCGATGATCACCAGCGCGCCCGTCAGGGTGATCACGGCGCCCTTGCCGATATACCCGGCCACGCCGAGCCGGCGCACGAAGTCGCCCGACTTGCCCCGGAGGTCGTCGACGAAATTGCGGCTGGCGCCCTTGTAGATGTGGTAACACCCGACCACGACGATGACCAGCCCGCCCGCAACCAGCGCGATGGTGCCGCCGGTCGTTTCCATGAGGCGCGCGCTGATGCTCGAATTCTGTTGATCCGCCGCCCTTCCGGCGCCCCGGGCGAATCCGAATGCGGAGTAGGCAAAAGCGAGGTAGACCGCCGCCAGCCCAAGGGCCTTCGCCCGCGAGAACGCATCCGACGACGGGCCCTCCGACTTCCGGTCGCATGATCGGCCGAGGGCGGTTTCGACGAGCCGCCAGAGGCCCATCGCCAGCAGGGCCGCCGTGGCGATCCAGAGTGCGAGCGGGCCACCCGGTTTGGCGGCCAGCGTCGCCAGGGCGCCGGTTTGGTCCGCGGTGCCGCCGTCGCCGCATGCGACCCGGATGGCGAGGTAGCCGACGATCAGGTGCAGTACGCCGTTGACGACGAACCCGACGCGGGCGAGCCGTTCGAAGACGCCGTTCTGGGCCACCTGGGCCGCGGTGACGGGGGACGCGTTGTCCGACATGGCCTACGAATGCCCATCATCCGCTGTTCCGTAACACGCTGGCCAATCCGTTCATCGTCAGCAGGATGCCGCACCGGTTCGTCGTCGTCCCCGGAGCGGCAGCGGCGCTACCGCCCACTTGCAGGTAGCCGAGCGGCTCCGTGAAGGCCACTTGCTAGCCGATCACATCCGTCGAAGCGTTGCCGAACTGGTCACTCGTGCCGTTGAAGTCACCCGTGCACTTCACCGTCGCGTGGAATTTCGCCAGGGGCGGAGGAGCCAGATACGTCCGTGTCACAGTCGCTTTGGCTCCGATGGGAAAATTGTCGATCCGCTCTGGGATGATGCCGTTGGTGTTGACGGCGTCGTACTGACATTGGCCCGCGATGTTCGAGTTGTTGACGACGATTGCGTTGATCTGGAAGCCATTCTTCTGAAATGTCAAGGTGACAGCGTCTTTCGGCGGCGGCGCCGCTTGACACTGCTGGCCGGCCGGAACAGTCGCGGACACCGAGCCCGCCGGGCAATTAACGGGTGGCGCTGCCTGACACTGCTGACCGGCCGGGACGACCGAGGCCACCGAGCCGGCGGGGCAGCACGACGAGCCGGGAGGAAGCGTCTTTCCCGCCTCCGGTCCGGATGTGCACACCGCCGGCGCCGGCGCCGGCGCCGGCGCGGGCGCCGGAGGTGGCGTGTACTTGTAGATCGACCAGGCGCCGCAATCGTCGGAGCCGATCTTGTGCCAACGGCAACCTTGGATGGAGAAGGTGAATCCAGAGGCGACGTCGACGGTTTGGTGCATCGAGCTCGTGCTGACCTCAATCGCGTCGTTGCAAGCTTTCCCGATCGTCTCCTGCGGCTGGGCGTTGAATCTGGCGTGTACTTCGTCCCCGGCCTCGTCGCCCTGCACGCGCGGGCAGCCCGCGATGTGGCACGTCGCCCCGGAAGTACCTACGGGCGTGCAAGTCACGTCGTATCCGTTCCCCAACTGGTCGGCGCGGGCAGTCGGCGCCACGATCGGCGTCGCGATGACAAGACCGAAAAGACAGGCCGCGGCGGTGAGAATTGCGAAACGTTGCGTCGCTCGTTTTCTCATGGCAAGCCCCTTCGAGCACTGATGCCGCGCAGTCCAGAGTCGGACGGGTTCGGTGCGCGCCCCTCACCCTGTGCGGAGCGTATGCCTGCCAGAAGTCCGATGAATCAGGGAATTCCCTACAGTTTCAACTGGCCTGACCGCATTTGCCTGGGCCAGGTGTAACAGTGTCCGCTCGAGGAGTCGCCTTCTGATGATTGGCCGCCCAGATCGCCGCCCAGACTTGGTGATCGCCCGCCGCAGCATGAATGCTCATGCAGGGCAGCCGATCTGGACAGCACACCATCGGTCTGATCCGGGCTCGGCGTAGCCCGGCGTGACAACCGAGCCGTGATCAACGACTCAAGGCCGCTACCCGCTGTTACGTAACGCGCTGGCCAATCCGTTCATCGTCAGCAGGATGCCGCGCTGCACCAGTTCGTCGTCGTCACCGGAGCGGTAGCGGCGCAGCAGCTCCACCTGCAGGTGGTTCAGTGGCTCCAGGTAGGGGAAGCGGTTGAACACCGAGCGGGCCAGCGCGGGGTTGTCGGCGAGCAGGTCGTCGTGACCGGTGATCACCTTGTGCATCGCGATGGTCCGCCGGTGCTCGTCCACGATCTTGTCGAACACCCGGTCCCGCAGTTCCTCGTCCTCGACCAGCTCCGAGTAGTGCGCCGCCAGGCCGAGGTCGCTCTTGGCGAGCACCTGGGCCATGTTGGAGAGCACGCCGCGGAAGAACGGCCACCGCTCGTACAGCTCGTGCAGGATCGCCACCCGTTCGCTCTCGCTTTCGGGCCCGGCCGCGATCCACTGCTCGAACGCCGACCCGGTGCCGTACCAGCCCGGAAGCATCACCCGGGACTGGCTCCACGCCAGCACCCAGGGGATGGCGCGCAGGTCCGATATCGACGACGTGGGTTTGCGTGACGTCGGGCGACTGCCGATGTTCAGCGAACCGATCTCGCTGACCGGCGTCGAGGCCATGAAGTAGTCGACGAATCCCGGTGTTTCATGCACCAATTCGGCGTAGGCGCGCTGCGCCAGGGTGGCCACTTCGTCGAGCACCGCGTAGGCCGGTTCCGCGGCATCGCCCAGGCCCTCGACGTCGAGCAGCGTCGACTCCAGCGTCGCCGCCACCAAGCTCTCCAGGTTGCGCCGGGCCGCCTGCGGTTCGGCGTACTTGGCGGCGATCACCTCGCCCTGCTCGGTGAGCCGCAGCGAGCCGTTCACCGCGCCCGGGGGTTGCGCCAGGATGGCCTGATAGCTCGGCCCACCCCCGCGGCCGACGGTACCGCCGCGACCGTGGAAGAGCCGCAAGCGAATTCCGGCCTTGCGGGCCACCTCGACCAGCGCCAGCTCCGCTCGGTAGACCGCCCAGCTGGAGGCGAGGTAACCGCCGTCCTTGTTCGAGTCGGAGTAGCCGAGCATCACCTCCTGACGGCCGCCCTGCGCGTCGACGACCGCCCGGTACAGCGGAAGCTCCAGCATCGCGTCGAGGATGGCCGCGCCGTTATGCAGATCGTCGATCGTCTCGAAGAGCGGCGAGATGGCAACCGGGCAATACGGTTCGGGCCTGGAGGCATCCAGCAGCCCGCCCTCTTTCAGCAGGATCGCCACCTCCAAGACGTCGGAGACCGAGCGGCACATGGAGATGACGTAGTTGGGTACCGCGGCCGGGCCGTAGCGCCCGACGGCATACGCCGCGGCGCCAATGACGTCGAGCTCCTTGCGGGCCAGGTCGGACAGGCCCCCGCGGTCGCCGACCAGCGGGCGGCGGGTACCCAGCTCGCCGGCCAGCAGCTCGACCCGCTCGTCCTCGGGAAGCGAGGCGTAGTCCGGGTGCACCCCGGCCCACGCCAACAGCTCCCCCACCACCTCTTCGTGGACGTCGGAGTTTTGCCGCATGTCCAGCCCGGACAAGTGAAACCCGAAGACGCTCACGCCTTCTCGTAGCAGGGCGAGACGGTCGTCGGCCAGCAGTGCACTGCCGTGTGCGCGCAGCGACTCGTCGATGGTGTCCAAGTCCGCCTGCAGCTCGGCCGGGGCGGAATACGGTGCCAGGCCGAGGTCCAGCTCGTGCTGCGGCCGGCTGTCCAGGATCTCGGCGCCCGTCGCGGTGAGCCGGGCGCGGATCACCCGCACCGCCCGCCGGTACGGCTCGTCGGCACGGGCCTTCTCCCCGCAGCCCTCGGCCAGTTCCGCCAGCCCCGCGGTGACGGGGACGAGTCGCGCCGACATCGACAGATCCTGATCGAGGGCGGTGAGCTCTTCCAGGTAATGCGACAGCGCGGTGAACGCGGCACTGCTAGTGGCCTGGCGCACCACGTCGCCGGTCACGTTCGGATTGCCGTCGCGGTCGCCGCCGATCCAGGAGCCGGGCCGCAGGATCGGCGCGGCGAGCAGGTCGGTGTCGGGCCACCGCGCCCGCAACGCGTCCCGGACCTCGGCGTTGACCTGCGGAATGACCTGGAAGAACGCCGCGGCGAAATAACGCAGCCCGACCTCGATCTCGTCGGTGATCTGCAAGCGGGACAACCGGATCAGCGCGGTCTGCCACAGGGTGAGGACCTGGCGGCGCAACTCACGCTCGATGTTGCGCCCCTCATCGGTTTCGGTGTGCCCCTCGGCGTGCAACCGCATCAGCTGGGTGATCCGGTGCTGGGTGACGAAGACGGTGCGCCGCCGGGTCTCGGTGGGGTGGGCGGTGATCACCGGGGAGATCAGGGCGCCTCGCAGCGCGTCGGCCACCGTCGCCGAATCAAGTTCGGCCCCATCGAGTTTCGCGTAGGTCGCGGCTAGGCTGCTGTCCTGCGGCGGCTCGCCTGCGGAGACGTGGATGGCGCGGCGACGCTCCCGGTGGATGTCCTCGGCCACGTTGGCCAGCAGCGCGAAGTGGCTGAATGCCCGGATGACCGGGATCGCTTGGTGAATGTCGATTCCGTCGAACATGCGCGCCAAGTCGACCCGCTCGATCTCGGAGCGGCGCACCCGAAACGACTCCACCCGGGCGCGCTCCACGAGGTCGAAAACCTCGTCCCCGCTCTGCTCGCGCACGGTGTCGCCGAGGATGGCGCCCAGCAGCCGGATGTCGGCGCGCATCGGCTCTGTCGCCTCGCGACCGACGAGCGTGCGTTGCACGGCGCCGATGGGTTCGAGCGCGATGTCGGAAACGTCAACCATGCGTCCCAGTATCGGTGCGGATCACGCGCTCCGCCCGCCGACGGGTCACCGGTACTTGATCAGCAGGGCCACCCCGATGATGGAAACCAGCCAGATGCCGGTGATGAACAGCGTCAACCGGTCCAGGTTCTTCTCCACCACCGTCGAACCGGACAGGCTGGACTGCACACCGCCGCCGAACAGCGTCGACAGGCCGCCACCCTTGGCGCGGTGCAGCAGCACCAGCAACACCACGAGCACGCTTGTGACCACCAGGGTGATCTGCAGGGCCAGCTCCATGACGCTAAATCCTACCGGCGGGGCCGCGGCGTCACGGCAGGGGCCCGCCGGCGGCGATCGCCGCCAGCGTCGCGAACTGCTCACCGTCCAGGGACGCGCCGCCGACCAGGGCGCCGTCGATGTCGTCGCGGGCGATGATGTCACCGATGTTCTTGGCGTTCACCGAGCCGCCGTAGAGCACCCGAACGGTGTCGGCGACCTTGGAGGAGGCGAGGGTCGCCAACGTCGTCCGGATCGCGGCGCACACCTCCTGGGCGTCGGCGGCACTGGCCACCCGGCCCGTGCCGATGGCCCAAACGGGCTCGTAGGCGACCACCACCTTGTCGATCTGCTCGGCGGACAGCCCGGCCAGCGAGCCGCGCAGCTGCTCCTCGCAGTGGCTGACGTGTCCGCCGGCCTCCCGGACGTCGAGGTGCTCGCCAATGCACACGATCGGGGTCAGCTCGTGCTTGAGGGCCGCTGCGGCCTTGGCGGCCACCAGCGCGTCGTCCTCGTTGTGGTAGGTGCGCCGTTCGGAGTGGCCGACCACGACGAAGCTGCAGCCCAGCTTGGCCAGGAAGGCCCCGCTGATGTCACCGGTGTAGGCGCCCGAGTCGTGCTGAGACAGATCCTGGCCGCCGTAGGTCAGCCGCAGCTTGTCGCCGTCGACCAGGGTTTGCACGCTGCGCAGGTCGGTGAACGGCGGCAAGACCGTGACGTCGACCTTGTCGTAGTACTTGTCCGGGAGCGCGAACGCGATCTTCTGCACCAGCGCGATCGCCTCGAAGTGGTTGAGATTCATCTTCCAGTTGCCGGCGATCAGCGGCTTGCGGCTCACGCGTCTCCTCCACTTGGTTGCGGCCGCCCGAGAACCTCGATGCCCGGCAGCGTCTTGCCCTCGAGGTATTCCAGCGACGCGCCACCGCCGGTGGAAATGTGCGAGAAGTCGCCCTCCGGGATGCCCAGCGCACGCACCGCGGCCGCGGAGTCACCGCCGCCCACCACACTGAACGCGCCCTTGCCGGTCGCCGCGGCGATGGCCTCGGCGACGCCCCTGGTGCCCGTGGCGAACGCCGGGAACTCGAACACGCCCATGGGGCCGTTC
Source organism: Mycobacterium sp. 852014-50255_SCH5639931 (assembly GCF_001665605.1). GTDB lineage: Bacteria > Actinomycetota > Actinomycetes > Mycobacteriales > Mycobacteriaceae > Mycobacterium > Mycobacterium paraffinicum. The sequence continues at coordinate 58,487 of NZ_LZSV01000026.1, forward strand.
CAGAAGACCGTCCGGGCGTTGGACAACAGGGCCGCGAAGCGCTTCACCGATTCCGGGCCGATGTCCAGCCCGATCATGTCGTCCGGGATGGCGTCGGCGGCCACCGTCTGCGGCGGCGAGTCGGCGGCGAACTGCTCGGCCACCACGACGTCCCTGGGCAGCCGCAGCACGTCGACGTAGGTGTCCAGCAGCCGGCGGCAGGTGTCGACCATCTCCTCTTCCAGCAGCGACTTTCCCACCGGAAAGCCTTGTGCGGCAAGGAAGGTGAAGCACATCCCGCCGCCGATCACGATGCTGTCGGCCTTGGTCGCCAGCGACTCGATGACGCCGAGCTTGTCGGACACCTTCGATCCGCCGAGCACCACCGCGTAGGGGCGGGTGGTCGAGCTGGTCAACTGCTCCAGCACCCGGATCTCGTCGGCCACCAGCGTGCCGGCGTAATGCGGCAGCAGCGTCGCCACGTCGTACACGGAAGCCTGCTTGCGGTGCACCACCCCGAACCCGTCGGAGACGAAAGCCCCTCCGGGCGAAACCAATTCGGCGAGTTCGCGGGCGAGCGCGAGCCGCTCACCGTCGTCCTTGCTGGTTTCGCGGGAATCGAAGCGGATGTTCTCCAGCAGCAGCACGTCGCCGTCCGTGAGCCCCTCGGCCCGGGCCAGCGCGTCCCCGCCGACGACATCGCCGGCCAGCTGCACGTGCCGGCCGAGCTGCTCGCCGAGCGCCGCTGCCACCGGCGCCAGCGACAACTTCGGGTCGGACCCGTTTTTCGGCCGACCCAGGTGCGCGGCGACCACCACCTTGGCGCCGGCGTCGACGAGCGCCTGCAACGTCGGCACCGACGCGGTGATCCGGCCCGGGTCGGTGATGGCGCCTTCGTCGTCGAGAGGGACGTTCAGGTCTGAACGCACCAGCACGCCCCGACCCGAAACACCTTCGGCCAGTAGGTCTTTCAGAGTAGGAACGGCCATGCTTACAGCGACTTGCCGACCAGTACGACGAGGTCGATGAGGCGGTTGGAGTAGCCCCACTCGTTGTCGTACCAGGACACCACCTTGGCTTGGTTGCCGATCACCTTGGTCAGACCGGAGTCGAAGATCGAGCTGTGCGGGTCGGTGACGATGTCGCTGGAGACGATCGGGGCGTCGTAGTACTTCAGGATGCCCTTCAGCTTGCCCTCCGCTGCGGCCTTGAAGGCGGCGTTGATGTCTTCGGCGCTGGCGGATTTGGACAGCTCGGCGGTGAGGTCGGTCACCGAGCCGGTGGGGATCGGCACCCGCAACGCGTACCCGTCGAGCTTGCCCTTCAGCTCCGGCAGCACCAGGCCGATGGCCTTGGCCGCGCCGGTGGAGGTCGGCACGATGTTCAGCGCGGCGGCGCGCGCCCGGCGCAGGTCCTTGTGCGGCCCGTCCTGCAGGTTCTGGTCCTGGGTGTAGGCGTGGATGGTGGTCATCAGCCCCTTGACGATGCCGAACTCGTCGTTGAGGACCTTGGCCAGCGGCCCGAGGCAGTTCGTGGTGCACGACGCGTTGGAGATGATGTTCTGGCTGCCGTCGTACTTGTCGTCGTTGACGCCCAGGACGATGGTGATGTCCTCGTCGGTGGCGGGCGCCGAGATGATCACCTTCTTGGCGCCGGCGTCCAGGTGCCCCTTCGCCTTGGCGGCGTTGGTGAACAGGCCGGTGGATTCCACGACGACGTCGACGCCCAGGTCGCCCCACGGCAACGCTGCCGGGCCCTCCCTGACCTCGAGTGCCTTGATCTTGTGCGGACCCACCACGATGGTGTCCTGGCCTTCCAGGCTGACGTCGTAGGGCAGCCGGCCCAGGATGGAGTCGAATTTGAGCAGATGCGCCAGTGTGTGGTTGTCGGTGATGTCGTTGACCGCCACCACCTCGATGTCGGCGGTGCCCTGCTCCTGTTGGGTCAGCAGGGCACGGTAGAAATTGCGTCCGATTCGACCGAAGCCGTTGATGCCTACTCGGACCGTCACTTGATCTCTCCCTGTCTTGGCGATGTCTTTACTGAGTCCGCTGAATACGCGCTCGTGGTCAGCCTAGATGAGCAACATGCGCGGTTGCCGCCCCGGTTCCCGCGGACGATGTGACCTCAGTCGCGGCGGGTCTTCTTCAGCCACTTCAGCGCCGACTCGGCGGCGTGGTAACCGCACAGCCCATGGATGCCCGCCCCCGGAGGCGTCGACTGTGAACACAGGTAGACGCCGGGCACGCCGGTGGCGTAGGGATCGACGGCGATGCGGGGGCGGAAGATCACCTGCAGCCCGTCGTTGGCGCCGCCGATGATGTCGCCGCCGATGAAGTTCGCGTTGTAGGCCTGCAGCTCGGCGGGCCCCTTGCTGACCATCGCCAGGACGCGGTCGGAGAAACCCGGCGCAAACCGCTCGATCTGGCCGACGACGGCGGCCGTGGCGTCGCCGTCGTAGCCGAACGGCACGTGCGCGTAAGCCCAGATGGGGTTGACGTTGCCCGCCGAGCGGGACGGGTCGCTCAGGTACTGCTGCCCGAGGAGCACAAAGGGCCGGTCGGCCATCTTTCCCTGCGCGCGTTGACGTTCGGTGTCCGCCATCTCGGCGAACGTGCCGCCCAGGTGGACGGTGCCGGCCCGGGTGCAGTCGGGGTTGGTCCACGGGATGTCGCCTTCGATGGCGAAGTCGACCTTGAACGCCGACGAGCCCTCGCGGTAACGCCGATAGGACCGCCTGATCCGGTCCGGCATGGCGTCGCCGTAGATGGCGAGCGCCGCGGCCGGGCTGAGGTCGAGCATGACGATGTCGGCGTCCGGGATGTCTTTGCGACTGCTGACGGTCACCCCGGTCGCCACCGAGCCGCCGTACTCCTGCAGGGCGACGGAAAGCGCATGGCTGATCGACCCGGACCCCCCTTGCGCGACGGGCCAGCCGTAGCGGTGCCCGCTGGCCAGGATCATCAACCCCAGGGACGCGGTGAGCGGCCGGTCGAGCCGGGTGTAGACGTGCGCGGCCGCGCCGCCGAACAGCGCGCGCGCCTGCTCGGTGCGAAACCAGCGGGCCATGGTGGTGGCCGGCAGCAGCGCCCGCGGGCCGAAGCCGGCCAGGCGGAGCGGGTGACGCGGGATGCCCAGCACCGGACCCATGAGATCCTCGGCCAGCTCATCGAATCCCGCCGCCAGGTCCCCTATCGCCCGTCGCCACCGGGCGCCGTCGGCCCCCATCCGGGCCACCGTCTCATCGAGCGACTGGTAGAGCACGCCGGCGGTGCCGTCGTCGAGCGGGTGCGCGCAGTCGACTTCCGGCCACTTCCACCGCAGCCCGTAGCGCTGCAGGTCGATCTCCTTCCAGAACGGCGAGCCGACGCCCAGCGGGTGAAACGCCGAGCAGTGGTCGTGGATGACGCCGGGCATCGTCAGTTCGCCGGAGCGGGCTCCCCCGCCGACGGTGTCGCACGCCTCGAGCACCTGGACTTCGACGCCGTGACGGGCGAGGTGGATCGCCGCGGCCAGGCCGTTGGGGCCGGCGCCGACCACCACGGCTCTGCTCATAAGCCGTTGCGCCGGATCGTCCGCGGCGAAGCCGGGCGGTTGCCGCCATCGATGACATGCACGGGCAACTCGTCACCGGGCTCCGGCCACGGCTGGCGGGCGAGCATGTCCTCGACGTTGACATAGCCTTCCTCGATCAGTCCAGCCTTGGCGTCGAGGATGCGGTACCACTGCTTCTGGATGTGGATGGGCTGTCCCTCGAGGACGATCACCCGCACGTCGCCGTCCTCGAAGTGGCAACGGCGCTGCACGGCTTCGAGCAGCTGCTCGTTGTGCAGGTGGCCCTCGCCGAAGTTCCAGCCGACGAGCGGCCCGGCGACGATTTCACCCTCGCGGATCTTGTAATTGGCTTCGTCGTCGATGGCGCGAGGCACCAGGGCGTTGAGCGCGCGGCCGTGCACGTGCATGGCCCGGAAGGCGGCGGTCTTGTCCGCCATGATCTCCGCGGTCTCGGGGTCGTAAAGCCGGGCCAGCTGGTTGATGACCAGGGCGGAGCTCTTGACGATCTCGGCGTCGATCTTTTCCTCGGCGCCGGCGCGGAAGCACCACACGCTGGATGCCCAGTTGCCGGCGTAATACCTCATTGCGGGGAGGAACGAAATCTTCTTGGGGAACATGTTTCCCGCGATCACGATTGCCACCGCGGCGATGACGAGGGCCCACAGCAGCGGCGAACGCAAGTCGGTGGCCTGGATCGAGGCATAGTGCCCGAACAGATAGAACAGCGAGAAGATGAAGAAGACGTTCCACTCCAACGGAACTCCCATCGGGAGGTTGGAAATGATGTTGAGGTGGAAGATCACCATGAATCCGATCAGGAACCACCGCCACGGGTGATCGCCGGCGAAAAAGACCAGCACCGTCGGAACCACGAATTCGGCTGTGGTGCCGCCGACGTGGGCCATCATCTTCGGCAACCAGGTGGGACGCAGATCGTTGATGTGGTCGCGGTACAGCATGTGCTTGATCGGGTTGAACAGTTTGGGCCGCAGCAGCGCGTTATTGCTCGTCATTACCGACACCACATACGGGAAGTGGTGGTTGAGCTTGGATGTTGCGGCGCCCCACCACAACAACAGCATGATGAGCTTGTATGCCGCGATCTGATCGGTGAACGGGAAGAAGAACACGAACAGCTTGAGCCAGTAGTGCTCGCCGCGCGCGGCCAGGAAAATGGTCTTGTCGCGCAGGCCCAGTACCGCCAGCGCGACGATCGTCGGGATGACGCGGACGGGGTCGATCAGGCCAACGTCGCCGACCGCGGTGACCGGCCCGCCGTGGCCGGGCGACAGCAGCGCCCACACCCCGCCGGCCAAAACGATTGCGTACAGCGCGACGTCGACGACGGTGCGGCTGTCACCGGCGGTGAACGGCACCTTTCCAGGCCACGCCGGCAGCCGAATCGTGTTGGGCCGCAGCCAGTACAAGATTCCGCCGATGGGCGGCATGAACCGTCCGGTCAGCGGGCCGGACCCACAACCCAGGCCCATCACCTCGAACAGCAGCGTGAAGACGATGACCTTCTGGTAGACGATCGGCTGCGTCCACCAGTCGGCGATGCGGCCAAGCCCGCCGAGGCCCGGGGTCAGCGAGATGATCGCGGCGGGGACGGCGATGTACAGGGCGATCTTGATCAGGTACAGCAGATACACGGCATAGGGTGTCCCGAAGCCGTGTTCCGCCCAGTGCCGCGTCACGACCTGCAGCCGGGTGGCCCGGGGCAGTGTGGGCCAGGTCTTGCGATCGACGTCGGGAAGGTCCGGGGTCATGAATCCCATGGGCGGCCTCGTTCGGTGTCGGAAGAACCAGTTGGCCCGTCAAATGTATCGGCACCGCCGCGCGGGTGTGGCCGAATCGGCGCGACGCACCCCTTCGCCGGTCGCGCGAGCAACGAAAATCGCTGCGCGATAGGCGAATTGCTACCGGACCGCGGAGCGGGGCCGCGCGGAGAGGGCTTGCGGGTCCCCCGGCGTCCGGCGGGCGAATCTGCGGCGCAACTTCTCGAGCATGCCGTCGAGATTGTCCCGGTCCTGTTCCTCGATCCGCGCCATGCGGCGAAGGTTGCAGACGGCATCGACGTCACCGTTGGCTTGGGCGGTGACGATCGCCTTCTGGTAGTCGTCGAGCCGCTGTTCGATGAGCCTGCGGTTCTGCGAGAGCAGCCGCACGAAGTAGTCGGCCTGGCGGTGGTCCGCCGCGTCCGGGGTGGCCGGATCGACGTCACCGGCCGGGCGCTCGGTGGCCGGTGCGGACGGCGAGGGTCCCGGACTGCGACGGACCGGTTCGGTGCGGACGACGCTGGCGTGGGGCCGCCGGGAGCGCCGGTCGTTGGGGCTACCCCTGCGCGCGCCACCCGAGCGGGCGTTGCGCTCGGGGGACAAACCGGCAACGTCCATCGGGTCCCGTTTCTCGAGATTTCACTGAGGGCGTCGTAACAATAGCGCCGGGAACCGGCGGGCACCATATCCGCAGACGCGGAAAGAGATAAACACCATGACGGCCGCCGCGCCCCGGTCGCTACCATCGAGGAACTCGACGCGGCTCCTCATACCTAGAGCGGCCTCGCGGGAGCGTCAAGGGAGGAACGTGACCGACAACGATCACCCCGATGTCGGCGACATCGGCAAATTCGACCCCGTCTTGACCCAGCGCCTGATGAGCGTGATGCGCCCGGCCCTGAAGACATACTTCCGCTCAGAGGTGCACGGCCTGGGTTCGTTCCCGCCCGGCGGGGCGCTGGTCGTCGGCAACCACTCCGGCGGCATGTTCCCGATGGATGTCCCCATCTTCAGCGTCCACTTCTACGAGAAGTTCGGCTATGACCGGCCGATCTACACACTGAGCCATGACATCCTCATGACGGGCCCCACGGGCGAGTTCTTCCGCCGCACCGGATACATCCGGGCCAGCCGGGAGAACGCGGCCAAGGCCCTGCGGTCCGGCGGGGTGGTCATCGTCTTCCCCGGCGGTGACTACGACGCATACCGGCCCACGCTCTCGGAGAACGTCATCGACTTCGACGGCCGCAAGGGATACGTCAGGACGGCCATCGAGGCCGGGGTCCCCATCGTGCCCGCGGTGTCCATCGGCGGACAGGAGACGCAGCTCTACCTGTCGCGCGGCACCTGGCTGGCCGAGCGGTTGGGGGTGAAGCGCTTGCTGCGCAGCGCCATCCTGCCGCTGTCGTTCGGCTTCCCCTTCGGCTTCAGTGCGGTGATCCCGCCCAACCTGCCGCTGCCGACCAAGATCGTCACGCAGGTGCTGAAGCCGATCGACATCACCGCGCAATTCGGCGATGACCCGGACGTCGACGCGGTAGACGAGCATGTGCGGTCGGTGATGCAGCAGGCCCTCAAGGACCTGGCCGCCAAGCGACGTTTCCCGATCCTGGGCTGAACCGTGGCCTCTCCGATCAATCAAGCCCTCGGGCTCATCACCACGCTGCGGCGCGCCGGCATGATCGCGCCGATGCGGCCCGACCGCTACCTGAAGATCGCCGCCGCCATGCGCCGCGAGGGCATGGGGATGACCGTGGGCTTCGCCGGCGCGGCGCAACGCTGCCCGGACCGGCCGGGCCTGGTCGACGAGCTCGGCACGCTGACCTGGCGCCAGCTCGACGAGCGGATCAACGCGCTCGGCGCGGCGCTGCAGGACCTGCCCCCAGGCCAACCCAAGGTCGTCGGGATCATGTGCCGCAACCATCGCGGCTTCGTCGAAGCGGTGGTGGCCGCCAACCGGATCGGCGCCGACGTGGTGTTGCTCAACACGTCGTTCGCCGGACCGGCGCTCGCCGAGGTGGTCAACCGCGAAGGCGTCGACGCCGTCATCTACGACGAGGAGTTCACCGAAACGGTGGACCGCGCGCTGGCCGACAAACCGGACGCCACCCGCATCGTGGCCTGGACCGACGGGCACCACGAGCTGACGGTCGAGAAACTCATCACCGATCACACCGGCCAACAGCCCGAGCGCACCGGCCGCAAGGGCAGGATGATCCTGCTGACGTCCGGCACCACCGGAACTCCCAAGGGCGCCAATCAAACCGGCGGCAACGCCGGCATCGGCACGCTCAAGGCCATCCTGGACCGCACGCCATGGCGGGCCGAAGAGACGGTCGTGGTCGTGGCGCCGATGTTCCACGCGTGGGGCTTTTCGCAGTTGATCTTCGCGGCGTCGATGGCGTGCACGGTGGTCACCCGGCGCAAGTTCGACCCGGAGGCGACGCTGGACCTCATCGACCGGCACAAGGCGACCGGCCTGGCGGTGGTGCCGGTGATGTTCGACCGCATCATGGAGCTGCCGCCCGAGGTGCGAAAGCGGTACAGCTGCAAGTCATTGCGATTCGCGGCGGCTTCCGGCTCGCGGATGCGGCCCGATGTCGTGACCGCGTTCATGGACGAGTTCGGCGACGTGATCTACAACAACTACAACGCCACCGAGGCCGGCATGATCGCCACCGCCACCCCGGAGGACCTGCGCGCGGCACCCGACACCGCGGGCCGCCCGGCGGGCGGGACCGAAATCCGGATCCTGGACAGCGAATTCAACGAACTGCCCACCGGTGAGGTCGGCACCATCTACGTCCGCAACGACACCCAGTTCGAGGGATACACCTCGGGCACCACCAAGGATTTTCACGCGGGGTTCATGTCGTCGGGCGACGTCGGCTACCTCGACGAGGCCGGCCGGTTATTCGTGGTCGGCCGCGACGACGAGATGATCGTCTCCGGCGGCGAGAACGTCTATCCGATCGAGGTGGAGAAGACGCTGGCGGCGCACCCCGACGTGGCCGAGGCCGCGGTCATCGGCGTCGACGATGAGCAGTACGGCCAGCGCCTGGCGGCATTCGTGGTCTTGAGCGCGGGCGCCCAGGCCACGCCCGAGACGCTCAAACAGCATGTCCGGGAAAACCTGGCCAACTACAAAGTCCCCCGCGAGATAGCCGTCCTCGACGAACTCCCGCGCGGCAGCACCGGCAAGATCCAGCGCAACGAACTGCAATCTCGGGTCAACGGCTGATGCGCCGCCTCGTCCGCCCCCGGCCGCTGGCGCGCGCCACACTGGAACTGGCCAACGCCGCCAACGGATTACGGCCGCTGGCGCGCAAGGGCTACAGCACCGTGCTGGTCTTCTGGTTCGGCTGGCCGACGTCGGAGGTGCCCGGCGTCTATTTCTCCGTCTCGCTGCTGGACGCGCTGCGGCGCGCGCGGCGCGGCCACTTCGCGGGACGGCGCGGCAAGGCGGCGCTGGCCCTGACGGCCGCGTCGTGGGCGATCCTGGGGGTGATCCGATACCGCGCCATCACCACCCCCGGCCCCGTGCTCGAGGCCGGGCTGCGCGAGCAGCTCGGACACGATTACGAAGAGGCGCTGAGCAAGCTGCCGCACGCCAAGCCCACGCGCAGCGGGCGGCGCAGCCTGCCGCTGGGCAACACCGTGGCCCGCCGGCGCTACGTCGAGAAGACGAATGTGGTGTCCTACGGCCCGAACGGCCGCGCGAACCTCGCCGACATCTGGCGCCGCCGCGACCTGCCGCGGGACGCGAAGGCGCCCGTGCTGCTGCAAGTGCCCGGCGGGGCCTGGATGATCGGGATGCGCCGGCCGCAGGCCTATCCGCTGATGAGCCACCTGGCCGCCCGCGGCTGGGTGTGTGTCTCGATCGGCTATCGCGTCTCCCCCCGCCACACCTGGCCCGACCACATCGTCGACGTCAAACGCGCGCTGGCGTGGGTCAAGGAGAACATCGCCGACTACGGCGGTGACCCCGACTTCGTCGCGGTCACCGGCGGCTCCGCGGGCGGACACCTGTGCGCACTGGCGGCGCTGACCCCCAACGACCCGCAATTCCAGCCGGGCTTCGAAGACGTCGACACCTCGGTGGCGGCCGCCGTCCCGATCTACGGTCGCTACGACTGGTTCTCGACCGAGGGCGAAGGCCGCCCCGAATTCGTCTCCCTGCTCGAAAAGTTCGTGGTGAAGCGGGAATACGACGCGCACCGCAACGTCTACGTCGACGCCTCGCCGATCCGGCGGCTGCGGGCCGACGCGCCGCCTTTCTTCGTGCTGCACGGCTGCGACGATTCGCTGATTCCCGTCGGCGAGGCCCAGGAATTCATCGAGGAGCTGCGCGCGGTGTCGAAGTCCCCCGTCGCCTACGCCGAATTACCAAGCGCGCAGCACGCTTTCGACATCTTCAGTTCGCCCCGGGCGCATCGATCCGCCGAGGCCGTCGCGCGGTTCCTGTCCTGGGTGTACGCGACGAACCCACCCGATCGCGACTAGGGCTGATGGCGGCGACCCGCCGAGGACTCACTCCCGCGCGGCGGCCTTCTCCAGCTCGGTGAGCGCCGGCTCGATGCGGTCGGCCATGTCGTCAATGTCGTTGGCCACCTCGGGCGTCGTCACGAAACCGAAGTCCAGATAGTCGGTGTAGGAGAAGCAGGTGATGTTCAGGGCGACGTCCATGACGGGCGGGCCGAGCGGCACCAGCGAATCAAGCCTGGCGCCGGCCATGTACAACGGGAACGGCGGACCCGGCACATTGGACACAACCAGGTTGATGGGGGCCAGGTTTCGCGACAACCCACTGGCCGTGTAGGCCCGCGCGGCCAACTGCAGCAACCCCGGCGGCGTGGTCTCCGTCAGCCCCATGATCTGATGCGCCGACAGCGCCTTGGCCATCAACTTGGCGTTCTGAGTGCTCTCGTGGATGGCCCGCAGCCGCTCGGCGGGATCGTCGACGTCGGTCGCGAGCGACACGGTCATCGAGCTCACCTTGTTGCCGACGTCGTCCTTGTCGTCGTCGGTGCGCGTGGAGACCGGGATCTGGGCGATGAGCGGCTTGGCCGGCAGCTCGCCGCGCTTCTGCAAGTACTCGCGGGCCGCGCCGGCCACGAGCGCCAGCACCACGTCGTTGAGCTTGACGCCGTAGGCATCTTTTACGGCCTTGGCCCGGGCCAGCTCGATGCGGCACCCGGTGATCCGCCGGTGCGGCGTCACGGGCGCATTGAACCGCGTCTTGGGCGCCTCGAAGTAGCGCGGGGGCCGGTCGCTGCTCACACCCAGCGCGGCGATCTGCTGGCGCACGGTCTGCTCCATCAGCCGGGCGATGCGGAAGGGCGTCTTGACTCCGAGGTTGATGAGCGCACCCACCGCGCGCCGCTCCAGGCCCGGAATCTTCGATCCCACCAGCGATCCCACCGTTTCCTGTTGCGGCGGCCGCGGTTCCGGCGTGACATCCAAAAGAATTTCACCTAGGCCGGCACCCGAGACGCCGTCGACGATGGCGTGGTGCATCTTGGTCAGCGACGCGATCCGGCCGCCCTCGACGCCCTCGATCACCCACATCTCCCACAGCGGCCGGGCGCGGTCCAGCTTGTAGGACATCAACCGGCCCACCAGCTCCTCGAGCTCGCGACGGCCGCCCGGTGCGGGCACCGCGATGTGCCGGATGTGGAAGTCGACGTCCAGGTCCTCGTCTTCGACGAACCACGGCCGGTCCAGCCCGAGCGGCGCGCCGGTGACCCGCCACCGCAGCTGCGGCAGTTCGGGCAGCCGCTCGATGATCAGTTCGCGGAGCCGCTGGAAGCTGTATTCGGGCGCTTCCTTCGGGTCGCAAATCGCCAGTGCGCCCACATGCATGTGCCAGCCCGAAGTTTCGGCCGACCAAAACGCCGCATCAACGCTTGAAAGCCGCTTCATCCCCCGACCGTAGCCCCCGCCTACTCGTTGCGAACAGCAAATGACGCGACCAGTTACGCGTCTTCCAGCAAATCCGGCGTCACCGCCGACTCGGTGTCTGGAATGCCCTCGATCTTGGCCTTGCGGTCGGCCATCGACAGCAGCCGTCGAATGCGCCCCGCCACAGCGTCTTTCGTCATCGGGGGGTCAGCGAGCCGGCCGAGCTCCTCCAGCGAGGCCTGCCGGTGCTCGACGCGCAGCTTGCCGGCCGAGGCCAGATGGTCGGGCACGGTGTCGCCGAGAATCTCCAGCGCGCGTTCCACCCGGGCGGCGGCCGCGACCGCGGCCCGCGCCGAGCGGCGCAGGTTGGCGTCGTCGAAGTTGGCGAGCCGGTTGGCCGTCGCCCGCACCTCGCGGCGCATCCGGCGCTCCTCCCAGATCAGCCGGGTGTCCTGGGCGCCCATCCGGGTCAGCAACGCGCCGATCGCCTCCCCGTCGCGCACCACGACCCGATCGGCGCCACGCACCTCGCGGGCCTTCGCGCTGACCCCGAGCCGGCGCGCCGCGCCCACCAACGCCAGCGCGGCCTCCGGGCCGGGGCAGCTGACCTCCAGAGCCGACGACCGTCCCGGCTCGGTCAGCGACCCGTGCGCGAGGAAGGCTCCGCGCCAGGCGGCTTCGGCGTCGCCGACGCTGCCGCCCACGACTTGGGCGGGCAGACCACGCACGGGCCGGCCGCGGTTGTCGAGCAGTCCGGTCTGGCGTGCCAGCGCCTCGCCGTCGTTGGCCACGCGCAGCACGTAGCGGGTGGTCTTGCGAATCCCGCTGGCCGACAACACATGCACGACCGCGTTATAGCCGTAGAGCTCGAAGATGTCCTTGCGCAGTCGCCGCGCGACGTTGCCCAGGTCCACCTCGGCCTCCACCACCACCCGACCGCCGACGATGTGCAAACCGCCGGCGAACCTCAGCAGGGACGTGACTTCCGCGCGACGCGCACTGACCGATTTCACGACCAGGCGGCTGAGCTCGTCCTTGACTTCGGTCGTCATCGCCACGCGTCGTCACTCCTCGGTCCGCTGCCGCCCGGTCCATCTCCACCGGTCTGTGGACTTGCACCGTCGACCCGAATATCCGCGGTGGCCGTGACCGGAGGCGCCCCCGGACCCTTGCGGGCCGCCCGGACCCCGTCCAGGGCCGCCGCGAGTTTGCCTGGATCATGTAAAGGTGTACCAGGTCGGGCCACGTCGGCGAAGTGGACCTCGGCGGAAAGCAGCGTCGCGGTGCGGCGCAGGTGCTCCCGCTCCCGCTCACTGGGCACCCGCTCGGCGTCGATGATGATGTCGTGCACGGTGAACCCCGGGGCGTGCTGGGCCAACACGTGCAGATGACGCTCGACGGAGAAGCCGGCCGTCTCCCCCGGCTCGGCCATCAGGTTGAGCACCAGCGCCCGCCGGGCGGTGGTGGCCCGCAGCGCCGCCGCCAGACCAGGCACCAGCACGTGCGGGATCACGCTGGTGAACCACGAGCCGGGACCCAGCACCACCAGGTCGGCGGCCATGATGGCGTCGACGGCCTGCCGGGTCGCCGGCGGATCGGACGGCAGCAGGCGCACCCGCCGGACCTTGCCCGGTGTGGTGGCGATCGCCACCTGGCCGCGAATCAGCCGGAATATCCGCGGATCGGTCTCGAGGCCGGACACGTCCGCCTCGATCTGCAGCGCGATCGGACACATCGGCAGCACGCGGCCCTTGACGCCGAGGATGCGGCCCAGCTCGTCGAGGGCGGCCACCGGATCGGCCAGCACCTCCGACAGCCCGGCGAGCAGCAGATTGCCGATCGGGTGCCCGGCCAACGCCCCATTGCCGCCGAAGCGGTGCTGCAGGATGGTCGCCCAAAGGCGACCGTGCGGGCTGTCGGATGCCAAGGCCGCCAACGCCATTCGCAGATCACCCGGTGGCACCACATCCAATTCGCTGCGCAGCCGCCCGGAGGAGCCACCGTCGTCGGCGACGGTCACCACGGCGGTGACGTGCGGCGTCAGCCGGCGGGCCGCGGACAGCGTCGCGTACAGGCCGTGCCCGCCGCCCAGCGCGACGATGCCCTGATTCGTCGGCGCGTTCATTCGCGACCCAGATCCCGGTGCAACACCCGCACCGAAAGTTGGGCTTCGCCCGGATGGGCCTTGAGGACCTGCATCAGCGCTTCGGCGATCGCAACGCTGCGGTGCTTGCCACCGGTGCAACCGATGGCGACCGTCATGTAGCGCTTGCCCTCCCGGCGGTAACCGTCGACGACCAGAGACAGCAACCGATGGTAGGCGTCGAGAAACTCCGCGGCGCCGGGCTGACTCAACACGTATTCACTTACGGCCGGGTCCTGCCCGGTGAGCGGGCGCAGCTCGTCGACCCAGTGCGGGTTCGGCAGGAACCGCACGTCCATCACCATGTCGGCGTCCATCGGCAGGCCGTACTTGAAGCCGAACGATTCGACGGTGACGCTGATCGACGTGCTGGCTTCGCCACCGAACGCGCGCTCGATGCTCTCCCGCAAGCCCCGCACCGACAGCGTCGACGTGTCGATGATCAGGTCAGCGGTGGCGCGCACCGGGGCCAGCATCCGGCGCTCGGCGGCGATGCCCTCGGCCAGGGTCTGGTCGCCCTGCAGCGGATGGCTGCGGCGGTTCTGCTCGTAGCGGCGCACCAGCATGTCGTCGGATGCCTCCATGAACACCACCCGGGGCCTGATGTTGCGGGTGGCCAGCTCGTTGCGCACCTCATCGAGGTCACCGGTGAAGCCGCGCGACCGCACGTCCATCACCACCGCGAGCCGGGTGATCCGCGACCCCGCGTCCATGCCGAAATCCACCATCCGCGTGATCAGCTGGGGCGGCAGGTTGTCGGCCACATACCAGCCCAAGTCCTCGAGCACCTTGGCCGCAGTACCCCGCCCGGCACCCGATAACCCGGTCACCAGAACGACATCGATGCCGGCCGGGGCATCTCTGGTGTGGCCCTCCGCCAATTCACCCGTCATTCGGCTTCTCCGGGCGGGTCAGGTCGCAACGCCTCCAGGACGGCGGTGGCGGTGGCCACACCGATACCGGGAACGGCCGTGATCTGGTCGACGGTGGCCTCCTTGAGGCGGGCTATGGATCCGAAATGGGTTACCAGCGCCTTGCGGCGATGCTCCCCCAATCCTGGCACCGAATCCAGCGCCGAGGCGGTCATTCGCTTGGATCGCTTGCTGCGATGGTATGTGATGGCGAACCGATGCGCCTCGTCGCGAATCCGTTGCAACAGATAAAGCCCTTCGCTGTTGCGCGGCATGATGACGGGATCCGGCTCGGACGGCACCCATATCTCTTCCAGCCGCTTGGCCAGACCGATCACCGCGACGTCGGTGACGCCGAGGTCTTCGAGCACGGCGCTGGCCGCGTTGACCTGAGGTGCGCCGCCGTCGACGACGTAGAGGTTGGGCGGATAGGCGAATCGGCGCGACTTTCCTTCGGGCGAAAGCATATTCGGGTCGTTTTGTTCACTCAGGTGTCGTGCGAACCGGCGCCGCGTCACCTCGGCGATGGAGGCAACGTCGTCGGAGCGCCCCTGCCCCGCGGCTTCGCGGATCCCGAAGTGGCGGTAGTCGGACTTGCGCGGCAGGCCGTCCTCGAACACCACCAACGAGCCCACCACGTCGGTGCCCTGCACGTGGCTGATGTCGACGCATTCGATGCGCAGCGGCGCATCGGCCAACCCGAGGGCTTCCTGAATGTTCTGCAGCGCAGCCGATCTGGCGTTGAAGTCGCCGGCCCTTCTCAGCTTGTGTTGCTGTAGCGCGTCTTTGGCGTTGCGTTGCACGGTTTCGGCGAGCGCCCGCTTGTCGCCGCGGCGCGGCACCCGCAGCGCGACCCGAGAACCGCGCAGGCCGGACAGCCAGCTGGCCAATTCATCGGAGTTGGACGGCAGGCAGGGCACCAGCACCTCGCGCGGCACCGGGTTGGCGGCTTCGTCGGCGGCGCCGCCCAGTTCGGCCTGCTCGCCGTAGAACTGCGTCAGGAACTGCTCGACCAACTGCTCCTCGCCGGAATCACCCGCCTCCGCCGACTTTTCGACGATCCAGCCGCGCTGACCGCGCACCCGGCCGCCGCGGACGTGGAACACCTGGACCGCCGCCTCCAGCTCGTCGTCGGCGAAGGCGACCACGTCGGCGTCGGTCCCGTCGCCGAACACCACGGCCTGCTTCTCCATCGCGCGCTTGAGCGCGGACAGGTCGTCACGCAGCCGCGCGGCCCGCTCGAAGTCGAGTCGCTCGGAGGCGGCGTTCATCTGCTGTTCCAGTTCGCGGGCAAAGCGATCGGTCTTGCCCGACAGGAAGTCGCAGAAATCGTCGACGATCTGGCGGTGCTGCTCGGCGCTGACCCGGCCGACGCAGGGCGCCGAGCATTTGTCGATGTAGCCGAGCAGGCACGGACGGTCGATCTGCTTGTGCCGCTTGAACACACCGGCCGAACAGGTGCGGGCCGGGAACACGCGGGTGAGCAGGTCCAGCGTCTCCCGGATCGCCCAGGCGTGGGAGTAGGGCCCGAAATAGCGCACGCCCTTGCGGCGCGGGCCGCGGTAGACCATCAGGCGGGGGAATTCTTCGTTGAGGGTGACGGCCAGCACCGGGTAGGACTTGTCGTCGCGGTAGCGGACGTTGAAGCGCGGGTCGAACTCCTTGATCCAGTTGTATTCGAGCTGCAACGCCTCGACTTCGGTGTTGACCACCGTCCACTCGACCTTGGCGGCGGTGGTCACCATCTGCCGGGTTCGCGGATGCAGGCCGGCGACGTCGGCGAAGTATGACGTCAGCCTGCTCCGCAGGCTCTTGGCCTTCCCGACGTAGATGACTCTCCCGTACGTGTCCCGGAATCGGTAGACGCCCGGCTCGACCGGGATGGACCCGGGCGGGGGGCGATACGTGGCGGGATCTGGCACCCATCCAGGCTAGTAGTCGCGAAGGGGGTGCCGGCCCGTCGGGAGCACCGCTCGGCACGCCGGATTCGGCACCCCTGGTTCGAGCGCCGCACCCATGCCACCCGTAACGCATTCGAGCGCTTGTTCGATATACAAGTCGGCCGCCGAGGGATCCGCCATTTCCCAAAAGGGCCGACGACCTGGGGTTACGACGACTAACCGACGGTGTGGACGGTTTGGGCGGCCCTTGTTCTGGTTACCAAGGGGGTAGCTGGACGTTACAGTGGGTGGCAATCAATGGAGGGAGTCCACAGATGTTCAAGCGCTCGTTGACCAGGCTCGCGATCGGGGTTGGCGGTCTGGCATTGGCGTCGACCGCCGCCGCCGGGGTCGCATCGGCTGCCCCCGATTACGGCCCGATGATCAACACAACCTGCAGCTACGACCAGGCGATGCGGGCGGTGCACGCGGAGAATCCGATGGCCGCTCAGTACCTCGACCAGTCGCCGCCGAACCAGCAGTTCTTGCAGCAGTACCTGGCGTCATCGCCGGATCAGCGCGTGAACCTGCTGCACGCCATCGAGCACAACCAGGGCGCGCAGCAGGCTTTGCCGATCTTCCAGCAGATGATGACCGACTGTAAGAACTTCTGACCCATCCACCTGACGGGCTATCCTGCGCACACGGATAGCCCGCTCAGTGGGTGTGCAGGTCGGGCCGATACCGCGCCAATAGCGACCGCACGGTGTCCATGGCGTCGACCGCGCGCTCCTTGTCGACGGCCTGGATGGCCATCACGGGTATGTACTCGTCGTCGGGCAGGTCGATGCGCGCCCAGCGGTTCCCCACCGGGAACGAGATACCGGCGACGTCCGGCCACTCGATCAATTTGTCGCCCAGCAAGTTACGCACCGATATGCCGGCCGCCCCCACGCGCAGCCGGGGCCGGGCGAACATCAGCACCACGCCCGCGAGCACCAGGCCGAGCAGCGCCATCGCCACCTGGTCGCTCGTCTGGAATACCACTCCGGTGGATCCGACCTTGAGCAAAAAGCCGATCGCGATGTGCACCGCGGCGATGGTGAAGGCCGCGCCGTAGACGAACATCGGTGTGCGGTGCGGACGCAATACGACGTCCCACCCGTCGCGCTCAGTCACGACCGTGCGCGCAGGTCACGCAGCGTCAGCGCCGCGGTCAGGGCCGCCCCCGCCGCCTGGGCGCCCTTGTCCTCGACCGACTCCGGAAGCCCGGCGCGATCGAGCGCCTGCTGTTCGTTGTTGGTGGTCAGCACCCCGTTGGCAACGGGCGTCGACGCATCCAGCGCCACCCGGGTCAAACCCTGGGTCACCGCATCGCAGACATACTCGAAATGTGGTGTTCCGCCACGTATTACGACGCCCAAGGCGATGACCGCGTCGTGGTTGCGGGCCAATTCCTGCGCCACCACCGGGATCTCGATCGCGCCAAGCACGCGGACCACCGTCGGATTGTCGATGCCCGACTCGGCAGCCACCTTGCGGGCGCCGGCGAGCAGGGCATCGCAGATCGTGCTGTGCCAGGTACTCGCCACGATGCCGAGCCGCAGACCGGACGCGTCGAGCGCCGGGATCGCCGGCTCCCCGCTACCGCTCACCTGCGCCGCTCCTCCTCATCGCTTCGCTCTGCATCGTCGCCGGCGGTCACAGAGCGCCGCCGAATTCGCCTGGCAGATGAACCGATTCGTGAAAGTCGTCGAGGCCGGCCAAGTCGTGGCCCATCTTGTCGCGCTTGGTCATCAGGTAACGGATGTTCTCCGCGTTGGCGCGGACCGGCAGCGGCACCCGCTCGATGATGTGCAGGCCGTACCCGTCCAGCCCGACCCGCTTGGCCGGGTTGTTCGTCAGCAGCCGCATCGAGCGGACGCCAAGATCGACCAAAATCTGCGCCCCGATTCCGTAATCCCTTGCGTCGGCCGGTAATCCGAGTTTGAGGTTGGCGTCGACGGTGTCCTCGCCGGCGTCCTGCAGCTGGTAGGCCTGCAGTTTGTGCATCAGGCCGATACCGCGGCCCTCGTGGCCGCGCATGTAGAGCACGATGCCGCGGCCCTCCCGCGCGACCATCGCCATCGCGGCGTCGAGTTGGGGCCCGCAATCGCAGCGGCGGGAACCGAACACGTCACCGGTCAGGCACTCGGAGTGCACGCGCACCAGAACGTCGTCACCGTCGGCGTTCGGCCCGGCGATCTCGCCGCGCACCAGCGCCACGTGTTCGACGTCCTCGTAGATGCTGGCGTAGCCGATGGCGCGAAACTCGCCGTGCCGGGTGGGGATGCGGGCCTCGGCGATCCGCTCGATGTGCTTCTCGTGCTTGCGCCGCCACTCGATCAGGTCGGCGATGGTGATCATCGCGAGGTCGTGCTCGTCGGCGAAGACCCGCAGCTCGTCGGTCTGCGCCATCGAGCCTTCGTCCTTTTGGCTGACGATCTCGCAGATCGCGCCCGCGGGTTGCAATCCCGCCATCCGGGCCAGGTCGACGGCGGCCTCGGTGTGGCCGGGGCGGCGCAGCACGCCACCGTCCTTGGCGCGCAACGGAACCACGTGGCCGGGGCGCGTGAAATCGTTGGCGATGCTGGCGGGATCGGCCAGCAGGCGCATGGTAGTGGCGCGATCGGAGGCCGAAATGCCGGTGCCCACACCGTTCTTCGCGTCGACGGTGACGGTGTAGGCCGTCCCGTGCTTGTCCTGGTTCACCGCGTACATGGGCAGCAGCCCCAGCCGGTCGCAGATCGCGCCGTCCAGCGGGACGCACAGGTACCCCGAGGTGTAGCGGACCATGAACGCCACCAGCTCCGGCGTCGCCTTTTCGGCGGCGAAGATCAGGTCGCCTTCGTTCTCGCGATCCTCGTCGTCGATGACGACCACGGCCTTTCCGGCCGCAATGTCGGCAACCGCCCTCTCGACGGAGTCCAACCTCGTCATCGTCGCTACCTTGCTGTCTCAGGGGTCCGCAGGAAGAGCCCAAGTGTTGCATTCAGTATGAACCACCGCGCGGGCCGCGTTATTGCCGCGGCGTCCGCGAGGGACCGGGCCACCCCCGGCACATTGCCGCGTTCGGCTATGTACATCCAGCGCGGCGAGGTCGACAATGGGTTTCATGGCGAATCGAACCGCCAGGTCGATTGCCGCAGTGTGTGGTGGTGTTGCTGCGCTGGCGTTCGGTGGTGTCGTCGGTGCTGTCGGCCCCGGCGGCGCTGGTGCCCCGCGCACGTACGCGGACCCTTCGCCGACCGTGGACCCGGCGCCCTCGGCGCCGGACGACCAATGCTGCGATCCGGTCCAACCCCAGGCCGTCGGCTCGCACTGCATAATCGGCCTGAACTGTGGGCAATTCCGCAACCGCACGCGGCCGCCCACGCCCGCGCCCCCTGCTCCGGGCGTCCCCCAGCAATAGTCCGTCCGAGCGCTTCGGCCGGCAACCAACTGCCGCTGCGGATGGGCGCGGCGAAACGGCTCCCGATCGGGCGCCAGCAATCTACGCTGAGCGGCATGAGAATCGCAGTGAGACTGGCGGTACCGGTCGTGACCTCGATGTTCGCGGCCGGACTTGCAGCGGGTATCGCCTGCCCGCAACGGGCCACGGCCGACGCGTGCGCTGACGTCGGCGGTCGGCATGTGAGCGTCGGCGGGTGCACGGATCCGGGGCGCTGGGGCAACTGGGTCCTTCCGGCGGGCGCGATGACGGTCCCGCCACCCGACGCACCCCCGCCGTGCTACACCCCGTCCGGCGAGCCGTACTGGACGCCGCCGGGCGAGCCCTGCTGACCGAACCGGCATGCGGCGCACTTCCCCGAACGCGGCCTAACGCGGGGTCAGCAGCCGCTCAACGTATTTCGCGATCACGTCGACTTCGAGGTTGACCTGCGTTCCGACCGGGGCGCGGCCCAGGGTGGTCAGCTCGCGGGTGGTGGGAATCAGCGAAACCTCGAACCAGTCCCCCGGTCCGGCACCGAGCCCGGAGACCGTCAATGAGATGCCGTCGACGGTGATCGACCCCTTCTCGACCACGTAGCGGGCCACCTCCGCGGGGATCTCGATCCGCACCACTTCCCAGTGCTCGGACGGCTCCCGGCTCACCACGTGGCCCGTACCGTCCACGTGCCCCTGCACGATGTGCCCGCCGAGCCGGCTGTTGATCGCCGCGGCGCGCTCCAGGTTGACCGGGCTGCCGACCTGCAGGGAGCCCAGGTTGGACCGGTTGAGGGTTTCGGCCATCACGTCGGCGGTGAACTGGCCGTCCGGCAGCAGCTCGACGACCGTCAGGCAGACGCCGTTGACGGCGATCGAGTCGCCGTGCCCGGCGTCGGAGGTCACGACCGGTCCGCGGATGGTGAGCCGGGCGGCGTCGGCGAGCACATCGCGGCCGGTCACCTCCCCGAGCTCCTCGACAATTCCGGTGAACATTCCATCAGGTTAATCGGCCGTCCAGATGCCGCAGCCGCACTGGTGAGCAGGCCAAAGCGTCAGCGCCGTGCCGACACCGCGGCCCCACGTCTCCCAAGCCGGTCATGGGCACCCTCTACGATGCAAGGTATGCAGACCCGCCGCCGTCTATCGGCCGTCCTCGCATCCCTGACCCTCGCCACCGCCTTGATCGCCGGCTGCTCGTCCGGCTCAAAGCAGAGCGGCGCCCCGCTGCCCGACGCCACGACCCTGGTCAAGCAGTCGGCCGATGCCACCAAGAATGTGAAGAGCGTGCACCTCGTGCTGAGCATTCAGGGCAAGATCCAGGGGCTGCCCATCAAAACGCTGACCGGTGACCTCACCACGGCGCCGGCCACCGCCGCGTCGGGCAACGCCACGATCACCCTCGGCGGATCCGACATCGACGCCAACTTCGTGGTCGTCGACGGCAACCTGTACGCCACCCTGACGCCCAACAAATGGAGCGACTTCGGCAAGGCGTCCGACATCTACGACGTTTCGGTGCTGCTGAACCCGGACACCGGGCTGGCCAACGCGTTGGTGAACTTCACCAACGCCAAGGCCGAGGGCCGCGACACCATCAACGGTCAGAGCACGATTCGCGTCAGCGGGAACGTCTCGGCGGATGCGGTGAACAAGATCATGCCGCAGTTCAACGCGACACAGCCGGTGCCGAGCACGGTGTGGATCCAGGAGACCGGCGACCACCAGCTGGTCCAGGCCAACATGCAGAAGAGTTCCGGCAACTCCATCCAGGTGACACTGTCCAACTGGGGCGAGCAGGTTCAGGTCACCAAGCCCCCGGTGAGTTCATGAGTTCGCAGACCGGCCGCCGCGTCGCGATCAGCGCCGGCAGTCTGGCGGTCCTGCTGGGCGCCCTGGACGCCTACGTCGTCGTGACGATCATGCGCGACATCATGAGCGACGTTCACATCCCGATCAACCAGCTGCAGCGCATCACCTGGATCATCACGATGTACCTGCTGGGCTACATCGCCGCCATGCCGCTGCTGGGGCGGGCCTCCGACCGGTTCGGCCGCAAGCTGGTGCTGCAAGTCAGCCTGACCCTGTTCATGGTGGGGTCGGTGGTGACGGCGCTGGCCGGGCACTGGGGCGATTTCCACCTGCTGATCGCCGGCCGCACCATCCAGGGTGTGGCCAGCGGCGCGCTGCTGCCGGTCACGCTCGCCCTGGGCGCCGACCTGTGGGCACAGCGCAACCGCGCCGGCGTGCTGGGCGGTATTGGCGCCGCGCAGGAGCTCGGCAGCGTGCTGGGCCCGCTGTACGGAATTTTCATCGTGTACTTGTTCCACGACTGGCGCTACGTGTTCTGGATCAACGTCCCGCTGACCCTGATCGCGATGGCGATGATCCAGTTCAGCCTGCCGTCGCACGAAAAGGTCGAGAACCCTGAGAAGGTCGACCTGGTCGGCGGTGTGCTGCTCGCGGTCGCCCTGGGCCTTGCGGTCATCGGCCTGTACAACCCGCAACCCGACGGCAAACAGATCCTGCCGAGCTACGGGCTGCCGCTGGTCATCGGGGCGGTCATCGTCGCGGTGCTGTTCCTGCTCTGGGAACGGTTCTCGCGCACTCGGCTGATCGAGCCGGCGGGGGTGCACTTCCGCCCGTTCCTGGCCGCGCTGGGCGCGTCGCTGGCCGCGGGCGCGGCGCTGATGGTGACGCTGGTCGACGTGGAGCTGTTCGGCCAGGGCGTGCTGCAGATGGACCAGACGCAAGCTGCCGGGTTGCTGCTGTGGTTTTTGATCGCGCTGCCGATCGGCGCCGTGCTGGGCGGCTGGATCGCCACCCGGGTCGGCGACCGGGTGATGACCTTCATCGGGCTGATGATCGCGGCCTACGGCTACTGGCTGATTCACTACTGGCGCCAAGACGTGCTGAGCCAGAAGCACGACATCTTCGGGGTGTTCAGCGTCCCCGTGCTGCACGCCGACCTGCTGGTAGCCGGTGTGGGCCTCGGCCTGGTGATCGGGCCGCTGACCTCGGCCGCCCTCCGGGTCGTGCCCTCGGCCCAGCACGGCATCGCCTCGGCGGCGGTGGTGGTGGCCCGGATGACGGGCATGCTCATCGGTGTGGCCGCGCTGAGCGCGTGGGGCCTCTACCGGTTCAACCAGATCGTCGCCGGGTTGACGGCCGCCATACCTCCCAACGCCTCCCTGCTGGAGCGGATCGCCGCGCAAGGCACGATGTACCTCAAGGCGTTCGCGATGATGTACGGCGACATCTTCAGCGCCACCGTGGTCATCTGCATCGTGGGTGCGCTGCTGGGCCTGTTGATCGGTGGCCGCAAGGAACACGCCGAGGAACCGGAAGTGCCCGAGCCGCAGACGATCTCATTGGGCGAGCGCTAGGCGCTCCTACTCGCCGCGCGGCACCAGGCTGAGCAGCAGATCCGGCCCCACGCGGTCGACTCCGTCGAATTGCCAGCGCAACGCCCGCGCGATGGTAGGCACCCCGACGTCGTTGACCGCCGAGACCGGGCCGCCGAGCAGCATCGGCGCGACGTAAACCAGGATGCGGTTGACCGCCCCGGCCCGCAGGAACGCGCCGGCGAGGGTGGGGCCGCCCTCCAGCAGGACGTCGGTGCGGTCCGAAAGCGCCTTGATCACCTCCATGGGATCGTGCGTGCGAATCACCATGGTCCGCGAATCGTCGTTGAGAACCTTTGCCTCCGGCGGCATCTCGCGCATGCCCACCACCACGCGCAGCGGTTGCCGGTTGGCCAGCGATCCGTCGGGCAGCCGCGCGGTCAGCGCCGGATCGTCGGCCAGCACGGTGCCGGTGCCCACCACGATCGCGTCCGCGGCCGCGCGGCGGCGATGCAGGTCCAACCGGGAGGCCTCGCTGGAGATCCACTGACTGGTGCCATCGGCGGCCGCGCTGCGGCCATCGACGCTGCTGGCGTACTTCCAGGTCAGGTGCGGCAGCCCGGTCCGCTGCTTGTGCAACCACTCCCGCAGCGGTCCGCCGGCCACTTCGTCGGCCAGCACCCCGGACGTCACCCGCACGCCCGCTTCGGCTAGCCGGGCCGCGCCGCCGGCGGCGATCGGGTTCGGGTCGGCGACGCCGTAAACCACCGCCCCCACCTTGGCTTCCAGCAGGGCGTTCACGCAGGGTGGGGTCTTGCCGTGGTGGTTGCAAGGCTCCAGGGTGACCACCGCGGTCCCGCCGGCCGCCAGCTCGCCGGCCCGCCGCAGCGCCAACACCTCGGCGTGGTCGCCCCCGGCGGGTTCGGTGCCGCCGACTCCGACCACCACGCCGTCGGCGTCCAGGATGACGGCGCCCACCGGCGGATTCGGATATGTGGCGCCCTTGACGTGGTTGGACTGCTCGATCGCCAGGCGCATGGCCGCGTCGAGGCCGCCGGCGGGTTGATTCATCGGCGCAGGTGCGGCGACGCGGCGGCGGCCTGCCTCCGCAGCGCCGCGATGGCGGCCTGCGGGTCCTCCGCGCCGTAGACGGCCGACCCGGCGACGAAGCAGTCGACGCCGGCCTCGGCGGCCTGCTCGATGGTGTCGTCGTTGATGCCGCCGTCGATCTCGACCAGGATCGTCAGCTCCCCCGCGTCGATCAGCTTGCGCGCGGTGCGGACCTTGCTCAGCACCTCGGGGATGAAGCTCTGGCCGCCGAAGCCGGGCTCGACCGACATGATGAGCAGGGTGTCGAACTGCGGCAGGATTTCCAGGTACGGCTCCAGCGGGGTTCCCGGCTTCACGCTGATGCCCGCCTTGGCGCCCGCGGCGCGGATGTCGCGCGCCACCGCGACCGGGTGGTCGGTGGCCTCGGCGTGGAAGGTGACGTTGTAGGCGCCCGCCTCGGCGTAACCGGGCGCCCATCGGTCGGGGTCCTCGATCATCAGATGGCAGTCCATCGGGATGGCCGTGGCGGTCAGCAGGCTCTCGACCACCGGGAGGCCGATGGTCAGGTTGGGCACGAAGTGGTTGTCCATCACGTCGACGTGCAGCCAGTCGGCGCCCACCACCGCGGCCGCTTCGTCGGCCAGCCGCGAGAAATCGGCGGACAGAATGGACGGCGCGATCAGGGGCCTACCGGTGTTACCAGGCATGTGCGCCACACTACTGAGCCGCGCCGGAGGGTTCACGCTTCGCGGCGCAGCGCGGCGGCAAACATGGCGTCGGTGCCCTGCCGATGCGGCCACAGCTGGACATGCGGCCCATCCCCCAGCCCGGTGACGGGCTCGAACAGCGGCCGGGTGTCCAACGCGCACACCGGGTGCCGGCGCAGCGCGTCGGCGACCACCCCGACGGTTTCGGCGAGGTGGGGCGAACAGGTCGCGTAGAGCACCACACCGCCGGGCCGGGTGAGCGCGATCGCGGCGCCCAGCAGCTCGCGTTGCAGCTTCGTGAGCATCGGCACGTCGGCCGGCTGCCGCCGCCACCGCGCCTCGGGCCGGCGCCGCAACGCGCCCAGCCCGGTGCACGGCGCGTCCACGAGCACCCGGTCGAAGGTCGGCTCCAGTTCGGTCTGCCGCCCATCGACCCGCAGCACGTCGACCGGGAGCCCTCGGGTGTTCTCGGCCACCAGGTCGGCGCGGCGCGGGTTCGGCTCCACCGCAGTGACGCGGGCCCCGGAACCGGCGCCCAGGGCGGCCAGCAGCGCGGTCTTGCCGCCCGGTCCGGCGCACAAATCGAGCCACCGCCCGGTGTCGTCCTCGACCGGCGCCAGCGTCAGCGCCCGCGCCACCAGCTGGCTGCCCTCGTCCTGGACCAGCGCGGCGCCGTCGCGCACCGGCGCCATCCGCCCGGGGTCGCCGCCCGGCAGGTACACCGCATAGGGCGAATACCGGCCGACCGTGCCACCCACGGCGTCGGCCAGTTCCGCGGCCGTCAGTACCCCGGGGCGGGCCGCCAGGTGCACCTGAGGCCGTTCGTCGTCGCTGGCCAGCACCGCGTCGAGTTCACCGGCGTCCACTCCCAGCGCGTCGGCGAAGGCCTGCGCGATCCAGCGCGGGTGCGCATGCACGAAGGCGGCATGCCCGACCGGGTCTCGCGACGGGTCGGGCGCCAGTTCCTCGACCCAGGACTTCTCGTCGCGCGCGGAGATTGCACGCAGCACGCCGTTGACGAAACCCGCTCGGGCCGAATCGAATTCGATGCCGGCCTGCTCGACCGTGGTGGACACGGCGGCGTACTTGTCGACCCGGGTGCGCAGCAACTGGTACGTGCCGAGTCGTAGCAGGTCGAGCAGTATCGGGTCGATGGTGTCCGGCGAGCGGCCGGCGGCGGCGCCGATGACCGCGTCGAGCAGGCCCCGGCTCCGGCAGGTGCCGTAGGTCAGTTCGGTGGCGAACGCGGCGTCGCGGCCGCTGATCCCGCGCTCGCGGAGCAGCGCGGGCAGCGCCAGGTTCGCGTATGCGTCGCGCTCGCTGACCGCCCGCAGCACCTCGAACGCGGCGGCACGCGCGGGGTCGAGCGGCCGGCGCCGCTTGCCGCGCCCGCGATCCGGCGGTCGGGGCCGGCTCACGTCGCCCGCACAGCGGAGTCGAGTCGGGCGCCGCGCGCCCAGTCGACGGCATCCATGAGTTTCTTTCCGGGCGGCTGTATCTGGCCCAGCCGCACGGCTTGCGAACCGGTGCCGATCCACACGCTTTTACGGTCGACGTGAATAGCGCCGGGCGCCAATGATTCTGGGCCGCCCGCGTCGACGTGCACCGGACCGAGCTTGACGCGGAGGTCGCCGACCAGCGTCCAGGCGCCCGGGCTGGGTGTCACCGAACGGATCCGGCGCTCCACGACTAGCGCCGGCAGGTCCCAGCGCACCCGGGCCTGCTCGACGGTGATCTTCGGGGCGATGCTGACGCCGTCGGCGGGTTGCGGCCGTGGCGTCAACGTCTGATCGGCGATGCCGTCCAGCGTGGTCGACAGCAGCGCCGCACCCGAAACGGCCAGCCGCTCAAGCAGTTCACCCGCGGTGTCGGTGGGCCGGATCGTCTCGGTGACGACACCGTAGACGGGGCCGGAGTCCAGGCTGGGCTCGATCTGGAAGGTGGTCGCCCCGGTGATGGTGTCCCCGGCCGCGATCGCCGCTTGCACCGGGGCCGCCCCGCGCCAGGCCGGCAGCAGCGAAAAGTGCAGGTTGATCCACCCGCGCGGGGGCACCGCGAGCAGGCCGTCGCGCAGCAACGCGCCGTAGGCCACCACCGCGCAACAGTCCGGTGCCAACTCCGACAGCTCGGCGACGAACTCTGGCGCGTTCGGCCGCGCCGGTCGCAGCAGTGGGATGCCACGGTCGAGCGCCTCGCGGGCCACCGGCGAGGGCTGCGGCTTGCCGTGCCGGCCGACTGCCGCGTCGGGCCGGGTCAGCACGGCGATCACCTCGTGACGCGGCGAGTCGATGAGGCGGCGCAGCGCGGGCAGCGCGGGTTCGGGGGTGCCGGCGAAGACTAGGCGCACCGGCACAGTCTAGAAAGCCAGGACGGCCGTCCCGCCCAAAGTTGCGCATGTATATTGTTTCTAATCCATACTGTTGATATAGGTCACTATCTATCTCGGTGACCGCACTGCCGTGCTAGGGACAACGAGGTCGAGTGGGCAGCCCTTTCCTTACCTTCAAGGAGGCCTGATGACTCTCGACACCACGATCAGCGACGCCGCTCCCCATCGCGCGGTATGGGCGCTCGGCGACTACGCCCTGATGGCGGAGGAAGTGATGGCCCCGCTGGGTCCGGTCCTGGTCAAAGCCACCGGCATCGGGCCGGGCATGCGGGTGCTCGACGTCGCGGCCGGCTCGGGCAACATCTCGCTTCCGGCCGCCGCGACGGGCGCCGCCGTGGTTTCCAGTGACCTGACCCCCGAGCTGTTGCAGCGGTCGCAGGCCCGCGCCGCGGCCCAGGGCCTGACGATCGACTACCGGGAGGCCAACGCGCACGCGCTGCCGTTCGGCGACGGCGAGTTCGACGTCGTCATCTCCGCGATCGGCGTGCAGTTCGCGCCAAACCAGCAGCGGGCCGCCGACGAACTGGTCCGGGTCTGCCGGCCGGGCGGGACGATCGGCGTGATCAGCTGGACGCCGGACGGGTTCTTCGGCCGCATGCTTGCCACCATTCGGCCGTACCGGCCCAGCCTGTCGCAGGCCGTGCCGCCGGCCGCGCTGTGGGGGCGTGCGGGCTACGTCACCGGATTGCTCGGCGAGCGCGTCGGCCCGATGAACGCGGTGCGGGGAATGCTGGAAGTGAACCGGTTCGACGGCGCCGACGCCGTGCACGCGTACTTCAAGAACCACTACGGTCCGACGATCGAGGCCTACGCGAACATCGGCCACAACCGGGTGCTGGCCGCCGAGCTGGACGCCCAACTCGTCGAGCTCGCGCAGCACTACCTCGCCAACGGCACCATGGCCTGGGAGTATCTGCTGGTCACCGCCGAGAAGCGCTAGAGATCGAGCTCGGCATCCAGGTGCACGTCCGGCTCGCCGCCGGCGGCGGTGAACGCGGTCAGGGCCCGCACCAGGCCGTGGCGTTCCGGCGGCGGCATCTTCTCCACGATGACGGCGATTTCGTTGCGCCGGTACGCGGTGACCTGACGAACGACCTCCCGCCCCCGCTTGGTCAGCGCGGCCAACAGCTCGCGACGGGACGTCGGGTGCGGTAGGCGATCGATCAGCCCTGCCGCGACCAGTCGGTCGACCATCCGCCCGGTTGCGGATGGCTGCACCCCGAGCAGACCGGCCAGGGTGGCCAAGTTGACCGGGCCCCGATTGGACAGGATCACCAGCGTCCGGAATTGCGGGATCGTGATCGTCTCGTCCACCTGACCGATCGAGCGCGCCGAAATGGCAACCAGCAAGCGGGAAGCCGTCAGCAAAGCGTCAGTGATGACGTCCAGCGACTCGTCCGCCGTCGTCGCGTTGTCCGCTGCCATGTCGCCCCTTCTCCGGGCCGTCTCCGGCTATCGGCGGCTAAAGATCAGGAAGTGTAACAACCTTCCAATGTCGTAGTCAGGCATTATTTCCGACGCATACTATCCCCTCGGGCAGGATTTGGCGAGGTCACCCGATGTGCAGGGGGTCGATCTGCACCCGGACCGGCTCGTGGGTCTGGCGGGCGGACAGCACGCCAACGCCGCGACGCAGCGCCGCGGCCAGCGCCAGGCCCTGCTCTCGCCGGGCGCGCACCAGCATCCGCGTCACCGGGACGCCGGCCGGCGTTCCCGCCGGGCGGCGCACGCCCGCCGGCAAATCCACCGGCCCCAGCACGTCGGCCCCGTCCGGCAGCCCGGCCTCGTCGAGCAGTGCCGCCACCGCATCGGCCGCGCCGTCGAGCGCCGCCATGTGCACGCTCGGTGGCAAGCCCACCTCGGCCCGAGCCGCCAGGTCGGCGTCCGCGTGACCTACCGGATCCCAGCGGATCAGCGATTGGACTGTGGGGATTGATGATTCGGCCACCACCAGCACCACCCCGCCGTCACCGCGGGGACGCACCAACGCGGCAGCGGTCATCCAGCGCCACAGCGCGTCCTCGGCCGCACGCAGGTCTTGTCGCCCCAGCAGCGCCCAGGTGTCCAGCAGCAGTGCCGCGCCATAGCCGCCCGCCGCGGCGGGTTCGGCCCCCGGGGTGGCCACCACCAGGGCCGGGCCGGCGGCGACCTCCGGCACGACACCTTCCCCCGACGAGGTGACCACCGCGGTACCGGGAAACGCGCGCCCAAGCTCCTCGGCGGTGCGGCGGGCCCCGACGACCACGGCGCGCACCGCGTCCGAACCGCAGCGCGCGCACCGCCGCGTCGGGTCGATGCGCCCGCACCACCGGCAGATCAGCGCCTGGCCGCCCTCCTGCAACGACAAGGGTCCCGTGCAGTGCCGGCACCGGGCGATCGTGCGGCAGCGCGCGCAGGCCAGCGACGGGACATACCCGCGCCGCGGGACCTGCACCAGCACCGGCGCCCGGGCCTCGAGCGACGAGCGGGCGGCGCGCAGCGCGATCGACGGGATGCGCGCGGTGCGCGCGGCCGGGTCGCGTTCGTCGGCGTAGCCCGTGTCGTCGAGGGCGACCACCCGCGGCGTGCGGGCGCGCACCACCGCCCGGGTCGCGACGATGTCGTGCGCCCACCCGCTGCGCACCAGCGCCTGGGCTTCTGCGGTGCGCGCGTAGCCACCGATCAGCGCCGCACAGCGCGCCTGATGCGCCCGCAGCATCGCCACCTCCCGGGCGTGCGGGTAGGGCGCCCGCGGCTCGGCCAGTGAGTCGTCGGCGTCGGCCCACACCATGACGAGCCCCAGGTCGCCAAGGGGCGCGAAAACCGCGCTGCGAGTGCCGATCACCAGCCGCGCCTGACCGCGCAGCGCCGCGAGCCACCGCCGGTAGCGGGCGGCCGGCCCCAGCCCGGCCGAAAGCGCCACCACGCCGCTCTCGTCGATCCGCGCGGTCGCGGCCCGCCACAGCGCGTCCAGGTCCCGCTGATCGGGCACGATCCCCAGCACCGCCCGTCCGGCGCGGATGGTTTGCGCGGCGGCCTCGGCGAATCGGTCCGCCCACGATTCCCCCGGCAGCGCCTGCCAGACGGCACGCGCGGCCCGGGACTCGGCCAGGGCGGCCAGGAACTGGGCGCCCTGGGCGTACCCATCCCACGCCGACGGGTCGACGGGCGCGGGCACCGGCAGCCGGTGGGACGCCGTCGGTTCCCGCTCCACCCGGGCGTGCCGGGCCGGCACCGCCAGGCGCAGCACGTCCGGCCGGGTCCCGGCGTAACGCGCCGCCACCGCGTCAACCAGCCGACGGATCTCCGGCGTCAGCACGGGTTCGGCAGACACGACGCGGTCCAGATAGCCGAGTTTGCCCTGGTGGTCGGTGTCATTGCGGCGCTCCAGCACGAACGCGTCCACCAGGCGGCCGTGAAACCGCACCCGCACCCGCGCCCCGGGCTGGGCGTCGTCGGACTGCTCGGCCGATACCAGGTAGTCGAACTCACGGTCCAGATGCGGCACCGAGAGCATCGGCAGCACCCGGGCGATGGGTTCCACCTGCACGGGTGTGCGCGCGGCGCCGCTCACGGCACCCCCGCGCGCCGAAACAGGCTGGTGCTCAACGCCTTTACCGTCCGGGTCAGCTTTCAGCCGGTTCCGGGGTGCCGGCGTCGACCGGTGCCTCACGACCGAAGAAGAACCCGGCCGTCATCAGGATCAGCGCGGCGGCGTACGACCACCAGATCGGCACCGCCAGTGCCTCGTTGCCCAGGATGAAGCGACCGATGGCGATCAGCGAATCGGACGCCGCGAAACACACCGCCCCCACCGCCGTCCAGATCGTCGGCAGCTGCGCCACTAGGGCGGCGCACACCATCGCGGTCAGCACGAGGATGTAGGCCGTCACCGGAAGCTTCAGTTTGTCCAGGTGCGGCCAGAACCACGCCAGCAGCGCGATGGTGGCCAGGCACATGGCCACCACGGCGGCGATGCGCGGCTTCGACGGACGCCTCGCCGCCAAGGGCAGGAGCGCGCCCAGGAAGCACAAGTGCGCCAACAGGAATGCGGCCAGGCCCACGACGAAGGACTGCTCCCACCACGGGATCGCCAGCGCCCAGTCGCCGGTGGCCGACAGCAGCAGCGCCGGCATCAGCCACCGCCGCTCGCGGACGACGGCGTGGCCGACCGCGGCGGCGGTCAGCAACAACGCCATCGACGCCTTGAACAGCGGCTGGAGCACCCAGTGCCCGGTCAGCTCGGTTCCCGGCGGCGAACCCAACGCCAACACCGTCAGGTAGACGCCATAGCCCAGGGCCGCCCAGCCGGCCACCACCCAGCCGCCGAACACCAGACGCGGTGCGTACGGTACGTCCATGCCAAGCTTGGATAACACAGCCGACGAAAAGCCCGCGATCGACCCCATCCTGCAGAAGGTACTGGATGCGGTTCCCTTCCGGCTATCCACCGACGACGGTGTTGATGCGGCGCGGCAGCGGTTCCGTGACCTGCCCCGCCGGCCACTGCATCCCGAGCTGCGCGTCGAAGACCGCGCCATCCCCGGTCCGGCGGGGCCGATCGGCATCCGGATCTATTGGCCGACAATCGATTCGGACGTGAGCACCGGGAGTACCGCGCCGCCCGTCGTGCTGTACTTCCACGGCGGCGGTTTCGTCGTGGGTGACCTCGACAGTTATGACGGCACGGCCCGCCAGCACGCGGTGGGCGCCGACTCGATCGTGGTGTCCGTCGACTACCGGTTGGCGCCCGAGCATCCCTACCCCGCGGCCATCGAAGACGCTTGGGCCGCAATGCTTTGGACCGCCGAGCACGCCGGCGAGCTGGGCGGTGACCCGAATCGGTTGGCCTTGGCCGGGGATTCAGCCGGCGGAACCATCACGGCCGTGATGGCACAGCGGGCGCGCGATAGCGGCGCACCGCTCATCGCGTTCCAGCTGCTCTGGTATCCCTCCACGATGTGGGACGCCTCGCTGCCGTCCTTCGCCGAAAACGCCGCCGCTCCGATCCTGGACGTCAAGGCCGTCGCCGAGTTTTCGCGTTGGTACGCGGGCGAAGTCGACTTGTCCGCCCCGCCACCGGGTATGGCGCCGGGACGCGCCGCAGACGTGTCCAACCTGCCGCCCGCCTACATCGCCGTCGCGGGTCACGACCCGCTGCGCGACGACGGCATTCGGTACGGCGAGCTGCTGGCCGAAGCGGGCGTCTTGGTCGAGGTGCACAACGCCGAGACCCTGGTGCACGGCTACCTCGGTTACGGCGGTGTGGTGCCCGCGGCCACCGCCGCGATGGAACGCGGCCTGAGGGCCCTGCGAACCGGGCTGCGCGGGTAAATGTGGGGCGTACGGTGAATCCATGACGGAGCCCACCTTCGCCCGACCCGGCATCGATCCGACGTTCAAGGCGTTGCTCGACGCCTTCCCGATGACCTTCAGCGCAGCCGACGGCGTGGAGGTCGCGCGCTCGCGCCTGCGGCTGCTCCAGGTGCCCCCCGAAATGCTGCCGGACCTGCGCATCGAGGACCGCACGATCGGTCACGGAGAGCTCACCGACGTCCCCGTGCGCATCTACTGGCCGCCCCTGGAGCCGGAGGAGGCGTTGCCGGTCGTCGTCTTCTACCACGGCGGCGGCTTCTGCCTCGGCGGCCTGGACACCCACGACCCCCTGGCCCGCGCGCACGCCGTCGGCGCCGAGGCCATCGTGGTGTCCGTCGACTACCGGCTGGCACCCGAGCATCCGTTCCCAGCCGGGGTCAACGACTCCTGGGCGGCGTTGCAGTGGGTCGCCGAGCACGCCGCCGAGCTGGGCGGTGACCCCACCCGCATCGCCGTCGCCGGCGACTCGGCCGGCGGCAACCTGGCCGCCGTGATGGCGCATCTGGCCAACGAGAACGCGGGACCCGAGCTCAGCTTTCAGCTGCTGTGGTACCCGGTCGTCACCGCGGACCTGTCGCTGCCGTCGTTCACCGAGAACGCCAACGCGCCCATCCTGGACCGCGACGTGATCGACGCCTTCCTGTCCTGGTATCTGCCCGACCTCGACATCAGCGACCCGACGGCGCTGCCCGTCACCCTCGCCCCGGCGAACGCGACGGACCTGTCCGGGTTGCCGCCCGCCTACATCGGGACCGCCGAACACGATCCGCTGCGCGACGACGGGGCCCGCTACGCCGAGCTGCTGGACAGCGCCGGCGTGCCCGCGGAATTGAGCAACGAGCCGGACCTGGTGCACGGCTACGCCAGCTTCGCTCTGGTGATACCCGCGGCCGGCGACGCCACCGAGCGGGGGCTGGCCGCACTCAAGAAGGCACTACACCCCTAGGCGGACACCGATGAGCAGCACTCCCGACTACCACACGCTGATCGTGGGCGCCGGCTTCTCCGGAATCGGTGCCGCCATCAAGCTCGACAACGCCGGACTGTCGAACTATCTCGTCGTCGAGGCCGGCGACGGGGTCGGCGGGACGTGGCACTGGAACACCTATCCCGGTATCGCCGTGGACATTCCGTCGTTCTCCTACCAGTTCTCCTTCGAGCAGAGCCCGGACTGGTCGCGAACCTACGCGCGGGGCCGCGAGCTCAAGGCGTATGCCGAACACTGCGTCGACAAATACGGGCTCCGATCCCGAATCCGGTTGAACACCAAGGTCCAAGCCGCCGAGTTCGACGACGAGCATTGCCTGTGGCGGGTGCAGACCGACCCCGGCGGCACGGTGACCGCCCGATTCCTGATCAGCGCCTGCGGGGTACTCACCGTCCCCAACCTGCCCGACATCGACGGCGTGGACACCTTCGGCGGCATCACGATGCACACCGCGCGCTGGGATCACGACCAGGACCTGAGCGGCAAGCGCGTCGCGATCATCGGCACCGGCGCCTCGGCCGTCCAGGTCATTCCCGAAATCGCGCCGATTGTCAAGCAACTCGACGTTTTTCAGCGCACCCCGATCTGGTGCTTTCCCAAGCTGGACGTCGCGTTACCCGCGCCGGCCCGCTGGGCGATGCGGATCCCCGGCGGAAAGGTCGTGCAGCGGTTACTGAGCCAGGCCTTCGTCGAAGTCACCTTCCCGATCTCCGCGCACTACTTCACGGTCATCCCGCTGGCCAAGAGGATGGAGTCGGCGGGGCTGGCCTATCTGCGCAAACAGGTTCACGACCCGACGGTGCGCGATCAACTCACCCCGCGCTACGCGGTCGGCTGCAAGCGCCCCGGTTTCCACAACGAGTACCTGGCCACGTTCAACCGGGACAACGTGCGGCTGGTCACCGAGCCGATCGACAAGATCACCCCGTCGGCGGTGGCCACCACCGACGGCGAGAACCACGAAATCGACGTGCTGATCCTGGCCACCGGCTTCAAAGTGATGGACCCCGACGACGTCCCGACGTTCGCGGTCACCGGAAGCGGCGGCAAATCCCTGAGCCGGTTCTGGGACGAACACCGGTTGCAGGCCTACGAGGGCGTCAGCGTCCCCGATTTCCCCAACCTGTTCACGGTGTTCGGCCCCTACGGCTACGTCGGCTCTTCATATTTCGCGCTGATCGAGACGCAGACCCACCACATCGTGCGGTGCCTGAAACGGGCCGAGCGTGAGGGCGCGACGCGGGTCGAGGTCACCGAGGAAGCCAACGACCGGTACTTCGACGAGATGATGCGGCGACGGCACCGGCAGATCTTCTGGCAGGACAGCTGCCGGCTGGCCAACAGCTACTACTTCGACAAGAACGGCGACGTGCCGCTGCGCCCCACCACCACGGTGGAAGCCTATTGGCGCAGCCGGCGGTTCGACCTCGACGACTATGGATTCACCGGCTGACGCCGGTGCCCGCGAATAGACGCAAAATCACCTTTTGCCTTGGTGATTCGCGCGATTTCGTGTCTTCTCGTCGAATCCCCTAGACGGCGCGCTTGAGGTCGTCGACCTTGTTCAGCTGCTCCCACGGCAGCTCGATGTCGGTCCGGCCGAAGTGGCCGTAGGCGGCGGTCTGCGCGTAGATCGGGCGCAGCAGGTCCAGGTCGCGGATGATGGCGCCCGGCCGCAGGTCGAACACCTCCGGGACGATCTTCTCGATCTTGACCGGGTCGACCGTGGCGGTGCCGAAGGTCTCGACGAACAAGCCGACGGGGGCCGCTTTGCCGATGGCGTAGGCCACCTGCACCTCGACCCGCTCCGCCAGGCCGGCGGCGACGATGTTCTTGGCCACCCAGCGCATCGCGTAGGCCGCCGAGCGGTCCACCTTGGACGGATCCTTGCCGGAGAAGGCGCCGCCACCGTGGCGGGCCCACCCGCCGTACGTGTCGACGATGATCTTGCGGCCGGTCAGCCCCGCGTCGCCCATCGGGCCGCCCAGGACGAACTTGCCGGTCGGGTTGAAAAGCAACCGCGTCGACGAGGTGTCCAGCGTGTCGTGGGCCAGGTCGTCGAGGACGGTGTTGACCACCTTTTCCCGGAGGTCGGGGGTCAGGGTGTGCTCCAGGTCGATGTCGGCCGCGTGCTGGGTGGAGATCACCACGGTGTCGAGCCGGACCGGAACGTTGTCCTCGTATTCGATGGTGACCTGAGTCTTGCCGTCGGGGCGGAGATAGGGCAGCACGCCGTTCTTGCGTACCTCGGTCAGCCGCCGGGACAGGCGGTGGGCCAGCGCGATGGGCAGCGGCATCAATTCGGGGGTGTCGGCGATCGCGTAGCCGAACATCAGCCCCTGGTCACCGGCGCCCTGCGCGT
The DNA here is from genome assembly GCF_001665605.1 of Mycobacterium sp. 852014-50255_SCH5639931. GTDB lineage: Bacteria > Actinomycetota > Actinomycetes > Mycobacteriales > Mycobacteriaceae > Mycobacterium > Mycobacterium paraffinicum. The sequence goes on from NZ_LZSV01000026.1 coordinate 94,294, forward strand.
CCAGCGGGTCCTGCTCACCTTCGACCCGGGCCTCGTAGGCGGTGTCGACGCCCTGGGCGATGTCGGGCGACTGCGCGCCGATGCCGATGTTCACCCCGCAGGACGCCCCGTCGAAACCCTTGTCCGACGAGTCGTAGCCGATCTCGAGGATGCGCTCGCGGACCGTGTTGGTGATGTCGGCGAATGCCTCCTTCGCCGTCGTCGTCACCTCGCCGACGACGTGCACCTGGCCGGTGGTCACCAGCGTCTCGACCGCGACACGTGAGCGGGGGTCCTGCGCCAGCAGGGCGTCGAGAACCGAGTCGCTGATCGCGTCACAGATCTTGTCGGGATGTCCCTCAGTCACCGACTCACTGGTAAACAGGCGACCATTTTCGCTCACAATCTCAATCCTTCCGAATAATTAGTTAACCGAATTATATCGGCGGGCGTCTTTCGGCCAGCACCTGGCCTGGCGCCACAGGAGAACCGAACCTTATTACCCGCCGCCGTGCAGGAACGTGGCGATCGCATCCACGATACGACTGGCCATCAGCGTCTTGGAGCCATGCTGCAGTGCGGACTCGGTGCCGTCGGACGCGAGCAGCCACCCGTCGTTGCTGTCCACCTCGAACGCCCTGCCGTCGCCCACCGCGTTGACCACCAACAGGTCGCAGCCCTTGCGGCGCAGCTTGGCGCGGGCGTGAAACAGCACATCGCCGTTGGCATCGCCCGTCTCCGCGGCGAACCCGACGATGGCCCGCAAGTTGGGCAGCTCGCCGCTTGCGCGCGCCCGCACCGCGCCGGCCAGCACGTCGTCGTTGCGCACCAGCTCGATCGTCGGTGGCCCTTCGTCACCCTTTTTGATCTTGGCGGCGGAAACCTGCGCGGGCCGGAAGTCGGCGACGGCGGCCGCCATCACCAGCACGTCGGCCGCGGGGGCGTGCTTGGCCACCGCGTCACCGAGCTGCTCCGCGGAGCTGACGTGGACCACCTCGACGCCCGCGGGGTCGATAAGTCCGGCGGTGTGACCGGCGATCAGCGTGACCTCGGCGCCCCGCTGGGCGGCGACGCGGGCCACCGCGTAGCCCTGCTTGCCCGAGCTGCGGTTGCCGATGAAGCGCACCGGGTCGATCGGTTCGCGGGTGCCGCCGGCGGTCACCAGCACCTTGCATCCGGCGAGGTCGTAGGGAAGCGCGTCGTGGCGCTCCAGCAGCAGCTGGGCCAGCGTGGTGATCTCCTCCGCCTCGGGCAGCCGGCCCGAGCCGCTGTCGGCGCCGGTGAGCCGGCCGAAGGCGGGTTCCAGCACCACCGCGCCACGGCGCCGCAGCGTCGCCACGTTGTCGACGGTGGCCGGGTGCAACCACATCTCGGTGTGCATCGCCGGCGCGAACAACACCGGGCATCGCGCCGTGAGCAGGGTTGCGGTCAGCAGGTCGTCGGCGCGGCCGTGCACCGCGCGCGCCAGCAGATCCGCGGTGGCCGGCGCCACCAGAACCAGGTCGGCCTTCTGGCCGAGCTGAACGTGCGGCACCTCCGGGACGTTCTCGAAAACCCCGGTGTGCACCGGTTGGCCGGAGAGTGCCTCGAAGGTGGCGGCCCCGACGAACCGCAGCGCGGATTCGGTGGGAATGACCCGGACCAGGTGGCCGGCCTCGGAGAGCTGACGAACGACCGTGCACGCCTTGTAGGCGGCGATGCCACCGGAGACGCCGACGACGATCCGTTTACGGTCCACAGCCTGCCCGGCCCTGCCCTAGTTACTCGCCCTCGGTGTGCTCGAGCAGGTCGGCGTGGATTTCGCGCAGGGCGATCGACAGCGGCTTCTCCTGAAGCCCCGGCTCGACCAGCGGTCCAACGTATTCGAGGATGCCCTCGCCGAGCTGGTTGTAGTAATCGTTGATCTGGCGGGCCCGCTTGGCGGCGTAGATCACCAGGGCGTACTTGCTCGACACGCGGTCCAGCAGCTCGTCGATGGGCGGGTTGGTGATGCCCAGCGGGGTGTCGTAGGCGCCCTGCCCTCCCGCCGAGGGGTCAAACCGATCGGGGACGGCGGCCAACGCGGCGTCGGACTGCGGAATGGTCACTTAGGTCAATCTCCTCAACGTTCGAAGCGGTCAGAGCCCCGAAACGGCTTAACTACCGCTGGCAATTCGATGCTCAGTCTCGATTGGATCTGGTCTGACTGGTCTGGCCGGGCGCCTCATGCCGAGCCGGCGCAGTTTCCACCAGCAAGGATACCAATTCTGCGCACGCAGACTCCAATTGACTGTTGACGACGACCTCGTCGAAGTCGTCCTTGGCCGCCATTTCGATGCGGGCGGTCTCGAGGCGGCGCTGCATGGCCTCCGGTGTTTCGGTGCCGCGGCCGACGAGTCTGGACTCCAGGTCTTCCCAGCTGGGTGGGGCCAGGAAAACGGCGATTGCCTCGGGCATCGCCTTCTTGACCGCCCTGGCGCCGGCCAGGTCGACCTCGATGAGCACCGGGATCCCGGCGGCGGTGGCGGTCCGCACCGGCTCGGCCAGGGTGCCCGACCGGTGCAGTCCGCCGTGGATGTCGGCCCACTCCAGCAGCGCGCCGTCGTCGATGAGCTGCTGGAAGCGGGCGGGGCTGACGAAGTGGTAATCGACGCCGTCGACCTCACCCGGCCGCGGCGCCCGCGTCGTGGCAGAGACGCTGAAATGCAGGTCCGGTATCCGCTCGCGCAGACACCGGACCACTGTCGACTTGCCGACCGCGGAGGGACCGGACAGCACGACCACGCGTCCCTTGCCAGGTGGTTTGGGACGCGTCCCGTGCTCGACGTCCGGTCCCCCGCCGGCGCTCACTGGCGCTCCTGGGCCGGTGCGCCCACAGGGCGGGTTGGCCGAGGCCGGGTTAGGAGCCGAACTTTTCCAGCAGGGCCTTGCGCTGCCGATCGCCCAGGCCGCGCAGGCGGCGGGTGGGGGCGATCTCCAGCTCGGTCATGATTTCCTGTGCTTTGACCTTGCCCACCTTGGGCAACGCCTCAAGCAGCGCGGAAACCTTCATCTTGCCCAGGACTTCGTCGGTCTCGGCGTCCTTGAGCACCTGCGTGAGGTTGGTGCCGCCGCGCTTCAGCCGGTCCTTGAGCTCTGCTCTCGCTCGACGTGCGGCAGCCGCCTTCTCCAACGCGGCCGCGCGCTGCTCGTCGGTCAACTGGGGAAGGGCCACGATTCCTCCGTATCTGATCAATCAATCTCAATCGATCGCTTTTTGTCTCCGCCGGCACTTCAGCCAGCGCAGACGACCGTACTCAGGCCTCCTGACGAAATCTAACCCGACCCCCTGGTTCGGGGGGCAAACTCCCAGCATGAGCCCCGCGCGCGGCCCGAAAATCCGGTTCGCCGAACGTCGCCGACGACGTCCGCGACCGGTGCCCTCCGCGCGGCGGCATCGCCTTGTCGGGCGCCGAAATCAGCGCTCTGACCAGCGGTTTTAGCACATCGGGGTGGCGGGGTCACCGTCGCCGGGGCGGCGGCGAAGGGCGGTCTCGACGGCCGAAAACCCCTCGTGCCGGGGATCACGCATTTTTCGTCGCGTGTCGCGCGTGTCGCGTCGCTGCCGTCCGGCGCGGTTCGACCAGGTGACGATTGCTGGTAGCAGCCCCAGCTAATACCGGCCGGGTTACCATCTAGCGGTGTCGAACCTGCGGATCCGTCAGGCCGCTGAGCTGCTCGGAGTCAGCGACGACACCGTCCGGCGATGGATCAACCAAGGATCGTTGTCGGTCAGTCACGACGCGGCCGGCCGCAAGGTGATCGCCAGCGAGGACCTGGCCCGGTTTTCCAGGACCAACGCGCCCGCCCCGCCGCCGGACCCGCTCAGCATCGGCAGCTCGGCCCGCAACCGCTTTGTCGGCCTGGTCACCAAGGTCACCAGCGACAAGGTGATGGCCCAGGTGGAGATGCAGTGCGGCCCGTTCACCGTCGTCTCGCTGATGAGCACCGAGGCCGCCGAGGAATTGCAGCTGCGGCCCGGCAGCGTCGCCGTGGCGGTCGTCAAGGCCACCACGGTGATCGTGGAGACCGCCCGGCCCAGCACGTCGATCGCGTCGGACTGACGCGCGCCTGGGGCCCCGGACGCGGCCCCGTGGCGTTTCCGGTGCGTAGGGGCCACACTCGGCGCCCAGCGGGGCGTCTAGAGGGCTCCCAGATAGGCCACCGCGTCCAGCATCCGCTCGCCGGCCGCCCGCAGCTCGGGGACTCCCGGCCCGGCGCGCAGCACCTCGCGCGCCACCGCGGGCAGCAGCTGGCCGGGATGCGCCCCGCCCAGCCCGGCGAGCGCCTCCGGCCGGCCGCCCTGCACGCCCAGCCCCGGCACCAGGACCGGTCCGCCCAGCGCGCCGAGGTCGGGGGCCTCGAGGACCGTCGCGCCCACCACCACGCCGACGTATCCGGGCCCGTCCGGCGTGGCGGACTTGTTCACCACCGCCGCCTGGTCGACGACCAGCTGGGCGACCGTGCGGCCGTCGAACGCGGCGCGCTGGACGGTCGCCCCCTCGGGGTTGGAGGTGGCGGCCAGCACGAACACACCCCGATCGTGCGCGGCGGCGGCCTCCAGCAGCGGCCGCAGCGAGCCGAACCCCAGGTACGGCGAGGCCGTCACGGCGTCGGCGGCCAGCGGCGAGTCCCCCGCCCAGGCGGCGGCGTACGCCGCCATCGTGGTGCCGATGTCGCCGCGCTTCGCGTCGGCCAGAACCAGCACGCCCACCGACCGCAGGGCCGCGATGGTGCGTTCCAGCACGGCGAACCCGGCGGCGCCGTAGGACTCGAAGAACGCCACCTGGGGCTTGACGACGGCGAACCCGGCGAACGCCTCGACGCAGATGTCGCAGAACGCGGCCAGCCCGTCGGCGGTGGTCGGCAAATCCCACGCGCGTAGCAGCTCGGGGTGCGGGTCGATTCCCACGCACAGCGGGCCGCGTTGCGCCTTGGCCTCGGCCAGCCGGAGGCCGAACCTTGTCACCGGGTGCCTTCGCCGGGCGCGGCGCCCTGCCCCATCAGGCTGTGCAGTTCTTGCAGGGACCGCACGCCGATGTCGCCGCGGATGCCGGCCTCGATGCCCTGGATGGCGGCCGACGCGCCCTGCACCGTTGTGACGCAGGGGATGTTGACCGACACCGCGGCCGAACGGATCTCGTAGCCGTCGATGCGGGGGCCGGAATTGCCGTAGGGCGTGTTGATCACCATGTCGATTTCGCCGGCCTTGATCGCGTCGACGGCGGACACGGCCGGGCGGCCCGGCTGCGCCGGCTCGAAGTGCTTGCGAACCTCGTCGCAGGGAATCCCGTTGCGGCGCAACATCTCCGCCGTGCCCTCGGTGGCCAGGACGCGGAAGCCCAGGTCGGCAAGGCGCTTGACCGGGAACACCAGCGACCGCTTGTCCCGGTTGGCGACCGAGACGAAGATGGTGCCCTCGGCCGGCAGCGACCCGTACGCGGCGGTCTGGCTCTTGGCGAAGGCGCTGCCGAAGTCGCGGTCGATGCCCATGACCTCGCCGGTCGATTTCATCTCGGGGCCCAGCAGTGAGTCGATGGCGGCCCCGTCGGCGCGACGGAAGCGGTGGAACGGCAACACCGCCTCCTTGACCGCGATCGGGGCGTTCTGCGCCGCGTGGGCGCCGTCCCCGGAAGCCGCCAGCATGCCTTCGGCGCGGAGCTGGGGAATGGTGGCGCCCAACATGATCCGGGCGCACGCCTTGGCGAGCGGGACTGCGGTGGCCTTGGATACGAAAGGAACGGTACGGCTCGCTCTCGGGTTGGCCTCCAGGACGTAGAGCACGTCGTCCTTGAGGGCGTACTGCACGTTGAGCAGGCCGATCACCCCGATGCCGTGCGCGATGGCCTCCGTCGCGTGGCGCACCTTCTCGATGTCGCTGCGGCCCAACGTGACCGGGGGCAACGCGCATGCCGAGTCGCCGGAGTGGATGCCGGCCTCCTCGATGTGCTCCATGATCCCGCCGATGTAGACCTCGCTGCCGTCGCACAGCGCGTCGACGTCGATCTCCACCGCGTCCTCGAGGAAGCGGTCGACCAGCACCGGGTGCTCGGGTGAGAGCTCGGTGGCGCGGGTGATGTAGCCCTCCAGCGTCTCCTCGTCGTAGACGATCTCCATCCCGCGCCCGCCCAGCACGTACGACGGCCGCACCAGCACCGGATAACCGATCTCGTCGGCGATCCGGCGGGCCTGCGCGAAAGTCGTTGCCATGCCGTATTTCGGCGCCGGCAGGCCGGCGCTCAGCAGCACGTCGCCGAAGGCACCGCGGTCCTCGGCCAAATCGATCGCCTCGGGCGGGGTGCCCACGATCGGGACCCCGGCGTCGGCGAGGCGCTGCGCCAGCCCGAGCGGGGTCTGGCCGCCCAATTGCACGATGACGCCCGCCACCCCGGGACCCGCGCCGGCCGACTGCTGCTCGGCGCGGAACACCTCCAGCACGTCCTCGAAGGTCAGCGGCTCGAAGTACAGCCGATCGGCGGTGTCGTAGTCGGTGGACACCGTCTCCGGGTTGCAGTTGACCATCACGGTCTCAAAACCGGCCTGGCTCAACGTGGTTGCCGCGTGCACGCAGCTGTAGTCGAATTCGATGCCCTGGCCGATGCGGTTGGGTCCGGACCCGAGGATCAGCACCTTGGGGCGCTCGGCCTGCGGGGCCACCTCCGTCTCGGCCGCCGGGTCGAGTTCGTAACTGCTGTAGTGGTAGGGCGTCCTGGCCTCGAACTCCGCCGCGCAGGTGTCCACCGTCTTGTACACCGGGTGGATGCCCAGCCGCGAACGCAGCGAGCGCACCCCGTTCTCCCCCGCCAACTCGGGCCGCAGCGCGGCGATCTGGCGGTCCGACAGCCCGTTGTGCTTGGCGCGGCGCAGCAGGTCGGCGTCGAGCACCGGGGCGTCCAGCAGCTCGGTGCGCAGCTTGCCCAGCTCGCCGATCTGGGCGACGAACCACGGGTCGACGCCGCTGGCCTCGGCGACCTGCTCGACCGAGGCGCCCAGCCGCAGGGCCAGTTCGATGTCGTAGAGCCGGCCCTCGGTCGCGGTGCGGAGCCGGTCGAGCACCTCGTGGACGTCCCCGTCGGGGTCCGGCTTGGTCCAGAAACCCGCGCGGGTGGTCTCCAGCGACCGCATCACCTTGCCGAGCGCCTCGATGAAGTTGCGGCCCAACGACATTGCCTCGCCGACGGACTTCATCGTGGTGGTCAGGGTGGGGTCCGCACCGGGGAACTTCTCGAACGCGAACCGCGGCGCCTTGACGACGACGTAGTCGAGGGTGGGTTCGAAGCAGGCCGGCGTTTCCTTGGTGATGTCGTTGACGATCTCGTCGAGGCTGTACCCGATGGCCAGCTTGGCCGCGATCTTGGCGATCGGGAAGCCGGTCGCCTTGGAGGCGAGCGCGCTGGACCGGGACACCCGGGGGTTCATCTCGATGACGATCAGCCGGCCGTCGGTCGGGTTGATCGCGAACTGGATGTTGCAGCCGCCGGTGTCCACGCCGACCTCGCGCAGGATTGCGATGCCCAGGTCGCGCATCCGCTGGTATTCCCGGTCGGTCAGCGTCATGGCCGGCGCGACTGTGACCGAGTCACCGGTGTGCACGCCCATCGGGTCGACGTTTTCGATCGAGCACACCACGACCACGTTGTCGTTGCCGTCGCGCATGAGCTCGAGCTCGAATTCCTTCCAGCCGTAGATCGATTCCTCGATCAGCACGTTGGCGCTGGGGCTTTCGGCCAGACCGGCGCCGGCCATCCGGTCGACCTCCTCGACGGACCGCGCCATGCCCGAGCCGAGGCCGCCCATGGTGAAGCTGGGCCGCACCACGACCGGCAGGCCGAGCTCGGAGACCGTCTCGCGAACCTCTTCCATGGTGAAACACACTCGGCTGCGGGCGGATTCACCGCCGACCTTGGCGACGATGTCCTTGAACATCTGCCGGTCCTCGCCGCGCTGGATGGCGTCGATGTCGGCCCCGATGAGCTCGACACCGTGGCGCTCCAGCGCCCCGTTCTCGTACAGCGCGACCGCGGTGTTGAGCGCGGTCTGCCCGCCCAGCGTGGCCAGCAGCGCGTCGATCTTGTTGCCGCGCTCGGCCTGCTGGGCGATCACCCGTTCCACGAACGCCGGGGTGATGGGCTCGACGTAGGTGTGGTCGGCGTATTCCGGATCGGTCATGATGGTGGCCGGGTTGGAGTTGATCAGGCTGACCTGCAGCCCCTCCGCTCGCAGCACCCGGCAGGCCTGGGTGCCGGAGTAATCGAATTCGGCCGCCTGGCCGATGACGATCGGCCCCGAGCCGATCACCAGCACGTGACGCAAGTCGGTGCGACGCGGCACTAGCGCCCCCTTTCGCTCTGTTGGGCGGCCATCAGCTCGATGAATTGGTCGAACAGGTATTCCGCGTCGTGTGGACCGGCGGCGGCCTCGGGGTGGTACTGCACCGAGAACGCCCGCCCGTCAGCGAGTTTGACGCCCTCGACCACCCCGTCGTTAGCGCAGGTGTGGCTTACGACAGCCTGCCCGAACGGCGTGTCGAAGGATTGGCCCGCTTCGCCTTCCAGCGCGAAGCCGTGATTCTGTGCGGTCACCGCCACCCGCCCGGTGGCGTGGTCCATGACCGGGATGTTGATGCCGCGGTGACCGAAGACCATCTTGTAGGTGGACAGGCCCAGCGCCCGGCCCAGGATCTGGTTGCCGAAACAGATGCCGAACAACGGGATCCCGGCGCCCAGCACCTCGCGGGTGAGCCCGACGACGTGGTCGGCGGTCGCGGGGTCGCCGGGGCCGTTGGACAAGAACACGCCGTCGGGCTTGATGTCGGCGATCTGCTCGAAGCTCGTCGACGACGGCAGCACGTGGCTGCGGACGCCACGGCGCGCAAAATTGCGTGGGGTGTTGGTCTTGATTCCCAGGTCCAGCGCGACCACCGTGAAGCGCTGCAGCCCTTCGGGTTCCACGATGTAGCGGTCCGGGGTGCTGACCTCGCCGGCGAGGTCGGCACCCAGCATGGACTGCTGCCCCCGCACCCGCTCGACCAACTCGGCGGTGTCGGCCAGCGCCTCACCGGAGAATACCCCCGCCTTCATCGATCCGCGGGTGCGCAGGTGGCGCACCACCGCCCGGGTGTCGATGCCGGCGATCCCGACGATGTGCTGGCGCACCAGCTCGTCCTCCAGGGTGCCGGTGGCGCGCCAGCTGGACGCGCGCGGCGACGGGTCGCGCACCGCGTAGCCGGCGACCCAGATCTTGTCGCCCCGACTCTCACCGTCCTCGGCGTTCCAGCCGGTGTTGCCGATCTGAGGCGCGGTGGCCACCACGATCTGCCGGTGGTAGCTGGGATCGGTCAGCGTCTCCTGGTAGCCGGACATGCCGGTGGAAAACACGGCCTCGCCCAGCGTTTCGCCGACCTTGCCGAACGGCGTGCCGGTGAAGACCCGCCCGTCCTCGAGTACCAGTAGGGCCTTGTTCGTCACGCTGCTTCCTCTTCCAGCCACTCGGCGTAGTCTTCGCGGTGGTTTGCGCGAAAGCCGGTGTCGATCTCGACTCCTGATGGCAGCCGCCACCGAATCGCCAATATCCCGATCCGGGCCGGCGTCCTGCCTCCCATGCTGCGCTCCATGCGGATAGCGCTGATCGAGTCCTTTGGAATCCAAATCGGTTGGGCCCGCAGCCGTTCCACCATGATTCCGCCGGAATAGCGGGTCAGCACCCCTTTGGTTCGATAACCCAGATCGCCGGCCGCGATCCGCTCGTGCCAATCCGGCGCCATCATGGAACCGCAATAGTGGCCGCGGGTGGTGACCATCGCCGCGCCCACCTGGTCGGGCACGTCGGGCAGGTCGCCGATCAGCTCCGCCTGCCGCAGCGAGCGGCGCCGCCAGCTGCGCATCATCAGCTGGATCACCACCGCGATCACCACCACCAGCACGGCCGCGAAGATCAGCGACCCCACCAGCGTGCCTGAATTCATGCCGGGCACTTCCCGTCTCGCGCGGTGACCTTGCCGCGCAACAGGGTCGCCGTCACGGTGGCGGGCAGCACCATCGACTCGAATGGCGTGTTGGCCGACCGGCTGGCCAGATCCGATCCGGCGACCGTCCAGGTGGCGTCGGGATCCACCACCGTCAGGTTGGCCGGCTCCCCCACCTCCAGCGGGCGGCCGTGATCGGGCAGGCCGACGATGCGGGCGGGGTTCTCACTCATCACCCGCGCGACGTCACGCCACGTCAACAGCCCGGGCGTCACCATCGTCTGCACCACGACCGACAGCGCGGTCTGCAGACCCAGCATGCCGGGACGGGCCGCGGCGAACTCCACGCACTTCTCGTGCTCGGCGTGCGGGGCATGGTCGGTGGCCACACAGTCGATGACACCGTCGGCCAGGGCCTGCCGCAACGCCACCGCGTCGGCGGCCTCGCGAAGCGGCGGGTTGACGCGATTCACCCCGTCGTAGCTGGCCAGCCTGCCGTCGTCGAGCATCAGGTGATGCGGGGTGACCTCGGCGGTGATCGAAATCCCTTGGTCCTTAGCCCATCTCACGATCTCGACGGTGCCCGCGGTGGACGCGTGGCAGATGTGGACGCGGGCGCCGGCGTCGCGCGCCAGCAGCGCGTCGCGGGCCACGATCGATTCCTCGGCGGCCCGCGGCCATCCCGAAAGCCCCAACCGGGCGGCGGTCGGTCCCTCGTGGGCGACGGCGCCGACGGTAAGCCTGGGTTCCTCGGCGTGCTGGGCGATGAGCACCCCCAGGCCGGTGGCGTACTCAAGGGCGCGGCGCATCACCAGCGGGTCGTGCACGCAGATGCCGTCGTCGGAGAACATCCGGACCTGGCCGGCCCCGGCCGCCATCATGCCCATCTCGGTGAGCTCCGCGCCGGCCAGTCCGACGGTGACGGCGCCGACGGGGTGCACGTCGACCAGGCCGACCTGTTGGCCGCGGTGCCACACGTGGTCGGTGACCACCGGGCTGTCGGCGACCGGGTTGGTGTTGGCCATCGCGAACACCGCGGTGTAGCCGCCCAACGCCGCTGCGGCCGAACCGGTTTCGATGTCCTCGGCGTACTCGCGGCCCGGTTCGCGCAAATGGGTGTGCAGGTCGACCAGTCCCGGCAGCAGCAGGTGGCCGGTGGCGTCGATGACGTCGGCGGTGTCGCGGATCGCCAACTTGGCACCGATTTCGGCGATCTGGCCGTCATCGACCAGCACGTCGACCCGATCACCCTCGCCGTACAACCGGACCCCGCGGATCAGCACGCTCATGCCACGCCCTCTTTTCCGGCGGATTCCGCTCCCACCAGTACATGGAACAGCACCGCCATCCGCACGTGCACGCCGTTGGAAACCTGTTGCAGCACGGCCGATTGCGACGAGTCGGCCACCGACGATGCGATCTCCATGCCGCGCAGCATCGGCCCAGGGTGCAGCACCGCGGCGTGGGCGGGCAGCATGGCCTGGCGGCGATCGGAAAGCCCGTAGCGGGAGGAGTATTCGCGCACCGACGGGAAGAAGCCGCCGTTCATCCGCTCGGCCTGCACCCGCAGCATCAACACGGCGTCGGCGGCGGGCAACTCGGCGTCGAAGTCGTTGGTCACGGTGACCGGCCACCCGTCGACGCCGACCGGCAACAGCGTCGGCGGCGCCACCAGCACCACCTCGGCGCCCAGGGTGTTCAGCAGCATGACGTTGGAGCGGGCGACCCGGCTGTGCAGGATGTCGCCGACGATCACGATGCGCCGGCCCTCGATGCCGCCCAGGCGCTGGCGGATGGTGAGCGCGTCCAGCAGCGCCTGCGTCGGGTGCTCGTGGGTGCCGTCCCCGGCGTTGATCACCGAGGGGCCGGAGTCGTCGCCGGCGCACGTCCAGTCGACGAGCAGGTGCGCCGCCCCGGACGCCGGGTGCCGGATGATCAGCGCGTCGGCGCCGGCCGCCCGCAGCGTCAGCGCCGTGTCGCGCAGCGACTCCCCCTTGCCCACCGACGATCCGGCCGCGCTGACGTTGATCACGTCGGCGCTCATCCATTTGCCGGCCACCTCGAACGACACCCGGGTACGGGTGGAGTTCTCGTAGAACATCGTGATCACGGTGCGGCCGCGCAGCGTCGGCAGCTTCTTGATCTCGCGGCCCACCAGCGCCTCGGCGAACCGGTCCGCGTCGTCGAGGATGGCGGTGGCCTCGTCACGGCTCAGGTCGCCGGCGGCCAGCAGGTGACGCGTCATCGCGAGATCACCACCCCGTCGCGACCGTCCTGCTCGGCCAGCAGCACGTGCACGCTCTCGCTGCGGGAGGTGGGGACGTTCTTGCCGACGTAGTCGGCGCGCAGCGGCAGCTCGCGGTGGCCGCGGTCGACCAGCACCGCCAGCTGCACCACCCGCGGGCGGCCGACGTCGCGCAGCGCGTCCAGCGCGGAGCGCACCGAGCGCCCGGAGTACAGCACGTCGTCGATGAGGATCACCAGCGCGTCGTCGATGCCGCCGGCGGGAATCGAGGTGGCCTCGAGCGGCCGCGGCGGCTTCTGCATCAGATCGTCGCGGTAGAGGGTGATGTCGAGCCCGCCGTGGCCGACCTGAACACCGCTGTACTCGGCGATGTTGGTGGCCAGGCGCTTGGCCAGGATCACGCCGCGGGTCGGGATGCCCAACAGCACCACCCGCGGCGCGTCGGGATTATCCAGAGCGGTCTTTTCGATGATCTGGTGTGCGATACGGGAAATGGTGCGACCCACGTCGGCCGCCGACATCAATTCCCGGGATTCGCGGCCCACGCCGCTCTCACCCAAAGCACCCATACGAGACTTGACCTCCTTCTCCGCCTCGCCGGACGGATCGTTAAAGGATGTCGACTGCCCGGCAGCGTAGCACTTCTTCGAAGGCGCGACGGCGCGAGGCACGGGTGGCGCCGTCCCCGAAGGCCCGCTGCACCCCACCCGTCCCAGGTGTCCCGCCGGGCTCGGGCTTCTCCCGCTGCAGCGAAGCGGCTTCGACGCGCTCTACGGCGCGTCCTCAGTGCGCGGCACCGCTAGGTGCAGGGGTATTGCCCGTTGAGCAGACAATTCGACGGTGGCGAGAAGGAACCGCTCACCACGCCTCTCAGGCCCCCTGTGGCTGAGCCACCCGGTGCGATGCTGCGATTCCAGTTCGCGGGGGTGAGAACGTAGTGGGTGCCCGATTGGGTGACGGTGCTGTTCCACGTGTGCAAGACGGATTGTCCCGCCGGCATGTCGAAGTCGAGCCGCCAATCGGTTAGCGGCGCCATGCTCAAGTTGGTGACGGTGAAGTTGGCGATGAAACCCGTCTGCCACGCATGTTCCACCGACAACGTCGCCGAGGCCGCAGCCGCATGAGCTACCGGGGTGCCGGCGAGTCCGAGGATGGCAACCATCAATGCCGACACGGATACGTGAAGCGCTGTGCGCCAGCGCTTCACGTAAGTGTTCAGTTCGGCCATGCAGTCAACACTAAAGCCAAGGAGGCGGTACCGGCCCTTGCATCGCGGGTACGCTGCAGTACCTTTGCGCAACCGAAACCGTCATGAAATTTGGCCGCGATACGTGGCGATGTGTGAACACACGGCGACACCGTGCCGCGCTACCCTGGCGAAAATGACGGGCTCGGGCTTCTCCAGATTGCAGCAAATGGACTTCGACGCGCTCTACCGCGGCGAGAGCCCCGGCGAAGGCATCCCGCCGATGGCCACACCCCCGTGGGACACCAAGGCGCCCAAGGACAACGTCATCGCGTGGCACGCCGGCGGCTGGGTCCACGGTGACGTCCTGGACATCGGCTGCGGGCTCGGCGACAACGCCATCTACCTCGCGCAGAACGGGTTCCGGGTCACCGGGCTGGACATCTCGCCCACCGCGCTGGTCACCGCCCAGCGCCGGGCCCATGACGCTGGGGTCGACGTGACGTTCGCGGTGGCTGACTCCACCAAGCTGGAGGGCTATACCGATGCGTTCGACACCGTTATCGACAGCGGGATGTTCCACTGCCTCGACGACGACGGCAAGCGCAACTACGCCGCCGCGGTGCACCGGGCGACCAGGCCCCGCGCCACGCTGCTGATCAGCTGCTTCTCCGACGCCAACGCCCCGGACGAGCGGTGGCCCCGACCCGCGGTCCCGGAGTCCACGCTGCGCGACGTCCTCGGCGGCGCAGGCTGGGACATCGCGTCGCTGGAGCCCGCCACGATGCGCCGCGAGGTCGAGGGCGCGCAGGTCGAAATGGCGTTCTGGTACGTCCGCGCGCAGCGGCGCTGACCGAACCCTCCCGGCCAAGAGCCGGCCCGGGTGATGGCCCGTTGCGGGGCAGACAGTACGTTCGGATGGTGAGGAGCGAGGAATTCTGGGTCAACCGCCGCGATGCCGGTGACGCGGTGGTGTTGCAGGTCAGTGGTGTGGTGGACATCATCACCGCGCCCTCGCTCGCCACGCATATCGACATTGCGCTGGCCGACACGCCCGCGGTGCTCGTCATCGACCTCACCGAGGTCGATTTCCTGTCCTCTGCCGGCATCACCGTGCTCGTCGAGGTGCATCGCCTGACCGAGAACAGCCCGACGTCATTGCGGGTGGCCGCCGACGGCTCGGCCACCAGCCGGCCGCTGCGCATCGTGGGCCTCGACGAGTTCATAGACCTCTACCCCACCGTGGATGAAGCCTTGGCCGCGGCTCCCCCGGGCCCGACGCTAACCTGATTCGGGTGAATCTCGACGCCAATGCGGCCTCCATCCGCGAAGTGTGCGACACGGGACTGCTCGCCGGTGCGCTGACGCTGGTGTGGCGGCGCGGAGAAGTGCTGCAGGTCAACGAAATCGGTCATCGCGATGTGGACGCGGGCCTGCCGATGCAGCGCGACACGCTGTTCCGGATCGCGTCGATGACCAAGCCGGTCACCGTCGCGGCGGTGATGAGCCTGGTCGACGAGGGCAAGCTGACGCTGAAAGACCCGATCGTGCGCTGGACGCCCGAGCTGGCCGACGTACGGGTGCTCGACGGCCCGCACGGCCCCCTGGACCGGACGCATCCGGCGCGGCGCGCCATCCTCATCGAGGATCTGCTCACCCACACCAGCGGCATGGCCTACGGATTCTCGGTGTCCGGGCCGATCGCCAAGGCCTACGTGCGGCTGCCGTTCAACCAGGGCCCGGACGCCTGGCTGGCCGAGCTGGCCAAGCTGCCGCTGGTGCATCAGCCCGGCGACCGACTTACCTACAGCCACTCCATCGACCTGCTTGGCGTCATCGCGGCACGCGTCGAGGACAAGCCGTTCCACCAGGTTCTCGACGAACGCGTGCTGGGCCCGGTGGGCATGCCCGACACCGGGTTCTTCGCGTCCCCCGAGGCACGCCGGCGCGCCGCGACCATGTACCGGCTCGACGGGCAGGGCCAACTGCACCACGACGTGATGGGGCCGCCGCACATCACGCCGCCGTCCTTCCCCAACGCCGGTGGCGGCCTGTGGTCGACCGCCGACGACTACCTGCGGTTCGTGCGGATGCTGCTCGGCGAAGGAACGATCGACGGCGTGCGGGTGTTGTCACCCGAATCCGCCCGCCTGATGCGCACCGACCGGCTCACCGACGAACAGAAGCGGCACAACTTCCTCGGGGCGCCGTATTGGGTGGGCCGCGGCTTCGGCCTGAACCTGTCGGTGGTGACCGACCCCGCCAAGAGCGCGCCGTTGTTCGGGCCGGGCGGCCTCGGGACGTTCAGCTGGCCGGGTGCCTACGGGACGTGGTGGCAGGCCGATCCGAGCGCCGACCTGGTCTTGATCTATCTGGTGCAGAACCTGCCCGACATGTCCGCGGACGTGGCGGCGGCGGTAGCCGGTAACACCTCGCTGGCGAAGCTCCAATCGGCGCAGCCGAAATTCGTCCGCCGCACCTATCAAGCGCTCGGCCTCTAGCGCCGTGGCCGATTACCCACCCGACCGCATCACCGGGCCCCGGCTGGTGTTGCGCCGGCCCGTGCTCGACGACGCCGGGGCACTGTTCCAGCGGGTCGCCCGCGACCCCGAGGTCACCAAGTACCTGATGTGGGCGCCGCATCCCGACGTGGCGGCGACGCGGCGGGTGATCACCGAGAAGCTCAACGCCACGGCCGACGAGCGGACCTGGGCGATCGAGTTGCGGCACAGCGGTGAGGTCGTCGGGCTGGCCAGTTGCAGGCGTCCGGTGCCGCACTCGGTCGAAATCGGTTATTGCCTGGGTCGCCGGTGGTGGGGCAAGGGTTTGATGGCCGAGGTGATCGACATGCTGTTGACCGCGCTCGACAGCGACCGGGCGGTGTATCGGGTGTGGGCCACCTGCAATGTGGAGAACGTGCGTTCGGCGCGGTTGCTGGAGCGGGCCGGTTTCGTGTTGGAGGGCCGGCTGGCCCGCCATGCCGTCTACCCCAACTTGGGGCCCGAGCCGCAAGACAGCCTGCTCTACGCCAGGATTCTGCGCTGAGTCCAGTGTGCGTCCAGGGCGGGAGTCACCGGCGTGTCGCCGCCGTGAACGCACACTGAAAGCCGTCAGCGCACACTCGATCGCCGGCTACCCGGCTTCGCCCAGCGCCCGGCTTCGTCGAGCGCGATCACTTAGCGGCAGTCACCTCCCGATTCAGCGTAAATCGTGATGGCGCAGCACTTTTCGGGTTCTCCGGTCCCGACGGTCGCAGCCGGGCGGGCACCAGCGGGACGGCCGCCAACGGGAACAGCGCGCAAAGCGCCCAGGCGGGCGGGTATTCGGCGGCGACGATCAGCGCGCCGAAGAGTGGCGGGCCGGCGGCGGCCATCAGCCGCTGAGTGGTGTTCTGCACGCCCAGGGCGCGCCCGCTCCAGAACGGGCCGGCGAACTCGGTGATGGCGGTGGCCTCGAGCCCATTGTCGAGCATCGCGATCACCGCGATGGCGACCATGAGCAACACGTCGTAGCCCGACCCGGTGCCGTCGGTGAGGGCAAGCAGGAACAGCGCCAGCGCGGCGGCGATGGCGATGGCGCGGACCGGCCGCATCCGCGAGCCGACGCGATCCGACCAGCGCCCGACCGCGATTCGGCCCACCGCGCCCAGCAGCTGGCACAGGGTGACCAGACCGCCGGCCGCCGCGACCGACCAGCCATGGCGATTCATCAGCCACACGAGCATGAACGTCACGGTCAGCGTTTGCGGCATCATCAGCAGGGCGCCCACCGCGTGAATCCGCCACAGCACGAACGACCCGCGATATGGACTCGCCAGTTCCGTGTCGGTGGCTGCCTGGCGTGATTTCCGCGGCGGATCGACGATCCCCAGCGCGCTGGCCGCTGCCGCCACCGTGCACATGAGCGCGAGGAACATCAGCCCCGACCGGGGGCCGCGCTCGGCCAGCTCCGGAATCACCAACGCGCCCAACGCGATGCCCAACGGCTGCGCGGCCTGGCGGACGCCCATCGCCAGGCCCCGTTGGTGCACCGGGAACCACGCGGACACCAGACGCCCACCGGCGGTGTTACAGCTGGCCGCGGCCATCCCACCGAGAAAGAGGAAGACACCGATGGCCACCATCGAATGGGCAGACGCCGCGGCGTAGGCCGCTGCCGCCGTGAGCGCCGAGCCTGCCGTCAGCACCAGCCGCTCGCCGACGCGGTCCAGCACCCAGCCCCAGAGCACAAGCGTCACCACCATCCCCCAGCTCGGCATGGACGACACCAGGCCGGCTTCGGTAAGCGGGATGCCGCGGCGGGCCTGCAGCGACGGGATCAGGAACGCAACGCCATTGATGAACAGGAACGACGTTGCCGTCACCCCCAAGGAGACGATCATGACCGACCAGCGCGCACCCGCGCCCAGTCGGCTAGCGCTACCGGCCCCGGAAAGCATGCAATCCATCGTGGCACGACGTTCACCCGGCGCCTGGCGCCAAGATCGCTGTAACTTATTGAACGCTAAGGTAATTGACACAAAAAGCTCAGCGTCCACGCACCGGCCCCCGTGGCCCGAAGTGCGGAACTGCATTGTGCGCCTGGCCTTTTGGGATCCCGGTGGGACGGCCATTCGACACGGCGATTCACAGTGTGGACACAGCGGTTTCTTATCCGGGCCCTCAGCGTCTTCTCAGCGCGACTACCCTAGGAATGCATCAACGACGACACCGGAAGATGACTGTGGATGAGTGACGTTTCGCGGCAAGCGTTGACCAAGGTGCCGGCGGTCACCCTGGGCTTCTGGATCATCAAGATCTTGGCGACCACGTTGGGCGAGACGGGCGGCGACACCGTCACGATGACGCTGAACTGGGGCTACGCGGCCGGGGTCGCCCTTTTCGGCGTCGCGCTGGTGGTGCTGGTTGCCGCTCAGATCGTCGCCAAACGCTTCCACGCGAGCCTGTACTGGACGACGATCGTGGCGTCGACGACGTTCGGCACGACGCTGGCCGACTTCGCCGACCGATCGCTCGGCATCGGTTACACCGGCGGGTCGCTCCTGCTCCTGGGTTGCCTCCTGGCCACCTTGGGCCTGTGGTGGTGGTCGGAGGGCACCGTGTCGGTTACCACCGTCTCGACGCCGAAAGTCGAGGCCTTCTATTGGGCAACCATCACGTTCTCGCAGACCCTGGGCACCGCGCTGGGCGACTGGCTCGCCGACACTCGCGGATTCGGTTACGAGCGTGGGGCGTTGGTGTTCGCCGCCGGCCTTGCCGTCGTCATCGCGCTCTACTACTGGACCGCCGTATCGCGGGTCGCGTTGTTCTGGGTTGCGTTCATCCTGACCCGCCCATTGGGCGCGACGATCGGCGACTTCATCGACAAGCCGGTCGCCGACGGCGGCCTCAACCTGAGCCGCCCGCTGGCCTCGGCCGTGATCGCGGCGATCATCGTGGCGTTGATCGCCGTCCTGCCGCAGCGTCCGGGACACCACCCCGGCGCGGCCCACGAAGAGGCGTGATGGCATGAGAGTCCTTCTCGTCGAGGACGAGGCGCGGCTGTCGGCCACTCTCGCTCGGGGGCTCAAGGCGGAGGGATTCGTCGTCGTGGCCGTCGGCACGGGCGTCGACGGCCTACGGGAGGCGGTTGACACCGGCTTCGACGTGGTGATCCTCGACATCATGCTGCCCGGCCACAGCGGATACGAGGTGCTGCGCCGGATGCGGGCGCAAAACGTCTGGACGCCGGTCCTGATGCTGACGGCCAAGGACGGTGAGTACGACGAAACGGACGCTTTCGACCTGGGAGCCGACGACTACCTGACCAAACCGTTCTCGTTTCGGGTGCTGGTGGCGCGGCTGCGGGCCCTGATGCGCCGCGGCGTGCCGGAGCGGCCCGCGGTGCTGGCCGCGGGATCGCTGCGCCTGGACCCAGCGCGGCACACCGTCCACCGTGACTCCGCCCCGATCACGTTGACCCCCAGGGAATTCGGGGTGCTCGAATTCCTCATGCGCAACAAGGACATGGTCGTGACCAAGGCCGAGATACTTCGCAACGTGTGGGATGCGCACTACAGCGGGCCCGACAACGTGGTGGAGGTTTACGTGGGATATCTGCGTCGCAAGATCGATATTCCCTTCGGCACCAACACCATCGAAACGATTCGGGGCGTCGGCTACCGGCTGCTGTGCTGAGGGTCGTGTAGCGGCAGGGACACCACCATCCGGGTTCCGCCGCCCGCCCGGTCCTCGATGGCGACCGAGCCGCCGTGAGCGGCGACCACCTCGGCGACGATCGCGAGGCCCAGGCCGGCTCCCCCGCCGCTGCGGGCACGGTCGGAATCCAGACGCACGAAGCGCTCGAACACCCGGGTCCGGTCGGCCGGGGAGATCCCCGGGCCGTCATCGCTGACGGTAACGGTGGCCGTCCCGTTGCCGCTGCCGACTTCCACGGCGACACGCGAAGTGGCATGGCGGACAGCGTTTTCCACCAGGTTGCGGATCATTCGCGAGATGGCCATCGGGTCGCCGGTGCAGCGCACCGGGCCGATGTCGGTGTCGATTGCGCAGCGCGCCTCCCGTCGCACGCGGGCGACCTCGACGTCGGCGACCTCATCGAGGGCGAGTACTTCCTTGCGCCGCACCAGGCTCTGCTCGTCGGCGCGGGCCAGCAGCAGCAGGTCTTCGATCAGCGCGTGCATGCGTTGCGCCTCGGGAAGCAGGGTGTTGACCGCCAACTCGGCGTCGAGCAGGTCTGG
The DNA here is from genome assembly GCF_001665605.1 of Mycobacterium sp. 852014-50255_SCH5639931. Classification (GTDB taxonomy): domain Bacteria; phylum Actinomycetota; class Actinomycetes; order Mycobacteriales; family Mycobacteriaceae; genus Mycobacterium; species Mycobacterium paraffinicum. The sequence continues at coordinate 114,425 of NZ_LZSV01000026.1, forward strand.
GTGGGCCTCGGCGACTTCCAGCCCGGAGATGATGGTGGCCAGCGGGCTGCGCAGTTCATGCGACGCGTCGCCGATAAAGCGCTGTTGCGCACGGTGGCCGGCTTCGATACGGGACAGCATCCGGTTCATGGTCACCGCCAGAGCGGCGATCTCGTCGCGGCCGTTGGGCACCGGCACCCGCTCGGCCAGGTCGGAGGTCGAGATCTCGGCCACCCGCGCGCGGATCGCGTCCACCGATCGCAGCGACCGGCGAACCAGCACGAACGTCGCGACCGCCGCCCCCGCGATGACGATGGGCGCACCGGCCGCCAGGAGCAGGGCGACGGTCCGCGCGGTCTCCTCGACCGCCTCGCTCCCCCCGCCAACGAGCACCGTGTAATCGCCGGACGGGGTTGCGACCCGCCGACCGCTGACGCGCATGTCGTCACCCGCCACCGCGTCGTCAGACAGGCCGCGACGCAGCGCGAAGTCGAACTCGCTCACGGGAACGAGCGGCGTGGCGGGTGCGGAACGCGACCGCTTGACCACCCTGCCGTCGGGGGCGATCACTTGCACGGCGACCACCCTGGGGTCGGTGGTCAACAGGGCGTTGTCGAGGCCGGCCGGCAGCTCGGCCTGCAGCGCGTTCGCCAGGTCGCGAACTCTTTCGGCGGCGGCATAATCGACGCCCACCAGTAGCGACCGGTACAGGATCGCGTCCAGTCCCGCGCCGGCGAGGGCAAGGGCACAGAGCACGACGACAGCCGACACAGCGGCCGAGCGAGCGGCGATGCCCCCGTGCGGGAGGCGAGGCGACAGCACCCCTCCGATTCTGCAGGGCCGCGCACCGTTGGGAAACACCGAGGTCAGCACTCTTCTCAGCGGCTTCTCAGCGATCGGCTCCTACGCTGACACCGTCATGTCTGGTACTGCACGCCCGGCGGGTCACAAGAACCGCGCGACCACGCGAATGCTGGTCTACGCCGCCATCGCCGTCGGATTGGGGTTGGTGGCAGCGGGCCCCGCAGGCGCCGACCCGAGCCCGTTCAGCACCCTCAGCTGCGGCTGTCCGGAAACGGCGCCGGCCGGCAGCCCGGCCCGCGGCGACGAGATCACCCGAGGGATCCGGGCAGGCGAGCTCGGCTGGGCGCAGCCCACCCCCCGATACTCGGCCCCGTCGCGTCCCTAGCCTCAGGCGCCTTCGCTGACGGCTCGCGCGGTACGGTCACCGTTGCCGGCGCCGTTCATGCCCGAAGCGTCCGACGGCAACTCGAACGAGGGATACGCCGTACCCACCGCCGCCAGCGCCGCGTTCCGCTGGGCCTCCATCCGCGCCAGCGCCACCTCGGTGAACACCGACAGCCCCAGGTCGGGGTTGTAGCCGTGGATCTCTTTCACGTCGAGCTGGGCCAAGAAGTAGATGATCTCCTTGGACACCACCTGACCGGGGACCAAAACCGGGAAGCCCGGCGGGTAGGGCACCACGAACGTGGTGGACACCAGCGTCTTGCCCTCCGCCAAACGCCGGCCCGCCATGCCGATCAGGACGTGCTCGCGATCGGACTCCTCGTATCCGGCGTAGAAGGCCGACCGCATGTCGCCGAAGATGCACGCGTCCACCGGCCGGAAGGCGACGTCGAACTCGCTGAAGTCGGGCAGGTGCGGCAGGTCCTGCGTGATCTCCTCGACGTGACGCTCCTGCAGCGCCCGGTCGGCGACGCTGGCGGCGTTCTCGGCGCGGTCGAAATCGATTGCCACCCTGCGTAATACATCGAGCAGATAGTGCACGCTCGACCATGTCACACCGATGGTGAAGATCAACAGCACGCTGTTGATCGACGTCTTGTTGATCTGGATGCCGAATCGGTCCATCAGGATCTTCTCGCGGAAGTCGTACCCGTTCATCCCCGTCTTGCCGACGAACAACGTCACCCGCGTCGCGTCCAGCACGAACTGATCGGACCGCCACGCCTCGTTCCACTCGGCCAGCGCCCCCTGCCGGACCTCGCGGTAGGAACTCACCGACGACGCCCGGAACTCCTCGGGCACCAGATCGGACTCGTCGAGGATGCGGAACCACTTGCTGATCAACCGGTCTCGGCGCACCCGGTGGCGGAATACCAGCGCCATGTCGTAGGTCTGCCGGACCAGCTGGAAGCCCTCGATGTCGACCTGCCGGCGCGCCAGGTCCAGCGACGCCAGCAGTTGCTGGTTGGGTGACGTCGAGGTGTGGGTCAGGAACGCCTCACCGAACGCATCGCGGGCCAGGGCGTTGAAATCCTGGTCGCGGACGTGGATCATCGACGCCTGCCGAAGCGCCGACAGCGACTTGTGCGTCGAATGCGTCGCGTACACGCGGACCCGCGCGCGGGCGGGGTCGGGCAACAGCGGGCGGTCGACCCACTCCGAGCGGTCGACCCCTTCCATCGACGCCGCCCAATCCCGGTACTCGGCAGCGTATTCCGGCGAAGCCAGCATCCGCTCGAGACGCTCGGCCGACACCATCGCGGTCCGCTGCCGGGCCCAGGGCACGGCGGTCGCGAACGCGTACCACGCCTCGTCCCACAAGAAGCAGATGTCCGGCTTGATCGCCAGCACCTCCTGCATGACCTGCAGCGGGTTGTAGACCACGCCGTCGAAGGTGCAGTTGGTCAGCAGCAGCATGCGCACCCGGTCCAGCTGGCCGGCCGCCTCGAGACCCAGCAGCGTCTGCTTGATCGTGCGCAGCGACACCGCCCCGTAGATCGCGAACTGCGGCAACGGATAAGCATCCAGGTACAACGGGTACGCACCCGCCAGCACCAGCCCGTAGTGATGCGACTTGTGGCAGTTGCGGTCGATCAGCACGATGTCGCCCGGCCGGGTCAGGGACTGGACGACGATCTTGTTGGCGGTGGACGTCCCGTTGGTGACGAAATACGTGTGGTCGGAATTCCACGTGTGCGCGGCCTTGTCCATCGCCTTCTTGATGTTGCCGTGCGGGTCGAGCAACGAGTCCAGGCCGCCGGACGTGGTCGAGGTCTCGGCCATGAAGATGTTGCGGCCGTAGAACTCGCCCATGTCCTGCAACGACTTCGAGTTGAAGATGCTGGCACCTCGGGCGACGGGCAGCGCGTGGAATTGGCCGACCGGTGCCGCCGCATACGCCCGCAACGCATCGAAAAATGGTGTGGCGTAACGGTTTCGAAGCCCGGCGAGGACGGTGCTGTGCAGGTCGGTGACATCGTTGAGCCGGTAGAACGTCCGGTCGTAGACGTCGGGCTCGGTGTCATCGCCCGCCGCGATGGACTCGTCGGTCAGCAGATACAGGTCGATGTGGGGCCGCAACTCCCGGATCCACTCGCCGCACTCCACCCAGTCGTTGGCACGGTCGGGAATGACCCCGTCCGCATCCTCGTTGGGCCCGAGCAGCGTGTTCATCAGCGGCAGCCGGTCGCGGGAGCGCAGCGGCAGGTCGTCGCGGATGATGGCGGCCTGGATCTCGCCGTTCAGGGCGACCGCGGTGATGGCGTCTTCGACGCTGGGCACCACCAGGATCTCGAACTGCACATCGTCGGACGGGTTGCGCAGGTCCCGCAGGCATTCGGCCAGGCAGTCCGGGGCCGTCGCGGGCGCGTCGTCGGCGAGCAAGACGGTGTAGAACTGCTGCTGTTTGGCCTGGGCTACCAGCTCCTGGTCGGCCAGCGGCGCCGAGGTGTCGAAAAGCCCTGCGCGGTCGCCGTATTCGCTCAGCAGGCGGACGGCCATGGAAACCTCTTCGGTGAGCCGCACCGTGGACAGGCTCTCGAGGTGCGCGCGGAACGTCGCCAGGTTCGCCGCCCCCGGATACAGCCAGTACCGCTCGTAGGCGGCGATGCGGTCCATCAGGCGCTTCACCCTGGCCACGTCGTGGGTCTTGTCGAGCCCGGCCAGGTCGACCTCGGCGAGGTGGCGGCACGCGTCGTCGAGCAGATTCCACGTGTCGACGCGGGCGTAGGACGGGTTGGCCACCGCCGCCAGCGCGGAGACGCGGAGTCGTCGCGGCTGGGTGGTGTATCGAGTCATGACCTCACCTGTTTTCTGAGCGACTTGTATTCTCACCCCGCCGCGCGGCCCACGTGATCGTTTCGCGTGAGCTCTCCTCAGCTGTTCAGCTCGTCGTCATCCTCGTCAGCGTCCACGATGCGCCTGTTGACGCGCGTGCTGTCCACCCAGCGCAGTACCGGAAGGTCCCAGCGGCGGGCCGGCAACTCGGTGACGTCGGACAGCGATCGCACCACGGCCTGGGTCAGGCCCATGATCGCGGCCATCACGGGCAGCAGCGGCTGCAGCGGCCTCGCGGCGGTGCGAACCGTGCTGATGCGGCGGGCCACGATCAGCCGCTCGACGCAGTGATACAGCCAGGCGCCCACCGCGAGCGCGTAGATCGACAGCGCCGACGCGACGATGGTCCAGCCGAAGGCGGCGCAGACCACGGCACCCAGCACCACCGTCGCGGCCAGCAACCCCGCGACGACGGCGCGCAGCTCCAGCCGGGTCACGCCTGGCGTTCCTCGGTTTCCGGCGCGGCCGCCGCACTCGAACGCACCGCGGCGGCGGCCGCCCGGATCTGCGGCGTCACCAGCATGACCTGGCCCAGCACGCCGTTGACGAAGGCCGGCGAGTCGTCGGTGGACAGCTCCTTGGCCAGCTGCACGGCCTCGTCCACGGCGACCGGCTCCGGGACGTCGTCGGCGTAGAGCAGCTCCCACACCGCGACCCGCAGGATGGCGCGGTCGACGGCGGGCAGCCGGTCCAGCGTCCAGCCCTGCAGGTGCGAGCTGATCAGGTCGTCGATGTGGGCGGCGTGTTCCCCGACCCCCCGGGCGGCCGCGACCGTGTACGGCTGCAACGGCGCCACCTCCGAGTTCGCCGCGGCCAGCGCGGCGCGCCCGTCGGCGACCTCGGCCGGGCCCAGCCCGCGGGCCTCGGCCTCGAACAAGAGGTCGACGGCACGCTTGCGGGCCTGATGGCGCCCCCTGACGGGCCTGCTCACGCGTTGACGCGCCCCAAATAGCTGCCGTCGCGCGTGTCCACCTTCAGCTTGTCGCCGGTGTTGATGAACAGCGGCACCTGAATCTCCGCCCCGGTCTCCACGGTGGCGGGTTTGGTGCCGGCGCTGGACCGGTCGCCCTGCAGGCCCGGCTCGGTGTGGGTGACCTCCATCTCGACCGACACCGGCAGCTCGAGGTAGAGCGGGGCCCCGTTGTGGAACGCCACCTGCACCGGCAGGCCCTCCAGCAGGAACCGGGCGGCGTCGCCGACCAGCGACTCCGGCAGCGGGTGCTGCTCGTAGTCCTGGCTGTCCATGAACACGAAGTCCGAGCCGTCGCGGTACAGGTACGTGGCGTCGCGCCGGTCGACGGTGGCTGTCTCCACCTTCACGCCGGCGTTGTACGTCTTGTCGACGACCTTGCCGGAAAGCACATTCTTCAGCTTGGTGCGCACGAAGGCCGGACCCTTGCCCGGTTTGACGTGCTGGAACTCGACGATCTGCCAAAGCTGGCCGTCGATCACCAGCACCAGTCCGTTCTTGAAATCGGCGGTGCTTGCCACGGTTCGGTGTATCTCCTAGAGGATGGACAGTCGTTCGCGAACTGTCTGCAATTTGTCCGTCAGTCTAAAGCGCGACGCGGCCGACGCCCCCGCGTCGGGTGGCGGCGGGAAGCTCCCGCGTTAGGGGCCGGCCTCGGCCGGCTCGCTCGGCGAAGGCCGCAGCCGCTTGATCATCGTCAAGAAGGGGACGTTGAGCTTTCTCCCGCCGGAAAACGGCACCGGGACGGGGAAATACACGATGTCGATCTCTAGCCGCAGCTCCCGCAGGGGCTGGGCGCTCAGCTCCCACCGAAAATCCCGCAAGCGCGCCAGCCGACGCTCGATTGGCTCCACCCCATTCACGCCACCCGACTTTACCCCCGGCCGCCAGGCCTCCGAACCGCGCGGTTCGGCTAGGCCAGAACCGCCAACTCCTTCGGAAACCGGGTGAGCAACTCCGGCGCCTGCCCGCGGGTCGCCGCCGCGTCGCCGGGCACGACCAGGGTGTCCTCGATGCGCACGCCGCCGCGGCCCGGCAGGTAGACGCCCGGCTCGACGGTCACCACCGAACCGGCCAGCAACGTGCCGGTGGACGTGGCGCCGATCCCCGGCGCCTCATGGATCTGCAACCCCACGCCGTGCCCCAGCCCGTGGCCGAACTGCTCGCCGTAGCCCGCGTCGACGATCAGCTGGCGCGCCGCGCCGTCGACCTCGCGCAGGTTGGCGCCCGCCCGCAACGCCTCCCGCCCGGCCCGCTGGGCGTCGGCGACCAGCTGATAGATCTCCAGCTGCCAGTCGGCGGCCTTGCCGAGCACGAAGGTGCGGGTCATGTCGGAGTGATAGCCGGCCACCAGCGCGCCGAAGTCGATCTTCACGAAGTCTCCGGCCGCCAGCGCGGCGTCGGTGGGACGGTGATGCGGGATCGCCGAATTCGGCCCGGCGGCCACGATGGTCTCGAACGAGATCGCGTCGGCGCCGTGGTCGAGCATCAGCGCCTCGAGCTCCCGGCTCACCTCACGCTCGGACCGGCCGGGCCGCAGGCCGCCCCGCTCCACCAGGGTGGCGAGGGCGGCGTCGGCCGCCTCGCAGGCCAGCCGCAGCAGCGCCACCTCACCGTCGTCCTTGACCTCGCGCAGCGCCTCGACGGTCCCGGCGGCCCGCACCAGCTCGGTGGCCGCCTTGCGCTCGCCGAGCTCGCTGGTCAGGACGTCGAAGGCGTCGACGGTCACCACGTTGCTTTCGAAGCCCAGCTTCTCGACGCCGTCCTCGGCGGCCCGGCCGACCAGGTAGCGCCCGAGGGCGCGTTCGATGGCGATCTCGAGTCCGGGCGCCTGCTCCGCGGCCTGGGTGCGATACCGGCCGTCGGTGGCCAGCACCGGGCCGCGATCGTCGGCGAAAACCAGCAACGCGCCGTTCGAGCCGGTGAACCCGGATAGGTAGCGCACGTTGTTCAGGTCGCTGACCAGCAGCGCGTCCAGTCCGCCGGCTCGAATTTGCGCCTTCAGGTTGTCCCGGCGCTGAGAATGTGTCACGACCCTTGACGGTACTCGCTACGCTGATTGCCCATGAGGTCCTGGATGCTGCGCGGATTGGTCTACGCCGCGGCAATGGTAATCGTTCGCTTGTTCCAAGGCGCGTTGATAAACGCATGGCAGACGCAGGCCGGGCTTTTTAGCGTGGTGCTGCTGCTTTTGTTCATCATCGGCGTGGTCGTTTGGGGGGTATTCGACGGCCGGGCCGACGCCCACGCGAACCGGGACCCGGACCGGCGCCGCGATCTGGCGATGACCTGGCTGCTGGCCGGCCTGGTGGCCGGCGTCCTATCCGGCGCCGTCTCCTGGCTCATCGCGCTGGTGTACAAGGGTCTCTACACCGGTGGCCTGATCAACGAGCTGACCACGTTCGCGGCGTTCACCGCGCTCTGCGTGTTCCTGCCCGGGATCATCGGCGTAACCATCGGCCGCTGGCGGGTGGACCGGCAGTACGAGAAGGAGCCGGAGAAGCGCCACGGCCTTGGCGACAGGGAAGGGCGGGACAGCGACACTGACGTGTTCTCGGCGGTGCGCGGTGACGACGCGCCGACCGGGGAGATACCCACGGCTGGAGCGCGGCACGAGGAGCGGACCGCGGCGGTCGCCACGGCCGAGCGTGAGGCGCCCACAGAAACGGTGGGCACCACCGAGCGTGAGGCGCCCACCGAAACGATCCCCAAGACCGAGGCCGAGCCCAAAACCGAGGTGATCCGCAAGGCCGGCGACGAGCCCACCACGCCGGGCAACGCGCCCGGCAGGGGCTAACCCTTGGCGGCTTCGGCCAGGTAGCGCAGGGCGAGCAGGTAGCCCTGGATTCCCAGCCCGACGATCACCCCCGTCGCGACCGGGCTGAGGTACGAGTGCCGCCGAAAGTCTTCGCGGGCATGCACATTGGAGATGTGCACCTCGATCAGGGGCGCGCGCAACTCGGCGCACGCGTCGCGCAGCGCGACCGACGTGTGGGTTAGCCCGCCGGCATTGAGGATCACCGGTTCGCCCGCGTCGGCGGCCGAATGGATCCAGTCCAGCAGTTGGGCTTCGTTGTCGCTCTGGCGCACAACGGCTTTCAGGCCGAGCGCGGCGGCCTCCCGCTCGATGAGCTCGGCCAGTTGGTCGTGCGTGGTGTCCCCGTACACCTCGGGCTCGCGGCGGCCCAGCCGGCCGAGGTTCGGGCCATTGATGACGTTGACGGTGGTGCTCATCAGGCGTCCTCTCCGTCGGACAGCCCCGCGTATGCCGCCGCCAGCAGCGACGGGTCGGGGCCGGCCAGCCGCCCCGGCTTGGCCAGCCCGTCGAGCACCACGAACCTCAGCACCCCGGCGCGCGACTTCTTGTCCTGGGCCATGTATTCCAGCAGTTGCGGCAACGCCTCGGCGTCGTAACCGACCGGCAGGCCGAGCGCCGACAGGACGGTGCGATGGCGCTGCGCGGTCGCGTCGTCGAGCCGGCCGGCGAGCCTGGCCAGTTCCGCGGCGAACACCAGGCCCACCGACACCGCGGCGCCGTGCCGCCACTCGTAGCGCTCCCTGCGCTCGATCGCATGCGCCAATGTGTGGCCGTAGTTCAGGATTTCGCGCAGCTCCGACTCCTTCTCGTCGGCGGCGACGACCTCCGCCTTGACGGCGATCGAGCGCCGGATCAGCTCCGGAAGCACGTCACCCGCGGGGTCCACGGCGGCCTGCGGGTCGGCCTCGATGAGATCGAGGATCACCGGGTCGGCGATGAAGCCGGCCTTGACCACCTCGGCCATCCCGGCGACGAGTTCGTTGTGCGGCAACGTTTCCAGGGTCGCCAGGTCGACCAGCACCGCCAGCGGCTGATGGAACGCGCCCACCAGGTTCTTGCCCGCGTCGGTGTTGATGCCCGTCTTGCCGCCGACGGCCGCGTCGACCATGCCGAGCAACGTGGTGGGGATGTGGACGATGTCGACGCCGCGCAGCCAGGTGGCCGCCGCGAACCCCGCGACGTCGGTGGCGGCGCCGCCGCCGAGGCTGACCAACGCGTCTTTGCGGTCAATCCCGATGCGGCCCAAGACTTCCCAGAGGAAGCCCACGACGGGCAAATCCTTTCCAGCCTCGGCGTCCGGGATTTCGATGCGGTGCGCGTCAACGCCCTTGTCCGCCAAGCGGCTTCGGATCGCTTCGGCGGTTTGCGCGAGCGCCGGTTGGTGCACGATGGCCACCCGGTGCCGGTCGCAGAGCAGTTCGACCAGCTGGTCGCCCAGGTCGGTGCCGATGATCACCGGGTAGGGCGGGTCGACGGCCACCTGCACGGTGTGGGTCATGTCGCGGCCTCCGCGTGGGCGTTCTCGGGGGTCTGCAGCCGGGACACGATGTAGCGCACCACCGCCCCGGGATTGCGGCGGTTGGTGTCGACGCGGATCGTCGACACGCGCCGGTACAGCGGGGCCCGCTCGGCCATCAGCGCTTTGTATCTCTCGGCGCGGTCCGGGCCGGCGAGCAGCGGGCGCACGGCGCTGCCGCCGGTGCGCCGCACGCCCTCGTTGGCGCTGATCTCCAGGTAGATGACGGTGTGGCCGGCGAGCGCCGCGCACACCCCCGGGCTGGTGACGGCCCCACCTCCGAGCGACACCACGCCGTCATGGTCGGCCAACGCGGCGCGCACCGCGCCCTCCTCGATGCGGCGGAACTCCTGCTCCCCGTCCGCGGCGAAGATGTCGGCGATGCTGCGCCCGGTCTGCTGCTCGATCGCCGCGTCGGTGTCGAGGAACCCGACGCCGAGCGCCTTGGCCAGGCGCCGCCCGATGGTGGACTTGCCCGAACCCGGCAACCCGACCAGTACCGCCCTGGGTGCCATCACGCGGTACCCCGGGCGGCCGGCGCTTCCCGGTCGGCGACGGCGCGCTGATACGCCTCGATGTTGCGGCGGGTTTCGGTGAGCGAATCACCGCCGAACTTCTCCAGCGCCGCCCGGGCCAGCACCAACGCCACCATGGCCTCGACCACGACGCCGGCGGCCGGCACCGCGCACACGTCCGAGCGCTGGTGGATGGCAACGGCCTCGTCACCGGTCGCCAGGTCGACGGTGGCCAGCGCCCGCGGCACGGTGGAGATGGGTTTCATCGCGGCGCGCACGCGCAGCGGCTGCCCGTTGGTCATGCCGCCCTCGAGCCCGCCCGCGCGGTTGGTCGAGCGGATCACGCCGTCGGGTCCGGGATACATCTCGTCGTGGGCGCGGCTACCGCGGCGGCGGGCCGTTTCGAAGCCGTCGCCGATCTCCACGCCCTTGATGGCCTGGATGCCCATCACCGCGGCGGCGAGCTGGCTGTCGAGCCGGTTGTCGCCGCTGGTGAACGAACCCAGCCCGACCGGCAGGCCCATGGCCACCACCTCGACCACGCCGCCGAGGGTGTCGCCGTCCTTCTTGGCCGCCTCGATCTCGGCGATCATGGACTCCTCAGCCTCTTTGTCGAAGGCGCGCACCGGGCTGTCATCGATCGCGGGCAGGTCTTCCGGGCGCGGCGGCGGGCCGTCGTAGGGAGCCGACGGACCGATCGCGATCACATGCGAAAGCACCTCGACACCCAGGGCCTGGCGCAGGAAGGACCGCGCGACGGTGCCCACCGCGACGCGGGCGGCGGTCTCCCGGGCGCTGGCCCGCTCCAGCACCGGCCGGGCGTCGTCGAAGCCGTACTTGAGCATGCCCGCGTAATCGGCATGGCCGGGCCGCGGCCGGGTGAGCGGTTCGTTGCGCGCGACATTGGCCAGCTCCGCCGGGTCGACCGGGTCGGCGGCCATCACGGTCTCCCACTTGGGCCACTCGGTGTTGCCGATCTCGATGGCGATGGGGCCGCCCAGCGTGATGCCGTGGCGCACCCCGGAGAGCACGGTCACCGCGTCGCGCTCGAACTTCATCCGCGCGCCGCGGCCGTAACCGAGCCGGCGGCGGGCCAACTGGTCGCCGATATCGGTCGAGTTGACCTCGACGCCGGCGACCATGCCCTCGAGCATGGCCACCAACGCGCGGCCATGGGACTCCCCGGCGGTGATCCAACGCAACACCCGATCATCTTCCCATGTGCGCCCGGGTGGGCTTAAATCCGCGCGTGGCCGTCGGGCTCACACCAGCACCAGGCCGATCGCGGCGGCGGTGGCCGCGCACATCGAGGGGCCGTGCGGCACCGACGCGGCGCCCGCGCCGCCGAGAAGCCGGCCGAGCAAGCCCCACGACACGGTCAGCAGCGGCGCCGCCAGCGCCGCCAGGAACCACACCCCGACGCCGAAACAGCCGGCCAGCGCCCCCAGGCCGATCGCGAGCTTGACGTCTCCCGCCCCCATCCCCGCCGGGGCCACGGAATGCACCAGCAGATAGACCGCGGTCAACGCCGTCGCCCCCGCGAGTGCGGGCCAGCCGCGCCCGGCCACGGCGGCCGCCAGCAGGATCATCCCGGCGCCGGGCAGCGTCAGCAGGTTGGGCAACCGGCGCTCGCGGAAGTCGTAGCCGCTCAACACCGCCAGCCAGACCAGCACCGCGACCGCCACCGTCACCCGCATGCCGCGGGACGCTAGCCCAAGGCGGCGGCCATGGCCTCTCGCGGCGCCGGGAGGCCTGTGAATAGCTCGACCTGGGTGAAGGCCTGATGCAGCAGCATCTGCAGGCCGCTGATCACGCGGCCGCCGGCGGCGGCCACCGCGGCGGCCAGCGGCGTGGGCCACGGGTCGTAGACGGCGTCGAGCAGCACCGGGATGGCCGCGAAGGTGCCCGCGTACCGCGCCCCGACCTCGGCGGGGATCGTGCTGACCAGCACTTCCGCGCCGGCCACCGCGGCGGGCAACTCGCCGCTGTCCAGACCCACGAACCGCGTCGGCATCCCGATTCCCGTGCCGAGCTCCACCAGCCGGGCGGCCTTGTCCGGATTGCGCGCGACGACGGTGATGGCGGTGACGCCCAGCTGGGCCAGCCCCAGCACGGCCGCCGGCGCGGTCCCACCCGACCCGCACACCAGCGCCGCCCCGGCCGCTGACCCCAGCGCCCCGCTCACGCCGTCGATGTCGGTGTTGTCCGCCCGCCAGCCCGCCGCCGTGCGGACCAGGGTGTTGGCCGACCCCACCCGCTCGGCGCGTTCGGTGCGCTCGTCGGCGAACCGCAAGGCGGCGAATTTGCCCGGCATGGTCACCGACACCCCGACCCACTCGGGTCCGAACCCGCCGACCACCGCGGGCAGCTGCTCGGCGTCGCACTCGATGCGCTCGTATGTCCAGTCGTGCAGCCCCAGCGCCCGGTAGGCGGCCAGGTGCAGTTGCGGGGACTTCGAGTGGGCGATCGGCTTGCCGAGCACCGCCGCTTTCCGGGGTGCGCCGTCAGCGCGCGCTATCGAGGACACCGTTGCGCTTAGCCAGCTCGATGTTGGCCAGATGCTGCTGATAATCCTTGGTGAACAGCGTCGTCCCCTGGGCATCGATGGTGACGAAGTACAACCAGTCACCGGGCTCGGGATGCTCGGCGGCGTGCAGGGCGTCCACCCCGGGCGAACAGATCGCGGTCGCCGGCAACCCCTGCGACACATAGGTGTTCCACGGCGTCTTCTGGGCGCGGTCGGCGTCGGTGGTGGCCACTTCCCGGCGGTCCAGCGGGTAGTTGACCGTCGAGTCGAATTCCAGCGTGTGGTGAGCGTGCAGGCGGTTGTAGATGACCTGCGCGACCTTCGCGAAGTCCTGCGACTTGGATTCCTGCTCCACCAGCGACGCCACCACCAGGATGTCGTAGGGCGACAGGCCCATGGCCTGGGCGGTGTCCACCAACCCCGACTTCATGTACTCCACGGCGCCGGCGCTGATCAGCCCCGACAGGATCGTCTCGGCCGACGTCGAGGGGTCGACGTTGAAGGTGCCCGGCGCGATCAGCCCCTCGATCCGGCGATGGTCCTTGCCGAGCTCGGTGAACGGCTCGAGCGCCCACGGCGGCACCGCCAGGGCCGCGGGCGTGCTGTTGGTCGCCGCCGCCCGCAGTTCCTCAACCGCGACGCAGTGCTGGTTGCCGTCCAGGGTCACGCAGGTGGCACGGGAGATCAGCGTCAGGATGCCCGGGGTCACCTTGTTGGTCTTCATGTCGGTGGTGTCGTCGAGTTGGCGGCCTTCCGGGATGACCAGCCGGCCCACCCGGCTGTTCGGGTCGGCCAGCCGCTCGACGGCGTTGGCCGCCGGGATCTCGGTGCGCATCCGGTAGAAGCCGGGCTGGATCGAAGAGATCTTGGTGTTGCCGTGCGCGGCGTTGACGAACGCCCGGACGGTCTTGGTCACCTGCTCGTGCTGCAGCGTCTCCCCGACCATGGTGGTCGAGTCACCGTCCTTGATCTGAATCACGATGTCGCGCTTGCCGCTTCCGGTGTAGTCGTCGCCGGACCCGAACACCGTGTGCCACAGCTTGGCGCCGACGAAAACTCCCACCAGCACGACGACGGCGACGACCGCGAGCACGATCTTGCCGGCGAACAGCCGCCGGCGACGCCCCCGCTCGGCCCGGTTCCGGGTAACGCGGCTCCCTTTGCGCGACGGACCGACCGCTTCGGGCTCGGCCCGTTCGCGCCGTGCGCTGTCAACCATCGGTGGACTCCCCCGCCGTCAGGGTGGCTCGGCGTTGGTCGAGCCAGCTCTGCAAGATGGCCACGGCGGCCGCCTGGTCGATCACTGCCCGCTGCTCCCTGGCGCGGACGCCGGCCGCGCGCAGCGATCGCTGCGCGCTGACGGTGGTCAGGCGCTCGTCGGCCAGTCGCACCGGCGTGGGAGGAACTCGGTGGGCCAGCACTTCCGCCAGTTTGCTGGCCAGCTCCATCGCGTCGACCGCCGACGGGCCGGTGCGGTCGGCCAGTGTCCGCGGCAACCCGACGACCACCTCGACCGCCCCGAGCTCGGCGGCCAGCTCGGCCAGCCGCCGCAGGTGTTTGCCGGAGCGGTCGCGGCGCACGGTTTCCTTGGGCGTGGCCAGGATGCCGTCTGGGTCGCTGCACGCGACGCCGATGCGCACGCTGCCGACGTCGATACCGAGCCGTGGTCCCCGGCCCGGGTCCTGCTCAGGGTCGCCGGGCCGGTCGGGCAAGCGATGCTCTGTGGGAACCACTCAGCCGACCCGCGCTATCTCAGAGCGGACGGCCTCGAGCGCGGCGTCGATGCGGGTCGGGTCCTTTCCGGAACCCTGCGCCAGGTCGGGCTTGCCCCCACCGCGGCCGTCGACGGTCGCGGCCAGCTGCTTGATCAGGTCGTTGGCGCGGATCCCGAGGTCTTGGGCGGCCGGGTTCGCGGCGATCGCGTACGGCACGGTGCCGCCCTCCCCTTCCGCGATCAGCGCCACCACGGCGGGGTCGCTGCCCAGCTTGCCGCGAATGTCGCCCACCAGGGAACGCAGGTCGCCTGCCGTCATCCCCGCCGACATCCGTTGCGCCACCACACGGACGTTACCGATACGCTCCGCGCCGGCCGCGGCATTGGTTGCGGCGGCGCGCGCCCCGGCCAGCCGCGCGCGTTCGAGCTCCTTCTCGGCGGCCTTGAGCCGCTCCACCAGGCCGGCCACCCGCTTCGGCACCTCGTCGGACGGCACCTTCAGCGAGGACGCCAGCCCCGCCATCAAGGCGCGCTCCTTGGCCAGGTGGCGGAACGAGTCCAGCCCGACGTAGGCCTCCACTCGGCGGACCCCGGACCCGACCGACGATTCACCCAGGATGGTCACCGGCCCGATCTGCGCCGAGTTGTGCACATGGGTTCCACCGCAGAGTTCCAGCGAGAACGGGCCGCCGATCTCCACCACCCGCACCTGCTCCGGGTAGCTCTCGCCGAACAGCGCGACCGCCCCCATGGCCTTGGCCTTCTCGAGTTGCTCGGTGAAGGTGTGCACCTCGAAGTCCGCCTGGACGGCCTCGTTGGTGACCTCTTCGATCTGGGTGCGCTGCTCGTCGGACAGCGAACCCTGCCAGTTGAAGTCGAAGCGCAGGTAGCCCGGGCGGTTCAGCGACCCGGCCTGAACGGCGTTGGGGCCGAGCACCTGTCGCAGCGCGGCGTGCACCATGTGGGTGCCCGAGTGGCCCTGGGTGGCACCCCGGCGCCATTCCGGGTCGACCGCCGCCACCACGGTGTCGCCCTCCACGAATTCCCCGGACTCGACGTTGACCCGGTGCACCCACAAGGTTTTGGCGATCTTCTGCACGTCGGTGACGGCCGCGCGGGCGCACTCTGAGGCGCCCGTCCCGCTGATGGTGCCCTCGTCGGCGATCTGCCCCCCGGATTCGGCGTAGAGCGGAGTGCGGTCCAGCACGAGTTCGACCTGGTGCGCGCCGTCGGTCCCGTGGGTGACCACCGGCACCCGCTTCCCGTCGACGAAAATGCCCAGAATCCTTGCCTCGGAGGCCAGTTCGTCGAAGCCGGTGAATTCGGTGGGGCCGGCGTCGACCAGCTCGCGGTAGGCGCTCAGGTCGGCGTGCGCGTGCTTGCGGGCGGCGGCGTCCGCTTTGGCCCGGCGGCGCTGTTCGGCCATCAGTTCCCGGAAGCCGATCTCGTCGACCTGCAGGCCTGCCTCGGAGGCCATCTCCAGGGTCAGCTCGATCGGGAAGCCGTAGGTGTCGTGCAGCGTGAAGGCGTCCGAGCCGGAAATCGCTTTGGCCCCCGCGGCTTTGGTGGTGCCGGCCACCTCGTCGAACAGCTTGGAGCCGGCCACCAGCGTGCGGTTGAACGCGGTCTCTTCGGCGACGGCGATCCGCCTGATCCGGTCGAAGTCGGCGACCAGTTCGGGATACGACGGCCCCATCGCGTCGCGCACGGTGGCCATCAGCTCGCCGACGATGGGGCCTTCGATGTCGAGCAGCTTGGCCGAACGGATCACCCGGCGCAGCAGGCGGCGCAGCACGTACCCGCGCCCGTCGTTGCCGGGAGTGACGCCGTCGCCGATCAGGATCGCCGCGGTGCGGCTGTGGTCGGCGATGACCCGGTAGCGCACGTCGTCGGAGTGGTTGCCGGCGTCGTACCCGCGCGGCGCACGGGCGGCCACGGCATCGATGACGGGCCTCAGCAGGTCGGTCTCGTAGACGTTGTGCACGCCCTGCAGGATGAACGCGACGCGCTCGACGCCCATGCCGGTGTCAATGTTCTTGCGCGGCAGAGGCCCCAGGATTTCGAAGTCGGTTTTGCCGGTGCCCTCGCCGCGTTCGTTCTGCATGAACACGAGGTTCCAGATCTCGATGTAGCGATCTTCGTTGGCCACCGGGCCGCCGCCGACGCCGAACTCCTCGCCACGGTCGTAGTAGATCTCCGACGACGGGCCGCACGGACCGGGGATGCCCATGGACCAGTAGTTGTCTTCCATGCCGCGGCGCTGGATCCGCTCGGCCGGCAGCCCGGCGATCTCCTGCCACAGCTGCACGGCCTCGTCGTCGTCGAAATAGACCGTCGTCCAGATTCTTTCGGGGTCCAGGCCGTAGCCGCCCTCGGACACGGCGTTGGTCAGCAGGGTCCACGCCAGCTCGATGGCGCCGCGCTTGAAGTAGTCGCCGAACGAGAAGTTGCCGGCCATCTGGAAGAAGGTGTTGTGCCGGGTGGTGATGCCCACCTCGTCGATGTCGGGCGTGCGGATGCACTTCTGAATGCTGGTGGCCGTCGAGTACGGCGGTGTGCGCGCGCCCAGGAAGTACGGCACGAACTGGACCATGCCCGCGTTGACGAACAGCAGGTTGGGGTCGTCGAGGATCACCGATGCGCTGGGCACCTCGGTGTGACCCGCCTTCACGAAGTGATCAAGAAACCTCTTCCTGATCTCGTGTGTCTGCACTTCTGGTCCGCTTCTTCCTGTTCGCTTTTTCTGCGTGGACGTCTATTCCAGCGTATTCGCCGGAATAGCTGGCTACCGGGCCGCTAACCCTCCAGAAAGCTCAACCGCACCGAGCGGTGCGGGTTGTCCCGGTTCAGGTCGACCAACACGATGCTTTGCCACGTGCCCAGCATCGGCTCGCCGGCGGAGACCGGCACCGTCACCGACGGCGCCACCAGCGCCGGCATCACGTGATCGGCGCCGTGGCCCGGCGAGCCATGCGAGTGCCGGTAACGGTCGTCGCGCGGCAGCAGCCGTTCCAGCGTGTCGAGGAGGTCCTCGTCGGAGCCGGCCCCGGTCTCGATGATGGCGACGCCCGCCGTCGCGTGCGGGACGAACACATTGCACAAGCCGTCTCCCCGCGACCAGCAGAAGCCCCGCACCGCCTCGGTCAGATCGACGATGCGGCGCCGTGTGGTGTCCACGTCGAGCACATCGGTATGCATCCGAACCAGCCTACGGCGCACCTGTTGCGACCAGCCAATCGTTTGTGAGCGCGACCACATCAAGGCATTGCGGCGCGCAACGGGCAGGAGGAAGGTAACTGATGGGCCGGTCGCCCACCGGGCCCCTTCGGTACAAGCCCCAACAGAGGAGGTCGGCCGTGTACGCACGCTCCACCACCATCCAGGCGCAACCCTTATCGGTAGACATCGGTATCGCGCACATTCGCGACATCGTCATGCCGGCCCTCATGGAGATCGACGGGTGTGTCGGACTGTCACTGTTGGTCGACCGGCAGTCCGGAACCTGCATCGCCACCAGCTCGTGGGACAGCATCGACGCCATGCGCGCCAGCGCCGAACGGGTCGCCCCGATTCGCGATCAGGCCGCGTTGATGTTCGACGGCAGCGCGCAGGTCGAGGAGTGGGACATCGCTTTGCTACACCGCGACCACCCGTCCCGTCCGGGGGCCTGCGTGCGGGCCACCTGGCTCAAGGTGGTGCCTGATCAGCTCAGCCGATCCCTGGACTTCTACCGGATGTCGGTGCTGCCGGAGATGGAGGATCTCGACGGGTTCTGCAGCGCCAGCCTGCTGGTCGACCATCCCGCGTGCCGGCGGGCGGTGTCCTGCTCGACGTTCGACTCGATGGACGCCATGGCCCGCAACCGCGACCGGGCCACCGAATTGCGCAGCAGGCGCGTCCGGGAGCTGGGCGCCGAGGTCGTCGACGTGGCCGAGTTTGAGCTGGCGATCGCTCACCTGCGGGTGCCCGAGCTGGTCTAGCGGCGCCCTGGCCGTCGAGCTGGGGGGTACCGCCCGCTTGCGGGGGACACGCCAGCGTGGCGCTGGGCGACCGCTAGGGCAGCGCGTCGCCCGGGAATCCGCGGCAGGGGTGCACCTCGAAGGTGAAGACGCCGCTCGCCACACCCGGATCGTCGGCCATGATCGCGGCGGCGTCGTCGACCGAGGCCGCGAACACCGCGATCCCGCAGACCTCGGAGCCGTCGGTGACCGGCAACACGATGGCCATGACGCCGTCGTCGCGCAGCCCGAAATTGCGCCGCCCGTGCTCCCAGACGGTCCCCGGGGTGGTGTCCTCACCGAAGCGCAGCCCCTGCTTGAGGATGACGACGGCGTAGGGCTTGGTGGTGGCCAGCAGCCGCCCCATCTCCTCGTCAGTGAAAGTTTTCATCACCGTCCCCGCTTCCTGCGGATGATCGCCCGCAACCGTTCCAGCCGCCCGGCCATCTCCCGCTCGCCGCCGCGGCCGACCGGCCGGTAGTAGTCCACGCCCACCAGCTCGTCGGGCGGATACTGCTGGGCGACGACGCCGTCGGGATCGTTGTGCGAGTACTGGTAGCCCTGCGCGTGTCCCAGCGCCGCCGCGCCGGAGTAGTGCCCGTCGCGCAGATGGGATGGCACCAGGCCGGCCTTGCCCGCCTTGATGTCGTCCATCGCGGCGGCCAGCGCGGTCGTGACGGAGTTCGACTTGGGCGCGGTGGCCAGGTGGATGGTGGCGTGCGCCAGCGTCAGCTGCGCCTCGGGCATGCCGATCAGCTGCACGGTCTGGGCGGCGGCCACCGCGATCTGCAGCGCGCTCGGGTCGGCCATGCCGATGTCCTCGCTGGCCAGGATCATCAGCCGGCGCGCGAGGAACCGCGGGTCCTCCCCCGCGACGAGCATGCGGGCCAGGTAGTGCAGCGCCGCGTCGACGTCCGAGCCGCGCACCGACTTGATGAAGGCGCTGATGACGTCGTAGTGCTGATCGCCGTCGCGGTCGTAGCGCACCGCGGCCTTGTCCAGCGACTGCTCGATGGTCTCGACAGTGACGGAGTCGCCGGCCCCCTGAGCCGATTCGGCCGCGACCTCCAGCGCGGTCAGGGCGCGGCGAGCGTCGCCGGCAGCCAGCTGCACCAGCAGGTCGACGGCCTCGGGCGCCACGGCGACCTTCCCGCCCAGCCCGCGCGGGTCGTCGATCGCCCGCTGGACGACGGCGCGGATGTCGTCGGCGCCGAGCGGGCGCAGCTGCAGGATCAGCGACCGGGACAGCAGGGGCGCCACCACGGAGAACGACGGGTTCTCGGTGGTCGCCGCCACCAGCAGCACCACCCGGTTCTCCACGGCGGACAGCAGGGCGTCCTGCTGGGTCTTGGAGAAGCGGTGCACCTCGTCGATGAACAGCACCGTCTGCTCGCCGTTGAGGAGCGCATGCCGTGCCTTCTCGATGACCCCCCGCACGTCCTTGACCCCGGCCGACAGCGCCGACAGCGCCTCGAACCGGCGGCCGGTCGCCTGGGAGATCAGCGCGGCCAGTGTGGTCTTGCCGCTTCCGGGCGGGCCGTAGAGGATGGCCGACGCCACGCCCGATCCCTCGACCAGGCGGCGCAGCGGCGATCCGGGTGCCAGCAGGTGCTCCTGGCCGACCACCTCGTCCAGCGAGGCCGGCCGCATGCGCACCGCCAGCGGTGCACCGGCCGACACGCCCAGGGCGTGATCGCTCGTCGGCGGCGCGCCGGGCAGGTCAAAAAGACCGTCGGACACGGCTTCAGGCATACCACGAAAACGAATCCGGGCGCCGAGCACTCATCTTTGCTAAGTTCCCGTGTGCGCGTGCCCACAGGTTGAGTCAACAGCTAGGACGGACATGAGCCAGCCTCCCGAGTATCCAGGCACCCCGGCCGATCCCCACGGCAGCGAGCACAACCCTCCGAGCTATCCACCGCCCCCCAATTACGGCGCACCGCCACCCAATTACGGCGCCCCGCCACCCAATTACGGCCCGCCGCCCGGATACGGCGCGCCGCCACCCCCACCGCCCGGCTACGGCCCGCCGCCGGGTTACGGCGCACCGCCACCACCGCCCGGCTACGGGCCGCCGCCCGGCTACGGGGCCCCGCCCAAGACCCCGATCATCCTGGGCGAGGCGTTCAACTGGGCGTGGAGCACCTTCACCAAGAACGCCGTGGCGTTGATCGTGCCCACGCTGGTCTATGGGCTGCTGATCGGGGTGGCCGCCGCGCTGATCACGCTGAGCCAGAACATGAACACGGGAACGACTTCCGACGATTACGACTTCACCTTCACGACGAACCTGACCGGCCCCGGCTACGGGCTGCTCGTCCTCGGCTACCTGGTGGCGTACGCGGTGAGCGCGTTCGCGCAATCGGCGTACCTGTCCGGCTGCCTTGACCTCGCCGACGGGCGGGCCGTCACCATCGGCTCGTTCTTCAAGCCGCGCAACCTCGGCATGGTGTTTCTGGCCGTGCTGATCGTCGAGGTCCTCACCTCGATCGCATCGGCTCTCTGCTTCGTCCCGGGCCTCGTGCTCGGCATCTTCACCCAGTTCACCGTCGCGTTCGTCATCGATCGCTCGGAGTCGGCGATCAAGGGCTTCACTTCCAGCTTCTCGCTCGCCGGGTCGAATTTCGTCAACGCGCTGCTGGTGTGGCTGGTCGTGTTCGTGTCCGCCATCATCGGGGCACTGTTGTGTGGTGTCGGCCTGTTGGTGGTCGCGCCCGTCGCGTCGCTGCTGATCATCTACGCCTACCGCAGGCTGAGCGGCGGCCAGGTGGTCCCCGTGCCGCAGCCGGGTTACCAGCCGGGTCCGCCGCCGGCGTAACAGGCGCCCCAAGCGCCGGCCGCGCCCGAAGTTACGGCGTTGTAAGCCGCAGCCGCTGTGCGCTGCGGCCTTGTGCCGCTTGTGATGAGATCACCATGTCATGAGCATTAAAGTCGCGCTGGAACACCGGACCAGCTACACCTTTGACCGGCTGGTCCGGGTGTATCCGCACGTCGTGCGGCTGCGTCCCGCGCCCCATTGCCGCACGCCCGTCGAGGCCTACTCGCTGCGCATCGAGCCGGACGAGCACTTCATCAACTGGCAACAGGACGCGGTGGGCAATTTCCTTGCGCGCCTTGTATTTCCGAATCCCACGCGGCGGCTGACCATCACCGTCGGGCTGATCGCCGACCTCCAGGTGATCAACCCGTTCGACTTCTTCATCGAGGACTGGGCCGAGACGTGGCCGGCACAGGGGTTGACCTACCCCAAGGAGCTCGCCGACGACCTGGAGCCATACCTGCGGCCGGTCGACGAAAACGGTGACGGGTCGGGCCCCGGTGAGCTGACGCGGGGCTGGGTGCGCAACTTCTCGGTGCCGGCCGGCACCCGCACCATCGACCTGCTGGTCGCGCTCAACCACGCCGTCAACGCCGACGTCGCCTACAGCGTGAGAATGGAACCCGGCGTACAGACACCGGATCACACGCTGCGGACCGGGATCGGCTCGTGCCGCGATTCGGCGTGGCTGCTGGTGTCGATCCTGCGCCAGCTGGGGCTGGCCGCCCGCTTCGTGTCCGGCTACCTGGTGCAGCTGGCTTCCGACGTGGAGGCGCTCGACGGGCCGTCGGGCCCCGCCGCCGACTTCACCGACCTGCACGCCTGGACCGAGGTGTACATCCCCGGTGCGGGCTGGATCGGGCTGGACCCGACATCGGGATTGTTCGCCGGCGAGGGGCACATCCCGTTGGCGGCCACCCCGCAGCCGGCGTCGGCGGCACCCATCAGCGGCGGCACCGAACCATGCGAATCGGTGCTGGAGTTCTCCAACACCGTCACCCGGGTCCACGAGGACCCGCGCGTCACCCTGCCCTACACCGACGACGCGTGGGAGACGATCCGTGAGGTCGGCCGGCGCGTCGACGAGCGGCTGGCCACCGCCGACGTGCGGCTGACCATCGGGGGCGAGCCGACATTCGTTTCGGTGGACGATCAGGTCGCCGAGGAATGGACCACGGCCGCCGACGGCCCGCACAAGCGGCAGCGCGCCTCCGACCTGGCCGCGCGCCTGAGAGAAGTGTGGGCGCCGAACGGGTTGGTGCAGCGCGGCCAGGGCCGGTGGTATCCGGGAGAACCGTTGCCGCGCTGGCAGATCGCGTTGTATTGGCGCACCGACGGGCGACCGCTGTGGAGCGACGGCGCGCTGCTGGCCGACCCGTGGCTGGGCGACTCGGCCCCGGTCGATAGCGACGCGGGCCGCCGGCTGCTCGCCGCGATCGCCGACGGCCTGGAGCTGCCGCCCTCGCAAGTGCGGGCCGCCTACGAGGACCCGCTGCACCGGCTGGCGACCAAGGTGCGGCAACCCGAGGGCGACCCGGTGGACTCGGCCGACGACCTCGACGAGGACTCCCCCGCCGGGCGCGCCGCGCTGCTGGCCCGCCTCGACGAATCCGTCACCGCCCCGGCGGCGTTCGTGTTGCCGCTGCACCGCCGCGACGACGGCCAGGGCTGGGCCAGCGCCGACTGGCGGCTGCGGCGTGGCCGGATCGTGTTGCTGCACGGCGATTCTCCCGCGGGCCTGCGGCTGCCGTTGGATTCCATCAGCTGGCGTCCACCGCGTCCGTCGTTCGACGCCGATCCCCTGACCGTCGGAAACGAGCTGTCGACGGAGTCGGGCACCGCGGTGGTGGAGGACTCCGACACCGCGCCGCCCACCGCGATGGTCGCCGAGGTCCGCGATGGGCTGCTCTATCTCTTCATGCCGCCCACCGAGGCGCTGGAGCATTTCGTCGACCTGGTCGCCCGCGTCGAGGCCGCGGCGGCCAAGGTCGACTGCCCGGTCGTGATCGAGGGCTACGAACCCCCGCCGGACCCCCGGCTGCGCTCGACGACCATCACCCCGGACCCCGGCGTCATCGAGGTCAACGTCGCGCCCACCGCGAGCTTCGCCGAGCAGAGTCGGCAGCTCGAAACCCTTTATGAGCAAGCCCGATTGGCTCGCCTGTCCACCGAGTCCTTCGACGTGGACGGCACCCACGGCGGCACCGGCGGCGGCAACCACATCACCCTCGGCGGCGTCACGCCCGCCGACTCGCCGCTGCTGCGGCGGCCGGACCTGTTGGTATCGCTGCTGACGTACTGGCAGCGGCACCCATCGCTGTCGTACTTGTTCGCCGGCCGGTTCGTCGGCACCACCTCGCAGGCCCCCCGGGTCGACGAGGGCCGCGCCGAGGCGCTCTACGAACTCGAGATCGCGTTCGCCGAGATCGCCCGGCTGTCGGCCGGTGGTGCGGCGAAGCCGTGGGTGATCGACCGCGCGCTGCGGCACCTGCTGACCGACATCACCGGCAACACCCACCGCGCCGAGTTCTGCATCGACAAGCTCTACAGCCCCGACACCGCCCGCGGCCGGCTCGGCCTGCTGGAGCTGCGCGGGTTCGAGATGCCGCCGCATCTGCGCATGGCGATGGTGCAGTCGCTGCTGGTGCGCTCGCTGGTGGCGTGGTTCTGGGACGAGCCGTTGCGCGCCCCGCTGATCCGCCACGGTGCCAACCTGCATGGTCGATACCTGTTGCCGCACTTCCTGATTCACGACATCGCCGACGTTGCCGCGGACCTGCGCGCACACGGCATCGCGTTCGAGACCAGCTGGCTGGACCCGTTCACCGAATTCCGCTTCCCCCGGATCGGCACCGCCGTGTTCGACGGGGTGGAGATCGAGTTGCGCGGGGCGATCGAGCCGTGGAACACCCTCGGCGAGGAGGCCACCGCGGCCGGCACCGCCCGCTACGTCGACTCGTCGGTCGAGCGCATCCAGATCCGCATCATCGGCGCCGACCGGCACCGCTACGTGGTGACGGTCAACGGCTACCCGGTGCCGCTGCTGGCCACCGACAACCCCGACATCCACGTGGGCGGGGTGCGGTTCAAGGCCTGGCAGCCGCCGAGCGCGCTGCACCCCACCATCAGCACAGACGTGCCGCTGCAGTTCGAGCTGGTCGACCTGACGACGGGCACGTCGCGCGGCGGGTGCACGTATCACGTCGCGCATCCCGGTGGGCGGGCCTACGACGAGCCGCCCGTCAATGCCGTCGAGGCCGAGGCGCGCCGCGCCCGCCGCTTCGAGGCGACCGGCTTCACCCCCGGCAAGCTCGATCTGTCCGACATTCGGGAGAAACAGGCCCGGATCTTCACCGATATCGGCGCGCCGGGCATCCTCGACCTGCGCCGCGTGCGTACCGTTCAGCGGTAATGGCGTTTGCGGACATGACATTCGGCATCGGTACGGGGTCGGCGCCCCCGGCCGACCGCTACGACGCCGACCGCCTGCTGGCCGGGTACCGGGCCGCGCGCGCGCAGGAGGCGCTCTTCGATCTCCGGCACGGCCCGGCCGCCGGCTACGACGAATTCGTCGACCGGGACGGACAGGTGCGGCCGGCCTGGACGGAGCTGGCCGACACCATCGCGGAGCGCGGCCGGGTGGGGCTCGACCGGCTGCGCTCGGTGGTGCGCGGCCTGATCGACAGCGACGGCATCTCCTACACCGATGTCGATCCCGCCGGGCATGGCCTCGAGCCGCGGCCGTGGATTCTGGACACCCTGCCGCTCGTGCTCTCCGCCGCGGAGTGGGAGGCGCTGGAGGCCGGGCTGGTGCAGCGATCCCGGCTGCTCGACGCCGTGCTCGCCGACCTGTACGGGTCGCGCAGCCTGCTCACCGAGGGGCTGCTGCCGCCGGAGTTGCTCTTCGCCCATCCCGGTTACGTGCGCGCGGCCAACGGCATCGAAGTGCCCGGGCATCACCAGCTTTTCCTGCACGCCTGCGACGTCAGCCGGCTGCCGGACGGCACCTTCCAGGTCAACGCCGACCGGACGCAGGCGCCGTCGGGCGCCGGCTACGCGCTGGCCGACCGGCGCGTCGTCGCGCACTCCGTTCCCGATCTCTACGAACGGATCGCGCCGCGCCCGACGACACCGTTCGCCCAGGCGTTGCGGCTGGCGCTGATCGACGCCGCGCCCGACGATGCGCAGGATCCGGTGGTGGTGGTCCTCAGCCCGGGCATCTTCTCCGAGACCGCCTTCGACCAGGCGTATCTCGCGACGCTGCTGGGGTTCCCCTTGGTGGAGAGCGCGGACTTGGTGGTGCGCGACGGCAAGTTGTGGATGCGCTCGCTGGGCACCTTGAAACGGGTCGACGTCGTTCTGCGCCGGGTCGACGCCGACTACGCCGACCCGCTCGATCTGCGCGCCGACTCCCGGCTCGGCGTCGTCGGTTTGGTGGAGGCATCGCACCGCGGGACGGTGACCGTGGTCAACACGCTGGGCAGCGGCATCCTGGAAAACCCTGGGCTGCTTCGGTTTTTGCCCGAGTTGTCCGAGCGTCTCCTCTCCGAAGTGCCGCTGCTGCAATCCGCGCCGGTCTACTGGGGCGGCATCGCGGGCGAATGCTCGCACCTGCTGGCGAATCTGTCTTCGCTCCTGGTGAAGTCGACCGTCGGTGGGAAAACCCTTGTCGGCCCGACTCTTTCGTCATATCAGCTGGCACAGTTGGCGGCCGCGATCGAGAAGATGCCGTGGCAGTGGATCGGCCAGGAGCTGCCGCAGTTCTCGTCGGCGCCCACCGACCATGCCGGGGTGTTGTCGTCGGCCGGCGTCGGCATCCGGTTGTTCAACGTGGCCCAGCGCAGCGGGTACGCCCCGATGATCGGTGGCGTCGGCTACGTGCTGGCGCCCGGGCCGGCCGCGTACAGGCTGCAAACCGTTGCCGCTAAGGATGTTTGGGTGCGCCCGACGGGGCGTGTACGCGCCGAGACGGTGACCCTGCCGTCGCCTGTGCCGCCTGCGAAGACGGCCGCGGGCACCTGGGGCGTCAGCTCGCCGCGTGTGCTGTCCGACTTGTTCTGGATCGGCCGCTACGGCGAGCGCGCGGAGAGCATGGCGCGGCTGCTGCTCGTCGCCCGGGACAGGTTCCACGTCTACCGGCATCAGCAGCACACCGAGGAAAGCGAGTGCGTGCCGGTGCTGATGGCCGCGCTGGACCGGATCACAGGGGCCGACGACGGGGCCGACGATCGTACCAGCGACGGGGCCGAGATGATCGCCGTCGCGCCGTCGACGCTGTGGTCGCTGACCGTGGATCCGGAGCGGCCCGGGTCGCTGGTGCAGTCGGTGGAAGGGTTGGCGCTGGCCGCCAGGGCGGTGCGCGACCAGATGTCCAACGACACCTGGATGGTGCTGGCCGGAGTGGAGCGCGCGCTGGCTCAGCGACGGGAACCGCCGGATTCGCTCGCCGAGGCCGACGCGCTACTCGCGTCGGCCCAGGTGCAGACGCTGTCCGGAATGCTCACCCTGTCCGGGGTCGCCGGCGAGTCGATGGTGCGCGATGTGGGCTGGACCATGATGGATATCGGCAAGCGCATCGAACGCGGCCTCTGGCTGACCGCGTTGCTGCGGGCCACGTTGACCGCCGTCCGCGCCGTGGCGGCCGAACAGACGATCATCGAGGCGACGCTGGTGGCGTGCGAGTCGTCGGTCATCTACCGGCGCCGCACCGTGGGCCAGGTCAGCGTCGCGGCCGTCGCCGAGCTGATGCTGTTCGACGCGCAGAACCCGCGGTCGTTGCTCTACCAAGTGGAGCGGCTGCGGTCCAACCTCAAGGACCTGCCAGGGGCATCGGGATCGTCGCGCCCGGAACGGCTGATGGACGAGATCGCCACCCGGCTGCGCCGCTCGCATCCCGCCGAGCTGGAAGTCGTCAGCGCCGGCGGGCAGCGTGCCGCGCTGGCCGACCTGCTCGGTTCGGTGCACGCCGGGTTGCGCGAGCTGGCCGAGGTCATCACCACCACGCAGTTGGCGCTGCCCGGCGGCATGCAGCCGCTGTGGGGCCCCGACGTGCGCCGGGTGATGCCGGCCTAGCGGTGATCGCGAGCACGGCGAAGCCGGGCGAAGCGGGTCACCGCCATCGGTGCTAATCGTCTGCGGCGATCGCGCGCGTTGCGTCAAACGGGTTCGTCGTCGTCACGATCGCGAAGGAATCTTTCGGGGTGGTGATAGCTGTTGGTTCTGGGTTGTCCGCGGTCGAGATGCGGTGGTGGTAGCCATTCGGTTTCGCCTCGGCCGTTGGTTCGGGTGGTCCAGCCTTTTTCGGCGAGCCGGTTGTCGGGGCCGCAGGCCAGGGTCAGGTCGTCGATGTCGGTGCGGCGGGTGGCTTGCCAGCCTGTGACGTGGTGGACCTGGCTGGGGTAGGCGGGGGCGTCGCAGCCCGGTTTGGTGCAGCCGCGATCCTTGGCAAGGCGGCGGATGCTGGCCTGCGCTATCAGCACAGTCATGATGATTGGTCCCAACGGGAGCAACGCGGCTAAACGCTAATTCAGGACTCGCAACGGAATACACACCGTACGCTCGCTGCGTGGCAACTTTTGCGTTGGTGCATGGTGGCTGGCTCGGCGCGTGGTCCTGGGAGTCGCTCACGCCGTTCCTGGAGAGGGCGGGCCATCAGGTCGTAACTATGGACTTGCCCGCAGAAGATGGGGCGGCGAGCTTCGACAACTACGCGGATGTTGTATGCGGTGCGCTGGGGCGAGAACACGAGGATGTCGTGCTTGTCGGTCACTCGTACGGCGGCCACACCATTCCGCTAGTCGCGGACCGTCGGCCCGTCAGTCACCTGGTGTACTTATGTGCCTTGGTGCCAGACATTGGACGCAGCGTGTTGGATCAGTTGCAAGACGAGCCCGATATGTTAAATCCCCGTTGGGTCGAGGGCCTGGATGAACCCGATGATCAACTGCGCACCAGATGGATTGACTTGGAGCTTGCCCGGGAGTTGATTTGCGCCGACTGTGACGATTCCGTCGCAGTGGCGGCCATCAAACGCCTTCGGCCCCAGTCGGCTTTCCCAAACACGCTTCCATTCTCGCTTTCCGATTTTCCCTCTGTTAGTTCGACTTACGTGGTTTGCAACGACGATCAGTTTGTTCGTCCCGAGTGGTCGAGGCGAATCGCTCGCGATAGACTCGACGCTGACGTCGTCGAGCTCCCTGGGAGTCATTCGCCCCTCCTTTCGCGGCCGTCAGCTCTGGCCGAAGTGTTACTGCACATCGCCCACGCGAACTAGGGTGAAGCGACCCGGCATCCCGGTCGAGGGTGCACGACTGTTACATGAATTGGCGTACAACATGATTCGTTGTGCGGGGGAAGCGAACCGTTGGGTGTGATGCAGCGCCAGGGACCTGCCGTTGTGGAAAATCGCCAAGTAATGGTGAGCGTGGCCGGCCCAGCGGATCACATCCGACATGGGCACCAGCGTGCCGCCGGCCGTCAGGGCCTTGCCGGCGGCGGCCTCCAAGTCCGTCAACGTGGTAGTCACCACGATCGACACCGGCAGCCCGTTGTGCTGGCCGAGTTCCCCGGAAGCGAGCAGTCCGCGCATCCCGGCCAGGAAGGCGTCATGGTTGCGCTGAGCCTGGCTGCGGGTGTCACGGCGCACCGCGTCCTCATCCGGTATCGCATCGACCACCGGGGTCTCGTCGTCGGGGTTGCACGCCCCGGGCTCGGCCAGCTTGGCCACCATGGCCTCGATCGCGGCCCGCAGCTCCGGGGTCACCAACCCGCCGATGCGTGACATGCCGTCGAACCCTGTGCGCCCAGGGTGATCCCGCGCTTGCGGGTCCGCTCGGCGTCGCTGAATTCCCCATCGGGGTGCAGCCAATCCATGACCCGCTGGGCGTATTTGGCCAACTCGTCGGGCCGATACCCCCGGGCCTGCTCGGCCAGGTCGGCCTCGGCGGCCTGCCCGGTCAATATGTCCACCTCGGTGGGCAGATGGGCCAAGAAGCTACGGATCACCTTCACGTGCCCCTCACCGATCAGCCCGGCGCGTTGGCCGGCCGCGGTCGCGCTCAACTTCGGCGCCAACGGCTCACCGGTCAACGCCCGGCGCTCCCCGAGGTCTTGGGCTTCGGCGATGCGCCGAGCGGCGTCGCCCTTGGTGATGCGCAACCGGTCGGCCAGCCCCGAGCGCAGCGAGCCGCCCAACTCTTCGGCGCTGGCCTGGGCGTCGAGCTGGTTGATCAATGCGTGCTGCGGGCGGCGCAGCTTGCGGGCCACGCGTTCCACCCGGTCCAATGCGCGCAGCCGCTCCGGGGTGGTGAGCACGTCAAAGGACAACTCGCACAGGCGGTCCGCGTCGTCGTCGAGCGCGTCGATGACCTCGACGATCTCCTCACGACTACTGACACCCATGCCTCAGACTCTAGGAACACCCACCGACAAAAATGACCACGTTGTGACGCCAGAAGCCAAAGTGACGCAAGGGATTACGAATCGAACATCACACGTTCGATGGCGCCGGATCCATGGCAACACCCCGGTAGCGGTGCGGATCGGGCAGTCGCCGGCGGCGGCGCATATGCACCAGTACCAGGACCGACATCATGGCGGCGTAGATGCACCACAGTGACGCGCCCCTAACCCGCGATGGCGGCGGGGCCCCGCGCCTCGGAGGTCACCTCGTCGATCACGGTGTAGATGAACTTCATCTTCTGCAGCACCGCGACCGGCAGCACGAACGGGTACAGGTCGTCGTGGCCCATCGACCGGTTCACCATGTTCAGCGACCACGACAACGGCAGCCACATGTCGATGATCGTCTGAAAAGCGCTGGGGCCCAAGGCCGGTCGGTCGAAGGTGGCCGACGCCGACGCGAAGCCGCACCACGCCGACGTGTCCAGCGTGTCGCGGATGTGCAGGTAGTGGGCGAACGTCTCGGCCCAGTCCTCGGCGGGATGCATGGTGGCGTAGGACGACACGAAGTCTTTCTGCCAGTCCTCGGGCGGCCCCTCGCTGTAATGCCGGTCCAGCGCCTCCTGGTAGTCGGCGTCGGGATCACCGAACAGCTCGTTGAACCGCGCCACGTACTCGCTGGACGGGGCGATCAGCCGGTAGAAGTAGTAGTGCCCGATCTCATGCCGGAAGTGGCCCAGCAGGGTGCGGTACGGCTCCTCCATCTCCACCCGCAGCTGCTCGCGGTGCACGTCGTCGCCCTCGGCCAGATCCAGTGTGATGACGCCGTTGTCGTGCCCGGTCAGCACGTTCTCGTGCGCGCTGGACAGCAGATGGAAGGCCAGTCCCTGCTCGGAATCTTGATCGCGCCCGATGATCGGCAGCTTCAGCTCGTGCAACTCGGCGATCAACCGCCGTTTAGCCGCCTCGGCCCGGGCGAACTCGGCCAGGCCGGCGACGTCGGAGTCGTTGGGCCGCACGGTGGTCAGCGCGCAGGACGTGCACAGCAGCCGCGGATTGTTGACCGGCACGAGCCAATTACATTCGGCCAGCTGAAGATTGGCGCACAGCTGATACTCGGCGGCGTCCACGAAGCCGGCATGCTCGCCGGCATTCTCCTCGGCGATCACCAGCAGCGCCATTTGCTCGAGAGAAAAGCCCAGCGCGCTGCCGCAGTTCAGGCAGGTGGAGTTCTCGAACGTCAGGCGCTGGCCGCAGTTGGGGCAGTTGAAGTCACGCATGGAGCACATCCCCCTCGAAGGGCACCACGTCGACGGCAACGTCGATCACGCTGCGTTCGGAATCGGTGTAGATGATGCCCCGCAGCGGCGGCACGTCCGCGTAGTCACGGCCGCGTCCGACGATGATGTAGCGCTCGTCGACCAGCTGGTCGTTCGTGGGGTCCAAACCCAGCCATTCGAACTGGCCGGGCTCCTGCGGTGTCCACACCCCCGCCCAGGCGTGGGTGGCGTCAATACCGATCATTCGATCCTTCCCCGGTGGCGGGTCGGTGGCCAGGTAGCCGGACACATAGCTGGCCGCAAGACCGTTGGCGCGCAGGCAGGCGATCGCCAGCCGTGCAAAGTCCTGACATACCCCTTCCCGGGCCGCCAGAACCTCATTGACCCCGGTAGAAATCGTCGTCGACCCCGAGCGGTAGGTGAAGTCGGCGAAAATCCGCGACGCGAGGTCGCGCAGCACGTCAACCAGCGGGCGCTCCGGGGCGAAACTGGGCGCCGCGTAGTCGCGGACCTCGTCGGTGATCTCGGGCGGGTTCAGGTCAAGGGTGAACTCCGTGGCGAGCGCTCCCCTGCCCCCCGTCGGGCGCGCCGCCTCCCACGGTTGCACCGCCGGGCCGCTGGTGTAGCGCCCGGGAGCCGGCGGATACACGTCCACGATGGAGTCGCTGGTGACGGTCAGGGTGTGGTGCGGCTCCGTGACGTGGAAGTACGAGCTGATGTTGCCGTAGACGTCGCTGCTGGTGGAGACGTCGGCGGGGGCGGGATCGATCGTCAGCTCGTGCACGATGCAGCGCTGCCGCATCGAATCCCGCGGGGTGAGGAAGCCGCGGCCATACGAGCTGGTCACGACGTCGGAGTACCGGTACTCGGTGCGGTGGGTGACTCGATGCCGGCGGGCGACCCCGGCGTCAGCTTCAGGCACAACGCTGATCACATCACACCGGACCGTTGCGCGCCGTCCGCGGCGCGAAACCGTTTGCCAATACGGCGGCACGCGGGCGAAACCGGGAGCACAATCGAGATGTGGCCACGTGGTATGACGTCGCCCGCATCGTTCGTGAGCTGGCACTCACCTCGGAGCCGTCACCGCATGAGTGGCGGGTCGGCAAGAAGTTGCTGGCCTGGGAGCGGCCGTTGCGCCCGTCCGAACGCGAGGCGCTGGCCCGTGACGGCCTGGAACCGCCCGACGGCGACATCCTCGGCGTGCGGGTGTCCGACGAGGGGGTCAAGTTCGGGTTGATCGCCGACGAGCCGGGCGTGTATTTCACGACCCCGCATTTCGACGGCTACCCGGTGGTGCTGGTCAAGCTCGCCGAGATCGCGGTCCGCGACCTCGAGGATCTGGTCACCGAGGCGTGGTTGACGCAGGCCCCGAGGAAGTTGGTCCAGGAGTTCTTGGCCGACTCGCGCTGATTCTCCTCATACGTGCCGAAGGTCGATGACCCGTTGCAGATCGTCGACACAGGCGTCGACGACGTCGGCCAGGATCAACTGGGTCTTTTCGCGCGCGGCTGACTGCAATTCCGCCGCGTGATGACGCGCGGACGCGGCGTACGCGCACGCGCCGGCGGGGTCGCGGTCCGCGAGAGCGGTTCCGGCCGCCAGCACCACCAGCACCGTGTGCACGGGCCTCGGGAGCCCCTCGCGGAAGCCGTCGGCGTTGTTGGCCACGACGCGGGCGAGTTGCAGCACCGAACCGGCCAGCAGGGCCACATGCACGGCCTGGTGGTCGGCGGCCTGGATGGTATTCCGCAGGCCCCAGCGTCGCGGGGCGATGGTGACGACGTGGCGGGCGGTGGTGCGCGCCTCGAGCAGTCCGCTGAGCTGCTCGTGCACTCGGTCGACGGCCGCCAGCGGCCAGTCGGGCGGGGGCACCTTGCTCCCGACGGCGATGTCCGCGGCTCGCGACAAGACGTCGTGCAGCACGCTCAGCACGCCGACACGCGCGGTGCGCAGCAGCTGCAGCGGGTCGGCGGGGAACAGCAATACCGCGAAAACTATGGCCACCGCACCGCCGATCAGCGCGTCGAAGATGCGTTCCAGGCCGACGCCGCCGCGGTAGAGGGCCAGCACCAGGATCGCCGACACCACGGTCTGGTTGGCGAACATCATCCCGTGCCCGATGAAGCCGCCCCCAATGAACACCGCGGCGCCCAGCGCGACCAGCGCGGCCACCGCGATGGGGACCTCGCCGGGCCCCAGCAGGCCTTGCACCACCGAGCCGACCCCGATCCCCAGGGTTACCCCGACCATCATCTGGATGGCGCGTTGCGCGCGGAGGACGTTGCTTGTCGACAGCGACACCGCGGCGGCGATCGGCGCGAAGAACGGCTGCGGGTGCTCCAGGACATCGTGCGCGAGGTACCAGGACAGGCCCGCCGCCACCGCGGTCTGCACCAGGTTGAACCACACCACCCGCAGCCGCTTGAGGCCCGCGCGGGCGGCGGCGAGAGCCGCTGGAGCCATCGTCCGCCGCGATGTGCCCACGGGCCTAGGTGCGCTGCAACTCGAACAACGGAATGACCCGGCTGGTCTTGGATTGGTAGTCGGCGAAGACCGGCGCCGCGGCGGTGATCTCCGGCAGGATGTCCTCGCGCTCGTCGGACGGCAACTCGCGCGCCGTGACGGCGAACTCGTCGTTGCCGATCTCGACCCGGGCCCGCGGGTTGGCCCGCAGATTGTGCACCCACGCCGGACTGACGGGGGAACCGGCGAAGGAGCCGATGACGATCAGCTTGCCGTCGACTCGGAAATAGGCCAGCGGCGAGATCCGTGGCTGGCCGGACTTGGCGCCCGTCGTGGTGAGCAACAGCAGATTGGCGTTCTCGAACTGGCCGCCCACCTTGCCGCCGTTGGCCCGGAACTCGTCGATGATGGCGCTGTTGAAGCTGTTGATCGTCGCGGTGTCAGGCATTTCGGTCATGTTGGCGCTGCTCCTCCTCATCGCTGCGTCCCCCGCAAGCGGGCGGTACCCCCACTGCATCGTCGCCAGCGCTCATGCCCGGTCAACCTTTTCGGGCTTGGCGTCTATTCCGGACTCCTTGCGCTGCTGGGCGGTGATCGGCGCGGGCGCATTGGTCAGCGGGTCGACGCCGCCGCCGGTCTTCGGGAACGCGATCACCTCGCGGATCGAGTCCACCCGGGACAGCAGCGCGTTGATGCGGTCCCAGCCGAAGGCGATCCCGCCGTGTGGCGGCGCGCCAAAGGTGAACGCCTCCAACAGGAATCCGAACTTTTCTTCCGCCTCGGCATGGTCCAGGCCCATCACGGCGAACACCCGCTCCTGGATGTCGCGGCGGTGAATACGGATCGAGCCGCCGCCGATCTCGTTGCCGTTGCAGACGATGTCGTAGGCGTCGGCCAGCACGCTGCCGGGATCGGTGTCGACCACGTCGGCGTATTCGGGTTTGGGCGAGGTGAACGCGTGATGCACCGCGGTCCAGGCGCCGGAGCCGACTGCCACGTCACCGGCGGCGGTCGCCTCGTCGGCGGGCTCGAACAGCGGCGGGTCCACCACCCATACGAACGCCCACGCGTCCGGGTCGATCATGTCGAGCCGGCTGGCAATCTCCCCGCGCGCGGCACCCAACAAGGCGCGCGACGACTTCGGTGGCCCGGCCGAGAAGAAGATGCAGTCCCCTGGCTTCGCCCCGACGTGCGCGGCCAACCCGTCCCGTTCGGTGTCGCTGAGGTTCTTGGCGACCGGGCCGGCGAGCGTGCCGTCGTCACCGACCAGCACGTAGGCCAGCCCGCGGTGCCCGCGCTGCTTGGCCCACTCCTGCCAGCCGTCCAGCGTGCGCCGCGGCTGCGACGCCCCGCCGGGCATCACCACCGCACCGACGTACGGCGCCTGGAAAACGCGAAATGTGGTGTCGGAGAAGAACTCTGTGCACTCGACGAGCTCCAGCCCGAACCGCATGTCCGGCTTGTCGGAGCCGAACCGTCGCATCGCATCCGCATAGGTGATCCGCGGGATCGGCGTCGGGACCTGATATCCGATCAACGCCCACAACGCGGTCAGGATCTCCTCGGAGATCGCGATGATGTCCTCGGCGTCGACGAAGCTCATCTCCATGTCGAGCTGGGTGAACTCGGGCTGACGGTCGGCGCGGAAATCCTCGTCGCGGTAGCAGCGGGCGATCTGGTAGTAGCGCTCCATCCCGGCCACCATCAGCAACTGCTTGAACAGCTGCGGGCTCTGCGGCAGCGCGTAGAACGAGCCGGGGTGCAGCCGGGCCGGCACCAGGAAGTCGCGCGCGCCTTCGGGCGTGGAGCGGGTGATCGTCGGCGTCTCGATCTCGACGAAGTCGTGGCCCGCCAGCACCGCACGGGCCGCGGCATTCACGTTGGAGCGCAGGCGAAGTGCCGCGGCGGGGCCGTCGCGGCGCAGGTCGAGGTAGCGGTACTTCAGCCGCAGTTCCTCGCCGGCGGGTTCGTCGAGCTGGAACGGCAGCGGCGCGCTGTCGCCGAGCACGGTCAGGGAGGCAACGTTGACCTCGATGTCGCCGGTGGCGATCTCGGGATTGGCATTGCCTTCCGGGCGGATCTCGACGACACCGGTCACCGCGACGCAGAACTCGGCGCGCAACCGGTGCGCCTGGGCCAGCACCTCGGCATTGCGGAACACCACCTGCGCGATACCAGAGGCGTCGCGCAGGTCGATGAAGATGACGCCGCCGTGGTCGCGGCGGCGAGCCACCCAGCCCGCGAGCGTCACCTGCTGCCCGGCGTCGCTGCTTCTCAGCGAACCGGCGGCGTGGCTGCGCAGCACAAACACTCCTCTTTCAGCGGGCTTTGGACGAGTGACCAGTCTAGAGGAGGTACTTTCGGACCTATTGCCACCACCATCGCACTAGTCGGCCCCGGCGCTGTCGGCACGACGGTCGCCGCGCTGCTGCACAAGGCCGGGCACGCGGTTCAGGTGTGCGGCCGCACGACCCGGGAACGCATCGAATTGCGGCCCGACGGCGCGGATCCGATCGTGGTGCCCGGCCCGGTGCACACCGATCCCGGCCAGGTCACCGGCCCCGTCGACGTGGTGGTGCTGGCGGTGAAGGCCACCCAGAACGACGCCGCCGCCGGATGGCTGGCCCGCCTTTGCGGCCCGCACACGATCGTCGCCGTGCTGCAGAACGGCGTGGAGCAGATCGAGCAGGTGCAGCCGCATTGCCCGTCGTCACCGGTGGTCCCCGGGATCGTCTGGTATTCGGCCGAGACCCAGCCCGAGGGATGGGTCCGGCTGCGCACCGAGGCCGCCCTGGTGCTGCCCAGCGGGCCGTCGGCGCAGACGCTCGCCGAGTTGCTGCGCGGCGCCGGCTGCCGGGTCGAGTGCGACCCCGACTTCATCACCGCGGCCTGGCGCAAGCTGCTCACCAACGCGCTGGCCGGGTTCATGGCGCTGTCCGGGCGGCGGTCCGGCATGTTTCGCCGCGACGACGTGACCGAACTGTCCCGCAGCTACGTCGCCGAATGCCTGGCGGTAGCCCGCGCCGAGGGCGCCCGGCTGCCCGACGGCATCGTCGACGAGTTGGCCGGCATGTTTCGCCACGTTCCCGAGGACATGGGCACCTCGATCCTGGCCGACCGGGAGAACCGTCGGCGGATGGAATGGGACATCCGCAACGGGGTGATCATCCGCAAAGCCCGCGCCCATAACTTGGCTACGCCGATCAGCGACGTCGTTGTGCCGTTGCTGGCCGCGGCGAGCGACGGCCCCGGCTAGATTAATTCCATGTTCCCCTGCGAGCGCGTCGACCTGGGCTTCATCGACAGCGCGCCTTTCGTGTTCCGCAACAGCGTCGATCTCGCCATCACGCCCGAGCAGCTGTTCGAGGTGCTCGCGGACGCCCAGGCGTGGCCGCGCTGGGCGAGCGTGATCACCAAGGTGACCTGGACCAGCCCCGAGCCGCGCGGCGCCGGCACCACCCGCGTCGTCGAGATGCGCGGCGGGATGGTCGGCAACGAGGAGTTCTTGGCCTGGGAACCGTTCAGCCACATGGCTTTTCGTTTCAACGAATGCTCTACCCAGGCCGTCGCCGCGTTTGCCGAAGACTACCGGGTCGAGGTCATCCCGGGCGGTTGCCGGTTGACGTGGACCATGGCGCAAAAGCCCGCGGGCCCGGCCAGGCTGGCGATGTACGGGGTGGGGCCGCTGCTCAATCTGGGCCTTCGCCGATTCCTGCGCAACCTGCGCAGCTACACCGACGCCCGCTACTCCGCGACCCAGCAACATTAGGAGCATGCCATGAGCTTCAACGAGGGAATGCAGATCGACACCAGCACCGCTTCCTCCTCGGGTGGGGGCGGCATGGGGATGGCCATCGGGGGCGGCGGCCTCGGCCTGCTCATCCTCATCGGCGCCCTGTTGCTGGGCGTCGATCCGGGCCGCGTGCTCAACCAGCAGGGAAACACCAGCGGCTACTCGGCGCCCGGGTTTGACCTGAGCCAGTGCAAGACCGGGTCCGACGCCAACAAGTACGTGCAGTGCCGCGTGGTAGCGACCGGCAACTCGGTGGACGCGGTGTGGCACCAGCTGATGCCGCGCTACACCCGGCCGCATGTGCGGCTGTTCACCGGTTCGGTGGACACCGGCTGCGGGCCGGCCACCACCGCGGTGGGGCCGTTCTACTGCCCGGTGGACCAGACCGCCTACTTCGACACCGACTTCTTCCAGGAGCTCGTCGACAAATTCGGTTCCAGCGGTGGGCCGTTCGCGCAGGAGTACGTCGTCGCCCACGAATACGGCCACCACGTGCAGCAACTGCAGGGCGTCCTGGGCCGCTCCCAGCAAGGGGCGAAGGGCGCAGGCGGCAACGGTGTCCGCACGGAATTGCAGGCGGACTGCTACGCGGGCATCTGGGCGCACTACGCGTCGACCGTCAAACAGGAGAGCACCGGCGTCCCCTACCTGCAGCCCTTGAGCGAACAGGACATCCAAGACGCCCTCTCGGCCGCGGCGTCGGTGGGCGACGACCGCATCCAGAAGGAATCGACCGGCCGGGTCAATCCCGAGTCGTGGACGCACGGTTCGTCGGAGCAGCGGCAGCATTGGTTCACCGTCGGCTACCAGACGGGCGACCCGAAGCAGTGCGACACCTTCTCCGCCCCGAGCCTCGGCTAGTCCTGATGGCGGCGGCCCGTCCCCCGCAAGCGGGAGGTGCCCCCATCGCCCGGCTCCGCCGCGCTCGCGACCGCCGCTAGTCCTGATGGCGGCGGCCCCCATCGCCCGGCTCCGCCGCGCTCGCGACCGCCGCTAGTCCTGATGGCGGCGGCCCCCTTCGCCCGGCTCCGCCGCGCTCGCGACCGCCGCTAGCCAGCGAGTAGTTGCTTCAGCTCGGCGCGACCTTCCTCGTCGAGCGGCAGCAGCGGCGGGCGCGGATCCCCGACCGGGAAGCCGAGCAAGTCCAGGCCGGCCTTAACGGTGGTGGCCAGTCCCCCGGCGACGATGAACTGCAGCAGCGGCTTGAGGTCGTCGTAGAGGACCTGAGCCTTGTCCAGGTCGCCCGCGCGCACCGCCTCGTACAGGTCGATGCAGGGCTGGGGCCGCAGATTGGGTGCGGCCGTGCACCATCCGGAGGCGCCGGCTTTGAGGGCGTCGAGCACCAGCGGGTTGCTGCCGTTGTAGAACGGCAGCCGGCCGCCGGACAGCTCGTCGATGCGCCGCATGCGGGTCAGGTCGCCGGTCGATTCCTTGATCATGGTGACGTTGTCGATGGTCTCGAACATGCGGACCAGCAGTTCGGGGGGCATGTCGACGCCGCTGGTGGCCGGGTTGTTGTAGGCCATGATCGGGATCGAGATGGCGTCGCTGATGCTGCGGTAGTGCTGGACGATCTCCCGCTCGCGGAGCTTCCAGTAGGACACCGGCAGGATCATCACCGCGTCGGCGCCGGCCCGCTCGGCGTATCGGGCACGCCGAATGGTCTTGGCGGTGGTCACATCTGACACACCGACGATCACGGGCACCCGGCCGCCGACCGTGGCGATGGTGGTGTCGACCACGGCGTCGAATTCGGGTTCATCGAGATAAGCCAGTTCACCGGTGCTGCCCAGCGGCGCGATCGCATGGACGCCGGAGGAGACGAGCCGATCGACCAGCGCGGCCAGCCGCTCGGTATTGATGCCTTCGTCGGCGAACGGAGTCACCGGGTAGGCGATGATGCCGTGGATGTCGGGCACGGGCGAACTCCTCGAATGTCGTTGTCCAGTGGCTTAATCGGTGAGCGCATCCGGATGCCGGGCCAGGGCCCGCCGGGCGTAGTAGGCGAAGTTGGCGCGGCTGCGCTGGGGCGAAAGCGTCCAGTCGTGGGCCTCGCGGGCCAGTGTCTCGGGCAGCTCTTTGACGGCGCCGGCGGCCATGGCGGCCAGCTGCAGCTTGGCGGCGCGCTCGATCAGCACCGACAACGAACACGCTTCTTCGATGCTGGCGCCGGCCACCACCTGGCCGTGATGCGCCAGCAGCACCGCCTTCTTGTCGCCGAGGGCCGCGGTGATGATCTCCCCCTCCTCGTTGCCGACCGGCACACCCGGCCATTCGGCGAGGAAGGCGCAGTCGTCGTAGAGCGGCGTGGTGTCCATGTGGGAGACGACGAGTGGCACCTCCAGCATCGACAGCGCCGCCACGTGGAACGGGTGGGTGTGCACGATGCATTGCACATCGGGCCGGGCGCGATAGATCCAGCTGTGGAAACGGTTGGCGGGGTTAGGGATTCCATCACCGTCGAGGACGTTGAGATCCTCGTCCACCAGCAGCAGATTGGCGTCGGTGATCTCGTCGAACCCGAGGCCCAGCCGCTGGGTGTAGTACGTGCCGTCGGCCTCGGCCCGGGCGGTGATCTGCCCCGCCAGCCCCGAGTCGTGCCCGGCGTCGAACAACGCGCGACAGGTCAGCGCGAGCTTCTGCCGGGTGGTCAGCCGGGCGTCGGCTTGGGAGGCCGTCAGCTGCTCGGCGGCGCGACGCATCAGTTCGGCTTTGGAGTCGGTGAACGTGCTGGCCATATGACACAATGTAACACCATAGGAAACCTTGTGTCATCGGAGGCATCGTCAGTGACAGCACTGCTACGCGCGGTCCGCACCCAACGCGGCCTCACCCTCGAGGCGCTGGCCGAACAGACCGGGTTGACCAAGAGCTACCTGTCCAAAATCGAACGCCGGCAGAGCACCCCGTCGATCGCGGTGGCCCTCAAGGTGGCCAAGGCCCTCGACGTGGACGTGGGGCGGTTGTTCTCCGACGAGGCGGCGCAGGAGAAGATCGCCGTCGACCGGGCGCCCGGCGGCGCCGACGGCCAGCGTTATCGGGTGCTGGCGCCGTCGATGCTGGGTAAATCCATGTCGCCGTTCGTGGTTCGCCCGACCGAAGGGCCGGCCGACGATCCGCACCCCGAGCACGGCGGGCAGGAATTCATGTTCGTGCACGCGGGCTGTGTCGAACTCGATTACGGCGACCAGAGGTTCACGCTCCACGCGGGCGACAGCGCCTACTTCGACGCGTCGGTCAGCCACACGATCCGAACCGTCGGCGCCCAACCGGCGGAGGTCGTCGTCGTCGCGCACGAGCCCGGGGCCCGAACCCGGCGCTGATGCCGATCCGCCATGCGCGCGTCGGGTACGTGTCTTAGACTTCTACCCCGCCGCACGACGCGAAAGGCTCGTATGTCGGATCTGACGCAGGAGCGCACCGACACCGCGGAGGTGTCGGTCTGGACGCCCTTGCGCAATCAGGTTTTCCGCGCCCTGTTCATCGCGCAGTTCGTCTCCAACGTCGGCACCTGGATGCAAAGTGTTGCGGCGCAATGGTTTCTGGTCGAAGGTCACAGCAGCGCCACCGTCGTGGCACTGGTCCAGACCGCGAGTCTGGGGCCGACGCTCCTGTTGGGATTGTTCGCCGGCGCGCTCGCCGACGTGTTCGACCAGCGGCGGCTGCTCATGGTGCTGCAGTCGTATGCGGTGGTGGTGGCGCTGGTCCTGGCGGGACTGACCTACTTCGGCCGACTCACCCCGACGGCACTGCTGCTGTTCACCTTGGCCATCGGCGTCGCCTCCGCGCTGACCGCGCCGGCGTGGCAGGCGATTCAGCCCGAGGTCGTTCCGCGCGAGCAGATCACGGCCGCCGCGACTTTGGCCAGCGTCTCGGTGAACATCGCCCGGGTGGTCGGACCCGCCATCGGCGGCGTCGTCCTGGCGTTGGTCGGTCCGGCGGCGGTCTTCGCGATCAACGCGATCTCGTTCGTGGGCATCATCATCGCCCTGGCGGCCTGGCGACGGCCGAAACAGATCGCGCCCGTCGAACGAGAACACCTCGGCCAGGCCATCCTCACCGGGTTGGCCTACGCGATCAACGGCCCGATCTTTCGCAGGATCCTGCTGCGCGCTGCCCTTTTCGTCTTCCCCGCCTCGGCCCTGTTAGCCCTCTTGCCGGTGGCCGCCGCCGACACGTGGCACTTGGGAGCCAGTGGCTACGGTGCGGCGCTGGGCGCCATCGGTTGCGGCGCGGTGCTCGCCGTCGCGGTCCCCGCGCCGTTACGCCAGAGGCTGCCGCCCAACACGCTGCTGGCCGGGTGCGCGGCCGCGTACGGCGCCGCCACACTCGCGGTGGTCTGGCTGCCGTTCACCGCGGCGGCGCCCTTCCTGGTGTTGTCGGGGATGACCTGGCTGATCACGCTGACGACGTTGAACGCCGCGGCGCAGCTGCATTTGCCGCGCTGGGTCCGGGCCCGCGGGTTGGCGATGTACCTGCTGGTCTTCACGGGTTCGCAGGCGGTCGGCTCGTATCTCTGGGGCGTGGTCGCCACGCGGGAAGGACTGGGCGTGGCGCTGACATTGTCGGCGGCGTTGCTCGGCGTCACCGCCCTCAGCGTCGTGCCGCTCGGGTTGCGGCCGGAAACCGGGAAGCTGAGCCGCGACATTTCGCGGGCGTGGCCGTCGCCGATGGTCGTGTTCGAACCGTGCCCGAACGACGGACCCGTGCTGGTGACCGTCCGCTATCGAGTCGTGACGGACACCCTGCAGGACTTCGTCGAGGCGATGAGCGCGGTCAGGCGCTCACGGTTGCGAACGGGAGGCCATAGCTGGGGGCTGTACCACAGCCTGGAACATCCCGACACGGTCCTCGAGAGGTTCACCGTGCCGTCGTGGACCGAATTCAGCCGGCAATACACCGAACGCTGGTTGGAGTCCGACCACGACGGGGTGGCGAAGGCGGTGGGCTACACCGTCGACAACACCCGGCGGCACGAGTACTACCTCGCGTTGCGGGTGCACCGATGAGACGCGTCGACGTGTTCGCTACTTACCAGGGCCGCGTCGAGCAGGTGACCCCGGTGGTGGCGCTCTGCGTCACCACGACCTGGCCGTCGACCGCGATCTGGCACTGAATCTGTGGCGTGTTCGACGAATCGCAGTCCGGCCAGTGACACCCGCCGCTCGCGTTCACGAACGCCCACTGATTCGGGTCGGCCAGCGTCGTGTTGTACACGAGCGGTTGCCCCGCGCTGAACGCCGTCTGCACGCTGTTCAAGTACTGCGACGAGTTGGCGTTGAAGGCCGCCTGGCTGGGCGGATCGGTGTTCATGTAGCGGACGTTGCCGGTGAGATTGCCGGTGGTGGTGATCGTGTAGGTCACCTGGTGGCCGGCAGGGTCCGCAGATGAGGTCGCGGGCGTGACGGCCAGCGCTGCGGCTGCCGCAAACGTCGCCACCGCGACCCCTGTGGTCACTATTCGCACGTTCGTCATATCGAAAACGCTACCCAATTCGTTACGGGGCTACGCGTGGAAAAGGTCCTTACTATGCATTTGTGCCCACTGCCTTCGTTTTGTCCGGCGGGGCCAGCCTCGGCGCGATTCACGTCGGCATGCTGCTCGCGCTGGCCGACGAAGGGGAACGCCCCGACCTGATCGTCGGGACGTCCGTCGGCGCGGTCAATGGCGGATGGATCGCCTCACGGCCCGATCGTCCGGGGATTCGAGGACTCGCCGACCTATGGACGTCGTTGTCGCGAAAGGACATCTTCCCGACACACCCGATCGCCGGGGCGATGGGCATGCTGGGCCGCCGGCCCCACCTGGTCCCCAACATCGGGTTGCGACGGCTGCTGGCCGACAAATTGGAGTTCAGCAGGCTCGAGGATGCGCCCATCCCGCTGCACGTGGTGGCCACCGACGTGATCTCCGGCGGCGACGTCCTGCTGTCCTCGGGAAACGCCGTCGACGCGATCGCCGCGAGCGCCGCCATCCCAGGCGTCTTCCCGCCGGTGCGGGTAAATGGGCGCGACCTGATGGACGGCGGCGTCGTGAACAACGCGCCGGTGTCGCACGCGGTCGCGTTGGGCGCCGACCGAGTCTGGGTGCTGCCGACCGGCTACTCGTGCGCCCTGCCCGCATCGCCGAAGACCGCGGTCAATATGGCGTTGCACGCCATGACCCTCGCCGTGAATCATCGCCTGGCCGTCGACGTCGAGCGCTTCGAGCAAGCGGTCGACCTGCGCGTCATCAGACCGCTATGCCCGGTCGCCATCTCCGGAGCCGACTTCTCGCACGCCGCAACGCTTATCGAGCAATCGCAGGCGGCCACCCGCGAGTGGCTGGCGGCC
Organism: Mycobacterium sp. 852014-50255_SCH5639931; assembly: GCF_001665605.1. Classification (GTDB taxonomy): domain Bacteria; phylum Actinomycetota; class Actinomycetes; order Mycobacteriales; family Mycobacteriaceae; genus Mycobacterium; species Mycobacterium paraffinicum. Next base: position 157,634 of record NZ_LZSV01000026.1, read on the forward strand.
CGCCCCCCGGCCACCGGCCAGGCCGCATTACTCGAGCCGCACCGCCACTAGCGGGCGCCCGTTCCGCGGAGGTTCATCCCACTCGGGTATTAAGCAGGGGTGGTCGACGAACCCGCACAGCCCCGCGGCAGTGCTTCCGCCCCCGGCATCAGTCGCCGCAGATTGTTGACGACCAGCGCGGTCTCGGCCGCCCTCGGGGCGGGCGTGGGCGGCGGGGCCGCCATGTTGTGGTCGCGCCCCAGCGCGCCCGCCCTCTGGTATCAGCCGAGCCGCAACGGCGCCGCCCCACCGGTGACGGGACTGCACCTGCAATTCGGCCGGCACGCCGGCTCCGAGGTGGTGGTGTCCTGGCACACCGTGGACGCCGTCCGGAATCCGCGCGTCATGTTCGGCACGCCGACGTCCGGCCTCGGGCAGACGGTGGCGGCCGAAACCCGCACCTACCGCGACGCCAAGTCCAACACCGAGGTTCGGGTGAACCACGCCCACCTGACGAACCTCACCCCGGACACCGACTACGTGTACGCCGCGGTGCACGACGGCGCGGAGCCGGAGATGGGCACCATCCGGACCGCCCCGTCTGGGCAAAAGCCCTTTTGCTTCACCAGTTTCGGTGACCAGTCCACGCCGACGCTGGAGAGGCTGCCAGACGGCACATACGGCACCGACAACATCGGATCGCCCGCCTCCGCCGACACCACCCTGGCGGTCGAGCGGATGGCACCGCTGTTCAACCTCGTCAACGGCGACCTGTGCTATGCCAACCTCGCTCAAGACCGCATCCGCACGTGGTCGGCCTGGTTCGAGAACAACACGCGGTCGGCGCGCTACCGGCCCTGGATGCCCGCAGCGGGCAACCACGAAAACGAATTGGGCAACGGCCCAATCGGTTACGGCGCCTATCAGGCATACTTCGCGGTGCCCGATTCCGGATCCAGTCCCGAGACCCGCGGCCTGTGGTACTCGTTCACGGCCGGCTCGGTGCGAGTGATCAGCCTAAACAACGACGACGTGGCGTTCCAGGACGGCGGCAATTTCTACGTACACGGCTACTCGGGCGGTGAGCAGAAGCGTTGGCTGGCAAACGAACTCGCCGCCGCGCGGCGCGACTCCGACATCGATTGGATTGTCGTGTGCATGCACCAGACGGCCATCTCCACCGCCGACAAGGCCAACGGTGCCGACCTGGGGATCCGCGAGGAATGGCTCCCGTTGTTCGACGAGCACCAGGTCGACCTGGTGGTGTGCGGCCACGAACACCACTACGAGCGGTCGCACCCATTGCGCGGCACGCTGCAGACCGACACCCGAACGCCGATACCCGTGACCACCCGCAACGACGTCATCGACTCCACCAAGGGAACGGTGCACGTCGTCATCGGCGGTGGCGGCACGTCGGCGCCCACGAACGGGTTCTTCTTCCCCGAGCCGCGCTGCCGCGTGTTGACCGGAGTCGGCGCCTTCGACCCGGGGCTCGGACGCAAGGCGCCGATCTACGTCATGGAGGACGCGCCGTGGTCCGCCTTCCGCGACCGGGACAATCCCTACGGCTTCGCGGCGTTCGAGGTGGACCCCGGCAACCCCGGCGGCAACACGTCGATCAAGGCCACGCATTACGCGCTGAGCGGGCCGTTCGGCGCGGTGACCGTCGTGGACCGATTCACCCTGACCAAGCCGCGTGCCGACCGGCCGGCGTAGTTCAAAAGAGCGTCGCCTGAAGGGGTTCCGGCTCCACCCGGGTTACCGCAACGGGCTGGCGGAACGAACGCTCGTCGCCGCCCAGCCGGTATTTCGCGACCAGCGGCGCCGCCCGCCCCCGCAGCATCTCGCGGTAACCGGCCGGCAGATACGCCCCGCGCCGGTACAGCTCGCGATAGCGGCCCACCAGCTCGGGATGCGAGCGGGCCAGCCACGACATGAACCAGCCGCGGGTCGACCCGCGCAGGTGCAGCCCGAAGACCGTCACGCTGGTGGCTCCCGCGCCCGCGATCTGGCCGAGCAGTCGATCGAGCTGCTCTTTCGAGTCGGTCAGGTACGGCAGCACGGGCGCCACCATCACATGACAGTTCAGACCGGCCTCGCGGACCGCGGCGATCAGGCCCAGCCGCGCCTGCGGTGTGGGCGTGCCGGGCTCGACATCTCGATGCAGGTCCGCGTCACCGACCGCCAGCGACACCGCAACCGACAGCGGAACCTGCTGCGCCGCAGCGGCGATCAACGGCAGGTCGCGGCGCAGCAGCGTGCCCTTGGTCAGGATCGACAGCGGTGTCCCGGATTCGGCGAGGGCGGCGATGATGCCCGGCATCAACGCGTAGCGCCCCTCCGCCCGCTGGTAGGGGTCGGTGTTGGTGCCCAGCGCGACGGTCTCGCGGCGCCACGACGGCCGCCGCAACTCGCGGCGGAGCACCCCCACGACGTTGGTCTTGACGACCACCTGGCTGTCAAAGTCGTTGCCGCAGTTAAAGTCCAGATACTCGTGCGTCGGCCGGGCAAAGCAATAGCGGCAGGCGTGCGAGCAGCCGCGGTAGCCGTTGACGGTGTATCGGAAGGGCAACGCGGAAGCGTCCGGCACCTTGTTGAGCGCGGACTTGCACAGCACCTCGTGAAAGGTGATCCCCTCGAACTGTGGGGCACGCACGCTCCGGACAAACCCGATCCGCTGCAACCCCGGCAGCGCCCCGTCCTCGACGGGCTGCCCGTTGACCGCGACGGCCTGGTCCGCCCAGCGCATGAGCTATTCGAACATTAGTTCGATCCTGAGTCAAGCACCGCGGCGGGCTGGGTTCAGATATGACCGGGCACCTCGACGGGTGGCGGCGGAGGCGGTGGCGGCGGCGGCATCTCGATCGGCGGCGGGGGCATCTCGAGCGGTGGCGGAGCCGGAGGCGGCGACGGGATGGCGTACGGCCCTCCCGCGCATACCGGGTCGGCGGGCATGCTGATGCAGGAGGGGTCCGCCGGACCCTGCGGCGCGGCGTATGGGCCGCCCTGGCATTGAGCCCACCCAGGCATCCCCGCACATCGGGGATCAAAGGGGTTGGTGGGCAGCCCGGGATCGGGGTCGTCCAGCGGAGCGGGCCTACCGGGCACGGCGGCGAAGGCGGGAGCCGCGGCGGCCGGAGCGGTCGCACCCGCCGAGGCCACTCCGATAAGCGCTGCGGCCACAGCCGTTCCCGTCAGGGCGGTGCGGACTCGTGAAACCATCGCTCCCCCTTTTGCGGATGCGAATATCGACGCGTCACCGCTTATGATCGCACGCCGCATCGAAGGCGGGTGTGAATCCGGGCATCGCCGAAGGCGAATTCGCGGTCGTAGAGTAAGCGATGACCCTGTCGTATCGAACCGGCTGCGAGGCAATTATGACCGAACGCATTGAAACTCAGCGCACCATCGCGGCACCGGCACCGGACATCTTCGCAGTGCTGTGCGACCCGCAGGGCCACGTCGCGATCGACTCGTCCGGAATGCTTCAAAGCGCCGAAGGCGATCGGGTACGCGGTGTCGGTGACCGTTTCGTCGTGCACATGGATCGCGAGTCATTGAACGACTTTCCGCAATTCGGCAAGTACGACGTCACCGTCGACATCACGGAATTCGAACAGGATCGGCTGATCGCGTGGACCGTTCTGGGCAAAATTCAGCCTCCGATCGGCCATGTCTACGGCTATCAACTCCAGCCGAGCGAAGACGGCTCGGCGACCGTGGTCACCTCGTTTTACGACTGGTCGAACATCGACCCCAAGTGGCGAGAAGCCGGAATTTTCCCGATTCTCTCCGAAGGCGCATTGCGGGCGACGTTGGGAATTCTGGATCGGACGGTCCGGCGCGGTTATCCGCGCGGATAACGTCGTTTTCGGTTAGTGCCTAAACCCGAGTGCGGTTTTATTGCGGATTCGGGTGGGTATGACCTCTGGGCCCCTCACGAAAGGACCTGACATGTTGCACTCGGTCATTCTGGCGAGCTCGGACCCCGTCGCGGCCGGCTTTATCCTTCGCGGCATCAAGGGAATCTTTGTCGCCATCGGCAGCGTTATTGCCGCAATCATCTGCGCAATCATCGCAATGACGAAGGGTCGCAATCCGCTGGGCTGGGGAATTCTCGGCCTATTCTTCTCGATCCTCACGTTGATCGTCGTGATCATCATTCCGAGCAAGAAATAACCCGGCGAGGGTGCCCGCCCTACCGGTCTAGTTTTGAAAGAACCTCGGCGACAACAGAATTCGCGGTGACGGACACCTGATCCCCGGTCGTGAGATCTTTCAAGCCGACCGTCCCCGCCTCGATGTCGCGGTCGCCGAGGACCAGCGCGATGACCGCCCCAGAACGGTCGGCCGCGCGCATCGCGCCCTTGAGGCCGCGGTCGCCGTAGGCCATGTCGACGCGCACACCAGAGGCGCGCAGCTGCGCGGCCAGCACCGCCAGCTGAAGCTTGGCCTGCTCGCTCAGCGGCACGCCGAACACGTCGCAGCGGGTCGTCTCCCCCACGCTCTTGCCCTCGGCGCGCAGCGCCAACAGGGTGCGGTCGACGCCGAGCCCGAACCCGATGCCGGACAGGTCTTGCCCACCGAGCTCGTGCATCAGGCCGTCATAGCGGCCGCCGCCGCCGATCCCGGATTGCGCGCCGAGACCGTCGTGGACGAACTCGAAGGTGGTCTTGGTGTAGTAGTCCAGCCCGCGCACCATGCGCGGGTTGATGACGTAGGGCACGCCGAGCGCGTCGAGGTGCGCCAGCACAGTGTCGAAGTGCTGCTTGGCGACATCGGACAGGTGGTCGATCAAAACCGGCGCGTCGGCCGTCATGGCCCGCACGGCCGGTCGCTTGTCGTCGAGCACCCGCAGCGGGTTGATCTCGGCACGCCTGCGCGTCTCGTCATCGAGATCGAGCCCAAACAGGAAGTCCTGCAACAGTTCCCGATACTGCGGGCGGCAGGTCTCGTCGCCCAGCGAGGTGATCTCCAGGCGGAACCCGTCGAGCCCCAGCGACCGGAAGCCGGCGTCGGCGATGGCGATCACCTCGGCGTCCAACGCCGGATCGTCGACGCCGATCGCCTCCACACCCACCTGCTGCAGCTGCCGATAGCGGCCGGCCTGCGGCCGCTCGTAGCGGAAAAACGGCCCCGCATAACACAATTTGACCGGCAACGCCCCGCGGTCCAGGCCGTGCTCGATCACCGCGCGCACCACCCCCGCGGTGCCCTCGGGTCGCAAGGTGACCGAGCGGTCACCGCGGTCGGCGAACGTGTACATCTCCTTGGACACCACGTCGGTGGATTCGCCGACACCCCGGGCGAACAGGCCGGTGTCTTCGAAGATGGGCAACTCGATGTGGCCATAGCCGGCCCGGCGGGCGGCGCCCAACAACCCGTCACGGACGGCCACGAACTGCGCGGAGTCCGGCGGGACGTAGTCCGGCACCCCCTTGGGCGCGTGAAACTCCGTCACGGGCTCAGGCCTTCGATGAACGGATTGAAACGCCGCTCGGCGCCGATGGTGGTGGCGTTGCCGTGACCCGGCAGCACCACGGTCTCGTCGTCGAGCACCAGAAGTTTTTCCACGATCGAGGTCAGCAGGTCGCGGCCGCTGCCGCCGTGCAGGTCGGTGCGGCCCACCGAGCGTTCGAACAGGGTGTCGCCGGTGAACACCACATCGTTGTCTCCCGCCACCCGGAAGACCACCGACCCGCGCGTGTGCCCGGGCGTGTGGTCGACGTTGACGGTCACGCCGCCCAGGTCCAGCTTGTCGCCGTCGCGGTCGAGCTCGACGACCTGCTTGGGTTCGCGGAAGAAGGCACCCGCCACCAGCTGCGCCACCCGCGGGCCCAGGCCGTAGATCGGGTCTTTCAGCATGAACCGGTCCTCGGGGTGGATGTAGGTCGGGCAGCCGAAGGTGTCGGACACCTTCTGCGCCGACCACATATGGTCGATGTGTCCGTGGGTGAGCAACACCGCGGCCGGCGTCAGCCGGTTCTCGTCGAGGATGCGCCGCAGCGGGCCCAGCGCCCGCTGGCCCGGATCCACGATGACGGCATCCGTGCCCGGCCGCTCAGCCAGCACATAGCAGTTGCACTGCAACATGCCGGCGGGAAATCCGGTGATCAACACGGTTCCCAGTTTCCCACGGGCCCCACTTGACACCGGTCGCGGCGCCCACATTAGCCTGAGCTGGCCACCGACGCCTTTTGCCGGGCACCCGACTTACCGACCATGGAGGCATACGGCCGTGCCGACCAATGAACAGCGACGTGCCAACGCAAAGCGCAAGCTCGAACGGCAGCTGGAGCGCCGCGCGAAGCAAGCCAAGCTGCGCCGGATCGTGTTGATCGCCGCCGGCTCAGCCGTGGCCGTGGCCGCGGTCGTCGCGGTGGTGCTCACGGTCATCAACACCAAACACGAGCACAAGAGCAACACCGCGACGAGCGCCACCTCCGCGGCCCCCAGCAGCTCCCCCGAGTCCACGACGCCCGCCGGACCGACGCCGCCCGCTCCGCCGCTGCCGGCGTTCAAGCCGTCGGCCGATCTGGGCGCCAACTGCCAGTACCCGGCGTCCCCCGAGCCAGCCGCCAAGGAGGTCAAGCCGCCGCGCACCGGCAAGGTGCCGACCGACCCGGCTCAGGTGAGCGCCAGCATGGTGACCAACCAGGGCCGCATCGGATTGATGCTCGCCAACAACGAATCACCTTGCACGGTAAACAGTTTCGCAAGCCTGATCGGCCAGAAATACTTCGATAACACCAAATGCCACCGGCTGACCACTTCGCCGGACCTGGGCGTCCTGCAATGCGGCGACCCCAAGGGGGAGGGCACCGGCGGCCCGGGCTACCAATTCGCCAACGAGTACCCGACGGACCAATACCCGCCGAACGACCCGAAGGCGCAACAGCCAGTCCTCTATCCGCGCGGCACCCTGGCGATGGCCAACGCCGGTCCCGGGACCAATGGCAGCCAGTTCTTCATGGTGTACAAGGACTCCCAGCTGCCGCCCCAATACACCGTCTTCGGCACCATTCAGCCCGACGGGCTGGCCACGCTGGACAAGATCGCCAAAGCCGGCGTCGCCGGCGGCGGTGAGGACGGCGCACCGGCCTCCGAGGTCACCATCACCTCGCTGTTGCTCGACTAAAGCCAAGCAGCGCAACGCCGCTGATTCGGCCGGAATCGGGCGACCAACGGGCGGTCCACCGCTTAAGGTCGTTGCGTGGGGACAGAGTCTTTCGGGCAATACCAGTTGCTGGAAGTGTTGGGGCGCGGCGGCATGGGCCAGGTCTACCGTGCCTACGACGCCGCCACCGACCGGGTCGTCGCGTTGAAGGTGCTGCCCCCGAACTTGGCCGAGGATCAGGAGTTTCAGCAGCGATTCCGCCGAGAGGCACGCATCGCGGCGAGCCTCAACGACCCGCACGTGGTGCCGATCCACGGTTACGGCGAGATCGACGGTCGGCTCTATGTCGACATGCGGCTGATCGAGGGCCGCGACTTGTTGCAGTACATCGACGAGAACGGGGGGCGGCTGTCCCCCGAGCGCGCGGTGGCGGTGATCGAACAGGTTGCCGCTGCGCTGGATAGTGCCCACCAGGTCGGGCTGATCCATCGCGACATCAAGCCGAAGAACATTCTGGTCACCCAGGCGCGCGACTTCGTCTACCTGATCGACTTCGGCATCGCCCGTACCCTGGCCGACACGTCGCTCACGCAGACCGGGCACACGATGGGCACGGTCGCCTACATGGCGCCCGAACGGTTCAGGGGCACAACGGATCACCGCGCCGACGTGTATTCGTTGGCCTGCGTGCTGCACGAGTGCTTGACCGGCAAGCGGCCCTATGCCGGCGACAGCCTCGAGGAACAGCTCAACGCGCATTTGAACACGCCGCCGCCGCAACCCTCGACCACCGCCGCCGGCGTGCCCCCGGCCCTCGACGCGGTGGTCGCCCGCGGGATGGCCAAAGACCCCGAATACCGCTACCAGTCGGCGATGGAACTCGCCGAAGCAGCCCGGGCGGCATTGGCCGCCCCGGATGGGACGGCCGCATGGAGCCCCCCGCCGACGCCACCGACATCGCCGCCGGGCCCGCCGGAACCCACGCAGGACTTCCCCCCGACGGGCGCCGGTCCCGAGTCGCGGCCGCCATACAGCCCACCGACGCAATCCCGTCGTCTGCTGCTGGGCATCGTTGGCGCGTCGGCCCTGGCGCTGGCCGCGGTGGTGGCGTTGGTCATCGCACTGGTGACCCAGAACGACGACTCGGCCAACAGCGCGGCATCGAGCACCCCGACCCGCGCCCGCGTTCCCAACAGGCCGGGGTCGAATTCCGGACCGACCGCGCAGGCAACGGGGACCGTGCCGCCGCTGCCGGCGTTCGCACCGCCGGCCGATCTGGGCGCCAATTGCCAATACCCGAGCGCGCCGGACGCCATCGTCAAGCCGGTCAACCCGCCTCCGTCCGGCAGGGTTTCCAGCGAACCCGCGCAGATCCCGGCCACCATCTCGACCAACCTAGGCGACATCGGCATCGAGCTCGCCAACGGCGAATCTCCGTGCACGGTCAACAGCTTCGTCAGCCTTGCGAAGCAGCAATTCTTCGACAACACCCAGTGCGCCCGGCTGATCAACTCGACTGACGGTGGGTCGCTGCTGTGCGGCGGTCCCGACGCGGACGGCGCCGGTGGCCCCGGCTATCAATTTGCCGACGAATACCCCACCAACCAGTACCCGGCCAACGACCCCGCGCTCCGGGCGACGGTGATGTACCCGCGCGGCACCGTGATCATGGCCACCGAGGGGCCAAACACCAACGGCAGCCAATTCGTCCTGGTGTTCCGGGATTCGGAATTGGAGCCGCAGAGCACGGTGTTCGGCACCATCAGCGAGGCGGGCCTGGCGGTCCTCGACAAGGTCGCCCAGGCGGGTATCGCCGGCAACCGGCAGAGCGGGGCTCCCACCAACCCGGTCACCATCAACTCGGTGCGGGTCGGCTAGCGGGGATCGTTAAGTCGCCTCAGGCCGCCGACGTGACGCGGTACACGTCGAAAACGCCTTCGACGTTGCGCACCACGTTGAGCAGATGCCCGAGGTGCTTCGGGTCACCCATCTCGAAGGTGAACCGGCTGATCGCCACCCGGTCATTGGACGTGGTGACCGAGGCAGACAGGATGTTGACCTTCTCGTCGGCCAGCACCCGAGTGACGTCGGAGAGCAGCCGGTGGCGGTCGAGCGCCTCGACCTGGATGGCCACCAGGAACACCGACGACGGCGACGGCGCCCAGCGCACCTCGATGATGCGCTCGGCCTGCTGCTGCAGCGACGCCGCGTTGGTGCAGTCGGTGCGGTGCACGCTCACTCCCCCACCGCGGGTGACGAAGCCCATGATCTGGTCGCCGGGCACCGGCGTACAGCACTTGGCCAGCTTGGACAGCACGCCCGGGGCGCCGGGGACCGAGACGCCGACGTCGTCGCTGCTGCGCGGGCGCCGCAGCATGGTCGTCGGCGTGGACCGCTCGGCGAGATCCTCCTCGGCCTGGTCGATCCCGCCGAGCTCGGCCAGCAGCCGCTGCACGACATGGCGCGCCGACACGTGGCCCTCGCCGATCGCGGTGTAGAGCGCGGACACGTCCGCGTAGTGCAGTTCGCGGGCCACCGCGGCCATGGATTCGGCGTTGACCAAGCGCTGCAACGGAAGTCCGCCGCGGCGCACCTCGCGGGCCATGGCCTCCTTGCCCGCCTCCAGCGCCTCCTCACGCCGCTCCTTGGCGAACCATTGCCGGATCTTCGCCTTGGCGCGCGGCGACACCACGAACTGTTGCCAGTCCCGCGACGGCCCGGCATTGGGCGCCTTCGACGTGAAAACCTCGACGACTTCCCCGTTTTCCAGCTTTCGTTCCAGCGCCACCAGCCGCCCGTTGACCCTGGCGCCGATGCAGCGGTGGCCGACCTCGGTGTGCACGGCGTAGGCGAAGTCGATCGGCGTCGACCCGTTCGGCAGGGTGATCACATCGCCCTTGGGGGTGAACACGAAGATCTCTTGCACCGCAAGGTCGTAGCGCAGCGACTCCAGGAACTCGCCGGGGTCGGCGGCCTCGCGTTGCCAGTCGAGCAGCTGGCGCATCCAGGCCATGTCGTCGATCTCGGCGGTGGCGTGGGGATGCGGAACGCCGTTGCGGCCCTTGGCTTCCTTGTAGCGCCAGTGCGCGGCGATGCCGTATTCGGCGGTGCGGTGCATGTCGCGGGTGCGGATCTGGATTTCCAGCGGCTTGCCCTCAGGGCCCACCACCGTGGTGTGCAGCGACTGGTAGACGCCGTATCGGGGCTGGGCGATGTAGTCCTTGAACCGTCCCGCCATCGGCTGCCACAGGGAATGCACGACGCCGACGGCGGCGTAGCAGTCGCGGATCTCGTCGCACAGGATGCGGATGCCGACCAGGTCGTGGATGTCGTCGAAGTCGCGGCCCTTGACGATCATCTTCTGATAGATCGACCAGTAGTGCTTGGGGCGGCCCTCCACCGTCGCCTTGATCTTCGACGCGTTCAGCGTGTTGGTGATCTCGGCGCGGACCTTGGCCAGGTAGGTGTCCCGGGACGGCGCGCGGCCGGCGACCAGGCGGACGATCTCGTCGTACTTCTTCGGATGCAAGATCGCGAAGGACAGGTCTTCGAGTTCCCACTTGACGCTGGCCATACCCAGCCGATGCGCAAGGGGCGCAATGACTTCCAGCGTCTCGCGGGCTTTGCGCGCCTGCTTCTCCGGCGGCAGGAAGCGCATGGTTCGCATGTTGTGTAGCCGGTCGGCGACCTTGATCACCAGCACCCGGGGGTCGCGGGCCATCGCGGTGATCATCTTGCGGATGGTCTCGCCCTCGGCGGCGGTGCCCAGCACCACCCGATCCAGCTTGGTCACGCCGTCGACGAGGTGGCCCACCTCCTCGCCGAACTCCTCGCTCAAAGCCTCCAGCGTGTAGCCGGTGTCTTCGATGGTGTCGTGCAACAGCGCGGCCACCAAAGTGGTGGTGTCCATGCCCAATTCGGCGAGGATGTTCGCGACGGCCAGGGGGTGGGTGATGTACGGATCACCGGAATGGCGCAACTGCGTGGCGTGGCGCTGGTCGGCGACCTCGAAGGCGCGCTGCAGCAGCGACACGTTGGCCTTCGGATAGATCTCCCGGTGCACCGCCACGAGCGGTTCGAGCACCGGGTTGAGCGTCGTGCGCTGGGCGGTCATCCGCCGGGCCAGCCGGGCCCGCACCCGGCGCGACGCGCTGCTGGGGGTTTTCAGCGTCTCGGTTGGGGGATCCGGCGGCTCGGCCTGCGCCGTCACCGGCTCGCCGACCAGCAGGGCGTCACCGACGTCAGTGGGCGCGTCAAGCGCCTGCGCCGCGCTCTTGTCGTCCGCCACGTTGGTCACCTCCGACCTCGAGGATATCGCGCGGTGGGCCGGGCTAGAGCCGACTCAGGCTGTGCAGCGGCAACCCCGCCACCGCCTGACGACCGCCCAGCGCGGTCAGTTCGAGGATCACCGCCGCCGCCACGACGGTGGCCCCGGTGCGTTCCAGCAACCGGGCCGCCGCGGCGAGGCTGCCCCCGGTGGCCAGCACGTCGTCGATGATCACGACGTGGCGACCGCGCAGGTCGATGCCGTCCGCGGGGATCTCCAGCGTCGCGCTGCCGTACTCCAGGTCGTAATGCTCGGCGTACACCGGCGGCGGCAGCTTGCCGCCCTTGCGAATGGCCAGCACTCCCGTGCGCAGCCGGTCGGCGACCGCCGCCGCGGCCAGGAACCCGCGGGCGTCGATCCCGGCGACCAGGTCGGCGCCCGACGCGATCTCGGCCAGCGCGTCGGTGATCGCCGCCAGCCCCGCCGGATCGGCGAACAACGCGGTGAGGTCCCGGAACTGCACCCCCGGCTTGGGAAAGTCGGACACCTCGCGCAGCAGCGAGGCGATGACGTCGGCAACCGAGGCGCTTCCGTCGGCACTCGTCACTGGACCATGGCCCATCGGTCCATGTTCCAGCCCGCGCCCCAGCGAGTCGGGTTCTTGCTCACGGCATACATCTTCTTCGACATCAGCAGCGTCCGTTGCTGCCGGTAGAGGGGCAAAGTGGGCATGTCGCCCCACAATACCGGCGCCGCCTCCCCTAGCAGCCGCACGCGCTCGCCGGGGTCGGCCGACACCGCCAGCGCCCCGATCGCGCTGTCGATCTGCGGATTCGAGTAGCCCGACAGGTTGTTGCCGTTGCCGGTGTGCAGGTCGTAGGCGTCCATCGCCGACGACCCCGTGGACCCGCTGCCGGCGGCTCCGCCGGTGCTGGCCAGGAGGGCATCGATCTTCCCGTCCTTGAGCGCTTGCGGCCCGGAGGTATCCAGGGCGACGTTGGCGACCGTGATGCCGGCCGCGGCACAGGATTTGCCGATCACCCCGACGTTGACCGCGAGGCGCGCGTTGGGCCCCTGGTAGCCGATCCGCACCGTCATCGGGGCCCCACCGAGCGCGTCGCGGGCGGCTGCGGGGTCCGCCTTGCCGAACTGGCCGGCCTCGGCGGCGCCGTCAGCGGCGGTGACGGGGTCGTCGGCGGCCGGGTTGAGCCGCGAGTTGGCGATCGGCACCCCGGCGTCGCGCGCGAGCGTGTCGCGCGGCGTGCACAGGGCGAGCGCGCGGCGGGCCTTGGGCTGCGAGAGCGGGCCCTGCGGCGCGAAGATCAGCTGCTCGACGCCGGCCGACGGCGAATCAGCGCGGTCGTAATTGTCCGGGGTGGTCAGCGTTCCCGAGGAGCCCGCCGCCACGTCGACCACGTCGACGCTGCGGTTGTTGACCCGATCCTGGATGTCGGGCCCCTGGGGCCAGACGGTGATCCGCTTGGTGAGCGCCTTGGGGCCCCACCACCGGTCGTTGGCCACGAGCACCACCGCGCCGCCGTCCAGGATGCGCTCGATCTTGTACGGGCCGGACGACGGGAAGTGCTTTTCGAGCTCGTTCTGTTTGAGACCGGGCTTGAGGTCCCAGATGGTGTTCCACAGCTTGGCGATCTGCTGCACGAGTTGGGCGTTGTCGCTCAGCAGGGCCGCGGTCACGTCGACGTGCAGCTCGTCGGAGATGACGTGCGACGGCATCATCGACGTGGCGGTGAACAGCTGGTTGTAGTCGACGATGCCGCGGTCCGGGGCGAACGACACCCGGGCCTTCTTCTGCCCAGGCAGGCACTCGACGTTGGCGATGTCGAGGTAACCGGCCTGAGTGGCGGCGTTGAAGTCGGGATACCGGCCGGACTGGGCCGCCCAGGCCAGCACCAGATCGTCGCAGGTCACCGGTTTGCCGTCGGAATAGACGGCATTGTCGGCGATCTGGTAGTCCAACACCAGTGGTGAACCGCCCACCACCGACACGGTGCCGAAGTCACGGTCGGCGACGGTCTGCCCGTCGGGGCCGTGGTAGCTGAAGCCGGCCAGCGTGCGCGCGAACGCCTGCGCCCCGGCCGACGCGGCGCCGACGACGGTGTTGGTGTTGTAGGTGACCAGCGGGCCGTCGACCACGTAGTCGATCTGGGAGGCGGCGCTGCCGGAGCACGCCGTCAGCGTGAACGCCGCCGCGAGCATTGCGGCCAGACCGATAGCGCCCCCGGTGAGGCGATACCTGGCGGCCACGGCGACTACCGCCGGCCGGCGTTTCGCTTGCCGCTCGGACGCCGGGTCCCGGTCGGCCGCACCGGGCGCGCACCCGGCGCCGGCTTGCTCGGTGCGGGCTTGTCAGACGGTGCCGAGTCGGCCGCCGTGGTCTCCGGCGACGCCGATTCGTCCTCGGTGGACTTCGCCTCCTCGGGCTCGGCGCCGGCCTTGCGGCGCCGCGCGACGCGGCGGGTGTGCGTGCGCACCAGCTCGGTGCGCTCACGCAGCGTGACCAGCAGCGGCGTCGCGAAGAAGATCGACGAGTAGGTGCCGACCAGGATGCCGACCAGCTGCACCAGCGCCAGGTCCTTCAGTGTCCCGACGCCCAGCAGCCACACCGCCACCACCATCAGCGCCAGGACCGGCAACACCCCGATGAGGCTGGTGTTGATGGAGCGCATGAACGTCTGGTTGATGGCGAGGTTGGCCTGTTCGGCGAAGGTGCGCCGGGTGGTGTGCTGGAAGCCGTGGGTGTTCTCCTCGACCTTGTCGAACACGATGACGGTGTCGTAAAGGGAGAAACCGAGAATCGTCAGCAATCCGATGACGGTGGCCGGGGTGACCTCGAAACCGACCAGGGAGTACACCCCTGCGGTGACGGTGAGGTCGAAGACCATGGTCGTCAGCGCGGAGATGGCCATGTAACGCTCGTAGCGCACCGTGATGTACAGGCTGACCAACGCCAGGAACACCACCAACGCGATCAGCGCCTTATCGGTGATCTGGTCGCCCCACGTCTCGGAGACCGCCGCGTCGCTGATGGCCTGCTTACTCGGTTTTCCGTCGGCGCCCTTGGGCTGGAACGCGTCGTACAGGGCGTTGCGCAACGTGGATGTCTGGGCGTTGGACAGCGTTTCGGAGCGGATCTGCACCGTGGCCGAGGCGCCGTTGCCGACGACCACCACCGACTCCGGGTCGCGGCCGATGGCCTTGCGGAACACGTCGGACACCTGCGACGTCTGCACTTGGCCGGTTGCGCCCGCGGCGGGCATCGACACCGTCGTGCCGCCGTTGAAGTCGATCCCGAAGGTGAAACCCCGCAGCGCGATGCTCAATACGGCGACAGCGACGATTGCCCCGCTGATGCCGAACCACAACCGGCGACGCCCGATCACCTCGAAGGCGCCGGTGCCGGTGTAGAGGCGCGACAGGAAGCCATGGCGCGGCAGGCCGCCGCTGTCGGTCAACTCGGTGGCGCCTTCGGAGGCTTCGGTGAGCTCGGTCGCTTCGGCGTCAGTCTTGCCTTTGGAGGCCATCACGCTATCCCCGTCCCGTCTTGACGTTCGACGAAGCCCGGCGCTCGCGGGCGACCTGCTGGATTGCGCCCAGGCCGTTGTATGCGGGTTTCGCCAACGTCGGCGACTTGGACGCCAGGTAGATCAGCGGCCAGGTCACCAGGAACACCACCACGACGTCGAGGATCGTGGTGAGGCCCAACGTGAAGGCGAAGCCCCTCACCTGGCCGATCGCCAGGGCGTACAGCACCGCGGCGGCCAGGAAGGTCACGGCGTTGCCCGACACGATCGTCTTGCGGGCCCGCACCCAGCCCCGAGGCACCGCTGATCGAAACGATCGGCCTTCGCGGATCTCGTCTTTGATGCGTTCGAAGAACACCACGAACGAGTCCGCCGTGGTACCGATACCGATGATCAGACCCGCGATCCCCGCAAGGTCCAGGGTGTAGTTGATCTGCCGGCCCAGGATCACCAGGATCGCGAAAATCATTGCGCCGGAAGCGATTAGCGATAGCGCCGTAAGCAGGCCCAGTACCCGGTAATACAACAACGAGTACAGCAACACCAGAACCAAGCCGATTGCGCCGGCGATCAGCCCCGCTCGCAGTGAGGTCAATCCCAGTGTCGCCGAGACGGTTTGGGCCTCCGAAGCCTCAAAGGACAGCGGCAGCGAACCGTATTTCAGGACGTTGGCCAGCTGCTTGGCGGTTGCGGCGGTGAACGGCGGGTCGCCGCCGGTGATCTGGGTCCGGCCGCCGGGGATGGCTTCCTGAATCATCGGGGCGCTGACCACCTGGGAGTCCAGCGTGAACGCGGTCTGAGTGCCGATGTGGGCGGCGGTGAAGTCCGCCCAGGTGTTCGCCGCCGCCGGCTTGAATTGCACGTCGACGACGTAACCGATGCCGCGCTGGTTCATGCCGGAGGTGGCGTCCTGGATCTGGTCGCCGCTGATGATCGACGGTGCCAGCAGGTAGGCCGCCTTGTGGTCGGTCGAGCACGTCACCAGCGGCAGGTTCGGGTCGTCGTTGCCGGCCAGGATGTCCTCTTTGTCGCAGCGGGTCGCCTGGAACTGCAGAGCGAGGAACTGGACGCCCTGGCGGGTGCTCTGGCGCCACTTCTTCTCATCGGCGATGCGGTCGGCGAGCTCCTTGCGCGGGTCGGGCGGCGCCGGCTGCTCGGCCGGGGGCACGTCGGCCGGTGGGGCGTTGCCCGCGGGCGCCGGCGGCGGGGCTGCGCCGGC
>NZ_LZSV01000027.1 GCF_001665605.1 Mycobacterium sp. 852014-50255_SCH5639931
AGATGTGTATAAGAGACAGGGAAGTATCAGACTGCGGTCGACTTGCAGCGCGGCGTCGACGTGGACCAGCTCACCCGGCTCGAGCAGCCGCCAGCGGGGGTCTTCGTCCATGCGTTCGGTGGCGAACACCACCGACGGGCGCGTGCACAGATGTTCCGACCGGGCGTGAATTCGCTTGGTGCGCAGGTCGAATTCCAGGGCCCGGGTGGGGGCGTCGCCGGAACGATCCAAGACGTACAGTTCATGGGTTTCGGGATACCGCAGCGCCCACATGTCGGTCGCCGTGCTCAGTAGCACGTTGACCGCATAGATCGGCACATTGGCCGCAAGCCATTTCATGGCATCGGTCAGGCCCGCGGTCACGTCACCGTCGAGCGCCCGGATCGAGGCGGTGATCAACGCGAACACCCGCTCGGAATCGGTGTCACCCAGGACCAGATCGCCGGTGCCGACTTCGCGGAGCCGTTCGCCGAGAACGTCCAGCCCCTCCAGCACGCCGTTGTGCGCGAAGATCCGGCCGTCCTGCAGGAACGGGTGGGTGTTGCGGACGTCGAGCGCACCGGTCGTGGCGTAACGCACATGCGCGATGAAGGTGGTGCCGGTCAGCTCGTGGGCTTCGGTGGCGAAGGCGGCATCCTCCCAGGCCGCCATGGGTTGCTTGTCCAGCTGCGGGCGGCCACGCTCGTCGAAGACCCCCAGGCCCGTGCCGTCCGGGTTCCTTCTGCTCTGATCGGCGAGGCTGTCGGGGGCGTCCAACAACCAAAACGTCGCGGTGCAAACGTCAGTCCCGGCGTGTAGCCCGAATAGTCGACACATGGCCTCGACGGTACCCAGCTTCAGCGGGTCAACACCTCGGCGAGGTCGAGCAGCACTCGGCGCGCGTAGCGCTTCCACACCATCCCGAAGAGCGGCAGGCCCGGTGCGGACAGGACGGATTTCGGGTAAATGGCCCAGCGCCAGGTGATCTCGGTGCCGCCGCCGGCCGGGGTAAAGACCCACTCACCGGTGACCGAGCCGACCAGCAGCGCCATCGGACCGTGGATCTGGGTGAGCCGGTAGCCGAACGATCGCGGCGCGTCGACACTGGTCAGGTCTTCGCGCGCCCTGCCGCCGCCGGCCAGGATGATGGTGCGGCTCTGACCCGCTGCGTCCCAGGCCCCGGTCTGGTCCCGCACCTCCTTGATCGGCGGTATCGGCCCGTACCGGCGGCCGAAGATCTCGGGCAACGGGATGGGCAGCGTGCCGTGAAACGCCGCGTCGGGCGCGACGGGCACCTCGTGCGATTGTTCGACGACAAGCGGCTGGGACATGGGGTTCCTTCCTGCCCTGGGTTATTCGCGGAGACTCGCGCTCAGTCGCGGGCCTCGACCACCCAGTAGCCGTGCTCGGCGTAGCGCGCCCGGATGGCCTTCTTGTCGTACTTGCCGACACTGGTGCGCGGAATCTCCTCGACGAACGCCCACCGCTCGGGCAGCCACCAGCGAACCACCTTCTCCGCGAGGAACTTTCGCAGGTCCTCGGCGCTGACTGTGGTGCCCTCCTTGGCCACCACGACGGCCAGCGGCCGCTCCTGCCACCGCTCGTCGGGCACGCCGACCACCGCGGCCTCGACCACATGCGGGTGCCCGATCAAGCTGTTCTCCAGCTCGACCGACGAGATCCACTCGCCACCGGACTTGATGACGTCTTTGGCCCGGTCGGTCAGGGTGACGAAACCCCGCTCGTCGAGCCGCCCGACGTCGCCGGTGCGCAGCCAGCCGGAGTCGAACTTAGAGTCGTCGGCCGTCAGATAGTAGGAGCCGGCAATCCATGGGCCGCGGACTTCCACCTCGCCCACGGCGTCACCGTCGTTGGGCAGCACCTGACCTTCGTCGTCGACGATCCGCATCTCCACGCCGCAGACCGGTTGGCCCTGGGTGGCGCGGAACGCCCAATGCTGGTCCTCCGGGGTTCCCGGCGGGGGCCACGCCATGGTGGCCATCGGGGAGGTTTCCGTCATGCCCCACAATTGCCGGATCTGAACGCCGTGGTTCTCCTCGAAGGTGCGCATCAGCGACACCGGAACGGCCGAGCCCCCACAGACCACCAGCCGCAGGGACGACATGTCGTGGCCGGGTTCTTCCTCCAGGCGATGCAGGACGTCGTTCCAGATGGTGGGCACCGCGCCCGCCACGGTCGGTCGCTGGTCCTCCACCATGCGGATCAGCGAGTGCGCGTCGAGATGGCGGTCGGGCAGGACGAGGTCGGCGCCGGCCATCAGGGCGGCATAGGGCAGGCCCCACGCGTTGGCGTGGAACATCGGCACAATCGGCAGCACGCTGTCGACGGAACCCACGCCGATACCGTTGGTGGTGCAGGCCGCCATGGTGTGCAGGTAGCTCGAACGGTGGCTGTAGACAACACCTTTCGGGTTGCCGGTGGTGCCACTGGTGTAGCACATTGCGGCCGCGGACTTCTCGTCGATCTGCGGCCAGTCGAACTCGGTCGGCTCGCCGGCAAGCACGTCGGCATATCGCAGCACGGTCTTGCCCGACCCCTCGAACGGGGCGGTGTCACCCTCCCCCACCGCGATCACGGTGTGCACAGTCTTGAGGTCGCCCAGCACCGGGGCGAGCAGCTTGGCCAGCGACATATCGACCAACACCACTTGGTCTTCGGCCTCGTTGGCGACGTAGACGATCTGCTCGGCGAACAGGCGGATGTTCAGGGTGTGCAGCACGGCGCCCATCGACGGCACCGCCAGATAGGTGGTCAGGTGTTCGGCGTTGTTCCACATGAACGTCGCCACCCGCTGGTCCCCGTTGATGCCGAGGCGGCGCAATCCGTTCGCCAGCCGGGCGGCGTCGTGACCCAGTTCGCGGTAGCTGATTTGCCGGTAGCCGTCAACGGTGGCGGTGGTGACCGTGCGCTCGCCGTGCAAACCGCAGCCGTGCCGCATGATCGCGGTGATCGTCAACGGAAAGTCCTGCATCGTGCTGTCCATTGAGGTACCGCCTTTGGATCCCGGCGCAGCGTCGCCTGATGTCAACCCTCGAGACGCGGGTGGCCGCATCCCGGGCCGGTGGCGATGAGCCGCCAGCAGCCTCCACCCTAAGCCCGAGTTCGGCGCCGGCGTCGGCAATTACCCTAGGCGAGTACGGGTTCCCGCTGAGCCAACGCGGGCAGCCGGGTGGTCGACGGCTCGGCCGGTCCCCCGACCGCGGCGATCGGCACGACGGTGACCACACCGGAATGGCCGGCGATGTAGAGGTACCTGCCGTCGGGGCTCTCGACCACGCAGGATGAGTCCTTCGCCGCCTCGATGTCGGCGATGACGTCGTGGGTTCGCGTGCAGACCACGGCGACGCGGTCGTCGCTGACCAAGTAGGCGCGGCGGCCATCGCGACTGAGCGCCAAACGGGTGAGCGGACCGGCGAGCTCGCTGAGCTTGCGGGTTGCGGTGATCTTGCGGGCCCGGGTGTCGATCACGTCGAGCACCGCACCGACGACGGGGCCGCAACTGGCCACATAGGCCGTGGCGCCGTCGTTGCTCAGCGCGACGTCGCGGATCGGCAAACCCAGCTCGTAGGCGCCGACAATACGGGATCCGGAACCGGCCCGGCCGTCGGACTGCGCCCCGGTCTCGATGACGACGAGTTCGCCGCCGGACGGCCCGTTGGTGGCGGCGTACAGGTGGCGCCCGTCGGGGCTGATGCGCACGCAGTCCGCGGTGGTGCCGGGTGTCGCGGCGAGTTCGATCACCTCGAACTCATCCGTGGTGGTGTCCACAACCGCGACATCGGCGCCGCGGGCGCCGTTGCGGCTGGCGTAGACGAACCTCCCGTCGGCGCTCACGGTCAGATCGCTCACGCGGTCGGCCAGCGGATGGGTCGCGACGCGCGCGTTCGTGGCGAGGTCGACGACGTCGATGGAGTCATACGAGGAGGACGCGGTGCTGATGTAGGCGCGCGGGGAGGCACCGCCGCTCACGGCGATCGCGAACGGTTCGTCGATGCCCGTGACGGTCTGCACCACCCGACGCGCATCGGCGTCGACGATCGAGACCGTGTCGCGGCCGTGATTCGCCACCACCAGCCGAGTGCCGTCGGGGCTGACGCCGATGTCGCTGATCGGACCGTTTCGCACCGGGATCTGGACCACCGGGGCGTCGTCGAATCCGAACACCCGCTCGTCTCGATCGTCCTGGAAGGGCTTGCGGTCGTTTATACCGCTCACGCTGCACCGCCTTTGCTATATTGTCGGCGCGGAGGCGGCGTCGCCGGGAATTGCGCGACAATTTGGCCTCCAGATCCACGAGGATCTCAGCACCAAAAGGCGCTGACGCGACTGCTTTTACGAGTCTACCGGCCAAAAATCGAGTCAAACCCCTTGAAATCCCCCGACGTTAGCTACGTCACCCCGCGCACTCAGGTTCTGCTCAGGCTTTCAATTACGCTGTATCGCAGTCGCTTACCCGTAGCGAAACTGATGCAAACGCGCTTCCGGCGGATTTCGCATTCGCCGCTAACGTCCCCGGTCAGCGCCGTGGAGTGTCCAGGTTAAGAAATTCTCAGGGTCGGGGCGCGAAGAGGGAAAGATCACACCGCGCTGGCTAACTGAACTGGGTGCGCGGCCGGGGCAGCGCGTCGCCGTCGACGAAGATATCCAGCTTTTCGTTGTAAAACGCCACCAGACCGGCGATCTGGCCGACCGCGGGCAACGGGTAGTGGTACGTCCAGGCCAGGTCCGGCTGCAGGGCCTCATCATTAGGGGGGCCCGATCGCACCGACCAGTAACCCGACGTCACCCCCTTGTACGGACACAGCGTCTGGGTGGCGCTGGGTTCCAGATGCTCGAAGGCGATATCGGTCGGGTCGATGTAATACCTTGTGGGCAAACCGGTTTCGAATAGCAAAACCGGAGAACTGGTGTCGGCCAGCACTATTCCGTCCAGCTCCACCCGAACATGCCGGTGTGAGCGCAGCGCGTCAACCCGCGAATACGGATTGCGCGGGTGGCCGTAGATCGGTTCATCTTCCTCGAACCAGCGCAACGGGTTCCATTCAAATCGCACCGTCCCGGCCACCGGTCCGCCACCGTCGGCGTCGAACACGCGCGCGGCGGACGGGTGGGTCTCGCCGGCACCCACTAGGGAGTGCAGCCGCGACGGACCGAATTGCACCTTCTGCGAATGGTTTTCGTCGCGCAGGAACTCCGCACGGACATCGGCCAGCGGGATGTAGTACTGCGGGTAGTACGGGACCTCCCACACATAGAGCGCTGCCGTGGTGTCGAAGACCAGCGCATCCCCGAGGTAGCCACGCACCCGGCGCGGCGCGGGCTCGACCCGGCCGCGCTCAGCGGCCATCTGCGGGTAGTCCCGGTCGGCGGTCACGTCTGGTCCTTGGACGCGAGTCCGGCCGGCGCATGGGCGATCGCCTTGCGGATGGCGTCGGCCAGCGCTAGCGCGCTCTCCTCGGTGAGTTCCAGCGCCACCCGCGCCGACGGCCCGAGTTCGGGGTTGATCACGTCGATGTTGACCGTGTGGCCGTAGGGCGCGTGGACCGGGTGATCGACGTAGACCGTCGCGCGGCTGGCGCCAAACCACCCGGTGGCGCCCTTTCCGCTGCCGTCGATTCCGACGTGTTCGGTGAGATAAGTGCACATGGCGGGCGAGACCTAACCTTTCAGCTGGGTGGCGAAAAACTCGTCGATGCGCCGCCAGCCGTCCACGGCCGCCTCCGGCCGGTAGGCGGGCCGATCGACGGAGAAGAACGAGTGTCCCGCGCCCTCGTAGGAGTGGAACTCGTGCGGTTTGTTCAGCCTGGTCAGCTCCTCGTCCAGTGCGGCCACCGCGGGTGGAGCCGGGAAGCGGTCGTCGAGCCCGAACAGGCCGAGTAGCGGGCAGCTCAGGTTCGGCGCCAGCTGCAGGATCGGCTTCATGGCCTTGGGCATGCCCTCCGGCGGATCCTCGACGATGAACGCGCCGTAGCAGTCCACCACGGCGTCGAAGGGCAGCGAACACGCCGCCAGGTACGCGTGCCGCCCGCCCGAGCAGTGCCCGATGACGCCAAACTTCCCGGTAGCCCCAGGCAAGGAACGCAGGTGCGCCACCGCACCGGCGACATCGCCGACCAGTCGCTCGTCGGGCACGCCGCCCGCCGCTCGCGCCGCCGCCGCGGCGTCGTCGGGTGACGCACCCGGGGCCTCGCGCGAATAGAGGTTCGGGGCCACGGTGTGATAGCCGCTGACGGCGAGCCGCCGGACGAACTCCTTGGTCTCACGGTCGTAGCCGGGCATGTGATGGATCCACACGACTCCGCCGCGGGACCCCTCGGCGAGCGGCTCACCGACTGGGCAAGCCCGGTACGCCTCGATCTCGTCACCGCCGTGGCCGGTGATGGTGATCGTTTCCGCCCGGATGGCGTCTGGACTGAGCGCGTTCATCGCAACTCCTTTGGGGCTCCGTGGTTGGCCGCAACCGGACCCGTCGGCGCACGCGCCGGTCCGGAAACCAACGTATCCGAACACCCCTCGCGCGTTCAGCGCCGTTTGTCGCGCACCTTGTAGGTCGAGGGCCACGACTTGCGGGACTCATCCCCGGTCAACGGGACCCCCATGCCCCCGACCTTCACGTTGTAGGCCTCCTTGCCGGGGCCGACCTCTCGGTTCGCGTGTTCCTGGGCGAGGAAGTACAGCTCGTCGATGGTGGCCTCGTCGTACGCGACGAACGAGGTTTCTCGGGCGACGTCGTCGATGCCGACCAGCATCCGCTCGGGCAGGAACCGCGATGCCAGCGCCGCCAGGCCCAACAGCGTGAACGGGATGAGCCAGTAACACACGTACGACAACGGGGTCTTGGTGTCCAGGATCGTGGCGTCATCCCGTACCAGCGGCGGGATCGCCGACGACACCGCCATGCCCGCCGCCGTCCCCACCCAGACCCAGCTCAAGACGCTGACGACCCGGCCGAACAGCTCGGTCTTGGCGACGTCGGCGGGTTGTTCCGCGGCTACGAACGCACGCACGAACGGCTTGCCGGTCAGCGTTCCGACCAGGGCCACCACGAGGAACCCGGCGGCGCTGAGTGGCAGCATCCACCGTTGGGCGAACCACTCATCCCGCGCGAAAGTCAGCCCGGTGAGCACCACAAATACGGCGGCAGAACCGATTTCGAGCGTCCGCTCCGGCTTGCCGGTGACACTCCCGACCACCACCGCGACGGCCGCGATCGCCAGCGCTGCCAACGCCGCGGCAGGGAACGGGACGTTACCGACGAGCACCCAATAAGCGATCCACGGCGCAAGACCAGACAGCATGCCCACGATTGGTCAGTGTATGAGTGGCGGTTCGCCGCGCCGTCGGCGGCAGGCCCAAAATTTGGTCCGCGGGTCATGATGTGAACCGTGACGCCCCTCTTGTCGCTGTGATCGCCTCGCCACCAAGGGCTTTCCCGGTCGCGCGGCCGCGAGCAGGAGAGGGCTTATGACCCTTGGCGTCGGCGCCTACCTGGATCAATGTTGAGGTCATACGCTTGCGGACGGTGGCGGGATCTCCCGAGCTGTCAGCCAGGACAGGGCAAGGCTAGGTCGAGCTATGGAGCGCAGGGCAACACCGGCCGAAGGCGTGGTGGCGATCGGCGCGTCCGCCGGAGGCATCGAAGCGTTGAACGAACTGGCCGCGGGGATGCCACCGGATTTTCCGTTCGCCGTCATGATCGTCATCCACATGAGCCGGGGAGCGCCTTCCCTGCTGGCGCAGATCATCGATCGAAGCGGCCCGTTGCCGGCGGTCGCGGCGGTCGACGGCGCTGTCCTGGAGGCCGGGCGGATATACGCCGCCGTACCCGATCACCATCTGCTTGCCCGCGACCATCGGGTGGCGCTGTCGGATGGACCGTGGGAGAGCGGTCGGCGACCGGGGATCGACGCGCTTTTCCGGTCCGTCGCGCTGGACTATGGCCCGCGCGCCATCGGTGTTCTGATGTCGGGACTGCTTGACGACGGCGTGGCCGGGCTGCGCGCCATCAAGGGCAAAGGAGGAATCACCGTTGTCCAGGAACCGACGGACGCTCTGTTTCCCGATCTGCCGAAGAACGCCGTTAAGGCCGGCGTGGCCGATCACACCGCGACGGCCAAGGAGATCGGTAGGTTGCTGACGCAGCTGGCTGATCGCAACATCGAAGAGCCGGCGGCAGACCCGGACGGGCAACTCGAGCTGGAGAATCAGATCGCGATGGACAGCCAGTTCGCCGCGTCCGTGGGCATGGAAGATTTGGGGCCGCCGACCGGGTACACCTGCCCCAGCTGCAACGGCGCTCTGATGGCCGTTAACGACAACGGCTACCGCTGCCAGGTCGGTCACGCGTGGACCGCCCAGTCGCTGCTGGTCGCTTACGGCGACGAACTTGAAGCGGCGGTTTGGGCGGCGATCCGCAACTTGAAGGACACGGCGCGCCTGTCCCGCAGCCTCGCCGAAAACGCCGAGAGCGCAGCGGATTTAGAAGGCTATACCACGGTGGCCAACCGGGCCGCACACGCGATTGCCGCGCTACGGCAGGGCCTGCTCACGGCAAAAGCTGACGGCTAGCCGGAGGGGTTGTATTCAGCGCCATCGCCAAAAAGTCGAGACGCCACAGCGACTCGAACAGCGTGCGTCCGAATTCCCTTACCAGGCCGGCGTTTTCGGGCCCGATGTCGCCGCCCTGTGCCACGGACTCGATGATCTCCCTGATCGTGCGACGGCCGTCGACCTGCTGAACGAACGGCAGCTGAGCCGGGTTGAGCTTGAGCTTCGTGCCGGGCACGTGGATCTCGTCGCCGGACAGCAGGCAGGCCGTCCGCAGTAGTGGAACGTAGTCGAGCGCCCCGTCGGTCGAGAAATCGATTGCGTAATGCTCTTTGGGACGTTCGGGGCGGCAGGCGATGAAGAAGTGGGTGGCGTTCGCGGGCTGCAGGCGTTCCATCACGGACCAGAGTTTGATGTCGGGTAGTTGGTTCAACATCGCCTGGAACTGGCTCGCCGGCGCGACGAAGGCATGCGGGTAGTACGGCGTCTTGTGAAACCAGCCCTGGAATGCCAGTCCGGCGGAGCTGACCAGGTCCAGGCATTCTTCGACGGTGTAGGTGCGCTGGCGACTGTGCAGGAAGGTGTCGACCAGGGCGCCGTCGGACAGCAGATCGCGGGCGCCGTTCAGGTAGGGGCGAACCGGGTGGTCCGCGGGTAGCACCGCAATCGCCTCTTTGACCAACTGGACCGATGTGTCGTCCTGCGTCAGTCCGAGGTCGCGGAACGCCGATTCGAGCATGTCGACCCCGATCCGGCCGTACTTCGCGTAAAGCATGACTCCGAGCGCCCCGTCAGTGCGCAGGCAGCCGCCAAGCGCTTTGAGCCCGGCCAGTGGGTCCGCCATGTGGTGCAAGACGCCGGTGGACACGATGAGGTCGAAGTCGCGGGACAGCGTCGACACCTCTTCGATGGGAAGCAGGTGCAATTCCAGGTTGTCCAGGCCGTGCTTGTCCTTCAGATACTGCTGGTGCTTGAGCGCTGACCGGCTTACGTCGATCGCGACCACTTTGGCGGCGCGGTTCATGAAGGCGAAAACGGCCGCCTGGAAGGTGCCGCAACCCGCGATGAGAATGTCGAGGTCCGGCTTGTACTCCCGGTCGGGCCACAGAACGCGGTGCGCCCAGAAGGGATCGAACCAATCCCAGTGATTCTTGGTCCACGCCGCGAGATCGGTTACCGGGGGCGGATACTCCCACCGATCGTATTGACGGGAGACACCGTCACCCCGCGGATCGTCGGTCACTTCGGCGCGGCTCCTTCGCGGTGGCGGTCGCGACCAACTTACTGCGCCTCGTGCCCCTCGGCTTGCTGACGCCGTGCCTCGGCGTTCACATCAGCGGGGGACCCGGGATCAGCCAGATCAGCGAACTGTCGATCTGCCCCCGGTACTGCGGGCAGTAGGCGGCCACGGACAGGCCGACGAAGTAGCTGGATTCCCTCATCGTGAGATCGGTGTCGCGCTTCACCTTCAGCGCCAGAACGCTCGCATTTGCGTTGTTGTCGAATCCCGTGCATACCCGGTGGGCCATCGCGATCGCGGTGTCGCTGTCTCGCACTTCGATCCCGTAGTTCACCAGGGACGCGATGAACGCATCATCGACTGGATCTGCTGATGCTGATGCCGAGGAGAACGGCACGACGGCGAACAGCAGGACAGCACAGCTGGCCGACCACTTCCCGAGACGAACGTTCATACCGGCTGCGGTCTCCTTTTGTGGCTGCATCCCGTCGAGAACGATCAATTCGACGTCGACAGGGGCACCTTCGCCTCGCCCACACCCTGCTCGGTCTGCCCGCTTGTCTCCGGCGCGCTTACCTCACGCAAGTTGACGGGTTGCGTGCGCCAGCCGGCGTAACCAAGGGCGGCGCTGATCGCGGTATAGACAACGGCCTCTGTCCACATGTATCCGACGCCCCACTTCCTGCCGAGGAAGATGGGTTCGTCGATGATGCCGGCGGATGCGGCGATGGCGTAACCCGCGTGCGCATAGGCGATTCCGGCGAACGCTCCGCAGAAGAATTTGCTCACTTCGCGATTCATGTCCTTATCCTCTCTCGGTTGCGTCTCGGTTGCGGCGACGCGTTTGATCTCACTGTCGCCCTGCGCCCCAACTGGAGGTAGGGGCCAAGGTCCTCCGGCATCGGACCATTCGTCGCTTTCCGGCACGGCCGATGGGGACCGAGAGGCCGGCCTCGCGATGGGACTATCCGGGCCCGTTGACGATGCGATCGCGGATGGCGGTGGCGGTCGTGAGGTGCCCCTCGGCAGAGTTCATGAACTCGCCCGCGTGGCGGGCCTCGTTCGGATCGTTGTCCTCGACCGCTGCGACGCAGAAGTGGGAGGCGGCGTCGAAGTCGTCGAGGCTGGCTTGCAGCGCGTCGGTGAGTTCTTTGTTCGGGGAGGGCATATGGCCCTGCAGGAAGCTCGCCGCGTCATGGCCCTCGTGGCAGGCCGCCCCGAGAGCGGCGTTGTCCCTACTACCGATGGCGAAGGTGGCCTTGCCCATGGCGATACCCAGGTCTTGCATGTGGTCCTGAGTCAGTTGGACCCATCCGCGCACGGCCTGGGTGTGAGACGTTGTCGTGGTGGTGCCGCCACCGCTGGCGTGTTTTTGGGGTGAGCAGCCGGTGACGATGAGCACCACCGCGGCGCCCACGATGGCTTGCTTGATCACCGTCGACCTCCTAAGTCCTGTGAACGGTGATCCTTCGCCCCGAGCCCGCCAGCCAGACAGGGCATAAAGGCTCTACCTCGAATAGCAGGATGGCCCCGATTCGATCGCCGGATCAGAGGCCGGGCAAACAGGCTGGGGGTGACGGGCGGCCATTCTCGCGCTGCACGCACTGACCTGCGCGGACGCCGGTGCCCCCAGTCGGACTCGAACCGACACTGGGCGGATTTTAAGTCCGCTGCCTCTGCCAATTGGGCTATGGGGGCTCGGCGGCGAATGTAGCGCGCCGGTGCCGAATCCGGGACATCGCATCCCGCTCGAAATAACCGAAATTTGCAAGATGCGATGCGAAAGTGTGTCAGCTAAGATCCGCGCCCGCGCAGCTTAACCACGGTTTTCCTTCAGGCAACAGATCACACCGCTATGTCGTCCGGCAGGACCGTGTTAAAACTAGCGGCCTCATCGTTAAGAAGCCGTAAACGGCTGTCACCCCGGCGCTTTCGGCCGGGAACGTGGACTCGTGGGTCGTTAGTGTTACGCCAACGCACAGGGGCCGTTACGTAAACACTCAGGTCGATCCGCCGCATGGGGGTCGACTCGTTCCGAACACTAGGAGCAATAGATGGCTTTTCTGACAACACAGACAGAAGAGATGCTAGCTGCCGAGCAGCTGCTGTCGGGGATAAACACCAACCTGGCGGCGCAGAACGCGGGCGCCGCGGCGGCGACCACGATGATCGCTCCGGCCGCCGCCGACCCGGTGTCGGCTCAGCAGGCGGCGATCTTCACGGCCTACGGAACCCAGTACCAGGCGATCGCCACCGAGGCCCAGACCTTGCTGCAGAATTACGCACAGACCCTGGGCATCAGCTCCGGCAGCTACGGCGACACCGAGGCCATCAACGCGGGCCAGGCAAGTCTTCAAGCCTTGAACGCAGCCCCCCTCGCAGCTTCTTCCACCCCCACCACCAACCCCCTCGATTTGCTCGGGTATCTCCTCGGTAACACCGGCACCAATGGCACCAACCCGGCGATGCTTGGAGGGATCTTCGGCCTTTCGAGTAACGGGGCGAACATCGGGAACATCGGTTTCGGCAACTGGGCCTCCGCCGGTTCCGACCTCCTGGGTCTGGCCGGTGGCGGTCTGCTCGACACCTCCGCGGCCGACGCCGCCGGCTCCGCCGCGGACGCCGCCGGCCTCGCCGACGTCACGACGCCGATGGCCGGTGGCGGCATGGCCGGCATGGGCGCGCTGCCCGCCGCAGCGGCGGGCCAGGCCAGCCTGGTCGGCAATCTATCCGTGCCGCCGACTTGGGCCACTCCCGCCACCCCGGTGGTCGGCACGAGCGCGGCACCGCTGGAGACGGTGGGCTGGACCGCCGCCGCGCCGCAGGCCGGCACGGGCGGGATCATCCCGGGCATGCCGGGGATGGGCGCGGCCGCGCGCAACAGTGCCGGCTTCGGCGCCCCGCGCTACGGCGTCAAGCCGATCGTCATGCCCAAGCCGACGGCCGTCTAACCTCCGGCCATTTCCTCAAAACTTCAGATTTCAAAGACAAAAGGAGCGGGAAACACAAATGGTTCTTGACTTTGCAGCAATTCCCCCGGAGATCACCTCCGCGCTCATGTACGCCGGCGCCGGCGCCGCACCGCTGATGGCCGCCGCGTCGGCCTACGCCAACCTGGCCGCCGAGGTGAGCACCACGGCAGCCCAGTGGGAGTCGATCGTCTCGCTGCTCACCACCGAGAACTGGACCGGCGGCGGATCGGCGGCGGCCGCGGCCGCCGCGCAACCCATCATCACCTACCTGACCGAGACGGCGACGACGCTCGAGCAGGCGAGCGCGCAGGCCACCGCCTCGGCGGCCGCTTACGAAGCGGCGTGGGCAGCGACTGTGCCCCCGCCGGTGATCGCGGCCAACCGGACGTTGCTGGCGACGCTCGTCGCGACCAACTTCCTCGGCGTCAATTCGGCCGCGATCGCGGCGACCGAAGCGCAGTACGCCGCCATGTGGGCCCAGGACGCCGCCATGATGGCCGCGTACCAGGTCGCCTCGGCGGCGGCCGGGGTCCTTACCCCCGTCACGCCGCTGACGTCGACCACCAACCCTGGGACGGCCGCGGCCGCGAGCAGCACCGCCCTCGCCGCCGACTCGACGAGCGGCACGACCCAGGCGCTACTCGGTCCCGTCTCCAACGCGGCGCCCTTGGCCGCCGCCTCCATCCCGGTTCAAAGCACGGGCCTCCTGGACTCGATTGACCAGTTCATCGGCACCCCGTCGGTGTTCAACGGCATCAACGGCGCCGTCAACACCGCGGCCTGGTGGGTCTGCAACACCATCCCGACGGCGGTCTCGCTGGGGCACACACTGGGTTCCGTGCCGTCGATCCCGTTCGCGCTCACCGATTCCGTCACTCCGCTCGCCGGTGGAATGGTGCAGGGCACCATGGTGGGCTCGGTGTCGGGCGCGGGAGCGTCGGCCGCCCTGGGCGAGGCCTCCGCGGTCGGCGGACTGTCGGTGCCGGCCGGCTGGAATGCGGCCGCCCCGGCGTCGCTGGCCTCCTCCACCGCTCCCCTCGAGGGCTCGGGGTGGACGGCGGCGGCCGAGGCCGAACCGGTTACGGCGATGCCCGGCATGCCTGGCATGGCCGCGGCCGCCAAGGGCGCCGGTGCCTACGGCTCCGGACCGCGGTACGGCTTCAAGCCGATCGTCATGCCCAAGCAGGTTGTTGTCTGATGTCGGGACCACCGATACGGGAAATAAGGGGGTGCATGTCACCCGTTTGAGGCGATCAGTTAACCGGTAGGCCGTAATCTGTCCATAACGCGGCCACCACCGCATCAATTACAACTGTTAAGACTTCGACATTGAAGGCTTGAACGACAAGGAGAAATTAAATGGCAACACGTTTTATGACCGACCCGCACGAAATGCGGGCGATGGCGGGCCGCTTCGAGGTGCACGCCCAGACGGTTGAGGACGAGGCTCGCAAGAT
>NZ_LZSV01000028.1 GCF_001665605.1 Mycobacterium sp. 852014-50255_SCH5639931
GGACGGTCAACCAACAGCAGAAGGATCTGGACCAGGCGCTGTTGTCGGCGGCCGGGTTCGGCAACACCGGCGCCGACGTCTTCAACAGGGGCGGCCCGTACCTGGCGCGCGGCGCCCAAGACCTGGTGCCCACGGCCCAGCTGCTGGACACCTACAGCCCCGAGATCTATTGCTTGCTGCGCAACGAAAACGATGCGCTGGCCGCCACGGGCGCGTCCGAGGGCGGTTTCAACGGCTACTCGTTGAATATGAACACCGAGGCGCTGTCCGGGTTGGGGTTGCTGGCCAACCCGGTGTCGGCGGTGGTCACCCTCGCCAGCCTGGTCGGCGGGCTGGCCGGGGTCGTCGGCGGCGCGCCGAACCCGTACACCTACCCGGAAAACCTGCCGCGGGTGAACGCGCGCGGCGGCCCGGGGGGCGCCCCCGGTTGCTGGCAGCCCATCACCCGACACCTTTGGCCCGCACCCGAATTGGTGATGGACACCGGGAACAGCATCGCCCCCTACAACCACCTCGACACCGGATCGCCGTACGCGATCGAGTACGTCTGGGGCCGCCAGGTCGGGGATAACACGATCAATCCCTAGAACTGGGCCGCGCAGAATGCAGAATGTCTTGGTGCTGGCGCGCAGGGACCGTTGACGTGCCGGGGTTCGGCTTCCACACCCTGGCGCTGCTGACCGCGATCGGATTGGCCGGTCCGCTGCTGGCGGCGCTGCCGCGCCTTCGGATACCGGTGATCATCGGCGAGCTGGTCGCGGGCCTCGTCGTCGGCCGGACCGGTTTGGGCGTCGTCGACGTCACCAACCCGACGTTTCAGCTGCTCGCCAACATCGGCTTCGCGTTGGTCATGTTCGTCGTGGGCACCCATGTCCCGGTCGGCGCCACCGCACTGCGCGCATCGCTACCGCAGGCGCTGGCGCGGGCGGCGCTGGGTGGCGCCGTCGCGGTGGCGCTCGGGGCCGGGTTGGCGGCTGCCTTCGGCACCGGCCATGCGGCGATGTACGCCGTGCTCATGGCCTCGTCGTCGGCGGCGCTGGCGCTGCCGGTGATCGATTCACTGCGATTGCAGGGGCCGCAGGTGATTGCCGTTACGGCGCAGATCGCTATTGCGGATGCCGCCTGTATTGTCTTGCTGCCGCTAGTGATTGACCTCCGACATGCGCCCACCGCCGCGCTCGGCGCGCTGGCCGTGGCCGCGTGTGCGGGGGTGTTCTACGTGCTGCTGCGCGCCTCCGACGCCAAGGGCTGGCGCCGCCGGATGCACGTTTACTCCGAGAATCGCCGGTTCGCACTGGAATTGCGCACCAACCTCATCGTGCTGTTCGCCCTGGCGGCGCTCGCCATGAGCACGCACGTGTCCGTCATGCTGGCGGGCTTCGCGGTGGGCCTGGTGGTCACCATGGTCGGTGAACCGCGACGGTTGGCGCGCCAGCTGTTCGGAATCACCGAGGGGTTTTTCAGCCCGCTGTTCTTCGTCTGGCTGGGCGCTTCCCTACAGGTGCGCGAGCTCGGTGCGCACCCGAAACTCATCCTGCTCGGCGTGGGACTGGGGCTCGGGGCCGTGCTGGCACACTGCGCCGGCAGGCTGCTCGGCCAACCGCTCACCCTGGCGGTGCTCTCGGCCGGGCAGCTCGGCGTGCCGGTGGCCGCGGCCGCCATCGGCACCCAGGAACACCTGCTCTTCGCGGGCGAAGCGTCGGCGTTGATGTTCGGCGCCTTGTTGACGATTGCGGCCGCCTCGGTCGCAGGCGCGTTCGCGTCGCGGAGCCAGGTGACCAATGGCCCTCCCGCCGCGGGACCTCCGCATCCCCGAAAGCACGACTGAAGCACCTGCCGCCCGGTTGCGTTCGGCCCTGTGGGCCGGACCGGGGGAGTGGTCGGATGTATTCCAGGCTCGATCAAGGAGGCCGTGATGAGGTTCACAACACGACGGCACCACCTGCGAGCCGTGCCGAGCCCGATGATGTACCGCGTCACCGATCGTTTGCACGGCGGACGCACCGTCCGGGTGCCCGGCCATGAGATCGCACCCATCGTCACGGCATGGCTGGCGGAGCTTGGCGCCCACAGCCCCCTGGTCGACGAGCTGGCACGGGCGGCGTGCCTCGGCGACTGGTCGGTGGCCTACGCCATCGGCGATCGGCTATCCGTCGACGTGAGCGTCGCGGCGGCCGCGTAGCTATGCGATTGGCCCAAAGTCCCTCGGGCTAGAGCCGTCAGGCTCTCGTCGGGCCGGCAGCGATCCGCAATCGTAGGTAAGACGAAGAAATACCGAAGGGAAACGACCGCCATGAACACTCGATTTCCGGATGCCGGCACGGTCCGGACGGTCTTGAGTCTGGCATCTCGGGCGCCTTCGGTGCACAACACCCAACCCTGGCGGTGGCGGGTGGACGCGACGAGCCTGCACTTCTACTCCGACGCGAGCCGGCAACTGCCCAACACCGACCCGGATGGCCGGGACCTCATGCTGAGTTGCGGTGCGGCCCTGCATCACTGTGTCGTCGCGCTCGCGGCGGTCGGGTGGCTTTCCAAGGTGACTCGGCTGCCGAATCCCGCCGATCCCAGCCACCTTGCGGCCATCGAGCTTTCGCCACACCGCGCCGACTCCGTCGACATCGCGCTGGCCGCGGCGATACCGCGGCGGCGAACCGACCGGCGCTATTACAGCTCCTGGCCCGTGCCGGTGGGCGATGTCGCCCTGATGGCGGCGCGGGCGGCTCGAAGCGGGGTAACGCTGTGCCAAGTCGAAGACCTCGACAATCTGCGGAAGATCGTCGCTCAATCCATCCGGGACCACATGAACCAGGATTATCTCGCCGAGCTCACCGAGTGGAGTGGTCGCTACGCGTCGGTGGCCGGCGTCCCGGCGCGCAATACGCCGGTGCCGGATCTCGCGGCGAAGATTCCGGGCCGGGTCTTCGCCGGCCCGGTGCTCCCCATGCCGCCGGACTCGTCGTCGGCCGACGACAACGCCGTCGTCCTCGCGCTGGGCACCCGCAACGACGACCGCCTGGCCCAGCTGCGTGCCGGTGAGGCGACCAGCGTGGTGCTGCTCACCGCGACGTCACTGGGGCTGGCCAGCTGCCCGGTCACCGAACCGCTGGAGACGCCCGAAACTCGCGCGGCGGTCCAGTCCGACATCTTCGGCGACAGCAGCTACCCCCAGATGCTGCTCCGGGTGGGCTGGGCGCCCATCAACGCGGACCCGTTGCCGGCGACACCGCGGCGCGAGCTCTCCGACGTCGTCGAGTGGATGACCGATCAACACCACCAGGTCGCCTTCTGAACCGGCGAATCCACCGAAACGGTTGCGGCGCAGAGGACACTATGGAGACGTTCACCTGGGACCCCAGCCGTTGGCGGATCGCTCGCGTATTCGGCCATAACCCGTTGCTCCGCCGCGCGGACCGCATCGAATCGTTGGTCATGCTGGTCGCGGTTGTCGTATCCCTGATCGCCGTCCCGGTCGGCGGCGTAATCGGCGCGGTGACCTACGGCGCGCGGGATGAGGTGTACACCCGGGAGGCGCACGAGCGGCACCGCGTGATGGCGACGATCGTCGATGCCCTGGTCGAGGATTTGGGTGTCGTTGTCGTGCAGGCGAAGTGGCCCGGGCCGAGCGGGGAGCGCAACGGACCACTGGTGGTCACCGAGCAGGCCAAGGTGGGCGGAACCATCGAGATGTGGGTGGACGGGGACGGCAATCCGGTGGATCCGCCCACCCCGACCTGGCTCGCCGTTGGCGAGGCGGTCGGCGTGGCGGTGGTGACAGCGCTGGCGGTGACGATGACGATGGCGGCACTTGTGGCGGTCGTCCGGTCCCGGCTGGATCGCGCTCGCGACGGCCTGTGGGAACGCGACATCAAGTCCCTCGCGGAGGCCTCGTAGCCGATGACCGCGTTGCCAAAGCCCTATACAGCACAACCGAACCGGCGGATGATGGGTCGATGAGCGTCTACGGCGAGAACCCCGGTGCCGCATCGTTTGACACCGCCGGACTGCACCGTCTTGTCGAGGTCCTGATCGATCGCGGATACCGTGTTATCGGTCCGACGTTGCGGGACAACGCGATCGTGCTGGACCAACTGGAGTCCGCCGCCGACCTGCCGCGGGGATGGGGCGTCGACGTGGCGCCCGGGCAGTATCGGGTGCGCAGGCGTGACGATGACGCGGCATTCGGGCACTCATCGGGGCCCCAGTCCTGGAAGCAGTTCCTGCACCCGCCGCGGCGCCGGCTGTGGTCCGGCACCCGGGACGGGTTCAGCACCGCCGATTCCGACGAGGAGGTTCCGCGGTACGCGTTCCTGGGCGTGCGTGGGTGTGACTTGGCCGCGATCGCGACGCTCGACCGTGTCCTTGGCCGGGGCCAGTTCCCCGACAACTCCTTCGTCCGCCGGCATCGCCAGATCTTCGTGGTCGCGGTGAATTGCACGGAGCCGGGCGGCCTGTGCTTCTGCGCCTCGATGGGCACCGGGCCCGCGGCCGGACCGGGCTACGACTTGGCCCTGACGGAGCGGTCCGACGGCGACGGTGTGACCTACGTGGTCGAGGTGGGCACCGACGAGGGTGCCGAAGTCCTTGCGGCCGTTCCCCATCGGGTTGCCGACGATGCGGAGATCGGTTCGGCGCACGCCGCGGTGCAGGCCGCTTCGCACCGGATGGGCCGGGCGATGCCGGACGCCAACCTGCGCAACCTGCTGATCGAGTCGCGCGAGTCGCCGCAGTGGGAGGAGGTCGCCAGCCGCTGCCTGACGTGCGGCAATTGCACGATGGTGTGCCCTACCTGCTTTTGCACCAGCACCGAGGACGTCAGCGATCTGACCGGTGAGCATGCGGAGCGCTGGGAGAACTGGGCGTCGTGCTTCGAGCCCGATTTCACCTACATCCACGGCGGCGGCAGCGTCCGCCAGTCCGGCTCCTCGCGCTACCGCCACTGGCTGACCCACAAGCTCGGCACGTGGCACGACCAGTTCGACATGTCGGGGTGTGTCGGCTGCGGGCGGTGTATTGCCTGGTGCCCCACCGGGATCGACATCACCGAGGAAATGAACAAGATGGCCCGCGATGACTGACGCTGCGGGCGCCCTCGCATCGGTGATGGCGCCGAACCCGTACCGGGTGCGCAGCCGCGTCGTCGAAAGCCCCGACTCGGCAACGCTGTGCCTGGAACCGCTCGGCGAAGTGCTGCGCGCGCCGCAACCCGGCGAGTTCATGATGCTCTACGCATTCGGCGTAGGCGAAGCCGCGATCTCGATCAGCGGCGATCCCACCGTCACCGACGGCTCGATCACGCATACGGTGCGAGCGGTCGGCGCGGTGAGCCGCGCCCTGCACGACGCGCAGCCGGGGAGCATCATCGGTGTCCGCGGCCCCTTCGGCACGACGTGGGGGCTAGCGGAAGCCGTAGGGCGGGATCTGGTCATGGTTGCCGGGGGCGTGGGCCTGTGCCCGTTGCGCCCGGCGATCCTGGGCGCGCTGGCCGACCGGGCGCGCTACGGCAATGTGACGCTCATCGTGGGCGCCCGGTCGCAGGCCGACTTCGTCTTCGCCGCTCAGCTCAAGCAGTGGTCGCACGACCCGCAGATCGAATTGCATTTGATCGTCGACGCCCAGACATCGGGGTGGCACGGCGAAGTCGGCCTGGTCACCGATCCGCTGGGGCGGCTCGTCCTGGATCCCGATCGCACCAGCGCATTCCTGTGCGGGCCCGAGCCGATGCTGCGATTCGGTGCGGAGGCCTTGCTCGCGAAAGACGTTGCGGCTAAGAATATCCGAGTCTCGCTGGAGCGGAACATGCAGTGCGGGGTCGGGATGTGCGGGCACTGTCAGCTGGGACCGCTGCTGCTGTGCCGTGACGGCCCCGTCGTCGGCTACGACGTCGCCGGCCCGCTGCTACGGGTGAAGGAGCTGTGATGACCCGACCCACCTTGGCTGTGTGGAAGTTTGCCTCGTGCGACGGATGTCAACTGACCCTGCTGGATTGCGAGGACGAACTGCTGCTTCTCGCTGACCAAGTGCAGATCGCCAACTTCGCCGAGGCCTCCAGCGCGATCGTGGCCGGTCCGTACGACGTTTCGCTGGTCGAGGGTTCGATCACCACCCGGCACGACGAGCAGCGCATCCAAGAGATCCGGCGGCAATCCAAGGTTCTGGTCACCATCGGGGCGTGCGCGACGGCGGGGGGAGTGCAGGCGCTGCGCAACTTTGCCGACGTCGCCGAGTTCGCCTCCGTCGTCTATGCCAAGCCGGAATACATTGACACGCTGGCAACCTCGACGCCCGCATCGGCGCACGTCAAGGTGGATTACCAGGTGCCGGGCTGCCCAATCGACCGGGGCCAGCTGCTCGACACCCTGGCGGCCCTGCTGATCGGGCGCAAACCCCGGCTGCCGGCCAAGACGGTGTGCACCGAGTGCAAGCTGCGCGGGACCACGTGTGTTGTTGTCGCCGACGGTATTCCGTGTCTGGGGCCGGTCACGCACGCCGGGTGCGGGGCGCTTTGCCCCAGCCATCATCGCGGTTGCTACGGCTGTTTCGGTCCGTCCGCGGCGCCGCAAACCGCGACGCTCATCCCGTTGCTGCGCCGCGACGGAATGTCCGACGGTGACGTCGACCGGGTGTTCTCGACGTTCAACGTCGCCACGTTCGCCGCCGAACGGAGCAAGTCGTGACTCCATCGGAACGCACGCTCAGCGTCGGGGCCTTGACCCGGGTGGAAGGCGAAGGGGCGCTGCACGTCACGCTCAAGGACGGCGCGCTGCAAACCGTCCAATTGAACATCTATGAGCCGCCCCGATTTTTTGAAGCATTCCTGCGAGGACGCGCCTACACCGAGCCGCCCGACCTGACGGCACGCGTCTGCGGCATCTGCCCGGTCGCCTACCAGGTCAGCGCCTGCAACGCGATCGAAAGCGCCTGTGGCGTCGAGGTGGATCCAGAGCTCGTCGCGCTGCGCCGGCTGCTGTACTGCGGCGAATGGATTCACAGCCACATGCTGCACATCTATCTCCTCCACGCACCCGACTTCCTCGGCTACCCCGATGCGATCGCGCTGGCCCGCGACGAGCGCGAAATAGTCGAACGCGGCCTGCGATTGAAGAAGGCGGGCAATGCGCTGATGGACTTCGTCGGCGGCCGGTCGATACACCCGATCAACGTGCGCCTGGGTGGGTTCTACTCGGTGCCCAGCCGGTCGCAGTTCGCTCCCGTTGCCGAGCAGTTGCGCCGGGCGCTCGACGACGCGGTCGCGACGGTCGAGTGGGTGGCCGGTTTCGACTTCCCCGACCTCGAGCTCGACCATGAGATGCTGGCGCTGAGCCAGAACGGCCAGTATCCGATCGAGAACGGCGTCATCGCGCGCAGCGCCGGGGAGGCGTTCGCAGCGGTCGACTTCACCGAGCACGTGCGCGAGTCGCAGGTGCCCCACTCCACCGCCCTGCACGCGACGCTCGACGGCGGCCGCTACATCACCGGCCCCTTGGCGCGCTATAGCCTGAACTCGTCGGCTCTTTCACCGATCGCGGCCCAGGCGGCCGCGGCGGCCGGGCTGTCGGCCGGGTGCCGAAACCCGTTCCGCAGCATCATCGTTCGCGCCGTGGAGGTCGTCTACGCGATCGAAGAGGCGCTGCGGATCATCGACGGATACGAGCGGCCGCCACGGCCTTTCGTCGACGTCCCGGCCCGGGCGGGAACCGGGCACGGCGTCAGCGAGGCGCCCCGCGGCCTGCTGTATCACAGCTACGACATCGATCATGGCGGGCTGGTCTCCGCGGCGACGATCATCCCGCCCACGTCGCAGAATCAGGCCGCCATTGAATCCGATCTTGCCCGGGTGGTGTCCGACAACCTGACCTTGGACGATGCCGCCCTGACGGCCCTGTGCGAGCGGGTGATTCGCAATTACGACCCGTGCATTTCCTGCTCGGCGCACTTCTTGACGCTGACGGTGCAGCGACGATGACCGAGGGTGCCGGCAGGGTTGCCGTCATCGGGCTCGGCAATTGCTACCGGCGTGACGACGGCGTCGGCGTCGCCGCTGCGATTGCAATAGAACGCCTCGCCTGGCCGAACGTCGTTGTGCATACGGGCATTGCAGAACCGTTGGGCGTTCTCGACGCATGGACCGGGGCGGAGCTGGCCGTGGTCATCGACGCGGCGGTCGTCACCCCGGCGACCCCGGGCCGCGTCCATCACTACCAGCTGGACGAGGTGCCCACCCAAGCCGAGGGGTTGAGCTCGCACAGCATCGATATCGGTCGCACCCATGCGCTGGCTCGAGAGCTCGAGCGGGTACCCGACGCGGTGGTGGTCTTCGCCGTCGAGGCGGCGCACACCGGCCCGGGCGACGGGCTGACCCCGGTGGTCGCACGAGCTGTGCCGGTGGTGGTCGGTATGGTGGCCGCCGAGATTAATCGCTTTCGGTCAGCGAAGCGATCGCGGCACACAGGCTCGCGGTGATTTCGGCGGCGATCGCGATGAGGGCCGGCTCACCGGTCACCTCGACCAGAAGCCCGGGATCCATCGCCTCAACGATCACCGTGCCCGGGTCACCCGGGTCGGCGCGCACCAACACGTTGCACGGCAGCAGCAGCCCGATCTCTCGATCGACACCGATGGCGCGATATGCCACAGCAGGATCGCAGGCGCCGAGGATCAGGTAGTCCTCCATCTCGACACCAAGCTGAATCTGGACCTTCGCTCTGACATCTATTTCGGTCAGCACGCCGAATCCGTGCTGTGCAAGGGCTTCTCGAGTGCGCGCCGCCGCGTCGTCGAACCGGGCCGCCACTCTGGTTGATAATCCCGCGCTCACCGATAGGCCATCCGTCAGGAAATCAGTCCGGTTCCCCGTACCGCCGCTGGAAGGTCTATGTGCTTGCCGCAGTTCGGGCAGAACTGCTCGCTCGGGTGGTGCTCGGCCCCGCAATGTGCGCAGAAGTGCGGTTCACCGGCACCCAACTCATGCTTGGGCATCAGACGAAGCGGTTGTACGTCGGGTACCGCGGGGACGCGACGATGGAGCCTGAGCCCCAGGTAGGTCAGGCCGGCGCCGAGGCCGAGCACCGAAACGACACTGATGACGATGTACCGCAACAAATTTCGGCCGCTCAGCGCGGAGGAATCCCCGTACTGCTGGCGCAGGTTGACCGCGGTCGTCTTGAGGTCCTCCAGACCGGGGTAGCCGGGCGACATCGCCAGAGCCTGGTCGAACTCGTCGATCGCGTCGGTGTAGCGACCCGCATAGAAGTCGGTCAGCCCTTTGCGGTAGAACCGGTCCGCGGGTCCAAGCGCCGGCTTCACACCCTTGCCGGCCAGTATCGCGGCGACGCCGTCCACCGGCGTGATGAAGTTGAACGGCTGTGTTTCGTTGACCGGGGCGAAGCTGTTGACGCCGACCACCTTTCCGTCCAGCCCGACCGTCGGGCCACCGCTCATGCCGTCGGTCATCGCGGCGTCGATCTCGTACTCGGGATTGGATCCCGCGAGGGACTTCTTGCTGACCTTGCCGCTCTTGTAGGTGGGGTCGAGCGAAGGGCCGGTGATGTTTTGGGTGCTCTCGGGGAAGCCCACCGCGAGAACGGGCGTCCCGATGGTGACGTCGGCATCGGTGGCCAGTTCCGACGACGGCAGGTTGTGCTTGGGGATCTTGAGGAGGGCGGCGTCGCCCTTCCCCATGGGCCGGAAGTCGGCGACGTTGGCGGTCAACTTATCCGCGAGTTTCGTTCCCGTGCCCGATATCAGCGCGATGTTCACGTGGGGGCCTTGGCCTGGTGTGTCGCCTTCGACCTTCGCGTTCTTCTGCAGCCAGTCCAATGTGACCGCCGGATCGCTCGACTCGGGCGCATCCGGATGCTCGCTCTGGTATTCGAGGGCGGCCCGTTTGAGTATCAGGAGGGTGGCGCTCGCCGGGTCGACGCAGTGGCCCGCGGTCGCCACCCAACCGTCGGGGTTGACGACGAAGGCCGTGCAGTGCCAGGTGGCCAGGAAAGGCATGCTGGAACCTCGCCCGAATTGCGACAGGACCTCACCGCTGGGCAGCCGGACCAGCCCGTAACCTTCACCGGCGAGATACATGATGGACGGCCGGATCAGAGCCGCGGCCCGCTCCTCGGGCTTGGCTTGCGGACGCCCGTTGTCGGCAGCCGCCATGCCCGCCGGTCCCGCCAACAGCATGAGCGCGGCCGCCGGCAACGTCAGCGCCCTCGCCGCTATCCGAGTCACGGCCGGGGCCGCCGGAGCTGGGTTTGGGGCCGATGGGAGGGGCGGGCCATCGATGACGGATGACGGCGCATCGCCTCGACGCGTTCGGCTGCCCGTCGCTGCGCCGAAATCCAGGTCGGATGCGACTCGAGGACGATTATCTTCGCACCGGCATCCGTTGCGGGAACTGTCACAGTCACAACCCCTATTCGACCGGTTCGCCGGGCACGTGGATAGGGACCGAAGTCCCGACCGCGAGGGACCTCCGGTCGTCTGCCGATTTCGGCTCTCACCAGGGACGATTCACACAAGTGACCAAGGCCCTCACGGCGCTGTGCCATTGCGCCCTTACCGGGGCCGCCAATCCCGGCGGAGCATGGAGCCGTCTGAGCCACATTCGCAAAGGAGTTGGCCATGAGGTCGCTTATCGTGTGCGCTTCGAGGTCGCATGGCAACACCCGTCTGGTAGCCGATCGGATGGCCGAGGTGCTGGGTGCCGAGGTCGTCACACCGGAGTCGGTCGACCCGGGCACCGTTCACGACTACGACGTCGTCGGGTTCGGTTCCGGCATCTACTACATGATGGTGGACGCGAGACTGCGCAAACTGATCCGTCAGCTCCCGGCCGCCGACCACCCGACCGCGGCCTTCACGTTTTTCACCAGCGGCGCACGCGAGGTTCCGCTGTTGGGTTACCACAAACCCGTTCGGGAGAAGCTCGAGCAGAAGGGGTTCGACGTCATCGGATCGTTCTCTTGCCGGGGGTTCGACACGGTTGGGCCATTCGGATTCATCGGCGGAATAAACCGGGGGCGGCCGAACGAGCACGACCTCGGTCGCGCGGCGGCGTTCGCCGCCCGGATTCACAAGCGGGCCGCCGGCTCTCCGGCGGCTTCGTGACGGTGCGAAGCGGATCGAGGAGATCGTGATGAGCCAGATTGCCGCAATACTGGTGGCGTTGGGGATTGTCGTCGCAGTGTTGCTGACGGCGTCGATCAGGGTGGTACAGCAGTACCAACGGGGTGTGCATTTCCGCCTCGGCCGCGTGATCGGCGTTCGCGAACCCGGGTTGCGGATCATCATTCCGATAATCGACCGCCTGTGGCGGATTTCGATGCGGATCGTGACCATGCCCATCCAGTCCCAGGGCATCATCACCCGCGACAACGTGAGCGTCGACATCGCCGCGGTTGCCTACTTCCGGATCGTCGATGCCCGCAAGGCCGTCGTGGTCATCGAAAACGTGCACGCCGCCATCGACCAGATCGCACAGACCACCCTTCGCAATGTCGTGGGGCAACATTCCCTCGACGAAGTGCTTGCCCAAACCGAGAAGATCAACGGCAGCATTCGCCAGATCCTCGACGCCACCACGGTGGACTGGGGCGTGGAGGTCACGTTGGTAGAGCTCAAGGACATTCAGCTCCCCGACAGCATGAAGCGCGCGATGGCGCGTGAGGCCGAGGCGGAGCGGGAGAAGCGGGCCAAAATCATTGCGGCCGAAGGGGAAGCCCGCGCCGCCGCTGCCCTCGGCGACGCCTCCGACACCATGATGCGTCACCCGCTGGCCCTGCAGCTGCGCAACCTGCAGACCTTGCTCGAACTGGGGGTGGAGAAGAACACCACCATCGTCTTCCCGGCCCCGCTGATGACCGCGATCGGAGAACTCACCGCGTTCTTGGCGCGTGAGACCGACGCGTCCAAGAGCCCCGGCCAACCCGAGGAGAAGCTGGTGCGAGCGGCGGCACTGCAATGAAGACTTCGGTGACCTTTGGCCCTGTCCCGCAGCCGGTTTCGTGACATAGCACTTTAACTATGCGCCACAGGACACAACCGCCACAGGACATCGACGTGCAGGTCACCATCCGGGGCGAGCTTCCTGCTGCGGCCGAGTACGCCCGCACCAAGGTCGGTGAGCTCACGCGGTACGCGAGCCGGCCGGTGCGGCATGCCCGTGTGAGACTGACCAGACATCGCGACCCGGCGGTGCAGCGGCCCGTCGTCGCGCAAGCCAATCTCGACGTCGATGGCCGACCGGTCCGCGCCCAGGTCCAGGCCGACACGGCGCGGGAAGCGGTCGATCTTCTCGTGGGGCGATTGCGCCGCCGCCTCGAACGCGCCGCCGAGCACTGGGACGCGCGCCGCGGCGAGCTGCCGCCGGCGGGTCCCCACGAATGGCGGCATGAGTCCGAGCCGGCGCACCGGCCGAACTATTTCCCCCGCCCGGCCGATCAGCGCCGCGTCATCCGGCGCAAGTCGTTCACGATGGCGCCCTGCACCGTCGACGATGCCGCCCGCGAAATGGACTTGCTCGACTACGACTTTCATCTGTTCACGGAGAAGGGCACGGGCACCGCAAGTGTGCTGTATCACGCCGGGCCGACGGGCTACCGCCTCGCGCTGGCAGCGCCGGCTCTGGCCGACCGGGTGAGCCAGTACGCGTTACCGGTGA
The DNA here is from genome assembly GCF_001665605.1 of Mycobacterium sp. 852014-50255_SCH5639931. Lineage (GTDB taxonomy): Bacteria > Actinomycetota > Actinomycetes > Mycobacteriales > Mycobacteriaceae > Mycobacterium > Mycobacterium paraffinicum. Next base: position 12,659 of record NZ_LZSV01000028.1, read on the forward strand.
CCATCAGCCAACAACCGCTGCCGTGCCTCACCGAAGAGGGAGCCGCCGACCGGCTGGCCATGCTCGGCCTGCCGTTCCTGTTCTTCATTCACGCCGCCTATGGCTGCGCCAGCGTGCTTTACCACCGCTACGACGGGCATTACGGCCTGATCACCCCGGCCGGCTAGGGCCCTTCAGCGGTGCGCAGGGCATATCGGCGCACCACCAAGGACCAAGGACCCTCGCAGCCATCGGGGCGCTCCGCGCAGACTGGCGCCATGTCCAACATGTCAAGGCGGATTGCCCAGACCACCGTGTTGCTCACCGTGCTCTACTGCGCGCGCAGATATTACCGCAACTGGGGTGCAACCAAGGCGGAGTCGCAGATGCGCGTTCCGGGTGACGCCTTGGTCAGCGATCCGGCGGTTCAGACGACCGAGGCGGTTGACATCGACGCGACCGCGTCCGTGGTCTGGTCCCGGCTCCTGCAGATAGGCCTGGACAGGAGAGAAAGCTACGGCTTCGAGGTGTCGGAAAGCGTTGTGGGGCAGGATGATAGCGAAGGGCTGCGGGTGGGGGATTCGGTGCGCCTGGCTCCCGAGGGCTGGATGGGGTTACCCGGCGGGTTGACGTTACGCATCGCGGAGATCGTGCCCGAGAAATACCTGGTCCTCAATGCCATGCGATCCGAGCCGCGGTGGAACGTGGTCTTGTCCCTTCATCTCCAGCCGCACTGGGAAGACCGCGTCCGGCTGCTGGCCCGCGCTCGAATCGCCCTGCGCTACCCGGGCGAAGTGTTCGTGATGGAACTCGCCAGGCCGTTGATAGCACTCGGGACCCGTGGGCTGATGCTTGCGATCAAGCGGCGGGCGGAGCGGCCCGCCGACCCAGTGCCGATCCGTTCGTCAGTCGAAACAATCTGACAGCTCCCGCCTTTGCCCGCGTTGCCCATTGGTCCGCGGCGGGAAGGCCGAACGACCCTAGTGCCGACCGTGCGGACTGCCTACGTTCGACAGCAGAAAGGTCGGATCATGAAACCAATCCTGGTAGGAATCGACGGTTCGGCGGCCGCGATCACGGCCGCGTTATGGGGTATCGACGAGGCGATCACCCGCGGCGCGCCACTGCATCTCGTCTCCGTCATCAAGCCAACGCACGATTCCGCGGAAGACTACGAACGCGACTTCGCACACGCCGAGAAGTCGCTCCATGCAGCACGGTTGGCCGTGGAGGCCACCGGTAAGGCGGTCGCGATCGAAACCGACGTGCCGCGGGGTCCGGCCGGCTCGGCGCTGTTGGAGGCATCCTGGGATGCGGCGATGATCTGCGTAGGTTGCGTCGGCATCGGACGCTACGCGCGCTCCATCGTGGGTTCGACGGCGACGGAGCTCGCCGAGAAGGCGCGTTGCCCGGTCGCGGTCTTGCGGACCGAATCCGACCGGCCGGCGCCCGACATCAACTGGATCGTGGTCCGGATGACGGACGCACCCGGCAACGACGCCGTCGTGAATTTCGCTGCGGCGGAGGCGAAGTTGCGCAGGGCTCCGATGCTGGTGCTCGGCGGCCGGCCCGAGGAACTCACCGAGCACGCCGACGGCGCATTCGAACGCCGGGTCGCGGAATGGCGGCAGCACTATCCCGAGGTGCGGGTCTACCCGATCACTACCAAGCACGCCATCGCCAGCTACCTGAGCGCCAACGACGAGAGGGTTCAGCTCGCAGTGATCGGCGCCGACGAGGCCGGTCAGCTCGCGCAATTGGTCGGGCCCCAAGGGCATCCCCTCTTCCGCCACCCCGAATGCTCCGTGCTCGTCGTGCGCTAGTGGCCCCGTGAAGATCACCCCCAGAAGCCGCGCGACCAACGTCGTGCGCGGCGGGGAGCGGGTGTTGGTCGGCGCCGACGTCCCGGCGGCGCGCCGCGTCAGCGTGCTGATGCTGCTGTGCGTCCTGGTTTGGCTGGTGGTCCTGCTCGCGCGAGCGTACCTCGGCTACGAACGCGTTGCCCCGGGCCGGTTCGGCTGGTCGGTGGCGCTACTGGGCGCGGCCGCCTTGATAGCTCGCGGCATCTTTCTCGGCCGTCCGGTGACGTTCGCTCACGCGATCTACGCGGCCGCGGCGGTGGGCGCCGGGCTGGGCGCCCATTTCCTGTCCTGGCCCGTGCTGGGCAACGTCCTGATCGCCGCCAGTGGGCTCGCGCTGATGTCACCCACCACTGCCCGACCGCAGCCGGAGCTGCTGGGCCAGGTGTGGGAGCTGGTCAACTCCACGCGGGGGGATCCGCTGGCGCCGTTCGCCATGCACTCCAGCAAGAGCTATCACTTCAACCCCGACGGCACCGCGGCGATCTCCTACCGCGCGCGGCTTGGGTTCGCCGTGGTCAGCGGCGACCCGATTGGTGATGCGACGCAATTCGACGCTCTGGTAGCCGATTTCGTCCGCATGTGCCGCGGCCGGGGATGGCAGATCATCGTCTTGGCCGCTGGCGAACGCCACCTTCGGTTGTGGCGCAGGGACACCGTGGGGCAGCCGATGCTGTCGGTGCCGATCGGCCGCGACGTCGTCGTCGACGTCCGCCACTTCACCCTGCGGGGCCGACACTTTCGCAACCTGCGCCAAGCGGTGCAGCGCACGCACAACTGCGGTGTCACCACCGAGATCGTCGACGAACAAAAACTCAGCGGCGCAACGCTGGCCGAGCTGACCGAGGTGTTATACGCCGCTCACCGCGCGGCGCGCACCGACCGCGGCTTCTGCATGAACCTCGACGGCGCGTTGCAAGGCCGCTTCCCCGGTGTGCTGCTGGCCATCGCGCGGGACGGGCGCGGGCGGGCCGTCGCGTTTCACCGATACCTGACCGCCGGTGGGGGATCGGAAGTCAGCCTCGACGTACCGTTCCGTCGCCCGGGCGCCCCCAACGGCGTCGACGAGCGGCTCAGCGTCGACATGATCGCCCACGCGGGAGCCACTGGCGGACAGCGCCTTTCGCTGGCATTCGCCGCGTTCCCGGAAATCTTCGAGGCCGCTCAACCGGGCCCGCTGCAGCGGATCGCGCTGTGGCTGATCCACTTGCTGGACCCGCTGATCCGCCTCGAGTCCCTGTACCGTTACCTCCGCAAGTTCCACGCGCTGTCCGATCGGCGCTACGTGGTGTTGTGCGCCCACCATATTCCGGCTGCGCTGCTGGTCTTGTTGTCACTGGAATTCGTCCCGCGCCCGCGCCGGATGAGGCCGGGCTAGCCGCCGGGGGTCACTCCACCGGCACACCGAAACGGAACCGGCGGCCCGTGACGATCTCGGGAATGATCCGCACGAAGTGCGACTTCTCCGTGGCCGTCCAGGGCAGTACCTGCGCGCGCTCGGCTTCCTCGATTTCCTCGTTGCTGCGACAGGAACGCGCGGTGCCCTTGATGATCACGCTCCAGCCCTCGGCGACGTTGTGATCGTCGACCTCGAACAGCACCCGGTTGTTGATCGCCGTGCTGACCAACTTGGTGCCCTCCGCGGTACGAAACAGCACCGTATTGCGCTGCACGACGTAATTGACCGGGAAGATCTCGGGCTGGTTACCAACGCTGGTGACCAGGCGCCCCAACGTCACACCAGCCAGCAGCTCCCAGCATTCGTTCACCGGCAGGATCGCAACCCCATTATCGATCAGCGACATCAGTTGTCCTCTTCGTCGACGGCACTACACACTCGATGGTATTGCCGAGGCCGGCCGGCAGCGCCGGCCGAAAGTCCCGCAGGTCCGGGACCAAAGTTCTTTACCCACTTGCTCATACCGTCACCCACGCAACGGCTAGCGGACCTGAAGGACATCGCTCAGCGGACGTCGTGGTGTCGCCGCCGGGAGGTGCTCCAGCGGCGGCGCGATCCCCACGCGAATCAACACTTGCGGCTCGCCGCGCATGCCGATGAGTTCGCGCACGATGTCGCGGCTCTCGTCGAGTTCGATCAGATGGGTGAGCGGGCAGGTCGCCATCCCGGCGACCGTGCACTCGAGCAACACCGTCGACAGCACCTCGCCGCACCGCAGCACGTCCGACCTGGTGTCCTCGGGGGTCGACAGCACAAGGATCTTGGCCCAATCGACTTTGACCTCGGCACGCCGGTCCGCATGGCTCCTGATCGGAAAGCTGCGGGCCACGTCGACCCGCCAGCTCTCCTTGTCGGAGGCCAGTGCGGTTGGCGGCATGCCCTCGGCCAATGCGAACGACGAAGTCCACCAGTCGAGTTCGGCGTGATAGTACGAGTCGTCGAGGCGAAGCTCCTCGGTGAGTTGCGAGGCCTCCACCAGGAGCGGTCGCACATCGTCGGGGAGAACGTCGAGGGCGACCTCGGTGTCGTCGAAGGTGTCACGCAGTGCGGGTTCGAACATGTCCCAATACGTGGGTCGCCCCAACGGAAGCCGGTCCGTGCGGCGCTGCAGGATCGCTTCGGCGCGGCGGTGCTCGGCTTCGGTGACGTGCCCTAGCGGGCTGAAGGTGACCGAGGCCAGCTGGTCGGGGTCATCCGGGTCGGGAAACCGATCGACTTTCGGTTCCCAGCCCGCGGCGGTCATGGCGACGCAGAGGTGGTCCAGGACGGCACCACAGGACAGGATCACTTCGCGGCCGGAATGGTCGGTGGCCGCCATCGCCCGGTGCCGGTCGACGAAGATGCGCAGGGTGCCGTCGTCGGCCACCCAGCGCCAGGGCTGACTGTTGTGCACGGAGGGGGCGCGGCAGGCGAGCAGCACCGCCCGTTCGAGCACGCCGATGTCCGGCCTCGTAGCCTCCATGTCAACCCCCTGTTGAGTGCGCTCCGAAAAGCGCTGTGCGGCTCAGACTTTGGACGCGTTGGATTCCACGTAGCCGACGACGTCGGCCAGTGTCCGCAACGACGCGTAGTCCGACTCCGGGATGTCGACGTGGAATCGCTTGTGGATCCCACGCAGAAAGCTCAGCCAGTCCATGGAATCCAGGTCGACCTGATCGCGCAGCAGGGCGTCGTCGCGAATGTCTTCGGGGTCGACTTCGGGAGCGATGGTGGTCAGCACCGAAAGCACGCCGGCGCGGATGTCTTCATTGGTCATTGCGCATCACTTTTCTAGTAGGTCGGGCTGCTGGAGCAGCTCGTTGATCGCGGCCAGGAATAGCGCGCCCCGGTGTCCGTCGCTTGCGCGGTGGTCGGCGGCGAGCGTGGCCTGGACCGTTGTGACGACCCGGATCCCGCCGTCGATGACACAGACGCGCTCGGCTGGCTGGCCGAAGCCTACGATCGCGACCTGCGGCGGGTAGATGACGCCGAAGACCGCATCGACGCCCTGGTCGCCGAGGTTGGTGAGCGTGATGGTCGGGTCCGACATCTCCGAACTCCGCAGCGAGAAGGACCGCGCCCGCGCCACCAGATCGGTCAGATCGCCCATCAATTCGTCGAGCTTCTTCTCCGGAACGTCGTGGATGGCCGGCGCGACGAGGCCGCCGCCGCGCAGCGATATCCCGACACCGACGTGAACCCCGGCCGCGGGCTCGAACCCGTCTTCCCGCCAGAATCCGTTGAACTCACCGAACCGCTGTGCGGCGACGCCGACGGCCTTCAAGAGCAAGACGGCCGGCAGCACCCGTTCGTCGATGGATCGCTGCGCATTTCTGGTCGTCAGCCAGGACAGCGCCTTTTCCAACATGATCTCTTCGGCGAGGTAGTAGTGCGGAATCTCCCGCTTCGACCGGCTCATCGCTGCCGCGATCGACTTGCGCATCTGTGTCGCGCGGTCGGCCGCCGTCGCCTTGGCTGCCGGTTTCCCCACCGGCTTAACCTCGACCGGCCTGGCCGCGGCCGCATGCTCGACGTCGTTGATGGTGACGGCGCCCTGGGGTCCGGTGCCGCTCACCGCGTCGATATCGACGCCCAGCGACTGGGCCAACCGCCGCGCGGCCGGGGACACCCACCGCCGGTGTCCAGGGGCGGTCGGGGGACCGCTGGGGACGGGCGGCGGCGGCGTCGGCGGCGCGGTCGCCGGCGTGACCGCCGGTGTGGGCGCCAGTGGGGGCGCGGCTGTGGTCACCGCCTCCGGCGACGGACGCGCTGGCGTCTCCGGCTGCTCGCCGGGTGCCGCCAGCATGGCCAATGTCGTTCCCACCTGGACGGTTTCACCGACGGGGACGACGAGCTCGCTGACGATACCCTCCTGCCAGCATTCGACTTCGACGGCGGCCTTGGTGGTCTCGACGATCGCCACGACCTGGCCACGCGTCACCTCGTCCCCGGGCTTGACCAGCCACTCGTTCAGGGTGCCTTCATCCATGTCGGAGCCGAGCGAGGGCATCTTGAACTCGATCACGACGGGTCCCCGAACAGGCCCTGCACGGCGGCGACGATCTTGGCGGTCTGGGGGAGGGCGGCCTCTTCCATGTGCTTGGCGTAGGGCATGGGAACTTCGGTGCTGCACACCCGGCCCACCGGTGCGTCGAGGTCGTAGAAGGCGCCCTCCATCACGCGCGCGATCACTTCCGCGGCCAGGCTTCCGGTGCGCCACGCCTCGTCGACCACCACCGCCCGATGCGTCTTGCGGACGGACTCGAGGATGGTGTCGTCGTCGAGTGGGCGCAGGACGCGCAGATCGATTACTTCGCAGTCGATTCCGGCTAGTGAAAGCTCATTGGCGGCGTCGAGAGTCTTCGGCAGGCTGCCGCCGTAGGTGATCAGGGTAACGTCGCTGCCGCTGCGGCGGACCGCCGCCCGCGAGATGTCCGTCGGAGTGAGAACGTCGACATCCGTTGAGGTGTTGTAGAGCTGAACGTGTTCGAAGATCACCACCGGGTCGGGGTCCGCCAGGGCGGGGCCGAGCATGCCGTACGCGTCCTCGACGGTGGCCGGAGCCACCACCTTGATGCCCGGGATGTGGGCGTACCACGGCTCCAGGCTGTGCGAATGCTGCGCGGCGAGCTGGCGCCCGGCGCCCGTCGCCATCCTGACGACGAGCGGTACCGAGAACTGCCCGCCGGACATATGGCGAAGGGCCGCAGCGGTATTGACGATCTGGTCGAGAGCCAGCAGGCTGAAGTTGACCGTCATGACCTCCACGATCGGGCGTAACCCACCCAGCGCCGCGCCAATTCCGATCCCGACGAAGCCCAGTTCCGACAGCGGCGTGTCCCGCACGCGGTCGGGCCCGAATTCGTCCAGCAGGCCCTTGGAGGCGGCGTACGTTCCCCCGTAACGCGCGACGTCCTCGCCCATCAGCAACACCCGCGCGTCATCGCGCAGGGCGTCGCGCAGGGCGTCGTGCACGGCGGTTCGGTAGCTGGTCTTCATCGCGCCAGCTCCGGAGTCAGCACGTCGCGTTCGAGATCCGCCACGTCCTCCCAGGTTCCGGCCTCGGCGTACGCCACCGCGTCTGCGATCTCGGTGGCCGCCGCGTCTTCGAGCTCACGCACGTCCGCCTCGGACAGTGTGCCGTCGCCCAGACACTTCTCGGTGAACGCCTGGATCGGGTCGCGTTCGCGCCACCGTTCGACCTCGCTCTTGTCCCGGTACAGTTCGGGATCGAACATCGAATGCGCCCGGAACCGGTAGGTGCGGAATTCGATGAAGAATGGGCCGCCGGTGTCGCGGACGTGATCGACCCCCTCCTGCGCGGCCGTGTGGCACGCTTCGGCGTCCATGCCGTCGACGGCCAGCGTCGGCACGCGGTAGGCGGCTGCCTTGGCGGTGAGATCGGTCTGCGACTGCGCCCGATCCAGCGCGGTGCCCATCGCGTAAAGGTTGTTCTCGCAACAGAACAGCACCGGAAGGTTCCACAGGGCCGCCATGTTCAACGACTCGTGGAAGGCGCCTTCGGCCACCGCGCCGTCACCGAAGTAGCAGGCGGTCACGCGCTTCTGCTGCAGCATGGCGTCGGCCATAGCGATGCCCACCGCCAGCGGCAGGCCACCGGCCACGATCGCGTTGCCTCCGTAGAACCGCTTGGACCCGTCGAACAAGTGCATCGAACCGCCGCGGCCACGCGAGCAGCCCTCCTGCTTGCCGAACATCTCGGCCATGATCGAGGTCATCGGGATGCCCCGCAACAGGGCGTGCGCGTGCTCACGGTAGGTCGCGACCACCGCGTCGTCGTCGGCCAGCGCGCGCAGCGACCCGGCGGCCACGGCTTCCTCACCGACGTAGAGGTGGAGGAATCCGCGAATCTTGGCCGCGCTGTAGAGCTCGGCACATTTTTCCTCCATGCGCCGCACGCGGATCATGTCCGACAACAGCTCATGGGCCAGCTTCGTATCGGTCACGACGGTACTCCCTCGGATTGGTGGGTCGGGTGCTGCTCGATGGTGGAGGTGTCGCCCTCCGGCAACCCCAGTTCGCGGGCCTTGAGCAGGCGCCGCATGATCTTGCCGCTGCTGGTGTGCGGCAAGGAGTCGACGAACTCGATCTCCTTGGGCGCCACCGTGGCCCCGAGCCGCTTGCGCGCGTGGCCCAGCAGTTCCAGCCGCAGGTCTTCGCCGGCCACGACACCGTCCTTCAGGGTGACGAAGGCTTTGACCATCTCACCGACCGTCGGATCGGGTATGCCGATGACGGCCGCCTCGGCCACCGCCGGATGATCGGTCAGTGCGCTCTCGACTTCGAACGGCCCGATCAGATGCCCCGCGGACTTGATCACGTCGTCCTTGCGCCCGACGAACCAGAAGTAGCCGTCGGAGTCTTTCGTCGCGAGATCCCCGGTCAGGTATAGGCCGTCTGCGAAGCAGCTGCGGTAGCGCTCCTCGGCGTTCAGGTATCCGCGGAACATCGACGGCCAGCCGGGTTTGAGCGCGAGCTCACCCTCGACGCCGGGTTCGTCGATCACCTCGGCGGTGCCGTCGTCGTTGCTGCGGACGATGAAAGCGTCCACCCCGGGCAGCGGGCGGCCCATCGAGCCGGGCTTGATGTCGAACGCGGGCGTGTTGGCGATCATGATGCCGCCCGTCTCGGTCTGCCACCAATTGTCGTGAATCGGCAAGCCCAGCACCCGTTTTCCCCACCAGACGGCTTCGGGATTGAGCGGTTCGCCCACGCTGGCGATGAATCGCAGCCGCGGAAAGTGGTACTGCGCGGGCAGTTCCGGTCCCGCCTTGATGAGCATCCGGATGGCGGTCGGTGCGGTGTACCACACCGACACGCCCTGCAGGATGCGGTACCACCGTTCGGCGTCGAAATCCGCTTCGTCGACGATGGAGGTCACGCCGTGCAGCAGCGGGCTGATGATGCCGTAGGACGTCCCCGTCACCCAGCCGGGATCGGCCGTGCACCAATAGGTGTCGTCGGGGTGCAGATCGAGCGCATACAGGCCGGTGACGTAGTGCATCGCGACGGCGCCGTGCACGTGGATGGCGCCCTTCGGCGTACCCGTGGTCCCGCTGGTGAAGTGCAGCAAGGCCGGGTCGTCGGCGGTGGTGGGCTCGACCGGCGGGTTCTCATCGGCCGCGTTCACCCATTGCCAGAAGTCGAGGGTCCCCGCCGGCGCACCGTCGCCCTGCCCGTCATCGACGACGAAGATGTGCCGCACCGACGGCAGCCGATCACGAATCTTGGCGATCTTGCGCTGGTAGATCGCCCTCGTGGTGACCAGGACGTCGGCGCGCCCGAGGTTGACTCGGGTCGCGATCGGCTCCGGCCCGAAGGCCGAGAACAACGGCGAGACGATGCTGCCGTTGCGCAGCGCGCCGAGCATCGAGATATAGAGCTCGGGGCCACGGGCCATCACGATGAAAACCCGGTCGCCCCGGTTGACGCCCAACGCGCGCAACGCGCTGGAGAATTTCCTGGAGAGTTGGCCGAGCTCGGCGTAGCTGAGGTCGCGGGTGGTGATCACGCCGTCCGATGGGCGATCGACGACAAACCGCAACGCCGTCCGCGTCGCGGCCGGCCCAGCGGTGTGACGGTCAAGGGCGGCGTAGGCGATGTTGCACAGGCCGGGTCCCATGCCTTCGCACAGATCCGGTATGTCGGACCAGTGGAACTGGGCGCGCTCGTGCTCGTAGTCCGTCAGGTTGGGCCGAACACGATGGTCATGGGCTGTTTTGCGGATGACGTCCATCACGGGTCCTCGGTCGGGGTGGTCGACTACATCGTTTGCCGCGCGGCGTCGCCGCAATAGAGACAAAGGTCATCAGTCGACCCCGGGTCCAATGACCTGACGCTGGGGACCAAGGACCCTGGCGTGCGATGCCCGCATGCCCGAGGGTCCAAGTAACACAGGAGAGGCGAAGAACAATGACCCAGACGATGGTCGACAGCAAAGTGCTGACCCGGGCGGTGGATCTCGCCTGCCGCGCCCCCTCGCTGCACAACAGCCAGCCATGGCGATGGGTTGCCGGCGGCCCGACCGTCGACCTCTTCGCCGACCCGCACCGCATGGTGTCCTCGGCCGACAGCTCGGGACGCGAGTCGATCATCAGCTGCGGCGCGGTGCTCGATCACTTCCGGGTCGCGATGGCCGCCGAGGGATGGGTCGCCGACGCCGACGAGTTTCCCAATCCCAACAACCCCGACCACCTGGCCTCCATCGACTTCGTTTCGGCCGACTACGTCGCCGTGGCGCGACGAGACCGCGCGGCGGCGATCCTGCGTCGCAGGACCGACCGGCGTCCGTTCGGGGCCCCGAAGGGGTGGGCGTCCTTCGAGCCGGTGCTTCGGAGTGCCTTCAATCCCGACCTGGCCGCCCTCGACGTACTGGCCGACGACGCACTGCCGCGGCTGGTCGAGGCGGCGCACCTCAATGAGGCGCTGCGGCGCTACGACGACCTCTACCATCACGAATTGCGTTGGTGGACAGCGCCCGGCAGGCACGACGACGGCATACCTCAGGCCGCCCTGGTCAACGAGGCGCAGCCCCGTACCGACGGCGTGAACCGCCGATTCCCCGCCGACGGGCACGCCCGGGGGAGCTCGGCGAGCCTCCACGATCAAGCAAAGATCGTTGTCCTGTCCACGCCGGGGGACACCCGCGCGGACGCGTTCCGGTGCGGCCAGGCCCTCTCGGCAGTTCTGCTCGAGTGCACCATGGCCGGACTGGCGACCTGCACCGTGACACACGTGACGGAGCTGCAGGCCAGTCGCGACATGATCGGGGAGCTCATACCCGAGACCGAAGCGGTACCCCAAGTTCTGATCCGGGTCGGCACCGCATTTTCGGGCAAGGGCGCTCCCGAACCGACGCCGCGCCGGCCGGTACGCGAGGTCTTGGAGATGCGTTGATAACGCGAGTTAATTTGCTTTGCAATATTTTTCGAAGGGAGCTGATAGTGATTGCCGATGCGGGTGACTGGCTCGTCATCAAGAGCGGCACGGTCGGGCGACCGGATCTGCGCGGGTTGATCACCTCGGTGCGTTCACCGAATGGGGAACCGCCGTACCGGGTCCGGTGGCTGGCCACCGGGGAGGAGGCGACCGTGTTCCCCGGTCCGGACGCGATAGTCGTGACGGCCACCGAACAGAAGGCCGCCGACGAACGGGCACGCTCACGCTTTGCCGCGGTGCAGGCCGCCATCAGGGATCACGCTCGGAGCGGGTAGGAAGCCAAATGACCCCTACCACAGAGGGATCCCCGTCGATGACCGATGCCGACGTCGATGAGATCGCGTCCGAGTTCCTGCACTCGCCCTATGCCAGCGACACCTATCTCGACTGGAGCCTGGACAAGCGCCTGGACGGCTTTCTCCGCCACTGCGGATTGCCCCGGCTGGTGGACGACGGCGACGCCTACGGCCTCATCCTCAACCGGGTCATGGCCTATATCGGCGAGCTGCGCCGCAGAAGCTGAGCCGACGAACGACCCGCAAGCCTGGGACTTCATGCCCTACCGCCGATTACGGCGGGCTGGTCGGATTAATTCGTCGATGGTCAAGATCGAGGAGACTGCCATGACTACAGGCGCGGTGTGTGATGACCAGAGCAGCTGACGCGACCCGACGCTCGCCGCGGCGGGTGTTCCGTGACCGCGCCGAGGCCGGCCGCGTGCTGGCGAACCTCCTCGGTGCCTACCGCGATCGGCACGATGTGCTCGTGCTGGGCCTGGCGCGCGGCGGCATACCCGTCGCATGGGAGGTGGCGGCGGCGCTGCATGCCCCGCTGGATGCCTTCATCGTGCGCAAGCTCGGTGCCCCCGGCCATGAGGAGTTCGCCGTGGGGGCGTTGGCGAGCGGGGGCCGCGTCGTGGTCAACGACGACGTCGTGCGCGGCCTGCGTATCACCCCGCAGGAATTGCGTGCCGTCGCCGAGCGTGAAGGCCGGGAACTGATTCGGCGCGAGGCCGCCTATCGCGACGGGCGTCCGCCCGTGGACGTGGCAGGCAAGACGGTGATCCTGGTCGACGACGGATTAGCCACCGGTGCAAGCATGTTCGCGGCGGTCCAGGCGCTCCGCGAGGCCGAGCCCGCACACATCGTCATCGCCGTGCCGGCGGCCCCGGAGTCCACGTGCCGGGAATTCGCGGGCCAGGTCGACGACGTCGTATGCGCGAGCATGCCCACTCCGTTTCTCGCGGTCGGGGAGTCGTTCTGGGATTTCCGGCAAGTGACCGACGAAGAGGTCCGCCGGTTCCTCGCGACGCCGACGACCGGCATCCCGGCGAGGGTCGCGGCGCGGACTCCGGCCGAGGTGATCGCCCGGGTGGCCATCGATGCGCCGGCGGGCGTCCCGCCGCGTGACACGCTGGAAGAGTTGATCGGCGATGCGCGCATCGTGTTGATCGGCGAGAGTTCGCATGGCACACACGAGTTCTACGAGGCCCGCGCGGAAATCACGAAGTGGTTGATCGAGGAGAAGGGTTTCTGTGCCGTCGCGGCGGAGGCGGACTGGCCCGACGCCTACCGGGTGAATCGCTACGTTCGCGGCATCGGTGACGACACCAGTGCCGACGAGGCGTTGAGCGGATTCGAGCGATTCCCCGCGTGGATGTGGCGCAACACCGTCGTGCGTGACTTCGTCGAGTGGCTGCGCACCCGAAACCGGCTGCACGAGAACAACGGGCAGCGGCAGGCCGGCTTCTACGGGCTGGATCTCTACAGCCTGCACCGGTCGATGCAGGAAGTGATCGGCTACCTCGACAAGGTCGACCCCAAGGCGGCGGCGCGGGCGCGCGAGCGTTATGCCTGCTTCGACCACGCCTCGGCGGACGACGGCCAGGCGTACGGCTTCTCGGCCGCCTTCGGCGCCGGCCCATCGTGCGAACAGGAAGCCGTCGATCAACTGGTCGACATGCAGCGCAACGAACTGGCCTACGCGCGCAGGGACGGTCTGCTCGCCGAGGACGAATTGTTCTACGCCCACCAGAACGCCCAGACGGTGCACAACGCGGAGGTGTACTACCGGGCGATGTTCAGCGGGCGAGTCACCTCGTGGAACCTGCGCGACAAACACATGGCGCAGACGCTCGAGGCGCTGCTGAAGCATCTGGACCGCCACCAAGATATCCCCTCGGCACGAATCGTCGTGTGGGCCCACAACTCTCACGTCGGGGACGCCCGCGCCACCGAAGTCTGGGCCGATGGACAACTCACACTGGGCCAACTGGTCCGGCAGCGGCACGGCGACGAGGCACGTCTGATCGGCTTCAGCACCTACACGGGCACGGTCACCGCCGCCAGCGACTGGGGTGGCATCGCCGAACGCAAGGTCGTGCGCCCGGCGCTCAATGGAAGCATCGAAGAACTCCTGCACGAGACACGCAGGAGCGAATTCCTGGTGTCCGCACACATCAGCCCGGGGGCCGCGGAACCGCTGAGCGCGGTCCGGTTGGGGCGCGCCATCGGCGTGATCTACCGCCCAGAGACCGAACGGCAGAGCCATTACTTCCACGTCCGCCCCGCCGACCAGTTCGACGCGATGATCCACATCGATAGGACCCGGGCGCTGGAACCCCTTGAGGTCACCAGCCTCTGGATCGCCGGCGAAACGCCCGAAACGTATCCCAGCGGCCTCTAACCCCTGCGGAGCCAATCAAGATGGAGATGCCTTCCGACCCGGTTCGCCGAACTCGAATCGTGACGTTGACCATGAATCCCGCGCTCGACATCACGACGAGTGTCGGCGTCGTGCGGCCGACCGATAAGTTGCGCTGCTCTGCGACGCGTTACGACCCGGGCGGAGGCGGCATCAACGTCGCCCGGATCGCGAAGGTCCTTGGTAGCTCGGTGCTGGCGGTGTTTCCCGCGGGCGGCTCGCACGGGGGTCTCGTCATGAGCCTGCTCAGCGAGGCGGAAGTCCCGTTCCGGCAGGTTCCGGTCGCTGCCCAAACGCGCGAGAGTTTCACCGTCAACGAGACCAGCACCGGCCAGCAATACCGGTTCGTCCTGCCGGGGCCGGAGCTCACCGTCCTCGAGCAGGAGCAATGCCTCGATCAATTGCGGGTGGCAGCCCAATCGGCCGAAGTCGTTGTGGCAAGCGGAAGTCTGCCACCGGGTGTACCTGCCGACTACTATCAGCGGGTTGCCGACATCTGCCGGCAGTTGGGCGTCAAGCTGGTCCTGGACACCTCCGGCGGCGGCTTGCAGCACATCTCTTCAGGGGTGTTCCTGCTCAAGGCGAGCGTGCGAGAACTAAGGGAATGCGTCGGTCGCCGACTCGCCACCGAGTCCGAGCAGCTAGAGGCCGCCCACCAACTCATCGACAGTGGCCGCGCACAAGTCGTCGTGGTTTCCCTGGGTTCCTATGGCGCGCTGCTGGCGACACGCCATGCCAGCCAGCGGTTTCCGGCGGTCCCGATGCCAGGCGGGAGTGGTGTCGGGGCGGGCGATGCGATGGTTGCCGCGATCACGGTGGGCCTCACGCACGGATGGCCCCTCGCCAAAGCGGTTCGTTACGGGATCGCGGCGGGAGCGGCGATGCTGATGACACCCGGTACGGCGGTCTTCGAACGTGCCGACATAGAGCGATTGTTCGAGCTGGTCGCCGAACCACCAGAGGTGGGGACGAACGACTTCGCGGCTGAGGCCTAACGGCCCCTGCCGAGCGGGCGCCGCCGCAATAGCCTGAAAACTGAGCCATCGGAACAATCAGGAGCCGACATGAGCCAGCTGGACGCCAAGGCTGTGGTCGTCGGCGTCAACGGCTCCCAAGCCGCGGTCAACGCCGCGAAGTGGGCAATCGACGAGGCGATCGGCCGGCAGTTGCCACTTCGCCTGGTGTATGTCATGCCGCGAGGGCCGCGGCGCGTCGGATCGGGGCCTCGTTCCGAATGGGAGGTCGAACGCGGCGAAATGGCGTTGGCCGAAGCGGAGTGCGCCATACAGACCGAGCGGAAGCCGGTCGAGATCGAGACGGCCATCGTTTCCGGGAATCCCGCGGAGGCGTTGATCAACCAATCCCAGGACGCGGCCCTGGTGTGTGTAGGCACCGCCAGGCGCGGATGGGCGTCCGACGGGCTCTTGGGCCCGACGGCCACGGGCCTGGTGGCGCGCGCGCGCTGCCCCGTCGCGATCATTCGTACCAATCCCGACGGATCGCCGACGGAGCTTGGTGTGATCGCCGTCGTGCTCAACGACGAGCCGGACAACGACGAGGTGGTGCACCAAGCGATGGAGGAAGGGCGACGCCGCCGCGCCATCGTGCGTCAAATCGACCGGCGACTGAACAGCTGGGTTCGCCGTTATCCGGACGTCCGCGTCCAGACGGTGGCCGCGGGAACCGGCGCGAAATACGGCGGAAAGCCCGGTAGCGCAATCGAACTGGCGGTGGTGGGCAGTGCCGATGCCGAGGAGATGGCCGCGCTGGCCACCCCGAACTGCCATCCGATCGTCGGCTACCCCGACTGCTCGGTGCTTGTGATCCGCCACTGAGGCCCGATGACGCAGCCAGCCAGAACCAAGTCGATCGTCGCCGGTATCGACGGTTCCAAAGCGGCGATACGCGCGGCACTGTGGGCGGTCGACGAGGCGGCGAGTCGCGACGTTCCGCTACGCCTGCTCTACGCGACCTACCCCGGCGACGGCGAACAAACCGCGCAGCTGGCGGTCCGCCAGGCGGTGACGGCGATTCGAGCCGTGGGCAAGCCGGTGCAGGTCGAGACGGAGATCGTCCACGGACCCGCGGTCGGATCGCTGATTCGCTCGTCGGCGTCGGCCGCCATGGTCTGCGTGGGCGCCGTCGGACTGCGCCACTTTCAACCGGGCCGGGTCGGCTCCACCGCGGCGGCATTGGCCGTATCGGCGCGTTGCCCGGTGGCGATCGTCCGGGGCCGCGACGGTTATCGCGGGCAGCCCGCAGAAAGTGCGGTCGTCGAGATAGCCGGGTCCCCGGACTCGGTTCTGCTCGGCGCCGCCATCGAAGAGGCGGTGCTGCGCGGTGCGGCGCTCGAGGCGGTCGTCTCGCGGCGAACGGGGCGGGCCGAACACGGTGATACCGAGGCCGATCGCCGGGCACTCGCCGACCTGGATCGCCGCCTGTCCGGGTGGAAGCGACGCCATCCGCAGCTTCGGGTCGAATCGATGGCGATACACGTCGGCCTGCTGGACTACCTGGCCGGACACCGTGGGCCGGTCGGCTTGGTGATCGTCGGCGCCGACAATCGTCAGCACGTTGCCGAGCTTGTCGGACCCGTCGGCAGTTCGGTGATGGCGGACGCGGACTGTTCGCTGTTGATCGTCAATCGGCAACATTTGTGAAATTTGTACGATAGTTAATGTGTGATGGGGAGGTCCCACGACCGGCGGAAGGGTTCTTAATGGTCAAGGTTTTCCTGGTCGATGACCATGAAGTCGTCCGGCGCGGCCTCGCCGATCTCCTGGCGGCGGACCCCGAGCTCGAGATCGTTGGCGAGGCGGGCTCCGTCTCCGAGGCGAAGGCGCGGATACCGGCGCTGCGACCCGACGTCGCCGTGCTTGACGTGCGGCTTCCCGACGGCAACGGCATCGAACTGTGCCGCGACCTGGTGTCCGATCATCCCGACCTGCGCTGCCTGATGCTGACGTCGTTCACCTCCGACGAAGCGATGCTGGAGGCGATTCTGGCCGGCGCCAGCGGTTACGTGGTCAAGGACATCAAGGGCATGGAGCTGGCCCACGCCATCAAGGAGGTGGGCGCCGGCAAATCCCTGTTGGATAACCGGGCGGCGGCGGCTCTGATGGCCAAGCTCCGCGGCGCGGCGGAGCGCGAAGACCCACTGTCCGGGCTCACCGAACAGGAGCGAACGCTGTTGGGGCTGCTCAGCGAGGGCCTGACCAACCGGCAGATCGCCGCCCGGATGTTCCTGGCCGAGAAGACGGTGAAGAATTACGTGTCGCGGTTGCTGGCCAAACTCGGCATGGAGCGCCGGACCCAGGCGGCGGTGTTCGCGTCCAAGTTGGACCAACGGCCCGGCCACCCCGCCGCGCCGACGGACACGTCGACCGACTAGCGCCAATCGGAACCTGTCACACCTTCGACGACAACCATTCGCTTGGGTGCTTGACAATTTGCGATTAGGCTGATCTTGCCATTAGGCATTGTCGCAATTGGAGTGTCGGGGAGGTTTGTCGGTTTGACGAGCGACGACAGCGGCTCGGCATTCGCCGGACTAGGCCAGCGGGGCCTGGTCAGCAGGATGCACGAGCAACTCGACGAGTTGCTGGCGGCTCGCGACCAAATGGAGCAGCTGCTGCGGGTCATCGTCGAGATCGGCGCGGGCCTCGACCTCGACGCGACGCTGCACCGGATCATTGGCGCGGCCAGAAAAATGACCTCCGCCCCCTTCGGCGCGCTGGCCATCCGTGATCCCGAGGGCAACCTGCTCTCGTTTGTCCACGAGGGGATGGATGCCGACACGGTGGCCCGGATCGGGCACCTGCCGGTGGGCAAGGGCCTGCTGAGCTTGTCGATGCTGGACACGCCGGCGTTGCGGATGGACGATCTGACCGCCCATCCGGCCGCCGTCGGGTTTCCCGAGCACCACCCCCCGATGCGCGGCTTCCTCGCCGTGCCGATCACCATCCGCGACAGTGTGTTCGGCAACCTCTACCTCACCCACGTCGAACCGCAGCGGGTGTTCTCCGAGTCCGACGAGGTGGCGGCTCGCGCCCTGGCGTTCGCCGCCGCGATCGCGATCGACAACGCCCAGGTGTTCGAACGCGAGCGGACGGCCGCGAAGTGGATGGAGGCCAGCCGCGAGATCACCACCGCGCTGCTGTCCAGCACCGAGCCGCACCGGCGCCCGCTCCAGCTGATCGCCGAACGTGCCCGGGCCCTGACCGATGCCGAGCAGGCGATCGTCCTGGTGCCGGCCGATCCCGACCTGCCCGACGACGAGGTCGAGACGCTGGTGGTCTCGGCGGCGGTGGGTGTGCATGCCGCCGAGGTGGTCGGCCAACGCGTTCCGGTGGACGGCTCCACCAGCGGGGCCGTTTTCCGGTCCGGTGAACCGCTGATCACCGAGACGTTGCGGTACCCGATTCAGGCATTCACCGATGTCGGGCAGCGCCCGGCCATCCTGATGCCGCTACGCGCCCAAGACGAGGTCGTCGGAGTGATCGCCATCGCCCGCGGCAGCCACCAGTCGCCCTTCGACGACAGCTACCTCGATCTGGTCAGCGACTTCGCCACCCATGCGGCGATAGCGCTCGTGCTCGCGTCGGCCCGTGACGACGCGCGCCAGCTGACCATCCTGGCCGAGCGCGAACGCATCGCCCACGACCTGCACGACCACGTCATCCAGCGGCTTTTCGCCGCCGGCATGGATCTGCAGGGAACGCTGGCCCGGGCGAGGTCCCCGGAGGTGTCCGACCGGCTCAACCGCACGCTCGACGATCTCCAAACCATCATCGAGGAGATCCGCACGACGATCTTCCAGCTGAAATCCCCGCCGGGTAAGAACGACTTCCGGCATCGCATCCAACAGGTGGTCGCCGACCTGACCGAGAACCGTGACATCGTGACCACCCTGCGCATGCACGGGCCGATGACCGCCGTCGGCGGCGAGCTTGCCGACCATGCCGAGGCCGTGAGCACGGAGGCCGTCAGCAATGCCCTGCGTCATTCGGGGGCATCGCGGCTGACCGTCGAGATCAGCGTCGCCGACATGTTCGTCCTCGACATCGTCGACAACGGCTCCGGCATACCCGGCGGCAACACGCGGCGCAGCGGCCTGGCCAACATGAAGCGGCGCGCCGAACAACTGGGCGGGGCCTGCGAGATCACCGGCCCCCCGGAGGGTGGTACCCGGGTGCACTGGGTGGCCCCGCTGATCGACGAATAGCGGTCGCCCCGAACGGGACCAATGGGAGGGGCCATGGGGTCTAACGGCCCTGCCCGGCCGCGCCGCCGCCGAATATCGTCGGGGGTTGTGAGTAATCGATCGGTGGACGCCGTGGCTACTGCTCGGTTGCTCGATGGACGCCTGGTTTCGTTGCGTCCCTTGACCGTCGCCGACGCCGAGGCCGTTTCGGCGCTGCATCAACACCTGTCCGATCACGACCGGTACTTTCGTTTCTTCACGCTGCAGCTGTCGCCGCTGCACGAAATCGTAGCCAAGCTGACCGAGCCGGCGGACGGGTTGTACGCCCTCGGTGCCTTCGACGCCGATCGGCTGATCGGCGTGGCCCACTACGTCGTCGTCGACGACCCGAACGCGGCCGAGGTCGCGGTCGTGGTCGCCCACCAAGACCATTCGGTGGGCGTGGGCACGGCCCTGCTCAAGCACCTGGCCCCGATCGCCCGCGCCCACGGAATCGGGCGGTTCGTCGCGGACGTCCTCGGCGAGAACCACCTCATGCTCACGGTCTTCTTCGATCTCGGCTGGCCTTGCAGGCCAATCGATTACGGGTCTATTCGGCACCTCGAGATCGAGTTGCCCCAATTCGACGAAACGCCGGCGTAGAGGAGCGGAAAATGACGGCAGACGCGAAAGAATACGGAGTACTGGTGTGTGTTGACGGGTCGGCCGCGTCCGACGCCGCCGTCGCATGGGGGACACGCGAGGCGATCATGCGTGACCTGCCCATCACGCTGATGTACGTCGTTCCGCCCATCGTGGTCGGCTGGCCGGTGGGGCAACTGTATGCCGAGATGCCCGACTGGCAACAGGACAGCGCTCAGCACGTGATCGACCAGGCCCGCAAGACACTCAGCGCCAGCCTGGGCGCGTCCGAATCGCCCGAAATACACACCGAGACCGTCTATTCCGCCATCGTCCCGGCGCTGATCGAGGCCTCCAAGAAGGCCTGGGTGCTCGTCGCCGGAAACCAGGGACTGGGAGCGGTGGGCCGCTTGCTGCTGGGCTCGGTAACCACCGGACTCGTGCACTACGCCCATTGCCCGGTCGCGGTCATCCACACCGGCGACAGGGCGGCCCCGGACCCCGGCGCGCCCGTGGTGCTGGGCATCGACGGATCCCCGGCCTCCGAAGAGGCGACCGCCCTGGCCTTCGACGAGGCCTCGCGCCGCGGGGTGGGGCTGGTGGCCCTGCACGTGTGGAGCGACGTGGGCGTATTCCCCATCCTCGGCATGGACTGGCATGACCGGGAGCAAGAGGCGCACGAGATCCTCGCCGAACGCCTGGCCGGCTGGCAAGAACGCTATCCCGAGGTGCACGTCGAGCGGAAACTGTTCTGCGACAAGCCGTCCGAATGGCTGCTGAAGGAATCCGAACACGCCCAACTGGTGGTGGTCGGCAGCCGCGGCCGTGGCGGATTTCCCGGGATGCTGCTCGGCTCGGTGAGTTCGGCGGTGGCCCAGTCGGCGCGGGTGCCCGTGCTGGTTGTCCGCTGACGATGAGGATCGATGCCCGCGAAGGAGGCTTCCTATGATCGAGCTGCTCCCGGACGTGCCGGAGAATGTGATCGGCATCCGCGTGTCGGGCCGCCTGCGCGGTGACGAGCTGCGCGACTTCAAGCCCGAAATGGACAAGGTGCTCCAGACGGGCGAGGTCAGGATCGTCGAGGTCATCGCGTCCGACTACGAGGGATTCGGGCCGGGTGGGTTCCTCGAGGATCTCAAGCTGGGCTTCGGCACCGTCCTGCCGCACCATTCGGCGTTCAAGCGGATCGCGGTGGTCTCCGACAAGGACTGGGTCGCTCCCGTGCTGCACGCAGTGGCGTGGATGGTTCCCGGCGAGATCGCCGTGTTCGGGCTTGACGAGCTTGACCGCGCCAAGGATTGGGCGGCCGGATAGCCGCCGTCAGTCGCGGATGACGAGCACCGAACATCCGGTGTTGCCGCCCGGATGCGGGGTGATCGGCCCGACCATGCGGGCGACCTTGTCGGCATCCTCGCTGCCCACGACCGCGAGCTGGACAGGTTCTTTTGTGCGCGTGAGGAATTCGGCAGCCCCGCGCCTCGCCGCGGCGGGTTGGACGTGCACCTGGCGATGCTCCGATACCCAGGGTCCGAGCCGCTGATCCAGCTGCTGGTAGGGAATCTCGCCGAGGCCCCACCGCCAGACGCCCATCGCCAAGATCGGTGCGTCACGAAGGCGCGCCTCGCGGAACCCGTGCTCGAGCACCGCGTCGTTGGCGTCCGACTCCTCGACGGCAACTGCGACGTATCCGCCATCCTGATCGGCGCCGTCGCGGCTGCTCCGGATGACGGCCACCGGGCAGTGTGCCTTCTTCACCAGGGTATGCGCGGTCGAGCCGAGGACCTTGCGGGCCACCCAGCCCGTCCCCACCGAACCCACGCACACCATTGCGGCGTCGCGTGATTCGTCGATCAACGCGTCCTCCGAGGAACCGCGGACGATGTCGCATTCGACCTTGACCGGCGTGCCCATCTCCTGCAGCGCTGCATCGGCGGCGCGCAACGACGATTGGGCGTATTCGATGTCCAAGCCGTCATCGCCCGCACCCCGTCTCGGTATGGCATGGATCAGCCGGAGCGGGATGTTGCGGCTGGCGGCCTCCGCGGCTGCCCATTTGGCCGCGTTGATCGCGGCGTCCGAGCCGTCGATACCTACCACGATCCGCTGCGACGACTGCGGATTGTTCATCGAGTCCTCCTCTATGACTGACCACCGGGACATCGATGGCCCGTCACTGGCCACGTTATGGGCAGACGGCCTGGTTCAGCAGGGTCGTTCGACCCACGTTCGGAGGAATTGGTCACCCGGCTTTAGGCGACCTCGACCGTATGCCCTGGGGCCAGGTGCTGCAATCGGCCACGGCATTCCACCGCGACCGGTGCACTGTTGCCCGCCTCGGAGGTCAGCTCGGCCGCCCGTCCGCTGACCCGAAGGTGTAGCCGTTGGCCGCGATAGATGAAGGGAAACTCGATGGAGCCCAGGGCATCTGGCCATTGCGGGCTGAGGATCAGCCGGTCGTCGCGGGTTTCGAGTCCGGTGAAACACCGTTGCAGCAGGTCGATGCTGCCGGTCATCGCGGCCAGGTGTATCCCCTCCGACGTGGTGCCGCCTTGGATGTCGACGACGTCGGAAGCCAAAACTTGTACGAAGTACTTCATGGCGTGATGCCGGTTGCCACGGGTGAGGACCCAGGCATGTACGACGGCGCTCAGGCTGGAACCGTGGGAAGTGCGTTTGATGTAGTAGTCCACGGTCTCCGGGATCTGCTCGGGCGCGAAGCGGTAACCGAGCCGGCCCAACAGACCCAGCAGCTCGTCCGACGACAGCAAGTAGAACAACATCAGCGCATCGGCCTGCTTGGACGCCTTGTAGTTGTTCACGCTGTCGTTCTCGGCCTCGAGAATACGGTCGAGCCGCTGGATGTTGCCGTACCGCTGCCGGTACTCCTCCCAATCCAGTTCCGCCAGTTCCGCATAACCTTCGAACTGACTGATCACACCGTCGTGGAAGGGCACGAACATCCGGCGCGTCACGCGGTCCCACCTATCGAGCTCGTCGGCCGTGAGATCCACTTTCGCCACCAGATCGAGCCGGTCCCGCAGCGGTAGCAGATCGAGCGCGTCCATCGCCCGCATGATCACCCAGACGGCCATCACATTCGTGTATGCGTTGTTGTCGATGCCGTCGTATTCCTTGCCCGGATAACCCGAATGGAATTCGTCGGGGCCGATGACGCCGCGGATCGTGTAACGTCCGCGAGTCTTGTCCAGTTTCGCCAGACCCGCCCAGAACCGTGCGATCTCCACCAGCATCTCGGCCCCGTAGTCAACAAGCAACTGGCGGTCGCCCGACACCTGATAGTGCTGCCAGAGGTTGTAGGCGATGGAGAGACCGACATGATGCGCACGGCCGCTCGGATCCGGATTCCACCGGCCGGACTGCGGATTGAGGTGCATTTCCTGGCTGACCTCTCGGCCGTCGCTACCCGACTGCCAGGGATACATCGCGCCGAGGTAACCCGCCACCCGCGCTGCGCGGCGGGCCTCGGGCAGCCGCCGATAGCGGTAAAGCAGCAGCGACCGGGTGACGTTCGGCATCCGTATGCCGAGGACCGGGGCCACGAATAACGCGTCCCAGAAGACGTGACCGCGGTAGGCCTCACCGTGTAGGCCCCTCGCGGGGACGCCGGCGTCGAGGTCGGCGGTGTGCGGCGAGATCGTCTGCAGCAGGTGCACCAAGTGCAGCCGGAGGATGCGTAGCGCATCGGCGCTATCGATGCCGTCGGCCAGGCCGATGGCGCATTGTTCCCACAGCAGCGCCCACGCCCGGGCATGCTGACGATGCAGCTCGGCGTATCGTCCGGCGGCGTCGAGGTGCAGCTGGGCGGTGCTCGCGGGCTCCGAGATGGCGCTGTCCCGGCTCGTGAAGATGGTCGCGACCTTTTCCAGCGTGACCGATTGCCCCACGGCCAGCGCGACCTGGATGTCGTGCCCGCCGCGACCGGCTTCCCGCACGATTTTGTACTGCGCAACGGCCCGAGCATCGTCGCACCACACGGTGCTGCGCGCGGCCACCGCGATGCTGATGCGCGATTGCGATGTTTCGGTGCGCAATATCGCCGAGTCGGCTGCGGATTCGTCGATCACGGTTGTCGCGAGGTGCGTGCTCGACAACGAACGGTAGCGCTCGACCATGGTATTGCAGACGTTGCCGTCCAGCAGCGACCGGAATTCGATGGTGCCCGACCAGTTCTCAGCAACGATCGTGCTTTGCATGGCGAGCAAGTGCGGCTGGTCCATGGACGCGAACCGTTCTTGGATCACGGTCGTGATTTGGTCAGCGCCGTCCCGGAACCGCAGGGTGCGCGTCAACGTCGCGTGTCGCAGGTTGAATGTCTGCCGGTAGTACAACAATTCGGTGTCGTCAATGTGAAACCACTGCCCGCCGTTGATCCGAAACGTCAGCGAGAGCCAGTTGGGGAGGTTGACCAGGCTTTCGTTCTCGATGGTCCGGCCGGCGACGCGATCGACCAGCGTGTTGTAGACGCCGGCCACATACGTCCCAGGGTAATGCGCCTCGGCTGCTGTCGCCTCCGGGGCGCAGCCACGGGTGACGACGTAGCCGTTACCGACGGCGCACAGCGTTTCGCGCAGTCGCTCGTAATCGGGGTCATATCCCTCGTAAACGAGCTCCCACGGATCGCTGGGCTCGGCCGCCACGCGTAGATCGTTGGCCAGGCGCCGGACGAAATCACACACCGCGGACGGATCCGCCAGGCTGAACAGCGCGGCGCATGGGCGATCCCAGTCCTCGTTGTGCCGCAACGCAATTCCGACGCCGTCGAATTGGACCGCGTCGAAGGCGTCCTCGTCGGCAAGGTCTTCGCCGACATAGATCGGTAGCACGGTGCCGCTCCCCGTTCCCTCGATGTGTTCGAGGATCCAGGTGAGCGTCCTGCCCTTGTCCCAATCGAGGCTGGGCCGAAGTTCGATGACTTTGCGCCCCGCCGTGACCCGCAGGCCCTGGGATCGGCCGAGCTTGCGTGTCGTCGCGATCACGCGGTCGACCTGTTCGGGGTCGACGTTGCGGTAGTGAATCGCGACCCCAAAGCGCTTGTGTTCCACACGGATTCCGGGTAATTCGCCGAGCAGCTCCGCTAGTCGGTGGGCCGCACGCGTCAGGGCTGCGGTGGCACCGACGGCTGCGGCGTTCTCGTGGTGGGTGCCGTCCGGTGCCACGAGCTCGAAGCCGTGACTGCCCGCGTACCAGATTCCGTCGACGTTCACGCGTTCACGAAGATCGCCCAGATCGCGTCCGCTTATCACCGCGACCGGGCACTGGG
This sequence comes from Mycobacterium sp. 852014-50255_SCH5639931, assembly GCF_001665605.1. GTDB lineage: Bacteria > Actinomycetota > Actinomycetes > Mycobacteriales > Mycobacteriaceae > Mycobacterium > Mycobacterium paraffinicum. Next base: position 37,702 of record NZ_LZSV01000028.1, read on the forward strand.
TCGCCAGCGCGCGCAGTGCTTCGGCTGCGCCCTCGACCAGGGTGGCGGCCTCCGGCTCGGCGACGGTCTCGGACAGCGTGCCGTCGAAGTCGAGGAACACCGCCGGGCGCCGGCTGGCCACCAGTTCCTTCAACTGGCTGTAGACCTGCATCGCGTCGGCGATGGTCGACAAGGGTTTGCCGCCGGGCTGCACCGAGACCTCGGCAAGATCGCCGACGACGATGTCCGCCCCGCGGGACAGCAATTCGCCGGCTCCTCCGTTGCGCTCCAGACCGATGACGAGGCCGAAGCCGGCATCCCGGCCGGCCGCGATTCCCGCGTCGCTGCAGTCGATGAGGACGCAACGGCCCGGCCGCACGCCCAGGCGCGTCACGGTCATGGTCAGCGCCGCATCGGCGCGCTCGCCGGCGCCGTCGGCGCAGACGACTTCCTCGACCCCCGCGGCGCGCAGCACGGCTTCGCAGTCCCGGGTGGACGAATAGGCGGCGGTGGCGACGCCGACGTTGCGCACTCGCTGCAAAAATCTGGCGGTCGAACCGCGGGCTTCTTCCACCCCCGGTGCCGGCTCCACGACAACACAGTCGAGCCCGAGAATCACCGCGTCGTGGTAGCGCCTATCGACCGTGACAGGCGATTCGGTCACCTCTGTGACGATGCCACAGCACCGGCGCTGGTCAAGGCCCACGGGTGCAAGGGGGCCTCATGGCCATGCGGTTGGTGACTAAAGCCTCATGATCGACGGCCGTTCCCGCCATAGCGTTTTGGGCGAGGAGAGGGAGAACATCATGTCCGTACTCGCAAACCGCCATGGCATCGTCGTTGGAATCGACGGATCGCCGGCCTCGAACGCCGCCGTCTGTTGGGCGGCCCGTGACGCGGCGATGCGACACGTCCCGCTGACCGTGGTCCACATGGTGAACGCGATGGTGCCGATGTATCCGGCCCTGCCACTGTCGACCGGCGTGGCGGTGTGGCAGGAGGAGCAAGGCCGGGAGGTCCTCGAGCAGGCGGTCAAGATCGCCGAAGAGGCCGTCACCACGGACCGCAAGGTTGACTTCCGAAGCGAGCTGAGGTGCGCGCCCCCGGTGCCCACGTTGGTCGAGATGTCCAAAGAGGCCGAGATGGTCGTCGTCGGCAGCAACGGACGCGGGGCGATGAGCAGGCTGCTGTTGGGTTCGGTGAGCAGCAGCGTGGTCCGCAGCGCGCGCTGCCCGGTCGCAGTCATCCGCGACGAAGACCCGCTCATGCCACACCCCCAGCAAGCCCCGGTGCTCGTGGGCATCGACGGCTCACCCGCATCGGACGTTGCGGTGGCCGTCGCTTTCGACGAGGCGTCGCGACGTGGTGTCGAGCTGACGGCGCTGCACGCCTGGAGTGACGTCGACGTCTTCGAACTGCCAGGAGTGGATTGGTCGGCGGTGAAGGCGGAAGCCGAGCGGAGCCTGGCCGAACAACTGGCCGGCTGGCAGGAACGCTATCCCGACGTGACCGTGAACCGGGTCGTCGTTTCCGACCGGCCGGCCCGCCAGCTCATCGAACAGTCGGAATCCGCCCAACTCGTCGTCGTGGGCAGCCACGGCCGCGGCGGCCTGTCCGGCATGTTGCTGGGCTCGGTCAGCAACGCCGTGGTCCATTCGGTCCGGATGCCGGTGATCGTCGCGCGGCCGTCCTAAGGCCGCGCCGCCGCCGTGCCCTATCTCGATCTGCACGAAACCCACACGGGTGTCGTCATTCTCGCCGGCGCCCGCGCATACAAGGCCAAGAAGCCGGTGCTGACCGACTTTCTCGACTTCCGCACGCCGCAGCAGCGCGAGCACGCCTGCCGCCGGGAGGTCGAGCTCAACAGCCGGCTCTCGCCCGAGAGCTATCTCGGCGTCGCCCACCTCACCGACCCGCTCGGCGGCCCGGCCGAACCGGTCGTGGTCATGCGGCGCTACCGCGACGAGGACCGCCTCGCGCACCTGGTGGCCCACGACACCGCAGAGTCCGTCCACCGCGTGCTGGACGCGGTTGCGGCCGTGTTGGTCCGCTTCCACGAACGCGCCGAGCGCGGCGAGCGGATCGACGCCCAGGGCGAGTCCGCCGCGATCGAGTGGCGCTGGCGCGAGAACCTGTCCGAATTGGAACGGTATGCGAACCAATCGATTCCGGGCATAGCCGAAAGGGAAGTAGCTCATGTACAGCGCCTGGCGGCCCAGTTCGTCGCCGGGCGCGCGGGGCTGTTCGCGCGGCGTATTCGCGACGGGCGCATCGTCGACGGGCACGGCGACCTGCTCGCCGACGACATCTTCTGGGTCGGCGGCACCCCAGCGCTGCTGGACTGCCTGGAGTTTGACGACCGGCTGCGCCACGTCGACTGCATCGACGACGCCGCCTTCCTCGCGATGGACCTGGAGTTCCTGGGCCGCAAGGACTTCGGCGACTACTTCCTGCAGCGTTACGCCGAGCACGCGGGTTGGGCGGCGCCGCCGGCGCTGTCCGACTTCTACATCGCCTACCGGGCCGCGGTGCGGGCGAAGGTGGACTGCGTCCGGGTTTCACAGGGCAGCCCGGGCGCGTCCGTCGACGCCGCCCGCCACCTGGCCATCGCCACCCGGCACCTGCAGAGCGGCACCGTTCGGCTTGCGCTCGTCGGCGGCAACCCGGGCACCGGGAAGTCCACCGTGGCCCGCGGGTTGGCTGAATCGTTTGGGGCGCAGCTCATTTCCACCGACGACGTGCGCCGAGAGCTTCGGGACTCGGGCGACATCGCCGGGGAGCCCGGGGTGCTGAACGCCGGGCTCTACAGCCCCGACCAGGTCGCGGTGGTCTACGAGACCACCCTCCGCCGCGCGCGGCAGTTGCTGGGCGAGGGGCACTCGGTGATCCTCGACGGCACCTGGCGCGATCCGCGGACGCGCGACCAGGCTCACCGACTGGCCACCGAGACGCACTCGGCGCTCGTCGAATTCGTGTGCTCGGCGACGGCCGACGTGGCGGCCGACCGGATCAAGACCAGGCCCGCGGGCAATTCGGAGGTGACCCCGGAGATCGCCGCCGCCCTGGCCGCCGGGCACGCCGACTGGGACGGCGCGCACCGGATCGACACCTCCCGCAGCCCGGACCTCGTCGCTCGCGAGGCGCACGACCTCTGGGGGCGCGCGACGTAACAGCCCTCAGGAGGTTCCAACGTCCCGGCCGTCGGGGACCAACGGCCCTGCCCGCACCCGCCGCACGGGGCATACAGTTTGCCTCACGAAATCGACGAAATGGTGGAGATGGACGCGAAAGTGCCGACCGCGAAGGTCATCCGGGACGCGGTGACGCTCGCGTGCCGCGCGCCTTCGCTGCACAACAGCCAGCCCTGGCGGTGGGTGGCCGACGGCACGAAGCTGCACCTGTGGGCCGACCCGCGCCACTCGATGCACGCCACCGACCACACCGGCCGGGAGCTGATCCTGAGCTGCGGCGCCGTCCTCGACCACCTGCGGGTCGCCATGGCCGCCGCGGGCTGGGAAAGCGTCACCGAACGTTTTCCCACCGAGGGCAGACCGGATCACCTCGCGAGTGTGGGCTTTTTGCCGGTGGAGAACGTGACGGCGCAGTGCCGGCTGCGAGCCGACGCGATCCTTCGCCGCCGCACCGACCGGCTGCCCCTGGGCGCACCGACCGCGTGGCCCACGCTGCATTCGGCCCTGAGCCGCGCAGTGACCCCCTACGACGTGTCGCTGGACGTGGTCGACGACGACGAGCGGCCGCGGCTGGCCGAGGCGTCGCGGCTCACCGAGCAGTTGCGCCGAAGCGATACGTCCTACCTGACCGAACTGCGTTGGTGGACATCGCCCTTCGAAGCGAACGCCGACCACGTGCCCGAAAGCGCCCTGGTGTCCAGTTCCGAGGCCGCGCGCGTCGACATCGCCCGCGCGTTCCCCCCGGCGGGCGGTGGCCGCCGCCGCGCCGCGATCGACCAGGACCACTCCAAGATCGTGGTCCTGTCCACCCATCACGACGATGCGCCGGCCGAAGTGCTGCGCTGCGGTGAGGCGCTGTCGGCGGTGCTGCTCGAATGCACTTTGGCCGGCATGGCCACCTGCACGCTGACCCACATGACGGAGATGTCGCTGAGCCGCGACATCATCAGGCAGGTCACCGGCGGCTCCGGCCAGCCGCAGCTGCTGATCCGGGTCGGCCGGTCACCGGCCAAGGACCCACACACGAAACCCACCACCCGGCGTCCGGTGACCGAAGTCCTCGAGATGCGTGGGTGACCGACATGCCAAGGAGGTGCCATCGATGACTCGGCACTGGCTGGTGATGGAAACAACCGGCAAGGGCGGTGAGGCCCCCTTCGTCGCGCGGGTCGCGGCCGCGGGCCGGCATCTGCCCGGAACCCACCTGACGACCGACGAGCTCATGGCGTCCACCCGCCACCGCACCCACATCGACCTGGAACGGCTCACCGGGATCCGCGAACGCCGGGTGTCGGTGGGCGATGAGGATTCCTACACCCTGGCGAGCTCGGCGGCGCTGAACTGCCTGGCCACCGCGCAGCAGGATCCGGCGGCGCTGGACGTGGTGATCAGCTGCAGCATCACCAAGTTCCGCGACGGGCTGACCCAGTGGCTCGAGCCGACCATGAGCAGCGCCGTGGCGCGCGGGATCGGGGCGGTGAACGCGATGACGTTCGACGTGTCCAACGCGTGCGCCGGAATGCTTACGGGCGTGACGATTTTGAACAACTGGATCCGCGAGGGCGTCGTCGAGCGCGGGCTCGTCGTCAGCGGCGAGTACATCTCGCAGCTCAGCAACAACGCCGCCCGGCACATCCGCAACATCATGAGCAAGGAGCTGGCCTGCCTGACCCTGGGCGATGCCGGCGCGGCGCTGCTGCTAGAGCGGGCACCGGCCGGTTCGGCGGGCATCGCCCTGGCGGGCTTCACCACCGTCGCCGACTACAGCCGGCTCTGCCTGGCGTATCCGCAGGGGGACGACCCGGGCGCGCGGATGTTCACCAACTCCCGCGCCATCCAGAAGGCCGCGATCGCCGACACCCCGCTGTTGTTGAGCGAAGTGCTTGACACCGTTGGTCTTTCGATCCACGACATCGACCACGTCATCACCCACCAGACGTCCGCGCGCGCCATCCGCAAGGGCATGGCGCGGATGTCGGAGGTGTTCGGCGACAGCCCGCGCCACGACGCGGTGATCACCGTCGACCGCTACGGCAACACTGCCTCCACGACCCACACGGTGGCGCTCGTCGAGGAACTCGAGGCCGGGCGGATCAGGCCCGGGGAGCGAATCGCGTTGCTGGCGCTGGCCTCCGGGCTGGAGATCGGTGTGGTCTTGTTGACCCTGGACGAGGATGTGGTGAGCCGCTATGGGCACGGTGATTGATCGGATCGACGTCTCGCATCCGCGGTTGCGGGGGCGCCACAGCGCGTTGCACCTGGCCGTCGTCGCCGCCAAGGACTGCCTGAAGCGGGCCGGATGCGATGCCTCGGACCTCGACCTCGTCGTCAACGCCGGCATTTATCGCGACCGCAACCTCGGTGAGCCGGCGCTCGCCGCGCTGATCCAGGACGACATCGGCGCCAACCCGGGGGACCCGCACGCCGGCGCCCACGGCACCTTCTCCTTCGACATCGCCAACGGCACGTGCGGGCTGCTGACGGCGCTGCAGATCGTCGACGGATTCATGCGCAGCCACGCGATCCGGCGTGCGCTGGTGGTCGCCAGCGATGCCGACCCCGGCCACGGGATGAGCGAGCACTTCCCGTTCTCGGCCGCAGGGGCGGCGATGCTGTGCGGGTGGTCCGACGACGACTACGGCCTCAGCCGGGTCTCCTGGGTGAATGACCCGAGTGAAGCCGGTGACGAAAGCTTCAGCGCCACGGTGGGTTTCGCCGATTCCCGCAACGTCCTGCGCTTCTCCGAGTCGGCGGCGATGGACGAGAGGTTCGCCGCGGCGGCCGGGCGGGCGGTGTCGGCGTGCCTGGAGGAGCAGTCGGTGCGGCTGTCCGACGTCGACGCGATCGTCGCCGCCCCCGCCCGGCCCGGATACCGCACCGCGCTGGGCGCCCGGCTGGGCGTGCCGGTCGAGGCGATCAGCGTCGCCGACGACGAACGCATGCACACCGCCGCCCTGGCCGCCGCGTTCGGGCAGCGGGCCGAGCGGTTGCCGGCGGGCGCGCGGGTCCTGTTCGTCGCGGCCGGGGCCGACGTCGTCGCTGGCGCCGCCCTCTACCGCCAGCCGCCCCGGGCCACGGCGCCATAACGACGAAACCCGTTACTGGACGCTCACTTCAGCAAGATTGCCTGGCGCACAACCACGTCAAGCGAAATTGCGCTCAAGGTCGTGTATGCGCTCATTGAACGGCGCTGTCGGCAATGTCGGCGGGAGACGCCAGGACCGATCTCGGCCAGCCGGTCGCCCCGACCCCGCGCTCGGTCCCCTCGATCACTGCAGTTGCACCGCACGCTCGAGGTCCAGGATCTGCCGGGTGGTCTTGACGACCACGTCGGGGTTCAGGCTGATCGAGTCGATGCCGCAGCGAACCAGGAACTCGGCCATGTCGGGGTAGTCCGACGGCGCCTGACCGCACAGCCCGGAGTGAATCCCGTTGCGCCGGCAGCCCTCCACGGCCAGGCGGATCATCTCCTTGACGCCCTCGTCGCGTTCGTCGTAGTCGAAGGCCACGATCTCGCTGTCCCGGTCGACGCCGAGGGTCAGCTGGGTGAGGTCGTTGGACCCGATGGAGAACCCGTCGAAGCGCTTGGCGAACTCGTCGATGAGGATGACGTTGTTGGGGATCTCGCACATCGCGTACACCTTGAGCCCGTTCTCCCCGCGGCGCAGACCGTGTTTGGCCATCTCCGCCAGGACCAGGTCCGCCTCGGCCACCCGGCGCACGAACGGCAACATCAGCACGACGTTGGTCAGCCCCATCTGTTCGCGCACCCGCTTCATCGCCCGGCACTCCAGCGCGAATCCCTCGGCGTAGGCCGGGTGCGCGTAGCGCGAGGCGCCGCGGAAGCCGATCATCGGGTTGCTCTCGGCCGCCTCGAAGCCGCTGCCGCCGACCAGGCTGGCGTACTCGTTGGTCTTGAAGTCCGACATCCGCACGACGACGGGCTTGGGCCAGAAGGCGGCGGCGATGGTGCCGATCCCTTCCGATAGGCGCTCCACGAAGAATTCGGCGCCGTCGGAATAGGCGTAGGTCAGGGTTTCGATGGTCCGCCGTGCCTCGGGATCGTCCACCCGGTCGGGGTGGAGCAGGGCCAGCGGGTGCACCCGGATGTACTCGTTGATGATGAACTCCATCCGGGCCAGCCCCACGCCGTCGTTCGGCAAGAACGACGTCTTGAACGCCAGATCCGGGTTGCCGAGGTTGAGCATGATCTCGGTGTGCGGGCGCTCCTGGTCGGAGACCTCGGTGCGATCGACGCGAAAGCCCAACTCGCCGCGGTAAACCCGTCCCGTGTCGCCCTCTACGCACGACACCGTGACGACCTCGCCGTCGGGCACGCTCGTGGTGGCGTTGCCCGCGCCGACGACGGCGGGGATGCCGAGCTCGCGGGCGATGATCGCCGCGTGGCAGGTTCGCCCGCCGCGGTTGGTGACGATGGCCGCGGCGATCTTCATGATGGGTTCCCAGTCGGGCGTGGTGATGTCGGCGACCAGCACGTCGCCGGGCCGGAACTCCGACAGCTTCCCGAGGTTGTCCATGCGCCTGGCGATGCCCGTGGCGACCTTCTCGCCGACCGAGCGGCCCTCGGCGAGCACCTCCTTGCCCTCGGTGCCCTTGCTCTCGAGCACGTAGCTTTCCACGACCGTCAGGCTGCGCTGGGAGGCCGCGGTTTCTGGGCGCGCCTGGACGATGTAGAGCCGCCCGTCGAGACCATCCTTGGCCCATTCGATGTCCATCGGCCGCCCGTAGTGGCCCTCGATCGCGCAGGCATAGCCGGCCAGCTCGAGGACGTCCTCGTCGGTGACGCAGAACCGGGCGCGGTCGGCCTTCGGGGTGGGGATGTTGCGGGTGGTGTTCTTCGTCTCGCCCTCGACGAAGATCATCTTGACCGCCTTGTCCCCGATCAGCCGGCGCAGCACCGCGCGGTGGCCGGCCTGATACGTCGGCTTGTGGACGTAGAACTCGTCGGGGTCGACGGCGCCCTGGACCACGTTCTCGCCGAGCCCGTAGGCGCCGGTGATGAATACGACGTCGTGGAAGCCGGATTCGGTGTCCAGGGTGAACATCACCCCCGACGAGGCGAGGTCGGAGCGCACCATCTTCATGACGCCGATCGACAGCGCCACCTTGAAGTGGTCGAAGTCCTGGTCGATCCGGTAGTGGATGGCCCGGTCGGTGAACAGGCTGGCGAAACACCGGCGGCAGGCGTCCAGCAGGCTCTCGGTGCCCTTGATGTTGAGGAAGGTTTCCTGCTGGCCGGCGAAGCTGGCGGTCGGCAGGTCTTCGGCGGTCGCCGAGCTGCGCACGGCCAGGCTGACGTCTTCGCCGTATTCCTCCTGAAGCTGCCGATAGGCGGCCGTGATCTCGGCGGCGAGCTCCGGGGGAAGCCCTGCGCCGTAGACGATTTCGCGGGCCCGCTTGCCCTTGCGTGCCAGCGCGGTGACGTCGTCGGGGTCGAGATCGTCGAGCGCGGCGTGCAGCGCGTCCCAGGCGCCGGCGGTGTCCAGCAAGTGCCGGTAGGCCTCGGCGGTGATCGCGAACCCGTGCGGGACGCGCACGCCCTGCCCGGTCAGCTTCTGGAACATCTCGCCCAGCGAGGCGTTCTTCCCGCCGACTAGCGGGACGTCCTCGATGCCGATTTCTTCGAAGAAGCGGATGTAGGTGAAATCGTTCATGGTGTTCTTCCTTCGGCAGGTTGCATCAATAAGTTTCGTAGATACCGCTGTTCGCTTTTCGCATGATCCAGACGTAGTCCGCCCGTTCCCGGGCGGTTAACGACCCCGGCTCCTCTCCGCCGGGTGCCGCCAGCAGCCCCCGCACCTCGTCGAGGCGCCGAAAACCCTTGCGGTCCAGCCAGTCGGCGAGGTCCCGCAGCAGCACGGCGGCGTACTCGGGACCGTGGCGCAGCAGCGCCGACGCCGACTGGACGACGTCGGCCCCGGCGAGCAGGTACTTGGCCACGTCGCGTGCCGTCTCGACTCCCGTGCTAGCGGCCAGGGATGCCTGTATGCGCTTGTGCAGCAACGTGATCCACGTCAGCGGCAACCCGGTGTCCGCCGGGGTGGACAGCGCGACGGTGCGCACGGTGCCGAGCGTCTCGGGGTCGATGTCGGGCTGCAGGAACCGGTTGAACAGGACCAGGCCGTCGGCGCCCGCCGCCTCCAGCCGGTGCGCCATGTCGGCGGTCGCGCTGAAGTACGGGCTGAGTTTGACTGCGACCGGGATGTCGGTCGCGCTTTTGACCTCGGCCAGCACGTCGAGGTGGCGCTGCTCCACCGCGCGGCCGTCCACGCCGGCGTCGCCTGGCAGGTAGTAGATGTTCAGCTCGATCGCCGCCGAGCCGGCGTCCTGCATGCGGCGGGCGTAGTGCGCCCAGTTGCCGGGTGTGGACGCGTTGAGGCTGCCGATCACGGGGACGTCGACCGCGGCGACCGCGCGCTCGAGCTGGCGCAGGTAGCGGTGGGCGCCGCTGCCGTTGCCTGACGGTTCGACGGTGGCGGGGAAGTAGCTGAGCGACTCGGCGTAGCTTTCGCTGCCCTGCAACGCCATTCGCTCGTTGTGCGCCGCCTCGCGGCGCAGTTGCTCCTCGAACAGCGAGTACAGCACCACCGCCCCGATGCCCGCGTCGGCGAGCCGGCGCACCCCGTCGACCGTCCTGCTCAGCGGGGATGCCGATGCCAGCAGGGGGTTGCGCAGCCTCAGGCCCAGGTAGTGAGTGGTCAGGTCCATCAGCCCTCCCTCCGCGCGTCGGACGGGAAGTGGCGCGGGTCGCGGGAGGCCATGTCCTCGTAGTCGTTCCAGCGCTGGTCGATCGACTCCTGCGCTAGCGCCGCGAGGCGTTCGGCCTCGTCGGGGTCGGTGTTGGTCAGGCTCCGGTAGCGCAGCTCGCGGCTGCGGTAGTCGGCCAGGGGCAGGCGGGGCCGGTGCGAGTCCAGCAAGAACGGCGGGTTTCCGGTGGCGCGTAGCACCGGGTCGTAGCGGATCAGCGGCCAGTGCCCGCAGGCGACGGCGCGGTGCTGCTGATCCAGGCCGTTGCGCATCTCGAAGCCGTGCGCGATGCAGTGGCTGTAGGCGATGATCAGCGACGGCCCGTCGTAGGCCTCGGCCTCGCGGAAGGCCAGCAACGTCTGTTGCGGGTCGGCGCCGAAGGCGACCCGCGCGACATAGACGTTACCGTACGAGATCGCCTGCAAAGCAAGGTCTTTGCGCGGTACCGTCTTGCCGCCGGCGGCGAACTTGGCCACCGCGCCCAGCGGTGTGCTCTTCGACATCTGCCCGCCCGTGTTGGAGTACACCTCGGTGTCGAGCACCAGCACGTTGACGTTGTGCCCGCTGGCCAGCACATGGTCCAGGCCGCCTGCGTCGATGTCGTAGGCCCAGCCGTCCCCGCCGACGATCCACACGCTGCGGCGCACCAGATGCTCCATTACGCTCTGCAATTCGTTACCGACCGCCGGGTTCAGCCGGTCGAGCCGGCCGCGCAGCTCGGCGACGCGGCGGCGCTGCTCGTCCAGTTCGGATTCGCGGCGCTGCGGGGCGGCCAGGGCCGCGTCGACGAGGTCGGGGCCCAGCGCGTCGCGCAGTTCGGTCAGCCGCTGGCGGGCCTGGCGGAGATGGGTGTCGGCGGCCAGCCGCAGCCCGAGCCCGAATTCGGCGTTGTCTTCGAACAACGAGTTCGACCAGGCGGGCCCGCGTCCCTCGGCGTTGGCCGTCCAGGGCGTGGTGGGCAGGTTGCCGCCGTAGATCGACGAGCAGCCGGTGGCGTTGGCGATCACCAACCGGTCACCGAAAAGCTGCGAGAGCAATTTGAGGTAGGGCGTTTCCCCGCAACCGGCGCACGCGCCGGGGAATTCGAACAAGGGCTGCAGGAACTGCGTGCCGCGGACGGTACCGAAGTCGACCCTCGAGCGGTCGGCCACCGGCAGAGTCTCGAAGAACGCGATGTTCTCGCGTTCGGGGGCGACCAGCGGTTCGCGCGGCGCCAGGTTGATCGCCTTGGTCACCGGCGTGCCGGGCACCACGGCCGGGCAGGCCTGGACGCACAGGTCGCATCCGGTGCAGTCCTCGACGTAGACCTGCAGGGTGTAGCGGGTGTCGGGCAGGCCGACCGCGTCCAGCGGCGCCGAGGGGAACGTCGCGGGGGCGTCACCGAGGTGCTCCTGGTCGTAGAACTTGGTGCGAATGACGCTGTGCGGGCAGACGAACGAGCAGTTGCCGCACTGGATGCACGTGTCGGGGTCCCAGACCGCGACGAGGTCGGAGATGTTGCGCTTCTCGTAGGCCGCGGTGCCGCTGGGGTAGGTGCCGTCGATCGGGAGGGCGCTGACCGGCAGCGCGTCCCCGCGCCCGGCGATCATCTCGCCGGTCACCGCCCGCACGAAGTCGGGGGCGTCGGGTCCGATCGGCGGCTCGAGCGCGATGGCGGAGTTTGCGGTGTCCGGGACATCGACCTGGTGCAGCCGTTGCAGGGCGCGGTCGACGGCCTCGGCCTCGCGGGCCACCACGTCGGCGCCCTGCCCGGCGTACGTCTTGGCCGCGCTGTCCTTGATCCGGGCGAGCGCCTGTTCCAGCGGCAGCACACCGGAGATGGCGAAGAAGCAGGTTTGCAGCACGACGTTGATCCGCCCGGCGAGCCCGACCTCACGGGCGATGCCGCTGGCGTCGACGACGTACAGCCGGATGCGCTTGTCGAGGATCTGGCGCTGCACGCTGCCCGGCAGGGTGTCCCACACCTTCTCGGGCGGGTGCCTGGTGTTGAGCAACAGCGCGGCGCCCGGGGCGGCCCGGCCCAGCACGTCGAGCTTGTGCAGGAATCGCTCGTGGTGGCAGCCGACGAAGGAGGCCTGCTGCACCAGGTAGGGCGCGTGAATCGGTTCGGGCCCGAATCGCAGGTGCGAAACGGTTTGCGAGCCAGATTTTTTCGAGTCGTAGACGAAGTAGCCCTGGGCGTAGAGGTCCTCCTCGCCGCCGAGGATCTTGATGGTGTTCTTGTTGGCGCCGACGGTGCCGTCCGAGCCGATGCCGAAGAACACCGCGCGCACCGTGTCTGTGTCTCCAGGGGTCTCGATGTCGAAGCTCGGGTCGTAGTCGATGCTCGTCTGACTGACGTCGTCGTCGATGCCCACGGTGAAGCGGGCCCGCGGCCGGTCGCGAGCAAGTTCGGCGAATACGCCGGCGACCATGGCCGGGGTGAATTCCTTCGACGACAGCCCGTAGCGCCCGCCGCACACCATCGGTAGCGCCGACCGCTCACCGCTCGCGTACGCCTCGGCGAGGGCCGCGACGACGTCCAGGTACAGCGGCTCGCCGTGCGACCCCGGTTCCTTGGTGCGGTCGAGCACGCCGACCGCGCGCACGGTCGGGGGCAGCGCGGCCAGCAGCGCCCGCACCGGGAACGGCCGGTACAGCCGCAGCCGCAGCACCCCGACCCGCTCGCCGCGGGCGACCGCCGCCGCCACCGTGGCGGCGGCGGTCTCGGCGCCGGATCCCATCAGCACCACCACCCGCTCGGCCTGCGGGTGTCCGGAGTACTCGACGATGTGCATTGGCCGCCCGGTGCGGCGGCCGAGCTCGCTCATCAGGTCCTCGACCATCTCGGGCACCCGGGCGTAGAACGGGTTGACGGTCTCGCGGGCCTGGAAATAGGTGTCGGGATTCTGCGCGGTGCCGCGGACGAACGGCCGCTCCGGCGACAGGGCGCGCTCGCGGTGGGCCAGGACCAGCTCCTCGGGAACCAGGGCCCGCAGGTCGTCGTCGTCGAGCAACCCGATGGTGTTCAGCTCGTGCGAGGTGCGGAAGCCATCGAAGAAGTGCACGAACGGGATTCGGGTGCGCAGCGTGGCCGCGTGCGCGACCAGGGCCAGGTCGTGGGCCTCCTGCACCGAGGCCGACGACAGCAGCGCGAAGCCGGTCTGGCGCACCGCCATCACATCCTGGTGGTCGCCGAAAATCGAAAGACCCTGCGCGGCAATCGATCTGGCCGCGACGTGGATCACCGCCGAGGTCAGCTCGCCGGCGATCTTGTACATGTTCGGGATCATCAGCAACAGGCCCTGCGACGAGGTGAACGTCGTGGCCAGCGCGCCGCCCTGCAGGGCGCCGTGCAGGGCGCCGGCGGCCCCGCCCTCGCTCTGCATCTCCACCACCGTGGGCACCGTGCCGAAGACGTTGGGCCGGTGCCGGCTCGACCAGTCGTCGGCCAGCTCCGCCATCGGCGAGGACGGGGTGATCGGGTAGATGCAGCACACCTCGTTGAGGCGGTAGGCCACCGATGCCGCCGCCTCGTTGCCGTCGATCGTGGCGCGCGTCATCGCGGCTCCGGGATCATCTCGGGGACCATTTCGATGGCGTGCACCGGGCACTGCTCGTAGCAGGTGGCGCACCCGGTGCAGCGGTCGTAGTCGAAGCGATAGCGGTGACCCGGCCCCAGCTTGATCACCGCGTCCTCCGGGCAGGCGCCCAGGCAGCCGTCGCACTCGAAGCAGTTGCCGCACGATAGGCACCGGCCGGCCTCGAACGTCGCGGCCTGCGCCGACAGGCCGCCGACCACTTCGTCGAATCCGGTGATGCGTCGCGCGGCGGGAAGTTCGGGCTCGGCCCGCCGGGAGGCATCGCCGAAGTACCACGGGTGCAGCCGGTCGAACTCCGCGGTCGGGTGCTTGGGCAGTCGTTGCAGGTCGCCGCCGCGCAGCCACGCGGCGATGTGGTGGGCCGCCTTCTTGCCATGCCCGACGGCGACCGTCACGGTGCGTTCGCAGGGCACCATGTCACCGCCGGCGAACACCCCCGGGCAGCCGGTCATCAGCGACGACGACACCCGCACCGAACCGTCGTCGTCGAACTCCACGCCGGGCAAGCTGCGCATGAACGCCGACTCGGTCTCCTGCCCCAGCGCCATGATCACGGTGTCGGCCGCCAGCGTCTCGTATTGCCCGCTCGGCACCGGGCGTCCGGAGTCGTCGAGCCGCATGAGCTCCACCTGGAGCTCGGGGCCGTCGAAGGCGGTGATCGTGCGCAGCCAGTGGATCCGCACGCCCTCGCGCTCGGCCTCTTGCACCTCGTGCTCGTGCGCGGGCATCTGGGCCGCGGTGCGGCGGTAGATGATGACGGCGTCCTCGGCGCCCAGCCGGCGCGCGACGCGCGCGGCGTCCACCGCGGTGTCGCCGCCGCCGTAGATGGCGACGCGGCGGCCGAGCTCGGGTGTTTCGCCGGCGGCGACGGCGCGCAGGAACGAGACCGCGTCCAGCATCGACCCGGCGTCGGCGGCCGGGATGTCCACGCGCTTGGCGAGGTGGGCGCCGACGGCGACGAACACCGCGTCGAAGCCCCCCGCGTCGCGTTCGGCGGCCAGGTCCTGCACCCGGTGCCCGCACGTGAACTCCACGCCGAGGGCGGCGATGCGGTCGATCTCGGCGTCCAGCACATCGCGGGGCAGCCGGTATTTCGGGATGCCGTAGCGCATCATTCCGCCCGGCTGCGCGCCGGTGTCACGGACCTCCACCAGGTGGCCGAGCCGCGCGAGGTGATAGGCGGCCGACAGCCCGCTGGGACCGGCGCCGACCACCAGCACCCGCTTGCCCGTCGGCTGCGGCGGGGGGTCGAACAGCCATCGCTGCGCGCGGGCGGTGTCGCCGAGGAATCGCTCCACCGCGTGGATCGACACCGAGGAGTCCAGATGCGCCCGGTTGCAGACGGATTCGCAGGGGTGGTAGCAGACGCGGCCGTGGATCGCGGCGAAGGGATTGTCGGCGGTCAGCTGCCGCCAGGCTTGCTCGAAGCGTCCTGCTCGGGCGTGGGCCAGCCACGCCTGGATGTTCTCGCCGGCGGGGCAACCGGCGTTGCACGGCGGCAGCAGATCGACGTAGATCGGGCGGCGTTCGCGGACCGGGCCCGTGCGCGGCCGCCCGTGCAGGAGGTCGGGCAGTGCGGTCAGGTCGGTGCGGGACGCGGCGGCGAAAGCATCTGCCTCGCTGCTCAATTGCTCTCCCGTCACCCCCCTCACGATATGGGCCCGGGGCGCGCCGCCACAGCCGCCGTTTGGCCTCAGTAGTTGAGGACTTACGGCCCTGCCAGCAGGGCATTGCGGTGCGGAAAGTAGCACCATGGAGCAATTGACCGCGCTCGATGCCGGCTTCCTGGAGGTGGAGGACTCGGATCCGCATGTCAGCCTGGCGGTGGGCGGTGTGTCGATCGTGGAGGGACCGATCCCGACCTACGACGAGTTCGTCGGCGAATTCGCCGGGCGGGTGGCGGCGGTACCGCGCTGCAGGCAGATCCTGCGCACCCATCCGCTCGACCTGCGGCCGCCGGAATGGACGGACGACCCCCACTTCGACCTCTCGCGTCACCTGCACCGCGTCGCGCTGCCGCAACCGGGCCGCGACCCGGAGCTGTTCGAGATGATCGCGTCGCTGATGGAACGCCGACTCGATCGTGAACGCCCCCTATGGGAGTCCTGGATCATCGAGGGTCTCAGCGGAAACCGGTGGGCGGTGCTCACCAAGATTCACCACTGCATTGCCGACGGCATCGCGATGACGCAACTGTTCGCCAAGTTCGGCGACGACGGTGACGGCGGCACCTTTGCCGTCGACGTCGGCGCCGCCAGGAAGCCGGTCCGGCGCGGGGTGGACCTGTCCAAGATCAGCCTCAACCCCCTGAGCTGGGCCAGCGGAATCGGGCGAAGCGCGCTCGGTGCGGTGACCGCGGCCGAACACGCGGCGATCGGGGCGGCCGAGCTGGCCACCGCGCTGATGCGCCCCGCCCCCGAGTCATCGCTGAACGGGCCGGTGACCGCGATGCGGCGGTACAGCGTGGCCCGCGCCCGGCTGACGGACATGAACAAGGTCGCCCGAGCATTCGGGGTCACGCTGAACGACGTTGCGCTGGCAGCGATTACCAACAGTTACCGGGCCGTCTTGCTGGCGCGCGGCGAGCAACCGGGCCGAGACTCGCTGCGCACCCTGGTCCCCGTCTCGGTCCGCGCGGTGGACCACTTCAATGTCGCGGGTAACCGGGTCTCGGCGATGCTGCCGTTGCTGCCCGTCGACGAGGCGGACCCGGTGCAACAGCTGAAACTGGTGCACGACCGGCTCACCCACGCCAAAGCGAGCGGTCAGAGCGAGGGTGGCAGCGCGGTGGTGGTGGCGGCCAGGAGCACCCCGTTTGCGCTGTCCGCGTGGGCGATTCGCTTGCTATCGCGGTTCCCCCAACGCGCGGTCGTCGCCTTGGCGAGCAACGTTCCCGGTCCACGGAGCCGCCAGCGGCTGATGGGCCGCCGGGTGCTGGAACTCCTGCCGGTTCCCCCGATCGCTCTGCAGGTGCGCACCGGCGTCGGGATGCTCAGCTACGCCGACAGTTTCGTCTTCGGCATCACCGCCGACTACGACACGGCGCCCGACATCGACGCGCTCGCCGCCGGCATCGAGAAGGGGATGGCGCAATTGATTGCGGCCGCCCGTACCCGGCGCCGCAAGTCCTCATGATGCGTCGGACTGGATGATGCGTTCATGCGCCGTCAGCATTAGGTGGTCGAACTCCGATTGGGCACCGAGGCGCAACCCGGCGCCGCGGAAGTCTTCGGCGATCTGCTCGGCAAGCGGGCGCAACTTGATGTTCGCTTCCTGTGAAAGCCATTTGAGCAACTCGAAGGCCGCGCTGTCACTGATGCCGTAGATCAGCATCAGCATGCCCTTGGCCTGTTCGATCCCGGCCCGGTTCCCGTTGATCTCGGCCAGCCTGGCGCTGACGATCTCCTCCGCCACCTGTCCCGTGGTCGGGGTGACGTCGATGTAAAACCCTTGCGTTCCAACGACGTCGCCGTCGTCGTCGAAGAACCGGTCGCCCACAACGACGACGTGGCGCACATTCCCGTCGGTGTCGATGATTCGATGGCGAGTGCTGAACGCCTGCCGGGTGTTGACGATCTGATCGATGGTGGCCGCGACCTGTCCGCGGTCGTCCGGATGCTTGTGCGAGAGCACCAGATCGGTGGTGGGCGTCACGCTGCCGGGCTCATACCCGTGCATCCGCTGCACCTGTTCCGACCACTCCCAGCGCTGGTCGGTGAAGTAGAAGCGAAACCAGCCGGCCGGTTGCGCGGCGCCGCCGGCCAACGCCTGTTCGACGTTAGCCCGTTGGCCGTCCAGTTCCCACTTCATCTCGCACCTGCTCTCCCGGCGTTCTGGATCCGGCGGAAGGCGGCGGCCCGTGTGATTCTGCAGGGACCCGGGCCGCCACCTGCCCGCCGGACATCAGGCGTTGATGACCTCGCGTTGCGAGGCGTTCTCATTGATGGCCGTTTGCCCGTCCCCGCGCCCGACGGAGATCTTGCGCGGCTTGGCCCGTTCGGCCACCGGAATGCGCAGCCGCAGAACACCTTCGCGGTAGGACGCCTCGATCTTGTCGGTGTCGAGGTTGTCGCCGAGCACCAGCTGCCGGCTGAACACCCCGCGCGGGCGCTCGGTGGCCAGCATCTCGCGGTTCGGGTCGAGGGCGGGCCGCTCGGCGCGCACGGTCACGACGTTGCGCTCGATGTCGATGTCGAGCGACTCGGCGTCGATGCCGGGCAGGTCGAACTCGACGACGAACTCCTCGCCCTGGCGCCAGGCGTCCATCGGCATCACTGCCGGCCGGGCGGCCGTACCGAACACCTGGTGGGCAAAGCGGTCGAGGTCACGGAAGGGGTCGGTACGCATCAGCATGGTGGTCACCTCTCACTCCAATCTAGGCTGTGGTCTGGCTATTACCTATGTCCAATGACATAGATTTGGTATAGCACTGTCGACATAGTGGCGCAAGTGTGATAAATAGATTTTCTAGGCCAGCTAGCTTTCGAGGAGAGACGCGTGATGACCGACCAACGCGGCGATTCCGGCGTCCCGGCGCCCGATCACGGCGTGTATGGCATCTCGGTGGCCGCCGAGCTCTCCGGCATCCCGGTGCAGTCGCTGCGCCTGTACGAGCGCTATGGGCTGCTCGCGCCGGCGCGAAGCAACGGCGGAACCCGCCGCTACAGCGCCGACGACCTGGCCCGGCTCAAGCGCATCAGCGAGCTGGTCGACGCCGGCATCAACCTGGCCGGCGTCGCCCGGATCCTCGACCTCGAGGATCACAACGCGACGCTCTCAGCGGCCAACACCGACCTACGGTCCACGAACCGGACTCTGCGGAAGGGCGCGAGAACCGCGAAGGTCACGCAGGGCGCCGGCGAACCCGGCGAAGGGGCCGGCTGAGGTACCGCGGGTCCCCCGATTGCGCTCACCGACTTCGGGTACACAGCCTGCTGTGCCCTTGAGTTGAAGGAGATGCAATGGGAGAGGTGGCTGAGGCCAAGGCCCAGGTGGTCGACGGCGCACGGCGCGAAGCGGACGAATACCGCGGCGACGAGCCCCGGCCGCTGGGCGGCTACGTGACGGTGTTGCTCATCTACACCGCCCTGGTGGCCGTCGCGACCACGGCCGCGCTGCTCACCGGGCGGACGTTGCCCACCCGGTGGCGGATCCAGGACCTGATCACGGTCACCCTGGGCACCCACAAGCTCTCGCGGACGCTGACCAAAGACGCGGTGACCAGCCCGTTGCGCGCGCCGTTCACCCGCTTCGCGGGCAGCGGCGGACCGGCCGAGGTCATGGAGGAGGTCCGGCACGATAGCCCGTTGCGGCACAGCCTGGGAGAACTGCTGACGTGCCCGTTCTGCCTGGATATGTGGGTGGCGACCGGCTTCGCCATCGGCTTGGTCTTCGCGCCCAGGTTCACCCGCCTGGTCGCCGGCGTCTTCACCGTGTTGACCGGCGCCGACTTCCTTCAGCTCGCCTACGCGATGGCGCAGCAGTCGGCCGAGGGTTGAGCCGCGCTCAGCCGGTCTTCGGCATCGAGATGCCCTCGCTTGCCGCGAACTGCGCGCCCTCCCCGGAGGACAGCGCCCTGGCTTCACGGGACATGATCGGGCAGCCCAAGGGAATCGTCATGGACCGCTTCAATCTCGACGCCGTCGAAGCGTTCGAACTCCTCGCCCGGCTTTTCGCAGCAATCCAACACCAGGCTCATCGACATCGCGAAGTCGTTGATCGACAGCGAGCGTCCACTCAAACGCCGGCGCCGCTAAGGCGGCGTTTCGAGGGCCGCGAGGCGGGTATGTGCTGTCCACATGAAGGCTGTCACGTGGCACGGTAAGCGCGATGTGCGAGTGGAGTCGGTGCCCGACCCGAAGATCGAGCAACCTACCGACGCCATCATCGAAGTCACGTCGACCAATATCTGCGGGTCCGATCTGCACCTCTATGAGATCCTCGGGGCCTTCATGAAGCCCGGAGACATCCTTGGACACGAACCCATGGGAATCGTGCGCGAGGTCGGGGGTGAAACGGGCGACCTGCGGGTCGGGGACCGGGTCGTCATCCCCTTCCAAATCTCTTGCGGCAGTTGCTACATGTGCGACAAGCGGCTTTACACCCAATGCGAGACCACCCAGGTGCGCGACCAGGGCATGGGGGCCGCGCTGTTCGGCTACTCGGAGCTCTACGGCGAGGTCCCCGGCGGCCAGGCCGAACTGTTGCGCGTCCCGCAGGCGCAGTTCACCCACATCAAAGTCCCTGTGGGGCCGCCGGATTCGCGGTTCGTCTACCTGTCCGACGTGCTGCCGACGGCCTGGCAGGCGGTGGCCTACGCCGACATCCCGGACGGGGGCACGGTCACCGTGCTCGGCTTGGGCCCGATCGGCGACATGGCCGCGCGCATCGCCGATCACCTCGGCTATCGGGTGATCGCCGTGGACCTGGTGGCCGAACGGCTCGGACGCGCCGCGCAGCGCGGCATCCACACCATCGACCTGGGCCGGCTCGACTCGCCACTCGGGGAGGCGATCCGGGACCTGACCGACGGGCGAGGCTCCGACTCGGTCATCGATGCGGTGGGCATGGAAGCGCACGGTTCCCCGGCGGCCAAACTGGCCCAGCAGGCCACCGGCATGTTGCCGGACTTCATTGGCAAGCGGCTGATGCAGACCGCCGGCGTGGACCGGCTCAGCGCGTTGTACTCCGCCATCGACATCGTGCGCCGCGGCGGCACGATATCGCTGATCGGCGTGTACGGCGGGATGGCCGACCCGCTGCCGATGCTCACCCTCTTCGACAAGCAGGTGACCCTGCGGATGGGCCAGGCGAACGTGAAGAGGTGGGTGGATGACATCATGCCGCTGCTCACCGACGACGACCCGCTGGGCGTCGACACTTTCGCGTCGCACGTGCTGCCCCTCGACCAGGCCCCGCACGCCTACGAGATCTTCCAGAAGAAGCAGGACGGTGCGGTTAAGGTCATGTTAAGGCCCTGAAAACCGCTGTGCGGCAAGGCCTCTCCGCTCCATCGTTTGGGGGAGGCCCCGGTAGGGTATTGAAGCGCCATGACATCCACAGAAGCCTCCGCCCCCACGCCCACCGGAGAGGTGTGGCCGGGCCGCGCCTATCCCTTAGGCGCCACCTACGACGGTGCGGGCACCAACTTCGCCGTGTTCAGCGAAGTGGCCGAGCGGGTGGAGCTGTGCCTGTTCGACGCGGACGGAAACGAGAGCCGCGTCACGCTGCCGGAGGTCGACGGGTTCGTCTGGCACGCCTACATCCCCAACATCGAGCCCGGCCAACGCTACGGCTACCGGGTGTACGGCCCGTACGACCCGCAGAACGGCTTGCGGTGCAACCCGAACAAGCTGCTGGTGGACCCCTACTCAAAGGCCATCGACGGCTCGTTCGAGTGGGACCAGGCCCTGTTCAGCTACAACTTCGGCGAGCCGGACAGCCGCAACGACGACGACTCCGCCGCCTTCATGCCCAAGTCGGTGGTGATCAACCCCTACTTCGACTGGGGCAACGACCGGCCGCCGGACCGCCAGTACGCCGACACGGTCATCTACGAGGCGCACGTCAAGGGCCTCACGCAAACCCACCCGGACATCCCCGAACAACTGCGCGGCACGTACGCGGCCGTGGCGCACCCCGTGATCATCGAGCACCTCAAGAACCTCGGTGTCACCGCCATCGAGCTGATGCCGGTGCACCACTTCGCCAACGACTCGACCCTGGTGGACAAAGGCCTCTCTAATTACTGGGGCTACAATACGATCGGGTTCTTCGCACCCGACTTCAAATACTCCAGCGCCACCTCCCCCGGTGGGCAGGTGCAGGAGTTCAAGGCGATGGTGCGGGCCCTGCACGAGGCCGGCATCGAGGTCATCCTCGACGTCGTCTACAACCACACGGCCGAGGGCAACCACATGGGCCCGACACTGTCGATGCGGGGCATCGACAACGCCGCCTACTACCGGCTGGTCGACGACGACAAGCGCTACTACATGGACTACACCGGCACGGGCAACAGCCTCAACGTCGGGCACCCGCACGCGCTGCAGCTGATCATGGACTCGCTGCGCTACTGGGTGACCGAGATGCACGTCGACGGCTTCCGGTTCGACTTGGCGGCGACACTGGCCCGGGAGTTCTACGACGTGGACCGCCTGGCGGCGTTTTTCGAACTCGTGCAACAGGATCCGACGGTCAGCCAGGTCAAGCTGATCGCCGAACCCTGGGACGTCGGGCCGGGCGGCTATCAGGTCGGCAACTTCCCGCCGCAATGGACGGAATGGAACGGCAAGTACCGCGATGCCGTCCGCGACTTCTGGCGCGGCGAGCCCTCGACGCTCGACGAGTTCGCCTACCGGCTGTCCGGGTCGGCCGACCTGTACGAGCACACCGCGCGCCGGCCGGTCGCCTCGATCAACTTCGTCATCGCCCACGACGGCTTCACACTTCGTGACCTGGTGTCCTACAACGAAAAACACAACGAGGCCAACGGCGAGGACAACAACGACGGCGAAAGCCACAACCGATCCTGGAACTGCGGCGCGGAGGGGCCCACGGACGACCCGGGCGTCAACGCGCTGCGCGCCCGCCAACAGCGCAACTTCCTCACCACGCTGCTGCTGTCGCAGGGTGTGCCGATGATCTGCCACGGTGATGAGTTGGGCCGCACGCAGAACGGCAACAACAACGGCTACTGCCAGGACAACGAGCTCACCTGGATCGACTGGGCAAAAGCGGATAACGGCCTGCTGGAGTTCACCCGCGTGGTGTCGGCGCTGCGCGCCAACCACCCGGTCTTCCGCAGGCGCCGGTTCTTTTCCGGCAAGCCGCTGGGCCGCCGCGGCCAGGACGGCCTGCCCGACATCGCCTGGTTCACCCCGGAGGGAACCGAGATGACCGAGGAGGACTGGGGCGCGGGGTTCGCGAAATCCGTCGCGGTGTTCCTCAACGGGCACGGCATCCCCGACCGGGACCCCCGAGGGCAACGGGTGCTCGACGACTCGTTCCTGCTGTGCTTCAACGCCCACTACGAGCCGATTGAATTCACCTTGCCGCCAAAGGAATTCGGTGCCGCGTGGCAACTTATGATCTTCACCGGACCCGAGGAGGAGACGCCCGCGGAGGAGGTGCCCGGGGGAGGGGCGCTCACCGTGGACGCGCATACCGCCGTGGTGTTGCAAGCCCCCGACCGAGGCTGACGCGCGTCGGTGACCTTCGCCCCGCGATTGATGACCTTTTGCCCCCAGACATCGGTTCCCTACTCCCGCACACTGTCGGTTGCGCCGCGGGGGAAGAAAGGGGCAGCCGATGGAGAGGCCGAGCCCCGACGCGTGCCTGAACGACGTGGCCTGGTGCAGACGGATCGCCCTGGCGGTGGTATTTGCCCTCGCGGGGGTGACATGGGTGGGCTGGGCGACCGGTATCGACCGGCTGACCCGGATCGATCCGACCTGGCCGCAGATGATGCCGTGGACCGCGTTGTGGCTGGCGATGCTGAGCATGGCGATCCTGGCGCAGGCGGGCTACCCATCGCGGGGGCGCGTGTGGGCCGGGCGTGTCTTGGCCCTGAGCGTGGGCGCTCTTGCCGCCATCACCGTCGTCGAGTACGCCATCGGTCGGCCGTCATCCGGCCTGGACCTGGCCTGGTTCGGGGACGCGGTGCGCGCGTCGCAACAGACCTGGCCGGGACGCCCGAGCCCGCAGACGGCGTCATCGATGCCGTTCGTGGCGGTCGCCGTTGCACTGATCCGAGTGGATCGCGGAACCCGCGTGGTCTGGCCCGCCTGCATGGCGGCCGGCGGGGCCATTTCCTTCGTCACGCTCGGGGCCTACTTGTTCAACGCGTTGGCGCTGGTGGGCTATACGCCATCGACGGGCCAGGCGCTCATGACCGCCTTGGCTCTACTGCTGCTCGTCGCCGCGACTGCGCTGGCACGCCCCGACCGGTCTCCAGTCGCCTGGCTGCTCGCCCGGCCCGACCGCAAGTCACTGCTTCGGCTGGCCGGGATCCTCGCCGGCTTTCCGATCGTCGTCGCAGTATCGCGGCCGATCTTCCTGCGGCTCGGGCTGGGCGAGCACGCGGAATGGACCTTCTCGATACTGCTGGGCACCGCCATCGTCGGGGCGATCACGTTCTTCTTCATCCAGCGCGAGCACCGGCTGCTCATGGAGCAGGAGCTGGTCAGTAAGGAACGCGCCGACGCCGAGATGCGCTATCGCATCCTCGCCGACAACGCGGTCGACATCATCGTGCACCTGCGTGGCGGCGAGATTGTGTGGATCTCGCCGTCCGTGGAGGCGGCGTTGGGCCGGCCACCGCAGGGCTGGACCGGCTCGGATTTCGACCGCCACGTCCATCCGCGCGACCTCGAGAAGGTCATCAGCGCGCTAAGCCGGGTCGCCGCCGGCGAATCGGTCCTGCAACGGTTCCGCGTGCGCTCCGCCGACGGCAACTACCACTGGGTCGAGGGCCACGGAAAACCCTACGTCGACGGCGAGGGCAACACCGACGGCCTGATCGCCGCGGTGCGCATCATCGACGAGCAGGTAGAGGCCGAACGGCGGCTGGAACGGATGGCACGGTTCGACATCCTTACCGGGCTGGTGAACCGGGCCGAGGCCATCAGCCGATTCGAGGCCGCGATGCAGAAGCCGCGGCCGCTCGGAACGTACGTCGGGGTCTTGTTCTGCGACGTCGACCGCTTCAAGGAAATCAACGACACCTGGGGCCACGGCGTGGGCGACTGTGTGCTGGCAACCCTCGCCGCAAGGATCCGTGGAAGTGTGCGCGGGACCGACACGGTGGGCCGGATGGGGGGCGACGAGATACTCGTCCTGCTGCCCGACATCCACAGCGTCGACGAGCTCGCCCAGATGGCCGAGAAGATTCGCCGTCGTGCCGCCGAACCCATTGATGTATCCGGGAAGTGGTTATCGGCGACACTGAGCATCGGTGCCACGCTCGCCATGCCCGGCGAGTCCGTCGACACGATCACCGCCCGGGCGGACGCGGCCATGTATCGGGCCAAGCTGGGGGACCGGAACACCGTCGTTCGCAACTAAGTAGCCGAGCCCTCGCCCTGCGACGGGTGCTATCCGGTAGGTTTTTGCCGACGGCAGCTCGTTACAAGAGAGGGCAAATATGTCAAGGACAGTGGTGGTGGGCGCCTCGAGCGGACTCGGTCGCTGCATCGGCGTCGGCCTCGCCCAGCGCGGCGACCAGGTCGCGCTGCTGGCCCGGCGCCGCGAGCGCATCGAGGCGGCGGCCAAGGACGCCGGCCCGGGCGCGGTCGCTATCGAATGCGACGTCACCGACGAGGCGTCGTGCCGGTCCGCGATCGCCGCCGCCGCCGACGCCCTGGGCGGCATCGACAACATCGTCTACACACCCGCCGTCGGGCCACTTGTCCGTATGGTCGACACCGACGCCGCGACCTGGCGGCGCATCTTCGACACCAACGTCATCGGCGCGGCGCTGGTGACGGCCGCGGCGGTGCCGCACCTGACGGTCTCCGCGGGCAAGGCGGTCTACCTGTCCTCCGACGCAGGCACGTTCGGGCCGCCGTGGCCGGGCCTGGGTGCGTACGGGGTCAGCAAGGCGGCCCTCGAGCGCATGGTCGACGCGTGGCGGGCCGAACACCCCGACATCGGCTTCACCACCTTCATCGTGGGGGAATGCCCGGGTGGCGAGGGGGACGCGGCCACCGGCATGAACATCGGCTGGGACATGGACCTCGCCATGAAGGCCGTGCCGCTGTGGGCGTCCCGCGGGTGCATGCCCGGCAAGCTGATGCCGGTCGAGGACCTCGTCGACGTGGTGCACACGATCCTGCGGACGAACGCCGCGACCTCGATGCCGGTGGTGGTGGCCAGGGGCGCGCCCGCCAGCCCCGCCGCGTTCGCGGATTCCGCGCAGTCCTAGCGGCGATCGCAAGCGCGGCGGAGCCGGGTGCGGCGGGTCGCCGCCGTGGGCCTAGCGGCGATCGCAAGCGCGGCGGAGCCGGGTGCGGCGGGTCGCCGCCGTGGGTCTAGCGGCCCAGCTTCTCGCGGACCAGGTCGGTCAGGAAGCGCCCGGCCGAGGTCGGCCGGAAGGCGCGGGCCGCCCCCGTGAGCGCCTCGCGCGCATCCGGGGGCAGCTCGATGTCGGCGGCGGCGACGTTGAACTCGAGTTGCTCGACGCTGGACGCGCCGGGGATGGCGACCACGCCCGGATAACTGATCAGCCAGGCCAGCGCCACCTGAGCGGGCTTGGCGCCAACCGTGGTCGCGACGTCGCGCAGCGTCTGCAGCAGCGGCTCGACGCGGCGCAGGTTCTCGGTGCCGAACAGCGAGTTCAGCGCCCGAATGCCCCCGGGACGGTTGTCCAGGCCGTATTTCCCTCCCAGCAGGCCCTGTTCGACCGGGCTGTAGGCGATCACGATCCGGTTCTCCCGCTCGGCGAAGGGCACCAGTTCCTCCAGCGCCCCGGCGTGGGCCAGCGAGAAGTGCACCTGGTTGCTCACGACCGGCCGCCCGAGCGCCGCGTCGGCCTTCCGCCACCGGTCGAGCGAGTAGTTGGAGACGCCGACCGCGCCGATCTTGCCGCTGTCGAGCAGGTCTCGCATGCCCGGCATGATCACCGTGTCGGGGACCAGCGGGTTGGACTGGTGGATCTGGTAGAGCGGGATGCGGTCCAGCCCCAGCCGCCGCGCGCTGGCGCGCTCGCGCTGTTTGATCACGGCGGGGAAGGGCGCGACCGGCATGATCTTGCTGGCCACCGCGACGTCGGCGCGCTCGTCGCCGAGCGCCTCGCCGAGGATCCGCTCGCTCTTGCCCAGCCCGTACACCTCGGCGGTGTCGAACAGCGTCACCCCCAGGGCGCGGGCGCGGTGCACGATGTCACGCGCGGCGCCCGAGGCGTAACCCTCGCCGTAGCCCCACTCGCGTGACCCGAACTGCCAGGTGCCCAAGCCGATTCGGCTGACCCGGCCCACTCCGTCGACGTCGAGATACTTCATGTGTCCACCCTAGCCAGGGATCTTGCCCAGCACGTAGTTGGCGATGCCCACCCCGGCCAGCCGCGGTTGGCCGCTGTCCGTCGTGCCGCTGCAGGAGACCATCAGGTCGACGATGACATTCGCCTTGGCCGCGATCGCCCGGGCCGAGCGGATCTGCAGGCCCCTGGGGGCGAGGTCCAGCGTGGTGATGCCGTTGGGGGCGTCGGCGGGCTCGCCCACCGCAAACGGGAGCGCCTCCCCGTTGGCCGGTGTCAGCGTCACGGTTAAGCCGCCGCATCGGCGCCACCCCGACAGCAACGCTTCCAGCTGCGCCCGGGCCGCCGCCGGGTCGTGGAAGGCCACCACGGCCTCGATCACCTGAGTCGACTTGAGAAAGCTGCGCGAGTCCCGGAACTCCGCCGCGCGATATCCGGTGACGCCGGCGCCGCTATAGGCGTCCGGCGTGCCGGGGGCGACGCTGCCCCAGCATTCCGGCCGGTCGATCGCCCCTTCTGCGCTGGAGCGGCCCATGTTGTCCCACGTCTGGCCGGCCTCGATGTTTTCGTCGGTGGTGAGGCTCTTCAGGGCTTCGGCGCCCG
>NZ_LZSV01000029.1 GCF_001665605.1 Mycobacterium sp. 852014-50255_SCH5639931
GGTCCTTGGCTTCGACGCGGAACCGCACGCCGTAGCGGTCTAGCCCCAGCGGGCGCACCTGCCCGCGGCGCAACGGCGCAGGCAACCGGGACACCAGCCGCGCAACGACGTCGCTGTGGGCGGTGTCCAGATGCCACAGCAGGTTCGACTCGATCTCGCAGAACGGGTCGGGCCGGGCCGCCAGGAGATCCGCCACGCTGACGGGCTCGGCGCCGGTGGCGTCGGTGACGACGACGGACGCGACCTCCAGCCGGACCAGGGTGTAGCGAGGTTCCTGCCCGTCGGACGGCGCGCATCGCGGGGTGTCGACCTGAAGCAACGCGGGGTGCGG
Organism: Mycobacterium sp. 852014-50255_SCH5639931; assembly: GCF_001665605.1. Classification (GTDB taxonomy): domain Bacteria; phylum Actinomycetota; class Actinomycetes; order Mycobacteriales; family Mycobacteriaceae; genus Mycobacterium; species Mycobacterium paraffinicum. Next base: position 332 of record NZ_LZSV01000029.1, read on the forward strand.
CCACTCGGCGGCGATCAGGTCGACCGTCTCGGCGACCTCGGCAGGGTGGAATTCGTGCAGCTGCCCGCGCACCCACACCAGCGAGCGCACCGGCTCCCGCAGCGGAAGGGGTGCGTAGTCGGTCAATTCCAGGAGCGCCTGCGACCCGGCGACGGCGCCGTCCGGTCGGCCTTCGCGCTCACTGGGGATCGCCAGCGCGAAAGACCCGTCGGGCAGTAGGTGATGCACGGGCGTCACGACGGGGTCCTGGCGCGCGGGCGCGGACTCCAGCGCCAGGAGCGCGCCACCGGCTCGGACACACGCGCTGCGGATACGTTCGGCCGTCGTCGGGGCGGGGCAGGTCAGGGGTAACACCGTTCTCCTTAGATTAGGTAAGCCTAAGTTAACTTAGATGGCGGGGCGCCGCAAGAGCGGTTTGCCGCCGGTCGCCGCTAGGGTTGGGGCGTGGTCCGCATCGCTTATCTCGGTCCGGAAGGGACGTTCACCGAGGCGGCGCTGTTGCAGATCACGGCCGCCGGTCTGGTTCCCGGCCAGGGGCCCGACGAGGTCGGGCGACTGCCCGTCGACAGCACCGCCGCGGCGCTGGACGCGGTGCGCGACGGCGGCGCCGAATACGCCTGCGTCCCGATCGAGAATTCGATCGACGGGTCGGTGACGCCCACGCTGGACAGCTTGGCCATCGGGTCGCCCCTGCAAGTCTTCGCCGAGACAACCCTGGATGTCGCGTTCACGATCGTCGTCAAACCCGGCTGCACGGCCGACGCCGTGCGCACCCTGGCGGCCTTTCCCGTGGCGGCGGCGCAGGTGCGGCGGTGGGTCGCCGCCAACCTGCCCGAGGCCGAGCCCCGGCCGGCGTATTCCAACGCCGACGCGGCGCGGCAGGTGGCCGAGGGACAGGCCGACGCCGCGGTGACCTCGCCCCTGGCCGCCACCCGCTGGGGACTGGCCGCGCTGGCCGACGGGGTGGTCGACGAGCCCAACGCCTGCACGCGCTTTCTCCTGGTGGGCCTGCCGGGCGCGCCGCCGCCCCGCAGCGGGGCGGACCGGACGGCGGTGGTGCTACGGATCGACAACGCGCCGGGTGCGTTGTTGGGCGCGCTCACCGAATTCGGGATCCGCGGCATCGACCTGACGCGGATCGAGTCCAGGCCGACCCGGACCGCGCTGGGCACCTACGTCTTCTTCGCCGACTGCGTGGGCCACATCGACGACGACGCCGTCGCCGAGGCACTTAAAGCACTGCACCGTCGTTGTGCCGATGTGCGATACCTGGGATCTTGGCCGACGGGCTCGCCCGCCGGGGTGCTGCCGCCGCCGGCCGACGAGGCGGCCCGCTGGCTGGCGCGGCTACGCGAAGGAAAATTGGGAACGGCGGCCGGGGGAATCGAGCTGTGACCGGCCGGCTGGTGCTTTTGCGACACGGCCAGTCGTACGGCAATGTCGAACGCAGGCTGGACACCCGGCCGCCGGGGGCGGAGCTGACGCCGCTGGGCCGCGACCAGGCCCGCGCCTTCGCGCGCGGTACGGGACGGCCCGGGCTGCTGGCGCACTCGGTGGCGATCCGGGCATCGCAGACGGCCGGTGTCATCGGCGGCGAGCTCGAGATGGCCGCCGTCGAAGTGAGCGGAATTCACGAGGTCCAGGTCGGTGGCCTGGAAAACCGCAACGACGACGACGCGGTCGCGGAATTCAACGCGATCTACCAGCGATGGCATCATGGGGATCTCGACCTTCCGCTGCCCGGCGGAGAAACCGGCCACGACGTGTTGGACCGCTACGTGCCGGTGCTCACCGACCTGCGCCTGCGCTACCTCGACGACCACGACTGGGCGGGCGACATCGTCGTCGTCAGCCATGGTGCGGCGATTCGACTGGCCGCCGCCGTGCTGGCGGGTGTGGACGCCGGCTTCGCGCTGGATAACCACCTGGACAACGCCGAATCGGTGGTGTTGGCCCCGATCACCGACGGGCGGTGGAGCTGCTTGCGATGGGGGGCCCTGACGCCCCCGTTCTACCCCGAGTCCGAGGCCAGTCCCGTCGCGGACGCGGTGCACTCGAGCACCGACCCGATGGGCTGACACTCGGTCAAACGGCCAGCGCGACCGCTTCGAAGCACTCGCAGCCGACGGCGTCGCAGTCGATCACGAAGGCGTGCGGCAACAGCTCGGGGCTGAAGCAATCCGGCTCCGTGCACTCCGAGCGGCGCAGGGAATGGCGAATGATGGTGCCGTGACAGTGATCTAAGCCTGCCCGGCAGTCGCGGCAGTCAGCACTCATAACCCGTTCATAGCACCGGCCGCGGACAAATCCGGGATGCCGCGCCCATGAATCCGGCGCGGCTGACAGGCCGTCAGGCCCAACCCAGTTCTTCCAGCCGGTCGTCGTCGATGCCGAAGTGGTGGGCGACCTCGTGGATCACCGTGATCGCCACCTCCTCGACGACGTCATCCTCGGAATCGCAGACGTCCAGCAGCGCCTCGCGGTAGATGGTGATGGCGTCGGGGAGCGAGCCGGCGTAGTCGGAGTCCCGCTCTGTGAGGGCGACCCCTTCGTATAGCCCGAGCAGTTCGCCGTCCTCGGGATGGCGGTCGCCGACCAGCACGACGACGTTGTCCATCGCGGCCGCCAGCTGGGGCGGGATCAGGTCGAGCGCGTCGGACACCAGTTCGTCGAACCGCTGGGGATCCATCCGCGCGGGCACGCGGCTAGCCCCCGGGCGGCGGCGCGGGCGGCGCCTCCGGCGCCGGGTTGGCCGGCGGTGGCGCCCCACCGTCCGCGGGTGGCGGAGCCTGCGGTGGCGCCCCGGCGTCCGCCGGGGGCGGGGCCTGCGGCGCCTGGGGAGCCGGGTTGTCCGAGGCGGGCGCCTGAGGCGCTACCGCTGGCTGCTGACCCGGGAGGTGCTGATTGTTCGGCGGGATCTCCGGGGGCGCGCCGGCCTGGCTCTGCGGGGCCTGAGCCGGCACCTGGAGCGGTATCGGCGGCATGGTGAGCCGCTCTTCGGGAATGTCGGGCGGCGGCACCGGCGGCTGCCCGTTGATGAGCAGCTGGCCCTTTGCGCTGTTGACCAGTGTGGCCCAGCCGCCGTTGCCCAAGGTTGCGCCGATGCTGCAGGCGACCTCGCGGCTGCCGGCCGTCCAGCTGGCCAGCGGCACGGTTGGGTAGATCAGCGTCAGGGTGGTGGTGCGCAACTTGACCGGCGCCAGGTAGGCGTCCGTCATCTTCGTGCACAGATCCTTGATGTACCCGTCCTGGTCGGGCTCCGCCGGCAGCGCGCCGGGGAACTTCTCGGCCAGGTTGACCGTGCCGGTCACTTCCATCGCGTGCGGCGCCGCACACTCGACCGGTGCATCGACCGGCTGGTTGGTGGTCGAGTCGATGCCCAGGCAGGTGCCGGCCGGCCAGACCTTGGACTGGTCAACCTCGGCGACCTTGCCCTTGAAGGCCTGTTGCTGGTTGTTGGGGCCGGGCAGCTGGAGCCCGCACAACATGCGGCGCTCGCCGGCCTGGCGCCAGGCCCGGTCACCGGGCCACAGCAGGCTGACGGTGAACTTGCTGTTGGGATCGAACTTGGGGCCCAGGTAGTTGCGCACGGCGGACTCGCACTGCTCCTGGGTGATCTGCTGAATGCGGGCGGGCGAGGGGGGAGCGGCGTTGGGGCCGTACTCGGCGCCCGGGAACGTCCGCATGTCGATCGATTCGGCGACTTCGAACTTGTGGTCGTCGGCGCAGTTAATGATCTTCGCCGACTCCGGAGTGGCGTCCGGCCAGATCAGGCAGTCACCGCTGGAGGCCTTGTTGAAGGCGGCGTCGCTCTTGCTTCCGGTGGTGGGTACCGGGTTGCCGTCGAGATAGCCGGACAGCCGCCCCGCGCCGGTGCCCCCCACCGGCAGCGCGGTGACCAGCCCGGCGATCAACAGGCCGCCCAGCGCGGTCAGCAACAGGGCGCGCCGAGTCGCCTGCGCCTGCAGACTGCGTGGCCACCGGAAGCCGGGTTGCGGCTGTTCCGGCTCGGCGGAATGGGCATCGGACTCCGGGGCTTCCGGAAGGTCCGTCTCGGGCGCTGGCGACATCGGCTCCATTCTGACAGCAGCACCTGTGGAGTGTGACAAACGTTATGGATGTGAGTCCTGGGACCTGACGGGGCGGGTGCACTGCGCACTGTGCAGAGCCGGTGAAAGTAGTCTCAGGGCCGTGATCGACCTCAAGCTGCTCCGCGAAAACCCCGACGCCGTGCGCCGGTCACAGACCAGCCGGGGCGAGGACCCGGCGCTGGTCGACGCCTTGCTGGTGGCCGATGCCGCCCGCCGGGCGGCGATCTCGTCGGCCGATGCGCTGCGCGCCGAACAGAAGTCGGCCAGCAAGAGCGTCGGCGCAGCGTCCCCCGAGGAGCGCCCCGCCAAGCTGGCGCGCGCCAAGGAGTTGGCCGAGCAGGTGAAGGCCGCCGAGACCGAGCAGGCCGAGGCCGAGGCGGCGTTCACCGCCGCACACATGGCGATCTCCAACCTCGTCATCGACGGGGTGCCCGCCGGCGGGGAGGACGAATACCGCGTCCTGGAGGTGGTGGGCGAGCCCGCTCAGCTGCAAGACCCGAAGGACCACCTGGAGCTCGGCGAGTCGCTGGGGCTGATCGACATGCAGCGCGGCGCAAAGGTGTCCGGGTCGCGCTTCTACTTCCTGACCGGTCGGGGCGCCCTGTTGCAGCTCGGGCTGTTGCAGCTTGCGCTGCGGCTGGCCGTGGACAACGGCTTCATCCCGATGATCCCGCCGGTGCTCGTGCGCCCCGAGGTGATGGCCGGCACCGGGTTCCTGGGCGCCCACGCCGACGAGATCTACCGCGTCGAGGCCGACGACCTCTACCTGGTCGGCACCTCCGAGGTGCCGCTGGCCGGCTACCACGCCGACGAGATCCTGGACCTGTCCGGCGGCCCGCTGCGCTACGCGGGCTGGTCGTCGTGCTTCCGGCGGGAGGCCGGCAGCTACGGCAAGGACACCCGCGGCATCATCCGGGTGCATCAGTTCGACAAGGTCGAAGGGTTCGTCTACTGCACGCCCGCCGAAGCCGAGGCCGAACACGAACGGCTGCTGGGCTGGCAGCGCGAGATGCTGGCCCAGATCGGGGTGCCGTATCGGATCATCGACGTAGCGGCAGGGGATCTCGGGTCGTCGGCTGCCCGCAAATTCGACTGTGAGGCATGGGTTCCCACGCAGGGCACCTACCGCGAGCTGACGTCGACGTCGAACTGCACCACCTTCCAGGCGCGCCGGCTGGCGACGCGCTACCGCGACGCCAACGGCAAGCCACAGACCGCGGCCACCCTGAACGGCACGCTGGGCACCACCCGGTGGCTGGTGGCGATCCTGGAGAACCACCAACAGCCCGACGGCAGCGTGCGGGTGCCCGACGCGCTCGTGCCGTTCGTCGGCACGGAGCTGCTCGAGCCGATCAGCTAGCTAGCGCGCCTTCGTCAGCCGGCCCGGGGTGTGACCGAAGGCTCGCCGGTAGGTGTCGATGAAGGCACTTGTTGTGGCCCAACCGCATTCGGCTGCCACCGACGTGACGTCGTGCCGCTCGGCGAGCAGCACCAGGGCGCGCTGCAGGCGGAGCTGGGTGCGCCATTGCGGAAAGGTCATCGCCAGCTCGTCGCTGAACAGTCGGCTCAGGGTGCGTTGGCTGACGCCGATCCGCTGGCCGATCTGCGGCAGCGTCAACGACGCGGCCAGGTTGTCGGCGATCAACGCGCACGCGTCGCGCAGCCTGCCGTCGACGGGCGTGGGAATCCACAGCGGCTCGCCGGCGCTGGTCGCCCGCAACTGATCGTGCAGTACGGCCAGCATCCGGTGGTGCTCGTCGCTGTCGGTCCGATCGGTCTGCGAACACGCGATGATGAGTTCCCGCATCAACGGGTTGACCGCCAGCACGGCGGGCGCCGCCGGCCCGCGGCGATAGCGACGGGGATCCAGTGCGACGCCGTGAAACTGCGTGGGGCCGTGGAACTTATGTTCGTGCCAGCAGCCCGCCGGGATCCAGATCGCCCGGTTCGCCGGCGTGATCCAGGTGCCGGCCGGGGTGGTGACCGAGACCGCGCCTGAGGACGGGTAGACCACCTGGTGCAAGGGATGCCGATGCCGATCGATCCGGGCCCCCGGCGGCAGCGCCAGCGATGATGTCGCCGGACCGTGGTGGCTGATTTCTGACATAACACGGCAGATTATCGGAAGTGCGCCTTCCTCCGGTGCGCCTAACGTCGCGGTTATGGGAATGAATCTTCTGCACCGGCGCCGGTGTAGCTCGGCGGCCTGGGAGAAAGCGGTGGCGGGGCAGCTGTTGCCCTGGGCGTTGGACGGCGTGGAATTGGGTTCGCGGACTTTGGAAATCGGCCCGGGCTACGGGGCGACGACGCGCGCCCTGCTGGACAGGGCCGATTCGCTCACCGCCGTCGAGGTCGACGCCGCGATGGCCGACCGCCTTGAGCGCCGCTACGGCGAACGGGCCCGCATCATCCACGGCGACGGCGCCGACACCGGGCTGCCCGCCGATGACTTCACCTCGGTGGTGTGCTTCACCATGCTGCACCACGTGCCCAGCGCCGAATCGCAGGACCGGCTCTTCGCCGAGGCGTTCCGGGTGCTGCGGCCGGGCGGGGTGTTCGCCGGCAGCGACGGTGTCCCGTCGCTGTCCTTCCGGCTGCTGCACATCGCCGACACCTACAACCCGATCGCGCCCGATGATCTGGGCGCGCGGTTGCGCAACGCGGGATTCGCCGATGTCCAGATCCACCCCTTAGGTGGGCGGCAACGGTGGCGCGCCGTCAAACCGACCTGAAGGTGGGGCTGCCCGCCTCGAGCGGGACCCGGGCGGCACGCGCGGTGAAGCTGATCGCGTGATACCAGCCGCACAGCATCGTGAGGTCGAGGATCTGGCTTTCGTCGAATTCGGCGCGCAGCGCCGTCCAGAGGGCATCGTCGATGTCTCGACGGTCGTAGAGCGAATCCACGGCGCGGACGAGTAGGCGATCTCGCTCGGCCGTCCAGCACGGATCGTCGGCGCCGCCGTGGGTCAAGGAGTGGACCTGCGCGCGATCGAGACAGGCCTTGTCCGCGAAAAACGCGACGTGCACGCCCCATTCGTACTCGCAGCCGCAGCGAGCGCAGGTGCGGTCGATCACGATCTCGCGGTCGCGAAGGGACAGCGACAACGCGCGGCTCAGCTCGTAACCGCCCCAGAGCGTCATGGCCTCGGCCATCGGCATGTTGCGCACCACGACGCGAAACAGGGCGATGGGCGGCACGTCCGGCGGCATCATCTTCTGCAGTAGGGCCGCCACCGCGGCCTCGTACGGCGGGTCGAGGGCGTCGATGCGAGGCGTTACTATTTCCGTAACCATGGACAAGAAAGCTACGTTACGGAATCCGAAACGTCAATCGGTTGCTCGACCGGGGCGCCCCGTGCGGGGGTCGACGACCGGGCGGCCGCTCATGGCGGCCCTCGATCTCCTCGGGCGGCGCTGGTCGCTGCGGATCCTGTGGGAGCTTCGCGACGGTCCGCTGGGGGCGAGGTCGTTGCGGGAGCGCTGCGACGGGATGTCTCCCAGCGTCTTGTATGACCGTCTCGGCGAACTGTCGGGCGCCGGCCTGGTCGTCCAGCGCGACGACCAGTCTTACGAGCTCAGCGAGACCGGCCGGTCGCTGGGCGAGGCGCTCGATCCCCTCGACCAGTGGGCCCGGCGCTGGGCGGACGGAAACTAGGCGTCCACCGTCTCGCGAACTCGTTCATGCCGACGCTGCCGCTCCATGGTGGCGAAGTAGAACGCGAACGCGAACGCGAAGCTGGTGAACAGGCTGGACACGAAGTACAGCCACGGGTGCCGCAGCCCACGGCGGTAGCCGTCCACGATCGTAAACAGCGGCAACAGAATCACATTCGCGATCGTGTAGTCCTGACTGGCGGAGTCTGCGGCCGGATTGGTGAACATCAGCTTGATGTATTCGGCCCAGCTCCCGTGCTCGCCCCACAGCGGGTTGGTGGAGCCGTGCGAGTACTGCTGGACGAAGGTGACATTGAAATACCAGCCCAGGGCGACCGAAGCGATGCCGACGACGTAATACACGCATTCGAGCGGGGAGAACAACGGCCCACCAGTCGGCCGGGCGAAGACCTTCGAGTTCGAGGCGACGATCCAGCCGATGACACTGAGCCCGAGAACTGCATGCACAAGAAGCGAGACCATGGCGGCAGTCTCACCCCAGAGCCGAAGTTTTGTCAATACTGACAAAAGATGGCTGAGGTACCGTACTTGCATGGTCAGGCCGGCGCAGACGGTGCGCAGCGAGCGCACCCGGGAGGCGTTGATCCAGGCCGCCCTGGTGCGATTCCTGGCGCAGGGTGTCGAGGAGACCTCGGCCGAGCAGATCGCGGCGGACGCCGGGGTCTCGCTGCGGACCTTCTATCGCCATTTCAAGTCCAAGCACGATCTGTTGTTTGCCGACTACACCGGACTGAACTGGTTTTGTGCCGCACTGGATGCCCGGCCCGCCGATGAGCCGATCATCGACTCGGTGCAATCGGCCATCTTCTCGTTCCCGTATGACGTTGAGGCCGTGACCAAAATAGCCGCGCTGCGGGGTGGGGAACTCGATCCCGGCCGCATCGTTCGGCATATGCAGGAAGTCGAGGCCGACTTCGCCGGCGTCATCCAGGCGCAGCTGCACCGGCGTAGCTGCACGGCGAGCGGGACACTGGATGGGCGGTTGCGCGCGGCGGTGATCGCGCGTTGCATCGCGGCGGGAGTTTTCGGCGCGATGGAGTTCTGGATGCTGGGCGAAGACCGGTCGCTGGGCGAGCTGGCGCGGATGTGCCACGCGGCCCTGGAATCGCTGAGGGCGGGCATCGCCGACGCCTGGGTCACCGAGGGGGGATAAAAGTTTCGTCATAATTGACAAAACTTTGCGACCGTGCCAGCCTCCATTGCTGGAGGGCAGGACATGACTGAATATGACGCGATAGTTATCGGTGCCGGGCACAACGGTCTGGCCGCGGCGGTGCTGCTGCAGAAGGCCGGACTGCGGACGGTGTGCCTGGATTCCAAGCTGTACGCCGGCGGAATGGCTTCCACGGTGGAGCTTTTCGACGGTTACCGGTTCGAGATCGCGGGCTCGGTGCAATTTCCCACCTCGAAGGTGGTGGTCGACGAGCTCGGCCTGGACACCCTGCCGACGATCGACCTGGACGTGATGTCGGTCGCGGTGCGCGGCGTCGGTGACGATCCGCTGATCCAGTACAGCGACCCCATCAAGTTGTTCACCCACCTCAACGAGGTGCACGGGGCGGACGCCGTCAACGGGATGGCGGGGCTGATGGCCTGGAGCCAGGCACCCACCCGGGCGCTGGGCCGCTTCGAAGCCGGAACGGAGCCCAAGACCTACGACGAGATGTACGCCTGCGCGACAAACGAATTCGAACGGTCGGCGATCGACGACATGCTGTTCGGTTCGGTCACCGACGTGCTGGACCGCTACCTTCCGGACCGCGAGAAGCACGGTGCGCTGCGCGGCTCGATGACCGTGCTGGCCGTCAACACCCTCTATCGCGGGCCCGCCACGCCGGGCAGCGCGGCCGCGCTGGCGTTCGGGTTGGGTGTCCCCGACGGCGACACCATGCAGATGAAGAAGCTGCGCGGCGGCATCGGGGCGCTCACCGCCCACCTGAGCGAACTGCTTCAGAGCCACGGCGGCGAGGTCCGGCTGCGGACCAAGGTGACCGAGATCCTCGTCGAGGACGGGCGGGTGAGTGGGGTGCGCACCGAGGGCGGCGAGACGTTGACGGCCCCGATCGTCGTCTCCGGCATCGCGCCGGACACCACCCTCAACGACCTGATCGACCCGGCCCTGCTGCCGGGCGATATCCGGGAGCGATATGCCCGCACCGATCACCGCGGTAGTTACCTGCAGATGCACTTCGCGCTCGACGAGGCGCCGGAATTCGCCGCGCCCTACGAGGCGCTCAACGCCCCTGCCATGCAGGCGTCGATAGGCCTGTTCTGCACGCCGGAGGAAGTGCAGCAGCAGTGGGAGGATTGCCGGCGCGGCATCGTCCCGGCCGACCCGACGGTGGTGTTGCAGATACCCACGCAGAACGACCCGGACCTGGCACCCGCGGGCAAACACGCCGCGTCGGCGTTCGCGTTGTGGTTCCCGATCGAGGGTGGCGTCGACTATGGCGCGGCGAAGGTCGAGATGGGTCAGCGGGTGATCGACAAGATCACCCGGTTGGCGCCCAACTTCGAACGCAGCATCATCCGGCACACCACCTTCACGCCCAAGCACATGGGCGTGATGTTCGGCGCCCCCGGCGGCGACTACTGCCACGGACTGCTCAACCCGAACCAGATCGGGCCGAACCGGCCCGGCCCGAAAGGGTTTCGGGGTCAGCCGATCCCGGTCGAGGGGCTGTACCTGGGCAGCGCGGGCTGCCACGGCGGACCCGGCATCACGTTCATCCCCGGGTACAACGCGGCCCGGCAGGCGCTCGCCGAGCGCGCCACCTAGCGATTCGAGCGGCCGGCACGTCGAACCCAGCGGCCCGCCGCGGCGCGGGCTGGGTTACCTACCTCGCACCGAGGTTGATCAGCCCGAGGACGAGCATGAAGCAACCCCCGGCCGCCACCAATACGGCGATGTCGCGGTGGCCGCGGGATCGCAGCCAGTTTTGCAGCGCGGCCATGAAGGCGCGCGTGCGCTGCGGCGCCGCCAGGTACCCGATCAGCGGGATCTCGGCCACGGTGAACGCCACCAGGTTGAAGGCGACCAACGCCTGCATTTGCGCGACCGGTGCGGCGTGCGAGGCGAGGATGGCGGCCATCGAGCCCATGTAGTTCGCGGACGGCAACGAAGCCCCCATCCCGCTAACCGCTGCGACACTTAGCGAGTCGCCCCGTAAGAAGGCGCGTGCTCGTTCGGCCAGCTGCTGCCGGCCGTTCGGCGCGGTCCCTTCAAGCATGACAACGCCGCCACCGCCGCCGATTGTCGCGTCCACCGGCGCGGTGCGGGCAATCCTGCGCCGCACGACATTGGTTGCCAGCGCGACGGCTACGAGCAAAGCGACGAGCCCGGATGCGATCTGGACCTCCGCCACGCTGAAGTGGCCGACCACCGGCGCGGCCCTGAGGACGAAGAGCACGATCAGACCCGCGCCGACCCCCATGGCGAAACCACCGCACAGAAACGTGAGCAGTTGCAAGAGCGGGCGCCGCCGGCTGAGCAGCAGTATCACCAGCCCGACGCGTATCGGTTCGAAGATCACCGCGCCGGCCAGTACCAGCACGGTGATCCACATGCTGGGCAACCGTACCGGACCGCGCCGCGCTCCGGACTGGAACCCGCCCAGCCAAGTCGGCGGTCTGAGCAGGCCCGGAGTTGGGCTCCTGCCGTTCAGGCGGCCGTAATTCATGCGTAACGCCCCACGGAGTTTCGCAGCGCGGTCGCTACGTGAAGTGGTTATGTTAAGGATTCCCGTAGCACCACTTGCGGCTGGAGAAATCCTGGGCGGCGGCTGGATCTGTCGGTTCGACGCTGGCCATTGTTGTTGTCCACCAATAGATTTCGTGGAAGGGAGCGACCACGCCCGGTCGCGGGGCAGCTGCGGGCGCACTGGCGGGCTCGGCTCCGTGGCGACAGCGCGGACGGCAGGCGCAGCCGGACTTTTGCGCGCTCGCGCGCGACGCTAACCGCGCTGACCTAGCAGCTCATCCAGGAGCGCGGTGAACTCTTCCGGTCGCGCCGGCGTGAAGGCGGGGCTGGGCCGGATGCCGGGCACGTCCAGCGTGACCAAGGTCGACTTGAACGGCCGGCTCACGTCCAGCGGCAGCCAGCGACGCAAGTCCGAGCTGCCCCAGATCCGGAACCGATGCGTGAGCAGGCCCAGTCCTTCGGCCTTGTATCCTCGAATCGACTGCAGTGCAATCACTTTCGACGTTCCGGAAGGAAAGTGGTAGCGGCGCAGCGTGATCGCCGCGCGGTCCAGCTGAACCAACCCGTCGTCGTAAGACCGGCCCGGGCTTTCGTTCATGCTCGCGAACTTCGCAGTTGGTGACCCCGCGCGGTCAGGCACCGCCCGTCGTCCAATCGCCACTGCCAGCCATGCAGGTTGCAGGTCAACGTATCGCCCTCCACCACGCCGAATTTCGACAGGTCGGCCTTCAGGTGGGGGCAGCGGCGCTGAATTTCCCAGCCGTCCAGCGTGACCGATGACGTATCGTCGTGCGTCTCGGCGAACCAGCCGTCGGCGTACGCGATCCGTTCGTCGGTGAGGCACTTGAAGAAGGTGTACAGGTATTCGTTGTAGCCGCCGACGCGCCACGCCCTGAATCGGGTGGACAGAAAGATGGTGTTCACCCAGTCCGGTTCCCGATCCCGCAGTACGGTGCGGACCAACTCCGGCGCGATGGCGAAACCGTAGCGCACCTTCTCATCGGGAATCCGTTCGCGCACGGCGCGTTTCGGGAAGTCGAGCACGACGGTCTCCGGGCCGATCACCAGTTCGACGGGATAGCCGATGCCGTCGCAGATCTCGTCGCTCTGGGACATGATCGGTTCGAACAGCGCACGCAGCGGCTCCAAGAGTGGTTCCCCGGTGGCGGGCGCCCAGCTTGCGCGCTCGGCGGCCACGACCGGCGCCATCCGCTCGGCGTAGTCGGCGATGTAGGCCCGCTTCCCGGTGGTGAAGATCGCCTCCACCTGATTGTCGGGCAGCGGATGGCGCAGCGCATTCAGGGTGGTGCCGGTGAAGTCCGCGGCCGAGCCGGGGATCATCAGCAGGCCGCCGTCGCTGCCGTGGGTGCGCATCTGGTCGAGGAACACCATCTGGTCCGGAAAGATGTTGGCCGCATCGCCGTGGTCGTCGTTGAGATGACGCAAATCCGGGTCCAGAAAGCACGGCGGCCCGGCCGACGGGATGACCCATGTCGCGCCCACCTGGGCGATGTACTGGCGGGCGCGGTCCATCTGCCGCTGCCGCTTCTGGACACCGAACGACTCCTTGGCGCGGGCCGGCATGTCGTACACCATCGGGTACCAGATCGCGCCGGAGTACTGCAGCATATGCACGTCGATGTGTCCGAAAGCCGAGCTCAGTACGTCGAGATCGACCGGCCGGGCGTCGTTCATGTTGAACGCCGTCGTCTCGCCATCGGAAACCACCAGCGCCGAGTCGCCGAGCGGGCCGTCGGCCGGCGCCCGCAGGGCGATGATCATGACCTCGAGGTCGCCCCTCGGGCCGCTGACCCGGTGCTTGACCGAGTTGCTGGTCTCGAAGAACCGGTAGAAACCCAGCTCCTGCAACGCGTTTCGCAGGTCCGGCACCGGGAAGTCGGGCAGCAGCACCACCGCGTCTTTGTTGACGTGCTCGGCCAGATTCTTGGCGTCGAAGTGATCCTTGTGCAGGTGCGACACGTAGAGGTAGTCGCAGTTCCCCAGCCGGTCCCAGTCCAGGCCGCTGTTGTCGGGGAACGGAAACCAGGACGCGAAGTATGCGGGATTGACCCAGGGGTCGCAAAGAATGCTGCCCGCGGTCGTTTCAATCAGAAATCCGGCGTGACTTACGCTTGTGACCTGCACAAACACCTTCCTGGGGCCGCTCAAAGGACCTGCGGGGCCCGCGGCCGGGTAACGGCTTTTTCAGCCTCCGAGCTTAGCGTGGGGCGGCATCTTCTTTTTCGGCACTTCGGCTGACTCACAGCCGGGAGCACTAGGCTGATCAGCTGTGGAACCGGTATACGGGACTGTCATTCAACTTGCCCGCTTGATATGGCGCATACAGGGTCTCAAGATCACGGTCATGGGCGCCGAAAACCTGCCCAAAAGCGGGGGTGCGGTCATCGCCATCAATCACACCGGCTACCTCGACTTCACGTTCGCGGGTCTGCCCGCCTACCAGCAGGGTCTGGGCCGCAAGGTCCGCTTCATGGCCAAGCAGGAGGTGTTCGACCACAAGATCACCGGGCCGATCATGCGCAGCCTGCGGCACATCTCCGTGAACCGGCAGAACGGGGGCGCCTCCTACGAGGAAGCGGTCAGAAACCTCAAGGACGGCGAGCTGGTCGGCGTCTACCCGGAAGCCACGATCAGCCGCAGCTTCGAGATCAAGGAATTCAAGTCGGGTGCGGCGCGGATGGCCGTCGAAGCCGGGGTGCCCATCGTTCCGGTGATCGTCTGGGGCGCGCAGCGCGTCTGGACCAAGGGGCACCCCAAGAAGCTGTTCCGCCCCAAGGTGCCCATCATGGTCGTCGTCGGCGAACCGATCGAACCGACACTGGGCGTCGAGGAGTTGAAGGGGCTGCTGCACTCACGGATGCAACACCTGCTGGAGCGGGCCCAGGAAATGTATGGGCCGCACCCGGCGGGTGAGTTCTGGGTGCCGCGCCGGTTGGGCGGCAGTGCCCCGTCGCTCGCCGAAGCCGCCCGGATGGACGCCGAGGAGGCGGCCGCTCGCGCCGCGCGCCGGGCCGGATCCGCGGGAGCGCCGGAGTAGCGATCAATGGTGGAGCCGGTCTTTCGCACGCTCGAGATCCTGGCCCGGCTGGCGGTTCAGGCCACCGACACCCGGATCTCCTACGGCGGCGAGGAGAACATCCCCGACTCCGGTGGCGCCGTGATCGCGATCAACCACACCAGCTATGTCGACTTTCTGCCCGCCGCGCTGGCCGTGTACCGGCGGCGCCGCCGGCTCAGATTCATGATCAAGGCCGAGATGCAGCAGGTGAAGATCGTCAATTTCCTGATCAAGCACACCAGAACGATTCCGGTGGACCGCGGTGCGGGGGCCGGCGCGTACGCGGTGGCCGTGCAGCGGCTCCGCGAGGGCGAGCTGGTCGGGGTGTACCCGGAGGCCACGATCAGCCGCAGCTTCGAGCTCAAGGAGTTCAAGACGGGTGCCGCCCGCATGGCGATCGACGCGGACGTCCCGATCGTTCCGGTGATCGTCTGGGGTGCGCACCGGATCTGGACCAAAGACCACCCGCATACACTGGGCCGGGCCAAAGTGCCGATTCACGTGCAGGTGGGTGCGCCGGTGCGGGCGGCCCAGGACATCGGGCGGACCGACACCGCCCTGCGCGAATCGATGACCAACCTGCTACACCATGTGCAGCAGCATTATCCGCACGAACCCGGGGCGTACTGGACACCGCGCCGGCTGGGCGGAGGTGCACCGACCATGGCGGAGGCTGCCCGGATGGAGGCAGACGAAGCCGCGGCGCGGGCTGCCGGCCGCAGTGGACGGCCGTCGCGGTAGGCGAAGGAGGCGACATGCCCGAGGGGTTTTACCGGCTGTGCGAGTGGATCGTCCCGCCGATGGTCGCGATGCAGGGGACGACGTTCACCTATCGCGGCCTGGACAACATTCCCGACCGGGGCGGTGCCCTGCTGGCGCAGAACCACACCAGCTACCTGGACTGGCTGCCGACGCTGCTTGCCGTGCGTGAACGGCGCCGGCGCGCCTACTTCATGATCAAGGCGGAAATGGCCGACGTGAAGGCGGTCAACTACGTCATCAACCACGCCAGGCTGATCCCGGTGGACCGCACTAACGGGCACGACGCGCTCGAGCTGGCCACCCGGCGCCTGCGGCAGGGCGAGCTCATCGGGATGCACCCCGAAGCCACGATCAGCCGTAGTTTCGAGCTTCGGGAATTCAAGAGAGGTGCGGCCCGGATGGCGTTGGACTCCCAGGTCCCGATCGTTCCGGTCATCGTCTGGGGTGCCCATCGGATCTGGCCCAAGGATCATCCGAAAAAGGTGTGGCGCAACAAGGTTCCGATCACCGTCGCGGCCGGGCCCCCGCTGCCGC
The DNA here is from genome assembly GCF_001665605.1 of Mycobacterium sp. 852014-50255_SCH5639931. Classification (GTDB taxonomy): domain Bacteria; phylum Actinomycetota; class Actinomycetes; order Mycobacteriales; family Mycobacteriaceae; genus Mycobacterium; species Mycobacterium paraffinicum. The sequence continues at coordinate 16,173 of NZ_LZSV01000029.1, forward strand.
CGCACGGCACACCCGAGCAGCTCAACGCGGCGCTGCGCGAGGCGATGAACGTGCTGTTGTACCGGGTGCAGGAGGAGTACCCACACCCCGAGGGCGAGTTCTGGGTGCCGCGGCGGCTCGGCGGCGCCGCACCCACCCAGGATGATTCCCGGGCGATCCGCCTGTCGGAGTTGCAGGCGCGGGTGCAGAAATACGGCACCGACGGCGTGACCCGACCGGGGCAGGACCAGAGCGGAGTGCATTGATCCGACCGGCGACCTGCGAACGCGGAACCGTCAGATGACTTTGCCGGCGCTCATCGCCTGCGACGTCGACGGCACCCTGTTCGACGACAACGAAACCATCACTCCGCGCACCCGCGACGCCGTGCGTGCCGCCGTCGCCGCCGGCGTGACTTTCGTCGTGGCGACCGGCCGGCCGCCACGCTGGATCCGCCCCGTCGTCGACGCGCTCGGCTTCGCACCGATCGCGGTGTGCGCCAACGGTGCCGTCATCTACGACCCCGCGGCCGACCGGGTGCTGTCGGCGCGCACGCTGCCCGTGGACACCCTGGCCGAGCTGGCGGAGCTCGCGACGCGCGTCATCCCGGGCGCCGGCCTGGCCGTCGAGCGAATCGGCGAACGCGCCCACGACACGGCGACCCCGCAGTTCATCAGCTCGCCCGGCTACGAGCATGCCTGGCTGAACCCGGACAACACCGAGGTCTCGATCGAGGACCTGCTGAGCGCGCCGGCGATCAAGCTGCTCATCCGCCGAAACGGCGCCCGCAGCGCCGATATGGCCGCCGAACTGGTCAAGCATGTGGGCATCGAGGGCGATATCACCTACTCCACCAACAACGGCCTGGTGGAAATCGTGCCGCTGGGCACCAGCAAGGCCACCGGTGTGGACGAGATCGCCAGGCCCCTGCAGATCGCCAGCGAAGAGGTGGTGGCGTTCGGCGACATGCCCAACGACCTACCGATGCTGCGGTGGGCCGGTCATGGCGTGGCGATGGGCAACGCCCATCCCGACGTGCTGGGCGCGGCCGACGAGGTCACCACCGGCAACAATGACGACGGGGTGGGACGCGTGCTAGAACGCTGGTGGCTCTGAGCAGGCTTTTCGGCTAAGTGGCGGATGGGTGCGCCGGCAGCGAGAAGTGTTCGGGCGCCACGGTCGGCCCGCTCGGGGATTCCATCGACAGCGGCGTCGTGATTCCTTCCGCGACCTCGGTGACGTTGCTGGTCAGCCGATCGTAGTTCAGCGTTCCGTGCTGAAAGTTCTGCGTAATCCGTAGCGGCTCTTGGATTTCGGCGCTCGTGGGCAAGCCGAGCGGACCGCGTTCGTAGCTCAGCGACGCCCAGGCGTCGTAGATCGCGCCGGTGATCGGCTGGGCGCCGGTTTCGGGCGACCAATACATTGCGCCCCTGGCGAACGTGACATACCGGGCGTCACCCTCCGCGCTGTCCTCCGGGGAGGTCGGCGCGCCCAGCACGCTGTTCATGCCGCCCATCGCCTGCCAGTGGTCGTAAATCGCGCCGCCCTGCAGGGCCTTGATCAATTCCTCCGGCGGATCGTTGAAATGCGAAGCGATATCGCGTATTTCGTCCATGAGCGCGTAGGCGGCGTTGCCCGGGCAGTCGGTGTTGCCGACGTCGCGGTGGGTGAAGATCGTGGGCAGCGTCGCGACGGAACCGGCCGGGTAGGTGGTGTAGTGGCTACCCGCCGACTCCAACGCCACCGTGCCCTTGGGGTCGACGCCGTCTAAGCCCAGCCGCCAGCCCAGCAGCCGGCCGAGGGTGCGCAGCTGGATCGGTGTCGGCGGTACATCGTCGAAGTTGCCGATCATCGCCACACCCCAGGTGTTGCGGTTGAACCCGCCGGTGTGAAAGGCCTCGACCGCTTTGGTGAGCCCCCCGGCGCTGCCCTCGAACACCTGGCCGTACTTGTCCACCAGGGCGTTGTAGGCGATGTCGCACCACCCCAGGGTCTTGCTGTGATAGGTGTAGATGGCCTTGACGATCCCGGCCGATTCCAGCGGGGAGTAGTCGTTGCTGCCCGCGGTGTGGTGCACCACCCCGGCGCGAATCCCGTTGTCGTACTGCGGACTACCGCAACGCAGCGACTCGTCGGCGCCCCACTGCGCCCGGCTGATGATGGCCGGGGCCTGGCCGGGCATCAAGACCCCCGACGGCGGCGTCCACTGCGTCTCCACCGGCGCCTGCGGCGGGGAGATGAGGACGGCCGAGATGTTCTGCCCGAACGGTTGTTCCCGGGACGCCGGCTTGTAGCCGAGGCCGGTCTCGTTGGGCGGCGCGGGCGGCGGTTGGGTCACCGGCGCATCGATGGGACGGGTGACCGCGATCTGGACGGTCGTGGTGGTGCCGACGAACACCGGGTCGGTCCCGCGCGGCCCCTCGAGCGACCCGGCCGGCGTCGCGCCGTCGGGCGCCGCGGTTTCGTACTCGGTCTGGTACCAGGGCCCCCACGAACCGTCGGGACGCTTCGCTCGCACCCGGGTCGACGTGCCGGCCAGATCGCCGGTGAGCGCCACGAGGGAAAACGGGGTGCTCTGCCCGATCTCGCGAACCGTGACGCCGCCGCCTAGCCCGACCAAGGGCTGTTCGGCCAGTTGGGTGCCGTGGGCCGGCGGCGGGCCGGCCGTGCCGCGGTCGCGCGTCGTGTCCGCCAACCAGGACACGATGACGACGGTCGCCGCGATGGCGGTGAGCAACGTCGTCGGCCCGCGAGTGGGAGACACCAGACGATGTTACTTGTGTTTCTAATGTTAATGATGAGACGACACGAACCAGGGCGGCACGAAAATCGACGGCACCGCAGAAGAATCTGCGGTGCCGTCTGGTTGAAGGGTTCCCGTGAGGTCTAGACGGGGGGCAGTACCGGCGCCGCAGCCGCAGCGGCCGGCAACGCACCGGCAGCGCCCGCGGCGGCCGGCAGGGCACCGGCGGCACCCGGGAGTGCACCCGCGGCACCGGGCAGAGCGCCCGCGGCGGCCGGCAGGGCACCGGCGGCACCCGGGAGTGCACCCGCGGCGCCCGGCAGGGCACCGGCGGCACCGGGGAGTGCACCCGCGGCGCCGTGCTGCATGCCCTGCGTGATCGCCGGCATCACCAAGCCCTTGAGCAGGTCGATGGCCTGACCGGCGCCGAGCTGGTTGGCCGCCTGCATCACGTCGTTGACCAGGCCGCCGCCGCCACTGCTGCCGCTGCCCCCGCCGAGGCCGGTGCCACCGCCACCGAGCGGTGAACCGCTGCCGAAGGACGACGGATCGCCGAGGATCGGGTAGGTGCCGTCGGCGCCCGGATCCAAACTGGCCGGAGCGGTGATCGGCACTTCACCCGCGGCCGTCGGGGCGCCCAGACCGGGCACCCCGGCCGGGCTGGTCAGCCCGGGGTTGGAAAGCGCCGGGTTGAGCCCCGCGCCCGGGGTCGCCACTCCGGCGCCCGGGGTGGTCGGCAGCGCGCCGGGCGCGGTGAGTCCCGGCGTCGTGGGCGTCAGGCCCGGGCTCGCCAGACCTGGGCTCGTCAGACCTGGGCTTGCCAGACCTGGGCTCGTCAAGCCGGGGCTGGTCAGACCCGGGCTCGTCAAACCGGGGCTGGTCAAGCCCGGACTGGTGAGTCCTGGCGTCCCGAGCCCTGGAGTGCCCAGGCCGGGACTGGTCAGGCCGGGAGTGCTGGCGGCGGTGCCCCCGTTCAGCGCGGGCACCGGGGGCAGGTTGATCCCGAATTGCGACAGCCCCTGCGACAGCGCTCCCATCAGCTCGCCGGGCAGGTCGGTCATCACGGCAGCCTGCTTGAAGTCGTGGTGCTCGGGCTGCTTGCTGCCGGCCGTCGATTCGTAGACAAGGAAGTACGCGCAAGGACTCGCCACTGCCACGGCGGCGACCGCGCTCATGGCTGTCGAAAGCTTGCGTCGGCGTCGGTTCGGCACGGAAGTCTCCTCAATCTGGACAACTCAATCTTCAACTGTGTTGTTTCGGTGCGGCCTGCCGACCAAGCTGGCGAGAACCACACAGAGTCGATGGTACGAGTGAGATTGTTGTGACTAGAGTGGTGATATTGAATCGTGAGGTAATTGCGACCCCGACTGTGATCGCCCCGCTGAGGGGTCCCGCGGGTGCCGTCATTGGGCCGAAGGCGGACTCCTGGCCTCGCCAGATGGGTTAGGCCCACGCGGTCGGATACCCTAAGCAACCGATGACCGCTCGTTTCGATCTCCTCGTCGTCGGCTCTGGATTCTTCGGCCTGACCATTGCCGAGCGCGTAGCCACCCAACTCGGGAAGCGCGTGCTCGTCGTGGAACGCCGCCCGCACATCGGTGGCAACGCCTATTCCGAGGCCGAGCCGCAGACGGGCATCGAGGTCCACAAGTATGGCGCCCACCTGTTCCACACCTCTAATAAGAGGGTCTGGGACTACGTGCGGCAGTTCACCGACTTCACCGACTACCGGCACCGGGTGTTCGCGATGCACAACGGGCAGGCGTACCAGTTCCCGATGGGGCTGGGCCTGGTGTCGCAGTTCTTCGGCAGATACTTCACCCCGGACGAAGCGCGCAGGCTGATCGCCGAGCAGGCCGCCGAGATCAAAACCGAGGACGCGCAAAACCTCGAGGAGAAGGCGATCTCGCTGATCGGCCGGCCGCTGTACGAGGCGTTCGTCAAGGGCTACACCGCCAAGCAGTGGCAGACCGATCCCAAGGAACTGCCGGCCGCCAACATCACCCGGCTGCCGGTGCGCTACACCTTCGACAACCGGTACTTCAGCGACGCCTATGAGGGCCTACCGGTCGACGGTTACACGGCGTGGCTGCAGAACATGGCCGCCGACGACCGCATCGAGGTGCGGCTGGACACGGACTGGTTCGAGGTTCGCGATCAGCTGCGCGCGGAAAGCCCGGACGCGCCCGTCGTGTACACCGGCCCGCTGGACCGCTACTTCGACTACGCCGAGGGCCGGCTCGGTTGGCGCACACTGGACTTCGAGGTGGAAGTGTTGCCGATCGGGGATTTCCAGGGAACGCCGGTGATGAACTACAACGATCCCGACGTGCCCTTCACCCGCATCCACGAATTCCGGCACTTTCACACCGAGCGTGACTACCCCGCCGACAAGACGGTGATCATGCGGGAGTTCTCGCGGTTCGCCGAAGACGACGACGAGCCCTACTATCCGATCAACACCGAGGCCGACCGCACCCTGCTGGCGGCGTACCGAGCGCGGGCGAAGGCCGAAACCGCCTCCGCCAAGGTGCTTTTCGGTGGCCGGTTGGGCACCTATCAATATCTGGACATGCACATGGCGATTGCCAGTGCACTGAACATGTACGACAACACCGTCGCGCCGCACCTGCGCGACGGCAAACCTCTGGTGGAAGAAGGCGCGGGGGCAAGCGCGCCGGCGACGACGCAGACCGAAGCGAGGGGGAGGAGCGGCGCCTGATGACTGCTGTAAGCCTGCTTTCCAGAATTATCCTGCCGCGTCCGGGTGAACCCCTGGACGTGCGCAAGCTGTATCTGGAGGAATCGACCACCAATGCGCGGCGGGCGCACGCGACCAGCCGCACTTCGCTGGAGATCGGCAAAGAGTCCGAGGTGTCGTTCGCCACCTACTTCAATGCGTTCCCCGCGAGCTACTGGCGCCGCTGGTCGATCTGTACCGCGGTGGTGCTCCGGGTCGAGTTGACCGGAACCGGCCGCGTCGACGTGTACCGGACGAAGGCCACCGGAGTGCGGATCTCCGTGGACGGCCGCCAATTCGTCGGTACCGACGACCAACCGGCCATCGTCGAGATCGAGGTGCCGCTCAAGCCGTTCGAGGACGGCGGCTGGATCTGGTTCGACATCACCACCGACACCGTGGTCAACCTGGTGAGCGGTGGCTGGTATGCGACCGAGCCCGCCCCGGGTACGGCCAACATCGCCGTCGGCATCCCCACGTTCAATCGGCCCGCCGACTGCGTCAACGCGCTGGCCGACCTGACCGCGGATCCGTTGGTGGACGAGGTGATTGGGGCGGTGATCGTCCCCGACCAGGGCGTCCGCAAAGTGCGCGATCACCCGGACTTCCCGGCCGCCGCCGCCGGCCTGGGCAACCGGCTGTCCATGCACGACCAGCCCAATCTCGGTGGTTCCGGCGGCTACAGCCGGGTGATGTACGAAGCGCTGAAAAACACCGACTGCCAACAGATTCTGTTCATGGACGACGACATTCGCATCGAGCCGGACACCATCCTGCGGGTGCTGGCGTTGCACCGCTTCGCCAAGACGCCGATGCTCATCGGCGGCCAGATGCTCAACCTGCAGGAGCCGTCGCACCTGCACATCATGGGCGAGGTCGTCAACCAGTCGAACTTCATGTGGACCGCCGCACCGCACGCGGAGTACGACCATGACTTCGCCCAATTCCCGTTGAACGACAAGAACGCTCGGAGCGCGCTGCTACACCGGCGTATCGACGTCGACTTCAACGGTTGGTGGACGTGCATGATCCCGCGGCAGGTCGCCGAGGAGCTGGGCCAGCCGCTGCCGCTGTTCATCAAGTGGGACGACGCCGAATACGGCCTGCGTGCCGGCGAGCACGGGTATCCGACCGTAACCCTGCCGGGCGCGGCGATCTGGCACATGGCCTGGAGCGACAAGGACGACGCCATCGACTGGCAGGCCTACTTCCATCTGCGCAACCGACTGGTGGTCGCCGCGATGCACTGGGACGGTGACGTCACCGGACTGGTTCGCAGTCACCTGAAGGCGACGCTGAAACACCTTGCCTGCCTTGAGTATTCGACAGTGGCGATCCAGAACAGGGCCATCGACGACTTCCTGGCCGGGCCCGAGCACATCTTCTCGATCCTGGAATCCGCTCTGCCCGAGGTACATCGGCTGCGCAAGGAATACCCGGACGCGGTGGTGCTGCCGGCGGCGAGCGAACTGCTGCCGCCGTCGAACAAGACCAGGGCGATGAAGCCGCCGGTCAACCCGCTGTCGATCGGTTATCGGCTGGCCCGCGGCATCGCGCACAACGCAACCAAGGCCGACCCCGAAGCCCACCGGCGCCCGGAGTTCAACGTGCCCACCCAGGACGCGCGCTGGTTCCGGTTGTGCACCGTCGACGGCGTCACCGTGACGACGGCCGACGGGTGCGGCGTGGTCTACCGGCAGCGCGACCGCCGCAAGATGTTCCAGCTGCTGTTCGCCTCGCTGCGGCGGCAGCGCCGGCTGGCGAGCCGGTTCGACGAGATGCGCAAAACGTACCGGGATGCGTTGCCCGTGCTGTCCAGCAAGCAGAAGTGGGAGACGGCGCTGCTACCCGCGCACGCCGAGCGAAAGCATGCCTGAATCGCCACCCCCTACCGGTGAGGTGGCCGCGCTGGTGGCTGTGCAGTCGGCCTTGGCCGACCAGCCCGGCATGCTGACGGCCGCGCGCGGTCTGTCGCATTTCGGCGAGCACAGCATCGGCTGGCTGGCCGTGGCGGCGGTGGGCGCGCTGCTGATGCCGAAGCGGCGCTTGGAGTGGCTGATGGCCGGAACCGGCGCGTTCGCCGCGCACGTCGCCGCCGTGTTGGTCAAGCGGGTGGTGCGGCGTAAGCGGCCCAACGATCCGGCCGTCGTGGTGAACGTCGGCACGCCCAGCCAGCTGAGTTTCCCGTCAGCGCATGCCACCTCGACGACGGCCGCGGCCATCCTGATGGGCCGGATCACCGGTCTGCCGCTGCCCGCCGTCTTGGTTCCCCCGATGGCGTTGTCGCGGATGCTGCTGGGCGTGCACTATCCCAGCGACGTGGCGTGCGGCATCGCCCTCGGAGCCATCGTCGCCCGAATCACCGTCCGGCTCGAGGGCCGGGCGCGGAAGGTCTGGCCGAATGAGTGAGGACGTGGTGACCGGGCCCCCGGGCAACGTGGTGATCGGGGTGGTCAAGGCGATCCGCCCGCGCCAGTGGGTGAAGAACGTCCTGGTGCTGGCCGCGCCGCTGGCCGCATTGGGCGGTCCGGTCCGCTACCACTTGCACGACGTGCTGGACAAGGCCTACCCGGCCCTGGGCGCGTTCGCGGCGTTCTGCCTGGCCGCGTCGTCGATCTACCTGATCAACGACGCGCGCGACGTCGAGGCCGACCGCGAGCACCCCACCAAAAGGTTTCGCCCCATCGCCGCGGGCGTCGTGCCGGAGTGGCTGGCCTACGCCCTGGCGGTGGTGCTGGGAATCGCCGCACTGGTTATCGGCTGGTGGATCACCCCCAATCTGGCGCTGGTGCTGGCCGTCTACCTCGCCATGCAACTGGGCTACTGCTATGGCCTGAAACACCAAGCGGTGATGGACATCTGCATCGTGTCGTCGGCCTATTTGCTGCGGGCCATCGCCGGGGGCGCGGCCACCGACATCCGTCTGACCCAGTGGTTCTTGCTGGTGATGGCGTTCGGGTCGCTGTTCATGGTGGCCGGCAAGCGGTACGCCGAGCTGCAACTGGCCGAGCGCACCGGCGCCAAGATCCGCAAGGCGCTGGAGAACTACACCAGCACCTATCTGCGGTTCGTCTGGACGTTGTCGGCCACGGCGCTGGTGGTCTGCTACGGGCTGTGGGCGTTCGACCGGGAGCACGGCGCGGCGGGCTGGTTCGTGGTGTCCATGGTCCCGTTCACCATCGCCATCCTGCGGTACGCGGTGGACGTGGACGGCGGGCTGGCGGGCGAGCCCGAGGACATCGCGCTGCGGGACCGGGTGCTGCAGCTGCTGGCGGTGACGTGGATCGCGACAGTTGGAGCCGCCGTTGCCTTCGGCTAGCTCCGAACTGCAGGCCCTCAAGGCGCGCATGATGCGCGGCCGGCCGGTCATCAGGCGGTTGGGCTGGCCCGTATTCCCCTACACCGCCATGGTCCGGGTCAGCCTGTGGATCAGCGTGGCGGTGGTCGCCGTCCTGTTCGCCTGGGGCGCCTGGCAGCGGCGCTGGATCGCCGACGATGGGCTGATCGTGCTGCGCACGGTCCGCAACCTGCTGGCCGGCAACGGCCCGGTCTTCAACCAGGGCGAGCGGGTGGAGGCCAACACCTCCACGGCCTGGACCTACCTGATGTACGCCGGCAGCTGGGTGGGTGGGCCGATGCGCATGGAATACGTGGCGCTGGCGCTGGCCCTGACACTTTCGGTGCTGGGTGTGGCGCTGCTGATGCTGGGGGCCGCCCGGTTGTATGCGCCCAGCCTGCGGGGCCGCAGGGCCGTCATGCTGCCCGCCGGGGCGTTGGTCTACGTCGCGCTGCCGCCCGCCCGTGACTTCGCCACCTCGGGGCTGGAGAGTGGGCTGACGCTGGCCTACCTCGGGTTGCTCTGGTGGATGATGGTCTGCTGGGCCCAGCCGGTGCGCAACCGCCCGGATCGCAACCTCTTCATCGGTGCGCTGGCGTTCGTGGCCGGTTTCAGCGTCTTGGTTCGGCCCGACCTGGCGCTGATGGGCGGGCTGGCGCTGATCATGATGTTGATTGCGGCGCGGACGTGGCGGCGCCGGGTGCTGATCGTGGTGGCCGGTGGCCTGCTGCCGGTGGGCTACGAGATCTTCCGGATGGGCTATTACGGCCTGCTGGTGCCCGGCACCGCCCTGGCCAAGGATGCGGCCGGCGACAAGTGGTCCCAGGGCATGATCTACCTGTCGAATTTCGACGCGCCCTACGCGGTCTGGGTGCCGGTGGTGCTCCTCGTTCCGCTGGGGGTGCTGCTACTCGCCGCCCGCCGACGGCCGTCGTTCCTGCGCCCCGCGCTCTCGCCCGACTACGGTCGGCTGGCCCGGGCGGTCCAAAGCCCCCCGGCCGTCGTGGCCTTCGTTCTGGTGAGCGGCCTGCTGCAGGCGCTCTACTGGATCCGGCAGGGCGGCGACTTCATGCACGGGCGGGTGCTGCTGGCGCCGCTGTTCTGCCTGCTGGCCCCGGTGGCCGTGATCCCGGTGGCCATACCGGACGGCCAGGACTATTCGCGGGAGACGGGCTATTGGGTGGCCGGCGCGGCGGGCGCGCTCTGGCTGGGTGTGGCGGGTTGGTCACTGTGGGCGGCGAATTCACCGGGGATGGGCGACGACGCCACTCACGTCACCTACTCCGGCATCGTCGACGAGCGGCGCTTCTACGCGCAGGCCACCGGGCACGCGCATCCCCTGACCGCCGCCGACTACCTGGGTTATCCGCGGATGGCGGCCATCTTGACGGCGCTCGACAACACCCCGGACGGCGCGTTACTGCTGCCGTCGGGCAACTACATCCAGTGGGACCTGGTGCCGCAGGCGCAGCCGGGCCCCGACAAGCCCCCCCAAAAGCCGCAGCACACAGTGTTTTTCACCAACCTCGGCATGGTGGGCATGAACGTCGGCCTCGACGTCAGGGTGATCGACCAGATCGGATTGGCGAATCCGCTTGCGCAACACACGGACCGGTTGAAGCACGGCCGCATCGGCCACGACAAGAACCTCTTCCCGGATTGGGTGATCGCCGACGGACCGTGGGTGAAGGTGTATCCCGGTATTCCGGGTTACTTGGACATGCAATGGGTCGCGGAGGCGGTGACGGCCCTGCAATGCCCCGAGACCAAGTCGGTGCTGAGTTCGGTGCGCGCACCGATGACCCCGCATCGATTCCTCTCCAACCTGGTGCATTCCTATGAATTCACCAAATACCGGATCGACCGCGTTCCGCGCTACGAGCTTGCCAGATGCGGACTGCCAGTGCCCGAAGAGGTCCCACCGCCGCATCGCGAGTAAGCCGCGCGCAGAAGAATTTTCGGCCAATCTCAAAACGATCACGATCCACGCCCGTGAAAGATTGCCAGCAACATCACATTTGGTCCTTCACCAGCTCGCACAAGTGCCCAGGCACATGCGAAAACGCCGCCGAAGGCGCCGGCGTTTCGCCTGGAAAACATCGGGTAGCGACCGCCGCATGACGCTTTGCGGGGCGGTCTCGATGCGACTCGACGGCTACAGGTGTGGTTGACTACACGAGCACTGCTGCGCCTGATCGCATGCAGTACGACCCAAATCATGGACGCGTCCGGGTGATGGGCGCGCCGAAAGGATGAGGAAGCAAGGATGACGCTTGTCGACAGGTTTCGCGGCGCCGTGGCAGGTATGCCGCGCCGGCTCGTGGTGGCGGCCGCTGGTGCGGCCCTGCTCTCGGGCCTGATTGGCGCCGTGGGGGGCTCGGCGACCGCCGGCGCGTTCTCGCGCCCCGGTCTGCCGGTGGAGTACCTGCAGGTTCCTTCCGCAGGGATGGGCCGCGATATCAAGGTTCAGTTCCAAAGCGGTGGGGCCAACGCGCCCGCGCTCTACCTGCTCGACGGTATGCGCGCCCAGGACGACTTCAACGGCTGGGACATCAACACCCCGGCGTTCGAGTGGTACAACCAGTCGGGCATTGCCGTGGTCATGCCGGTCGGCGGCCAGTCCAGCTTCTACTCCGACTGGTACAAGCCCGCCTGCGGTAAGGCCGGCTGCACCACCTACAAGTGGGAGACCTTCCTGACCAGCGAGCTGCCGGCGTACCTCGCGGCGCAAAAGCAGGTCAAGTCGACCAACAACGCCGCCGTGGGTCTGTCGATGGCCGGCTCGTCGGCCCTGATCCTCGCCGCGTACCACCCGAACCAGTTCGTTTACGCCGGCTCGCTGTCGGCCCTGCTGGACCCGTCGCAGGGCATGGGTCCGTCGCTGATCGGCCTCGCCATGGGTGACGCCGGTGGCTACAAGAAGGACGACATGTGGGGGCCGTCGAGCGACCCGGCGTGGGCGCGCAACGACCCGTCGTTGCAGGTCAGCAAGCTGGTCGCCAATAACACCCGCATCTGGGTGTACTGCGGCAACGGCAAGCCGTCCGACCTCGGTGGCGACAACCTGCCCGCGAAGTTCCTGGAGGGCTTCGTGCGGACCAGCAACCTGAAGTTCCAGGACGCGTACAAAGCCGCCGGCGGTAACAACGCGGTGTGGAACTTCGACGCCAACGGCACGCACGACTGGCCGTACTGGGGTGCGCAGCTGCAGGCGATGAAGCCTGACCTGCAGGCGACCCTGGGCGCCACCCCGGGCGCCGGGCCGGCCACGGCCGCGGCTGCTGCCGGGAACGGTCAGAACGGCGGCCAGGGCACCTAAGCCCAAAAACGACGCGACTGGCGGCGGAAACCCCTCGGGGTTTCCGCCGCTGGTCGTTTTGGTGTGTGATTTGATTCACTACCCCGCGGGCGGGGGAACTACGGCGCTGGCTAATGTGCAGACAGCGACTAGACGATGGAGGGTGGACATGAGGGTCGTGTGGGGTACGTCAGCGCTTTTTCGGGTGTTCTCCGCGGCCGTGCTGGCCGTCGGCTTGATCGGTGTGACGGTGACGGGCGGTCCCGCCGGCCGAGCGCGGGCGGCCGGTTACGAGAGCCTGATGGTGCCGTCGGCGGCGATGGGCCGCGACATCCCGGTCGCCTTCCTGGGCGGCGGACCGCACGCGGTCTATCTGCTGGACGCCTTCAATGCGGCCCCGGACGTCAGCAACTGGGTCACCGCGGGCAACGCGATGAACACGCTGGGCGGCAAGGGCATCTCCGTGGTGGCGCCCGCCGGCGGTGCTTGGAGCATGTACACCAACTGGGAGCAGGACGGCAGCAAGCAGTGGGACACCTTCCTGTCCAGCGAGCTGCCCAACTGGCTGTCCGCCAACAAGGGCCTGGCGCCCGGTGGCCACGCCGCCGTCGGCGCTTCACAGGGTGGCTACGGCGCGATGGCGCTGGCCGCCTTCCACCCCGACCGCTTCGGCTTTGCCGGTTCGCTGTCCGGATTCCTGTACCCGTCGAGCACCAACTACAACGGCGCGATCCTGGCCGGCCTGCAGCAATTCGGCGGCGTGGACGGCAACGGGATGTGGGGCGCCCCGCAGCTGGGCCGGTGGAAGTGGCACGACCCCTACGTGCACGCCTCGTTGCTGGCGCAGAACAACACTCGCGTCTGGGTCTACAGCCCGACGAATATGGGCGGCGACGACGCGGCCATGATCGGCCAGGCGGGCGCGGCGATGGGCAGCTCGCGGGAGTTCTATCAGCAGTACCGCAGCAACGGCGGGCACAATGGTCACTTCGACTTCCCGGGCGGCGGCGACAACGGCTGGGGCTCGTGGTCGGGGCAACTGGGGGCCATGTCGGGCGACATCGTCGGCGCCATTCGGTAGCGGGGCGCTGCGGGTCGCTGCCCGGCGGATCCAGCGGCGATCGCAAGCGCGGCGAAGCCGGGCGCTGCGGGTCGCTGCCCGGCGGATCCAGTCGGGGGAGCCGGTACCGTGTAGTGGTGTGCGGCAGGGGTCGGGAGGACCGCGTCGCGATCCACCCACTCGGCTAGCAGGAGAACATGGCTACCAACGCCCGGCGTAAGCGCCACCGAATGCTCGCCTGGGCCGCCGCGTGTGCGATGGCGGTCGTGGTGTTGTTGGTGATCGTGGCCGTGGTGGTGTTGCTGCGCAACCGCGAGTCGCCGCCCAGCGCGGTGCCGCCCGGCGTCCTGCCTTCGCCGTCGACGACCACCCACCCGCACAAGCCCCGGCCCGCTTCGCAGGACGCGTCGTGCCCTGACGTCCAGTTGGTCAACGTCCCCGGCACCTGGGAGTCCGCCCCGCAGGACGATCCGATCAACCCGATGCAATTCCCCAACGCGCTGCTGCACAAGGTGACTACGACGATCAGCCAGCAGTTCCCCACGTCCCGGGTGCAGGAGTACACCACCCCCTACACCGCGCAATTCCACAACCCGCTCGGCGGTGACACGCAGATGTCGTACAACGAAAGCCGCGCCGAGGGCACCCGCGCGACGGTCCAGGCGATGACGGACATGAACGCCAAGTGCCCGCTCACCAGTTACGTGCTGATGGGTTTCTCCCAGGGCGCGGTGATCGCCGGTGACATCGCCAGCGACATCGGCAACGGGCGCGGTCCCGTCGACGACGACCTGGTTCTCGGTGTGACGTTGATCGCCGACGGTCGCCGCCAGCCCGGGGTGGGCAACGACGTCGGGCCCAACCCGCCGGGTCAGGGCGCCGAGGTCACGTTGCACGAGGTGCCGGTGCTGTCCGGGCTGGGGTTGACCATGACCGGGGCCCGGCCCGGTGGTTTCGGCGCGCTCAACGACAAGACCAACGAGATCTGCGCGCCGGGCGACCTCATCTGCGCCGCGCCGGAGGAGGCGTTCAGCGTGGCCAACCTCCCCAACACGCTCAGCACCCTGGCGGGGAATGGCGGGCAGCCCATCCACGCCCTGTACGCGACGGCGCAGTTCTGGAACGCTGACGGGCAGGCGGCGACGGATTGGACCTTGAATTGGGTTCAAGGACTGATCAATAATGCGCCGCACCCCAAACATGGATGACCGGCCGCGGGACACAGCAGCCAGGAGCCCGCTGCCGGTGCAGATCAGCGGTACCTTGTGATTTGGTGTGCTGCGGGCCGCCCCTTAACATTAAGAGGAATTTAAGAGCTAGAAGACTTTGTCGCGGACCCGGTCCTGGTAGATGCCGGCCTGTGATGAGCAGGAGGCTGGCGCCCGTGGCGCAGCGCGAGGGCTGGCCCGCGTACAGAAGGAAACCGTCGGCATCGCCGACCAGAGGACAAGACGTCGGCGTAGCGCCGACCTCAACAGGTGTGACAGGAGACCGGAATGGTGTACCACAACCCGTTCATCGTGAATGGAAAGATCAGGTTCCCGGACAACACCAACCTGGTCAAGCACGTTGAGAAATGGGCGAGGGTTCGTGGCGACAAGCTGGCCTACCGGTTCATCGACTACTCCACCGAACGGGACGGGGTGTACCGCGACATCATCTGGCGCGACTTCAGCGCCCGCAACCGCGCGGTCGGGGCCAGGCTGCAGCAGGTCACCCAGCCCGGTGACCGCATCGCCATCCTGTGCCCGCAGAGCCTGGACTACCTGATCGCCTTCTTCGGCGCGCTCTACGCCGGCCGGATCGCGGTGCCGCTGTTCGACCCGGGCGAGCCGGGCCACGTCGGCCGCCTGCACGCGGTGCTCGACGACTGCACCCCCTCGACGATCCTGACCACCACCGAGGCCGCCGAAGGGGTCCGCAAGTTCATTCGAGCCCGGTCGGCCAAGGAGCGGCCCCGGGTGATCGCCGTCGACGCGGTACCGACCGAGGTGGCCTCCACCTGGGTGGAGCCGGTCGCCGACGAGAACACCATCGCCTACCTGCAGTACACCTCCGGTTCGACCCGCACCCCGACCGGCGTGGAGATCAGCCACCTGAATCTGCCCACCAACGTGCTGCAGGTGCTCAACGGGCTGGAAGGCAAGGAGGGTGACCGCGGCCTGTCCTGGCTGCCGTTCTTCCACGACATGGGCCTGATCACGGCGCTGCTGTCACCCGTGCTGGGCCACAACTTCACCTTCATGACGCCGGCCGCGTTCGTGCGCCGCCCCGGCCGGTGGATCCGCGAGATGGCGCGTAAACCCGACGACGAGCCGGGCTCCGAGCTTTTCACCGTCGCGCCCAACTTCGCGTTCGAGCACGCCGCTATCCGCGGCGTGCCCAAGGAAGGCGAGCCGCCACTTGACCTGAGCAACGTCAAGGGGATCCTCAACGGCAGCGAACCGGTGTCGCCGGCATCGATGCGCAAGTTCTACGAGGCGTTCGCGCCGTACGGCCTGCGGGAGACCGCGATCAAGCCTTCCTACGGCCTGGCCGAGGCGACGCTGTTCGTCTCCACCACGCCGATGGATGAGGCGCCGACGGTCATCTACGTGGACCGCGACGAGCTCAACAAGCAACGCTTCGTCGAGGTGGCTGCGGACGCTCCGAAGGCCGTCGCTCAGGTTTCCGCGGGCGTTATCGGCGTCGACGAGTGGGCCGTCATCGTCGACCCCGACACGGCCAGCGAGCTGCCGGACGGGCAGATCGGCGAGATCTGGCTGCACGGCAAGAACCTGGGTCTCGGCTACTGGGGCAAGGAGGCGGAGACCCAGGAGACCTTCCGCAACATCCTCAAATCGCGCATCAGCAAGTCGCACGCCGAGGGAGCCGAGGACGACGGGCTGTGGGTTCGCACCGGCGACTACGGCACCTACCACAACGGGCACCTCTATATTGCGGGCCGCATCAAGGACCTGGTCATCATCGACGGCCGCAACCACTACCCGCAGGACCTCGAGTACTCGGCGCAGGAAGCCAGCCGGGCCCTGCGCACCGGCTACGTGGCCGCGTTCTCGGTCCCGGCCAACGAGCTGCCGCAGGTGGTGTTCGACAACCCGCACACCGGCCTCAAGCACGACGCGGAGGACTCCTCCGAGCAGCTGGTGATCGTCGCCGAGCGGGCCGCCGGCAGCCACAAGCTGGAGTACCAGCCGATCGCCGACGACATCCGGGCCGCGATCGCCGTACGCCACGGCGTGACCGTCCGCGACTTGCTGCTGGTGCAGGCCGGGACGATCCCGCGCACCTCCAGCGGCAAGATCGGGCGCCGCGCGTGCCGTGCCGCCTACCTCGACGGCAGCCTGCGCAGCGGCGTCGGTTCGCCGACCGCCTTCGCCAACACATCAGACTGAATTCACGAAAACCATGGCTGATACTGATCATTCCGAGAACGCCGAGAACACCAACCCGTCCCCCGAGGGGGTAGTTCCCGCCCGGAAGACCGACATGACGGTCCCCGAGTTGCGCGAATGGCTGCGCAACTGGGTGGGCAGGGCCGTCGGGAAGTCACCGGACGACATCGACGAGTCGGTGCCGATGGTCGAGCTGGGCCTGTCGTCGCGTGACGCCGTGGCGATGGCCGCCGACATCGAGGACATGACCGGTGTCACCCTGTCGGTCGCGGTGGCGTTCCAGCATCCGACCATCGAGTCGCTCGCCACGCGGATCATCGAGGGCGAGCCCGAGATCGACACATCGGGCGACGACGTTTCGGACTGGACGCGCAACGGCCCGGCCGAACGTGTCGACATCGCGATCGTGGGCCTGTCGACCCGGTTGCCCGGCGACATGAACACCCCCGACGAGACGTGGCAAGCGCTGATGGAGGGCCGCGACGCCATCACCGACCTGCCGGAGGGCCGCTGGGAGGAGTTCCTGGAGGAGCCGCGGCTGGCCGAGCGGATGGCGAAGGCCCGCACCCGCGGCGGCTACCTGAAGGACATCAAGGGTTTCGACTCCGAGTTCTTCGCGGTGGCCAAGACCGAAGCCGACAACATCGACCCGCAGCAGCGGATGGCGCTGGAGCTGACCTGGGAGGCGCTCGAGCAGGCGCACATCCCGGCATCGAGCCTGCGCGGACGGTCCGTCGGCGTTTACGTCGGCGTCTCCAACAACGACTACAGCTTCCTGGCGGTATCCGACCCGACCGTCGCGCACCCCTACGCCATCACCGGCACCGCGACGTCGATCATCGCCAACCGGGTCTCCTATTTCTATGACTTCCGCGGCCCGTCGGTCGCCGTCGACACCGCGTGCTCGAGCTCGCTGGTGGCCATCCACCAGGCAGTGCAGGGCCTGCGCAACGGCGAGGCCGACGTCGCGGTCGCCGGTGGCGTCAACGCGCTGATCACGCCCGTGGTGACGCTCGGTTTCGACGAGATCGGCCAGGTCTTGTCCCCCGACGGCCGGATCAAGTCGTTCTCCTCGGACGCCGACGGTTACACCCGCTCCGAGGGTGGCGGGATGCTGGTGCTCAAGCGGGTGGACGACGCCCGCCGCGACGGTGACCAGATCCTCGCCGTGATCGCGGGCAGCGCGGTCAACCACGACGGCCGGTCCAACGGCCTGATCGCGCCCAATCAGGACGCGCAGGCCGACGTGCTGCGCCGGGCCTACAAGGACGCCGGCATCGACCCGCGCAACGTCGACTACATCGAGGCGCACGGCACCGGAACCGTGCTCGGCGACCCGATCGAGGCCGAGGCGCTGGGCCGCGTCGTCGGCCGGGGCCGTCCCGCCGACCGCCCTGCGCTGCTGGGCGCGGTGAAAACCAATGTGGGCCACCTGGAGTCGGCGGCCGGCGCGGCCAGCATGGCCAAAGTGGTGCTGGCCCTGCAGCACGACAAGCTGCCGCCGTCGATCAACTTCGCCGGGCCCAGCCCCTACATCGATTTCGACGCGATGCACCTGAAGGTGATCGACCAGGCGACCGACTGGCCGCGTTACGGCGGCTACGCGCTGGCTGGCGTGTCCAGCTTCGGCTTCGGCGGGGCCAACGCGCACCTGGTGGTGCGCGAGGTCTTGCCGCGTGACGTCATCGAGCGTGAGCCCGAACCCGAACCGCAGGCTGTCGCCGAGACCGCTGAGGCCCCCACCATGGAGGGCCACGCGCTGCGGTTCGACGACTTCGGCAACATCATCCCGGACGTCGAGGCGGCCGAGGAGGAAGAGTACGAGCTGCCGGGCGTCACCGACGAGGCGTTGCGGCTCAAGGAGATCGCGCTGGAAGAGCTTGCGGCGCAGGAGGCCGCGGAGCCGACCAATCCCCTGATCCCGCTCGTCGTGTCCGCGTTCTTGACCTCGCGCAAGAAGGCCGCGGCCGCCGAGCTGGCGGACTGGATGGAGAGCCCCGAGGGCCAGGCGTCGTCGCTGGAATCGATCGGGCGGGCGCTGTCGCGGCGCAACCACGGCCGTTCGCGCGCGGTGGTGCTGGCGCACGACCACGAGGAGGCGATCAAGGGCCTGCGCGCGGTGGCCGAGGGCAAGCAGCGGCCGGGCGTGTTCAGCGTCGACGGACCGGTGACGAACGGCCCGGTGTGGGTGCTGGCGGGCTTTGGCGCGCAGCACCGCAAGATGGGCAAGAGCCTGTACCTGCGCAACGAGGTCTTCGCCGAGTGGATCGAGAAGGTCGACGCGCTGATCCAGGATGAGCTGGGCTACTCGGTGCTCGAGCTGATCCTCGACGACTCGCAGGACTACGGCATCGAGACCACCCAGGTCACCATCTTCGCGATCCAGATCGCGCTGGGCGAGCTGCTCAAGCACCACGGCGCCAAACCCGCCGCGGTGGTTGGCCAGTCCCTGGGCGAGGCCGCCTCGGCGTACTTCGCCGGCGGCTTGTCGCTGCGCGACGCCACCCGGACCATCTGCTCCCGCTCGCACCTGATGGGTGAGGGCGAGGCGATGCTGTTCGGCGAATACATTCGGCTGATGGCGCTGGTGGAGTACTCCGCCGACGAGATCAAGACGGTGTTCTCCGACTTCCCGGACCTGGAGGTGTGCGTCTACGCCGCCCCCACCCAGACCGTCATCGGCGGTCCGCCCGAGCAGGTGGACGCGATCATCGCCCGCGCGGAATCCGAGGGTAAGTTCGCCCGCAAGTTCCAGACCAAGGGCGCCAGCCACACCCAGCAGATGGACCCGCTGCTCGGCGAGCTCGCCGCGGAGCTGCAAGGCATCAAGCCGACGAGCCCGACGGTCGGGATCTACTCGACGGTGCACGAGGGCAGCTACATCAAGCCCGGCGGCGAGCCGATCCACGACGTCGACTACTGGAAGAAGGGCCTGCGCCACAGCGTCTACTTCACGCACGGCGTCCGCAATGCCGTCGACAGTGGCCACACCACCTTCGTGGAGCTGGCACCCAACCCGGTGGCGCTGATGCAGGTGGGCCTGACGACGGCTGCGGCGGGGCTGCACGACGCCCAGCTGATCCCGACGCTGGCCCGCAAGCAGGACGAGGTCGAGTCGATGATCTCGACCATGGCGCAGCTCTACGTCTACGGCCACGACCTCAACATCTGGACGCTGTTCACCCGCGCCGGCGGGCCGGCGGACTACGCGAACATCCCGCCGACCCGGTTCAAGCGCAAGGAGCACTGGCTGGACGTGCACTTCGCGCACGGCGGCAGCTCGGCGCTCATGCCGGGTAACCATGTCGCGCTGCCCGACGGCCGCCACGTCTGGGAGTTCCACCCCCGCGGTGTGACGGATCTCGCCGCCCTGGTGAAAACCGCTGCGGCCGAGGTGCTTCCGGACGCGCAGCTCGCGGCCGCCGAACAGCGTGCGGTCCCCGGCGAGGACGCCCGCCTGGTGACGACGCTGACCCGGCACCCCGGCGGTGCCGCGGTGCAGGTGCACGCCCGCATCGAGGAGTCCTTCACGTTGGTCTACGACGCCCTGGTGACCCGGGCCGGGGAAGCCGGCGTCGCGTTGCCGGTCGCGGTCGGCGCCGGAGCGGCGATCACGGCCGGGTCCAACGGGGCAGCGGCCGTGCCGGAGGCGCCCGTCGAAGAGGCGGATGCCGAGACCCTGACGGACAGCCTGACCAACCGGTACTTCTCGGCCAGCATGGGCAAGTGGTCGCCGGACTCGGGCGAGACCGTCGCGGAGCGCCTGGGCCTGATCGTCGGCTCGGCCATGGGTTACGAGCCCGAGGACCTGCCGTGGGAGGTGCCGCTGATCGAGCTCGGCCTGGACTCCCTGATGGCGGTGCGGATCAAGAACCGCGTCGAGTACGACTTCGACCTGCCGCCGATCCAGTTGGCCGCGGTGCGCGACGCCAACCTCTACAACATCGAGGAGCTGATCAAGTACGCGGTCGAGCACCGCGACGAGGTCGAGGAGCTGCACGAGCACCAGAAGACGCTTACGCCTGAGGAGATCGCCAAAGAGCAGGCCCAGCTGCTCAGCGCCGCGACGCCGAGCACCGTGGCCGCGCCCGCCCCGGACCCGCAAGCGGAGCCGGAGACGCAGCCGACGCCGCCGGCGTCGGACGCGACGATCCCGCCGCCGCCGACGGATCCGTCCGGCCCGAAGGGGGCGGCGTCCAACGGCGCGAAGCCCGATCTCGCGGGGGCGCTCAGCCAGGAGGCGGTGTCCAAGGCGCTGAATTCCGATGTGCCGCCGCGTGATGCGGCCGAGCGGGTCACCTTCGCCACCTGGGCGATCGTCACGGGCAAGTCGCCGGGCGGCATCTTCAACCCGCTGCCCAAGCTCGACGAGGACACCGCGGCCAAGATGGCGCAGCGGCTTTCCGAGCGCGCCGACGGCGCCGTCAGCGCCGAGGACGTCCTGACGTCGGACACCATCGAGGCGCTGGCCGAGAAGGTCCGCCAGTACCTGGAGGCCGGCCAGATTGACGGCTTCGTCCGCACCCTGCGGGCGCGCCCCGAGGGCAGCTCGAAACCCGCGGTGTTCGTGTTCCACCCCGCCGGCGGTTCAACGGTGGTCTACGAGCCGCTGCTGAACCGGTTGCCCGCGGACACGCCGATGTACGGGTTCGAGCGCGTGGAGGGCACCGTCCAGGAGCGGGCCGCCCAGTACGTGCCGAAGCTGTTGGAGATGAACGCGGGCAATCCGTTCATCCTGGCCGGCTGGTCGCTCGGCGGCGCGCTGGCGTACGCGTGCGCGATCGGCTTGAAGCGCGCGGGCGAAGACGTGCGCTTCGTCGGGATGATCGACACCGTGCGCGCCGGCGAGGAGATTCCACAGACGCAGGAGGAGACCCGCAAGCGCTGGGACCGGTACGCGAAGTTCGCCGAGCGCACCTTCAACGTCGAGATTCCGGCGATCCCCTACGAGCAGCTCGAAGAGCTCGACGACGAGGGCCAGGTCAAGTTCGTGCTGGACATCGTCCAGCAGAGCGGCGTGCAGATCCCGGGCGGCATCGTCGAGCACCAGCGGACGTCCTACCTGGACAACCGGGCGCTCGAGACCGTACAGATCGAGCCGTACGACGGCCACGTGACCCTCTACATGGCCGATCGCTACCACGACGACGTGATCGAGTTCGAGCCGCGATATGCGGTCCGCCAGCCCGACGGCGGCTGGGGCGAGTACGTGGCCGACCTCGAGGTGGTACCCATCGGCGGCGAGCACATCCAGGCCATCGACGAACCGATCATCGGCAAGGTCGGTGCTCACCTCTCCGACGTGCTGAATAAGGTGGAGGCCGAAACCAGTCAGACGAGTGAGGTGGGCAAGTAGTGACCGGTGCGGAGCCTTCTCGCGCTCACACGACAGCCGAAAAACTGGCCGAGCTGCACGTTCGTCTGGAATTGGCCAAGGAGCCGGGCGGTGAGAAGGCGGTCGCCAAGCGCGACAAGAAGGGCATTCCCAGTGCCCGCGCCCGCATTCACGCGCTGGTCGATCCGGGTACCTTCCTCGAGGTCGGGGCGCTGGCCAAGACGCCGAACGACCCGAACGCGCTCTACGGTGACGGCTGCGTCACTGGGCACGCCATGATCGACGGCCGGCCGGTCGGGGTGTTCTCCCACGACCAGACGGTGTTTCAGGGCACGGTGGGCGAGATGTTCGGCCGCAAGGTCGCGCGGCTGATGGAGTGGTGCGCGATGGTCGGATGCCCGATCGTCGGCATCCAGGACTCGGGTGGCGCCCGGATTCAGGACGCGGTCACCTCGCTGGCGTGGTACGCCGAGCTGGGCCGCCGCCACGAGGCGCTGTCCGGTCTGGTGCCGCAGATCTCCCTCATCTTCGGTAAATGCGCTGGGGGAGCGGTGTATTCGCCGATCCAAGACGATCTGCTCGTCTCGGTGCGCGACCAGGGTTACTTCTTCGTCACCGGTCCCGACGTCATCAGGGAGGTCACCGGCGAGGACGTCACCCTCGACGAGCTGGGCGGCTCCGATGCGCAGGCCCGCTACGGCAACATCCACCAGGTGGTGGATTCCGAGGCCGAAGCGTTCCAGTATGTGCGTGACTTCCTGTCCTTCCTGCCGTCCAATTGCTTCGACAATCCGCCGATCGTCAACCCCGGGCTGGAGCCGGAGGTCACGCCGACCGACCTGGAGCTCGACGCGATCGTGCCGGACTCCGACAATGCGGCCTACGACATGCACGAGATCCTGCTGCGCATCTTCGACGACGGGGACTTCCTCGAGGTCGCCGCGCAGCACGGTCCGGCCATCATCACCGGGTACGCCCGGGTCGACGGGCGCCCGGTCGGCGTCATCGCCAACCAGCCCATGTACCTGGCCGGGTCGATCGACAACGAGGCCTCCGACAAGGCCGCGCGGTTCATCCGGTTCTGCGACGCGTTCAACATCCCGCTGGTGTTCGTGGTGGACACCCCGGGCTTCCTGCCGGGCGCCGAGGAGGAGAAGAGGGGCATCATCAAGCGCGGCGGCCGGTTCCTCTACTCGGTGGTCGAGGCGGACGTGCCGAAGGTGACGATCACCGTGCGCAAGTCCTACGGTGGCGCCTACGCCGTGATGGGATCCCGGCAGCTGACGTCCGACTTCAACTTCGCCTGGCCCACCGCGCGCATCGCGGTGATCGGCGCCGAGGGGGCCGCGCAGCTGCTGATGAAGCGGTTCCCCGACCCGACGACGCCCGAGGCGCAGCAGATCAAGAAGGACTTCATCGAGGGCTACAACCTCAACATGGCGATCCCGTGGACCGCCGCCGAACGCGGCTTCATCGACGCGGTCATCGACCCGCACCAGACGCGGCTGCTGCTGCGCAAGTCGCTGAAGCTGTTGCGGGACAAGCAGTTGTGGTTCCGCACGGCGCGTAAGCACGGGCTGATCCCGGTCTAGTTTCACCGCGAGCGATTTTGCGACTGCTCGCGCGGTTGTTAGCCCGTGAGCGCGCCGTCGATCAGTTCGTCGAACCGCTCCAACGCCTCGTCGCTGTCGGCGTCGATGCCGCGCAACGCCCCGCGGTCGGCGAGATACCGCTGCGCGTAGAGCTGGGCGACCAGCGCCTTGCGCTCCCGGCCGCGGGTGGCGCGCTCCCAGGCGGCCTGCTCGGTGAGCAGCGCCGCGGCGTACACGTCGCCCATGAATTGGGTTAGCGGGAACAGCCGCGCCTCGGCAATGTCGCGGTCCAGTTTGGACCATGCCGTGATCGCCGCGTCCAGGTCCTCGATGCGCCCCGCGACCAGCCGGGTGGTGTCGTCGTCATCGGAAACCGACACCGCGTCGCGCAGCCGCGCCAACAACGGCTCATGGGCCCGGGTCTGCTCGATGCCGCGCCGCACATCCAGGCAGAGGATGTTGTCGGGCCCCTCCCAGATGGTGTTCACCTGCGCGTCGCGCAGCAGCCGCGCCACCGGCCAGGTCTCGATATAGCCGTTGCCGCCGTGGATTTCGATCGCGTCGGATGCGGCGGTGATCCCGAGCCGGCAGACCTTGAGCTTGGTGACCGGCACGGCGATGCGCTGCCGCATGCTGCGGGGCTGGCGATGGTTGGTGGCGCCGGTGCCGTCGAAAACCATCGCCTGCGCGGCTTCGACGTCGACGACCAGCTCGGCGAGCTTGCGCCGCATCAGCGGCTTGTCGATGAGCCCGCCGCCGAACGCCTGCCGCCGCCGGGCGTAACACAGCGACTCGACCAGGGCGCGGCGCGCGTTGCCGAGCCCGAACAGTGCGATGCCGAGGCGCGCGGCGTTGGTCAGCTCCATCATGCGGCCCAGCCCCTTGCCGTCCGACGGTCCCGCCTCGCCGGTGGGCTCCCCGGACAGCAGAAACGCCTCGGCGTCAACGAATTCCACCTCGCCGGAGGCCACCGATCGGGTGCCGAGCTTGTCCTTCAGGCGGCGCACCCGCACCCCGTTGCGCGACCCGTCGCGGCGGGTGCGCAGCACCAGGAAGTTGGCGATGCCCCGCGATGAGTCGGGCGCGCCCTCCGGCTTGGCCATCACGACGAACGCCTCGCCACCGCAGTTGGACGCAAACCACTTGAAGCCGTTGAGAATCCACGCGTCCCCAGCGCGGGTCGCCGTCGTCTCGAGCGCGCCCAGGTCAGAGCCGCCGGTGCGCTCGGTCAGCAGTTGCGCCGTCTCGCCCGCCCACTCGCCCGAGGCGAACTTGGCCAGCACGTGCTCACGCACGTCGGCCGGCGCGTAGGCGGACACCAGCGACTGGACCATGCCGCCGCCGGTACCCAGCGCGCAGCCCATCCCGATATCAGCCTGGTTGAGCAGATAGTTGGACGCGAACAGGCCCAGGCCCGAGCTCACCTTGGCGGCGCGCGCGTCGTCGCGCAGGGCCTGCTGGGCATCCAGGACCGCGCGCTTGGACTGGGTGAAGGAGGCCGGCATGACGACCTGGCTGACGTCGTGTCCCCAGCGGTCGTACCGCTCCAGCCGGGGCGGGTTGTGGTCGGTCTCCTCCGCCCATCGCGCGACCGGGCCGCCCATCAGCTCGCCCATGCGCACCAGATGCGGCTCTACGACCGCCAGTTCGTCCGGCTGCAGGTAGTAGGCCATGGTGAACTGCAGGGTGGGATCGGTGCGATACCAGTTGAGACCCACGGCCCCGCGGTAGTTTTCGGTTTGGTAGCGCCGCGATTTCTCCTCGGTGGAGAAGGGCAGCCTGTCCACCGCCTCTACGGCGTAGTCGCTCATGGGAGTGACGCTACGCGCCCGTGACGAAAACCAGACGTACCCTGCCGATCTGGATTTCGTCACCGTTCGCCAGCACCGCCGAGTCGACGGGCTCCCGGTTGAGATAGGTGCGGTTCATGCTGCCCACGTCGACGATGCGGAATTGGCCACCCTCGCTACGCAATTCGGCGTGCCGACGGCTGACGGTGATGTCGTCGAGGTAGATGTCGCTTTCCGGATGTCGGCCCGCCGACATGACGGGTTGGGTCAAGGCGAACCGCGAGCCGGCATTGGGCCCGCGCGTGACGACGAGCAGCGCGGAGCCGGGGCTCAGTGTCGGTGTGTCCTCGAGCGCCGCGGCGGCGGCGGTTGCCGGCGCGTCGAACTCGGCCGGTATCGCGGTGCCGATGTCGCCGGTGAGTTCCTCCGAGCCTTCGCGCTGCGTCGGCCGGTTCGGCGTAGACCCGGTGTCGCTCACGCGGCTCGCGGCAGATCCGGGCTGGCCGCGGCGGCCTGCGACTTCGGCCGCGTCGGTGCCGGTGCCCAGCCGACGTAGGTCAGGTACACACCGACGAGGGCGAAGACGACGCACGCCGCTATCCACCAGGCTTGCGCGCCGATCATGTCGTTGGCCAGCGAGGCGAAGAACTTGGGGAAGGCCAGCAGCAACAGGCCGCGCAGCACGATCAGCCAGCCGAGCAGGGAAACGATGGCCGCCGCGGCGCCGCGCCAGCTCTGGTGAGCGGCGACAATGGTCAGGCCGAGCAACAAGATGAAGGCGCCGGTGACGAAGGTCCACATCGAGTTCGCCTCGAACTGCGACAGCAGCGATTGCATGTCGGACGCGCGCGCCACCGCCGTCACATCGACAATGACGAGGAAGGGACCGAGCACGCGGGCGAAGAAGCGTGTCGTGGTCTGCGGCTGTTGTGGAGCGTTCATTGCCGTCCTCTCATGTGGCGCCGGTCATTCGGCGATCCCCTTTATCGGAGCACTTGACCGCGGCGTCGAGATAGGGACTTATGGCACTCCCTCGCAGGGACGGAGGCTTATACCGGTGCCACGAACTCCGACGTGTAAAACTCCGCCGGATTCTGCGAGTTCGGGTTGGCTCGCTCGATAATCACCCACACGCCCGTGGTGCCGGGCCGAATAGTGTCTTGCACGCTCGCTGTTCCATTGCCCGCCGGGTCGATGTCCATGCCGGAGAAGGCGGTGCCCGGATCACCCGGCCCGCAGGGACTCGATGACGGCCGCGGCATCTGGATGAGTCCGACGTCGAAGTGGGTGCCCGGCTCGGGCTCGTCGTACAGGTGCACCTCGGCGACCGCTTTTGACCCGGAGGTATGGATCAGGGCCGAACCGGTGGCCAGCCCGGGGCGGGGCACCTTGGGGGCGACGCCGACGCGGCTGAAATCGCAGCGCCGATAGTAGTTGTCCAGGGCTACCGTGGTGCCGCCCTCGGCGGCCGCCTTGGTGATTTCGAACGCCGCCGCCGGGGTGATCACCACGGTGATCACCGCCGCACATGTTCCGAGTCGTGTCAGCGCGTGCATGGGGCCACCTATTTTGTCCGCGTGAAGTGGATCACAGCGGAATAAGTATTGACCCGAAATCGGCGAAATTAAACCCATTGCGGACAATTACTCGACCGTTAATTTGGGCAGCTATTTGGCGGCTGACCAATTAAAGGCGAAGCCTTTATAAAGCGGTTAAGGCTTAATGCGGATCGGCCCGGGGGACCACCACCCGCTGCGGGTCGCGGTGCCGAGATCGAGCCGCGCGGGTTGGGCATCGGCGATGGTGTCGAGTTTGCGCAGCGATCCCCAGTCGCGGCCCCAGTCGTGGGACAGGTAGGTCGACATCACATGAGCACGCAGTAGCAGATCGGTGA
The DNA here is from genome assembly GCF_001665605.1 of Mycobacterium sp. 852014-50255_SCH5639931. Taxonomy (GTDB): domain Bacteria; phylum Actinomycetota; class Actinomycetes; order Mycobacteriales; family Mycobacteriaceae; genus Mycobacterium; species Mycobacterium paraffinicum. The sequence continues at coordinate 43,336 of NZ_LZSV01000029.1, forward strand.
TCCCCAGCAGACCGCCGTTGACCCCGTCCTGCCAGGTGTCGGTGTCCTGCTTCTTGGCGTTGTAGTCCGGAGTGATCCGGAACTTGGGGATCTCGGTGACGCCGTTGACGTGCAGCATCGGCTGCTGGCAAGGGAAGGCCAGTCCGACCGCCCAGTCCATCAGCACCGGCTGCGTCGAGCCGATGTACTCCTGCAACGAGCGCAGCTCCGGCACGCGCGGCGGGGTCAGGGCGATCCAGTCGTCCGGCGTGAGGGACAGGTCCTCGGCGACCACCCGCACCGCGACGGCGTCGGCGGGCATCTGGGAGCGCGCGAAGCGCAGGTTCCGCCATACCTTGGGTTGCTCGCCGTACAGGTCGTAAGGCACCAGGCGCCCGGCCGGAAGCACGGCGCCGCCGGGACCGGGCTTGCCGAATTCCAATTCCACGGTCTGCCCGTTGGTGTGGTGGTGCAGGATGCTGTTGCCGGCGATCGTGCCGGCGGCGGTCACCACCACCAGCGGGTGTCCGGCGTCGGGCTTCGGCAGCTGGTACCACGCCGAGGTCAGCTTGCTCTGCTGTTGCGCGCCGCTGGTGTAGCTGCCCGCCAGCGGGACCTGATCGGGGTTGAGGCCGTACGGCAGCGGCACCGTCGACCCGTTGATGCCCGGCGTGCTCAGCTTGGTCGGCGCATCCCAGTCGTAGTCGGTTCCGGGCTGCGGCACCGACGTCTCCTTGACCGACTCCGCGAGCGTGCGATCCGGTACCCCGTTGGGGGTGAACCCGGTCGGGTTGACACCACCCAGCGGGCCCAGCGGGCCGTAATTGTCGGGCAGGGCAGCCATGAAGCCGGCGTTGCTGTCCGGCTCGACGAGCACGTCGTCGGCCAGCCCGCAACCGCCGCTGAATTCCCGCAGGTTGTCCCAGGCGTTGGAGTAGGTGGGGTACTGGCGCACGATGCCGGCCGTCATCGACGCGATGAACACCACCGCCATGAATCCCGCCGCGACGGGGATGGGCGCCGCCGTCACCAGCCGCGCCAGCCGTCCCTCGCCGCGGCTCCTGGATGCGAAGTGCAGGTACATCGCCCACAGCGCGGCGATCGCGAATAATGCGAAAAAGATTGTGCTGATCGTGATTCCGCCGATTTTCGGCATGCTGCTGTTGAACGGCACGCCATAGCTGGAGACGTACCACCAGCCGTTGGTGGTGGCGAAGCACAGCGCCAAAATGAAAAGCACCGCCGCCAGGAACGCCATCCGGTTGCGCGACCAGCGCAGCACCTCATGCGACACCAGCACCGTCGTCAGCGCGGCCATCGCGGCGCCCACCGCCGCGAACAGCCCGAAGTGGTGCACCCACTTGGTGGGCGTGAACATCAGGAAGAACATGGTGCCGAAGATGACGCCCATCAGCCGCCACGCCGGCCCGCGGGCCACACCGGGAACTCGCTTGCGCCGCAACATGATGAACACTGCCGTGAACAAGCACAGCGCGGTGATCAGGAAGCCGAAGCGGCGCGAGAGCGATCCGTCGACGGTGGGCAGAATCAGGTAGTAGTAGCGCAGGTTCTCGGTGTACCAGGCCTGGCTGGGGCCGATGTCGGTGCGAATCCTGGTGGCTTCCAACACCGTTGACAGCGTCTGGTCGGCGAACACCACGGTCAGGATGACCGTGCCGGCGGCCAGCATGGGTGCCACCAGCGGCCAGGTGCCGACCAGGCGATGGCGGCGGACCAGAATGCGCAGGATCGGGCGTCCACCGGCGATCAACGCGGCCACCGCGATCAGGCCGGTGGGCTGGACGCCGAGGGTGAAGGCCGCGGTGACGACCGCCAGCGCCGCGGGCGTCAGCCGGCTGTAGCGCATGGAGCGCTCGATCAGCACATAGGTGATCAGCGACCCGACGGCGATGATCGGCTCGGGTCGCAAACCGTTGTCGAACGGCATCCATGCGGTCAGCAGGACCATGCCCGCCGCCCAGTTCGCCGCCTTGCTGCGGGCGACTGCGGGCCCCAACCGGGGCAGCACCTCACGCGAAAGCAGCAGCCAGCACACGATTCCCGCGATCAGATCCGGCAACCGCATCCACAGGCTGGCGTCGCTGACGTGGGTCATCAGCGCCAGCAGGTTGTAGTACCAGCCGAAGGGGTCCTCCGGACTGCCGAACCAGCGGAAGTAGTTCGACATGTAGCCGGCGCGGTCCGCGACCCGGGCCATCCCCAGGATGTAGCCGTCGTCGGACGAGTTGGCCCCGATCACGTGCCAGAGCACGAAACCTGAGATCACCGTGACGTCGGCCAGGGTGAAGGTGCGCCAGTTCGCGGGGATGAGCCGGCGCATCCGGTGACCGTCCAGCTGGTCGAGGCGCCATAGCGCGATCAGCGCAACGATAGTGGACACGATCGCCACCACCATCGCGACCAGCTTCAAAGTCGTTGGGGTGGTGGAGAACCGGGTGTCGATGGTGGCCGACAGGTTCAGATCCGGCGGCGCGGGGCCGGTCAGGTCGGTGAACACCCCCACGATCTGTGGCCGCAGGTTCGGGTCGGGGAAACCGCCGCTGATGGGTTTGCCCGCCGGATCGTTCAGTCCGACGAAGGTGGCGTAGGCGCCCGCCTTTGTCGAGGTGATCTCGATGCGCTGACATTGCGGGGATGCCACCTGGTCACGGGGCGCGCTGGCGATCACCACATTGCGGTCGGTGACGTCCACGCGCTTGCCGTTGACGACAACGAACAACGCGTTCAGCGCGGCGTCCTTGCCCTTTTTGGGTGCCGTACTCAGCACGACCCCGCCCTCCGGTGGCAGGGCACGCACCGCAGAACAGGGCACGGTTGCCGTCACGTCGACCGGGGTGAGCGAAATCAGCGGGGCGGTAACGCTATTCAGTTGACCGCTCTGTGGCCAATTCAGGGTCGCGGTGGTCTGCACGACGGGCAACAGCGGGGTGGCAACCGACAACACGAAGCCGACCAGGCCGGCGATGGTCGCCACCCAGCGCGTCACCCGCACATTCTTGACGGTCGTGACGGTCATGGGAGTGCCCGAATCGGTCCCTGCCGGCTCCAGCCGTGCACTGTCATCACACCCTGTTCGATAACGGCGTCCGGCGCCTGATCAGCCGGCACCAACCGGAAGTACTGCTCCACGGATCCCCAGTCCCGGTACCAGTCGCCCCGCAGATACGTCGCGACCGTCGAGGTGCGCAGCATGGTCTGCAGGAACAGGAACGGTCCGCCGGCCTCACCGGCCTGCCACCCGTTCGACGACGACGCCGTTTGTTTGTGGTCGGGCAGGATGCGGTACTGCGGGAGTTCGGCAACGCCGAGGTGTTCGGAGAACGGCCGCTGGCACGGGAAATTCGCGGCGGTCGCGATGTCCATCAGCACCGGTGTCCGCGATCCCATCAGTTGCTGCAGGGTCCGCAGCACCGGGACCCGCGGCGGCGTGAACGCGAACCACTGATCCGAACTCAGGTTCGGGTCGTAGGCGACGATGCGCGCCACGTTCGCCTCGGGCGGCGCCCAGGTCAGCGGGAACCGCAGATTGCGCCACGCCGGCTCGGGCCCGATGTCGATCGGCTGCACCTCCGCGAGCGGCTGGGTGCTGCCGTCGGGGCGGGCGACGCCCCACTGCAACTTCAGCGACTGTCCGTAGGTGAAGGTGCCGTCCTCCTTGTACGACCAGATGGCACCCGACGCCGAAACCACGACGATCGGGCGGTCCGGGGTGCGTGGAGGCAGCTGGTACCAGGCCGAGGTCGCGGTGGCGGCCAGCGAGTTCTCGCCGTAGCTGCCCATCACCGGGGTGCGGGCCGGGTCGAGGCCGAAAGGCAGCGCCGCGTGCGAGCCGTTGACACCGGCGGGACCCTTCCCGCCGGCGGTGCCCGCGGAGTCACTCATGGCGGCGTTCGGCTTGTTCGGTGACGCGTCGGAATTCACCACTCCCGGCTTGGTGACCACCGGGTAGGACCTCAGGTCATCGCCGACGCCGTCGGGTTTGAAGCCGACGGGGTTGGCGCCGCCGAGCGGGCCGTCCGGGCCGAAGGTCTGTCCGGGCGCCGGCTGCAGCATGCCGGCGTTGGGGTCGGGCTCGGTCAGCACGTCGTCGGCCATCGCGCAGCTGGCGGGCGACAGCCCCGAACTGATGGCGGCCAGGTTGGCCTTGCCGGTGGTGTAGAGGGGGTAGCGAAACACCGCGCCCTTGGTCAGCGAGGCGACTTCGCCGACCACCATGATGGTCGCGACCACCAGCAGCGGGGTCGACGCCAGCACCCGGTTGCGCCGGCTGTCCTTGACCTCGGTGTGCCCGGCGTAGTCCATGCGGAAGTGCTGCCAGGCGGCCAGCAGGCCGGTGAGGATGGACAGCGTCAAGAACATCGACGTCACGGGGTGGCTGGCGACGACCGGCTGGATGTCGTACCACGGCACCCCGTAGTTGCCGACGTAGAACCAGCCGTTGATGCCGGAGGTCGCGACCGCCAGCACGAACAGCAGTGCCGTGACGTACAGCGTCAGGTTGCGGCGGTTGTGCAGGCCGATCCGCGCCAGGGCGAACGCGGTGACCGCGCCCAGCGCCCCGGCCAGTCCGGCGAAGGCGCCGAACTGGACCGCCCACTTCGTCGGGGTGAACGTCAACAGCAACAGGCCGACGGCCGTGGTGCCGATCAACCGCCAGGCCGGGCCGCTGGCCACCCCGGGCACCCCGCCCCGGCGCAGCAGGATGACCAGCATCCCGAACAGGCACAGCAACAGCACCAGGACCGCGAATCGCCTCGCCATCGAGCCGTCGGGGTTGGACTCCACCGTGAGGAAGTAGTAGCGAAGCCAGTCCTGGTACCAGGCGATGGTCGGCCCGACCTTGTATTTGATGCGTGCCGACTCGGCGACGGTCGCCAGCGTCTGACTGCGGAACACCACGACGGTGATCAGCGACAGCGCCGCCGCCAGCACCGCCAGCGGAGCGAGCAGCCCGTCGGTCGCCCGGCGCCGCCGGATCGTCTGGGCGACGGCCCGCGCCCCGGTCAGCAGCGCCGCGACGGCGATCAGGCCCTGCGGCGCCAGCGTCGCGGTGAGCAGCGCGACGAAGATGGCGACGGCGGCCGGGGCCAGGTGCTGCAGCGCAATCGCGCGTTCGACCAGGATCCAGGTGATCAGCACGCCGAGGGCGATCAGCGGCTCGGGCCGCAGACCGTTGTTGAACGGCAGCCAGGCGGCCAGGAACACCGCGCCCGCGGTGAAGACGGCCACCCGGTTGGCCGCCAGCCCGCCCCGGCCGGGACCCAGCCTGCGCAGGATCAAGTGGCTGATCACCAGCCAGCAGGCTATGCCGGCCAGCGTGGCGGGCAGCCGCATCCACACGCCGGCGGTGCTCACCGACGCCAGCCTGGACAGCAGGCCCAGGTACCAGTCGAACGGCGCGTCAGTCGTGCCGAAGTAGCGGTAGTAGTCGGCGATGTAGCCGGCCTTCGGGGCGACGCGGGCGATGGTCAGGTTGTAGCCGTCGTCGGACGAGGTGGCGCCGATGACGTGCCAGAGCAGCAGCGTCGCGATCACTCCGGCGTCGGCGATCCAGGTGGCGATGCCGACGCGCCGCCAGGAATTCCAGCGCGCACGGGGACGGTACCGGGAGAGCCAGGCGATCGGGGACCGCCAGTTGACCAGCGTGCCGCCGCCCCGACTGCGGCGGTCGAGCGCGGCCAGCGCGATGACGGCCGTCAGGACGGCCAGCGCGCCCACGCCCATGGCGAGCTGTTTGAGGGCGGTCGGGGCCGTGATGAACCGGGTGTCGATGTCGACGCGGGCCGACAGCCCGGGCTGGGCGAGCACCTTCAGGTCCGTGAAGATCCCGCCGACCTGAGGCTTCTTTTCCGAGGGCAGTATCCCGGAGGCGCCGGGCATGCCGACGAACTCCGCGCCCGCGGCGCCCGCGTCGGCCCAGGCGTGCAGCACGCTGCAGGCCCCGCCGGCGACCGCCGGGCGCGGCGCCGCCGCGGCCACGGTGTCGCGGAAGGCCACGACCACCAGGTCCTTGTCCGCGCGCACGAACAGCCCGTTCTTGCCGGCGTCCATCCCGCCGGCGGGCAGGGTGGAGACCACCAGGCCGCCGCCGGCGGGCAGGGTGGCGATCGCCGCGCACGGGATGGAGATGTCCAGCGCGCGCGGCGCCCCGGACACCAGGGGCGCGGTGATCTGGGTGACGTGGCCGTCCTCGGTGCCCTGCGGCCACAGCACCGTCGCGGTGGTCTGTTTCACCGGGAGCAACGGGACCAGCACGCACAACAGCAGACCCACGAGGCCCGCGACGACTGCCACCAAGCGAGGGATCCGCTGCGAACGCTGATCATCGTCGTGGGGCACGAGGCTCGATCGTAAGCGAAGCTGCTTTGTCCGCTGAGGACGCGGGGCCGCGCGGGGCCGCGCGACCTCAGCGGGGGAGCCGGGCGGCCAGTGTGTCCAGGCCCGGGCCGGCGAGGTCGGCGAGCGCCGCGGGGCGGCCGGACATCGCCATCAGCAGCGCCTCACCGGGTCCGGTGACTTCCGGCCCGTGGCCGTGTTCCCAGTCGACGTCGGTGGCGCGCAGGCGCAGGCCCCTGATCCGGCGGCCGGCGCCGAGCCTGGGGTTGCCCGGCACCAGGCCGAGGACCCGCTCGAGCCGATCGGCAGGAACGCTGCGCGGCCGGCCCAGCGCGCGGCGGATGTCTTGGTGATGGATGGTGCCGTCGACGAGCGCGATCATTCCGCCGAAACCTGCTGTCAGCCCGCGTGGTTGGAGATGAGCGCGCAGAAAGTCGAGCAGTTGTCGGGCGCTCAGGTCGGCGAATTCGTCGACACCCACCTGGTTGGCCCGGACGACCCAGCCCTTGGCGAAGCGCTTCAGCAGCCCCAGCGGGCCGAGCTCTTCGTAGCTGACCACATGCGCGACAACGTCTTTCACGGTCCACTTCGAGCACAGGCTGGGGGCGTCCCATTGCTGCGGCGTCAGGGTGGACAGGAAATCCGCCAGGTCGGCCCGCTCGTCGTGGGCCATGCTCATCAGGGTGGCCGTCATTCCCCTCCCTCGCTGTCTAGGTCTTGCGCAGGGGCGCGGGATTCCAGAGGCCGCTGCGCGTTGCCGTCCCCAGCTGGAGTTCGGCGGGCTGGGCGTTGGGGTAGTAGGGCGTCAGCCGTTGCAGCGAGCCCCAGTCGCGCGACCAGTCGTCCTTCAGGTAGGTGGCCATGGTGGTCGCCTTTACCAGCAGCTCGGTGACGCCGAGCGGTCCGCCGCCGTTGTTGTCCATCACCGGCGAATTGGCCTCGGCGCCGAAACGGTCCGGCAGGATGCGCCATTTCGGGGTCTCGTCGACGCCGTTCTGATGGCCGAACGGCCGCTGGCAGGGGAACGCCAGCCCGACCAGCCAGTCCAGGAACACCGGGTCCCGCGACCCCACCACGTCCTGCAGCGTGCGCAGCTGGGGAATCCGCGGCGGTGTGAGCGCGATCCAGTGCTGCGGCGCCAGGTCTTCGTCGTCGGCGACCAACCGGATCTGGGTGGCGCCGGTGGGGATGGCCGACAACGGCAACCGCAAGTTGCGCCAGGCCGGGGAGGCCCCCACATCGGCGAGCTGGAACGACCCACCGGGGTGTCCGTGCGCCGCTTCGTCATCGGTGGCCCACTGGACCTGGACCTCGCGGGGGTCGAAGCGCCCGGCCGCGCTGACCACCAACAGCGGCCGTGCCTGGTCGCGGCTGGGCAGTCGGTACCAGCCTGATCGGAGGTGGGCGGGCACCTGGATGCCGGGACGCCAGCTGCCCAGGACGGGGGTGCGCGACGGATCGAGGTTGTAGGGCAGCTGGGCAACCGAACCGTTGATTCCCGGCGCCGGAGTGGTGCCGCCCTCGGTGCCGGCCTCGGCGCCGGTGACCAGCTTGTCGTCGTTGATGAAGCTGCGGTCACCCGGACGCTCCATCACTGGGTCGGCGCGGACGTCCGCGGGAATCCCGTTGGGCGTGAAGGCTTCCGAGAGTCCCGCGCCCAGGGCGTCGCCCGCGGTGGCGCTCACCGGCGACAGGGTGCCGGCGTTGGGATCCTGTTCCACCAGCACGTCCTCGGCCAGTCCGCAGGATTTGCCGGTCAGCGCCTCGAGGTTGGAGCGGCCGACCGTCCACGCGGGGTATTGGTCGGTCATCGCCAGGGTCAGCGACGCAACCTCGAACATCACCAGCACCCACGTCGCAATTGCCAACGGGGACTGGACGATTCCGGCCATGCGCGCCCCGTACCGGGTCTTGGGCGGCCCGTCGTTCAGCGAGACGAAGTGGAACCAGGCCGCCAGCAGCAGCACCACGACGGTCAGCCCGAGCAGCGCGGTGGCGAAGGCATAGTGCCACGCCGGGAACGAATTCGACCATGGCACACCGAAGTTGGACACGTACCACCAGCCGTTGACGCTGGCGAAGGACAAGGCCACCAGGAACAGCACGACGGCGGCGAACATGGTGCGGTTGCGCCGGGATCGCATCGCCACGGAGGTCACGGCGATCGCGGCCAGCGCGCCCAGCGGCCCGGCCAGCCCGGCGAACACCCCGAAGTGGTGCGTCCACTTGGTGGGAGTGAACATCATCGCGATGAACGAGATGATGGTGATCCCGAGGATGCGGCGGCTCGGCCCTGCGGCGGTGCCCGGAATCCGGCCCTTGCGCAACGACATGGCGACCGTGATCCCGAGCGCCAAAACCAGCGCCAGCACGGCGAAGCGGCGGGCGACCGACCCATCGGGACTGGCCATGAACAGCCGCTCGTAGCGGATGTGTTCGTCGAACCAGCTCAGGCTGGGCCCGACGGCGCGCTTGAGCATGCTGGCCTGAACCTCGCCGGCCAGGGTCTGGTCGCGGAAGATCAGGATGGCGGTGACGGTGACCGCGGCGAACAGGGGCGCCACCAGCGGCAGCGCGCCGAACCGCTTGGACCGGCGATGCAGGATGGTCCGCAGCGGCCCGATCGCGACGAGCAGCGCACCGATCGAGGCGATACCCGTCGGCCCGGAAAACAGCGTCAGCGCACCGATGATGCAGGCGACCGCCACCGGCAGCAGGCGGCTGGTGGCCACCGCGCGTTCCACCGAGCACCAGGTCAGCAGGATGCCCAACGCGATGATCGGCTCGGGCCGCAGGCCGTTGTTGAGCGGCAGCCACACCGCCAGGAACATGCCGGCGGCCGTCCACGCCGCACCGCGGTTCAGCTTCACGGCGTGACCCAGGCGCGGCATGACTTCTCGGCTGATGACCCACCAGCACGTCAGCGCCATGGCCAAGGTGGGCAACCGCATCCAGATGCTGGCGGTGCTGACGTGGGCCCACAACGCCAGCAGGTCGTAGTACCAGCCGAAGGGGGCCTCCGGCGTGCCGAACCAACGGTAGTAGTTGGCCATGTAGCCGGCGTGCTCGGAAACCCGGGCCATGGTCAGGATGTAGCCGTCGTCGGACGTATTGGCCCCGACGAACTGCCACCACACCAGCACGGCGATCACCAGGGCGTCCAGGCCGCCGACCGACCACCACCGCGACGGCAGGAAGCGGCGATGCCGGGTGGCCCCAGCGGTTTCGAAGGCGGTGTCGAGCCGGTGCAGCGCGACCAGGGCGGCGGCGGTCAGGACGACCCCGAGGATCATCGCGGCCATCTTGAGCTGGGTGGGGCTGCTGCTGTAGCGGGTGTCTACGGTTGCCGAGAAGCTCAGGCCCGGCGGCGCCGGCCCCGCCAGATCGGTGAAGACGCCGACGATTTGGGGCCGGAAGTCATAGCCGCTCTTCTCCCCGCGCAGCGGCGAGCCGGGATGCTCGGTGTTGGGTCCCTGGGTGAGCCCGACGAACTCGGCGGTGACGCGGTCGGCGTGCGCGGTGAAGGTCAACCGCTGGCAGGCGGGGCTGAGCACCTGGTTCATCGGGGCGGTCACCACCGCGACGTTGCGCACCACCACCACCAGGTAGTCGTTGGCGCGTTGGATCAGCAGCCCGCGGTCGACGGCCTTGGGGGCCTGCTTGGGCACCGTCGACAACAGCACCGTCTTCGCCGTATTCGCCGGGCCGGCCAGCCCGGCGGCGGCCTGGCACGGCACGGTCACGTTGAGGTCGGTGGCGACGTAGCCGATCAGCGGCGCGTCGACACTCTCGAAGTTGCCGTTCTGCGGCCAGTTGAGCTGTGCGGTGGTCTGGTTGACCGGCAGCAGCGGGGTGGCGATGGCCAGCAGGGCCCCGAGCAGCCCGGCGACGGTGGCAACCAACCGAGTGATCCGGTGGTTCGCTCCCGTGTCGGTCACGGTGGTAGATGCTAGTTCTTCGACGCTGGGCGGCGAGGTGTCGGTGCTCATGAGCGGCTTGTCGGGGGCTTGCGGATGGCCACCACGAACGGGCCGACGCTGTGCACGACGAACTGCGGGCTGTCGAAGAGGGCCGCCCGCAGGTCGACGGTGTAGCGACGGACGTTGGGCTGGTTGGGATACACGTCCTCGGCGAGCCGCAGCGTGTAGTTGCCGTTCGCGCCGCGGCGCATGAGAAACACCGTGGGCGGTGGCCAGGGGCAGGTGTCGAGCGCGTGGATGAGGTCGTCGGCCGACTTGAGCTTGGACCACTTGTTGATCTGGGCTGCCCGCAGATCGAACTGCGCGAGCGGGTTGGCGTAGTGCGACGTCAACCCCTGGAATCCCCAATAGGGATAGAAGGACAGGAAGCTGTAGTCGGCGGTCATCACGACGGTCTGGTCGCGGGGCCTGCCGGTCACGGTCGCGATGGCGTGGTCGATGTCGGGGTAGAACTTCTCCGAACTCGGCGGCCGGCGGTCGCCGCGCTGGCCGTTGCCGTCGGTGTCGGTGTAGGCGATGGTGAGATCCGGGCGCAGCACGTCGGGGATGTCCTGGCTGAACGCGATCGCGGCGGCCAGGCCCACGGCGCCGGCGACGGGCAGGACGGCCCGCCCGCGCGCGGACAGCGCCCCGACGGCCTCGACGAAGCCGAACGCCCCGGCGGCCACCAACAGCACGGTCAACGTCGGCTGCAGCCGGAAGGACAGCAGCGTGGTGCGCGCCAGCGTGGTCAGCATCGACAGCAGCGACCACAAATAGACCGCCAGCACCCCGATGGCGAGGGCCCCCGCCCGCACCGAGGAACCGGCCCGCACCACCAACCAGAGCGCGCCCAGCAGGCAGACCGCGCCGAGCAGGGAGAACTGCAGCATGGGGAAGGTCAGCACGGCGCCGTCGGCCGGTAGGTAGTGAAAGGCGCTGCCGGAATTGCTGACCGGGCTGCGGAGCGCCCGCAACAGGAACGGCAGCCACGTGGTGCTCGCGATCGCCGCGGCGATGACCGCGATGAGGGCCAGCCGGCGCAGCGGGTCGAGCGCGGCCCCGAAGCCGCCGCGCCGCCAGCGCGCACCGGTCAGCAGTAGCGCCATGAGCAACACCGTGAACGCGCTGAAGGCCAGCAGCAGCGAGTACCAGGTGGCCGTCCAGCCGAGGAATAGGCCCGCACCAACCACGGCGGCCCAGCCGCCGTTGCGCTCGCCGCCGCGCAGACCCGACCAGGTCAGCACCAGCACCGGCGGCAGCAGCACGGTGATCATGGCCGCGTAGGGCTCGGGCGAGCCGTAGGCGAGCGTCGCCGCCGCCGTCGCGGTGGTGACGATCAGCGCGTACTCGAAGCGGACCATCCGCCACCACAGCACCAGGGCGACGGCCACCGCGATCGTGATCGAGGTGACGGCCCACGGCTTGTAGACCTCCCAGGCCGGTGTGCCGCTCAGCGCCGCGGCGCGCCCGCCGATCCAGAACCAGCCCGGGGGGTAGAACGGCGGCAGCCCGATGTAGGTCATGTCGCGCAGGGCGGGGCTGTCGGCGAGCCGGGTCAGGTATTCGGTGCGGAACTGCTGGTCGACGGAGATGCCGAACAGGTACAGCTTGGTCGCGCCCAGCGGCATGCCCAACGTCACGACGGTGAACGCGGACACGAACACCAGCCCGCCCAGCTGCGCGAGCCACCGAAACCTGCCGGAGCGCCCCCATGCCCAGCCCACGGCGACCAGACCGGCCAGGCAGCCGACCTGCCCCACGGTGGTCAGCGCGTGCAGCTGGTTGGACGACGGGAAGGCCGGCCACTGCACGCGGGAGATGGCGGCCAGCGAGACCACCGCGATCGCGACGGCCACCGCCACCGCGACCGCCATCTGGCCCAGGCTGGCCAGCGCGTTGCGCATGATCAGATTGGCAGCTTGCGGAAGACGCTCCGCGGGATGTGTCGCAACACCATCATCACGTAGCGGAATGCTGCTGGCGCCCAAACCAATTCCTTACCTTTTGCGGCGGCGGTCACGGCGAGGTTGGCGACATACTCCTTGTCCACGGTCAGCGGCGCTTCCTTGACGTGCGCGCTCATCCGGGTACGAACCTGACCCGGGCGGATAACCAGGACGCGAACGCCGTACTCGCGCAACGCTTCTCCGAGCCCCAGATAGAAGCCGTCCAACCCCGCCTTGGTGGAGCCGTAGACGAAGTTGGATCGCCGCACCCTTTCCCCGGCGGCCGAGCTCATCGCGATGATCTGGCCGAAGCCCTGGGCACGCATCTTCTCGCCGAGCAGTACGCCCACCGAAACGGCGGCGGTGTAATTGATTTCGGCGGCCAAGACGGCCTTGCGCTGGTCCTGCCACAGCTCTTCGGCGTCACCGAGGATGCCGAAGGCGACGATCGCCACGTCGACGTCACCGTGGGCGAAGGCCGCCTCGATCGTCTTCGGATGACTGTCGGGGTCGGTGGCTTCGAAGTCGATCATCTCCACCGACCGCGCGCCCGCCGCCTTCATCTGGGCGACGGCGGCGTCGCGGCCCGGGTCATCGGGCATGGCGGCCAGCACGATGCGGGCATGCGCGTTCTGCAGGTAGCGCTCACAGATGGCCAGCCCGATCTCGGAGGTCCCGCCGAGCAGCAGGATGGTCTGCGGATTTCCCACGGCATCTAAAACCATTGGCGCACCATTACAACAACTCCAAACGTCGGGCCATGTCCGAGGCGAACACCCCGGCGGGATCCACCTTGCGGCGCACCGCGATCCACTCGTCGATGCGCGGGTACATGGCGTGGAAGGTCTCGGCGCTCGCGCGGGAATCCTTGGCGGTGTAAACCCGGCCGCCGAATTCCAGTACGCGCCGATCGAGTTCGTTGAGGAACTCGTTGATACCCGGCTTGTTGGGGAAGTCCATCGCGACGTTCCAGCCGGCCATCGGGAAACTCAGCGGCGCGCGGTTGCCCGGCCCGAACAGTTTGAACACGTTCAGTGCCGAGTAGTGGCCGCGGGTCTGGATCCAGCGGATGATGGCCTTGAACTCGTCCATCGCGTCCGGTGGGACGAGGAACTGGTGTTGCGCGAAACCCATTGGGCCGTAGGCGTTGTTCCAACCACTGACCAGGTCGAGCATGTGGTAGAACTGCGACAGGTTCATGATCTTGCCGGTGTAGTTGCCGCCCAGCCGGTAGTACACCTCGCCGATCGCCATGAAGGACAGCTTGTTCATCGCGCTGACGGGAAATACGTTCGGCACCGTCAACAGTTGTGGCGCATCGAATTTCAGCGGGTTCCTGGCAAGCTTCTCGGGCAGTTGGTCCAGCTTCGCCAGGCTGCCGCGGCTGACGGCGGCCCGGCCGAGCTTGGGGGGCGGACTGATCAGGTCGAACCAGGCGCTGGAGTAGGTGTAATTGGCCTCGCTGCCGTCGAGGTGCACGGCGACCGTTTCGTCGAGGTCCTTGGTGGCCACCCCGTCGGCGACGAAATAGGCCGTCTCGGTGGGCGTCATCTCGATGGTCGCGCGCAGGACGATCCCGGTCAGGCCGTTGCCGCCCACAGTGACCCAGAACAGCTCGGCGTCGTCACCGTCGGGGGTGAGGGTGCGCACGGTGCCGTCGGCCATGAGCAGGTCCATCGAGCGCACGTGGTTGCCGAAGCTGCCCGCGCTGTGATGGTTCTTGCCGTGGATGTCGCAGGCGATCGCGCCGCCGACGGTGACCTGACGGGTGCCCGGCAGCACCGGAACCCACAGCCCGAACGGGAGCGCCGCCTTCATCAGCTGGTCCAGGCTGACGCCCGCGTCGACGTCGACCAGCCGGGTGTCGGCGCTGATCGAGTGGATCCGGTTGAGGCCCGTCATGTCGATCACCAGGCCGCCGCCGTTTTGGGCATTGTCGCCGTAGGACCGGCCCAGCCCGCGCGCGATGACGCCCCGGCCGTTGGGGCCGCCCGATTCGGCTACCCGGGCGACGGCCTTGGCGATCACCTCGGGGTCGCGGGTCGAAAGCACCTCGGCCACCGACGGCGCGGTGCGGCCGAAGCCGGTCAGCCGGGTGGTGGTGGTCGGAACATCGGTGCTCAACATCGTCAAAGAGGGTACCGCTTGCGAACGTCGGCTCAGCGGATGCGGAAGATTACCGCCCGCTGCACGACGAAGTTGATCACCGTCGCGGTGCCCTGCGCGATCACGAACGCGAGGGGTATCGCCCACCCGCGGTAGTGCATTAGCGCAAGGCACAGATGGTTGAGCCCGACCTGCACGGCGAAGGTGATGCCGTACAGAACCATGACCGCGACGAACCGCGCGGTGCTCGGGGCCGCCTGGAACGTCCACCGGCGGTTGATCAGATAGGCGGTGATGGTGCCGACGACGAAGCTGCTGGCCTTGGCCAGGTCGACCTGGACTCCGACGGCCTTGTACAGCGCCAGGTACAGGCCGAAGTCCACGATCCCCGCCAGCCCGCCGGTGACGACGAACCGCGTCACCTGTGTCGTCAGACTCAACTGCGGGCTCGGCGGCGCGGCGTCGGGCAGCGGGGCAACCATTGGGGGGAGTTTAACGGGGCCGCCGGGGCATCCCGGGACCCGGCGGGAGGAGTTAACGGGGCAGTTTGACCGATATCAGCTCGACCTGATCCTCGCCCTGCGGGGTCGAGTAGGTCACCGTGTCGCCCGCCTTGTGTCCGGCCAGGGCCTGAGCCAGGGGGCTGCGCGCCGTCAGCGTTTCGCCTTCCCGGCCGACCGGCGTCTCTTCGACGATGGAGATCACGTGCATGGTGACCACTTCTCCATCGGAGAACCGCAGGGTCACCTCGGTGCCACCCGGCAGCGTTTCCGATGCGTCGGGCCGCGACGGCCCGGTCCGCATGCGCCGGTCCAGCTCATTGATCCGATCGCTGAGCCCCACCAGCTCCTCGGCGCGCTGAATCGCCTCGGCCGCGTCGCCGTGATCGCCCACCATGCCGCGGTCGTTCCTGACCTCGACCTCCAGGCGGTCCCGCCGCTGCCGTAGCCGCTCCAGCTCAGCGGCCAGGTTCGCCCGCGCCGCATCCGCCGCTGATTGGACCTTTTTGCTCACGTCGGTGGACCTTTCGCCCAGTTGCTCAAGTGGCGTTCCAGTGTCGCACCACGACGAGGCGGCCGCCACCATTATCGGGTAAGCGGCGGGTCCCACTCAGCGGCTGGTGGAGCCGGAGTCGGAGTTCGTGGTGAGCGGCGGTGCGCCGTCCTCGTCCTCGTAGTAGTCGACGGTGCCCCGCAGGGCCTCGAAGATGGCCCTGCCCTGCGCGACCAGGCCGCTGGCCACCTCGGTCAGCCCTTCGGCGCCGTTGAGCACGGTCACGTTGGCGTTGGCGAGCCCCCGGGCCGCCTTCTCCACGATCTCGGGCAGCTGGTCGATGAGCGCTTTGTCCAGCGCCACCCGGTTGTGCGACGCCGCCGCCTCCGCCTGGATCTTCATCTTCTCCGCGTCGGCGACCGCCAGGATCCGGACGCGTTCGGCCTCGGCCTCGGCGGGTTTGACCACCTCGGCGACCAGTTCCTGCTGGCGCAGCTCGGCGGCGCGCTGGGCCAGTTCGGTGCGCATCTGCAGCACCTCGCGCTGGGCCTCGGCCTCGGCGAGCGGCCCGGCCTGTGCGGCCTCCGCCTGAGCCTTGTCCACCTCGGCCTTGTACTGCGCCTTGACGATGGCGGTTTGGCGGGCGAATTCGGCCTGCTTGCGCTGGGACTCCTGCTCGGCTTCGGCGGCCAGCTGATTGGCCTGCGCCTGCGCGATCTGCGCCTGCTGCTGGATCGCGGCGTTGTGCGGTGCCGACATGGCGTCGATGTAGCCCAGCCCGTCGTCGTCGATGGACTGGATCTGCAGGGCGTCGACGGTCAGCCCGATGCGGGCCATCTCTTCCTTGGACCCGTCGAGGACCTCGGTCGCCAGTTTCTGGCGCTCCCGGATGATCTCCTCGACGGTCATCGACCCGATGATCGAGCGCAGGTGTCCGGCGAAGATCCGGCCGGTCAGCACGGACATCTGGTCCTGCTCGGACAGGAATCGTTGTGCCGCACTGATGATGCTCTCGGTGTCGTTGCCGACCTTGAAGGCGATCACCGCGCGGACGTTGAGGGTGATGCCCTGTTGGGTCACGCACTTCTCGGCGACCTCGGCCTCGCACATGGCCAGCGTCAGGAATCGGGCCTTGCGGAAGACCGGCAGGATGAACGCGCCGTGGCCGGTCACGACGCGGAACGGGGCATTGCTTTTGGTGCGGGCACCGGAGATGAGCATCGCCTCGTCGGGGGCGGGCACCTTGTAACCGAGCATGGGGACTCCTTTTCGGGTTTCGCTGTTGTATCTCGGGCGATCCGGGCGGTCAATTCGGATCAGGCGAGGCCCTGCCAGGGCTCGACGACCACCGTCCGGGTGCCCCTGACTTCGACCACCAGCACCTCGGCGCCCTTCGGCAGGGGGTCGTCGGACCACGCCAGGAAGGCCTCCTTGGCGCCCCGCACGGTGACCAGCACCTCGCCGGCGCCACGGTCCCCGCGGGTTGCCACGGTCAACGTCCCAACACAGCCGATTGCCGCGGCGTCGCTCACGAACGCATACTCCCGCATCGGCAATGCGGGCGTCGTGTTTCGTCTAAACGGGCCCCGCCGTGAGGGTGACGACGTTGTTACGGCTCTCCCGGGCCTTTATCCGGGACACCCAGACCCGGCCACCGGTCGCCAGCCCGACGATGGCTTCGACCGTTTCGAACGTCCAGGCGGCCGTGCCCGCCATCCCGGTGTCGTCCATGATCCGTAGGTCGATGACCCCGCGGTCGGCCAGCAGCTCGAACAGATCGCGCTGCGGGTCGTCGACCGCGATCAGCGTGGTGTGGTCGAACTGGTCGCGCAGTGCCGCCCTGACCTCGTCGAGGGTGCCCTCGTCGATCACCGCGTCGGTGCCGGCTTCGGTTTCGGCACAGGCGAACTCGATGTCGAAGGCCCGCTCGTAGCCGTGCAGGAAGAAGCGTTTGCCTTGATTGGCCCACGAGCGATGGCAGCAGGGCAGGTTGTCGAACAACCTGCGCAGGTGGAACCTGGCCGTGCGGCCCAGTGGCGCGTCGGCGCGGTGCATGGTGGCCACGCGGTCGCCGTCGACGAAGATGGTGTTGCGCATGGGCCCCAGCCTCCGGGGCACGCCTTGCGGGATCCTCAAAGAATTCTTGGAGCCGTCCCCGATCGCGGCCGGTGCCTATCGTGGTAGCTATGTACGCCGGTCGTAGGCAGTCGGCGCCACCGATGGCGGCTCTGCTGTTTGTTGCCGCCCTGTTCTCCGCGGCCCCGGCGTCGGCGGACCCACCCGACGACGCCTTCTTGGGGGCCCTTGCGGATAACGGGATCGTGCTGAACGACCCGGGCAACGCGATCGCGATGGCCCGGAGTGTGTGCGCCGGACTCGACAAGAACCAACGATCGAGCGTCCTGGCGATGAAGGTGATGAAAGAGGCCAACCTCTCGGCGCGACAAGCCGGGTTCTTCGTCGGCGCTTCCGTGTCGGCCTATTGCCCGCAATACAAAGGGCAGACCGACGGTTCGTTGGACTGGCTGAATCCGCTGCCCCCGCTGATGTGAGCTACATCGATTGCCCGGCTCCTCACGCCGCGTGCCCGGCGCACCGTCGCCGGGCTAAACCCAGTACGGCACCCGGGCGCGGTACTGCCGCATCGCGAACGCCGCCAAAACCCAGCCGACGACCGTGAGCACCCCGACCACGGCCCAGTGCCGCAGCTCCTGATGGGCGCCCAGCAGCGGGGCGCGAACGATGTCGAGATAGTGCAGCAGCGGATTGAGCTCGACGATCTTCGACCAGCGCCCCGCGCCCTGCTGCCGCAACGTGTCGTCGTTCCAGATGATCGGCGTCATGAAGAACAGCAACTGCACTACGGAGAACAGCAGGGGGCCGATGTCGCGGTAGCGGGTCGCCAGGATGCCGAAACACAGTGACACCCATATGCAATTGAGGACGATCAGACCCAGCGCCGGGAGCACCGACAGATCCGCCCACGACCACGCCTTGGGATAGATGACCGCGATGACGGCGTAGATGACGATGTTGTGCGCGAACAAGATGATCTGCCGCCACACCAGCCGATAGACGTGCACCGACAGGGGCGTCGGCAACTGCTTGATCAGCCCCTCGTTGGCGACGAAGACGTCGGCGCCCTCGAGGATGGCCGCGTTGATCAGATTCCAGATGATCAGCCCGAGCGTGACGTACGGCAGGTGCACGGAGAGCTCGAGGTGGAACAGCTTGGAGTACAGGCCACCCATGGCGACGGCGGTGGTGCCGGTCGCGATGGTGATCCAGAACGGCCCCAGGACGGAGCGGCGATAACGCTGCTTGATGTCCTGCCAGCCCAGGTGCAGCCACAACTCGTGCCGACGGAAGCCGGCGACCAGATCGCCCCGGGCGCGGGTGAAGGTCCGCGACTGGGCGGCGGCGTCGATGAATGTCAAGTGGAGCCTCCCGGTTTGCCGAACTGCTCCCGACGCCCCAAGCGGCGCAACCGAATCCACTCGGCCAGCCCCTTGGGGTCGCGGCGGGTGATCAGGAAGTACCAGCCGAACCGAACCCACTCCTGGACCAGCAGCTTGCGCAGGCCCGGCTGTGACAGCAGGTAGCCGCGGTTGCGGTAGGTGTAGAACCGCTTCGTCGGATTGTCGGGATACTGGGTGTGCATGCGGCCGCCCAGAATGGGGCGGAACTCGTCGGATCCGCACGGATGCAAGTAGATCGCGTCCAGGCAGGTGCCGAATGGCAGGCCGGACCGAACCAGCCTGCGGTGCAACTCCACCTCGTCGCCGCGGATGAACAGCCGCATGTCCGGGACGCCGACCGCATCCAGGGCGGACGCCCGGAACAGCGCGCCGTTGAACAGCGACGCGATCCCTGGTAACAGGTCCTGTCCCGTTTCGCTGCGCAATTCGCTTGTGCGCCTGCGCCATACCAGGCCACGGCGCAACGGGAACGCCAGCCGTTCCGGGTCTTCGGAGTTGCACACCATCGGCGATACTTCGGCCAGGCCGTGCTTCTCGGCGCAGGCCAGGAGCGTGGCCAGCACCCGGGAGTCCTGCGGGCGACCGTCGTCGTCGGCCAGCCACACCCAGTCGGCGCCCTGCGCCAGCGCGTGCAGCATGCCGAGCGCGAAACCGCCCGCACCGCCGAGATTTCGGCGGGAGGGCAGGTAGGTCGTCGAGATCGGTTGGGCGTCAACCAGTTCGCGGATTCGGGCGTCCGCGCCGCCGTCGTTGTCGACGACGATCAGCTGATCCGGCGGCCGGGTCTGCGCGCTGAGCACGTCCAGCGACTTGGCGAGTTCGTCGGCGCGCCGGTGCGTGACCAGGACGGCGATGATGGATTCACTCATCCCCGGATGCGCTCTGCGCCAGCGGTTCGTCGGTACGGCCGTGCAGGCGGGTCTCCTCCAGTACTTCGCGCACGTGGCGGGCCGCGTCCTCGCCCTCGTAGGCGCGCACCACGTCTTCGATGTCGCCCGCCTGGCGAATGACTCCGTGGTCGATCCACATCGCGGTCTTGCACAACCGGGCCAGGAATTCGTTGGAATGGCTGGCGAACACCAGGATTCCGGACCGCTCCACCAGGCCCTGCAGTCGCGACTGCGCCTTCTTCAGGAAGTCGGCGTCCACCGCGCCGATGCCTTCGTCGAGCAGCAGTATCTCCGGGTCGATGCTGGTGACGACGCCCATCGCGAGCCGTACCCGCATGCCGGTGGAGTAGGTGCGCAGCGGCATCGACAAGTAGTCACCGAGCTCGGTGAACTCGGCGATCTCGTCCACCTTGGCCAGCATCTGCTTGCGGGTCTGCCCGAGGAACAGCCCGCGGATGATGATGTTCTCGTAACCGGAGATCTCCGGGTCCATGCCGACACCCAGATCGAAGACCGGTGCGACCCGGCCGGTGACCTTCGCCCAGCCCCTGGTGGGTTCGTAGATGCCCGAAAGCAGGCGCAGCAGAGTCGATTTCCCGGCCCCGTTGTGACCGACCAGGCCGACTCGATCGCCCAACTCGAGCGACATGGTGATGTCGCGCAACGCCTCGACGACCACCACGTTGGAGCTGTTGCGGCCGATCGTGCCGCCCGCCTTGCCCAGGAAGGCTTTCTTCAGGGAGCGCGACTTCGCGTCGAAAATGGGGAATTCCACCCACGCGTTGTGCGTCTCGATGTGCGGACCTGCCACCGTGTTTCGCTTACAGGTACTGGCCGTGCCCGGACGCGCCCGGCTTGCCGACGCCGGGGGGCAGCGCGCCCTGGCGCATGTTCTCCAGCTGCGCGCGGGCGGCCATCTGCTGGGCGAACAGCGCCGTCTGGATGCCGTGGAACAGCCCCTCCAGCCAACCGACCAACTGGGCCTGGGCGATGCGCAATTCCGCGTCGGAGGGCGCCGCGTCCTCGTTGAACGGCAGGGTGAGGCGGTCGAGCTCTTCGCGGAGTTCCGGCGCCAGGCCCTCTTCCAGTTCGCGGATGCTCGTCGCGTGGATTTCGCGCAGGCGGTTGCGGCTGGCCTCGTCGAGCGGGGCGGCGCGCACCTCCTCGAGCAGTTGCTTGATCATCGTCCCGATGCGCATCACCTTGGCGGGCTGCTCAACCAGATCGGTCAGGGAGCGCTCGTCGGAGTCGTCCTCCGTTACCGCCGTGATCCGCGGGTCGCCGCCGCCGATGATCTCGATGCCATCGTCGTCGTTGCGGGTAGTCAATCCATCACCATCCTTTGCGGACTAAGAGTGCGGCGCCGCGCCGTTTCCGCGCCATTCGTAGATTCGGGCTCCACCATTGTCGTAGATCAGCGCCCACGACTTCGATTTATCCAGTGACACTAGTCCGTCGGGCACGGCGAAGCCCCGGACCGTCGGCGTGCTGGTGTAGATGTACCGGATATTGAGCGCTTTAATCGCCTCGACCACCCGCGGATCGGACTCTCCCTTGCGGGCGCCGGCCCAGAAGATGTACCGGTTGGGTCCGGGCCCCATTTGCTGGGGGTAGTCGTAGTGGGTCCACAGCGGGTGCAGGTCGGCGACGGCGTACATCCACGCGGTGCCGTCGGTGTTGGCATTGCCGATCACGGTGGTGTGCGCGCCCGGAAGCGTGGCCAGGTAGGCCATCGCCATCAGGTCGCGTTGGTCGATCATCACCGAGTCGTACTTGTCGCCGAACAGGACCAGGTGTCGATAGAAGTAGTGGCGGGCGGTGAATACCGTCGTCGCCAGCAGCAGGACGGCCGTGGCCGCGGTCCAGACCGGCGCGGGTAACGGCTTGGACCGGTCGGCGACGCGCTTGGCCCCGGCGACCGCTCCCGCGACGATCACGAACAATGCGACGCCGGCCATCGGTTGCAGCAGCAGAGTGATGGCCGCCGAGATCCGGCGCGGGTCCTTGTAGAAGAACTCTCCGAACGCACCGGCTACCGCGCCGAGCGGGCCGCCCAGCGGTGTTCCCGCGTCGACGTCCACCACCGCCAACAGCAGCCAGACCGCCAGCGGCCACCAGATCCTCTTGTAGGCGAAGATGATCCCGCCGAGGATCGCCAGCGATATGAGCCCGTACTGGTACGGGAAGTCGTTGAGATGGCGCGTGTGCTGGAAGACGGCGTCGAGCAGGCCCCGCTTCTTGCTGAGGTGGGTCAGGAACGAGTGCCCGGCGATGATGTCTTCCTGCTGCCGCACGCTGATGAACTGTGGCAACAGGATCAGCCCGGTGGCCGTCGTCACGCCGGCGAGCGTCACGACATCGGCGACCCGGCCGCGCACCGGACGCCACAGCACGTCCAGCAACCACCAGGCCACCATGAACAGCACGACGATGAACCCGCCGGTCAGGTGGACCGACATCACCCCCACGAAGGCCAGCACCGCCACCGGGATGCGGTCGCGGTGCCGCAGCGTCGAGGCGATCAGCACGAACGTCGGAACGACGACCCCGTAGGCCGCCAGGTTGGGCATCGCGGCGACGCCGAACTCGACGTAGGGGAGGGCGGTGAACGACGCCGACAGCGCGGCGGTGGTCGCGGCCGCGGCGGCGGTGCGCCACTCACACCAGGTGCCGCGCAGCAGCCGCCAGGCCAGCATCGCCGCGCTGGTCGGGAACAGCCACACCGAGGCCGCC
This sequence comes from Mycobacterium sp. 852014-50255_SCH5639931, assembly GCF_001665605.1. GTDB lineage: Bacteria > Actinomycetota > Actinomycetes > Mycobacteriales > Mycobacteriaceae > Mycobacterium > Mycobacterium paraffinicum. The sequence goes on from NZ_LZSV01000029.1 coordinate 65,781, forward strand.
ACCGAGCTCAGCGTGTAGCCGGTGGTGGGCGCGGCCCCGGTGAGTTGGCAGAACACCGCCACCCACGCGTGGAACACCGACGGGTAGTACAGCGTCTGGTGCGTTTCGACGTTGCGCAGCTCGCCCATGTGCGTCGACGACGCCTGCCCGGTGTCGAGGATGAACCGCACCTCGTTTGCGTGCCAGACCGCGTCCCAGGTGCTGGGGATGGTCTGCCAATGGGCGGCCAAACCGCGGTACGCCGCCCACATGATGAGCAGCGACCCGAGCAGCACCCCGGCCGCCACCGTCACCGCCGGCCAACGGCCGATCCCGCGGGCTTCGGCCTCGGTGTCGCGGTAGCGGCCGACCAGCAGCTGCAGGACCGTCATCACCAGACACACCACGACCAGCGTCGCCAGCGCGGTCCAGCCGTTCCACGGGATTCCGACCGCACCGAACGGGATGATCGCCAGCGCGATCGCACCGTAGGTCAGCGCCGGGCCCACCGCGACAGCGACAGGCCAACTCAGCTGGCTGATTCGCGCGATGATCGCCCCGGGCGCTATCAGCAAAAACAATGCGATCAGCGTTCCGAACCAGAGGCTCACTGGACTATTATGGCTGGCCGGGTGTCCCGCCTCTCCGAAGCCACCGGCCGGCTGGAACGGCTTGAGCGTTCGGGCACCCGCTACGTCACAGTTTCGCGGAAATGCGCAAGCTCTAAGGTGGCTGGCATGGCTTACGACGTCGCCCGGGTGCGCGGACTGCATCCGTCGCTGGGTGACGGGTGGGTGCACTTCGACGCGCCGGCCGGGATGCTCATCCCGGATTCCGTCGCGACCACCGTTTCGACGGCGTTCCGAAGGTCCAGCGCCACCACGGCGGGCGCTCACCCGTCCGCGCAGCGCAGCGCCGCCATCCTGGAGGCGGCGCGGGCGGCGGTGGCTGACCTGTTCAACGTCGACCCGGCGGGTGTGGTGCTCGGCGCCGACCGCGCCATCCTGTTGTCGGCGCTGGCCGAGGCGTCCTCGTCGCGCGCCGGGCTGGGCTACGAGGTGGTCGTCAGCCGCCTCGACGACGAGGCCAACATCGCCCCCTGGCTGCGGGCGGCGCACCGCTACGGCGCCAAGGTGAAGTGGGCCGAGATCGACATCGAGACCGGCGAGCTGCCGACCTGGCAGTGGGAGGGTCTGATCGGGAAGTCGACCAGGCTGGTGGCCGTCGCGTCCGCGTCCGGGACCCTGGGCACGGTCACCGACCTGCGGGCCATGACCAAGCTGGTGCACGACGTGGGCGGGCTGGTCGTGGTCGACCATTCCGCGGCGGCGCCGTACCGGTTGCTCGACGTGAAGGAGAGCGACGCCGACGTGGTGGCGGTGAACGCCCTGGCGTGGGGCGGTCCACCGATCGGCGCGGTGGTGTTCCGCGATCCGGCGCTGCTCAATTCGTTCAGCTCCATCTCGACGGACCCCAAGGCGACCGGTGCGGCGCGCCTGGAAATCGGCGCGCACCAGTTCGGTCTGCTCGCCGGGGTGGTCGCCAGCATCGAGTACCTGGCCGCACTCGACGAGTCCGCCCGCGGTAGCCGCCGCGAACGCCTGTCGGTGTCGATGCAATCGGCCAGCCTCTACCTGAACCGGATCTTCGATTACCTGATGGTGTCGTTGCGGTCGTTGCCGTTGGTCATGGTGATTGGCCGTCCGGAGGTGCGGATCCCCGTGGTCAGCTTCGCCTTGAACGGCGTGCCCGCCGAGCGGGTGGTGCAGCGGCTGGCGGACAACGGGATCCTGGCCGTCACCAACGAGAATTCCCGCGCGCTCGACGTGCTGGGCGTCAACGACATCGGCGGCGCGGTGACCGTCGGGCTGGCGCATTATTCGACGACGGCCGAGGTGGACCAGTTGGTCCGCGCACTGGCGTCCCTGGGCTGAGCCTTTCGGGGCCGCTAGATCGTCAGCACGATCTTCCCGGTCACCTTGCTCGACGTCAGCTGTTGGTGCGCCTCCCCGGCCTGCTGGATGGGCATGCGGGCGCCGATGATCGGCCGGACGCGGCCCTCGGCGATCATCGGCCATACGGAGCCGATCACCGCCTGCACGATCTCCGTCTTGCTGTTCGGACCGGTCACCGGTCGGGCGCGCAGCGTGGTGCCGATGACCCGCGCGCGCTTGCCGAGCAGCTTGGCGATGTTGAGCTCGCCCTTGATGCCGCCCTGCATGCCGATGATGACCAGCTGTCCGTCCGTCGCCAGGGCGTCGATATTGCGATCCAGGTAGGCGGCGCCCATGATGTCCAGGATCACGTCGGCGCCGCCGCTTTGCTGGAGCCGCTCGACGAAGTCCTCGTCGCGGTAGTTGATGGTGATCTCGGCGCCCAGCTCGCGGCAGAATTCCAGCTTCTCCGCCGACCCGGCCGTGACGGCCACCCGGGCGCCCAGCGCCCGCGCAACCTGGATCGCGTGGCTTCCGATCCCGCTGGCGCCGCCGTGCACCAGCAGCAGCTGCCCCTTCCCGAGGTGGGCGGTCAGCACCAGGTTGGACCACACCGTGCAGGCCACTTCCGGCAGCCCGGCCGCGTCGACGAGGCCGACACGAGAGGGAATCGGCATCACCTGACCGGCGGGAACGGCAACGTACTCGGCGTATCCGCCGCCGGCCAGCAGGGCGCAAACCTCTTGTCCCACTGGCCAATCCGTGACGCCCTCGCCGGTTTCGGCGACGACGCCCGACACCTCCATGCCGATGATGTCGCTGGCGCCGGGCGGCGGTGGGTATTTGCCGGCGGCCTGCAGCAGGTCGGCGCGGTTCACGCCCGCCGCGGTGACCTTGATCAGCACCTCGCCGGGCCCGGCGGAAACGTCCGGGACGTCTTGCCAGGACAGCTGATCGGGGGATTCGGCGACGATGGCGCGCATGGTGGCCACGCTACCGACCCCCGTTACCCTTACTCGTGGTGGCGTGGCAGAGCGGCCTAATGCACTCGCCTTGAAAGCGAGAGACGGCTAACACCGTCCGGGGGTTCAAATCCCTCCGCCACCGCAGGTCTCAGCCGGCGGGCTGGTGCAGCGTCGGCGCGTAGCGAAGCAGCGCACCCACACCGTCGGCCGGGGCGATCCGCTCGTCGGTGCGCACCAGCGACGCCCCGACCGCGATCGCGAACAGCGGCAGCAGCTTGCGGAAGCGTTCAGAGTCCATGTCCCTGGTTGCCCGAGACGCGGGCCGCAAACACTAGTAGCTGCGATCGCCTTCGCTGTCGTCGAAGAAGCGCCATTCGCCGTCGGCTTCGACTTCCATGCGCCAGCCCAATTCGTTGCCTTCGACCGCCTCATCGGCGAACCACGCGTGCGCCTTATCGGCGCTTTCGATGTCCTTCGTCGCGACGACGTCGCCCTTGGGGTTGAGCACTCGGTAGGTAGCCATGGCGGCAGTGTTCCCACCGCCGGGCGCCCTCAACCGGTGGGGATCTCGGCGGTGATCGTGTCCATCAGGGCGGTGTAGCGCTTGGCTTCCGGGTCGCGCCCGGGCTTGCCGCTGCTGACCACGCCGGCGGCCAGGCCGCGCGCCGGGTCGGCCCAGATCGCGATGTTGACCAGGCCGAGATTGCCGAACGCGTGTGGCGAGTTGAGCCCGAACGGCCCCCACCGGTTCGTTCCGAGGATGAAACCGATGCCCCACCGCGCAGGTTGCAGCCCGACCGCGAAATCCGGTCGCAATCGCCGGCATTCCTTGATCGCGCCGTACATCGTCTCCGGGCTCATCACCCGGACGCCGTCGAGATTTCCACCGCGACGCCAGATTTCGGCGAACCGCGACATTTCGTGTGCGGTCGACACCGTGTTGGACGACGGGATGATCGTGGTGAGAAACATCGGGGTGTTGGTGATCGGGATCATCTCGTGCACGGTCCCGCCGATCGCCTTGCGGAAGATCTGCGCGACGACCGGCGGCAACGGGCGGCCGGTCGCGTGGCTCGGCGCGACCAGGGGCAGGTCCTCCTTGGCGACACCGAAGTTGGTCCACCGGAAGGCGAGCGGGTCGAGGATCTCCGTGGCGAGGATCTCGCGAATCTCCTTGCCGGTGGCCGCATAAACGATCTCGCGCACGAGCGGGCCCCAGGTCAGCGCGTGGTAGATATGCACCAGCCCCGGCCGGTAGAGGGGGCGCAGCTCGCCCAGCTTTTGCTGCGCGTACTCGTGGTCGTCCGCGCGTTTGACGTCCGGCTTGGGCCCGGTCGGGAACGGAAGTCCGGCGCTGTGGGTCATGACGTGCCGGATGGTGATCCGATGCTTGCCGTGACTGGTGAAGGTGGGGATGTAGTCGCAGACGCGGTCATCGAGTGAGAACACGCCACGCTCGACGAGCATGTGCACCACGGTCGCCGCCATTCCCTTGGCCGCCGAGTAGACGCAGAACGGCGTGTCCGGAGTGACGGGGATCTTCTCGGCGTCGGGCGGGTCGCTCGGCGCGTTGCCCCAGCCGTGGCCGATCGCGCGGTTGAGCACCACGCGCCCGTGCTGGCGAATGCACAGCTGGATGGCGGGGTGGAAGCCGCCCTGATACCAGTGCCGGGCGGCCCCCCAGATCCGCTCGACCGCGGCGCTGTCGATTTCCGAGTGGTCTTCGTCGCCGATCGTCGTCACGGCGTCCAGGTCGGCCGGGACGCGGATTCTGCCGTCTGGTGTCACCTCAGCGAGGGTACGTGGCGCCGGATCACTCCCCGGTGAACCGCGGAGGGCGCTTCTCGAATGTCGCCGCGATGCCCTCGGTCAGGTCCTTCGAGGGCAGGAAGGCGGCGTTCCAGGCGGCGACGTAGCGCAGGCTCTCCGAGACCGCGGCGATGCGCTGCTGGTCGAGGACGTCCTTGATGCCGTGCACGGCCAGCGGCGGGTTGGCGGCGATCTCGGCCGCGGTGGCGTGTGCGGCGGCCAGCGTGGCGTCGGCGTCGGCGTACACGTCGTTGACCAGGCCGATCTTCTCGGCCCGGGCCGCGTCGATGTCTTTCCCGGTCAGCGCCAGTTCCCGCAGGTGGCCGTCGTTCAGGATGTATGGCAGGCGGGCCAGGCTGCCGACGTCGGCGACGATGGCGAGCTTGACCTCGCGCACCGAGAACTTGGCGTCGGCGCTGGCGTAGCGGATGTCGACCGCGGAGATGAGGTCGACGCCCCCGCCGATGCACCAGCCGTGCACCGCGGCGATGGTCGGGGTCCGGCAGTCCGCGACGGCGGTGATGGCGCCCTGCATGCGTTTGACCTCGCGGTGGAACACCGCGCGGGGGCCGGCCAGCGCGTCACCGGACAGCAGCGGGGTGAAAGATCCACCCATCGCGGGCACGTCCAGGCCGTAGCTGAAGTTCCTGCCCGAACCGGTGATGACGATGGCCCGCACCTCGGGGTCGGCGTCCAGCGCCGCGAACAGCTCCGGCATCTCCGACCAGAACGCGGGGCCCATCGCGTTGCCCTTGCCCGGCCCGATCAGCGTCACCTGGGCGACGTGATCTTTCGTTTCCACCGTGACGGATTCGTATGCTTGCGCCATATCGAGACCGTAGCGTGGCAAATATGGCTCCTGATTTGCGGCCCGGCCCTCATTCGCCGCCCACCGACGAACTGCACAGCGCCGAGGACACGCTCGGGGTGTTGCAGCGGGTGCTGCACACCATCGCGGCCGACGATCTGTCGCGGCAGACCCCGTGTGCGGAGTTCGACGTCGCGCAGCTGACCGATCACCTGCTGAACTCGATCACGGCGCTGGGCGGCATGGTCGGCGCGGAGATCCCGGAGCGCGACCAAGGCGATTCGGTCGAACGCCAGGTGGTCGCCGCCGCCCGGCCCGCGTTGGACGCCTGGCACCGCCACGGCCTGGACGGGTCCGTGCCGTTCGGCAAGGGCGAGATGCCCGCCAAAAGTGCGTGCGCCGTCCTGTCGATCGAATTCCTGGTCCACGCTTGGGATTACGCCGCCGCCGTTGGACACGAGACCAACGCGCCCGAACCGCTGTCCGAGTACGTGTTGGGGCTGGCCCGCAAGGTCATCAGGCCGGAGCTGCGGGGCGGTGCCGGGTTCGACGATCCGGTGGACGTGCCCGAGGATGCCGGCGCGCTCGAGCAATTGGTCGCGTTCACCGGCCGCAACCCGGCCCGCTGACCCGTCGCTTTGCGGGCCGAGTGTGCGTCAAGCCGCAAACACTCGAGCGCTGAGCGCTAGACCCGTTCGAGGTAGAAGTAGTAGTACCGGCCGTTATCCCGGACGCCCTTGCCGTTCATGATGCCCATCACGGCGTCGTCGTCAATCTTCTTGAAATGGTCGTGCACGGGCTGGCCGTCGTAGACCATCGTCGCGGTGACCTCCCCGCGGAACTCTTCAAGCCAGAGGCTGGCCTCGCCCTTGCCCATCTCCTTGTTCGAGAACTTGTTGCCGTCGGCGTCGAGGCAGACCAGCGGCTGCACGTCGCGGGCGGAGGAGAAGGTCTTGCCGAACCAGCCCGCCTTCTCCAGCTGGCCGTTCATCCTGTGGCCGGTGCGGAACTCGCCGCCCTTCCACTCGCCGAGCATTCCCTCGATCGTCGCGGGTTCGAGGCCGGCCCAGAAGTCGTCGAGCTCGCTGTCGGGAATGTCGCCGCCGCGTTCCTTGAACTCGGTGAACAGTTTGCGCGCCAAGTCCAACGGACCACTCCTTACGTTTCGGTGCGGGAAATCCACTCGCGAGCGAAGTGCAACAGAGCGTCATTCTCCTCCACCGCACCGATGGTGATTCGCACCCCCTCGCCGGCGAACGGTCGCACGATCAGCCGCGCGTCGGCGGCCTGCTCGGTGAAGTCCGCGGTGTGTGCACCCAGCGGCAGCCAGACGAAGTTGGCCTGTGAGGGCGGCAGGGTGAACCCGGCGTCGCGTAACCCGACGCCGACCCGGGTGCGCTCGGCCACCAGAGCGTCGGTGCGGGCCGCCAGTTCGTGGGATGCCTCCAGCGACGCGATGGCGGCCGCCTGCGCGACGTTCGTCACGGCGAACGGCATGACCACCTTGTCCAGCGCGGTGATGAGGTCGGGGTGGCCGATCGCATAACCGACTCGCAAGCCCGCCAGGCCGTACGCCTTCGAAAAGGTCCGCAGCACAACGACGTTGCTGCGGGATAGCGCGAGCTCCAAGCTGTTGGGCAGCATGCCGTCGCGGATGTATTCGACGTAGGCCTCGTCGATGGCGATCAGGATGTGCGGCGGGACGGCCTCGATGAACCGGGCCAAGGCGTCCGGATCGACCACCGTGGACGTCGGATTGTTCGGGTTGCAGACGAAGATCAGCCGGGTGCGGTCGGTGATCGCGGCGAGCATGGCGTCGAGGTCATGCGTGTAGTCGGTCAACGGCACTTTGACCGCGGTCGCGCCGGAAACCTGGACGATGGGCAGGTAGCACTCGAAGCTGCGCCAGCCCGTCACTACCTCGTCGCCGGCGGATGCGGTGATCTGCACCAGCTGCTGGCACAAGGTGACCGAACCGCTGCCGACCGCGATGTGCTCCGGTGCCACATTGGAGCCAAGGTGCATGGCCAACGCCGCCTTGAGGTCCACGCTGGCGTTGTCCGGATAGCGGTTGACGACGGCAACGGCGCGCTCGATCGCCGCCCGCACGCTGGGCAGGGGGCCGTACACGGTCTCGTTGCTGGCCAGCTTGATCGAGCCCGGTACGTTCTTGCCGGGCACATAGACTGGCAGTCCGGCCAGTTCGGGACGCAGGCGAGCGGTCACTTCGACAGTTTATGTCGCGGATGTGTACGCTATGGCCGGTTCCGCGAGACCGGAAAGGGGTCGGGTACCCTCAAACAGTCCAAGGGAGGCGTGCCAGAGCGGCCGAATGGGGCTCACTGCTAATGAGTTGTCCCCCTCAAAGGGGACCGGAGGTTCAAATCCTCTCGCCTCCGCTAGGTCTTTTCGAGGAACACGACGCAAGACAACCGAACACGGGCGCCCGTAGCTCAACGGATAGAGCATCTGACTACGGATCAGAAGGTTGGGAGTTCGAATCTCTTCGGGCGCGCTCACTACCAGCGTAAATAGGTTGCCGTGTTATCAGGCGCTGGCTGAGTTGTCACGGATTGTCACAACTCGTGTCAAACTCTGCGCGCCGCCCGCCAGCGCGTTGCACTGCGAGTGCACATAGGTTCGCGCTGGCCGCGCTGCGGGGTCCAACCTCCCACGCCAACATGGACCCGATCCAAGAGTCGTAGCGCGCTGCGATTGTCGCGCTATCGTCGGCACCGATCAACGTGGTGGCCGCGGGTGTCCAAGAAGACTGCTAGGTCATTACCTGCGCCGTAGCCCTCGGCAGCACATCAGCTTTGAGTTCCTGAAGTTGCTTCCCAGGCCGTCAGGTTGAAGTTCGGCTCGTCGAGCAGCTGCACGTATTCCCGACCAAGGATGGTTACAGTCGGCAGATCCCAGAGAATCGCGGTCGGGTCGGGGTAGACGTCGGGCGGCCAGGCGAGCTGGGTTCGCCAAAAGACTGCGGTCATCCACCAGGCCGCCAAGGTTGGCCCTTGGTTGTCGTTGGAGTCCAATCCCAGTGACGTGATGCCGAGCAGGTTGTTATTGATGTCGAGCACTGCGCCGCCACTCATCCCGCCGAGTGAGCCGCTGAAGACCTCGAGCGTCGGAAACGGCGCGAGGACAGAATCGTGAATTGGGTAGCTGAGTTCTCCTGCAGACCCCTTCGATACGTACATCATGCCGCCCAACTTCACGGGGTCCTCGAGCGTCTCCGCCGGGATGAACTCGTCGAATCGAAAGCCCACCACGCTGACCATTTCGCCGGGTGGCGGAACTCGAGTGACGAGAGGCATCACTTTGAAACTGCGGCCATTGTCGAATTTCGACACCAGCTTGAGACACAAGAGCTGCAGGTCCCCGGCGCCGCTGCTATCCGAGCTCGCTGCGTAGCACTCCCAAATGTCGGCTAAGCCGCCGGGGCGCACACCGAAGCAGTACAGCACCGCCTCGCCACCGATCAGGGCCTGCAAGTGATCGGTGAAGACATGCTTGGCCGACAACGCAAGCCCCATGCCGATCATGACTGCTGTTCCCTCGACTACGAACATGTCGCCGTACTTGAAGCAGACGGCGAGCAACGAGCCGTCGAAAATCTCCCAGTTGTTGACGTTCACCGGCGCGGTCCCGGCCTGCGCAAAACCGACATTCAGGGGCGAGACGGTGAATGTCGTCCCCGAGGGTTGAGCACCGTTGGTTACGACCTCGGCGAGGTGAAACTTTTGCTCGGGACTGTCGGTCACCGGTGCGAGTCTAAGGGTGCTCACGTGCGCGACTCGTACACACAGTGATCGGTTGAGGCGCTATAGCGGCCGGTCAACGCTCTACGCTCTGCGGTGTGAACGCGGCGAATTGGATCAGCCTGGGCAGCTTTGTTGCGGCGACAGTCTCCGCGGCTGTGGCGGTTGTGCAGGCGAAGCGGGCCTCGGCGTCCAAGGGCGCTGCCGAGAAGCACGAGGCCAGGGCCGAACAGTATGCTGGCCGGGCAACCAAGGCGGCCGAGGAGGCCGCAGCCTGGCAGCGCCAAGCGGCCGAGGCGGCCCAGCGGTCAGCTGATGCCCTCGAGGCGCAGAACCGGCTGGTCGAGGACCAGGCCGAGGAGGCTGAGGGTGTCCCCTGGGAGATCAGGTTCCGCGAAGGCTCTTTGTTTGACGTCTGGAACATCACCAACACCACCAAGTTCGGCGTACGCATCGAGGGTGGGGGCGTTCAACGGCCTAAGTCCGTTGATCGCATCGACGGCCGCAGTTCGGTCGACTTTTTCGGCACTAGTCACATGGGCGGAAGCGACCAGGTCGAGGTCACCTGGCACCGCCGCGAGGATCTCTCAGACGAGCCTCGGCAGTGGCGGGGCAACAAGCCGCCGAAGCTATGATGCGGGTCTAGCGCGAACCCTCGGGTCTGCCATGAATCGTGAGATGAGAGCGCGCCCGGCGCACCGATCGCCGAGGGCGCTTTACCCGTTGCTGCTAACCCGCCCTAAGGATGACTCGCTCACGGTCGCTGATAGCGGTCGCGATTCTCGCTACTGCGCCATCGGACATCGACACGCCCCAACTAGCGATCTCACGCTCCACTTCGGGCGTGATTTCAGAGACCGACCGCCCTGCGAGGCGTTCAAACAACGCATCCATTGCTGACTGGTGATCGTCAGCGAACTTCTGCATTCTCGGTTGAAGTTGACGTTTCAGTTCGTCTTCCCAGTCGGGGTTCCATTCGAATGTCGCCATGTCACACCCGCTGCGAGATCGTCGTGTCGGGATGGCGTTTAGCCGTCGATTCCTTAACGAATCGGCCAGTCGCCGCGGACCGGTTGACCGTGGTCTGGTTCGATGTACCCCGACCCACTGCTTCGGTCGTTGTCGTCTTCGGATTACGACTGGCTGTCTTCTTACTCACGAAGCGCCCTGTGATCGCGCTTCTGTTCACTCTCCGTGCCATGACGGCACACCTCCTACGGGCGCGTTGCCCATTGAGCGAGCACTACGCAGGAGATGCGCTACAGTCGGTGCTCTAGGTTGCCATCTAGACGCCGGCCCTGGTGCGGCCTCCACACCCTGGAGGAAGTCCAGGGCTTCGGTGCTCTCAGAGCAAGTCTAGGTCTCCGATGCGCAACTTGAAAGCTGTCGAATTACATCACTGTTAGTAACAGGCGGCAAACTTGTGGATAGCTGGCCCTCCTCCTGTGGATAAAGATAAGCCGAGCTTGTCTGCGTCGTGGCGCTCTGCGGAAGGCGACAAACTTATCCGGCCAGCTAATGACCTCCTACGCTGACGTTTAACTTAGCTATAGAAGGAGGTGGATCAGCGACCGTGGCTTTTTTGCATCGCATCGCAAACCCCGGCGTGTCACGCCAGCGTCACAACTCACTGAGAATTAGACACCCCACCGCCAGGTACAGCGACAGACATGAGCAGACCATCTGAACGAGAACCGCTGGCTGCAAGCAAGGCGGTCGGGCCTGCACAGACACGCGATGGACAGTGTCGAAGTTCATGAACACTGCTGGGCTGCCCACCGATCCGAAGGTTGCGCGTTCGAATCTCTTCGGGCGCATTCCACCAGCCTAAATAGGTTGCCGTGTTATCAGGCGCCGGCTGAGTTGTCACGGATTGTCACAACTCTTGCCAAACTCTGCGCGCCGTCGGCCAGCGCGTTGGGCTGCGAGTGCACATAGGTTCGCATCGTGAACGCCACGTCGGCGTGGCCGAGCCAGGCGGCGATCACAGCCGCCGGGACGCCTTGCAGATGCATCGTGGTGCCGCAGGTATGCCGTGCGTCGTGCAACCGGATGCGGGGCACACCGGCCGCGGCGACGGCGTTGGCCCACATCTTGGACAGCGTGTCGGGGTGATACGGCTGCCCGGCTTCGTTGCAGACCACGTAACCAAGGTCGGCGTAGGCGGTGCCGAGTGTCAGCTTTTCGGAGGCCTGCCGTTTCTTCGCCCCCTTTAACTCGACCAGCAGTGGGTCTGGGATCGGAAGTACGCGGTGGGAGTCCTCCGATTTAGCGTCATCCTGCTCGACGGCCTTGCCGTCAACACTGATTCGGGTCGGGCCAATGCTTAACGTCTTGGCCTTGAAATCGATGTTGGTCCAACGCAGGCCGCCGATCTCGCCGCGACGCAGCCCGGATAATGCCAGATGCCAGGCGTGGCGGTTGCGGTCTTCTCGGATCGCTCGTAGCACGCGCTCCACTTGCATGGGTGTGTAGGTGGCGAACTTCTTCGGCTTGCCAGCCACCCTGTCGACGTGAGCCACGACGTTGCGGACCAATGTCCCGTCGTTTACGAGCTGATCGAGCACCTGTGACAGTGTGCCGAGCAAGTAGTTGCAGGAACGAGCGCTCCAAGGTCGCCGCTTGGTGCTGTCGGCGCGGTCCACCTGTCCGTCGCGCAGCCGTGTTACAAGCTCATTGACGTCGCGGCGGGTGAGCTTCTGCACCGGCAGATGACCTAGTTCTGCGCGTACAGGCGCGAGCACCCCGTCATACCCTGACTTGGTCTTGGGCTTGATGCCATGCCGTGACATCAGCCAGTTCGCGCACGCTTCCTCCACCGTGAGGGCGGAGGGATGCACGTAGGTACCCTTAGCCACTTCGCCGCGGATCTCGTCGAGCGCGTCACGCGCGTCCCGTTCGGTTGCATAGCGCTTGCGCAACTGCTTCCGCTTCCCGTCGACAATGCCGACATCGACGGTGAGCTGGTAGCGGACGACGGGCCGTCCGCCAGCGCGGCGGGCCAGTTCGATGCGTTTGATCTGCGAAGGCAGTTGGCGGCGCTCAACCATCGCTCACACACCGCATAATCAGGACAGAACCGCGTAGATGGTCACTACGCAACATCTGTGTGCGCTGCGATGAATCGATTGATCTCAGCCTTACTGACTCGCCGTTTGCCGCAAACCAGCACCCAAGACAGTTCTCCGGAGTCGAACAACCGATAAATCGACGACCGACTGATCCGCAACGCTGCCGCCGCTTCCGGAATCGTCAAGAGCAGACCAACTCGGGTCGGCGGGCTTTCGGCTACCGATCGGGTATTCAAACTCTCAATGTTCGTATCACTTCCGCCCGTCATCGTTTCTCCTTGTCTCACGGCGGCTGCTTAGTCTCATCATCGGATGCGGTGATCCGTTACGCATCGGTCGTGGAAACGATTTTGTGCCCGATATCGGTGTGCCACAGAGATCGTCTCCCACGTTTCAGCGCGGCTTGGTCGAGCCGCGTTGATGCGCCGTGGCTTTCAGGATGCAACCAGCTCACGCAGGCCCGATGTCACAACGTAGACGCGACCGCCGAGCCGGCGCACTGGCAGCTCGCCGGAGGCCACAAGGCGGTACGCTGCGGCACGGCTGATTCCCAGCAGCTGCGCCGCGCGGGGCACCGCAAGGAGCAGGGGGAGATCATTGAACACGTTGTTCTCCAAGGTGATTCACCACCTTTCCATTGGTTGCAGGGATGCGCGTCCGGATGGACGGGCCCTGTGGACTTGTGGGCTGCACCGTGGGCAGAACTGGGCGACTTCGCTCCCGTCGGGGTTTGTGACTGTGATCGTGCGAGACTGTGTGTCCTCGCAGTGACCACACCACGGCACGGTCGCCCGACGTGGGTCGCGCAACGCGGCAAAATCGGCCAGCCGCCGGGCGAGTACCCGCACCGGATCACGTGCCCCTGAGGTGTTTTGGACCAGGTACTGGGTGAGCTCCGCCGCTGGCCATCCATGCGCTAGTGCTGACTCGACGCCGGGGAGGAGACTGCGGGCCTCCCGAGTACTCAGCTTCCATGCCTCGGTCACCGCCGCCAAAATTCGATCGGTAGTACCGCTCGGTTCGGAGGGGAATTCATTTGATGGGTTCAAGGGGTCCCGTTGTGAGACCCCCGGGGGGTGCCGCTGTGACACCGTCCCCGTTTCGTTGCGGGACGGTGCCCGTCTCGGATCGGGACGGGGGGGTCCCAAATCGGGACGGGGCGGTCCCGGATCGGGCCTAGGCGAAACGTGTGGTGCAAGTGGGTGATTCAGGTAGTAGCGGGTCGAGCGTCGCGCTCCGGAGTCGTGGAATTGCGGACGCCGGCTGATGAAGCCACGCGTTTCCAAATCTTTGAGTGCACGCAGAACAGTACTTCTGCCGGCGTTGGATTCGGTCATCAGGGTGCGAATTGACGGGTAGCACGAGTAGTTCTCGTCCGCCTTGTTCGCTAACAGGATGAGGATGAACTTCGCCGCCGAGGAACCGACATCCGAGTCGGTCGCCCAGGCAAGCGCACTCCAGCTCATCCCGAGCCTAGGGCCGATGATCGCATGTACGGGCTAGTCCCAGAGGACTCCTTCCCGCGCCTGGCCCTCATGCACCGTTCCATACCAAGCACGCTAGAAGGCGTGATTGCGCTGCGCCACAGTCAGTCCCGATCTTTTCACTGTATTTCGCGCGGTTCCGAGCAGAATTACCGTGTTTGACGGAAACGCGTTGAAAAATGGGGAAACAGAGCAGTGCCCAGCGGTTGTCCACTGTGTCAACGATCGCGGGAAATAGATCGTGGCCAACCATGACGACCAAGCCCGCACCTCTCCCGACATCGCCATACCCGCTGCAGAAACTCTGCCGACATCGCTCGGGAGGCCGCCTAGGTGCTCGCCCAACAAGCACGCCGCGCCGCACACACCACCGACCGTAGAGAGCATGCCCGCGCCGACAGCACAAAGCACCGCCCTGGGTGGTTCTGGCCACGCGTGGGCTGCACGGGCATTTGCGCGCCTGGCCCAACAAAGCGCGCGCCGCTGCAGCGCGGCCGCCGCCGAAACTGCCGCCCTCGACGCCACGATCCACAACGCCCGCACCGGGCGCCGCTAACGAACTAGCACACCGCAACCCATCGCGGCCGCCACCGCACGCCAGCGCGACGCCACCACCGACCCGACAGCTACCCTTGGAGGCCGTACCAGCCCGGTTAACTCCCCGCTTCTTGTGGTGGTTCCGGCCGGTCGCCACGCTGCGCCACTTGCTCACCACCGGCGTTTTCTCGTCCGGTTCCAACAGCCGGTCCATCCAATGGTGCTGCGCCGTGTTCCTCGCCAATGGTGTGCTCATCGGCGGACACCGAATCGGTAGTCTTCCGAAGATGGAGCAGGCAATGCTGCGGCTACTGGTGGAGCGTGATCCCGTGCCGCTTGCGGTGCTGTCCTGGATCGTCACCCGAACCTGGCCGCAGGAGGCTATGCAGCCACGATGTGACGTGTCATCCCCGACCCAGAGCGGCCCACAGCCCTTTTAAGGCAACCGACGCAGAAGGTCCGCGGCTGCGGGCGCTGGCGATACATCATTGCGTCCCGCCGAGGCGACCACGCTGCCCGCCTTCACCGGCTGATGTCGTCAAGCTCGTTGCGCCCGTGCCCGGCCCGCGCGGGCGGTTAGCAGTGCGATGGCCGGTGCCGCGGCTAGGCGCTCGGGCGCGTCCTTCTTGCCGCACCCCTTGCGCACCCACACTGACACTCATCCTTGGCCCTCGGCCTCTTTTCTTACCATGCTTGCCCCACAACCGTTTTCTCGATTATTCTCGTCGCTTTGTCCTTCATCGATAACCACCCCAGCGACATCGCCTACACCACATAGCAATTCACGTCGATTGCCTGACTTTGACCGTGGCACATTGGCACAAGGGGTGCAAGCATGGGGTGTGGCGAACCTTCGGTGCGCCACACCGTCCCCGGCTTGAGGGGTCGGTCGCCGTGGACAGGTGGTCGGTAGTTGCTCACGATTTCGGCGCCGATGAAGCGGCATTCGGTGCGCTACTACAACGACACTGCGCGCGCAGCGATCTCGGCATCCACCGACCGTCAACGAGCCGGCGG
This sequence comes from Mycobacterium sp. 852014-50255_SCH5639931, assembly GCF_001665605.1. Lineage (GTDB taxonomy): Bacteria > Actinomycetota > Actinomycetes > Mycobacteriales > Mycobacteriaceae > Mycobacterium > Mycobacterium paraffinicum. The sequence continues at coordinate 81,146 of NZ_LZSV01000029.1, forward strand.
GGGGCTGGCCGAGTACTACTCCGAAGGGGAAACCCGCGCCCCAGTTTGGGTGTGCGTGGGGGAGGCCGGTGATGCCGAAAAGGTAGCCTTTCTAGTCGGTTTGAGCGCCGCCGACCGCGCCAGCGGACCCGCCGATATGGACCTGGTGGCGCGCTGGCTCGATGAGGGAATCGCCCCCAACGGGGCCCGGGGACGGGCGTTTACTGCCCGCTCAACACACGGCTTCGATTTGACGTTTTGCGCCCCGAAAAGTGTCTCGCTGCTGCGCGCTGTGGGCGGGGATGAGGTGGTGTCCAAGGCGGTGGTCGAGGCCCACAACAACGCGGTACGTGAAGCGCTGCAGTACCTGTATGACCACGCCGGCTACACCCGAGTGCACAACCCGGACACGGGCCACAAAGACCTCGTGCGCCTGCCCGGCCTGGTGATGGCGGCCTACCAACACGAGACGTCACGCGCGGGTGATCCGCACCTGCACACCCACGTGTTGTTGCCCAACACCCAGGCCCGCAGCGACGGTGCGTTGGTGTCGATCGACTCGAAATCGTTGCACCATGAAGCCAAAGCCGCCGGCATCATTTATCAGACCACGTTGCGCCACCATCTGCTGCAGTCGGTGGGCTTGGAGTGGGGGCCGATCGACCCCCATACCGGGATGGCTGAAGTCGCCGGCGTCGGTCGCGACACGATCAAGGCGTGGTCGCAGCGCGCCACCCAACTGCGGGCCTGGGCGGAGCAGAATTTGGTCGTCGACGAACAGGTCGGCGCGACGGCGGCGCAGTTGGCGGCCGGACAAAAAGCGACCCGCCCGGCCAAGCCTGAGCACCTGCCGTGGGCTGAGTTAAAACACTTGTGGGCCAACGATCGCCGCGGTTTTGTCGTCGAGGAAACCGCCCAACTGGCGGCGCGGCGCGAGCGCACTTCGACTCGGTTCGACGGGCACGCGTTGGCGCGCCAGGCCGCGGCCGGCATCGACAAAGCCGCGTTCACTCGCGCCGATTTGGTGGAGGCGATCGGCGCCCGGCTCCCGCCATCGATCGAAGACGCCCCGTCGGAGGTCGACGTCAGCGCGATTCCCCCGCGGTATCTGATCGAGGGCATCGCCGAGCGAATCGGCATCCGTATCAGCGCCCCGCGTCAGGCCCATGAACGCGAAGGCCATGAACGGTTCACCACCGCCGCGGTGATCGCCGAAGAGGCCGCCATCCTCGACCTTATGGGGTCCCGCGATGAGCGCGCTGTGCTCGACCAGGCGGCCCTCAACACCGCCGGTTTATCGGTGAATCAAGCACGCGCGATCACCGCGATAGCGACCTCACCATGGTTGATTCAACCCCTGTCCGCGCCGGCCGGCGCCGGGAAAACCACCTCGCTCAAAGCGCTACGCGCTGCTACGCATCGCGCCGGAAAAACCCGGGTGCTGGTGCTGGCGCCGACCGGAAAAGCTGTCGATGTGGCCGTGCGCGAAGGTGCCGGCGACATCGGCCACACGGTGGCCAAAGCCGTCAAAGATCTGCACGCCGGAGCGCTGCGCCTCGACGCCGACACTCTGGTTGTCGTCGATGAAGCCGGCATGGTCGGCACCCCCGACCTCCACCAATTACTCGCCGCGACGACCGCGGCCGGCGCCAAGACCGTGCTCGTCGGCGACGCGCATCAGCTGGCCCCGGTCAAGGCCCGCGGAGGCATGTTCGCCCAACTCGTGGACGATCTCCCGTGGGCGCAGAAGCTGTCCGAAGTGTGGCGCATGCGCGACCCCGACGAACGCACCGCATCGCTGGCCGTGCGCAACGGAGGCCCCAAGCCACTGCGCCGCGCGGTCGAGTGGTATCGCACCCACGACCGCCTCCACAGCGGCGACGCACTGACCATGGCCCACGACGCATTAACGACCTATCAAGCTGATCTGGACGCCGGCAACGACGCCCTATTGATGACCGACAAGTGGGAAGTCTGCGATGCCCTCAACACCCGCATCCACCACCACACCGTGGCTCCAGAAGCGCCTACCGTGACCGCCGCGCGCGGCCACCGCATCGGCGTCGGTGATGTCATTATTTCGCGCCACAACGACCCCACCGTGCCCGTCGTTGACGCCACCGACCACGCCAAAATGGCTGAGCCGGTGCGCAACGGGCACCGCTGGCGCGTCTACAAAATTGACCCCGACAACCACCGCATCGCCGCCCGGCGCCTCACCGATGGGGCCCGCGCCATGTTCACCGGCGACTACCTAGCTGAGCACGTTCACTACGGCTACGCCGTGACCGTGCACGCCTCCCAAGGAGCCACCGCCGGCGATGCGCTGACCGCCGGCACCGGGCATGCCATCCTCAGTGATCGCGCCACCCGCAACCTGGCCTACGTCGCGCTGACCCGCGGCCGCGACGCAAATCACGTCTACCTGTATGAAAAAGCTGCAGGCGAAGCCGACCACGAACACGCCCAGCTCGCCGAGGACCACGGCGTGCATGCCGCCCAGCGCGGCACCAGCCGCGACGCTGCCGCGAGGCTGCGCGCCATCCTCGGCCGCGACGAGCGCTCCCATACCATGATGCAGGCTGCGGCTGCCACCGACCGCAGCCGGCAGCCAGCGGCGGTGCGATCGCTGCTTAACAAACGCGATCGTGTTCGTGCCCGATTACGTGCCAACCATCGCTCATATGCAGCCGCACGTGACCTGGCCGCTGACCTGCCCGCCCTGCGCAACGAAATCGACTTCCTCGACGTCGCCGGCCGCCGGTCTGCGCCCGCCACCGGCTACCCCATCCCGGTCAATACCCTTGATCACCTCGACGAGGCCCACCGTCACGCGGTCACTGCCATCGCCCGCAACCTGCAGGCTGTGCAATCGCTACACCTGTACCCAGGGGCCGATAAGGTCGCAGCACTAGCGGCGGTTACCGCCGCTGCTCACCGCGACCACCGGGCTGTGGTCGCCCTGCCTGCCACACCACAAGCCCACGCCTACGTCAGCTCCTACCGCTACGCCGACATAGCCCCTCCCGAGACCGACAAAGCCATCGCCAACATACGCGCAAGGATCTCCCAGGGCGGCCAGTTCCCCCGGGGCAATTTGGTGATCGTCGACGACGCCGACCACCTGGCCCCCCACCAGCTGCAGTGGCTCGCCGAAAACGCCGCGGCCACCAACACAAAATTGCTCCTGATCACCATCCCGGATCACCGCCAGCCCGCTCACACCCTGACCGCCGCGCTCGACCAGATGCTGCCCTGGGCCCACCACCTGGGCACCCCCGATCCCGACCACCAGCGCCCGTGCACCACCATCGAGTGCGCCGATCACCACCTGGCCGCCGCACCCGACATCACCGGACCGGAATACCACGCAGCGCGCGAACTCCTGAACCGGCGCGACGCTCTGCTCGATCACTTCCAAGACATGCGACGCTTCGAAGAGCGACTCGACACCATCGCTCACCGCGATCGGGCACGGGCACGCAACAAAGACCGCGGCTACGGGCTAGGGCTCTAATTCTGTTGTAAGACCAGGGTATAAACGTCAGCCACTGACATCGCGGCAGTACGCTCGTGCAGCTCTAAGACGCGCCGTGTCTCGGCGTCGATCTGCTCACACGCTGCTCTGGAATCGGCAAGGATAGGGTCGTCAGGCTTTGTCACCATGATGGGGCGCTGGACAGTACAGTCATTTGCGGAAAGTGTTGTTATTGTTGCCGCTCGGATCGCGGCCAGACGTTCCCTGCAACTGTCTACGATCGCTTTTACCTTCCTGGTCAGGGCCGCAAGCGCGTAGCACAGTGTCTCCGTGCGTTCCCATCGAGCACGCCCCTGCATGCGTAAGCTTTCAACTTCGGCCCGTATCGCCTCTCGACATGCGTCGTTAACTACACCTGAGCTTAAGACGTCCTGCATCTCCCCCAGTCGAGCTTGTCGCTGCTCCCAATCACTCACTGCTTCAGCATGATTCGCTTTAGTCACCAAGTCTCTTGCCATACCGAACACAGTCAAGGCGAGGCCGATCGGTGCATCAGTGCGCCGAATCCTCCTTGGCCCTAGTCTTACGTCTGGGGGGTGCGGCTCGCCTAGCAGCTGGGCCACCTTAGCGGGGAGATCATCTGTCACCGCAGCACCGGGTCCTTCAGCGGCGCGCGGACTCCGGCAGTCCAGGCCGCGTACACGACGTTGAGCAGGTCCGCGCCGTATAGTTCCCAGCACATCAGCGCCTCCAACCGGCGGCACTTCACAAACTCCCTCGTATAGCTGACGACCTGGTCAGGGTTTTCCACGCCGTTCAACCCCGGCCGCTGCGCCACCATCATCACCAGCGCGTCCTCGTGTTCTTCGCCCAGCAACGCCCACTCCTGAGGCTTGGGCCACCGCTGCGCTACCAATGCATGCGCCACCGACTGAGCGACCGGTGACAACTCTTCACCCGGGACGCCGAACACCAACTGGCGGGTGAGTTCTCGGCAATAATCGCGGACCATCGATTCATCGGCTGCCACCAAATCCGCGTACAGCGCCGCATCGACGGTCTGCAAGCGATGCGCCCGTGAAGCCAACAGTTCTGCTGCTGGATTATCCTTCAAATCAACGGGTTTCACACCCGTAGCAACTTCGGTGACCACCGGGTGCTCTTCCAAAAATTCAGACGGCCATGCCCACGTTGTAGCCACCGCGCTGACCTTGTCTCCGCATGCACGCGCCGCCCGCGCCGCCTTATCGGCGGGATTAACCCAGCCGAACCAGCGGGTATCAAACTCCGCGGTATGTCCGCCAGCTATAGGCATCGTCTTACGCAAGAACACACCTGGCGGGATGTAAGTGGCACCGTCGTTCGTGGCCACCCACAGCGTGGGCATCCCTGAGGTGTTACGGCCAACAGCCACAGCCCAATCCAGACCCGGATCGGTCACGCTCGCGGCGCCGGCGAGCTCGGCCACCGCCATCTTCGCCAGCTCCAAATCCGACTCAGCCAAATCCCGGCGCACCGCGCCCGCGGCGTCACGCCGACCCGCCACCGGCATCAACCCCGTCCCCGGACCCGACCCTGATGACCCGCTGCCGGCCTCAGTAGGAATCGACGGCGCGGGCGGCGCCGAACCCACCGACGGAGCCGCCGACGTGCCCTGCGGAGGAAGCATCGAACCGTACGGAGTCAAATCACCCGCCGGCATACCCGGCGCAGGTGACGCTGCCGGTGCAGCAGCTGGGAGCGTGGCAGCTACCGGAGCAGCCGCCGGCACCGCCGACGTCGGCGCAGTCTCTATCGGTGCCGCTAACGCCGTCATCGGAGCCTGTATAACCGGCGAAACGGTACCAGCCGCCGATGCACCCGCCGCTAGGCCGCGCCCGAAATCCATCCCGAGCGATGGCATCGGAGACCCTTGCAGCCCAGGCACACCCGTAGGCGGGGCCATACCTCTGGGGAAACCCCCGCAACTCCCCATCAGCCCCTGCAGCGGGCCCATCGGAAGCCCTCCACCCGATCCCCCGCCAGGCATGTTCGGCAAAGTTGGCAAACCGCCGCCCATCAACTGGGTCAACGGGTTATGCGGCACCAAAGTAGGGCTGTCCTCCGGGGAATGTGCAACTGTACGGCCGCCTGGTACAAGGGGGATCTTGTCTCCGCTTGGGGAGTGATCTGCCGCTACCCCGGTCGTCCCAGAAGTTGGGTCCCCGGGGGGCGCTGCATCAGCCCCATCGGGGGAATGATCCGCTGTTCGCCCTGCTCGTTTGACTTTCGGCCCGCCGCCGGGGCTTTCCGCGAAGCGACTGGTGAATTGAGTCGTGTATTGCGTGGCGAAGTCTTGGAGATCAGATGAGTAACCCTGGATCATCGTCCGATGCGTACCGAGGATCACCGCCACCTGCGCGAGCGATTGGCCCGAGCCGCTGCGCAGAAACGCCCCGGCCTCCTTATGCGCTGCTTCGTTCTCCTCGAACATTCGCTTCTTAGTCCTCGCGACGTCGGCGGATGCCCGCTTGAACAAATCGGAAGCAACCTTGCTGATGTCTGCCTGGTGGAACTTGAGCGTCGCCGCCTCGCTGTAGGCCGCACGAGCAGCGTCCGCGCTCTTACCCACCCAGGAACCGCCATCAAAGACCCCGTTCGAGGCTTGCAAAGCGTCTATCCCGTTGTCCTCGAACAACTTTGACTCATCCAGAAGCGTGTCAGCGTCGTTGTCAATGCGTGTTTCAGAGTCCACCGGCCACACAAGAGGTTGGAACAAAAAATTGACGAATAGGCCCTGCGGCTTGGGGTGATCGCCACCACTAACATGGGGCAGCGACGGTGTCCCCGTCTTCTCAAACGGCTTCGCCCCGTTGAACAGCTTCAACAGTCGTTCGGCTTGCTTGTTATTACGCTCCGCCCACCACTCTGGAACCTCGCCATTGGACCCGGGGCCTACCACTGACGCCATTGCGGCTACCTCGGCAATCCACACACATCAACAAGCGCATTGATTGCGTCGTTGCGGATATCTGTCAATCGGTTCACTTCGCTGGTGGGCGTGTTGCCCAGGGCGGCCGTTGTCTGGTCCAGGGTTGTGGCGATGTATTTGCGAGCTACCGGGGCGACGTCGGGCGGGACTGCCGGAACAAGCGCGTTCTGTACGGCTGAGGCACTATTGAGCGCCCGCAGCACCATTGGCGTATTGACCCCGCCGCCAGCGACCCGGACTCCTCCTTGGCCTTCTTGACCGCGCACCGACACGTCGAACACGTGGCACAAATTCTCCTTCGCTCCGGCTACGCCGGTCGAGCTGAATTGCGGTGTTGTCGGAGCCGGTGACGGCGACACGGCTACCGTCTGTGGCGCCGCGGGAGGAGGCGCATAACCGCCAGTGATCAGATAGGTCACCGCCGACCCGACCGCTGCCGCCACCCCTACCGTCACCAAGATTCGTAACGCTGAGCCTGCATGGTTAGGCCTCCCCTCCCTCAGACGCTCCGCCGGGCCTAGAGGGCCCAACCACTGCGGGTGTGGTCCACCCGCCGGCGTTGGCGGCAATATTGCTGACGGTGGTGCCTCTTTCGACCACACGGATTCGCTCATCAATCACTGCGTCCAATCCAGTCTGTGCCTATCTGCTAATGGTAAGCACAGCGGGTGACCTTGCGCCGCACGCGATTTGAATCAATAGTGCTGAACCAAAACCGCTAAATTAGCCGCTAACTTAGCGGTTCATGAGGCTAACGCCGAGTCCTGAACAGACCGAACCGCTAGATTAGCGCAATAATTACCGAAATTCGCGGTGTTTTGGCGGTTAGCGCCTCCGAGATGCCGGACCTCTCAATGCCAGCATTGCGCCACCGCAAGGTTGACACGCATTCCTGTTGCGTGCCACCGGGAGCAGCCGTACCGTTATTACGTTCCCGTCAACGTTTTGGCTAAGTGATGTTGTGTCCGTAGTGGCTTAAAAGGTTCATGCCGAACGTGATGAGGACCGCAGGGCGGCGCGCTTGTCCAGCGAAGCAAAACCAAAGGCAATGCACCCGGCGATCTGACCAATGAGAGTTTTGTCGCCACAACGGTTGACTCGTACCCATATTGTCGACACCGGGTGCCTGTCACGCTATCCAAAAGTAGGGTGGCAATGACGGTCAATTATGTGATCGGTGTGGATGTGCATAAACACAATCACACGTTTGTTGCTGTGGATTGCACGGGCCGCAAGCTCGCAACGAAATCAGTGCGAGCGACTACCGCCGGTCATCAGTTGGCGCTCCGCTGGGCTCGTACGACTTGCCCTGGAAGCCGACTATGGGGTGTTGAAGATGTGCGCGGCCTCTCCGGACTACTCGAAGCAGAGCTGCTCGAGGCCGGTGAATCCGTGGTCCGCGTCCCGCCCAAACTGACTGCCCGCCAACGTGCCTCAGCACGCACCGTCGGAAAGTCAGACGCTATCGATGCTCTCGCGGTGGCCCGCGCTGTGCTTCGTGAACCCGACCTACCTACCGCCCGCCACGACGCTTACACGCGGGACGTGAAACTACTCGTTGACTACCGCGACACCCTGCTCACCACCAGGACGGCAATCACTAACCGCGTACTCAGCCGCCTGCACGAGCTGGCGCCGGAGCACTCGTCGACTCGACTGGTCCTGCGCTACGCCAACCATCGACGCGTCGCACAAGCTTTACTCCAGTCGCACACCGGTCTCCTGGCCGAGCTAATCCGCACCGATCTCACCCAAATCGCTAGAGCGAGCGACCATATCAACAGTCTCGAGAAACGCATTAAAGACGCCGTTCAGTGCGGGGCTTCGGCACTTGTCGGCATTGATGGTTGTGGACCATTGATGGCCGCGAAGATCATCGGCGAGACAGCCGACGTCAGCCGCTTCGCCAACGAAGCGAAATACGCTCGCTATGCCGGGGTGGCGCCGATCCCCCACTGGTCAGGTGGAACACCCGTCCATATCCGCGCGACACGGTCCGGTAACCGCCAGCTCAACCGCGCCTTGCACACCATCGCCATGATCCAAATTCGACACGGCGGCCGCGGCGAACACTACTACCGTCGCCGCATCGCTGACGGCGACACCCACCGACAAGCCCTCCGCTGTTTGAAACGGCAACTGTGCCGTACGGTGTACCGCGCCCTCCTCACCGACACGAAAGCCCGCGCGACAGCAGCGTCTGTAGAGACAGGCGATAACTTGGTGGAGTGACTACAGGAGCTGACGACCGCCCGGAGGAGGACCAACATGCCGATCTACGACGGGTGCTCAGGACCGACATCTGGCCCCTGCTAAAGGATCGTTGCCCGATAACCAAATCTGAACGTGAACAGGCTCTCGGATACAACTCGGCAACGGGAATTTGAGCGTTACCCGCTCGGCACTGTTCTGCATATATCGACACGCGGTGGCTGATTGTCTCGAATCTGGGCAATCGGGACGTCTCAGTTCCTGCTTCGCGCGCTTGGGTCTGGCGGTATTGACGTAGAAAGTCAGAGGTGGCGGTCGACGTCCATACGTTGGTGCAGGATGCGCACGACGTCGATGACGTCCTCGGCGGCCACCCGGTAGAACAGCGTGTGTGAACCAGCGGCGAGCTTGCGGTAGCCGGGGCGGATCTCGTCGCAGGCTCGGCCGATCCGCGGGTTTGCCGCGATGCGGTTGATGGCGCGTTGAAGTTCGCGCAAGTAGTCCTCGGCCTGGTCAACACCCCAACGGTCGTGGGTGTAGTCCCAGATTTGTTCAAGATCTGCTTGCGCGGCAGGTGAGAGAAGGTATCGGCCTTTCACTGGCCATGCGGTACCTGAGCCCGCTTGCGATCGAGGAAGGCGTCGAAGTCGAACGGTGTCGAACTGCCGCTGCGTTCGCCTGCCTCGAGGGCATCGCGCAGTGCCCGCAGCTGGGTTTCGCGGTCTTCAAGCAGCCGCAATGCGGAGCGGATGACGTCACTGGCCGACCGATAGCGGCCCGCGGCAATCTCGCCGTCGATGAAGGCGCTGTAATGCTCATCGAGACTGAAGGACGTGTTCTTACCCACGAACTCACTGTACCAACTATTGGTACAGTCCTAACCACATGGCTGTGCGCTCCCGCTGGCGTGCATCCGTTGGGCCAAAGCTGCTTTCGACTTCAGCCAGAACTATCGCAGCAACGCTGGGCGTGAGCAAGGCGACCGTCTACCGGGTGCTCGCAGAGGACACCACCGAGGAACGGATCGCAGCCGATTATTCAGAAGGCCAAACGCCAACCCTTCACTGTTCTGCCTCGGGCGCCGCGAGGGTTACCTGGAGGGATATCGGTGACGTTGCTGTCAGGAGGTGCAGGGCCAATTCCAGTCCAGTATCGAGAATGGATTGAACGTCCGCGTGGTCCTGCGCGGCGACCTGCGCGACCATGTCGTCGCCCGCGTAGACGCAGAGGGGTGCGGGCACAGGTTCGTCGCGAGCACTTTCGAGGGTCAGGGGATGGTCTGTGCCCGGAAGCGCCCAAGTGACGTCGACCAACTCGACTGACGTGGAACCGGTCTCGAGAAGTGCTTTGAGGAGGCTCCGGCTTCGGACTCTTGTGAATTCCAGAAGATCTAGTGCTTCTGAGGCTGAGACCGCGTAGGTCTCACGCCAACTCGGAATCCCCGACTCAGCTAACGACGAGCGGATATCTTCGCGAGTCGCTGATGTGTCTGCGGGAAGGTGCGCCGCAACAACATGTGCCAACCTTCGGGACCTGATTCCTGAACTCATCAATATGAGCGACGACGGAGAATCAACGCCGTATCGGATATACCTGCCTAACTCGGGACAGAAGCGAGCAACTACGTGCTGTTCTTCCAAGCGAGCGTTGACGTACTCCACTAAGGAACCGACAGTCCAGGACAAGTAATGCTCGAACTGTTCCGTTGCGGCTCCAACCATTTGCTCGATCCGCCACGCGGCAGGGTTGGCCGCAGCGAGACGCTGTTCTGCCATTTCTGACAGGGACACTCCCGACAGCCAGTCTGTAAGGAGGTCGACAGGCAAGACCTCCACCTCCTGGCCCTTCGCGCTCGAGAGGAACCGCCAGAGGGGAGCTTCGGGCAGCGCAAGCAGCGCATCAAGTATTCGTGGAATCCTCACTGCGACGTACGGATCGCCGACGTCAGGCAAGGTGCCATCGGCCTCTTGCCGTGCAATGGTGTTCGCGAGACGGCTTGCTAGACCGTCGATGGTGCGAGCAGAGCCGACAGATGTCCCTGTACGCGGCCATCGCCGACGCGCCTCGGGATCGCTGCGTTCGTAGGAACCGCGCACCGCTTCAGCGATTCGAATGCACGAAGCCCGCGACGTTTCCGATTGAGACGCAGCGAGCGTTGAGTCAACGAGTTGCTCAAGATCGAGGTTGTCAGGGTCGATGTCGACGGACTCGCCGACCGCGAGGTAGTTCCAAACAAATCCGACGAAGTCTGAAGCAATTTCATCTGCTGTAAACACCGCATCCTCATCATCTCGGATGCGCGTTTCCAGGTCGGCAAACGCCTCAAGCGCACTGTCGGTGAGAAGCGCCGAAGTGATCGCCAAAGCGTGGGCGTCAGGGTTCAGAAGCTCGAAGTCTTCCTCTTTCGGCTCCGCTCCACGAACAAGCACGATCCAACCTTCGGTCTCCCTACCGGCGCGCCCTGCTCGGCCCATCGCGTTTACCAGCCTTGCTCCGCGAAGACGGGTGTCCTCTGGCTGGCCAGGGAATGGTTGGTCGTACACGACCACTGTTCGCACTGGAAGATTGACTCCCTCCGTAAGCGTCGAAGTGCACGTCAGATAAGGAAGCACGTCGTTTCGGGCTGCTTCCTCGAGCGCCTCAAGTACTTCGATAGGCAGCCGCGCGTGGTGAAAGCCGACGCCACGACGCAAAACAGCAACGAGGGGATGCTCGTCGCCGATCTGTTCCCGCACGAAATCTATGAGGGGCGTAAGGGCAGGTAACTCTCCGTCTAACTTTCCAGCAATGCCCCGAGCGAGCAGTTGGGCTTGCGGTCGAGTTGATGTGACAACGAGAACGGAACCGGCGTGACCGAGAGCGGTAATCATGTCGCTTGCAATTTCATATTGCTTAGTTGACAAGGTGGTGTCAGTCGGCAGGTTTTTCTTTCGCGAATTTCCATCTTTGGATTTACGGACGATTCGCCAATCTATCTCGTCCCCCGTCACCAGCGATACTGTTTGGCCATCCGCCATGCGCAGTCGGATCTCCCCGCTGACTTCGGTTATGTGGCGGAATTTCCAGATCGTTCCCTTTGTCTTCTCCGTGACCGTACTGTGCCAATGTGCCTTCGTGGTAAAGGCAGCATGCAAGCGTCTTGGTCCGCGCCAATCAGATTCATGCCTCAGCGGCGTTCGATCTGCCGATAGCCATTGTGCGATGCCGCCGACATTACCCATCGCGGCCGAAATCAGGATGATCTTATGATCACGGTCGCGAGTCAAAATTTGAAGCAGAGAAATGACCGATTCAAGAAGGAACCCCCGTCGCGCTTCTTTGAGAAGCTGAGCTTCGTCAATAATGAACATTCCAAATCGGTCAACGACGTCTCCTGGATTATGCCGTAGCATGTGACCAAGCCGTTCCGGTGTCATCACCTCGACGTCAGGCGGGTCGGTGTCAATCTCGAAGAAGTCCCAAACACTCGGAAAGTCAGCTTGTTCCGACCCGGCCTCTTTCTGAAGGATTCGTACCCGACTGCTCATGGCCCGACGCACTTCCCTGCCCAGGCTCCGCGTGGGCGTGACGTAGCAGACGCTGGAATCTTGATTCGCTAAGTGTGCTACCGCCAATATTTGTGCGAGCAACGTCTTGCCGCCACTGGTAGGAACCGCCAGAACCATCCTTCGAACGTCAGGATCGAGCGGTGAAGGTTGGCCCGTAAGCAGTTCACGCTGAGGCTCCCACAACGTCAACACCGGCGGGTTACCAACGGTAAAGGCCTGCCGAACGAGCTCGGATATTGTCGGCGGCAAGATTAGTGGATTCCACAATGAGCCAGCCACAGCCTCGCCCGATAGGTTTAGTAAATGGGCTGCCACCCAGCGCGCATTGAGATCCCCGGGGCCAGCCTGCCCAGTGGCGGCTGCCAACAATCGCGAATTGCCACCCTCTAGTCTCGTTGTGCGGCCTCGCGCAAAATATGTCAGCAAGTCTTCGATGCCCAGTACCACCATATGAGTGGTGCCGAAGATAGTAGTCGTCAAATCAGGGAGACCTGAGCCGCGAGCTAACTCAGCCAGTTGTCTACGCCAAATGCCGAGCCAGCCGAAAAGAGTTCGAGTTTCGAATCCTAGAAAAGCCAGACCAGCCTCGACGGCGAGTGTATCGACATGATCAAGTACTGGAATGTCCACACGGATGTCGCCACGTAATCGATTCATTATGGCTGTTGCATTTGGGTCACGACCGCCGCGGCGATACCCAATTGCGGCGGCAAAACCGAAAGATAGACGGTCCTTGACATCTAAACTCTGGTCGTTGAGCGCGAGGTCGAATATGTGGGCGCTCACCAGAAATGCTTGGCGCTGCCTCGCCAAGGTATAACGACGTCGCGCCTCACTCACCGAAGCCACGCCGTGCAGGTACCAGGCCGTGGCCAACAGAGGCTGCGAGATTGCAGATCTTCGCAGTAGAAGCTGTACCTCCACATCGGCCATTAGCTGCTGCAACTCTTCGGCGGTCGGAAGGTTCGTTCGACCGCCGAGCGCATCGGTCAGCAGCCCGAGGTCTAGAGCCCGCTCCACAGGATTTCCTTCACCCTGTCTGCAAAAGCCGGGAAGTTCGGAATGGCTACCACGAGTCCCTCACGCTGCCCGGCTCCGGAGTACTCGGGAAACTCTTTCGTGAGAGATCCGAATGAACTGGGGTCGCTCGGCGCCTTCTCCGATGACGTGCCCACCGACACGCCAACGCCAGAGCGGTCGCTGCGGTCGAACCAGAGTTCGACAACGTTGGCATATAGGTCACCGAGCGCACCCTCCTCGGCGATGGTCTCTGGCCCGGCAAGTTTCGCAAGGTACTCGTGACCGCGAGATTTCAACTGCCTGCTTGCACGTCGGATGGTTACGGACACTTTGCCACTGGCGTCATGCTTCTTGATCTCCCAAAGCCGGAAGACGAGCTCATCCTCTTGGGCACCGGACTCACGGGTGTAGATAACTAACCCGTCGCCACCAGGTTCCAGAGGGTCGGGTTTCACCGCATGAGCACGTATGAGTTTGCGGCCGTCGCGGCACGCGCCTCGTTCTTGCATCACCCGGCCCCAGAATAGCTCGGCCACATGACCTTGAACGTGGTCGGCATTTGCCTCTTCACCAGGCAGTTTGAAGCCGATTCCGACGTAGGATTCAAGGGCCGCCTTCCGCGAGGCCTTAAGAGGCGCGCCCCCGTCCCGACGTGCCCTCCATGCCTGCAGGAGCGGAGATCCGCCACAACGAATGCGCATGGCGTCGTCGGCTAAGAGCTGGGCGGCAAACTCACGATGTTCGTCCGACAGCTTCGTGCCACCCACCGCGTAATCAACGGGTAATGCGCTGGTGCTCTCAATGAACCCGAGAACCGCCGTCAGGGACGGCGGAGCCTCTGCGGTCAAGCGGCCTACCTCCCCCTCTGGCCGTGCGATTTCTGCGAATGCTACGCAGTTTGAGAAGAGATTTCGTCACCTGAGGTCACGCATTGCGCGAAAGGGTGCCCAAACTTTCGAGGGCTGGGCACTCAAGATGACCATTCATAGCCGATGTCATCCACAGTCTTGCCGAGCAACTCCGTCGACAATCCGCCATCACTGCTGCCCGTAAACAGGCCGTCGCGTTAAGCGGTGGGAACCACCTAGCGATCCCACGCACGCTTCGAACGGCCAGCGTCATCTTTCTCTCCGAACGAACTAGATGACTGCCGTCCGCAGTCCGTCCGCAGTAGCTTCGACAGCTGCCCTCCTTCGCTAGCGTCGCCAACCTTCTGACGTGTGGTTTTACTTCGTGGTCAACGACATCAACCGCTCCAAACGCCCAACGGTTCTTCCGCAGACTCCCCACGCCTCCAGAGCTGTTCCGCGTCCGCACATGCACCGAGCGGTGAGTCGGAGGCCGACGATAGCAGCGACACTTGGCGTCAGTCGCGCAACTGTCCACCACATATTGGCAGAACAAGGCGACTGACCAAATTGGTGCATCGGCGTGTGCTGATGGTGTGAACGGATGGAGTGAGACATGACTGACGCCGCTGACGAACTCGCGCACGTTATCCGCGACCTCATCAACGAGGCCGCCGCGGGACATGCAGGTCTTCGCGATCTTGACCGCCCGAATCTCACCGAGAAGGAACTATTTGAGTACCTCCACGACAGCGAGGAGTTGCCGGTCAGCCGGCGCGCCATCAAGTACGCGGTGATGCGCCGCGAGATCGTTCCCACTCGCATCGGTAACGGCAACTACTTTTCAAAGCGCGACGGACTGGACTGGATTAAGTCTCGCAAGGCAACATATCGCTAGCTGCTGCCGGACGTGGCAAGTACGGTCGTGTGTCGCTCAGCGACGCGGTCGATTATTTGTGGAACCTCGTTGGGGTTGTGGGTTAGTTCGTACCGCCATTGGCCGTGGCAGCCGTCCGCATTGACGGCGCGGACCCACCGCTCCGCCGCCTGTATCTTGACGCCCTCAAGCGGGTCGTGGCCCTTGGTCTCGAGGATCAGCGTCAGGCCGTTGGTGAGGTTCACGAGGAAGTCGGGGAAGTATTCGTGGTCGCCGCCGGCGTGCAAATACGGGATGGCGAAGCCAAGCCCCTGGTTCTTCACGAAGGAGACGACGTGGGAGTGATTGTCGAGGTGGTATGCGGCCGACGACTCCCACTTCGAGTCCTGGACAACGTAGTTGAGGTGCGAACGCTCGATCTCCTTGACCTTCTTTGACGTCCAGAAGTCGACATCGGCCGTTGAGCCGAATCCTCGACGCTGCTCATAACGCGGGATCTCCGCATCCTCACCGTTCGACGCCGCGGGGTGGATCGCCTCTGTCAGCCGCTCGATCGTGAACCCCCAGTAGGGCGAGAGAAAAACGTCGACGCGCTTCGTCTCGTCGTCAACGACCACGCGGTCGCGCACGAAACGCTTTACGATCTCCAGCATTTGTGGAAAGAGGACCTGCGGCGGCGCGTCACACTTATCCTGCTCGGAGTAGTGCCGAGTTAGAGCCGCTGCCATCTGGAACTCGCGCTGCTGGCGGGTCGCCTCCCCCCGCCACTTCTCGAGGTCGAGCTTCGCCATTCCCCCGGGCTCGAGCAGTGAGGGACGACCTCGGTTCAGGAGAGTCGACTTGAGCTTGACCTCGTCCGGGACCTTCATGGGGTCGACACGCACTTCGGAGATCGAGGCCCATGCAACATCTACCCGATTACGGATCCGCTGCTGGTATCCCTCGACGCGAGGAAACCGGATCTCGAGCTGCATCCGGGAGGCCAGCGCATGAACGTGGTTCTGTCGCGCCGGGCGCGGCTTTGGCCCCCTGCGCTGTTTGAACGGGACGACCTCGAAGGGTACGCCGAGGATCTGCGCGACCTCCTCGCTGAACTTCCCTTCCTCGGTGAGATCGTAACTGGCGCGCCGCAATCCGCGGCCGACGACCTGCTCGCACAGGAGCTGGGACATAAACGGGCGCAACCCGGCGATGTGTGTGACCGTGTTGCAGTCCCAACCCTCTGTCAGCATCCCGACACTGACAATGCACCGCACGTCTCGACCCGGCGGGTGCAGCGGCCGCTCAAGCTTCTGCGCCAGCACCTCGAACTCCTCGGGGTATACGGGCCGTCCCTGGGGGTCCGCAGGCCACGCACGCTTGCCGACGGTGTCGAGCGTGAACCGCATCCAGCGGGACTCATCGTTCTTCGCGCCCTCGACGTCGGTTTCACCGATCACCTTAGAGTCGACTCGGATTGTGTAGACGTTGCCGTGGTCATTCCGCAGCTCTGGCATGTTGGCAGGCGGTATCCCTTCGGGTGGCTTCCCTTCAGCGAGCCATTCGTAGATGACGCTGGCGATCCTCGTGTTCTTGCAGACGAGGATGAAGACCGGAGGGCGTTCTTCGTCGCTTTCAGCCCACTCCCGTCGTGCGTCCTCCCAAGCCCCTGCCAGTAGGCGAATCGGTTGCTCTGCGAAACGAAGAACCGCCTCGGGTTTCGGGTTCGCGCGGCGCCCGCCACGCTCGGCGCCGGATAGTCTGCTCATGAGCCAGCGCCAGATGTTGAAGTAGGCGGCTTGCTGCTCGCCCGACGCGTCCGAGACTGCGAGCTGTGGGATCTTCACCAATCCCGACTCGATTGCATCGGTCAGCCCGAAGTCGCTTACGACCCAGGGAAATATCTTGTTCGTGTCGTCGCCGGCGCGCGCGAGGAAGTACGGGGTCGCGGAGAGGTCGACGCAAAAGTTGATCCTGCGGTGCCTGTGGATTCGATCGAGCCCATCAACCCAAATCGTGGACTCGTACGCAAGCTCCTCCTCAAGCTCCTCGTTCGTCGCCTCCGCGTCCTCCTGTGCAGTGCCTGCACCACCCTGCCGGATCCGATAAGCGTGGTGCGCCTCATCATTAAGCACGAGGATGTTCTGCTTTCCACCCACCTCTCGTCCGAGTAGTCGCTGCATCAGCCGCGCGTCACTCTCGACGTAGCGCGTCTCCTCGACGACGACCTCGGACTTCCCCGGCCGGCGATCCTCGACCATGCGAATGTCCATCCTTGGGTCGGCCAAGGCGATCGCAAGGGCTTCTTCGGTCATGTAGCGGCCGCCACGTCCGGAGGTCGTCTTGGCGCCGATCTTGATCGTGGATGTGATCCGCTCCGGCTGGCCACGCTTTTGCACCTTCGCCCCGGCGCTCATACCCTTGCGCTCGAACTCGTGCCAGTTCTTGACGAGGACACGGCCTCGCCGCAGCGAGGTCATCAGGTCGGGTGACACAAGGTCGCGCGCCCGGTAGATCGACGCCTCGCCCGTGGCGGGGTCGAGCTCGCCCAGCCGCCCCTTGATAGTGAGGTTCGGACATACCACGAGTACAACATCGGAGAAACGCGCGTCTCCACGCGCGACAACCTTGTTCAGGATGCTCCAGGCAATCAACATTCCCATCACCGTCGTCTTGCCGCCGCCGGTCGCCATCTTGCAGGCGTAGCGGCGGAACGCCTGGACCCCGGCCGGCACCTCTTCGGGCGGGACGTCGACCCCCTGAAGCAGATCCGAGCGCGCTTCTTGGAGAAAGATGATCGTCTCGGCCGCCTCAAGCTGCGCAAAGAAAAGGGGGCGCTGGCGCTCACGCCGCCAGTAATGGAGCAGCTCAAGCGTCGTGCGGGTCGCGCCCGCATAACCAAGTTCGCGCCACTGAGCGAGCCGTTCGCGGATCAGGTTGACCAGCTCCAGTTCCTGCCACGCCCCGCGTGCGGACGTCCCAGGCTCGGGCGGCGGCGCTTTCGGGTCGCGATAGAAATAGCCCGCTCGGCGGCGACCGGCGACGCGCTTGGGCTCCTGTCCCTCCTCAATCTGCCAGTACTCGGCGGGCTCATCGAACGGACCGTTGAGAATCGGCTGCTCGACCTCGAACGCTGTCATTTCGCCTCGTCCAATGACTTAACCACCAACAGCTCGTTGCCGCGGTCGTCGATAACCTTGACGGCCACGCGCCGGTTTTCACCCGCTGTGAACGGGGCGCTCGTCGTTCCGGCGAGGTGGTCCCAGACCGCGTCGTCGTACTCACCCTTGAGCGCCTTTTTGAGGCTGTCCCAGGCGCCGGTGCGCGGAAAAAAAGCCTGCGAGACATGAAACGATAAATCGTTCCAGTCTGTGTCGAGAAACCACGCGGGCACGTCGTCGCCCGCACGATGGCGGACCTCGAATGTCGTCGGATCAAACGTGTCGAGGCCAAGCAGCTCGGTCTCGTACCGCTCCAGGCCCCCTGCTTCTTCTGGCGGAACCTTCCGAACCGCCACATCGGGAAGTCCGGCGACGGAGAATAGCTGGCTTGAGCGTGTCGTCTTGAGCAGGTCGCCCATTACGAGATCCGGCGTCGCCTGAATGTACGTCACCGGGATGCCGACCATTTGCTCCGCCTTCCCGACGAACTCGCGGGCGTTCGGCTCGATCGCGAAGCCGATCAGGAGAAGCTGGTGGAATTGCTTCATGTGCGCCTCGGTCACCGCCTCGTAGACAAGCTTCTCGCTGATCGCGCCAGTTTCCGGGCCGAAAACGATAGCTACTGGCGCGCCGTCCGGGTCTAAACCTGCCTCAGCGGAAAGATAGAGCGACCGCGCTGGCGGCTTAACATTGCGAAGCGTGAGCGATGTGTTCCCGTCGAGCTGCAACACTGGATTACGTCGCAACGCCTCCAGCATCCGGTCGATGTAGCCCTCGTCGTTCGGCTCGCCCGAATCCTCAGACCCGTCCTCGTCGATGTCGACCGGTGTTGGGATCGTCGCCTCGAAGACGAAGGGCCCGGTTACCCGGGTTATGGTCTTCTCCACTTCCGGGCGGTCGAGGAGGACCTCCTCCGCCGGCGGCTCGCCATTCGCAATGGACTTCAATGTCACGTGCGGGACGATCCCGCCAACCTCCTCACCCTTTGTGTTCTGCCGCCGCTTGTAGATGAAGCCACCCGCCGGTCCGCGCGCTGGGTCCTGAAGACCGTAGTAAGGGAACGTTGCAGTTAAAAGCCGCTGCCGCGTGAGAGCGAGCGGCACACGGGAGGTATCGATGGTTATCCAGCGCCGGCCCCATAGCTCGGCCACATACGCGGTTGTGCCCGAACCGCACGTCGGATCGAGGACAAGGTCGCCGGGGTTAGTCGTCATGAGCATGCATCGTTGGATTACTTTTGTGCTCGTCTCAACGACGTATCGCTTATCCGATGCGAAGCCCGCGATGACGGTGTCTTCCCACAGATCGTCGTGCGACATTGCGGGGAAATCGTCCTGATAACGAACGTAATAGAGTCCACCATCCGTCGCCTGTAGGCGGCCCGCCGCCTTCAGCGCCTCCATGCCCTTCTCGTTCGTTTTCCATCGACTTCGCTCGCTTGGCAACCAAGAACGCCCGTCGAGCTCGACGGGAAACCAGCTCGCCGCGCCTAGGCCTTTCTTCCGTCCCATGCTCTGGCTCTGCAGATTGTCGAGCCTGTAGGGTCTTGCCCCAGCCGTAAGAGGTGCCGCTCCTGCGCGTTCTTCTGGGGTCAGTCGACGCCTATCCCCGTTGGGCAGCTCCACCCATGAGTACGCGCCAGCGTCAGTTGGACTCCACTCCTTCGGCCGAAAAACTTCGTTGAACTTCAACCGGGCACGATCGCGCGCGTAGAACAACAAGAAGTCGACTGAGCCTGGCACGAATTCACCGGTCGACCCGGTTGTCTTCCGGAATGTGATCTGACTGATGAAATTTTCGACTCCAAGAATCTCGTCGAGGACTTCGCGGACATGGTGGACGTTCTCGTTGCCAATCTGTACGAAAAGAGCACCCGTCGGATTCAGTAAGTCGCGCGCGATCTGAATACGGTCGCGTAGATACGTGAGGTAGGAGTGCAGTCCAAGCTCCCATGTATCTCGGAAAGCCTTGACCATTTCGATCTCGCGCGTCATGGACCCGTCGTCGCCGTCACGCACATCGCGGTTCCTGACGAACGGCTGAAAGTTGGAGCCAAACTTCACACCGTAAGGAGGGTCGATGTAGATCATCTGCAGCTGCCCACCAAGGCCCTCATACTCGAGCAGCGAGTTCATTACGACGAGCGAGTCGCCGAGGATGACCCGGTTTACCCAACCGCCCCTGTGCTCGTAGGCCGCGAGCTGCTGGTGGAGCGGTAGCTGTGGGTCGGCGAAGAGCTGAAATTCCATCTGGCGATCGCGCGCGTGACCCTTGAGTGTCTCGAGGATCGCCTTTGTAGACAGCCGCTCATGAACGAATAGTGGAAGCGTCGGCACCTCAAATGACAGCCGTTCTGCCTTTCCGGCCCAGTCGAGGAACGGCTTCGAGATCCGTCTCAGCGCCTCAACCGCATCCGCGAGCCCGATAACCTCAAACCCGTTGTAGGACCGTGGCGAGTCGAACCGATGCGGCGGCTCTAACCGAGCGGCCTCCTCGACTTGTGCCAGCAGCCAGTCGCCGAGCTCACGCGCCGGGTTCTGGCCGTCCCAATCCAGTGCTGGTGAGAGAGAGTCATCGTAGCGATACCGCTTGGGCTCGCGACGCTTCTTGAACTGCGCCTGTGTTCCAACTTCCGGGCGCAGCACAGCTTGCTCATCATGCTGATAGACTTCCGCACGCTTCGGCGTCTTCACGGCGCGTCTAGCCACTCTCAGAATCCCCCTCTCTCACCGACACCCGAAAGACTCCGACTCAGTGATCGCGTTCGCGACCGGGCTGTCACAACACTATTGGTTGGCGTGGGAATGCCGAGGAAGACTCAGCGTTTTGCCCGCTTGTCGGGTACGAACGCACGCCGCGCAGCTCTTAGCGCCAGCAGTTTGCTGATCTGATGGCGTCCTCAGAACGTCGGTGTTGTAAGTCCCGTGATCTCGGCGGTGCTGACGGGTAGCGGCTAGTGAGTCCGCCCATCGACCGTCAGGACAACCGTCGCTAATCCAACGCAGGACTTCAACTAGACGCTGATTGAGCCGGGTCTCGATTGTCATGTCCGAGATTCTCGGCGAGCCAGTCGAGGCCTGCGAGCGGGGAAGCTGCTTGCATTCGGTGGCCCGCGACTCCGTCCGCAGACCGTCCGCAGTAGCTCCGCTGCGTACCGTTGCTTGCAAACGTCGTCAACACGCTGACCAGCGATTTACTAGCCGAGCCAACGCGGTCAACCGCTACAAACACCCAGTACGTCGAGTTCGGGACGAAGAGGCCGGGGCCCGGACACGAACGCCCGCTGGTCCATCCTTGCGTGGCCGTGGCTTGGTTCGCCGCCCTAACGCGATGCTGGCGGGTGCGGAATTGGCCGAAGCGCTGAAGCGTGGAACTGGCCCAATGTGTGCGACATGGTGCGATCGGTGGGACGTGTAAGCATCGTTGACCTGCACTTTTGAGACTCCGGAACAGCAGAGAACATCGAGCGCATAGTTCATAACGCTGAATGGTCGCCGACGATAAATCCAGATGCGTGTCAACGGCGGCCGAATATTGACCCCTTTTCGACGGGTGAGATCGGCACGGGGTCATTTTTCAGGCGACGCGGACAATGCCTAAATTGTCACGACGTTGTCACAACTTGCGTGACACACCTGCGTCACGACGGGACGTCGCGAGACGGTTTGCGCAGGTGAGAAGTACTTGTCTAGACACCGCGGGATACCCTGAAACATCCTGAAAGCACGCCGTTTCTGACTACGGATCAGAAGGTTAGGGGTTCGAATCCCTTCGGGCGCGCTTTGAAAACCTCGCGCAAACACCCTCTTGCACGGCCACCGCGTCATAGCGCCAGCCTTCAACGCGGATCCATCACCTGCCCCGCAAAGAGCACGGCGCCGGACTTATCGACTATGGCAAACAGGAACGGATGATCGACCTGCACCGGCTCGGGCGAACCCAGCCCACCCCCGGGCGCCACCGAAACGGCCGCGGCTTCCGTCCCGGACTCGTCGATCCCGACGAAGGCCTTCTGCAGTATGTGCGGGAGGTAAAGCCTTTCGTCGGTGGTGATGTTGGAGAAGTCCGCCCGATCCCGGTCGAATGCGCGCGGCGTCCCCATCGCTGCCAACGTTTCCTTGAATTCCTCTGGTCCCCAGGTGATACGGAACTTCGGCAAGCTGAGGAAGACCGCCGTATCCGCAAAGGCCACAGTACGGAACCAAGCATCGTCCATGCTGTTGCGAACCGCCTGGAGCTGTCCCTCCGCCGGCAGCACGATCAGCATCTTGAGATCGCCGCCCACGTACGGGAGTTCCACAGCCTGAAAATTTGGCCCGGAGGCGTAGCGCATCGCCCCGGTGACCTTGCGCATCATCGGCACGGTGATCGTCGATTGAGGAGTGACACGGAAGCTGCCGTCGACCGTGAGTTCTTTCGAAAATGGACGTTCCCAGCTCGCCTTGAGGTAGGCCGCGTTCAGGAGCGCGGCACGCGTGAACGCATCTATCGCGCCGGGCGGGATCAGGTCCCTGATCTGCCCTTTGGTCGCGTCGCCGGCGAAGTTGTTGATGGCGACTCGCTCGCCGTCAGGGTTGGCCGTGAAGTCGGCCAGGTGCACGCCGGCGTCGTAGTGAGATGCCAGGACGTCCAGGAACGGCGCGCGAATATTCATGCCTTGCTGCAGCCAGACCGCGTCGACCATCGCCAGCTCGATACTTCTGGGATCGGTGTCCGAGACTGGGGCGCGATTGCGTGAGCGCAGATCGAGCAGCAGCTGATTCATGGCACGGTAGTAGGTGTCATTGCCGAACGGGTCGCGCAGAACGGTTTTCATTTCGGCCGCGGTGTCGCCGGCGGCACCGGCATAGGCCATCGACAACGCGATACCGAGGCTCAGGGGAGAGAAGACAAGGTTCTTCTCACTGACCGCGCACATGCGACGGAACAGATCCAGCCCGAACCCGTTGGTGGCGTTGACAAAGGTCTGCTCCTCGGCCAGGGTAACGTCTGGCCTGCTGTCGTACGGAAGGTCTGACCGCGTCACAGGCGCGCGTGTCGGTCCCGGTGTGGATCCGGCATGATTGCGGTCGCCCCCGCAGCCGGCAGCGCTGGCGAAAACGACGCACGCTGCAATGGCGCTGTGGAATCCGACGCGGAATGAACGGGTTAGGTGCTTCACGGCGCCCAGTATGAACGCCGCGAGACACGGATATCGGGTAAATCGCTCCGATGAAGACTCCATGTGCACGCCGCGAATCGCCGGGACACAGACCGCAGGTCGAAAATGCTGCCGCAGATGACTGCGGAAAGTGAAATCGGTTGGGCAACAATCGATTACAACCAAAGATTAGGAATTCGACTCCCGGGGGACGCACTCCTCGTGACCTCTTCCGACCGGTCGCGTTCGGAGCGTCTGCTTAAGTCGACCTGTGACTTCTTACGTGCGCTTCCTTCGTGACACCGTCGCGGTGCGGCTCCTCGTTGCCTTGATAGCCGGAACGGCGGTGGCAGTCATCATCGCCGGTGCCCTCGGTTGGAGGTTCGCTCTGCTCGGCTGGGTTGTCGCCGCGGCGCTGTATGTCGGGTGGAGCTGGCTGATCATCGCCCCGATGGATGCAGAACGCACCGCCCGGCATGCGACACGCGAGGACGCCACCCGGTTGCTCGCCGACGTGGTCATCGTCTCGGCGAGCGTGGGCAGCCTCGGCGGGGTCGGATACGTCGTGGCGGCAGGCACACATTCGGGCGGTGAAGCCGTCGCTGCGGCGGGCGTCGGCATTCTGGCCGTGGTCGCATCATGGTTTGCCGTGCATACGCTTTTCACCGCGCACTATGCACGCCTCTACTACTCCGACGAGGTCGGAGGCATCGATTTCCACGACCCACATCCGCCGCGCTACCTGGACTTCGCGTATGTGGCGTTCACCGTCGGTATGACCTTTCAGGTGTCCGACACGGAGATCAACGCATCTCGGCTGCGCGCAACCGTTTTGCGCCATGCGCTGCTGTCGTACCTTTTTGGCGCGGTAATACTGGCGGTCACCATCAACATGGTCGCCGGGTTGAGCGCCAAACTATGACGGCCCCTGGTCGCTAGTGTCCGCCGAACGGGCCCCCGAACGGTCCGCGACGGGGCGGCACGGTCACGGTTTGCGTGACGGTGCTGGTGTCGGTGCTCGGCGAGACCGTAACGGTGCTCGGCGGTTCCGTTGTGGTGGGGGTGTCGAAGCTCGATGGCGGGGGCGTCTCGGTGACGGTCTCGGTCGGGACGCCACCGCCGCCTCCGCCACCACCGTGGTGCCGGGACGCCTCCGTGGTCGTGGTGGTGGTCACCGTTGTGGTCGGCGCGGTGGTCGTAGTCGTCGATGCCGGGCTGTGCGCGGGGGAGCCGGCCACCAGCTTGATCACCGCGTAGGCCACGAGCGCAAGCACGATCACCCCGATCGCGCCGGCCGCGACCAGCGCCGCCGGGCGGCGGTACCACGGAGTCGGCGGCTCGGGCTGGGGCGCCTGCTCGTCGTAATACCCGCCGCCATACCGCGCGGCCTGGGTGGGCTCGGAGTAGTAGTCGGGTTCCTCGGGATAAGGCGGCACGAACGGAGATGTTAGTGGATCAGCGCTGGTCCTCGATCAGGCCCAGCGCGCGCTCGAACAGGTGCACCGTGGCCGCGTGCAGCTGGTCGCCGACCTCCTTTTCGGCCTTGCCGGCGCAGGCCCGGGCGAGTGTCCCCTCGATCACGATGCCCAGCTTGAAGCAGGCCAGCACCGTGTACCAGGTGATATGCGACAAGTCGCGGGTGGTGTTGGCCGCGTAGCGTTTTAAGAGTTCGTCGGTTCCGGCCAGACCGTCCTGACCGCCCAGGGCATGGCTGAACACGCTGGAACCGTCGGGCTGGCGCCAAGTGGCCAGCAGCCAGCCCAGGTCCAGCAGCGGGTCCCCGATCGTGCACATTTCCCAGTCGACGATGGCAACCACGTCCGGCCCGGTTCGGGAGAACATCACGTTGGCGGCGTGGTAGTCGCCGTGCATGATGCCGGGCGTCCACGTCGCAGGCCGATGGCGTTCCAGCCAGGCCGACACTTCCTCGATGCCCGGGATGTCCGGTCCCGGGTAGCCGTCGTAGTCGCTGTAGGAGTCCAGCTCCGACAGCCAGCGCGGCACCTGGCGTTCGAGGAAGCCTTCCGGCTTGCCGAAGTCGGCGAGCCCCACCGCGACGTGGTCGACCGCACCCAGCTTGGCCAGCGCATCGGCCATCGAGAGGCCCATGCCGTGCCGCACGCCGGCATCGCCCGCATGCAGCGGCGGCAGTCCCTCGCCGGCGTTGAACCCGTCGATCGGGTCCATCAGGTAGAAGACGGCGTCGCCCAGGACGGCGGGGTCTTCGCAGGCCGCGATCAGGTGCGGGTGCGGTACGTCGGAATCAGCCAGGGCGGCAAGGACTTTCGTCTCCCGCAGGATGACGCTGTTGCTCCGCGGACGCAGGTGCCGTGGCCCGCGCCGCAGTACATAAGGGCGGCCGGCCCGGCTGAACCGCAGCATGATGTTCTGGGTGCCGCCGGTGACGGGGGAGACGTCCTCCAGCGGGCCTTCGCCGAGTCCCTGCTCGGACATCCACGCCGCGACGGCGTCCAGGTTCACGGCATCCACCTGCGGCCCTCGCTGATCGGGGCAAACACTTCCGTCATGCCAGCGCTCCTCTGCAACCCTGTGGGCCGTCTGGGAAAAAGCGTAGGCCACCGCCGGGAAGCGGCCCCGGGCGGCGGAGGCTGGAACAATAGTGTGCGGAACTAACTGACTCGCGCGTGAAGGGAACTGGCGATGCCGCGTACCGACAACGATTCCTGGGACATCACCCAAAGCGTGGGAGCCACCGCGCTGGGTGTCGCGGCGGCGCGGGCTGCCGAGACCGAGAGCGCCGACCCGCTCATCAACGACCCGTTCGCGCGCGTGTTCGTCGACGCGGCCGGCGAAGGCATGTGGAGCATCTACGCCGATCCCGCACTGCTGGCCAAGGCGGTGGAGCTGGAGCCCGAGGTGAGCACGCGCATCCAGCTGATGATCGACTTCATGGCCACGCGGACAGCGTTTTTCGACGAGTTCTTCCTAAAAGCGGCCGACTCCGGCGTCCGGCAAGTGGTGATTTTGGCCGCCGGGTTGGACGCGCGCACCTGGCGGCTGCCATGGCCCGACGGCACGGTCGTCTACGAGCTGGATCAGCCCAAGGTGCTGGACTTCAAATCCAACACGCTGCGCGAGCACGGCGCCCAGCCGAAGGCACGACTGGTGAACGTGCCGATCGATCTGCGGCAGGATTGGCCGAAGGCGTTGCGGGAGGCAGGATTTGACGCGACCAAGCCCGCCGCCTGGTCGGCCGAGGGTCTGGTCCGTTACCTGCCCGCGCAAGCCCAGGACCTGTTGTTCGAGCGCATCCATTCGCTCAGCGCGGACGGCAGCTGGCTGGCTTCCAACGTGCCGGGCGCGGGATTCACCGATCCGGAGCTCGTCCGGCGCCAGCGCGAGGACATGCAGCGCATGCGAGCCGCTGCCGCCAAGCTGGTCGACTCCGAGATCACCGACTACGACGACCTCTGGTATCCCGAAGAGCGCACCCCCGTGGACGGTTGGCTGCGGGACCGGGGTTGGGACGTCGCCACGGCGACGTTTTCGGAGTTGATGGCTCGTTACGGTCGCAACGTTCCGCAGGACGCGGAACACACGATGCCGCCCACGCTGTACGTGTCCGCGCAGCGGCGCGGCTAGGGCGTTGGGCCGCCGCTACCCTCGCCGGTGTGGCTGATCGACCCGCGCGAGTGAGCGACGTACACGAGATCGCCGCGTCGATGCCGCACGTTCAGCGCCTCGAAGGTCCGAAGGGCAACGCCATCTATCAGGTGGGCGGTAAGTCGTTCGTGTTCTTCCGCACCCCGCAGCCCGACGCGACCGATCCGGACACCGGCGAGCGCTATGCCGACGTGATCATGCTCTGGGTGGAGTCGGAGAGCGACAAGCTGGCGCTGACCCAGGATCCCAATTCGCCGTTCTTCACCACCGACCACTTTGCCGGACATCCATCGGTACTTGTGCGGGCCGCCCGGCTGCCCGAAATCGGCAGGACGGAACTTACCGAGCTGATCCAGGACGCATGGCTTTCGCGGGCGTCGAAGAGGCGGGCGACGGCGTGGCTCGCCGACCGCGCTTAACCCCCCGGGCTTCGCTGGCACACTGCCGAATTCACCCATCGCCAATGTTTAGACACAAGTCGAATGGGTAACTATCGTCCACGAGAAATTTTTCTCGACCACATTGGAGGTCACCATGCGTGGCAGCGGAATCATCGGCACCATTGCCCTGGTATGGCTGCTCATCGGGGTGTTTGCGGCATGGCAACGCGATTACTTCAAAGGTGACTCAACCAGTTGTGTCACGGCGGGAAACATCGCGTTGACCGTCATCGCGGGGCCTTTGAATTACGGGGGCGTCAACCCGAAAGTCAAGGACTGCCATGTTCCGCAGCCCAGTTCAATGCCTGATGTCCTAGTGCCCCTCACCTAAAGGAGTCGTCATGATCGTCCTAGGCGTAGTCCTACTTATTCTCGGGTTTGTATTCAGCGTCCCCTTGCTGTGGGAAATCGGCGTCGTCGTGCTCGTCATCGGCGCCGTGCTGTGGATTATGGGCTCGATCGGCCGCCCAGTCGCCGGCCGGCGCTACTGGTATTAGCCACTTCGCCGGGAAAACGGAATCGCGCGACTGCCTGGCAGTCGCGCGATCCCATTCACAGGGCGCGCAAAGGTAGG
The DNA here is from genome assembly GCF_001665605.1 of Mycobacterium sp. 852014-50255_SCH5639931. Taxonomy (GTDB): domain Bacteria; phylum Actinomycetota; class Actinomycetes; order Mycobacteriales; family Mycobacteriaceae; genus Mycobacterium; species Mycobacterium paraffinicum. The sequence continues at coordinate 108,996 of NZ_LZSV01000029.1, forward strand.
CCATAGCGGCGGCTCAGCGCGGTGCGCATACTGGACCTTGTGACCCAGCCCCGATCCTCCGTCGAGCGGGTCGTCATGTGTCGCGCCGATGGGAACCCGATCAACGTGTTGGTCGTGGACGACGAGTCGGTGCTCGCCGAAATGGTGTCGATGGCGCTGCGCTACGAGGGCTGGAACATCGCGACCGCGAGCGACGGGGCATCGGCCATCGCCGCCGCCCGCGCCCAACGCCCCGACGTGGTCGTCCTCGATGTGATGCTGCCCGATATGAGCGGGCTCGATGTCTTGCACAAGCTGCGCGAAGAGACCCCGCAGCTGCCCGTGCTTCTGTTGACGGCCAAGGACGCCGTGGAAGACCGCATCGCCGGGTTGACCGCGGGCGGTGACGACTACGTCACCAAACCGTTCAGCATCGAAGAGGTGGTGCTGCGGCTGCGGGCGCTGCTGCGACGCACCGGAGTGACGACGGTGGACAGCGGTGCGCAGCTGGTGGTCGGCGATCTGGTGCTCGACGAGGACAGTCACGAGGTCACCCGTGCGGGCGAGCCAATTGCCTTGACCTCCACCGAGTTCGAGTTGCTTCGATTCATGATGCGCAACTCCAAGCGCGTGCTTAGCAAGGCCCAGATCCTCGACCGGGTGTGGAGCTACGACTTCGGCGGCAGGTCCAACATCGTCGAGCTCTACATCTCCTATCTGCGCAAGAAGATCGACAACGGCCGCGACCCCATGATCCACACGCTGCGTGGCGCGGGTTATGTCCTCAAGCCGGCTCGCTAACCCGGGGCGGGCCTGGTCCCTGCGGCTGCGGTTGCTTGTCGGGCAGATCGTCGTGCTGGCCATCGTGTGCGTCGGCATCACCGCGGTGACCGAGCTGGCGCTGAACCACCATCTGGTGAAGCAGCTCGACGGCCAACTCGCCGGCACGTCGTTCCGTTCGGCGCTGATGTACCCCGAACCGAACCGTCCGGGATGGCGGCGCGAGCACTCCTACTACCCGCGGCCGGGCCCCGGCCCCCGATTCCTGGACGCCCCGGGGCAGCCGGCGGGCATGGTGGCCGCGGTGATCAACCACGGCAAAACGGTCGGCGCCGGCTACCTGACCAGCAGCGGCACCCGGGCCGCCCTGACCCCGGCCGCCCAGGACCAATTGGAGCGGATCGCCGACAGCCGCGCGCCGGTCACGGTGAACCTGGATGGGCTCGGCCGCTACCGAGTGGTCGCCGCCCCGAGCCGAAACGGGGACGACACCATCGTCACCGGGCTCTCGATGGCCAACGTCGACGCCACCCTGATCCGGATGCTGATCATCTTCGGCATCGTCACCGTGATTGCGCTGGCGGCCGCGACGATAGCCGGGGTCGTCATCATCCGGCGTGCGCTCGCGCCGCTGCGCCGCGTCGCGCAGACCGCGAGCAGGGTGGCCGACCTGCCGCTGGACCGCGGTGAGGTCGAGCTCCCGCTGCGGGTGCGCGAATCCGACGCCAACCCCTCGACCGAGGTCGGCCAACTCGGGTCGGCCCTCAACCGGATGCTCGACCACATCGCGGCCGCGCTGTCGGCCCGGCAGGCCAGCGAGACCCGCGTCCGCCAGTTCGTCGCCGACGCCAGTCACGAACTGCGCACGCCCCTGGCCGCGATCCGCGGATACACCGAGCTCACCCAGCGCATGGGTGACGACCGCGAGGCGGTGGAGCACGCGATGAGCCGCGTGGCCTCCGAGACCGAACGAATGACGCGCCTGGTCGAGGACCTGCTGCTGCTTGCCCGGCTGGACTCCGGCCGGCCGCTGGAACGCGAGCCGGTCGATCTGTCGCGGGTGGCGGTCGACGCGGTCAACGACGCGCATGTCGCCGGGCCGGACCATCAGTGGGAGCTCGACCTGCCCGAGGAACCCGTGATCATCACCGGTGATGCGGCCCGGCTACACCAGGTGCTGGCCAACCTGCTCGCCAACGCCCGCCTGCACACCGGCGCGGGCACGGTCGTGACCACCCGGTTGAGCACCGAGCCGGCGAACACCGTGCTGCAGGTCATCGACAACGGCCCCGGCATCCCGGCGGCGCTTCAGTCGGAAGTGTTCGAGCGGTTCGCCCGCGGTGATACCTCGCGCTCCCGCAAGGGCGGCAGCACCGGGCTGGGTCTGGCGATCGTCTCCGCGGTCGTCAAGGCCCACAACGGGACGATCACCGTGGACAGCTCGCCCGGCCATACCGAGTTCACGGTGCGGTTGCCACTCAACGGGTGGCAACCGCCCGCGTCCTCAGCTAGCTAGAGCAATTGACATCGATTTCGAACGGCTTGTTCACCGGTTGCATCGGGTTGGCCATGTCGACCCCGGTGGCCGTCCCGGTGATCTTGTAGCTGTTGCCGTTCTTCTCGGCGGAGGCGTTGCCCTGGCCGGTCCCGGAGGTGTAGCCCAGCGTCACACCGTTGACGTTGCCCAGCCCGACCGACTTCACCTGGGGCGGGTTGGCGTCGGTGAGCACGGCGGCGATCCCGGTCGCTGCGCCACCGATCGCGATGTTGGTGTTGCCGCCGGCCGTGGTGCACACGACGGAGCCGCTCACGTTCTGGTCCTTGCCGTCGATGAGGACCTTGGTTCCGCTGGCAGCGCCCGCCGAGGTGTTCACCGCGGAGCTGGTGCCCGAACCGCCCGAACTCGACTTATTGCTGGAACAGCCGGAAATACCGGCGGCCAGAACTGCCGCTCCGGCCACCGCGACCATCAGTCCACGCTTCACATGTTCTCCTTTGCCCGAAAGTAGCGACCCTCGGCATTGAGGGCCGTCTCGGGCAGTATGCGGGTTAACTGAGCCGAACACCTAGGGTTCCGATTAATTGTTTCCGTCTTCGTCGGCCACCTGACAAGATGCGCGCAACGCCTCCCGGAATGGTGCGGTGGTGGCAATGTATTGGCGTGGAGCGCACACCCCCCACCGCGGTCATCGAGGCGGCGCATCGCGCGCACGCGCTGCCATTCGATGACGACGCGGACTTTCACAACGCCGATCGCGGATTCATCGCCGCCCTGTCCCCGTGCGTGATCAAGGCGGCCGACGGGCGCGTGGTCTGGGACAACGACGCCTACTCCTTCCTCGGTGGTCCCGCCCCGCCGTCGGTGCACCCGAGCCTGTGGCGGCAGTCCACTCTCGCCGCCAAACAGGGCCTCTACGAAGTGGTTCCGGGCATCTACCAGGTCCGTGGCTTCGACATTTCCAACATCACGTTCGTCGAGACCGACACCGGCATCATCGTCATCGACCCGCTGGTGTCCACGGAAGTCGCGGCGGCGGCACTGGCGCTGTATCGCGCACACCGGGGCGGCGACCGTCCCGTCGTCGCGGTCATCTACACCCACAGCCATGTCGACCACTTCGGCGGCGTGCTGGGCGTCACCGCACAGGCGGATGTGGATTCCGGCGCGGTGGCCGTGCTCGCCCCGGAAGGCTTCGTCGAGCATGCGGTCCAGGAGAACGTCTATGCCGGGCCGGCCATGACACGCCGGGCGACCTACATGTACGGCACGCTGCTGCCCCGCGGGCCCCGGGACCAGGTGGGCTGCGGGTTGGGCCAGGCGCCGTCCACCGGTGAGGTGGCGATCATCGTCCCCACCATCGTTATCCGCGAGACCGGCGAGAAGCACACCATCGACGGCGTGGAGATCGAGTTCCAGATGGCGCCCGGCACCGAGGCGCCCGCCGAAATGCATTTCTACTTTCCGCGATACCGCGCGCTGTGCATGGCCGAGAACGCCACCCACAACCTGCACAACCTGCTGACCCTCCGCGGTGCCCTGGTGCGCGACCCGCACGCCTGGTCCGGCTACCTCACCGAAGCGATCGACGCCTTCGCCGACCGCGCCGACGTGGTGTTCGCCTCCCATCATTGGCCCACTTGGGGACGGGAGAGCATCGTCGAATTCCTGTCGCTGCAGCGCGACTTGTATGCCTACTTGCACGACCAGACGCTGCGACTGCTCAACCGGGGCTACACCGGGGTCGAGATCGCGGAGATGTTCCAGATGCCGCCGGCGCTGGAGCGCGCCTGGCACACCCACGGGTATTACGGGTCGGTCAGCCACAACGTGAAGGCCGTCTACCAGCGCTACATGGGCTGGTTCGACGGCAACCCGGCCCGACTGTGGCCGCATCCGCCCGAGGCCCTCGCGCCGCGTTACGTGGAGGCGATGGGCGGAATCGAGCGGGTTGTCGAGCTGGCCCGAACGGCGTTCGACGCCGGTGACTTCCGTTGGGCGGCAACGCTGCTGGATCACGCGATCTTCACCGAGAGCGGGCATGCCGGCGCCCGCGCGCTGTGCGCCGACACGTTCGAGCAGCTGGCCTACGGCGCCGAGAACGCCACCTGGCGCAACTTCTTCCTCAGTGGCGCAACGGAATTGCGTGGCGACAACTTCGGCACCGCCGCTCAGGTCACGTCGCCCACCATGCTCTTGCAGCTGACCCCGGAGCAGATCTTCGACAGCCTCGCCATCCGTGTCGACGGGCCGCGCAGCTGGGATCTCGACCTCGCCATCGACATCGCCTTCGCCGATCTGGCCGCCAACTACCGGCTCACGCTGCGCAACGGTGTGCTCGTGTACCACAAGGCGGCGGCCGACCCCGCGACGGCGACGGTCACGGTCGAGCTGGCCGGCAAGTCTCGGCTGCTGACGGCGGCGCTGGGCGACTTCGACTCGCCCGGGCTACAGATATCCGGCGACCAGGCGGCGCTGCGGGCTTTCCTGGGTGTGCTCGATCAGCCGGACCCGAGCTTCGACATCGTCACGCCGTGACGTCGATGACGACCTTGCCCAACACCTTCCGGTCGGCCACATGCCGCAGCGCGGCGGCGGTTTCGGACAAGGGGAACCGCGCGCCGATGTACGGCCGGATCGTGCCGGCGGCGAACATCTCCGACAGCTCCCGCATGTCGCGGACGGCCTCGTCGGGGTGGTCGGTCATGAAGGTGCGGATCTCCATGCCGCGCACGCAGATGTCCTTGAGCAGAACAAGGTTGAGCGGGATGGCCGGTATCGTGCCCGCGGCATAGCCCAGGGTGACGAAGGTGCCGCCGCGCGCCAGCCCGCGCAGCGCCGGCTCCGCATAAGGCCCCCCGACCGGGTCGATGATCACGCGGGCGGCGTCGCCGGTGAGCTCGCGGATGCGCGACTTCAAATCTTCGCGGTCATAGTCGACGGTCGCCTCGGCGCCCCGCTGCCGGCACAGCTCGAGCTTCTCCAGGCTCGAGGCGGCCGCCAGCACCCGCGCCTTCATGGCGACGGCCAGGTCGACCGCGGCCAGCCCGACACCGCCGGCGGCGCCCAGCACCACGACCCAATCGCCTTCTGCCACTGCGGCGGTCGATCGCAGCGCGTGGTACGCGGTGCGGTAGGTCACGCCGAAGGCGGCGGCCGACGCGAAGTCGGCGTCGTCGGGCACCAGCGCCGCCTGGCTCGCGTCCAGCAGCGCCAGTTCGGCGAACGCGCCGAAGGTGGTTCCCGAAACTCGCTGCCCTGGCTGGAATGGCGCGCCGGCACCGGCGGCGATCACTTCGCCGGCGATCTCGTTGCCCGGTATGAACGGCGGCGGAATCTTCACCTGGTACTTGCCCGCGATGAACAGCACGTCGGGAAAATTGACCGCGGCGGCGTGCACCCGCACCAGCAGCTGCCCCGGGGCCGCAACGGGGTCGTCGACGTTCTCGAGAACCAGATCTTCCGGAGTGCCGTAGGTACGGCAGACAACGGCGCGCATCAACTGACCCCCAGGCCGCGTAGGCAAAAGCCCACCAGGTGTGCGATGTCGTCGGACTTGGGCCGGTCGGCCGACCCCACGTATCGGCGCATGTTCGCGGCGGTGCAACTGAACACGGCCTCGACGTCGCGCTCGACATCGCTACTTCCCAGCGCCGCAACGGGTTCGACGAGCAGGTCGCGTAGCGGCCGTATCATCTCCTGATCCGCCGCGCGCCAATTCGCGCCGGCCGACATCTGTCCGGCGGCCGCCCGGCTCAGGCTGATCAAGTGCGGGTCGGCCACCTGCGCCAGCGTGCCCTCGATCCAGCGGGCGACCTGATCGCGCGGCTCGCGCTCCTTGGCCATCTGGTGCTCGAGGTAGGACACGACGATGGCCACGCCGCGTTCCATGACGGCCAGGATGAGATCGTCTTTACCGGCGAAATAACGGTAGAACGCCTTGTTCGACGAACCGGCCTCGGCGACGATATCGCTCACCCTCGGAGGTTCCGGCGCGACCCGTTCCATGACACGGACCGCGGCGGCCAGGATGCGCTCCACCTCCTGGGTAGCCTCGCGCTGGCGGTCGTCGAGCGCCCGCTCGACCGCCGCGGTCACCCTGCTGCTCATGGCGAATCGGGCAGCGCCGGAACATGGTTGACGAGGCCGCCGTACTTGGTGCGTGCGGCCTCCCGGCGGATGTCCAGCAGTTCGCTCGGCCACTCGGCGTCTTCGGCCTCGTAGTGTTTGAGCAGCAGCCGGGCCAGGTTGACCTTGTGAGCCTCGGTCGGCCCGTCGGCCAGGCCGAGTGCCACCCCGCCGAGAAGCACGTTGACCAGCGGCAGCTGGTCGGTGGTGCCCAGCGCACCGTGTACCTGGATCGCCCGCAGCCCAATCGATTTCAGCACCTGTGACGCCAGAATCTTGCAGGCGCCGATCTCGGCGCGGGCGGCATGCTCCCCGGCGGTGTCGATCAGCCACGCCGCGTGCAGCACCGCCAACCGGAACGGCATCAGCTCGGTGTAGGAGTCGGCGATGAATGCCTGCACCAACTGCTTGTCGGCCAGCGAGCTGCCCTGTGTGAAACGGCTTTTCGCGCGGCGCGCCATCATCTCCACCGCGCGCTGGGCCACCCCGATCGACCGCATCGCATGATGCAGCCGCCCGCCGGCCAGCCGGGTCTGCAGGATCATGAAGCCTTGGCCGGGTTCGCCCAACAGCGCGTCCGCCGGCACCCGGACGCCCTCGTAATGCACCAGGGAATGCCCGGGTTCGTGCGGCAGCGCGCCGACCAGGTGGTGGGTGGCCTCGATGGTCAACCCGTCGGTACCTGCCGGCACCAGGAACGTCGAGGCGCCGCGGTGGACGGGCACGTCCGGGTCGGTGATCGCGACGACGATGAAGAACGAGGCGACGGAGGCGTTGGAGGAGAAGTACTTTCGCCCGGTGATCACCCAGTCGTCGCCGTCGCGGAAGGCGCGCGTCCGGAACACCCGCGGGTCGGCGCCGCCCTGTGGCTCCGTCATCGAAAAGCAGGAGAAGATCTCCCCGGACAGCAGGCCGGCAAGGTAGCGGTCCTTTTGCTCCTGCGTTCCGAAGCGGGCGATTATCTCGGCGTTGCCGGTGTCGGGCGCCTGCGTGCCGAACACGATCGGCGCCCACGGGCTGCGCCCCAGAATCTCGTTGATCAGTGTCAGCTTGACCGCGCCGAAGCCCTGGCCGCCCAGTTCGGGGCCCAGATGCGGTGCCCACAAGCCTTGGTCGCGAACCTGTTGCTTGAGCGGATCGACGATGCGGCGGCGCTCGTCGTTCAGTGGCAGGAACTCGCAGCCCGGGAACAGCACCTCGAGGGGTTCGACCTCTTCGCGGACGAAGTCGCGGACCCAGTCGATTTTCTGCTGAAATTCCGGTTCGGTGGAGAAGTCCCAAGACATTCGAATGCTCCTACTCGTTCATTGGCGGCGGCCCGGCCCCCGCAAGCGGGAGGTGCAACCAGCGCCCGGCACCCCGCTTGCGATCGCCGCGTTAGGGGATTCCACCGTCGGCGCGCAGGATCGAACCGGTGGTGAAACTTGAGGCGTCCGACGCCAAAAACAGTGCGGCCCCGACGATTTCGCCCGGGTCTCCGGCGCGCTGCAGTGCCAGGTGTCCGAACGGCTTGCCGTGGGCCGCCTCGAGATTCCACGCCTTGCTCACGTCGGTCAGGAAGGGGCCGGCCATCAGCGTGTTGACCCGCACCGAAGGACCGAATGCCTTCGCCAGCGCCTCGGTCATGGCGTTGAGGCCGGCCTTGGCGGCGGCGTAGGGAACGATGTCGGGAGTGGGGCGCAACGACCCGGCGGTGCTCACGTTGATGATGGACCCGCGGCCGGCCGGGACCATTCGCTCACCCACCAATGCCGACAACCGGAACGGCCCTTTGAGGTTGAGGTTGAGAACCGCGTCGAACAGTTTCTCGGTGACGTCGGTCAGCTTGTCGTACAGGGGGGACATGCCGGCGTTGTTGATCAGCGTGTCCACCTTGCCGAATCGGTCATAGGTGGCTTCGACCAAGCCGTCGAGCTGATCCCAGCGCCCGACGTGCACCTGATACGGCATGGCGGAGCGCCCCGTTTCGGCCTCGATCTCCTTGGCCGTGGTCACGCAGTTGTCCATGTTGCGGCTGGCGATCACGACGTCGGCGCCGCAGCGTGCGGCGGCGAACGCCATCTCGCGGCCCAGCCCGCGGCTGCCGCCGGTGATCAGCACGACCCGGTCGGTGAGATCGAAAAGCCGGTCCGCGTAACCCATTTCACCGGCTCCCGGGGGGCAAGGAGCGCGCGAGCCCGGCCGCCGTCGCGATCAGCTGCGGGATCATCGTCCCGAAGGCGTCCTGGACCTTGGGGTCGACCTTGCCGGTGCGCACCCCCGCAGCGTAAGTCTTTTCCAGCACGATGCCGAGTTTCCAATTCGCCAGCACCAGGTAGTAGTCGATGTTTTCGGTGGAAAGCCCGCTGACCGCCTCGTAGTGCCGCAGCAGTTCGCTTCGGGTGGGCATGCCGGTCATGTCCAGATAGAACCCGTCGGCGCGCGGCTCTTCGCCGTCGTAGCCCAGCAGGCACCACGCCAGGTCCAGCAGCGGGTCGCCGACCGTCGTCATCTCCCAGTCCACGATCGCGGCCAGCCGCGCCGGCTCCCCATGGGCGAACATCACGTTGGCGAATTGGTAATCGCCGTGCATGATGCCCGGTTGGTAATGCGCGGGCCGGTTGTTACGCAGCCACTCCGAGGCCTCGTGAAGGCCCGGTAGGTCGCGCACCTTGTAGGCGTCAAGGAAGGTCAGCCAGCGGTCGACCTGCCGCTCGTGAAATCCGTCCGGGCGGCCGAAGCCGTCGAGACCTTGAGCCCGCCAGTCCACCCGCCCCAGCTTCGCCGCGCCTTCGACGAGCTGAAAGGCCAGCCCGCGGCGGGCGTCCAGGTCGGTGTCGAACGGCGGCTGCCACCCGCCGTCCATCGGGCTCCACCCGTCGATGGCCTGCATGACGTAGAACGGCATGCCGAGCACGGTGCCGGTGTCGTCGGCGGCGATCAGCGCCGCGTGCGGGACGTCGGTGCCGGACAGGGCACGCACCAGCCGGATCTCGCGCAGCAAGCCGTCGATGCGCGCCGCATCGGCGCGCGGGCCGGGCATCCGCAGCACCATCCGCTCGGCGCCGCGGTCGAGCAGATACAGCGTGTTCTGCGAACCGCCCTTCAGCTGCTCCAGCCGCGGTTCCTCACCGTCGCCTGGCGCACCGTTCGCATCCAGCCAGCGGGCAAGGACACCCGCGTCCAGTCGGTCCTGACCTACCGTCGTCATCCGCACACCCCGCTCTCTATGCGGAGAATAGCATTCTCCACGCTGGCCTCCGGCTTTGCGGCTCAGTCCGGCTTGTGCGCGATGAGCAGAAACCCGGGCGCCATGAAATGGCCTTCGCCGTCGCGTTCCAGATGCGCCAACGGCTCGTCGGAAGGCGGGCCCGCGTTGCCGTAGACCTTGGCCGGGCGTAGATCGTCGACCCGCCAGAGCGTCGAGACCGCCTCGCGCAACTCGGTTTCGGTGAAGCCGCGCGGCCCACCGTGATCGGCGTCGCCCAGCGCGCCGGTGGCGAAGGCCAAGATGTACAGCGCCGCTCCCGGGGCGGCCGCCCGGAGGATCGATTGCAGATAGTCCTGGCGCTTCTCCGGCGGCAGCGCATGAAACAGCCCGCTGTCCATGATCGTGGAGAAGCGGCCGTCATAGCCGCGGAAGTTTGTGACGTCGGCCTGCGCGAAAGTCGCCGTGGTCAGTCCTTGTTCCGCGGCCGCCATGGTGGCGGCCTGGATCGCGGTCGCGCTGCTGTCCAGGCCCACCACGGTGTGTCCCCGCGCGGCGAGGGCCAGCGACAGCGCGGCATGGCCGCAACCGGCGTCCAGCACATCGCTTCGGATGTTGCCCTCGTCGATCAGCACGGCCAGCTCGGGCTGCGGCCGGCCGATGCTCCGCGGTGGCCGCGTCTCCTGCCGGTACGCCACGTCCCAATCCCTGCCCGGTTCGGTCATTCGTCCTCCTCGCGGTCGGCCTTCTGCTGAGCCCTATTTTGCGCGGGCCGGTCCGCATGCTTTGAATGAACACGTCGCGCTCAACCACAGACAGGAAACACCCATGCAATTGCTTCTGGTCCGGCACGCGCTGCCGCTGCGCAGCGAACACGGCGAGGGCTCCGACCCGGACCTGTCGGGCGAGGGGTTGGCACAGATCGAGCGACTTCCCAAGGCGCTGGACCGGTTTCCCATCTCCCGGGTGGTGAGCAGCCCCCAGCGGCGCGCCATTCAGACCGCCGAACCGGTCGCGGCGGCGCGGGATCTCACCGTCGAGATCGACGACCGATTCGCGGAATACGACCGGGACCTTCCGCTGTACATCCCGGTCGAGCAGATCCGCGAGGAAATGCCCGAGGAGTGGGCGCGCCTGGCCCAGGGCCACCTGCCCAGCGCGGTCGACGAGGACGCGTTTCTCGCCCGGGTCCGCGCGGCGGTCGACGAGCTCGTCGCCTCCGTCGATCCCGACGACACGGTCGCGGTGTTCAGCCACGGCGGTGTGATCAACGTCCTGCTGCACCAGATTCTGGGGACGTCCCGGCTGTTGTCGTTCCCCGTCGACTACGCGTCGGTCACCCGGCTGCTGTTCTCGCGATCCGGTCAGGCGACCGTGGCGGGGGTCAACGGAGTCGAGCACGTGTGGGACCTGCTGCCGCGAAATCAGAGGTGGTAAACAAGTCCGGTGACTTCAGCTGACCAACTCGAGGGCCTCGACCTGGCCTCGCTGGATCGGTACCTGCGTTCGCTTGGCATCGGGCGCGACGGTGAGTTGCGCGCGGACTTCATTTCCGGTGGCCGTTCCAACCTGACCTTCCGCGTCTACGACGACGCGACCAGTTGGCTGGTGCGGCGCCCGCCGCTGCACGGCCTGACCCCGTCGGCGCACGACATGGCCCGTGAGTACCGGGTCGTCGCCGCGCTGCGCGACACACCCGTTCCGGTCGCGCGCGCGATCGCGCTGTGCGAGGACGACTCGGTGCTGGGCGCGCCGTTCCAGATCGTCGAATTCGTCGCCGGCCAGGTGGTGCGCCGTCGCGCCCAGCTGGAAGCCTTCAGCCACACCGTCATCGAGGGCTGCGTCGACTCGCTGATCCGGGTCCTCGTCGACCTCCACTCCGTCGACCCCGAGGCCGTGGGGTTGGCCGATTTCGGCAAGCCCAGCGGCTACCTGGAGCGGCAGGTGCGGCGGTGGGGTTCGCAGTGGGCGTTGGTGCGGCTGCCCGACGACCGCCGCGACGCCGACGTCGAGCGCCTGCACTCCGGTCTGCAAGAGGCCATTCCCCAGCAAAGCCGCACGTCGATCGTGCACGGCGACTACCGGATCGACAACACCATCCTGGACACCGACGACCCGACGAAGGTGCGCGCCGTCGTCGACTGGGAGCTGTCCACCCTGGGGGACCCGCTGTCCGATGCGGCCCTGATGTGCGTGTACCGCGACCCGGCCCTGGATTTGATCGTCAACGCGCAGGCGGCCTGGACGTCACCGCTGTTGCCGACGGCCGACGAGTTGGCCGACCGGTACTCGCTGGTCGCCGGGTTGACGTTGGCGCATTGGGAGTTCTACATGGGCCTGGCTTACTTCAAGCTGGCCATCATCGCGGCCGGCATCGACTTCCGCCGGCGGATGTCGGACCAGGCTCGCGGGATGGACTCCGACCACATGCCGGAGGTCGTGGCCCCGCTGATCTCCCGCGGGCTGGCGGAGCTGGCCAAGCTCCCCCGTTAGGCCCTAGCGCGCCGCTGCGTGATGCTTCTTGGCCGCGCGGCGCAGTTGCAGGATTCGGGCGGTGCCGACGGCCACCGTGATTAGGCCGCCGACCACCGCCGCGAGCAGGATGGCCACGCCCAGTGGCAGGCGCCAGTGCCAGCCCAAGAACGTAAAGGGCGTCTCCGCCGTGTTCTGGGTGATGAAGATCAGCAGCAGAATCAGAATCAGGAAGCCGCCGATCAGGGACGACCACAGCGCGCCGGCGCGGGTGAACCCGATCGCCGGCTCCTTGGGCGCCGCGCTTGGCTTGGGCGTCGCGGCGGGCTTGGGGGGCGGCTGGCTGGGCGAGGCAGGGGGATGGCTGCTCATAGGGTCATCTTTGTCCCATCCGGCACAGAATGAAACCAAACCGGGCAACCGGCCCGCTGGGTCCCGGCGCGCGGGCGACTCTGAGGTTAGTGTCGGCGGTATGGGGATGCCGTCGCGCGCGCATCGCGCGATCATCCAAGCGGCCGTGTGGCTCACGGCGATCTGCGTTTTCGCGGCGTGCAGCAGCTCCGACCCGCTGGGCGCCCAGGTCCGCAGCCCCAAATCCATCGTCGTGGGGTCCGGCGACTTCCCGGAATCGCAGATCATCGCCGAGATATATGCACAAGCGTTGCAGGCCAACGGATTCGAGGTCGGTCGGCGGATGGGAATCGGCAGTCGGGAGACCTATATCCCGGCGTTGAAGGACCATTCCATCGACCTGGTGCCGGAGTACATCGGCAACCTGCTGCTTTATTTCGCGCCCGAGTCGACGGCGACCATGCTCGACGCCGTCGAATTGGAGCTCGACCGCAGGCTGCCCGGGGATCTGGCGGTCCTGACGCCTTCGCCGGCGACCGACACCGACACCGTGACGGTGACAGGCGGGACCGCTAATTCGTGGAACCTGAAGACAATCGCGGACCTGGCGGCGCATTCGCCGGACGTGAGGTTCGGGGCGCCCTCGGCCTTCGCGAGCCGGCCGTCCGGCCTGCCCGGGTTGCGGCAGAAGTACGGACTCGACATCAGGCCGGGCAACTTCGTCGCCATCAACGACGGCGGCGGCGCGGTGACCGTACGCGCCCTGGTGGAGGGAAGGGTCAACGCCGCCAACGTTTTCACCACTTCGCCCGAAATCCCGCAGAACCGTTTGGTGGTGCTCGAAGACCCGGAGCACAACTTCCTGGCCGGCAACATTGTGCCGCTGGTCAATTCGCAGAAGAAGTCGGACCGGCTCAAGGAGGTGCTGGACGCCGTGTCGGCGAAGCTGACCACTCCCGGCGTGGCCGGACTCAACGCCGCGGTAGCGGGAAACTCCGGTGTTGATCCCGACCAGGCCGCCCGGGACTGGTTGCGGGACAACGGCTTAAATCATCCGGTCGGCTCATGATCGTCTTCGACAAAGTCAGCAAGTCCTTCGCCGACGGGACCACCGCGGTGGACCAGTTGGGCCTGGTGATCCCGAACGGGAAGTTGACCGTCTTCGTCGGTTCGTCGGGCAGCGGCAAGACCACGGCGCTGCGCATGGTCAACCGCATGATCGAGCCCACGTCCGGCGCCATCACCGTCGACGGTGTGGACGTGTCCACCCTGGACCCGGTGCGGCTGCGCCTCGGGATCGGCTACGTCATCCAGCATGCCGGCCTGATGCCGCACCTGCGGGTGATCGACAACGTCGCAACGGTTCCGGTGCTGAAGGGGCAGTCCCGCCGGGCGGCTCGCGCCGCCGCCTACGAGGTGCTCGAACGCGTCGGGCTGGACACCAAGCTGGCCACCCGCTACCCGGCGCAGCTGTCCGGCGGTGAGCAACAACGTGTCGGGGTGGCGCGTGCACTGGCCGCCGACCCGCCCGTCTTGTTGATGGACGAGCCGTTCTCGGCCGTGGACCCGGTGGTCCGGCTTGACCTGCAGAACGAAATCCTGCGTCTGCAAAGCGAATTGCACAAGACCGTCGTCTTCGTCACCCACGACATCGACGAGGCGCTCAAACTCGCGGACAAAGTCGCGGTCTTTCGGGCCGGCACGTTGCAACAGTATGACGAACCCACGCGGCTGCTGTCGCGCCCTGCCAACGATTTCGTCTCGAGGTTCATCGGCCTCGGCCGCGGCTATCGATGGTTGCAACTCATCGACGCGGCCGGCTTGCCGGTGCATGACGTGCAACGGATTCCGGCGGACGACCTCGCCGACACCGGCCAGGCGGACGGCTGGGCGGTGGTGGTGGACGGCGCGGGCGCGCCGATGGGTTGGATCGATTCCGAAGGCCTGCGCCGGCATCGCGCGGGTGCGTCGTTGTCGGACAGCATGAGTGGCGTCGGCTCGTTGTTTCGTCCCCGCGGGAACCTCAGCCATGCGCTGGACGCGGCGCTGTCGTCGCCGTCGGGGGTGGGCCTCGCCGTCGACGAAGGCGGCAAAGTCATCGGCGGTGTGCTGGCCGACGACGTGCTGGCCGCGGTGGAAACCCGAAGAAAGACGTGACCGGGGAACAGATATGCACTACCTGCTCACCCACCTCGACGACGCCTGGGCGCTGACCATCGTCCATTTGCGGTTGTCGTTGGTGCCGGTGCTGATCGGGTTGGCCCTCGCCGTCCCACTGGGCGCGGCGGTGCAACGCGCACCGGTTGCCCGCCGGCTGACGACGGCGACCGCGAGTGTCGTGTTCACCATTCCGTCGCTGGCGCTGTTCGTGGTCTTGCCGATGGTCATCGGGACCCGCATCCTCGACGAGGCCAACGTCATGGTCGCGCTGACGGCCTACACCGCGGCGCTACTGGTGCGGGCGGTGCTCGAGGCGCTGGACGCGGTGCCGGCCCAGGTGCGCGACGCCGCCACCGCCGTCGGCTACCCGCCGATCACCCGCATGCTGAAAGTCGAACTGCCGCTATCTATTCCGGTCCTGGTCGCCGGGTTGCGGGTGGTGGTCGTCACCAATATCGCGATGGTCTCGGTCGGTTCGGTGATCGGCATCGGCGGCCTGGGCACCTGGTTTACCGAGGGGTACCAGACGAACAAGAGCGATCAGATCCTTGCCGGCATCATCGCTCTCTTCGTGCTGGCTGTCGTCATCGACGCGTTGATCGTGGTGGTCGGCCGCCTGGCCACGCCGTGGGAGCGCGCCGGGCGCTCACCGCGTCGGCGGTCCGTGGTGGCCCCGATAGTGGGTGGCGCGCGATGAACTTCGTGCAGGGGGCCATCTCCTACCTATTGACCGCCGGCAACTGGACCGGCCCGGTCGGGCTCGCGGCGCGCGTCCTGGAGCATCTCGAGTACACGGCGGTCGCGGTGGGCGCCTCGGCCCTGATCGCCGTCCCGGTGGGGCTCATCATCGGGCACACCGGCCGCGGAACGGTGCTGGTGGTGGGCACGGTCAACGGGTTGCGCGCCCTGCCGACTCTGGGCGTGCTGTTGCTCGGGACGCTGCTGTTCGGGCTGGGGATGGGGCCGCCGCTGGTCGCCCTGATGCTGCTGGGCGTCCCGGCGCTGCTGGCCGGCACTTACGCGGGAATCGCCAACGTGGAGCCGACCGTGGTCGACGCGGCCAGGGCAATGGGCATGACCGAGGCGCAGGTGCTGTGGGTGGAGGCGCGCAACGCGCTGCCGTTGATCCTGGGCGGGTTGCGCAGCGCGACGCTTCAGGTGGTCGCCACCGCCACGGTGGCGGCCTATGGCAGCCTCGGTGGGCTGGGCCGATACCTGATCGACGGAATCAAGGAGCGAGAGTTCCACCTTGCCCTGGTCGGTGCCTTGATGGTGGCCGCTTTGGCGCTGGCGCTGGACGGGCTGCTGGCCTTGGTGGTGTGGGCGTCGGTGCCGGGCACCGGACGACTTCGCCACACTTACCCGACAGGCCTGCCGCGGTTCGCCCGCACGTTTTACGGTAGGTGAGTGAACGCAGACCCCTCTGATGCCCCTCGGCGCGTGTGGCAGGCAATGTTGACCTGGCGCGCCCAGGACGTCTCCCGGATGGAATCGGTACGAATCCAGGTGTCCGGCAAGAGGATCAAGGCGAACGGTCGCATCGTCGCCGCCGCCACCGCCACCAACCCGGCATTCGGTGCGTACTACGACCTGCAGACCGACGAGACCGGCGCCACCAAGCGGCTGGGGATGACGGTCACCCTCGCCGAACGGGAGCGCGTGCTGTCCATCGCCCGTGACGAAGAGAACATGTGGCTGGTCACCGACCATCAGGGCGAGCGCCGAGCGGCGTACAACGGCGCGCTCGACTGCGACGTGGTCTTCAGTCCGTTCTTCAACGCGTTGCCCATCCGGCGGCTCGGCCTGCACGAGCGGGCGGAGTCGGTCACCTTGCCGGTCGTCTACGTCAACCTGCCCGACATGGCGATCACCGCGGATCTCGTGAGCTACACCAGCACGGGCGGCCACGACGGCATCAAGCTGCACTCCCCGGTCGCCGACACCGTCGTGAGTGTCGACGACGAGGGCTTCATCGTCGACTATCCAGGCTTGGCAGAGCGGATCTGATCACGCCGCCCGCCCGGCCCGCGGCGGCCAACTCCTCGCGCCAGTTCTCGCCGCCGATGATGACGTGGAAGACGTCGGAACGCGGAAAGCTGTCGTAACGCGTGCGGGCGGCATGGCCGGCCTCGACGAGTTCGCCCACCGAATTATTCGCGACCAGCGACTCGCGGGCCCGCCTCAGCAACTCGATCATTCGGTCGATGGTCGGCACCAGCTGGTCGGAGTTGCCCTCACACATAGCCCGCACCAGGTCCGGGGCGGTGCCGGCGACCCGCGTCCCGTCGCGGAACGACCCGGCAGCCAGCGCGAACGCCAGCGGCACGTCCCCGGCGATGACCGCCAGCGCCTCGGCGAGCAGGTGCGGCAGGTGCGAGATCGCGGCCGCCGCAGCGTCGTGGTCGTCGGACTTGGCCGGGACCAGCACGGCACCGCAGTCCAGGGCCAGCGTCATCACCATCGACCACACCACGGGATCGACGTGGTCGTCCACGCTGATTACCCACGGCGCCCTGGTGAACAGGCCCGGGTGGCCGGCGGCCCAGCCCGAATGGGCGGTGCCCGCCATCGGGTGGCCGCCGACGAACCGTTCCTGCAGGCCGGCCGCGACAACCTCGTCGAGCACGGCCCGTTTGACGCTGGTGACATCGGTCAACGGGCAGGTCGGGGCCAGTTCGGCGATGTGGGCGAGCATGCCGGCCAGCGCCGGCATGGGTATGGCCAGGACGATCAGCGCGCCGGTGTCGGCGGCGCGGGTGAGCGTCGCCGTCAGATCGGTGGTCGCATCGAAGCCGTCGGCGGCGGCTTCTTTTGCGCCCTCCACCGACCGGTTGTAGCCGAACACTTCGCGGCCTGCCGCCGTGGCGGCCCGCATTATCGAACCACCGATCAGCCCCAGCCCGAGCACACACACCGGTGTTTGAGAAACAGGGCTAGCCACAGACCTAAGGTTGGCACAATCCGGCTGCGGCGGTGCGTCAAGATGCCGGCGCGGTTTCGCTCCATCTGGTCAGGGGGCCTGGTCTGCGACTACCGTAAGCGGCCATGGGAGCACAACGGGCCCCAGCCCAAGGCCTGTCCGCCGATACGCCGGACGGTTTCGGCGTAGCGGTCGTGCGCGAAGAGGGCCAGTGGCGGTGTTCCCCGATGGCCCGCAAATCGCTGCTGAGCCTCAAGGCCGCCGAGACGGAGCTGCGGGAATTGCGCAGCGCCGGCGCCGTGTTTGGGCTGCTCGACGTGGATGACGAGTTCTTCGTGATCGTGCGCCCCGCACCGTCGGGGACCCGGCTGCTGCTCTCGGACGCCACCGCCGCGCTGGACTACGACATCGCCGCCGAAGTGCTGGACAAGCTGGACGCCGACATCGACCCCGAGGACCTGGAGGATTCCGACCCGTTCGAAGAGGGCGACCTGGGATTGCTCTCCGATATCGGGCTGCCCGAGGCGGTGCTGGGCGTCATCCTCGACGAGGCCGACCTGTACGCGGACGAGCAGCTCGGCCGCATCGCCCGGGAGATGGGTTTCGCCGACCAGCTGTCGGCCGTGATCGACCGCATCGGTCGGTGACCGCTGACGAGGACCTGATCCGTACCGCGTTGTCGGTCGCCGCGACGGCGGGTCCCCGCGACGTGCCCATCGGCGCGGTCGTCATCGGGGCCGACGGGACCGAACTGGCCCGCGCGGTCAATGCCCGCGAAGCCCTGGGCGATCCCACCGCGCACGCGGAGATCCTGGCGCTGCGGGCGGCGGCCGCGGTGCTCGGCGACGGCTGGCGGCTGGAGGGCGCCACGCTGGCCGTCACCGTCGAACCGTGCACCATGTGCGCCGGCGCGCTGGTCCTGGCCCGCGTCGGCCGGCTGGTGTTCGGCGCGTGGGAACCCAAGACGGGAGCGGTCGGATCACTGTGGGACGTGGTCCGCGACCGGCGGCTCAACCATCGCCCGGAAGTGCGGGGCGGGGTGCTCGCTGACGAGTGCGCCGCACCGCTGGAGGAGTTCTTCGCCCGCCAGCGATTGGGGTGAGGGGCCCACCGTTCGGTAAGCTGCTCCGCGGTGGCGTGTCCGAGCGGCCTAAGGAGCACGCCTCGAAAGCGTGTGACGGCTAACACCGTCCGAGGGTTCAAATCCCTCCGCCACCGCCAAAGGCCTTCGTCCGCTATCGCGGGTGGGGTCCCTTCTTGAGTTCTCGCGCGAAGTTCGCATGTGGGTTTAGCAAAGACGATTTTCGGCCAATCTCGGTCGAGGGTGGATAGCATTTATTCACGGACAAACGCAATGCGCGCAGCAAGAGGCCACATGACGAAGAAAGTCGGGATCGTCGCCATCTTCGCGTTCTGTTGTGTCCTCATGGCCGCTACGGGCATCGTTGCCGAATCTGTCGCGCGCGCAGACGATCTCGGTACAGTGCTGTACAACGGCGTCAACGGGCTTCGTCAGGCATGCGGGCCACTCACAGACGACCCGCTTCTGCGGCTGGCAGCGCAGCGGCACGCCGACGATTTGCTGCACACCGGCTTGAGCGGCCATATCGGTTCGGACGGCTCTTCGCCTCAGACGCGCATCGCAGAAGCCGGCTATGTCAAAACCCATGCCACCGGTGAGATCGTTTACTGGGGCACCGGATCAGCCGCGAATCCTGCCCAGGCCCTCGACTCGTGGATGCAGAGCCCTCCCCACCGAGGGCTCATCGGGAACTGCGCTTTCACCGCGAGCGGCTTCGCCACCGCCTCGGACGGCTACAAAATGACCGCGGTGGGTGACTTCGCGGCTCCCTAAGTCCTTGCTGACAAAGGCTCTTTCGGCGCTCATTGCTGCCACCAGCAACGACCATGCGGGTGCACAGAACGCCGTTTCGACTGGAGCAGTGACATAGAGTCGGCTGGTGGCGTCGGTTGGTCGCGGTTTCGTTCGTGCGGTCGCGCGGCTTAGCGTTGTCGCGGGGCTCGTGATGACCGGCGGGGCCTGCACAACCCACAAGCACGAAT
This sequence comes from Mycobacterium sp. 852014-50255_SCH5639931, assembly GCF_001665605.1. GTDB lineage: Bacteria > Actinomycetota > Actinomycetes > Mycobacteriales > Mycobacteriaceae > Mycobacterium > Mycobacterium paraffinicum. The sequence goes on from NZ_LZSV01000029.1 coordinate 128,535, forward strand.
CGACCTCGAGGCCGGCGACGCTCACGGTCGCGCCGACCGAACTGGGGGGTTGCGCGCCAGATCGGTTGGCGCGCTGCGTACCCGGGCTGAATGACGTCGAGGACAACCTGTTCAACCGCGTCAGTGCATACGAGCCCCAGTCAGGCTTCGGGGCCGAGCCTCCGTTTCCGGGTCGAGGGTCGACGCTCGAAGACTGCCAACGTCTGCCGAGGTTCGGAGCGACTGACAAACCGGAACTGGACGTGGAATACAGCCCCGCCACCGACGCCAGCGGGGGTTCCCTCAGCAATCGATTCGCCGCAAACGGCGCCGATTCTGTCCGGATCCGGTTCACCGTCGCGAGCGACGGCGATGACGTCACCAGTGCGATGGCCGCGTGGTCTCGTCGGTGTCCTACGTGGAGCGTCGCCCACTCTATGGACAACAACGGCATCCAAGGTTGGCTGGTCGGCGAATCCGGCGAAGCGCTGACGCAGTATCAATCGGGCGACACCGGCCGGAATTGGCCCTCCGTCGTCAATATGGCGGCGACGGTGCTGCCTAACAGGGTGACGGTGCAGGCCTGGTATCGCACACCCGATCCATCGGCGGCCTCGCGTAACCAACTTCTGTCGCAATTGATCGGTGCAGCAGGACGACCACGGCCACGCTCGGCGCTGCCGCCAATGCTCGCCGACTGGAGCCAGGCTCAGATCTCGACGCTGCTTCCGGCGCTGTCGGTGGACACGGGCATTGAGACCGCTTCTGGTGACAACAGCATCCTCGCTGGCGAGCCGGGCAGCGCCTCGTGGTCGCTCTGCCCGTCCGGTGGCCACGTCGCCGCCCCGCGCTACGACCCCCTGGCGAGCTGGCAGGACTTCGATCAGTCGAAGTGGGACAAGCCCGGGAAACCGCCAAGGCCCAAAGTGATAATCAGCCGGGCACATACCGGCGATGATTTCTTGGCCGATGTCCGGCGTGAGGCCGACACTTGCGCCGCGCATATGGCCGAGAAGCCCGCAGTATGCGGGGACCGCGAAAATCGCCAGTCCCTCCAGACGGATTCGGCCGTCGCCGAAGGCGAGGACACGGTGCGCCTAACACATCGGTGGATGCGGGAGATTGAAGTCCGCGGTCACGGCATGTGTGGTGAAGGCGTCGAGGCGTTGAGGATCACCCAGGTGCGGGGACTGATCGTCATCAGCAGCTCAAGCGACGGCGGATGGCTCCTTAAGGGGGACACGCCGCCCCTCCCGCTGAGTACTCTCGACGAGCTTCTCGCCGAGACCGTACGCAGAATCAAGGCCGCGTGAGGATCGTTCACACATGTGGCAGCCAACCGGAGCCATGCGGTGACAGCACGAAGCCACGCCCCTGCGGGTCTTTACATGCCGTCGTGCTTGAATTATCGACCCCGCAAACGAAGCCATTCACCGTAAGAGAGTGAGCCGGTGGAAGCGTCTTGATGGGCTGTCCGAGAATTACGTGTGATGGTTCGCCGCCGCTGGTCTGATTCAGCCCGCTCGTGGTTCCTATCCAGTTGACGCCGCTAATTCCAGCGTCAGGATTTGATGCTGCGGGAGGTATAGCCGGCAGGTTGTTTCCACTGCACGACGCCTGATCGACCGTGAATTTGCACACGATGCCGTCGGGCGTCAGGAAATACACAGTCGGTTCGGGTTGCCGTCCTGGGTTGGGCACCAAGACCTCGTAGTCTTTGACATTGGCAGGCGCGTATCCGCTCAGGTCGGGAAAGCTGAGCGCGTCGGCCTGCGCCGTGCCTGCCCCCACCAACGCGGCGCCCACAAATGCGCTGATGCTGGTGAGTGTTCTTACGATCATTTCGTTCCTATCGACGCTGGCGACACTACATTTTAGGCGCTCAACGGAACGGGTTGACTTGAAATTCTCGAGTTTGGTAGGGCGTACCGATCGGCACCCCGTTGCTGTCGTTTGCCGTATTCCATTGACTGACAAGTATATTCAAGTCATCCAATGTTGAGCCAGGCATGATGTATCCACCGTACGGCTGGGGTAGAAACTTTGGAGCACCTTGGTCGCCATTCTGCGCGACAATGGTGGTCGGCACGTTGCCGAATATACCGGTCGGATTGGGGCCGACCCGTACCTCCATCCGTCCGCCTTGGGCGTCGACATTGAAACCCGACAAGACGGGCTTCCCACCGATTTCCCGGAAGCTGAGTTCGCCGTAGCGGTCCGTAGTCACCGGCGCGGCCTGTTGCCCCGCCTGGCCCCAATCCTTCCCGGTCCAGGGCTGCCAACTGCCGCGATCGAAAACTTTGTCGGGATCTGCGCGGTACATGGTGACGCCTCGGCTGCGGTCGAACGAGTCTGCGGCGATGTAGACCTTGCCGTCCGAGCCCTTATAACCGCTGACTTGGGTGGGCGCCTCCCCCGCGGGGCGGTATGAACCTGGCACCATCGCCCACCCCTTGCCGGGGTCGCCGTTGACTTCAACCAGCCACGAACCCGCTGGCTGAAGGTCCCCCTTGGTGCCCGTAACCATCATGTACGTCTTGTTCCCCAGCGTGATCGTCCCGGCGGGCAGCGTGTCGTCGATTCCTGCCTTGACCGCCTCCGCTGGCATGGTGAATAGCTCGTGACCGCTATCTTTCGCTCCGGTCAGAGGCGCTCCGAAATGCGGACGGCCGTCGGCATCGAAGGTAACCGGTACGGCCACGGATCGATAGTGTTGACCCTCGCCAACCTTGTTGCCGGAGAACGAATCCCCGAAGATCGCAAGGAATTTGCCGGGCTGCCCGGGGATCTCGACGACCTCCCCCAAGTCTGCCGCCCCGATACCCGGAATGCCGGGATTGCCCCCGGTACCGGCAATCGGACCCAGATCTCGCACTTCGCCCCGCAACGGACGCTCCATCGTGTCGTCGACGGCCGGCGACGGGTCGTAGCCTTCGGTGTGTAACGAGCCCATTGCCTTGTGCAGCGTGTCGGAATAGGCGTCGCGAATCGAATCCATCTGCTTGATGGCATCGCGGACGTCATCCACTGCGTCGGCGTGCGCAGCGTTGATGATCGTATGCAGTGTGCCGACGTCCTTCGCGGAGAGTGAGCCACTCGCTAGGTCCTTCTTCGCCGCTCCGATCAGTTTGTCGAGCCACTGCAACTGATGGTCGAGGGCGGCGATCTCCGCGGTGCCTTGCTTCTGCGCGTCGGCCAAACCGGCCGCGATGTTTTCCAAGTCTGCGCCGATCCTGGGCAGTTGCTCCGATTGGGCGCCAAGGGATTTCGTCAGCCGCTGCACTTCGGCGGAGTCGTTGATCGGGTTGTCGCCGTTTTGGTGGTTCCACGACGCCTCGAAGCGTTTCCGGGCTTGCTCGAATGCATGGTCGGCTTCGGCGGTGTGTCGGCCCGCGTTGTGAAAGGCCTCTGCCAGACGAGAGATTTGGAACGGGCTGCCGGCCTGCAGGCTCTGGTTGATCGCCCAGGGATCACCGCCTGCCGCGCCAATCAGCTCTGCTTCGCTCAGGTTTGCCAGCGTCATCGCACCGTCAGCGGTTACTTGACACCAGGAACATCGCCGCCCCCTTCTGCGGAGCAAGCCTACTCCCGCATATGGGCCGGTCACGACGCAATTCGACCGGTATCTTGAGCCAGAGCGCCGGCTCAAGCTTGGGAATCGACGGTCATGATCCGCGGCTGGCGACCGGGCCCGTCTCAAACACCGGCGGCGCACTGAGCGCCACCAGAACGCAGCCGGCGGGCTCTTGGAGATGGCAAACGTTTCAGCGGGGGACACGTCCTAACCGGCAGGTTGGGGCAGCGGTCGCATCCATGACGCCAACTACAGCCTGAGCGGCCCATTCAAGGTTTATCGGGCCAACTCACGTGTCAGACGGTCCCGCTGGCCGGGCCTACGGCCAATGGAACGTGGACCTACAGTTCTGCTGACCGGCGCAGATCGACCACCGCAGCGAGCCGATCGCCTGGAGACGGCAGGCCGCCTCAAGTCTTGGCGAAGCTGTATATCCGGTATTCCGCTGGGCCCCCCACTTGCAGGCTCTGCTGCGTTTTCCAAACGAGCTGGCGGGCGGGGGGTGCGACAAATCTGTGCGCGAGTGGTGGCACAACTTTATCGATCATCGACACCCACCACTGTGAGTTTTTCTCCATCCCCCGCACAACCTCTGAATTGATCACGGCCTGTGAAAGCGTCCGCATCGGCGCATTAGCTAACTCCGCCTCCCAGCCGGCAATAGTGTCAGTGAATCGGAAATCAGCATATAGAAAATGCCCTTGCGGGCGCAGCACGCGCGTCACCTCGGCGAGGAAACGGGAAAACTGACCGTAGAGGTGCGAGGATTCGATATTGATCACCGCGTCGAAGGATTGGTCGGGGAAAGGCAGATCCTCGGCGTCGCCTTGCATGAACTCGAGACCCGCTAGCTTGTGCCTTTCCCGACAAAAGGCGATGCCGGCCGGGTTCAAATCCAGTCCGGTGTATGAGGCCGGGTGCAGGGTGCGCATGAGGTATGAGGCCCCACCGCCATGGCCGCATCCGACCTCCAGCACCTGCTTACCGTTGAGGTTCACCTGGGTCGCCGTGCGGTGATAAAGCTGAATGAAATACCGGTTGGGCTCGTCGCTGGGCGAAAGGGGTACGCCCATCGGTGGATCCTCTTCGTACCCATAGTTGAGGAACAAGACATCGTCCGCGGCAAGCCGGCGGGTCAAGTAGCGATACAGAAACTTCTGGTAGATGTAATCGCGCATTAATTGCGAATACTTCTCATTGGCCTTGCCGAGGAGCAGGCGACGAATACTACGCTCTTCGCCTCGGAGGGCCATCCGTGGAGCATACCAAGACATGGGTACCGTGCGGTTCTGATCGCATCCACTGGAATGACGTTTTTCCGATCCGCGCACCGTACCGCGGATGCCAGGGCACGGTAATTACCGGCTGACTTCCACTTGGGGGCGATCGCGTTATCAAGGTCGTCGAATTAGCCAGAGCTATGTCTTTCGGCACTGATTAGGCTGCCGTCGCCACCGAGCGGCACATTCCGTGTGGCACGGCGGCCAAACCTTATTGGCGCGAAAAACGTTACAGTCCGCGGCTTCTCCTACGACGTCTCCTGCTCAGAGACGTCAGCTAACCCGTCGCCTTCTTTGACTGGCTGAGTTCTCGGAGGCTATGTCATCGGTAGCTGACTTGTGGTCCATGGCCACAGTTGCTAAGCTTGGCTCCCGGCCATCTTCCGGGTCGTCAGAGCTTCGGTGTCCTGGAACGGCCGGCCATCGGGCCGGAGCAGGTCGTGGAACCAGACTTTCGGGATCGCGGTGTACGGGTGATCCCACGATTCCCAGGGAAAGTAGGTCTGGGTCTTTCCGGCGACCAGACCCCAGTTGATGGCACCGACGTTGTGGCGCTTGGCCACCGGGAGGATTCCCTCCACGGTGCTGCCTCGGGGCCGCGCCATGTACTCCGTGCAGAGCATCGGCCTCCCCAGCGGAGCAAGCTCGCCGATCCGGGACTCGAAGCCCGCCGGGTCGGCGTAGGAATGGAACGTGACGACGTCGGCGTTGGCGAGCTGAATGTCGCTGATTGCGCTGCGGCCCTGGGGTTGTCCCCAATCGCCGCGCCACACGCCGCTCGTGAGTGGCTGACTGGGATCGACCGCGCGCGCCCAGCGGAACACCTGGGGAAGCAGGTTGGCGACCAGCTGATCCTTGTCGCTGCGCTCGGCGCTCTTGTACTGGCGCGCGGGGTTGTCCGGCTCGTTCCACAGGTCCCAGCCCAGAATGCGGTCGTCGCTGCGAAATTGGGTCAACACCGCGGTGACGTAGTCGCGCATGACGCCGGCGTAGCGGGGGTCGCCGAGCCGTTCGGCGCCCGGGCTCTGCACCCAGCCGGAGTTGTGCACACCCGGCCTCGGCGCGCGTTGTCGGCCCGCCCTGGGTGCCGGATCCCAGCATGAGTCGAAGAAGACGAACAGCGGTTTGATGCGATGGCGCGCGGCGATGTCGACGAACTGCGCAAGCCGCGTCTGGAAGCCGCGCTGGTCCTGCGCCCACAGCTGATCGTGGAGGAAGACCCGGGCGGTGTTGTGCCCGTAGAACCTGGCCCAGCCGAGCTCGTTGTCGATGCGTCGCGGGTCATAGGTGTCGGCCTGAAACATCTCAAGCTGATTGATGGCGTTGGAGGTGATGTAATTCGATCCGACAAGGAAACCTTGCGCCTGATACCAGCGGTTGGCGCGGTCCGCGGGCCACCGGCCCGGTTCCTCCGCGGAGGCGCGTGGCGCTCGCGCCAGCGCGGTGCCTGCTGCCAGCAGAAGTGGCAGCTTGAGGGCCGTTCTTCGTTGCACGATGTGACGATAAATTTTCCCGGCGATTTCCCCGGGATTTGCTCAGCGCGTCGCGCCAGCTTGACGTGCGAATTGTTATCGCTTCGTCACTGGCGCCCGCGCGCACGCCGCCCCACCCGCGCCAGAGCCGGCCAAATTTGCCCCGGCGGAGACGGCAAAGTTACTTCAAACTTCACCCCCGGGAGCGCAATACTGAACCCGTGCCCGATCGAAACGTGTTAGGCGGCCCGCTGGAACCGTGCGGCACCGAACCCGTGACCGGTTACTACCGCGACGGCTGTTGCTCCACCGGCCCCGAGGACCTCGGCCGCCACACGATCTGTGCGGTCATGACCGCTGAGTTCCTGGAGCACCAGCGTTCCATCGGCAATGACCTTCTGACACCGGTTCCCGAATACCGGTTCCCGGGCCTGTTGCCCGGCGATCGCTGGTGCGTAACGGCGCTGAACTGGCTGCGTGCGCACCAGGATGGCTGCGCGGCACCCGTGGTGCTGGCCTCCACGCACGAGCGCACCCTCGAGGTGGTGCCCCTCGAGGCGCTGCAGGAACACAAGGTCGACGTGCCCGACGACTTGGCGAACCTGTAGGACCACAGCAGATCGACGCCTAACGTCTGTGTCATATTTCTCTTCGACGACACGTCGAAAAGAGGATCCGGTGGGCTCTGCCGTTGATGACATCGACTTCGACGACCTGACCGCGCCCAAGCTGACCGACGTGCAACGGCAGATCCTGGACTTCACCGAGGCCAAACACGTCGACTTCGACATCGACCAGATGCTCGCAGAGGCGGTCGAGCAGGCCGGAGTCGACGACCTTGACGATGTCGACGGCTTCGGTGATCGGCTCGCCGCGCACGTCGCCGCGATCGAAGCCGACGAGGGTTTGCGCCAGCTCACGCGCTCGTCGTTGCGGCAACGCGTCGTCCGGTTGCTGCGCAACCGGTTGTCCCTGACCGAGCTCCTCAAGCGATATCCGGAGATCGAAGCTATCCCGATCGAGCGCCCGTTCATCGTCGTCGGGATGCCGCGCTCGGGTACCACCCATCTGGTGAATCTCATTGCCGCCGACCCGCGCCGGAGGGCCTTGCCGTATTGGGAGAGCCAGGAGCCGATTCCGGCCCGCGGTCAGGGACCGGACATCTTCGGGGTCGACCCCCGCTACGCACGAGCCAAATCCGAGCACGATGCATTGATGGCCAGCGCTCCGGTGGTCGCCGCCATGCACGACCGATTCCCCGAGGCGATCGAGGAAGAAGTCGAACTGCTCGACCTGGATGTGGCCGGCTACGTCCTCGAATGGCATGCACGCGTGCCGGATTGGCGCGACTACTACCTGAGCCTGGACCAAACCCGGCACTACGCATACTTGAGAAAGGTGCTGCAGGCGTTGACCTTCCTGCGCGGTCCGCGGACCTGGGTCCTGAAAAGCCCGCAGCACTGTGAGCAGCTCGGCCCGCTCATGGCGACGTTTCCCGACGCGACAGTGGCTTTCACACACCGTGATCCCGTCGCGGTTATTCAGTCGGCGATCACGATGATGGCCTACTCCGATCGGCTGCGGCGCACAAGCATCGAGCCCGACTGGCTGCTGGACTATTGGAGCGACCGGGTGCACCGGCTGCTCACCGCGTGCGTGCGCGACCGTGATCTCGTCCCGGCCGAACGCAGCATCGACGTCAGCTTCCACCAGCTGAACGGCAACGAAATGCCGGTGCTCGAGCGGCTTTACGAATGCGGCGACGCCGAACTGACACCGAAGGTACGGGCGCGATTCCAGAAATATCTGGACGGCAATCCGCGCGGCAAACACGGCCGCATCCACTACGACCTGCAAAAGCACTTCGGCGTCACGCCCGACGAGGTGCGCGGACGATTCGACTTCTACTTCGACAGGTTCGACGTCCACGCCGAGAGCTAGCCGGAAGGCAACGCACTGATGAGTTTCGAACCGGTCTACCGCAGCAGGCCCGGCGCCGACGCCATGCGTCCCGCGGCCGCCGAACGGGCCGAGGAGATCGCGCCCGGGCTGTGGGTCTCACCGGGGCTGTCGAATTCCTACCTGCTCACCACGCGTGAGGGCCGGGTGATCGTCAACACCGGCATGGGTTTCGAGGGCCCGGTGCATCGCGCGAACTTCGACGCCGTCGACCCCTCGCCCGTGCGCTACATCATCTTCACGCAGGGCCATGTCGACCACGTCGGTGGTTTGGACAGCGTGCGCGACCCCGAGACAACCGTCGTCGCGCAGGCCAACTGGACGCTGTGGCGCGACGATAACGAACGCCTCATCCCGTATCGCGCCAGCCGCAGCGCCTTCGCGTTCAAGGACACCCTGGCGACCGGCGTCCAAGCCATTCAGCGGCGCCTGGGGAGCAGCCGGCTGGCCGGCCAGAGCGTTCCCGTCGTCGACCTCGATTTCGAAGACACCCTCACCCTGGAGGTCGGTGAGCGGCGGATGGAGCTGATCTCCGTGCCCGGCGGCGAAACCACCGACTCACTGGTGGTGTGGCTGCCGGACGAGCGTATTTGCCTGTGCGGAAACGTCTTCGGCCCACTGTTAGGCCACATTCCCAACCTGGTCACCGTGCGTGGCGACCGGTACCGCGACGCGCTGACAGCCATCGCGTCCGTGGACCGGGTGCGCGACCTGCGGCCCGACCTCCTGGTGACCGGTCATTTCGAACCGATAGCCGGGGCCGAGCTTATTTACGCCGAACTGACCCGGCTGCGCGACGCGATCCGGTACGTCCACGATCAAACCGTCGAGGGGATGAACGCCGGCAAGGACATCCGGACCCTGATGCGTGAGATCACTTTGCCCGCGGAATACGAAGTGGGACAAGGCTATGGAAAGGTCGCCTGGGACGTGCGGGCCATCTGGGAGAACTACTCCGGCTGGTTTCACCACGAGTCAACCACCGAGCTCTATCCGGTCGGGTTCGACACCGTCGCGGCCGACGTGGTCGAACTGGCCGGGGCCGACGCATTGGTGAGCCGGGCGCGGGCACACCTCGCCGACGGCCGCCCGCTGCAGGCCATCCACCTCGCCGAGCTTCTTCCGTCGGACCACGCCGGGGCGCGGGACGTGCTTCGGGACGCCCACGAAAAGCTTCTCGCCGGCAGCACGAACTTCTGGGAAACCGCCTGGCTGAGAAACCAGATAGCGAGGAACTCATGACGGCGCGCGTCAGCTTCGACTTCACCGGGACCACGGTCCTCATCACCGGCGCCACGAGCGGGATCGGGCACGCGACCGCCGTGTTGTTCCGCGACGCCGGCGCCCGGGTCGCCGTCACCGGGACCAAACCGGCGCCGGAGGTCTACGGCGTTGACCTGTCCGGCATGGATTATCACCAGCTCCAGATCAGCGACCCGGATTCGGTGGACGCGCTGGCGGACAAGTTCAATCGGCTCGACGTACTGGTCAACAACGCCGGCGCCAATTTCCCTGGCGGCCTTGATGAATCGAAACCCGACGGGTTCGAGGCCTCGGTCGCGCTGAACCTCACCGGGCCGTACCGATTGACGGTCGGGCTCTACCGCGCCCTCAAGGCGTCGACCGCCGAGGGCGGCGCCAGCGTGGTGAACCTGGCCTCGATGTCTGCGCTGCGGGCCGTTCCCCTGGTGCCCGGATACGGTGCGGCGAAGGCGGGGATCGTCTGCATCACAAGGAACCTCGCCGTCAAATGGGCCGGTAAGGGTATCCGGGTCAACGCGGTGGCGCCGGGCGCGATCGACACCCCGATGACCGCGCCCATGCACGGCTCGGCCGAATTGGTGGAGTCGGAGCTGGCGCACATCCCGCTGCGTCGTTTCGGTTCCGTCGGGGAGATCGCCCCGACCATCGCCTTCCTGTGCACCGAGCAGAGTAGCTACACCAGCGGTGCCGTGTTCGTCGTCGACGCCGCGTCGGACTGCGTCTGAGACACGAGGAAAGACATGTCAATTGCGCTGCGGCCCGAGGACTTCTACCACACCGGCATCATCGTGCCCGACCTCGATGCGGCCATGGGCCGGCTGAGCGCGCTGGCCGGCTACCGGTGGATCACCCCGATGAGCTACACCCTGCCGTTCCGCACCCCGGCCGGCGTCCGCGAATTGACCTCGACGATCGTCTACTCCTTGCAGAGTCCGCACCTCGAACTCGTGCAAGAGGTGCCAGGAACCCCGTGGACGGCCGCGCCGGGCAACGCGGTCCACCACCTCGGCTACTTCAGCGACGACCTGGCCCAGAGTGCGCGTGGGCTGGAGGCCAACGGCTTCACGCTCGAGATGACGGCGGACGTCCCCGGCTCCGATATCGCACTATTCGCCTACTATACGGACGCATTCGGCGCCCGAATCGAGATCGTCGACCGCGCGCTGTTTCCCGACTTTCCCGCGTTCCTGCGGTCGATGGCGGGGCCCGAGGAGGCATGACGTGTTGCTGACTGTGCTGCGCTTCAACTTCGCCTCGCCGCACGGCGAACCACACACGCAGAGTGGGTTGTTGTCGGCCGCCCTCGAACTGGCGCAGTGGGGCGAGTCGCACGGCATCACCTCCATCAGTGTCGACGAGCACCACGCGACCGGACACGGCTGGAGCTGCAATCCCATCATGGCGGCGGCGATGTTCCTGGCCCGTACGTCGACGCTGATCGCCAGCGTGGATTGTGCGCTCGGCCCGCTCTGGAATCCGGTGCGGCTCGCCGAGGACATCGCTCTCGTCGACAACATGAGCCGCGGCCGGTTGCACACCACGGTCGGCCTCGGGTACCGCACCATCGAATATGGCGCCATAGGCGTCGATTTCGCGCGCCGGGGCGCTCTGATGGACAGCCTGCTCGAGCGGATGCTGTCGGTATGGTCCGGCGCGGATGCCGACGCCGGCATTTGCACCGGCACCTGGACCCGGCCGCATCCACCGCTGTACGTCGGCGGTGGCACCCGCGCCACGGCGCGACGCGCGGCACGATTCCGGCTGCCCCTCAGCCTGGCCGACCACCTGCCCGACATCGCCGCCTACTACCGCGAGCTGTGTGCCGACGCCGGCATGACGCCGCTCATTCTCATGCCGGGGCCGGTTAACCGCGGAATGATCTTCCTGCACGAGGACCCGGACCGGGCATGGGCGGAGCTCGGCGACCATATCCTTTGGGAGGCAGTCACTTACGGCGGATGGTCAACCGATCAAAGATCCCTGATGCATTTGCCCGGCGTGCAAACGCTGGACGAGGTCAAGGCGTCGGGCCGGTATCGCTTCCTGGCGCCCGACGAGCTGATCGCGGAGGTGCGCGACGCCGACAACTACGGCCCGCTCGTGATGCACCCACTGGTCGGCGGCATGCCCGTCGACGAAGCGTGGAAGTCGGTCCAATTGCTCACCGACAAGGTCCTGCCCGCGTTGAACTAACGGGCCAACCCCAGATTGCGCCACGAATATGCGAGTATGCGCCTGCCATGGAATCTCGAGCAAAGACATCGGCGCTCGTCGGCGGCGCAGCCGCACTCGGCTTGGCGGTCGCCTTCGGCGGCGGCGCCGGTGGGGGCGGTTGAGCGCGAGTCGCGGTCTAGCGCCGAGCCCTACTCGACAGCCACTTCAGCACCGGACCCGCCGCCACCAGAACGAGAGCGAGCCGACGCATCACCAGACCAGTATGCGGTCGGTGCTTGAATGGTGAGATGGGTTACCCCACGCCCCAAGTGGCGATTTTGGACGACTACGCCGGAGCGGCCCTGCGGCTTGCCGACTGGTCATCGGTGCAAAACCGATCCCGCGTCACCGTTTTCGGACGCCACCTCTCTGAGGATGAAGCGGCGGACGAGCTGCGGCCATTCGATGTGATCTGCACCCTGCGCGAGCGGATGGCGCTACCACGAACGCTGCTTGCGCAGCTGCCGAACTTGAAACTGATCACGATCGTCGGAAGAAGCCTGCCCAACCTGGACCTGGGTGCGGCAACCGAGCGCGGCATCATCGTCGCCCATACCGACTTCGCCCATCCGCGATTCCGATCCGTGCACGACGCCACCCCCGAATTCGCCTGGGGCTTGCTGATCGCCACGGTACGCAACCTGGCGGAAGAACACCGGCGCATGCGAGGCGGCGGCTGGCAGGTGACGACGGGTCTCACGCTGTCCGGCAAGACGCTCGGGTTGCTCGGCCTAGGCCGGGTGGGCAAGCGGATGGCCGATTACGCAAAAGCCTTTGGCATGGACGTCATCGCGTGGAGCCAGAACCTCACCGCGGACGCCGCCGCGGCGGCCGGCGCGCGCCGGGTCGAGAAGGCGACGCTGTTCGAGGAGTCCGACGTGGTCTCCATCCACGTCGTCCTGTCTGAACGCACCCGCGGTCTGGTGGGTGAACGCGAGCTGGCTCTGATGAAGCCGCAGGCATACTTGATCAACACGTCGCGGGGCCCGATCGTCGATGAGGCCGCGATGATCGCCGCTCTCGAAACCGGGCGCATTGCCGGCGCGGGGCTGGACGTCTATGACGTCGAACCGCTGCCGTCCGATCACCGGTTAAGGCTGCTCCCGAATGTGACGCTGTCTCCGCACCTGGGGTACGTCACCCGTGAAATGCTCGCCGCCTTCTATTCCGACACCGTGGAGGCGGTGGCCGCTTGGCTGGACGGGGCCCCGATTCGGATCGCGAACCCTGAGGCGTTGCCGGGTTGATCAGGTGCGCTTACGTTTCCAGTGTGGGCTCTTGACCGCTTCGAGTGCTTCGGTGACGTAGCGATCCAGCGGCCACGGGCGACCCGACTGACGTACCCATTGCTGGAAACCGAAATCGGCTGCCGCGAAAGCGAGTTGCACCAGCAAGCCGGGACGGAGGTCGACGTCGGAGTTCACGCCCATGCGCTCGGCGATCAGCTTGGCCGCCCGCTCCTTGTCGGCGGGCGTGTGAACGGTCACCTTACGCAGCAGATCGGGGGCCACCAGCAGCGCTTCTCGCCACTCGTCGGTGTCCGCCTGCTCAAACGATCGGGTCCGCGTGATGATGGCGTTGATCAGCGCGACATCGGGTGACTCACTGGCGGGCCGCTGCTCGAGCAGGTTGACGATCGCTGCGCCGCCATGGCGAACGGGTGCGAGCAGCAACTCTTCCTTCGTCGGCACGTGCCGGAAGAAGGTCCGCGGCGAAACGCCTGCGGCAGCCGCGATTTCTTCCGTCGTCACGGCGTCGTATCCGCGCTCGACAAAGAGCCGAAACGCCGCGCGCCTGATGTCGGCCCGGATCTGGGCGCGCTGCCGGTCGCGCAGCGATTCTCCTCTGGCGGGAAAGGTCACCGGAAGCAGCCGATTCCACCGTCGACGTGAATGGTCTGCCCGGTGATGAACGTCCCGTCGCTGCCCAGTAGGAAGGCCACCAGCGCGCCCACGTCGGTGCGGACATCCCCGATCCGCTTCATCGGCACGCGTCGCACGGCCTTCTCGTACTCTTTGGGGGCGAACGACTTCCAGAACTTCACACCGTCCGATTCGGCGAACGGGCAGATCACGTTGACCCGGATGTTGTCGCGCCCCCACTCCAAAGCGGCGACCTTCGACAGGCCCCGGATGGCCTCCTTGGCGGCGGCGTATCCGCCCCATTTCGGTTCGCCGCCGGTGCCCGTCCCGGAGCCGAGATTGACGATCGAGCCGCCGCCTGCCTCGACCATTACGGGGTGCACGGCCTGCATGAGCAGGAAGGTCGCCCGCGGGCCGACGTCGTGACCGAGCGCGAAGTCCTCGGTGGTGATATCGACAAACGCCTTGGGCTCGTTGGTGGCGATCGCATTGTTGACCAGGCCGTGCACCGTGCCGAAGGCGTCGACCGCGGCCGTCACAATCCGCTGGGCGCTGTCCGGGTCGCGCAGGTCGGCCGTCAGCTTCTCGACGCGTCCCAACGACGACAGCTCGGCGGCTGTCTTGCCAAGCAACTCGTCCTGGATGTCGACCAGCAGCACCGCCGCCCCGCGTTCCAGCAGCGCGGCGGCGGTGCCCTTGCCCACGCCTTGGGCGGCGCCGGTAACGATCGCGACGTGGTCGCGCATCGAGGAAGGATGGCTGTAGGTCATGTGACCGGTCCCATCCGCAGCGGGGTCCCACGATGCATCTCGTAGGTGCTGCGCACACCGTCGGGCAGCTCGATGAACTCGACTGGGGTTCCGTCCGGATCCTTGACGAAAAACATTCGCACCCCACCGATTTCGAAGGGCTCCTGGTCGGGCGTGTAGCCGGCCGCGGTAACACGGCGGTGGGTGTCGTCGAGATCGGTCACCGACAGGGAGACGTTGTGGATCCCGGTGATGCCGCGACGCGCGGGCTTCTGATCGGCAGGACTCGCACCCAGTGACAGCAGCTCAACCATCAGTCCGCCGAGCAGGCCGCCCACCACCCGGCCCTCCTGCTTGCGGGTGGCGTGCAGCACCACGTCGAAAGGCTCACCGGAGATGAGGGTTTCGAACACGACCTCCATGCCGAGCAGGTCGCGGTAGAACGTCAGGGCACGGTCCATGTCGGTCACACCGACGACGAGGTGACAGAACGATACGTCGCCGGGGGCGCCGGTCATGACGAGGCGAGCCCGGGTGTCGGGCGGCCCGCGAACATGGGCAGGTCGAGGTAAGTCTTGATGCCGGGTTCGGCTGCGCAGACGTCGGGGACGGCGTTGACGCAGTGATTGGCCGTGGCCACCACGCCCGGATTCTTCACCAGCCCCTCGGCGATCGTCTCGGGCTGCAGACCCTTGAAGGTGAGGCTCACGGTGGGGTCACCGGTGATCTCCACCTCGAAGCGTTCGCCCCGGCCGCCGAAATTCCAGGCCGGCTCCAGGTTTTCCTCACCCATCAGCCAGTTGACCGCGGCCGTGATGACCGGCTCGCCGTCTACCAGGGCCTGCCAGCGGAACCGGCGCGCGGCCACCGTTCCGGTGGTGATCGGGAACGGTGCGTAGTCGATGTCGGCGGTCGCGACGGCGACGTCCTGAATGGTCCTGATGTTCGGCTCGATGCGAAATCCCATGTGGTCAGCGATCATTCGCACCGACTGCTTGAAGCCCGCCTCGAGCAGGCCGGCCATGGGCCCTTGCATGGCTTCCTCGGGGGTACCGCCGAAGCCCATGATGTGGCGCACGACGTCCGGGGCGTTGTAGGTGCGGATGTCGGAGAATTCCTCGGCGCGGATGTGAGTGACTGCCGACGACAGCGACGACAGCATCAGCGGGAATCGTTCGGTGATGCCCCCGGGGTGGATCCCCGAACCGTGCAGGGTCACCCCGCCTTCCACCGCCGCGTCGGCGACGGCCTGGTGCCGGCGGTTACCCGGATCGGGATACACCCAGCCGACGGGCGTGACAACGTTCTTGCCGGATCGCAGGATCGCGATCACCTCGTCGTCGTTGGGCACCAGGGGGCTGTACATGACGCAGTCGGCGTCCAGCGCCAGGATCTCGTCGATGCTGGAAGTGGCGGTGACACCGAGGTCCTCAATTCCGAGGATCCGCCCGACGTCGACGCCGTTCTTGTCGGCGCTGTGCACCCAGCAGCCCGCCAGCTCCAACTGCGGATGGTTCAGGACGCACGCGACGGCCGCCTTGCCGACGCCTCCGGTCGCCCACTGGATGACACGAAGCTTGGACGGACTACTCATCTGCTGACCTCCGAATTGCATGCCTTTACACGCCCACGACCGGACTGGCACAGTATGACCCGCTGACAGTGACTGTCAACATCGACTGCGAGTGGGAAGGCCTGTCATGAGCATCCTCGACGGCAAGGTCGCGATCGTCACCGGAACCAGCCGCGGCGTGGGCGTCGGCATCGCCCACGAACTGCTCCGCGCCGGCGCCACCGTCGTCGGCTGTTCGCGTTCACCGCTGGACGCCATCCCCGGTTGCGAAACCGACTGGGCCGCCCGGGCCTCCCAGAAGGTTTGTGACCAAGGGGACTACCGCGCGATCGATTCCTTCGTCGCCGAGGTCGTCGCCGAGCACGGCCGGATCGACATCCTGGTGAACAACGCCGGCGGGACCGTTCCGGCGCCGCACGCCGAGAGCATTCCCGAGCTGGTGCAACGCATTCAGGGGGCGCCCGCCAGCGACGACGAATACGAGCGCACCGCGCTGTTCCACGCGTACGCGGTGCAGATGAACCTCATCAGCCCGCTCTGGTTCGCCATCCGCGTCTACCGGCAGATGCGCACCCAAGACGGTGTGGGCTGCATCATCAACATCTCCAGCGGCGCCGGCCATCCGGCCGGATCACCGACGTTGGTTTCCTACGGCGCGGCCAAGAGCGGGCTCAACCATCTCACCCGCTCGCTGGCCGAGGAGTGGGGCCCCAAGGTGCGGGTCAACTGCATCGCGCTGGGGCCAACGATGACCGAGAACTTCCGGTCGTTCGTTTTGCCGAAGGACGACCCAACGGGCGCAAAGTATTTCGCCGCGGTTCCGCTGCGGCGTGCGGGCGACCCCGCGGAGGTGGGCAGGGTCTGCGTGTTCCTGGCCGGCGGGGAGGCCGACTTCGTCAACGGCACCACCATCGAGCACGACGGTGGCATGCTGCCCGGCGTGCTGTACGAAGCGGGCCTGAAGACCATCACCGATCTGCTCTAATCGTCACCATGAGCAACTTGGAGCCCAACGCCGAACAGTTCACGGCCCTGGCCGCGCGGCCCGCCGACGCACCGGTGGTGATGGTCAACCTGTTGAAGTTCAAGTCCCCGGATGGCCTGGAGTCCTACCGGCGTTACGGGCAGGAGGTCGCACCGCACCTGCAGCGTGTGGGTGCCACCGTCCGCTACGCGGGAACTGCGCCGACGTTCGTCATCGGTGACGGCGAAAGGCCTTGGTGGGACGCCATTCTCATCGTTGAATACCCGACGCCGCAGGCGTTCATCGCCATGGTGACCACTGCCGAGTACGCCGAGGTGCACCAACACCGCGCCGCCGGGCTCGATCGGGGTGATCTGATCGCCACGTCGGTATGGTCCCTCGCGGGCGACTGACAGTCAGAGCTTGTAACCGATAGCGCGCAGCAAGTCGTGGCGCTCGGCCGCGTCGCGGTCGCCTTCCACTCCGACGGGAGTCTGACCGTCGATCACACCCACGATGCCGCGACCGCGCGGGGACTCCGCGACAATGACTTCAACTGAATTCGCTGTGGCGCAGTAGATCCCGCAGACTTCGGGCACCGCTTTCACAGGGTTGAGGACATTGACCGGAAAGCCCTCCCGCAGGAAGATCACGAAGCTATGTCCGGCCGCGATGGCCAGCGCGGCGCGAGTTGCCAGGTCGACCAAGTCCGCGTCGTTGCCGCTGCGGCGAACCAACCGCGGTCCGGACGCCTCGCAGAAGGCCACGCCGAACCGCAGCGACGGGCTCACGCCGACCAGGGCCTCGTGCAGGTCTTCGACCGTTTTGATGAAATGCGCCTGGCCGATGATCACGTTGACATCCTCTGGCTTGTCAACGGCCACCACGTCCCAGCTCAACGATGGTGTCGCCACGAACCCATGCTGCCACGCGGCCGCGGCCCCACGGCTACAGGCTTTTGTCCTTTATGAGGGGCCGAAAGACCGCGATGTTCTAAAGAGCGCCTTCGCCCCGGCGTCCGTCGAGGTCTAATTGGTGCATGGAACTGATGATGCCCACCGACGCGATATTTCTGCTGGGAGAGTCGCGGGAACACCCCATGCATGTCGGCGGTCTGCAGTTGTTCGAGCTGCCCAAGGGCGCCGGCCGCGGCTTCGTTCGTGACCTCTACGACCGCTTGGTCGCGCAGGATGATTTCCAGCCCACTTTCCGCAAGCATCCGGCGGCGTTCGTCGGCGGAATCGCGAACCTGGGCTGGTCCTACGACAAAGACGTCGACGTCGACTATCACGTCCGGCGCTCGGCTGTGCCGTCGCCCGGTCGGATCCGTGAACTGCTCGAGCTGACCTCGCGGTGGCACAGCAGCCTGCTGGATCGTCATCGTCCACTGTGGGAGACCCACATCATCGAGGGTCTCAAGGATGGCCGGTTCGCCATCTACACGAAGATCCACCACGCACTGATCGACGGCGTCTCCGCGCAGAAGCTGATGCAGCGCGCGTTGTCGACCGACCCCGATGACCCCGAGATTCGCGCGCCGTGGAGCCTGCCCAAGAGCAAGCGCAAGAGCAACCGGGTAAGCCCGCTGACGTCGGCGCTGCATGCGGCGGGATCCCTTGCGGCGCTTGCCCCATCTACGCTTTCGCTGGCCCGGGCGGCGCTCTTCGAGCAGCAGCTGACGCTGCCGTTCGGGGCGCCGCGCACCATGCTGAACGTCAAGATAGGCGGCGCCCGCCGCTGCGCCGCGCAGTCCTGGTCGTTGGACCGCATCAAGAGCGTCAAGAAAGCCGCCGGGGTGACGCTCAACGATGTCGTCCTGGCGATGTGCTCGGGCGCCCTGCGCTACTACCTGCTCGAGCAGAACGCGCTACCGGACACGCCGCTGATCGCAATGGTCCCCGTCAGCCTGCGCACCGAAGACGAGGCCGACGCCGGGGGCAACCTCGTCGGCGCCATCCTGTGCAACCTCGCCACCGATACCGACGACCCCGCACAGCGATTGCAGACCATCAGCGATTCGATGCGCAGCAACAAGAAGGTGTTCTCGCAGTTGCCTCGATTCCAGGCGTTGGCGCTGTCCGCCGCCAACACGTCAGCACTGGCGTTGGCGGCGGTTCCGGGCTGGGTGGCGTCGACGTCGCCGCCGTTCAACATCATCATCTCCAACGTGCCGGGGCCCACCCAGCCGATCTACTACGGTGGCGCTCGGCTCGACGGCAACTATCCGCTGTCCATCGCGCTGGATGGGCAGGCGCTGAACATCACGCTGGCCAACAACGCCGGAAACCTGGACTTCGGTCTGGTGGGATGCCGGCGCAGCGTGCCGCACCTGCAGCGGCTGCTCGTGCACCTGGAGTCCTCGCTCAAGGACCTGGAACGGTCGGTCGGGTCCTGAGCGAATGCCGAAACTCAGTGCGGGTGTGCTGTTGTACCGGTCCCGCGACGGCGTCGTCGAAGTCCTGATCGCCCACCCGGGAGGCCCGTTCTGGGCGCGAAAAGACAACGGGGCCTGGTCGATTCCCAAAGGGGAGTACGCCGAGGGTGAAGACCCGTGGACCGCCGCCCGACGCGAGTTCTTCGAAGAACTCGGGCTTTCGGCGCCGGCCGGGGCCCGGCTGGGACTAGGCCAACTGAAGCAGTCCGGCGGCAAGCTGGTCACCGCCTTCGCCGTTTGCGGCGACTTGGACGTGAGCGACGCGCGCAGCAACACCTTCGAATTGGAATGGCCGAAGGGTTCGGGCAAGTTCCGCGAGTTCCCGGAAGTCGATCGGGTGGGCTGGTTTTCGGTGGCGCAGGCCCGCGTCAAGCTTCTGAACGGGCAACTCGGGTTTTTAGACCGGTTGATGGCGCATCCCGATCTGGCGGGGTTACACGAAGGGACCTGACATGCAGACGTTACGCACACCCGACGAGTCGTTCGACCGCGTGCCCGACTTTCCGTATGCGCCCAGGTATTGCGAAATATCGGACGGCGAGGGCGGGACGCTGCGGATTGCATGGTGCAAGAAGGCCCCGAGCGGGCCGACCCGATCCTCATGCTGCACGGCGAGCCGTCGTGGTCCTTCCTGTACCGCAAGATGATTCCGATACTTGTCGGCGCCGGACACCGGGTCATCTGCCCCGACCTGGTCGGGTTCGGTCGCTCGGACAAACCGACCCGCCGCGAGGATCACAGCTACGCGCGCCACGTCGAATGGATGCGCGCGGTGGCCTTCGACGTCCTCGACCTTCGAAACGTGACCCTGGTCGGCCAGGACTGGGGCGGGCTGATCGGTTTGCGCCTCGCCGCCGAACACCCCGATCGATTCGCCCGGCTGGTCGTGGCCAACACCGGCCTGCCGACCGGGGAGCAGCCGATGCCCGACGTCTGGTGGCGCTTTCGCGAGGCGATCACCACCGCACCGGAGCTACACGTCGGCGCGTTCGTGCAGGGTGGCTGTCGCCAACCGATGAGCGACGACGTGCGCGCGGGCTATGACGCGCCGTTCCCCGGCGATGAGTACTGCGCGGGCCCGCGCGCCATGCCGGGCTTGGTGCCGACCTCGGCGGACGATCCCGCGGCGGCGGCCAACAAAGCGGCGTGGGCCAAACTCTCCGCGAGCCCCACCCCCATGCTGGTCGCCTTTAGCGACAGCGACCCGATCACCGGCCCGATGGGCCCGATTTTCCAACGCGAGATGCGCGGCGCGCAGGGAATCGATCACCCCCTGATCCGCGGCGCCGGACACTTCCTGCAAGAGGATGCGGGCGAGGAGCTCGCGGGCCACATCGTCGAGTTCCTCCGTCGCTGAAACTGCCTGCGGTCCGCCTAGGGGCAGAATGGCCGCATGACGACCGCGCCGACCGATTCCCAGGGGTTGCTGCTGCAGCTGCTGGACCCGGCCAACCGGGCCGACCCATATCCACTTTGTGCGCAGTTTCGCGACGGCGGAGCGCTGCAGTTGCCCGGCGCCAACCTGGCCGTCTTCTCGAGCTACCGAGACTGCGACGAGGTATTGCGGCACCCATCGTCAAGCAGCGACAACGTCAACTCGACGGTCGCCAAGCGGCAGGCCGAGGCCGGCACAGCGCCGCGCAGGCAGGGCCCGCCGGGCTTCTTGTTTCTCGATCCACCCGATCACACCAGGCTGCGCAGGCTGGTCAGCAAGGCATTTGCGCCCAAGGTGGTGAACGCGCTGGAACCCGACATTCGTTCGCTGGTCGACGGAATGCTCGATCGGGTCGCCGAAAAGGGTCACTTCGACGTCGTCGAGGATTTCGCCTATCCGCTGCCGGTCGCGGTGATCTGCCGGTTGCTCGGCGTGCCGCTCGACGACGAGCCGCAATTCAGCCGTGCGTCCGCACTGCTCGCCCAGGCGCTGGATCCGTTCTCGACGATCACCGGAGTGCCGCCCGAGGTCGCGAATCAGCGACAACAGGCCGGAACGTGGCTGCGCGAGTACTTTCACGGCCTGATCGACCGCCGCCGTTCGACACCCGGTGACGACCTGCTGTCGGGGCTGATCGCGGTGGAGGAGTCCGGAGATCAACTGACCGAGGAGGAGATTGTCTCCACCTGCAACCTGCTCTTGATCGCCGGACATGAGACCACGGTGAACCTGATCGGGAACGCCATGTTGGCGATGTTGCGCGATCGCGGCCAGTGGAGCCGCTTGGGCACCGACTCGGGTCGAGCGTCGGCCATCGTGGAAGAGACCCTGCGCTTCGACCCACCCGTGCAACTTGTCGGGCGAATTGCTCTCGCCGACATGACGATTGGTGGAGCCGAGGTACCCGCGGGCGATGTCATGATGTTGGTGCTCGCCGCCGCCCACCGTGATCCTGCCGAATTCGACCGGCCCGATCTCTTCGACCCGGATCGGAAAGGATTGCGACACCTGGGTTTTGGTCGGGGAGCGCACTACTGCCTGGGCGCGCCGCTGGCCCGGCTGGAAGCAGGCGTGGCGCTGTCGGCGGTGACGGCGCGGTTCCCGCACGCGCGGCTGGACGGCGAGCCGCAGTACAAGGCCAACGTCACGCTGCGCGGACTGTCGCAGCTTTCCGTCGCGGTCTAGATCACCCGCGCTCCCACGGAGGGCTCTCGCCCCTCTTCTTGTAGTACTTCGCCAGGTGGCTCTTGACGCGGTCTACGTCCGCCTTCGGCAGGCCGATGCCGCGCGACTTCAAATCAGAAGCCGCATTGCTGCACACCCGTTAGACGAATATCCGTAAAATCGTGTGAAGTCAGCCATATCACCGGACATCGTCACAAACAGGTACCGAACATGCCTGAAGCGAACCAAAAGGGCGAAAGCGATCGTCGTCCAGAAGTGTGGGCAGCGTGAGCCAGCCAAGCGGTACGGACGGCCAACGCCCGCGTCGCACTCCCATCACGCTTGCCATATACCGTGACTTACGCGTCGCCATGGTCGTACTAATGGTGATGGTCGCTGCGGGCGTGATCATCGAAAAGATATCGGCACCCTGCTGGCAATCGGCCATCAGCACCTACTATTACACCTCCGCGCACAGCATCGTCGTCGCCGCGCTCCTGGCGCTCGGCACGCTATTCATCATCTATAGGGGCAGCACCGACACCGAGGATGTCTTGTTGACTCTGGCCGGGGTGAGCGCATTAACCGCCGCGATAGTGCCGCAGCCTCGACCCATGGACCTGTGCCCCGGGCCAGCTAATCTGCCGCTCGACTT
The DNA here is from genome assembly GCF_001665605.1 of Mycobacterium sp. 852014-50255_SCH5639931. Lineage (GTDB taxonomy): Bacteria > Actinomycetota > Actinomycetes > Mycobacteriales > Mycobacteriaceae > Mycobacterium > Mycobacterium paraffinicum. The sequence goes on from NZ_LZSV01000029.1 coordinate 151,112, forward strand.
CGACGACACCGCCAAGGCCGCCATGCTGCCCAATGTTTGGGCGGTCGCCATCGCGTTGGGTCTGGGCTATTTGCTGATCTGGTCGGTGATGCTGGACCAATGGAGGCGCGGCCGCCCCCCGCGGAAACGAAGGCCGGGCGGAATAGTGTCGCTGTGCGTTTTCTGGCTGATTATGGTGCTCGGACTGATTGCGCTGCTCTTCTTTCCGGACACGTTCAAGCAGTATGCACACGGCGCAGCCGCGGTACTGCTGCTCTCGTCCTTCATCGCCACCACGTTCTGCACCGCATACGTCGTCGGGCGAGAGGACCCGTCGAAGTCAGCGCATCAGCGCGGTTATAAGCGCATCTACTGGGGGATTGCCTGGCTGATGCTGGCGACGTTAATTGCAGTTCTCTGGGTTCATGTCTCAAGAGGGTTGGGGGGCCATTGGGGCCTTCTAGCCGAGGTGGCGCTGATCCTCGAGTTCGCCGCATACTGGGTGGTTCAAACGATCGACCTGTGGAGAACACCCGACCGGATTATGCGCTTCACCAAAGGTCCTCCGCCGTGTCTGTAGTGCGGCAGGTCGCGGGCGCAAAGCTTGACGTGTGCCAGCGCTAACGCAAGCTCGCTTGCGTCGGTGGTGTCTCGGATCTGGCTCCTGATGTAGTAATAGAGCCAATCGGTGTTACCACCTGCTCCAAACATCCTGGACGGCTTGGCACGACAAGCAACGCCTCGACGGCACGGGCATTTTTGGAAGACACACCCCCAGCAGCGGGGCCATCGCTAAGAGGAAGCGACGGCGAACAAACGCCACTCACCCGGCACACCCTTGAGGTCATGCGTGCCGCGATCCTCGAACTCGATTCCTGACCCGATCACGAGGTCACGCAGCGTGCTGGACACGAGTACGTCGTTTGCGTCGGCCAGTGCGCTCACCCGCGCGCCAATGTGCACGGCGATCCCGCCGATGTCGTCGCCACGCATTTCGCATTCGCCGGTGTGCAACCCGGAGCGCACCTCAAGGCCGAGCGCCTGCACTGCGTCGCGAATTGCCATGGCACAGCGGATCGCTCGTTGCGGGCCGTCGAACATCGCAAGGAAGCCATCACCAGAGGTGTTTACCTCGCTGCCTCGAAAGCGATTGAGTTGGACGCGCACGATGGCGTCGTGGGCGTCCAGCAGCGCATGCCAATCACGGTCGCCGATCTCCGCAGCACGGCGCGTCGAGTCCACGATGTCGGTGAACAACACGGTGGCAAGAACCCGGTCGTCGGCAACCTCTGCCTGGTGACCGGTGAGGAACTCGGCGATCGCCCGGAAGGATTCGCGCCATTCCGGTTCGACGAAGTGGTACATGTTGCGCCCAGGGAGTTCGACGTACTTCGCGCCCGGTATGTGATCAGCGATGTACTTGCCCCACGCGGGCGGGGTCAACGGGTCGTCGGTGTGGTGGACGACGAGGGTTGGCACGCGGACCGTGGGAAGCAGCGCCCGCACGTCGACTTCGGCCGCGAGGGGCTGCACGACTGCGATGGTCCCTGGGCTCGCCGCTTGGCGTTCCATTCGAGCCCAAGCTGCCCTGATCTCCTCGTTCCACGGCATGTCCGGATTCAAGACATGCTGTACCTCCCCCGTCCCCCATATGGCGGCAAAGGCAGCGAGGAGTTCCTCGGGATTGACGCCATCAGCGCGTTCAACCATCGGATTCGCGTAGCACTCCAGCACCACGAGCGCGGTGGTGCGGGACGGATGCGTCGCCGCGAACAGCGCCGCTGGCGCGAACGACCCGTCGAATGCGACGAGGATCGCTTCGCGACTCCCGAGATCGTCCAACACCGCGGTGATGCTGTCGGCCCATTGCTCCAATGTTGGTAGCGCCCCCGGCATGACTGGATCGGACGCTCCCGTGCCCGGCTGGTCGAAGAAGATCAGTCGACCGAGCGATGTCATCGTCTCGACCCACCCTTGAAGGGACGGTAGCTCTGGAAGATGCTCGCAACAGGTGGCCCAGTTCGGGACGAACACGATGTCGCGGGGACCTTCGGGTGAGGTGCGATAGGCGACGTGCAAGTCTCCGTTCAGCGCGTAGCGCGTCTCCGAGAACATTGCGGAAGTGTAAGCCGAGGAACGCGAAGATTACCGGAGTCAGGCCGCTTGGCTGATCGCCAACGAGTCGACGGCACCGTGGCGTGGACGTCGCCAACCGGACGGACCTACACGACCCGTCCGGGCAGCCGGCTGCTGTTTCCCGCGATGCGCGTTCCGACGGGCGAATTGCGATTCGCCACAACGCAATATCGGCCTTCCGACGATCGCGGAGTCATGAGGCCCAAGCGCCGTCGGACCCAACAGCAAGATCGAGACCGTCGAATCAATGCCGAACGCGCGTCAACGCCGCCCACATCACCGAACGCAACCAGCCGCCACCCTTCTAACCCGATCCCAAACCGGGCACGATGTCACCGAGGCTGAAGGTGACCGGCTGTTCGAGTTGGTCGTATGTGCACGAGCGCGGCTCGCGGTCCGGGCGCCACCGGCTGAACTGCGCGGTGTGACGAAAGCGCCGGCCTTCCATGTGGTCATAGCGAACCTCGACAACGCGCTCCGGACGCAGCGGCACGAACGAAAGATCCTTTCCGGCGTTCCAGCGCGAGAATTCGTTCTTTCGCGGCGTTCGTTCGCCGGCCTCGTGGGCAGCCCAATTCCACGGGTGGTCCTCGAACTCGGTGACGAGCTGCTGCAGGTCGGCGAACAGGCGCCGCCGTTCGGCCATCGGAAAAGCGCCGATCACCCCGACGGACGCGAGCTGACCATCGTCCTGGTAGAGCCCGAGCAGCAGCGAGCCGATGGCGTCGCCGCCGGACTTGTGCACGCGATAGCCGGCGACCACGCAATCGGCGGTCCGCTCGTGCTTGATCTTGAACATGACGCGCTTGTCGGGCTGATAGGTGACGGTCAGCGGCTTGGCGATGACACCGTCGAGGCCGGCCCCCTCGAATTCGTCGAACCAGCGCCGCGCAACTTCGACATCGGTGGTGGCAGGCGTGACATGGAACGAAGGCCCCGAGTCCGCCAGGGCATCGACGAGGGCGGCGCGCCGCTCGCTGAATGGTCGCCGCAGGTAGTCTTCGTCGCCCAGGGCGAGCAAGTCGAATGCGATGAAGGACGCAGGTGTCGCCTCGGCGAGCATCCGCACCCGCGAATCTGCCGGGTGGATGCGCTGTTGTAGCGCCTCGAAGTCCAGGCCGTGGTTGGTTGCGATGACGATCTCCCCGTCGATCACGCAACGCTCGGGCAGCTCCGCGCGGACCGCGGCCACCAAATCGGGGAAATAGCGCGTCATGGGCCGCTCGTTGCGGCTGCCCAGCTCCACTTCGTCGCGGTCACGGAAGCAGATGGACCTGAATCCGTCCCATTTCGGTTCGTATGACGCATTGGGCGGGATCGACCGCACCGATTTGGCAAGCATCGGCGACACCGGGGGCATGACGGGTAAGTCCATAGGCCGATTGTGCTGGAATCTTTGGTATGGCCGCTGCAGAAGAGCTCGACGTCGACGGTGTTGCGGTTCGCCTGACCAGTCCGGACAAGGTCTATTTCCCCAAGTTGGGTTCGAAAGGCACGAAGCGGCGGCTCGTCGAGTACTACCTCGCCGTGGCTGGTGGTCCGATGCTCGACGCGCTCCGTGACCGGCCCACCCATCTTCAGCGCTTCCCGGATGGCATCGACGGTGAGGAGATTTACCAGAAGCGGGTCCCGCAGCACCACCCCGACTATCTGCAGACGTGCCGGGTGACGTTCCCCTCCGGACGCACCGCCGACGCGCTGAAGGTGACGCACCCCTCCGCCATCGTGTGGGCGGCACAGATGGGCACCATCACCTTGCACCCGTGGCAGGTGCGCTGCCCGGATACCGACCATCCCGACGAGTTGCGCATCGACCTGGATCCGCAGCCCGGCGTCGCCTTCGAGCAGGCGCGCGAGGTCGCGGTCGACGTGCTGCGCCCGCTGCTCGACGAGCTCGGTCTGGTGGGATATCCGAAGACATCCGGTGGGCGCGGGATCCACGTCTTCCTTCGGATCGCCACCGACTGGGATTTCATCGAGGTACGCCGAGCCGGCATCGCGCTGGCCCGTGAAGTAGAGCGACGCGCGCCCGAGGCCGTCACCACTGCGTGGTGGAAAGAACAACGCGGCGAGCGCATCTTCATCGACTTCAATCAGAACGCCCGGGACCGCACCATGGCATCGGCGTACTCGGTACGCCCCACCCCGATCGCGACAGTGTCGACGCCGCTGACATGGGACCAACTGGCCGGCGCGGAACCGGACGACTACACCATCGCAACCGTTCCCGATCTGGTGAAGGGCCGCCAAGACCCCTGGGCCGCAATGAATGACGTGACGCAGTCGATCGCGCCCCTACTGGAGATCGCCGACGCCGACGAAGAGCGCGGCCTCGGCGATATGCCGTATCCGCCGAACTACCCGAAAATGCCGGGAGAACCGAAACGCGTTCAGCCCAGCCGGGATACGGACTTGAAGAAGAACGGAAAGGCGAAGTAATAGAGCTTCGGCCCATGGGTGCCGGGGACTGCACAGCTGCGATTGCGTTGTGCCACAGGACGTGCGGAGATTTGTCACAGTGACGTTGGCGCTGCGCCTAGTCGGCTTGGCGCGCTAACCCGCTAGCTGTGCGAAACGCTTGGTAGACAGGCGCTTCAAAGATCATCCGACGAAGTGTCGGTGCACTGACTGGCACGCCCCACGGCCGAAGGCAAGCCTGCAAAGTAGAGCGTGCCAGTAGCGCAACCCCGACGGCGATAAGACCGCCTATGGCGTGCAGGTGATCCCGGTGGCCCCACTGGTGCACGAGATAGTCGGCAACGTGCATCCGGAACTCGACAACGCGGTGAAGGCCAAGACCAAGCCGAGGACAACTCTGTACTTCATACGAGACATGAACCACTCCATCCATCTGAGGAGAAATGTTACGCCCGAGACAAGTTATATTACGTGAGTACAATCCGAAATGCTATTGGATTAAACAAAATTGCGACGATCCGGTGCGTCAACGTCTGCAGGCGTAACGACCACGGCCGAGAATTCCGTACCGGATTTCCCTGTGCCGCAGCGACTCAAGGAGATCGGTCACAGTGATGTCCGCACTGGTTTACTGGAGCGGCCACAGACGGCAGCGCGCCCGAACCGGCATTCGGCGGCAACGGATTTCGACACGATTGTGCCGATGCGCGCCAAAGCGCACTGTGAGCGCCCGGATAGCGCGATTCACTTTCATCGCCTGTGCGCGCACCACGCAAAGCGTGCGACTCGCTGCTCAGATAAGTGCTTGACTTGCAAGCAGTCTCATCTCGAGCAGGACGACGAGAGTCGGTGCGCTAACTGGCACGCCCAAGTACTCGGTAGCTTCAAAGCGGTCGTACCAAGGAAAGCGTGCCAGCAGCGCAACCCCTCGAAGGCCGAACGACCCCCTATGGCGTGCAGGTAACTCCGGTGGCTGCAGTGCTGCAGTCGATGACTAGCGGCACCGTGCAACCCGAGGATGTCAGCGCGGTGGCGGCCAGAATCAGCCCGAGGACAACCTTGTATTTCATACGAGACATGAACCACTCCATCCGTTAGAGGAGAGATGTACGCCCGAGGGGAGTTATATTACGTGAGTGCAATGCGGAATGCTATGGGATTCACTAAATTTGCGGCCGTCAACTTCAACTGATTGAAAGCGCGACATAGGGCATAGTCGCCGGCAGCACGGCCGGCGGATGCGTCCTTGATGGCGACCGAGAGCCTGATTTGCATTCATTTTCGAAATCTTCCGCATGGGCGGGTGGGGGGATAATATGGGCAGCAGCGCACGATCCGACCTACATTTCCAACAATGCAGGGCGATGCGAAACATGTTCGGGGGAACGGAGATACGGGCTTTGCACCGCCGACTATTGTCGGCGATCTCGGCATCTGCCGTGCCCCATTGCAATCCTGCCGGTGAACTCGGTAGGCTATCTGCACGACCACACTGACCGCGCCGGCGTATCCGCTCGTGCCAATTTTGGTCCGCTCCTCCCCGAACTACCGGCATCATGAATGCATTTCACCCAGAAGGATCATCGCGCCTTGTTGGGCCGGACCGTCGTTAGATTCCAAATCCGGTCAACCCGACCGAGAAAAGTAAGCTTATTCGCTATGCCGGTGGCTCTTCGTGCGTGGTGCGCAACGTTAGCTTTTGCGCTCTCGGTGCCGGCCAGTGTTGCCGCGGCGCTCGCGGCGCCGATCGGCGACGACACCGGCGACCGGCTGGTCGGCTGGGACACCTATCGACGGCTGGACCGGTTGCCGTATCTGCGCACCGACACGCAGGCCCTGCAGCTCTCCAGTTTCGACCGCAGCGGCGGAGATTTCGACCTCTCCACCGGTAACCGCAATGGCACCGGAGGATGCTTGACCTCCGGCGGTGCCGGCTGCGTCATCGCGGAGGACCGCGGTGCCGGCGAGGTGGATTCGATCTGGCTCACCCGCGACGGCGGCAAGGTGACCCGGATCGGGAATATCCGCGTCGAACTGGACGGACGAACCGTGCTCGACGCTCCCCTGCAATCGGTGGTCGACGGTGCATTGGGTGCGCCGTTCGAATGGCCGCTCGTTGCGAATGCGGCACAGTCGCCCGGCGGTGTGTACATCAAGGTGCCGATGCCCTACCGACAGTCGATGCGGATCAGCGTCGCATCGAATCTCGAGTACTACCACGTCGACTATCGCCAATTCTCGAGCGCCGTGGGCGTCTCCACTTTCTCGCCCGCCGACCGCGCGCTCGACGTGCTCGCCACGATGCGCGCCGCGGGCACCGTTGACCCCAAACCATCTGCGGCTGCGGCGGTTCACGACAACCGGGTTGTCGAGGTCCCGGCCCGGGCCGAGACGACCATCGCGGAATCGACCGGCCCGGGCACCATCTCGGCGTTACGGCTGCAACTGCCCGAACCGGCGGACCAACTGCTGAGCGGCTTGCGGCTGCAAATGGACTTCGACGGCCGCACCATGGTCGACTCCCCGCTCGGGGAGTTCTTCGGCGCCGGGCTGGGTGCCAATACCGTGCGGTCCCTGATGTTCGCCGTAGTCCAGCAGCCCGGAGGACCGCTGTCGCTGTCCGCATGGTGGCCCATGCCTTTCGCCCAGGCGGCCCGCATCACGCTTGTGAACACCACCGACGACCCGGTAGCCGGAATCGACAGCGACGTGACCACCGTCCCCGACGCCCAATGGGCGCCCGCACTGGCCAGCGGTCGCGCCGGCTACTTCACCGCTCGCTCGCATGCCGGGCCGACGGTCCCCGGCCAAGACTGGTTGTTCGCCGACGAACAGGGCCACGGGAAATTCGTCGGCGTCAGCCACACCATCCGCGGTTCTCGAATAAGGACCGCGTTCAGTGACGCCGCCCCTTACTTTCTCGAAGGGGCCGAACGCGTCTACACGGACGGCGCCGGGTCGCCCCAGTGGTATGGCACCGGTACCGAGGACCTCTACGAGGGTGGCTGGTATTTCAAGGACGGCACCCGCTTCAGCGACCCGCTCACCGGACAACCGGACCGGCGCACGGCCACCGCCGGCTGCGCCGACTACTGTGTCGCCGTCTATCGGCTCATGCTCGCCGACGCCATCGATTACCACTCCGCGATCCGCTTCGGCATCGAGCACGGTAAACGGAACATGGTTCAACCCGACTACAGCTCAACAGCTTTCCTCTACACGCAGCCGAATGACACCCTTACGCCTGGCGACAACGTTCGCCCGGGCGACCCGGTCAGCCGACTCCTGCACGGATACGCCGACACTGACGGCGCCGATCAGCTGCTGGTCAGCGAATATGAAGGCGCCGACGACACCCGTCCGGTGATCGGATCGGTCCGCGCCACTAACGCCGCGGTCACGTTCCACCTCGAGACCAACCCGGACAACCGCGGCATCCTGCTGCGCCGCACGTCGGATCAGGCGGACGGCTTCCAGTCGGCGGACATCACCATCGATGGCGTCCCCGTCGGGAATTGGCTGCAGCCCCGCAACAACAGCTTTCATCGCTGGCTCGACGACACGTACCTCTTGCCGCAATCGGTAACCGCGGGCAAAGCGCAGCTGACGATCACCCTCACGCCCGTACCCGACTCCCCGCCGTGGACGGCCAGTCGCTATGAGATCGAGACGCTGACCGGTTCAACCGATTAGACCGCGGCCGACCGCACCACCCGATTGGCGAGCAGGGCCACCACGACGCCCGTCAACCCGCCGACGGGAGCCATCAACGACGAGCATCCCGACAGCACGAAGAACCCGAACGCGGCGCCGACGGTCAGCAAGGTCGCGTGCACGGGCGTCCAGCGCGCCATCGACGGCAACCGGAACGACAAGCCCATGCCAAGGAGCAGCGCCAGAACGTGACCGAACGCGGTGAAGTCCGCGTCAGACGTGGCCACCAACCCGATGCCAAGCCACCAACCGATCCAGGCCGGACGCCAGCGCAACGGTATCGATGCGGTCAGGGCGCCCAGCACGCACACCGCGCCGTAGCTGATCCCGACATCGGTGGCCCGCGCGACCGAGAACGGCAACCATCCCGTCTCCACCGCGGCGACCAGCCCTACCGCGAGGATCAAGGTGGCGCCGATGTGGCCGACGGCAAAGGTGATCAGCAAGCCCCTACCGCGCCAGATGAGTTCGCCCAGCGCCAGCAGGCACACCAGCCCGGGCAACCAGAGATAGACGTTGCCCCCGTCGCTGACGAATGCGCTACCGACCAGGGCGGCCAGGTGGCCGTGCGCCAGGTTGTGCAGGTTGGTGCTCATTTCGCTGACGACCGAGGCGCGGGTGCGCGCACCCATAGCGGTCAGGGTGACGGAGACCGCGAGCAACAGGACGGCGTACGCCACAGTGACACGCAAGCGGTCGGCGCGTGCGCGAACGTTCGTGCTGGAAGACGTCATTGGCCGTTCCAACCGCGGTCGCGGGCCAGCAGGTCGGCCACGGTCTCCCGGCGCACCAGTTCTCGAGCGCGGCCGCCGGAGACCGCGACCAGCGGCGGCCGACCCACCAGGCTGAGGCTCGATACCGTCGAGTGCTGATAGGCGCCGGTGCAGGCCACCGCCAGCAGATCTCCGGGGTGGATGTCCGCGGGCAGCTCGATGTCGCGCGCGATCTCGTCACCGTGTCCATTCCGGCCCACGACGGTGACGGGTGTACTGGCGGTCGGGCGGTGGCGGTTCGCCAGTGCCACCGTGTATTTCGCGCCCATACGCCGCGGGTTGTCGGCCGGTCCGCCGTCCACCGCGACGAAGGTATGCCCGCCCGGCTGCCGCTTGACAGCTGTGACCCGGCACAGGGTCACCCCGGCGCGTGCGGCGATCGCCCGGCCTGGCTCGATCACGATCTTCGGCCGCGGGAATCCGCGCTCCGCGCAAGCGGATTCCAACGCGGCATCGACGGTGGCCCCGAGCGACCGCAGGTTGAGTTCCGGGTCGCCCGAACGGTATGGGATCGCGTGACCGCCGCCGAGATTGAGCTCAGTGAGCACGACCTGATGGTGTTCGCGGACCTCGGCCATCACGCCGATCATCTGCCGGATAGCCGCACCGTAGAGCGAGGCGTCGGTGAGGTGCGCCCCGAGTTGGCAGTGCAGCCCCACCAAGTCGAGCGACGGCTGGTCCACGACACGCCTGAGTGCCGCCTGGCCCCCCGACAGGGCGAAGCCGAATTTTTGGTCGGGCGCCCCGACGTCGGGAATGACCCGCACCAGGACGCGCTGCCGGTGACGCACCCGGCAGGCGAGCAGCGAGATCTCGCTGGGTGAGTCGATCACGATCCGCCCGACCCCGGCCTCGATCGCGTCACCGAGCTCAGTCGCGGTCTTCGCGCCGGCCAGGACGATCCGCGAGGGCGGGACGTCGGCAGCCAGCGCGGTGGCCAGCTCGGCGGCCGAGCAGACCTTCACGCCGGCCCCTTCGTCCGCGGCCCAGCGGGCCACGTCCACGCTGAACAACGCCTTGCCGCCGTAAATCAGCTCGGCATCGGGGAGCGTCGCGCGATAGCAGCGGATGCGGGCGCGAAAATCCTCCTCGTCCACCACGTGGATGGGGGTGCCGTACTCGGCGGCGATATCGTCGGCGGCGACGTCTCCGACGCACAATCGGCCCAGGTCGTCGACGTACGCACTGAGCGGCCAGACCGCGCGATCGAGGTGCGGGTTCAACCCGTGCCTCACCGACGGAAGCAGCTCGAAGAGCGTCATACCTCCACGGTGCCGGTCCGGCCGCGGGCGTGCCGCCGTCTTAACGAAGCCTTCACACCCGGGCGGTAAATCTTCACAGATCCGGAACACTGGCCGCGATCGAGGCGATCACCTCGTTCGCCGGCAGGATCGCGGTCGCGTAGTTCGGGATGTTCACCTCGAGCGCGGCGCGCATCTCCACGTCCGAATAGTCCGCCGTTGCGTCGCGCACCACGGTGACCTCGTAACCAAGCTCCGCGCCGTACCGCACCGTGGCCTCGAGGCAGGTGTGGGCGATCAGCCCCATGACGATGAGCCGATGAATGCCGTGCCGTTTGAGCTGCAGGTCCAAATCCGTATTGGCGAAACCACTTGAACACCAATGCTCATGGGCGACGACGTCGCCGGGCTGCGGTTCGAACCCGTCGCGTAGCTCGCCACCCCAGGTGCCGAACTCGAAGGTCTTGCGTGACCACGCCGCCTTCTGAACGGGGGCGATGTATTTCCACGTCTCGTAATCGCCGGGGCGGTATCGGCGATGCAGCGCGTAGAACACGCGGATATGCGCGGACCGCGCGGCGTCGAGCACCTGCCTCATGTGCGTGACGCAGTCGTTGCTCTCGATGACGTTCTTCAGGCGCTCCCACACCTTGCCGCCGGGGGAGATGAAGTCGTTGTACGGATCGATCACCACCAGCCCGGTGGTGTCCTTGTCAAATGTCACGCCGACATCATCCCTCTCCGGCATCTTGACTGCCCGGTCTACCTGCTGCTAGACATGGGTGCGCCGCGAATTTGGGCGATCGCCCAAACGGCGTGGAGGTGAAGCATCGATGACCGTCAGCAGCGACACGGACGTCTACTACGACCCCTACGACGTCGACATCAACGCCGACCCGTATCCGACGTACGCGCGGCTGCGCGAAGAGGCACCGATCTACTACAACGAGCGCTATGACTTCTGGGCGCTGTCCCGGCATTCCGACGTCGAGCGGGCGCTGGCCAACTGGGAGACGTTCTCCAGCAAGCGCAGTGACATCCTCGAGCTCATCCAGTCGAAATTCGACATGCCCGGTGGCGTCATGATGTTCCAAGATCCGCCCGAGCACACCAGGCTGCGCGGCCTGATGGCGCGAGTGTTCACGCCGCGCCGGATGGCCGCCCTCGAGGACCAGATTCGGCAATACTGCGTGCGGTGCCTGGACCCGCTCGTCGGCTCGCAAGGCTTCGACATCATCGCGGAGCTTGCCTCGATGATGCCGATGCGGGTGATCGGGATGCTGTTGGGAATCCCTGAGTCCGAACAAGTCTCGGTGCGCGACGCCAATGATGCCAACCTGCGCACCAAGCCGGGCGCACCGCTGAAGGTTGCCGACGCCGAGTCGATCGCCGACGGCCGGATCTACGCCGACTACGTGGAATGGCGGGCCAAGAACCCTTCCGACGACCTGATGACGACGCTGCTCAACGTCGAGTTCGACGATGAGCACGGGGTGCACCGAAAACTGACGCGCAAGGAGGTGCTGCACTACACGCAGGTGGTGGCCGGGGCGGGCAACGAAACGACCGGCCGGCTGATCGGCTGGCTGGCCAAGGTGCTCGCCGAGCATCCCGACCAGCGGCGCGCCGTCGATGAGGATCGGTCACTGTTGACCCGTACCGTCGACGAGACGCTGCGATTCGAGCCGACGGGGCCCCACGTCGCGCGTTGGATGGCAAGGGATTTCGAGTGTTACGGCTCGACGGTTCCGGCCGGCAGCGCCATGCTGCTGCTGTTCGGCGCCGCCAACCGCGACCACCGCCGCTACACCGATCCCGACACCTACAACGTCCGTCGCGACAACATCTCGCACATCACGTTCGGGAAGGGTGTGCACTACTGCCTCGGCGCCAACCTGGCCCGCCTGGAGGGCCGCATCGCGCTGGACGAGATCCTGAACCGCTGGCCCGAATGGGGTATCGACTACGACACGGCGCAATTGGCCTCGACGTCGACGGTGCGGGGCTGGGAGCGGCTGCGAGTCGTGTTGCCCTGATTCGGGTTAACTCGGCATCTCGAATCGGTCGACCATTCGGTTCATCAGCGAGATGGCCTCCTGGTGGCCGGTCGTCGCGCCCAGCGCCTGCTCCAGGATCAGCATGCGGCCGACCGCGGCGATGATGACCGCGATGCCGGCGGGTGGAAACTCCTCGGTGTTCAGGTCATTTTCGCGGACAATGAAATTCAGCGCGGTAATCTGCATTTCGCGCCACCGCTCGAACCAGGCGGCGATCTCGGCCCTGATGTCCTTGCGGTGGTTGGCCAGGCCCATGAACTCCAGCAGCAGGCGGGTGTCCTTCGGCTCGATGAGCGTTTCCCAGAAGGCGTGCAGGGGGCGGTCGGATGCCAACGCCCGCTGTTGGCGCTCCAGGTACGCGGCAGCGCCGCGCCGGAAGACATTCAGGTAGAGCTCGTCCATGGTGGGGAAGTAGTAGTGCACCAAGGCGGGCTTGACGCCGGCTTCGGCCGCCACCCGGCGTGACGTCGCCGCGGCGTAACCCTCGTCGACCATGATCTGGATCGTCGCGTCGATGAGCATGTCGCGCGTCGTGGAGTCCCTGGCCATCAACGGACCCTAATTTGGGCGATCGCTAAAAATCAACACGGCGTGTGAGACAAGCGCAGGCCAAGTTCATGATTAGGGAATCGACGACCGGGGAATTGCTCCGAACAGTTCAAAAAGTGAAGGAAAAAAACCGTGGCTCCAAGCTTCGAAGACGTCATCGCATCCAAATACCTGCTTCTGACCACATTCACCAAGGACGGCCGCCCGAAACCGACGGCGATCTGGGGTGTGCCCGACGGGGAGAAGCTCCTGGTCATCACCGACGACGGGTCGTGGAAAACAAAGCGGATCAACAACACGCCCCGGGTGACGATCGCCAAGAGCGGCGCCCTGGGCAAGCCGAAGAGCGAGCCGGTCGAAGCGATCGCGCGGGTCCTGCCGAAGTCGGAGACGCGGCGGGTGTACAACGCCGTGCTCAAGCGGTACTGGTACCACGCGTGGTGGTTTTACGCGCACTCGATCGTGCGCGGCGGCGTCGACAAGGTGCACGTGGGGCTGGAGATCAAGCCGGCCGCTTAGCGTCGCTCTTCGGATCGATCAGGATTTTCGCGTGCGCCTCGGGGTCACCGAGTGCCTCGAAAGCGGCTTCGACGCCGGACAACCCGACCGTCCCGGTGATCAGCGGCGCGACGTCGACCTTGCCGTCGGCGAGCATATGCAGGGTGTCACGGAACTCAAGTGGCGTGTAGCCGAGCACGAACCGCAGGTCGATTTCTTTGTTGATCGCCATGGCCGGTCGAATGCGGTCGGCACCCATGCAGACGCCGACGACGACGACCCGCGAGAACAGCGGCGCGCTGGAGATGATGTCGTCGATGATGCCCGGGACGCCGACGCATTCGAAGATGACGGGATGCTTGGGCGTTGCCGCGCCGGCGGCTTCGGCGGCGCGCCAGACGTGCCACCACGGCAGCCGCAGCCTTTGTAGCTTCTCGATCGTGCCGACCGCGAGGTCGAATGCCTCGAGGATGCCTTGCAGATGTTTGCGTCCGGCCTGGGTTGCGTACGCCGAGTCCTGTGCGGGGTCGACGACGATATCGGCGCCGCAGGCCGTCGCGAGCGCACGGCGGCCCGCCGAGAAGTCGCTCGCGACGACGGTGCGCACCCCATGCGACTTGAGCATGCAAATAACCGCGAGACCGATTGGCCCGCAGCCGATGACGATGGCGACGTCACCATTGCCCACCTCGCCGCGCCGAACGGCGTGCCACCCGACGGCCATCGGCTCGGTCAACGCGGCGACGTCGGGGGACAGTCCGTTCGGAACGGCGAACGTCAGCGACTGCTCGACCAGAAGCTGCTCGGCGTAGGCGCCCGGCGCCATGGTCGACAACCCGATCCCGTGCACCTCCTTGCCGCGCCGCAGTAGCGGCAGGGCGACGACAGGGGTCCCGGGCCGCGGGGCCTTGCGGGTGCCAGGACCGTAATCGAGTACCTCGCCGCAGAACTCATGGCCGAACACCACCTGCTGATCCGATCGCATGAACGCGTCATATCCCGACTCGGCCATCACGTCGGCGAGTTCGTCGCAGTGCCGCCGCGCGTGCAGGTCCGATCCGCAGATGCCACATCGGAGGACGTCGATCAGCAACTGGCCTTTGGCCGGCGTCGGTGTGGGTAGATCGACGACGTCCAGCTTCGCGTTGGTGCACGTTACGCTCTTCATCAGTCGATCCTCCTACACGGTGGCCGACTTGGGACTCGAAGGTTGCAGTCCTGCCGCCTCTTTCAGCTCTCCATAGGCCCGTCGGGTGCACCGGGCGAGGCGCGGTAGGTCATCGAGTGCCGCGGCGTTGGCGACGAAACCGAAGTCCATGCTGTCGTGGTAGGACGCGAAGGTGGCGTTGAGTCCGATCGAGGCCGCGAGGGCGGAAACCGGGTAGATGCCGAGGAGGCGCGCACCGTTGAGGTATTTGATCTCCGCTGCGCCCGCCACGTTGGAGATCACGAGGTTGCACGCCGGGTGCACGACGCGGTCCAGGTGCGTGGATGAACCCAGGCCGGCGAGCGCCACGAGCCCGGCCGCATAGGTGAGTGCCGCCTCGCTGGACATGCGGCTGAGCTCCTTCTTGCACGCGGCGACCGAGTCCACCACCTGATGGATCCGTTCCGTCATGCTCGCTCCGGGCTCTCCGAGTCGCGGAAACACCGCCGACACTCGCGTGCCGATCGTCGTGTCCCGGCCGCCGCGCAGCGACACCGGACACATCGCAATGAAAGGGTGCGCGAAGGCTTGGCCCGTCTCGCGTAGGTAGGCGTGTAGTCCGGCGTCGATGACCGTGACAGCCACGTCGTTCAGGGTGGCCCCGAGGCGCCGCCCGACCTCATGCATTTCTTCGAGCGGCAAGGAAAGCGTCGCGAAGCTTCGCCCGATCTGCAGCGGGGCGTTGGTCGGGGCGTGTTGCGCCCCGAACGGCAGACTGCCCTCCAGATGCGATTGGACGATAGTCGCGAAGAGCTTGCGCAGCGCGCCGACCGAAATCTGGCTGAGCGCCTCGACCTGCGTGAGGGTCGCGCGAATCGAGTCGGCGATCCGCGACGTGAGGGGTGTCGGAGGGTGCGGCGCGGGTTCCGGCGCGCCCTGCGCGAAGGCGGGTGTCGGGACGGTGCGCTCCCCGGTCGTGCTCAGCCCGGCGTACAGAAGCTTGAGGCCGGATTCGCCGTCGATGATCGAGTGATGGGTCTTCGTGTAGATCGCAAACATACCGTCCGGCACCCCGTCGATCACCCAGCACCGAAACAGCGGCCGGTTACGGTCGAGTTGTGGCTCGTGCAGATCCGCCACGAGCCGCAGCAGATCGTCGTAGGAGGAGCGAGCGGGGAGGGCCAGGTGTCCGACGTGGTAGTTGGGGTCCCAGTGCGTCACCTCTCGGAAATGGGGCGCCCCCCGACCGAGCAGCTCCGGAACGTAGTTGAAGGGCGGGGCCGGCGTGCACGCCCGATACGCCTTTACGATCTCGCGCACTATGGGCGCGCGGCCGGCCGGCTTCTTGAACAACAGCATGGCGCCGACATGCGTCGTACCGGCCGACGACTCGATCAACAGCCATGAAAGATCCAGGGGTGGAATGGGTTTGGTCATGCCGTACCTCCAATCCGAAGTCCGACCCTGCCTGGGCGCGCATGACTCGAATCGATACGGCGATGGTCTCTCCGCCGACCACGGCCGGCGAGGGCATTAGGACCCCGTTTACGGCAGTCGTTGGTCCTTCAGCTGAGCGCCCCGCACCGCTCAGCTCACGGCGCGAAGGGCTTCGAACGTGTCAGCCAGAGTCTCTTGGGGATCCCGGTAGGTAATGCCGAGTTCGCGCTCGCTGGGCGAATCGTCGGCCGCCGGCATCTGCGTGTAGTACTGCATCCCGGCCCACGTGAAGGGCGTATCGAAGGGTACGAACCGGCTGGCGCGATCCATTACCGCGCCAGCGACGCGCAGGGCGGTGTCGGGAATCGGAACCGAGACCATCGCCGACCCGGACACCTCGCCGAGCATCTTTGCCAACTCCGCCGCCGGAACGCGATGGCCGCCCGCCATGTACCGGCGCGGGCCGCGGCCGGGCTCCAGCAGCGCCACATGCAACGCGGCCAAATCGCGCACGTCGACGATCAACCAGGCCCCGCTCCGCCCCGGGATCACATGCATCTGCAGGGCGGCCTTGACGCCTTCGCCGGCCTCCCCGAACTGGTCACCCACCGGCGGACCGATGACCATGCCCGGGTAGGTGATGTTCACCGGCGCGCCCGCATCCTGCAGACCGCGGGCATAAATCTCGACCTGCGCCTTGGAAGTCCCGTAGCCGTCCGCCCCGCCGACGACCGGCAGGTCCGCCGACAGCTCTTCCAGGCCGGCATGAAAGAGCGCGCTGAAACTGGACACGTGGACGATCGGGTCCAAGCCCAGCTCGACCGACTGGCCGAGGACATTCTGGGCGCCCTGCATGTTGGTGGTAAGCATTTCCGTCGTCTGGCGCGGGTCGGTGGCGACCAGGGCGGCGCTGTGCACGACGGCTTCGCAGCCGTCCAGCGCCTCGCGCACCGCGATCCGATCGGTGATGTCGGCGACGGCGAAGTCGGACACGTCGACGCCCAGCTTGGCCACCGTAGTCTCCAGCTTGCCGGGGTTGCGCACCAGAAATCGGATCGAGTGCCCCGCGTCTGCGATGGCTTTGGCCGTCCAGCCGCCGACGAATCCCGTACCGCCTGTGATCAGAACGCGCATGCTGCGATCTTTGCAGGGCCTTCCGGGCTACAGGTGACTGGAGGCGAAGTTGGCCGCCTGGCCCGTCATGCCGTTCACGCCGTAGGAGACGTGCGCGGCGAAGTCGCCGCCGTTGCCGCTGCCGCACACCGGGTCGCCCTGGGCGCACAGCTCGATGGTCTTCGGCTGATACAGCGGGCCGATGGCCAGCGGGGGCGCGTGATACTTCTGCAGGAAGTCGCCCGACGGCGTTCCGAACAGGGTGACCGCGGCGACATGGTTGGCAACGTCGGGCGGCATGGGCGGGGGCACGGCCGACGCGGGCACGCCCGGCGGCACGGCCGCCGAGGTGACATAACCGGCCAGGGCCGCGCCCTGCGAATACCCGCCGAGCACCTCGCGGGTGTTAGGGCAGTTCTTGGCCGTGGCCTCTACGTGCGAACTGGCATCACGGATGCCGTCGACCACCGTCTGCGGGAAGCTGGGATCCGAAAAATCCGTGCTGGCAGGGTAATTCACCGCGTACACGCCGAGCGAGCGCGAGCCGATCTGCGAGCGCAGCGCGTCCACGAACGACCCGCCGATACCACCGATGCCGGGCGGCTCGCCCGACCCGCGGGCGAACACCACCTCGACATCGGGACACGGTTCCGCGGACGCCGACGGGCTGGGCGCGCTGGATACCAGGGCGCCGGCTACCAGCGCCGCCAGTCCAACGAGCGCCGGCAGCCGGCGCAGCGCGGAAAGCCCGCTCACTTCTTGAACGCGTCTTTCACCTTCTCGCCCGCGTCCTTGAGGCTGGACTTCGCCTGGTCGGCCCGGCCCTCGTCCCTGGTGTCGTGGTCCCCGGTCGCCTTGCCGACGGCCTCTTTGGCCCGCCCGCCCAGGTCTTCGATCTTGTTCTTCAGCTTGTCCTCGTTACTCATGCCGCTGTGGCTACCCAGCAATGGGAGATGTTGAAACCCCGTCCTGCCATCATGGAGGGTGTGAGCGCCGCAATCGTGGTCGCAATAGTGGTGGGGCTGATGCTGCTGGGCATCGGCATGGTGGTCAACCAGTTGCTTCGGCTGCGCAGGTATCTGAACGACTCGCCGACCGGTCCACCGCCCGCCCCGGAGCCCCCGGAGCCGCCCGGCTAGCCGAATCGCCCGAATTCGCTGGGGGCGGCTGATAGCTTCGACCTCGTGGTAGCGGGGCGGCGCGGCACCGTGAAACCGCCGGCCCTTCTGGTCGCCGGCGATGGCCTGCCACGCGGTGTCTCCGGTGCGGCCGACCCCCATTTCGGCAACGTCGTCAAGCTGTTCGCGCAGCTGTTTCCCGGGCGCCGGTTCGGTGGCGGAGCGTTGAGCGTCTACATCGACGGCGTGCCCGTCGTCGACGTCTGGACGGGCTGGTCGGATCGGGCCGGCACCCAGCTCTGGACGGCCGACACCGGCGCGATGGTGTTCTCGGCGACCAAGGGTGTCGCGTCGACGGTGATCCATCGGCTGGCCGACCGCGGCCTGCTGTCCTATGACGAGCCCGTCGCCGAATACTGGCCCGAGTTCGCGGCGAACGGCAAGGCGGAAATCACGGTCCGCGACGTCTTGCGGCACCGCTCCGGGTTGTCGCACCTGCGCGGCGTCACCAAGGCGCAGTTGATGGACCACGTCCTGATGGAGGAACGTCTCGCCGCCGCGCCGGTCGACCACTTGCGCGGCGTGCAGGCCTATCACGCCCTTACCTACGGATGGCTGTTATCCGGGCTGGCCAGGGCGGTGACGGGCAAGGGCATGCGGGACCTGATCCGCCAGGAGGTCGCGCGTCCCCTCAACACCGACGGCTTGCACCTCGGCCGCCCTCCGGGAGGCTCGCCGACCAAGCCCGCGGAAATCCTGATACCGCAGGGCAGGCTGCGCGCCCCGGTGTTCAACTTCATCGCACCCAAGATGGCCGGCCTGCCGTTCTCCGGCGCGCTGGGCGCGATGTACTTTCCCGGCGTCGTCTCTCTGATCAAGGGGGAGACACCCTTCCTCGACGGGGAGGTCCCCGCTGCCAACGGTGTGGTGACCGGCCGCGGGCTGGCGAAGATGTATGCCGTGCTGGCCAACGACGGCCGCATCGACGGCAAGAAGTACCTGTCCGAGGAGCTGGCGCGCGGCCTGGCCGGGCAGGCGCGGCGCAAGTGGCCCGACGCGAACATGGTGGTGCCCATGCCATTTCACCTCGGCTACCACGAATCGCCGGTGCCCGGTTTGCTGCGCGGTTTCGGCCACGTCGGTCTCGGTGGCACGCTCGGCTGGGCCGACCCCGAAGCCGGCAGCTCGTTCGGCTTCGTCCACAACCGGTTGCTGACGCCCTTGCTGTTCGACATGGGATCCTTTGCGGGCCTGGCCCGTCCGTTGCGCAACGCCATCTTGGCGGCCCGCGACCAGGGCCCGCTGCGGGTACCGCAGCTCGGCGCCACCTACGCCAAGCCCGCGCGGCGCAAGGCGGTCCTATAGCCGGGCGGCGACCAAGGTTGCGGCCTGCGCCGTCATCCCGGACTGCACATACGAGGCGTGCGCGAAGAGTTTGATGGTGGAGCCGTCGGAGCATGCCGGGTCACCGGCGGCGCACCTGTCGATGGTCTTCGCGGCGTACGGCGGACGGATCGGGGGAAACGCGGTGCCCGACAGATGATTCGCGAGTGCGCTCGTCGGATTGCCGAAGACGGCGACCGCCGCGACATGATCAGCGGCCTGGGGCGGCATGGCCGGCGTGGCCAAATCGATCACACCCGCACCCTGCGAAAATCCCCCGAGCACCATTCGGGTGTTGGGGCAGCGTCCGATCATGTCCTGCACGTGAGCAACCAGGTCATCAGCACTGTTCTGGGCGCTCGCCGCAAAAGCCTCAGTCGCGGGGTAGTTCACCGGGTAGACACCCCACCTCGACGGCGGGACACGGATCAGCATGCGCGCCAGGGCTGTTGAGCGCGCCGCCCGATCCCACCGAGGTCACCGCGATCGCAACACCGACGACGATGCGCTTCGCAATCACCGCCCCATGCTGACATAGGCGTTCCCACGCGGCAGCGTCAGCGGAAGATCGGTGTAGGTGACGATGCCCGGCGCGGCCGCGACGACGGCCGGGATCGCGTTGATCGCTGGCATCGCGGTCATGATGTGGCCGAGGTCCATGAACTCCTCGATCGTCGTCGCCTCGAAGTACGGCGGCGGCAGAAAGCCGACCTTGGTGGTCACCGTCGGCTGCCCGTCGATCTGGATGACCCAGCCGTCCTGTTCGATCTTCCAGTCGGGTTCGAGCGTCTGTCCCTTGCGCCACCGCACGTTCAGGTCGATCAGGGTGGTGTCACCGACTATGCCCTGCCAGCTGATGTAGACGCCCGCCACGCATCCTGCGGGGATGGTCCAGGACGCCATTTCGAGATCGGCGGTCGTCTGGGCGAACTCGGCCACGCACTTCACCTCGTCGAGCTCGACGCCGAGCGCGTCGCCCACCAGCCGGACGGCCTCGCCGAAGATGGCCGTTCCCTTCGCCGCCATCGCCGGCAGCTCGGGGTGGTCGATCGGCTGGCCGAAGCCCACCGGCTTCTCGGTCTCCGGTGAGTCGTAGAACGTGGTGTCGGCGGCCTCGTTCACCGTGACCTTGTCGATCCGATTGCACACCATCGCCGACACGATGGCCAGCAGCTCGGCGAAACCCGGACTCACCCCGGACCCGAAAATGGTGGCGCCGCCCTTCTCGCAGGCCTCCACTATCTTCTCGCGGCCGTTCCCGAGGTTTCCCCCGGTGATGAACGACGCCGTGGTCACCACGTTGACGCCCGCGGACAGGATGCGGACCAGCTCGTCGACGTCGATCCACATCGGGTTGTAGACCACGCAGTCCGGCTTCAGCGCGAGCAGCGCGTCGACGTCGTTGGTGGCCGGCACGCCCAGCGGGGGGATCCCGACAAGTTCGCCGGCGTCGCGGCCGACCTTCTCCGCCGACCAGGCGTAGCAGCCCACCAGTTCGTAGGTGGGGTTGGCGACGATCGACTTCAGCGAGCTCTTGCCGACATTGCCGGTGTTCCACTGAACCACTCGATAGTTGTTTGGCACTCGCTCAGCATAGGGAATCGGGACCGGCGTTAGTAGGCGGATTCGGCCGCCAGAATTTCGGCGAGAAACGCGTCGCGGGCCGGCCGGTCCAGCCGCGCCCGCGCCCACCGCCGCACGCGTTCCCGGGTTTCGGGGGACTCCGTCGTCTCGACCCCGACGAGCACCGAGGTCGCCGACCAATCGTGGTCCCACGCCGCCGATTCCGTGAGCGGACGTTGCTCGCGGTCGACCAGGGGGAGGGTCGCTCGGCCGTCGGCGTCCAAGGCTCCGGTGCCGGAAACGGCGCCGGAGCGCAATCGCACCTGCACGCCGGTGGGCGCGTCCGGGCCGATGACGGCCGCCCGCACCAGTGCCGCGACGGCCGTTCCGGCTGCCTCGATCGTCCAGTCGACGGTGTTCTCGCCCGCGTCGAAGATGCCGGGCGGCACCCCGCTCCAGCTGACGGACGCGGTGCCGCGGGCGATCGGAGCCACGGCGCGCGGGCCGGCGCCAGCCCCGGCGGCCAGGGCGTAGTCGTCGCGGCGGCCGCTCGGCACGCTCAAGGGCATGCTCGAATCGTCAAGGGCAGCAAAGAGTTCGGGCCACCCGGGGCCGTCCACCCCCATTTCGTCGGCCAGGCCGGCGCCCGCCCGCACCAGATCGAGTGCGCGCGGATCACCGTCGGCTAGGTGCGCGGCCAGGGCGTCGGCATGCGGCGCCAGCAATCCCGCCACGTCGGAATCCAGGGTGTCGTCGGCGAAGAAGCCCTGCGCGCCGGCGGTCAGCAACGCGACCTCGAGGTCCAGCAGCGCGCGGTCGAGCCCGGCGATGCCGTCGCGCCGGCTGGCGGGCCACCAGCGCCGCAGCCAATGGCCCACGGCCAGCCTGCGGAGCGTGGCGACCGAGCCCGGCAGGATGTCCACGCCGGCGAGGTCGATGCCGTGCGGGTCGTACACCGACCCCACCGCCGAAGCCAGGGCGACGTGTCCGGATTCGCCGAGGATCCGCCAAAGCCAGTCGGCGCGGCCGAAATCGGTGAACGTGATGTGGGTTGCCGCAGCGTCCGGCTCGCCGGGCTGGTCCAAAGTCCACGACAGCACCGCGCCGCTGACCTCCAGCACCGCGGCCAGCGGCGTCGCCTCGCTGACGGGTCCGGTGCTCCACAGGCCGGAATCGGCAACCAATCTCATCCGGCCACCTGCAATTCCAGCATCGCCTTGATCCGCTGCCGGTGGTCCAGGCTCACTGAGCGCGCGACGCCTTCGAGCAGCGATCGCACGTCATCGACGTCGACGCAGGGGTCCTGCCACACGTCGCGCCCGTGCAGCCGCGCCCAGAGCCGGCTCAGGTAGGGCTGCGCGTAGGCGGCGAGGTCGTCGACCACCTGCCGTTGGCGTGGATGGATGGGGCCGCCCTCAGCGAGGTAACGCCTGGCGTGCAGCACGTAGGCCTCCTTGCGCAACCGCGCCTGAATCTGCGCCGCCAGGGCGTAGCGGCTGGCGACGGACGGGTCCAGCGGGGCCAGCTCCACCGCCACCTCGATCCCCGCGACGAGCGTGGCCTGCTTGTCCTCGGCCATCAGCCCCCAGGGCGCGCAGGCCCGGTCGACCTCCTCCTCGCAGAGCAGGGGGATATCGGGCAGCGCGTCGCGGTCCAGGGCGCGGCGCAGCGTCGCGCGCACCCGGTCCACCACGCTGCGGTCCAGCGGCCGGTCGCTGTCGGGGTCACCCGCGACTTGCGGGGGGCGTTGCGGGGCAACGGAACTCAGGCCGAGTTCGACGATCGACCACGGCAGTTCCGCCGCCTCGACGCGGGCCAGGGCCCCGAGGTTGTACGGGGTGGCGTCGGCGATCATTGCCGACCAGACGCGCTGCCGCGCCGTCGCGGTGCGGTGGCTGTTGGCCGGCCCCAGCACGGTGGTGAGCTCGGCCAGGAAGGGGGCGGTGACGGTGTTACCGGCCCGCACGTCGCGCCAGCTGCGGTCGAGCTGGTCGGCCAGCTTCGCGATGGTTTCGGCATCGGCCACGTATTGGTGCAGCACCTCGATCGCGGTGCGGTCGCGGCCCTGGTGGACGTCGCCCAGCACCGCCGCGGCCGTCTCGCGATCCTGCGGTGCCGGTGGGCCTTTCGTCACCGCGAGCTCGAAACACACCGGGAAGTACAGTTCCTGGGCGTTTCCCGTGCGGATGCGCTGCCGGCGGCGCTCCATTTTTAGAACCTCGAACCAAGCTGCGGCCGAGCGTAATTCGGCGCCACTGCCGACGATCAGGTCACGCATCGCCGCGGCCGTCTCGGGGGTGACGACCGGAGCCGAATATTGCGGGTTCGACCGCAGCCGGAGCACCAGGGGGTCGATGATGCGTTTGACGGTGCGGCTCAACGGGCCGCCGTCGTCGCTGCTGAGCACCTCCACACCCGGGCCGATCGCCCGCCATGCCGCGTCGATCACCGACCGGCGTGGGTGGCCGACCGCGACGGCCAGCTGCGAATCCGCGCTCATCTGCACAGAATAGGGGCATCGCGCGAAACGCGGCAGCCGAAAACTTGGGTTCGGTAGCCGGCCGGTGGCTTCACCCTGGTGGCATGAACAAGCTGTTGGTGCTGGTTGACCGGCTCAGGTGCGCCCGGCGTCGCGGCGGCGGGGACCGCGCCGTCGGGGTCGGCACCGTGCGCACCGTCGAACGTCAGGTTTTCATCGAGGTGGTCGCCGTCTCCGGGGAGACCTTCATCGGCAAGCTGGCGCGCTGCGGCGACGATCTCGACGTGTCGATGTTGCGGCCCGGCCTTGTCGTTCTGGTGGCGTTCGATCCCGCTGCGCGCGAGGAACTTTCGCTGCCCGACGACGTGCTGGCAGTGCACGCGGCCTTCGTCGCGTCGCTGTGAGCGCTACCGTGCGCCGTCCACCGCGAAGGTGACTACCGCACTCCAATACAGCGGGTTCGCCGTGGCCTCGCCATCGCGCCAGCGCCGCATCTGTTCGCGCTGCCAACGGTTCACCGCGCACCCGGCTTCTCCTTCCGCGCCATGCGCGTGATCCACGGCGGCCACGACGTCGGCCATCGGATCGGCGGTGGCCGTGGTGAACTGGCGGTACGCCGCGGTGGTGGGCAGCGACCACAGGGTGGCGGTCACCAATTGCGCGCCGCCCAGGATCATCGCCGCCACCAGCCCGGTGGCCTCGTCGAATTGGTAGTCCCCGCCCGATCCGCACGCGAGCAGGGCCACCCGCGGCGGCATCGGCAGTTGCAGGGCCATCAGGTCCGACGCGGTCAGCGGGCGGTGATCACCGATGGCGTCGGCGTCGCCGGGGACGTCGGCGGTATCGGCCAGGTGCAGCGCGGCCCGATCGGCTTGGCCGTCCGCCGAACTCGCATGGCCCACATAGAGCAGCCTGCTCGGCGTCTGAGCCAGCAGCTTGGCCAGCCACGTGCGATCGGCGTCTTGGCGGCGGAACAGTTCGACCGCGGCTGCCGGGGATTCAATGGCCGGCAGCACCGGCCGGTGTTCCAGCACGCCGGTGAAGTGCCGCGCCAACGGTGTGTCCGGCGCGGGCCTGCCCAGTACCGACCCCAGCGCGGAGTCCGGGCGCTGCCCCGGCACCCTGGGGTCGAGGACCAGCAGCGGCGGACCGTCCTTCCTGGCGTCCCATCCGGCCGGCGCGCGCGGTGAGTGCACGATGTTCGGCGGGACCGCCATCAGGACGTCGACCAGTTCCATCAGCCGGTAGCCGTCGGTGTGTTTCGCGATATCGGCGAGCTGCCAGGGGATGCGGGCCGCGGCCCGGCCGCTGGCGGTGATGGCCTCCTGGCGGGCGCGCACCAATTCTTCCTTGCTGGGGCCCGATTTCGGCACCGCCAGCAGCCCCCATGGGACCCGGGCAAGCCGGGCGCTGGGCGAGACGAACAGGGCGGCGCGCGGCGTGGCCATGCACTCGGCGAGCAGCTGCCAGCCGGCGGAGCCGATCAGCAGCACCCCGAGGATGTAGGCGAGCGTCAGCTCGCTCTCCGCCGTCGCGAACGGCCCGGTGGTCAGCGCGCGCTCGATGGCGTCCGTCGGGCTCTCGGAGCCGTGTGGCTCGGGCAGGGCGTTCGCCAGTTCTTCCAGCGCGGCCAGCAACAGTGGCTCTTCGATGACCCAGTTGACGGTGCGTGACGGCTGGCCGACGACCCGCAGGCTGGCGTAGGTGGCGATCCCGACGTCGGCGTACCGCAGGATCAGGGTGGCCCGGTCGGTGTCGCTCACGGCCAGGTCGACCAGGCGGGCTCGGTCGCGGTGACGTCACGGCCGTAGCGCTGGAATGCCAGCGCCCGATAGTGGCTCAGGATCGGCTCGGTGTCCGGCTGCATCCGCAACGGCGGCAACGGTCCGAGCCGGGTCAGCGATGCCCCGCCGGTGGCCGTGGACGCCCATTCGCCGGTTTGTGGCCGCTGCAAGCCGGTGCCGAAAGTCCCTCGGGCGCTGTGGTATTCGACCAGGTGACTGATCAGTTCGGTGTTCTCCCATTCCCAGGCGACGGCGAAGGCGCCGGCCAGGACGGGGGCCGAAATGCTGGCGGCCCAGCGTGATCTCGCGTCCGCATCGGCGATGGAGTACCGCACCGAGTCGACCGCCAGGGCGGCGGGGACCTTGAGCTCCGCGGCCTGCTGCAGCTTGGTCATGCCGCGCCAGTATTCATCGGTGCCGATCTCGCCGTGGAGGATGCCGAGTCCCTCCGCCTGTCGGGCCTCGGTCTCCTGCAGCGTCTCGTCGGGATCGCCCGAGCTGTCGAAGCCGAGGTCCGCCAACGCGTCCGCGCGCCACACCGTGCCGAGATGATTGTCGAGTAGCGCGTACTGTAGCCAGCTGCTGCGCGGCGACGAGTCGAGCAATTCGCGGGCCTCGGCGATCAGCTCGACCGCTTCGGCGAAACGGCTCCAGAAGATCGCTATCCAGCTGCGCTGCAACAAGATACGGTGCAGATGAAGCGGCCTTCCCAATTCGCGCCAGTGCCGCTCTGCGTGCTCCCAGCATTCGTCGGCGGCTTCCAGGGCACCGGCCCCCAGCCGGGTGAGCCCCATATACAGCCAGCAGCGGGCAACGTCGTGGGCCCGGGCGTGGCGGGCGATGACGGGATAGGCCTCCGACACCAGTTGCTCGGTGCCCGCGTGGTCGTTGGCCGCCCAGCACGCCGCCGCCCGCTCCAATCGTGCTTGCGCCGTGGCCAGTTCCCAGCCGTTGGCCTGTGCCCGGGCTTCCGCGCGTCGCAGCCAGGGGTCTGCTTCCGGCAGTCGGCCCGTTTGGACGCAGAACCTGCCGTACCCGATGCCTGCGACGACCCGGAGGTGGTCGGCGACATCGCCGGTCCCACCGTAGTCTGCCATGGCACCAATAACGTTCTCCCACAACGGGACCGACCGGGCATGCAGGTCGTCGTCGCACAATGCGGTTGCGCACCACACCAGCGCATGGATGCGCAGGCGGGTGTGTTCGTCGGCCAGGGCGGGAACGTCCGCGTCGTCATTTAGCACCGCCAGCGCCGCCGCCGCGCCCTCATGATCGCCGATCGCCGCGGCCAGGCCGGTTTGCAGAAACTGGGCCCGGCGCGAGTACCGGCGGATCATGTGTGTGGTCCCGGCATCGGCGGGCATGCTCGCGTAGATCGCCACGCAGTCTTCAATGCGTCGGATGCATTCGCGCACGCCGTCATTCGCGCCGCGCTCAAGGTAGATTTCGCCGAGCTGCGCGAGGACTTCCAGCATCAGATCGTCCCGGTCTTCCCGCTGGATGCGCGGTATCAAGGACAGCAGCAGATCGCGCGCCCCCGCTTCGTCGGCCGCGTACGCCAGGCGGCGCGCGTTGTCCAACTCGTCGGGGATCGACACGGCTGCATCATAAGTCCGCCGGCGCTGCCCGGGCTGGGAAAGCGGCGAGCGGCGGACGCTGATCCAGCCACGTCCGCCGCCCGGTCCGCAACCGATCAGCCGCAGGTCACCTTGATGCTGAAGTCCTTGCTGATCATGCCGGCCATCGGGTTCTTCAGGTCGGCGCCCTGCGCCTGGCCCGTGATGGTGTAGGTCTTGCCGTCCACCGCCACGTCGGCAGAGCCGACCTTCGCGCCCATGTTGTTGCTGACCGACAGGGCGTTGCCGTCGACGACCATTGCCAGCGACTCGACCTTAGGGGTGGCCTCGTCGGTCATGACGACGGCCAGCGCCTGCCGTCCGCCGCTGGAGCCACTGCCGATGTCGATCTTGCCGCCGGTCCGGACGCAGGTCACCGAGGCCGGGTCCAGGCCCGCCAGGTCGGTGCCGCCAACCTTGACCTGCGCCCCGCCGCCGTTGGCGACGCTGGGTGCCGTGCTCGATGCCGGGCCGGCCGTGTGGCCGCCGCTGGAGCACCCCACCAGCACCGATGCGGCGCCCAGTGTCCCAATCGCAGCCGCGAGAAGACGTTTCACTTGCGGTTCCCTTCTTTCATGCGCCGCCCCGATGGCGTCGCCATGGCGTAAGTAGAGACCGGCCGACTCGCTACCGATCCCAAATTTCGCGGTGTCGAGCCGGTAGGCTGCGTCGGGGTGGGCGCAGGCGAAGGGAGCACGCGATGCTGAGCGTGAAGTGGCTGGAAAAGCCTGAGGCCCATGACTTTCCGGCGGCGGCGGACTACCTCACCATGCTGGCGGACTCGGCGACGGTCAAGAAGGCGATCAAGAAACTGAAGGCCGGCACCGTCACGCACCGCAAGGCCAAAGACATTCTGCGGGCGGCGCGGCTGGGCCTGTTGCCGGTCGACAATCCCCACGTCGCCGCCGACCTGACCAAGATCGAGAAGGGCCAACCGCTGTCGCCCATCCTGCTGGTGCGCGGTGACTTCCCGACCGGTGCCCCGTTACAGATCGCCGACGGCTACCACCGCGTGTGCGCGAGTTATCACACCGACGAGAACACCGACATTCCGGTCGTCATCGCGGCCGTGAGCCGCTGATCGAGGATGTGACCATGATCGACATCAAGACGGTGGGAACCGTGCAGGTGCTGACCCTGTCGTCGGGTCCGGTCAACGCCCAGGACGTCGAGCTGCTCGACGAGCTGACCCTGGCGGTGCGCGATCTGGAGCGCTCGGAGGCTGGTGCGCTGGTCGTCACCGGCGGCGGCCGGGTGTTCAGCGCCGGGGTCGACCTCAACCGCGTGGTGGAGGGCGGCGCCGACTACACCGATCGGCTGGTCCCCGCTTTGTCCGCGGCGTTCGAGACGATGTTCGCCTACCCGGGCCCGACGGTCGCCGCCATCAACGGCGCCGCGATCGCGGGCGGATGCGTGCTCGCGTGCGCCTGCGACCGCCGCCTCATCGGCCCCGAGGCGCAGATCGGGGCGACGGAGGTGCGTGTCGGCGTGCCCTTTCCGGTCGCCGCGCTGGAGGTCATGCGCTATGCCTGCGGCGATCGCGCCGAGGAGGTGCTGTTGGGTGGGCGCACCTATCGCGGTGCCGAGGCCGTTGCCCGCGGGCTGGCCCATCGCGTGGTCGAAGACGATCTCCTCGATGCGGCCGTGGCGGACGCGTCGGATCTCGGCGGCATCCCGGCCGACGCCTATCGGCAGACCAAGACGCAGCTGCGGGCCCCGACGATGGCGCGGATCCGCGACGGCCGGGGTGTCGACGACGAGGTCCGCCAGATGTGGGGAGCGGACGGGACCCTGCAACGGATCGCCGCATACGTAGAGCGCCTGCGGCGGCGCGACTGACTATTCCTCGTCGAGGTCTTCTTCGACCGCGACGCCGCCCCTGGTGCGCCGGCGCCGCATCCGGTGCGACCCCTTGCCCGTCGGGCGGCGGTTGCGCAGCTTGGGCTCGGTCGCTTCGGTCTCCTCGACCCCCTGGGCGGGCTCTTCCGCCGCCTCGGGAGCCGTGGCTACCTCGGCCGGCTCTTCGGAAGACTCGGCCTTGACGGCCTCGGTTTCCTCCGACTCGTCGGCCACGGCCTCTTCGTCCTCGGCCTCGTCGGCCTCCGCCTCGTCGGCGGGTTCGCCGTCTTCCTCGCCGGCCTTGCGGCGCAACCGACGCTTCTTGGGTTTCTTCGCCTTGATCGGTTTCGGCGGTGGCGGCGCCAACTCGGCGACGAACGACAGGTAGAACGCGAAGAACCCGAGCAATCCGATCGCGGCCGCCGCGCCATAGATCGCGAACAGATACCGTCCGGCGGCGTCCAGGCTCAGCCAGATCTCGCTGATCGCGGTGCCGATGATGAGCACGCCGGCCAGCACATGGGCCACGATCGAGGCGACCCTGAGGGTCAGGGCCAGCTGCGGCGTCCCCAGCTCCGGCTTGCGCACCCGCAACAGGTTGAACACCACGGGCAGCGCGGCCAGGGCGAACAGCGCCCCCGTCGCGATCCGAAGCGCCGTCCCCAACGAATGCGTGGTGTCACCCATCAGCTCCGGCCAACGGGGCAACACGAAAAAGAAGTAGAGGACGCCGGCAGCGATCGAGAACGACGCGTGCCACGGAATGGCGACCTTGCGCCCCATAAGCCTCCTCATGCTGACTGGCTCAGGCCAGCCTAAAGGCGGCCGACCCGATTCCAGACCAATTCGTGCTGCCCGCATGGCGGACCTATTGCGGAGGATGCGGGATTTGAACCCGCGAGGGCTGTTAACCCAACCCGCGTTCCAGGCGAGCGCCATAGGCCACTAGGCGAATCCTCCGTGGCCATGGTAACCGAGGCCGCCGTGGCCCTGGAGGCGCACGTCGACTAGTTCGCGTCAGGTATTAGACTCGCCGTGGACCCCGCGCGGCGTCTATCCTGTGAACTCCCCCAGGGCCGGAAGGCAGCAAGGGTCAATGGGCTCTGTCGGGTGCGCGGGGTCCCCTACGCAGGGGACCGTTTTGGCCCCACCGATCTTCCAGCGTTCAAGGCGAAAGGGCCCATGGTGTCTTTCGATTCCCTCAGCCCTGAAGAGTTAGCGGCTCTGCACGCGCGCAACCAGCAGGACTACGCGGATCTGCAGGCCAAGAAGTTGGCCCTCGACCTGACCCGCGGCAAACCGGCGCCCGAGCAGCTCGATCTGTCGAACCGGTTGCTGAGTCTGCCCGGTGACGACTATCGCGACAGCGAGGGCACCGACACCCGCAACTACGGTGGCCTGCACGGCCTGCCCGAGCTGCGGGCCATCTTCGGAGAGCTGCTCGGCATCGGAGTGTCCCACCTGATCGCGGGCAACAACTCCAGTCTGGAGCTGATGCACGACCTGGTCGCCTTCTCGATGTTGTACGGCGGCGTCGACTCGCAGCGCCCCTGGAAGGACGAGGCGAGCGTCAAATTCCTGTGCCCCGTTCCCGGCTATGACCGGCACTTCGCCATCACGGAGACGATGGGTATCGAGATGATTCCCGTCCCGATGATGGCCGACGGTCCCGACGTCGACCTGATCGAGGAGCTGGTCGCCGTCGACCCCGCCATCAAGGGCATGTGGACGGTGCCGGTATTCGGCAACCCCACCGGAATCACCTACTCCTGGGAAACGGTCCGCCGGCTGGTCCAGATGCGGACGGCGGCGCCGGACTTCCGGCTGTTCTGGGACAACGCGTACGCCGTGCACACGTTGACGCATGACTTCCCGCACCAGATCGACGTGCTGGGGCTGTCCGCCGCTGCCGGCAACCCGAACCGGCCCTACGTCTTAGCGTCCACCTCGAAGATCACCTTCGCCGGTGCCGGCGTGAGCTTCCTGGGCGGATCGCTGGGCAACATCGCGTGGTACCTGCAGTACGCGGGGAAGAAGTCGATCGGCCCGGACAAGGTCAACCAGCTGCGGCACCTGCGCTTGTTCCGCGATGCCGACGGGGTACGCCTGCACATGCTGCGTCACCAGCAGATCCTGGCGCCGAAATTCGCGTTGGCGCTGGACATTTTGGACAAGCGGCTGAGCGACTCCAAGATCGCCTCGTGGACCGAACCCCAGGGGGGTTACTTCATCAGCCTCGACGTGTTGCCCGGTACGGCGCGCCGGACCGTGGCGCTGGCCAAGGACGCGGGCATCGCCGTGACCGAGGCGGGCGCGTCGTTCCCTTACCGAAAAGATCCGGACGACAAGAACATCCGGATCGCGCCCACGTTCCCGTCGCTGCCGGACCTGCGCGACGCGGTCGACGGGCTGGCCACGTGCGCGCTGCTGGCGGCCACGGAGTCGTTGCTCGTCTCCGCCGCGTCCAGTGTGAGCTGACGGCGACGACACGCCCGCCGGGCTCCAGTCAGCTCGCGCCGGTAGCCTGCTGACCGTGGCCCTCTACCGCAAGTACCGACCGGCAACCTTCGCCGAGGTGGTGGGGCAGGAGCACGTCACCGAACCGCTGTCGATCGCCCTGGAAGCGGGCCGGATCAACCACGCCTATCTGTTCTCCGGGCCGCGCGGCTGCGGAAAAACCTCGTCGGCGCGCATCCTGGCGCGGTCGTTGAACTGCGTCCAGGGGCCGACGGCCAATCCGTGCGGGGTGTGCGACTCGTGCACGGCGCTGGCTCCGAACGCCCCCGGCAGCATCGACGTGGTGGAGCTGGACGCCGCCAGCCACGGCGGCGTGGACGACACCCGCGAGCTGCGGGACCGCGCGTTCTACGCGCCGGCGCAGTCCCGCTATCGGGTGTTCATCATCGACGAGGCGCACATGGTGACCACCGCGGGATTCAACGCGCTGCTCAAGATCGTGGAGGAGCCGCCCGAGCACCTGATCTTCATCTTCGCCACCACCGAACCGGAGAAGGTGCTGCCGACGATCCGGTCGCGCACCCACCACTACCCGTTCCGGCTGCTGCCCCCGAAGACCATGCGGGCGCTGATCGGGCGGATCTGTGAGCAGGAGGGCGTCGCCGTCGACGACGCGGTGTTCCCGCTGGTGATCCGCGCCGGCGGCGGGTCACCACGCGACACGCTGTCGGTGCTCGACCAGCTGCTGGCGGGCGCCGAGGACGACCACGTCACCTATCCGCGGGCGCTCGGGCTGTTGGGCGCCACCGACGTCGCGCTGATCGACGACGCGGTGGACGCCCTCGCCGCGTCGGACGCCGAGGCGCTGTTCGGCGCGGTGGAGTCGGTGATCGATGCGGGCCACGACCCGCGGCGCTTCGCCACCGACCTGCTGGAGCGGTTCCGCGACCTCATCGTGCTGCAGGCGGTTCCCGACGCGGTCAGCCGCGGCGTGGTGGACGCCCCGGAGGACGTGCTCGACCGGATGCGCGACCAGGCCGCCCGCCTCGGGTCGGCCACCCTGACCCGCTACGCCGAGGTCGTGCAGGCGGGGCTGGGCGAGATGCGCGGCGCGACGGCCCCGCGCCTGTTGCTCGAAGTGGTTTGTGCGCGGCTGCTGCTGCCCTCGGCCAGCGACACGGAGTCGGCGCTGCTGCAGCGCGTCGAGCGGATCGAGACGCGGCTGGACATGTCGATTCCCGCCTCCGAGACGGCGGCCGCGCACCCGCCGGCGGCGACGGTGCCGGCGCGGCCACGCAAGCAGCCGCCCGCGCCCAAGGAACCCGCCCCGCCCAGGTCCGCTCCGCCCGTTCCCAAGCCGGAGGCGGTCCCCGAGCCGGTCCCATCGCCCCCCGTGCCCGAACCGGCCGCAGCGCCGATCGCGGAACCGGCCACGCCCGGTGAACTCAACGCGGCCGCCGTGCGGACCATGTGGCCGACGGTGCGCGACAAGGTGCGCCAGCGCAGCCGCACCACCGAGGTGATGCTGGCGGGCGCCACCGTCCGCGCGATCGAGGAGAACACGCTGGTGCTGACGCATTCGTCGGCGCCGCTGGCCAAGCGGCTGTGCGAACAGCGCAACGCAGACGTCATCGCCGAAGCGCTCAAAGATGCGCTGGGCGTCAACTGGCGGGTGCGTTGCGAGGTGGGCGCGGCAGCGCCGGTCGAGTCGGCCGCGCCGACCCCGAGGGCCGCAGAGCCCCCGCCCGATGTGGCGCAGCGCGACGAAGAGGAACACATGCTCGCCGAAGCCGGCCGCACGGAGTCCTCGGCGCCGCGCCGCGACCCCGAGGAGGTCGCGCTCGAGCTGTTACAGAACGAGCTGGGCGCCCGCCGGATCGATAACGCCTGAGCTCGACTGCCAGAGGGCTTGCGGCGATCGCAAGCGCGGCGAAGCCGGGCGCGGCGGGTCGGCGCCTGAGGGCTAGGGCGTCCACCAGGGCCGGAGCGGCAGGTGGTCGCCGCCCCGCGCGTCGGTGTTGGCCGCCAGCACGTGGTGCAGCTGCAGGTTGTTCTGCTCGAAGGCGACCCGTGAGGCCGCCATGTACAGGCCCCACACCTTGGCGGTGGCCAAGCCGACCTCGTCGACCGCTTCGTCCCAGTGCTCGACCAGGTTGTGGCACCAGTCGCGCAGCGTCATCGCGTAGTGATGCCGGAAGTTCTCCTCGTGCAGCACCTCGAAGCCGACGTCCTGGACCTCGGTGATGATGCGTCCCGAGCCGGTCAGCTCCCCGTCCGGGAAGACATACCGGTCGGTGAAGCCGCCCGCGAAGGAGGTCGACTTGTTGTCGTGGCGGGTGATGCAGTGGTTGAGCAGCAGCCCGCCGGTGCGCAGCTTCGACTTCAGGAACGCGAAGTAGGCCGGGTAGTTCTTGACGCCGATGTGCTCGGTCAACCCGATCGAGGACACCGCGTCGAACCCGCCCTCGCGGATGTCGCGGTAGTCCGAATGCCGGACTTCGGCCAGGTCCTCGAGACCGTCATCCTGGATCGCCCGTTGCGCCCACTTCGCCTGCTCGCCCGACAGGGTGGCGCCGATCACCCGGACGCCGCGTCGCGCGGCGAAGCGCACCATGCCGCCCCAACCGCAGCCGACGTCGAGTAACCGATCACCTTGCTGCAGCCGCAACTTCTCGAAGACCAGCCGGTACTTGTTCTCCTGGGCTTCTTCCAGCGTCGCGTCGGCGTCGGGGTAGACCGCGCACGTGTACGTCATCGACGGGCCGAGCACCCATTCGTAGAAGGTGTTGGAGACGTCGTAGTGGTGGTGGATGGCCTCGGCGTCGCGGGTCTTGGTGTGCATCAGCCCGTCGGCGATCCGCCGCCACCGGGGCGGCGTTTCCTGCGGCGGCGGGTGGACCGGGACCAGCCGCTCCAGCCCCATCGAGCGCACCACGTTGGCGAGCACCCGCGCCGGCGGCCGCTTGAATTGGACGCGGTCGGTCAACGTCTTGAGCAGCTGGTAGGGGTCGCCGGGGTGCACGCCGTACAGGTCCAGGTCGCCCGCCACGTATGCGCGGGCCAGACCTAGTTCACCGGGAGCGGTGGCCAGGTAGGTGGCGCCGCGCGGGGTCCGAAGATCCAGGCCCAGTTCCGCGTCCTTGCTGCCGGCGGTGCTGCCGTCGTAGGCGGTGAACTTCAGCTGGTGGCGCCCGGTGGCGGCGAAGATCTCCAGGATCTCCGCCATGCTGAGTTTTCCGGCCGTGGCGCGGTGGGGTTCCTTGGTCTCGCTAATAGAAGTCATCGCCGTTGCACCGCCTTTGCGTAGAGGTCGAGTAGCCGGGAATCGGGATCGTAGGTTTTCTTGACCGTGTTGTAGGCCTCGCCGCCGTACAACTCGTCGAATTCCTCGCGGGCGTAATAGGAGTCGGAATACAGCGACTTGTGCCCGTCGAGCTCGCTCACCTTCGCTTCGATCGTCCGGTTGGCGGCGCCTTGTGTGGCGCCCGCCGGCACCGAAGACCAGAAGCCGATGTTGACGTAGGTGTGGTCCGGCCGCATCGGATACAGCGGCCAGCCCCCGTGATCGCGCAGCCGTAGCGGACACAGCCAGATCGGGGTGATGGGCACGTTCTGCAGGAACCACTCCAGGAACTCGCAGGTCCGTTCGACCGGCACCTCGACATCCTGGACCACCCGCTCACGCGGGGGACGGCCATGACGTTTCTCGATCCGGTCGGCGACGCCGAAGCGCTGGTCCATGGCGACGAGCTTCGAGTAGACGCTGCTGCGCCGGTAGCGGCGCGGCCACCAGCGCCGCAGCCGGGGGTTCTGCACACCGAACGCGCGCGAGCACCAGAACCAGTCGGTGTCCCAGCGCCAGAAGTAGTCGTGCATCGTCAGCCGGTCGTCTTTGGTGGCTTCCACCCCGGGGGAGTCGTGCCGGATCGACTGGTAGTAGATGCTGTTCCCGGTGTAGTCGCTGACCGGTCCCGGGTTGGTGGTTCGCCGGCCCACGCACAGGTAGCTCTCGTCGGCGCTGAACACCACACCGTCGAGATAGTCGACCGGCGTGCCGCCCTGCCCGCCGGTATCGATGATGCGTTCCATCGCCGCGATCAGCGCAGGCAGCGAGCGGAACCGGACGTGCCGCAACGCGACAAACGGCGCGATTGGCTCCAGCTCGATCCGCAGCCGCGTTGAATACCCCAGCGTCCCATAGGAATTGGGGAAGGCGCGGAACAGGTCGGGATGCTGGGTGCGCGATGCGGTGAGCAACTCGCCGGCGCCGGTGAGGATGTCCATCTCCAGCACCGATTCATGCGGCAGACCATTGCGAAACGATGCCGACTCGATGCCCAAGCCGCTGACCGCACCGCCGAGCGTGATCGTCTTCAATTGCGGGACGACCAGTGGCGAAAGGCCGTAAGGCAGCGTCGCTGCCACCAGATCCTCATAGGTGCACATGCCGGCCACATCGGCGGTGCGGGCTTCGGGATCGACGCTCAGCACTCCGGTCAGACCCGACGTGTCCAGGCCGGGAGCGTCGCGTTTAGTGCGGGCGCGGAACAGGTTTGAGGTCGGCTTGGCGAGCCTGACGACGGACGTTGCGGGGATGGATCGATAACTCGCCATCAACCGGTCAACGCCCGACTTGTGCGCCGAGAGTGCAGATCCAGGGACAGGCACCACATATACCCTAGTCTTCGACCACAGCCCGTGCACCCGCGCGCGGGCCGCATAGCTTCAGGAGTTGTTTTGGGACAGGTGAGTGCTGCCAGCACAATTTTGGTCAACGCCGAGCCGGCCGCCACCCTCGCGGCCGTCGCGGACTATCAGCAGGTGCGCCCGAAGATTCTGTCCCCTCAGTACAGCGATTACCAGGTGTTACAGGGCGGCCAGGGCGCGGGCACCGTCGCCAGATGGAAGCTGCAGGCCACCAAGTCTCGCGTCCGTGACGTGCAGGTCAACGTCGACGTCGCCGGCCATTCCGTCATCGAGAAGGACGCCAACTCGTCGATGATCATCAACTGGACGGTGGCCCCCGCCGGACCCGGGTCCAGCGTCACCGTGAAGACCACCTGGACCGGTGCGGGCGGCGTCAAGGGCTTCTTCGAGAAAACCTTTGCACCGTTGGGGTTGAAGAGGATTCAGGGCGAGGTATTGGCCAACCTGAAGCGGGAACTGGAAAGCTAGCCCGAGCCGGAACCGCGGCTGGCAACCGCCACCGTCGGGCCCAAGCGTTGGTTGGGGAATTCGACGGTGATCGTCGGGTCGGCGAAATAGGCGAGCGCCCTCAGCGCCGACGGGCTGTAGGTGCGTAGCTGGCTGATGAAACCGTCGTGTGCCAGCGGGCTCACCCGGGTGAACGGCCACGTCGCAGCCAACACCACCGAGTGGAGCGCTGCCGCGGGCCGGCGGAGGTCGATGATCAACAACTTTTTCGCGACCCGGGTCCCTTCGGCGAACACCCGGGCGGCCCGCGCGGGCGGCAGGTGATGTAAGGACATCGCGAAGACCGCGAGGTCGTACTGCCCGTCCGCGGCGTCGATCGCGGTCGCGTCCATCTCCCGCACCGTGGCCCGTGGGTGAGTGCCGAGGTCCCCGGCGGCTACGGCGGCCACGAACGTGGGGTCGATGTCGGTGACCGTCACGTGTGCGGTGGGGTGCATCTCCAGCAGCTTGCTCGACAGCCCGCCCAGGCCGCCCCCCAGCTCGAGGATCTTCGGAGAGGGCACATCGGCCAGCTCAGCAAGCACGATCCTGGCCAACTTCTCATGAGCGCCCAAGAACCGTCGCCGTCCGGCGCGGTCGAGCGCGTGGACGACCTTTTGCTTCAGATCGTCGACATCGTCGCGGTCGAGGTATTCCAGTCGGTCGGTCCGCAACCGACGGTCCAGCCAGGAGGCGTTCGGCCCGCCCCGGGGCATGTTCGCGATGTCGTGGGCGCTGATGTCCACGTAGATCATCATGGACCATGGCCGCACCGATCGACCGAGTTTTGCGTGCAATCCATGGCCACGGAAGTGCTCGATCTGGGTCGTCGTGCCGGGGCCCCGCGCTACCATGAATTGCCGGTTTCCCGAAGGGAAGACAATGCGCGGAAATTCCTCTGCGATCCACCGGGCGTTCCGGACAGTTTCCCAGTCCTATGGCCTGATGCGACAAAAAGACGCCGCGGCTTACTACACGATGATCGGCGACGACGTCATCGATTTCATGAATGAGGGTTACGTCGATAACTCCAAGCCGCTGTGGCTCAACCTCGGTTACTGGAAAGTCGCTCGCACCTATCCGGACGCTTGCGTCGCGATGGTCGAACTCTTGGCGACGCGGGCCGGGTTGAAACCAGGCGACAGAGTCCTCGACGTCGGCGTCGGTTTCGGGGAGCAGGATTTTGTTCTTCTCGAGCGCTTCAAGGTTTCTCACATCACGGGCATCGACATCACACCGGTCCACGTCGACATGGGCCGAGACCGCGTCGCCAAGCGCGGGCTGGAGAAACAAATCGACATTCGGTGCGGCTCCGCGACTGCAATGGAGTTTCCCGACGTGTCGTTCGAAAAAGTCTTGGCCCTGGAATGCGCATTCCACTTCGACACGCGCGACCAATTCATCCGCGAAGCGTTTCGGGTCCTCAAGCCCGGAGGAACCATTGCGCTCACCGATATGCTTCCCAAACCTGGCAAGAAATCCGGCCTGACGACCGCTTTCGGCCGAAAGTACGGCCACATTCCGAAAGTCAATTACTACGACCGGGAGGAATACTCGCGCCGGCTGGCTGCCGCGGGATTCGAGGATATCCGGGTGGAATCGATCCGGGACGACGTGTACCCGGGCATGGCCAAGTACACCCGGCAGCGCATTCAGGCAAAGAAAAAGATGAATGAAGTGGTCGTGGAAGTGACGGAAGACGATCGCGCGCAATGCCGCGGCGTCTCGCTGTGGGAACGATCGACCGGCTTCTCGGACTATGTGATCGCGTCGGCGCGGAAGCCCCTGGAAGTCTCGGGAAGTCGCTGACGACGGGGACGCGCTAGAGGAGTCCGAGCAGTCGCAGGTCGGTGGCGTACTGGCTGATGATCGGCGCCGTTACGTGCGGAATGTCATGGTCGGGGCCGATTTTCGCTTCCCGGACCGCGGTGCGGAACCGGTCGGTCGGCGCGTAGGACCCGCGGCTCGGCTCCGGGGGCTGCAACTGCTCGGCCGCGTGCAACACGAACTGCAACACGTCCTGGACCGAGTGCCGGCGCTGCCGATCCGGCAGGGCACGCAGGGCGGCCTCGAACCGCTGCAACCACTCCCCGAAGTCGGCGATCCGCTGGATGGGATGGCCCGCCTCGATCAGCCAGTCGACGTACTCATCGAGTGCGATGCCGTCGTCGTGCGGGTTCATCACGTGGTAGGTCTGAAATCCGTCGACCGCCCGGGCGCCCAGCGTGGCGATCGCCTCGGCGACGAAACCGACCGGCAGCCCGTCGAAGTGTGCGCGTTGCCGATTGCCGTCGGCATCGAGCTGGAAGAACGACGCGGGCGCGATGCCGGTGGCCAGGATGCTCAACGCCGTCCGGGTGAAGACGTCCGGCAGATTGAGCTGGCCCGCATACGCGGTGTCGGCCAGGATGACGTCGCAACGAAATACCGAGACCGGCAGGCCGCACAGGTCGTGGGCCTCGCGCAGCAGCACCTCGCCGGCCCACTTGCTGTTGGGGTATCCGTTGCCGTAGCTGTGGTCGATTCCGCGGGTGGGGCTGATGACCCGGATGTCGGCGTCCTCGGTGAACAGCGACCGCTCGATCTGATAGCCCACGGCGCTCGTCGACACGTAGGCGTAGGGCTTGATCTTGGTGGTGAGTGCGATCCGGATCAGCTCGGCGGTGCCCATGACGTTCGGCCCGAAGAATTCGCGGTAGGGCAACACGGTGTTGACCAGCGCGGCGGGATCGACGATCAAATCGACGGTGTCGGCCAGCCGCTGCCAGGTCTGCCGGTCCAGGCCGAGGTTGGCTTCGCCCTTGTCGCCGGCGATGACCTCGAGATGATCGGCGGCCAGTTCCTGGTAGTGGCGCAACAGCTTCGGGTCGCCGCTGTCGAAGGTCTTGTCCAGCCGGCGTCGCGCATCGTCGGCGGATTTCGCGCGCACCAGGCAGATCAGGGTGCCGTCGACGAGTTGCATTCGCTCGAGCCATTGCAGAGCCAGGTAGCGGCCGAGGAAACCGGTGGCCCCGGTGAGCAGGACGGTCCGCGGCTCGGCTGTGGCCCGGGGCAGGCTCGGGGCCGCCGACAGCGTCGGGGCGTCGATGAACTTGTCCAGCCTCAGATCGCTGGCGCGCACCTCGGTGCTGTCACTTCCGTGCACGGCAGCAAAGAGCAGGTCGCTGGCCGGACTGTCATGTCGATCCAACCGCTCGCTCAGGCTTCTGACGGACGGGGCGTCGAAAACCGTGCGCACCGCCACGTCGGTGTCCAGGGCTTTGTTGATCGAGTCGATCAGGCGCATCGCCGACAGCGAATCGCCGCCCAGGTCGAAGAACGACTCATCGACCCCGACCCGCTCGAGCCCCAGGACCTGGGCGTAGACGCCGGCCACGATCTTCTCCGTCGGGGTGCGCGGCGCCTGGAAGGGTGTGGCGGCAAACACCGGCGCGGGCAGCGCCTTTCGGTCGATCTTGCCCGAGGAGGTCAACGGGAATCGCTCGAGCACGACGATCTGAGACGGCACCATGTAGTCGGGCAACCGTGCGCTCAGACGCTGACGCACCGCACCGACCTTGGTGTTGGTGCGGGGTTCGTTGGCATGGGGGGTACTCCGGCGGGCCCGGGTGTCTGGCGGGTAGAGATCGGTCACCGGTGGGGCGTGCCGGCGGTGCGGTTCGGGGCCGATGAAGACGGCGTCGAGGGTGCCGGGTTGGGCGCCCCAGGTCACCGCGACGTGATATCCGGCGGCTTCGCCGGCGCGGTGCAACTGTTCGGGAGTGGCGGTATCGGGGGTCGCCGTGGCTCGGGCGAGCGCGTCGGCCAGCGGTAGCCCGGCCGCGAGGGCCTGTTCGACGTGGACGTCGGCGATCACTCCCGTATGGGGGATTTCGGCGACGCGGATCGTGGCGGGACGTTGCGTCATCAACTGGGTGCGCAACCCGTCCAGCCCCGCGCATTGGGCCCACGTCCAGGTGGGCACCGTCGCGAGCGAGCGTGCCGGCGTCGGTGTTTTATGGATGACAACGTCGTAGCGGTACCGGTTCACTTCGTTGTCGGCGAGCCCGCGTTTGACTTCGATGTCGAGCCCGGCCACTGATGGGCGGTCGGCGGCCCAGGTAAGGAAAAACTCCGGGGCTAAGAGCAATTCGGATTCGCTGAGCATGGCGCGCTGAACCCACTGGCGGATCTCGGTGGTGTCTGTGCTGTCGGTGCGGGCCAGCGCGACCGCGGTTTGGAAGGCGGCTTGCAGGGTGTGGTTGCGGACGTCGCCGAGGAAGAGGACCCCGCCGGGGGCCAGTAGATCCATGGCGTTGTCGATGACCTCGGCCAGGTATTGCCGATTGGGGAAGTACTGGATGACCGAGTTGAGAACGACGGTGTCGAAGTAGCCGGGCGGCAGCCCCTCGACCACATGGGCGGGTTGGGTCAGCAGCTGGACCCGGTCGCGCCAAGGGATCTGCAACCTCTCCAGCGAGCGGGCCAGGTATTCGATGGCCGCCGGCGAGATGTCGGTGGCGACGTAGTGCTCACAGTGCGGGGCGATCTGCGACAGCACCAACCCTGAGCCCGCGCCGATCTCCAACACTCTTCGCGGCCGCAGGGCGACGATCCGATCCACCGTTGCCGAGCGCCACTCCACCATCTCCTCGAGCGGAATCGGATCCCCGGTGTAGCTGCTGTTCCAACTCCGAAAATCCATGCCGAACGCCGACTCCCCGACCTGGGTGCCGTACAGCTCGTCCCAGACGTGCTGCCACCCTTCGACGGTTTCGGCGTCATGGTCGGTTCCGGCGCTGCGCTCGAGGGTGAGGTAGGCGACGAGGTGCGCTCCGGTCTTGGTGTGGTGCACGGTTGCGGCCGCCTGGGTGACCTGCGGGCACGACAGCAGGGTGTTTTCGATTTCGCCCAGTTCGATGCGCTGTCCGCGCAATTTGATCTGGGTATCGGCGCGGCCCAGGTAGTCCAGGGTTCCGTCCCGCGTCCAGCGCACCAGATCACCGGTGCGGTACATCCGCGCGCCGGCAGCGCCATAGGGATTCGCGACGAACCGTTCCGCGGTCAGGTCGACCCGGCCCAAATAGCCGTGCGCGAGCACCGGCCCGCTCACATACAACTCGCCGACCACTCCCCTGGGCACCGGGTTCAGCCGGGCGTCGAGAACCACCGCGCACGCTCCGGGCAGCGGGGCGCCGATGCCCACCGGCTGCCCCGCCGACAGCGGCGCAGTGCAGGTGACCCAGATCGTGGTCTCGGTGGGGCCGTAGGTGTTGAACATCCGCCGGCCCGGCGCCCAGGAGGCCGCCAACTCGGCCGGCAGGGCCTCCCCGATGGTGATCAGCGTGTCCACGCCCTGCAGCCGGTTCGGATCCAGCGACGACAACACCGTCGGGGTGAATACCGCCGCATTGACCTGCTGGCGTTGCAGCAACGTGGTCAACGCCTCCCCCGCGTAGGCGTCCCTGCCCGCCACCACCAGCGCCGCCCGCGACCTCACCGCCGCCAACAACTCGCCGACCGAAACATCGAAGGTCGGCGAGGCCACCATCAGCAGCCGCGAATCCGCTCCTAACCCGACGCCCTCGCCGAGTGCCGCCGCCAGCAGACCGGCGTGGCTGACGGCGACCCCTTTGGGGGCACCGGTGGACCCCGACGTGAACATCACGTACGCGGTGTTGCCCACCCCCAACGGCGTCAGCCGCTCGGCGTCGGTGATCGTGTCCGCGCAGCGCCCGCTCAGGTCCAGCCCGTCGACGCGCAGCACCGGGCGCGCCCCGGCCCCGGGCACGGTGTCGGCGCCACACGTCAACACCCACCCCGCGTAGACCGTGTCCAGCATCGTGGCGACCCGTTCGACCGGATAGGCCCGATCCACCGGCACATAAGCCCCGCCGGCCTTGACCACCGCCCACCAGGCCACCACCAACTCCAGACACCGATCCATCGCCACGCCCACGGCATGCTCGGGACCCACCCCGGCCTCGATCAGCATCCGCGCCAACCGCGTCGACCATTCATCCAGCTCTCGATACGACACCTCCCGGGCGCCGTCCACCACCGCCACCGCGTCGGGGCGGGCAGCCACCGCCGCGGCCAACAACTCCGGCGCCACCTCCACGGGCGTTCCCACGCCGGCGCCAGACCACTGCGACAGCATCAAGTCCCGCTCGCGGCGATCGAGCAGCGGGACGTCCCCCACCACCACCGACGCATCCGCCACCACCGCCTCGATCAGGCGTCCAAGCCAGGCGACCAACCGCTCGACGGTGGCCCGGTCGAACAGATCGGTGGCATACGTCACCACACCGGTGGCCATCGGCGCCGCCGGATCGTCGGTCGGCACTTCGCTGAACTCGAATTCCAGGTCGAATTTGGCGGTGCCCGTCGCCGCCGTCAGCGGCTCGACACTGAGCTCGTCGAACGACAACACCTCGGGGCGCACATTGTTCTGGAAGGCCATGAACACCTGAAACAGTGGATGGTGTGCCGTGGATCGCGCGGGATTCAGCTGCTCGACCAGCCGCTCGAACGGGACATCCTGATTGCCGTAGGCATCCAGCGCCTTGTGGCGCACCTGCTGGAGCACATCGCTGAACCGGTGCGCAGAAGTGATCCCCACCCGCAACACCCAGGTGTTGACGAAGAACCCGACCAGATCGTCGAGCGCCTGATCCAACCGTCCGGCAATCGGCGTGCCCATCACCACGTCCTCACCGACGCCGACTCGGTGCAACAGCACCGCCACCACCGCTTGGAGCACCATCGATGCC
This sequence comes from Mycobacterium sp. 852014-50255_SCH5639931, assembly GCF_001665605.1. GTDB lineage: Bacteria > Actinomycetota > Actinomycetes > Mycobacteriales > Mycobacteriaceae > Mycobacterium > Mycobacterium paraffinicum. Next base: position 194,358 of record NZ_LZSV01000029.1, read on the forward strand.
GTCGTATTATGCTCTGCCGCAACGCCTTTAACGCCCGCCCAGATTTGCGGGTCGATGGCCACGTCGATCGCATCACCGCGGAAACTGGGCTCCGGCGAACGGGACCGATCCGTCGGCAGCGACGCCACTACCGGCAGATCGGCCAGTTCTTGCCGCCAGTACCGCAACTGGCCCGCGATGACGCTATCCGGATCGGACTCAGCGCCCAACAACTCCGATTGCCAAAGCGTGTAATCCGCATACTGCACCGGCAACGGTGCCCACCGCGGCGCCTCCGCCCGCGCCCGCGCCCGGTACGCCTCGGCGATGTCCCTGACCATCGGCGCGAACGACCATCCGTCAAAAGCGATGTGGTGCAACACGATTGTCACCACATGCCGCTCGGGCCCGACGGAATAGATCTGCGCACGGACCGGGATCTCCGCGGACAAATCGAACCGATAACCCGCCAGCGCGATCACGTGGGCGGCGACATCCTGCTCCGGCAAAAACGTGACAGCCGGGTCCCCGCCTCGCCACATGCCCGCCTTGGCCGGCATCACCTGCTGAAACGGCACACCGTCGATGTCGGGAAATATGGTGCGCAGCGATTCGTGGCGGGCGACGACATCGTCGAGGGCCGATTCCAACGCCGCGACGTTCAGGGGCCCGCTCATCCGAAAAGCGATCGGCATGTTGTAGGTCGCAACCCCGCCCTCGAAGCGGTTGAGGAACCACAGCCGGCTTTGGGCGAACGACAGCGGGACCACTGCGGGCCGCGGACCGGCCACCAACGGCTTACGCCGACCCGCATCTCGGCGCGAGTCGTCGGCTCCGACCCGGTCCGCACCCAGCAGTCCGAGCAGTTGCAGGTCGGTGGCGTACTTGATGATGATCGGCGCCGTCACGTGCGGAATGTCCGCGATGTCCTTGTCGGGGCCGATCTTCGCGTTTTGGACCGCGGCGCGGAACCGGTCGGTCGGCGCGTAGGACCCGCGGCTCGGCTCGGGGGGATGCAGCTGAGTAGCGTTGCGCAACAGCAACATCTGCAGCACCGAGTGCCGGCGCTGTCGATCCGGCAGGGTACGCAGGGCGGCCTCGAACCGCTGCAACCACTCCCCGAAGTCGCCGATCCGCTGGATGGGATGGCCCGCCTCGATCAGCCAGTCGACGTACTCATCGGGCCCGATGCCGTCGTCGTGCGGGTTCATCACGTGGTAGGTCTGGAAGCCACTCGATGAATCCCGGCCGGCCTGGGCGCCCAGCGTGGCGATCGCCTCGGCGATAAAGCCGACGGGCAGCCCGTCGAAGTGTGCGCGTTGCCGATTGCCGTCGGGGTCGAGCTGGAAGAACGAGGCGGGCGCGACGCCGGTGGCCAGGATGCTCAGCATCATGCGGGTCACGGTGTCCGGCAGGTTGAGCTGCCCCGCGTAGGTGGTGTCGGCCAGGATCATGCCGGAGCGGAAGACCGAGACCGGCACCCCGCACAGGTCGTGCGCTTCCCGCAGCAGCACCTCGCCGGCCCACTTGCTGTTGCCGTAGCCGTTGGCCAGACTCCCGTCCACGGTGCGGATCGGGCTGATGACCCGGATGTCGGCGTCCTCGGTGAACAGCGACCGCTCGATCTGGCGGCCGACGTCCGAAGTCGACACGTAGGCGTAGGGCTTGATCTTGGTGGTGAGTGCGATCCGGATCAGCTCGGCGGTGCCCATGACGTTCGGCCCGAACAGCTCTCGGTACGACAGGACCGCATTGACCAGGGCGGCGGGATCGACGATCAGATCGACGGTGTCGGCCAGCCGCTGCCAGGTCTGCCGGTCCAGGCCGAGGTTGGCTTCGCCCTTGTCGCCGGCGATGACCTCGAGATGATCGGCGGCCAGTTCCTGGTAGTGGCGCAAGAGCTTCGGGTCGCCGCTGTCGAAGGTCTTGTCCAGCCGGCGTCGCGCATCGTCGGCGGATTTCGCGCGCACCAGGCAGATCAGGGTGCCGTCGACGAGTTGCATTCGCTCAAGCCATTGCAGGACCAGGTAGCGGCCGAGGAAACCGGTGGCCCCGGTGAGCAGGACGGTCCGCGGCTCGGTCGTGGCCCGGGGCAGGCCGGGGGCGCCCGACAGCGTCGGGGCGTCGATGAACTTGTCCAGCGTGAGATCGCCGGCGCGCAGCTCGGCGGTATCGCCGCCGTGCACGGACGCGAAGCACCGATCGCTGGCCGGGCTCACGGCCGGGGCTGCTTCCAGCAGCCTGCCGTCCCTACCCAACAGCTGGCTCAGGCTTCTGACCGACGGCGCGTCGAAGATCGTGCGCACCGCCAGGTTGGTATCCAGGATCTTGTTGATCGCGGTGACCAGGCGCATCGCCGACAGCGAATCGCCGCCCAGGTCGAAGAACGACTCGTCGACCCCGACCCGCTCCAGGCCCAGGGTCTGGGCGTACACACCGGCCAGCACCTCTTCAACCACATCGGCGGGCGCCCGGTAAGGGCCGGCCCGGTATTCGGGTGCCGGCAGGGCGCGCCTGTCGAGCTTGCCGTTGACCGTGCGGGGCAGTGCCCGAACCACCATCACCGCGGCGGGGACCATGTAGGCCGGTAGCCGTTCGGCGAGCCGGGCACGGATCGCGGCTGGGTCCACCGCCCCGGGGACGGACTCGGTGAGGTAGCCCACCAATCGTTTGTCGCCCGGGCGGTCCTCGCGGGCGATCACCGCCGCCTGCTCCACCCCGTCCAGCGCGGCCAGTGCCGCCTGAATCTCACCGAGTTCGATGCGGTATCCGCGGATCTTGACCTGCTCATCGGCGCGGCCGAGATACTGCAGCTGCCCGTCGGCGCCCCACCGCACCAGATCCCCGGTGCGGTACATGCGTGTTCCGGGCTCCCCGAACGGACAGGCCACAAACCGCGACGCGGTCAGCCCGGCCCGGCGCAGATAGCCACACCCGACGCCGCGGCCGGCCACGTACAACTCCCCGACCATGCCGAACGGCACCGCCCGCAGCCAGCCGTCCAGCACGAACAGGGCCGCCCCTGGCACCGGTGCACCGATGGGCACCACCGCCGACCCCGCCATCAGCGGGGCGCTGATCGCGGCGTAAACCGTGGTCTCGGTCGGGCCGTAGCCGTTGATCATCACCCGCCCGGGCGCCCACCGATCCACCACGTCGCCCGGGCAGGCCTCGGCGGCGACCATCAACGCCGCCGGCCCCAGACCCTCGGGTGAGAGCGTCGCCACGGCCGACGGGGTCTGGCTCAAGACGCTGACCCTTTCAGCCACGAGCAAGGCGTGGAAGTCGTCCGGTGCGGCCGCCACCGCCTCGGGCACCACGACCAGGCGGCCGCCGTGCAGCAAGGCGCCCCAGATCTCCCACACCGAGTAGTCGAAGGCGTAGGAGTGGCACTGCGTCCACACCTTTTCCGGCCCCGGCTCCACGCCGACGGCGAGTGAGTCGAACAGCCGGGTGACGTTGTGGTGGGTGACGGCGACGCCCTTGGGGACACCTGTGGTGCCCGAGGTGTAGATGATGTGGGCGACGTCATCGGGGCCCGGCGGCGGGAGGCCCGTGTCTGGGCGGGCATCAACGGCGGGGTCGTCGGTGGCGATGGCCGGCACGTCGTACCCGCGCAGCCGGTCGGCCAGCCCGGTGGTGGTGACCGCGGCGATCGGCGCGGCGTCCGCCATCATGAACTGGATCCGGGCCGGCGGGTGCGCCGGGTCGATCGGCAAATAGGCCCCGCCTGCCTTCAGCGTTGCCAGGATCGCGATGATCGCGTCGGCGCACCGGTTGAACAGCAGCGCCACACACTGGCCGGGTCCTACACCGTGTTCGATCAGCAAGTGCGCCAGGCGGTTTGACGCCAGATCAAGATCGCGGTACGTCATCTCGCGGCCGTCGAAGGTGACCGCCACCGCCTCGGGTGTGCGCGCCGCCTGCGCGGCGAACAGGCCCGGAATCGACACCGGCGTCGCGGGCTGTGTCAATACCGCGCGGTTGCCGATCTCATCGAGGAGCGCGTGTTCGTCGGCATCGAGCAAATCCGTCGACGACAACCGAGCCGTCGGATCGGCGGTCATGGCCACCAGCACCCGCCGCAACCGCGCGCTCAGCGCTTCGATGCCGGCGGCGTCGAAGACGTCGGTGTCGAATTCGATGCGCAGGCCCAATTGGTCGCCCGGCATGGCCTGCAGCGTCAGCGGGTAGTGGGTGGATTCGCGGGTGGCGACGTCGGTGATGGCCAGCTCGCGGACATCCAACGACGCGGCGGTGTCGATCGGGTAGTTCTCGTAGACGAACAGGGTGTCGAAGAGTTGGTCGTGGCCGGTGGCGCGGTGGATCTCGGTAAGCGCCAGGTGTTGGTGTTCGAGCGTGTGGTTGTGGTCGTTGCGCAGTTGGTCGAGCAGGTCGACGGTGCTGGTGGCCGGGGTGATGGTCGCGCGCACCGGCACCGTGTTGATCAACAGACCGACCATCGTTTCCGCGCCGGGCACGTCGGTCGGCCGGCCGGATACCGCGGTGCCGAAGGTGACGTCATGGTGGCCGGTCAGCCCCATCAGCAGCTGCGCCCACGCCGCCTGCAGCACGGTGTTGACGGTGGTGTGACACGAGCGCGCCAGGTCGGTCAGTGCCCGGGTGGTCTCCCCGGGCAACCGCGACGCGGTCACGCCGCGCCGCCCGAGCCCCGATCGGCGAGGTGGAGCCACCAAGGTGGGGGTATCGAAGCCGGCCAGCACATCGCGCCAGGCCGCGCGGGCGGCCTCCAGGTCCCGATCGGCCAGCCAGCCGACGAACCGGCGATACGGCGTGGCCGCGGGGAGTCGCTGTCCGTAGTAGCCGGCGAAGATCTCCCCCAACAGGATCGGCAGGGACCAGCCGTCGAGCACGATGTGGTGATTGGTCAGGACGACCCGGTGCCGGCCTTCGGCGGTGCGGATCAAAGCCACCCGAAAAGCCGGCGGCTGGGCGAGGTCGCAGACCGCGGCGCGTTCGGCGGCACACACCTGCTGGACCTGCTCCTCGGAGCCCAGTTCGAAAAACTGAAACGCCGGCGTGGGGTCGGCCGGAATGATTTGCACCGGTGCGTCGAATTCGTCGCAGAACCGGGCGGCCAGGTTGGGGTGGCGGTTGATGACCGCGTGTACGGCATCGTGCAGGCGATGCGGATCCAGCGGGCCGGTGACGGTGATGTCCAGCTGCATCGCGTACAGGTCGTCGCAGCCGCCGGTGGCGCCGGCGTGAAAGTGCAGTCCCTGCTGCAGGGGAGTCAACGGCAAGACATCGGCGATCCGGTACCGCTGCTGCAGCTCGTCGATCTGCGGTTGGCTGAGTCGGGCGGGGACGATATCGGAGGGCGTGAGTCCGCCGCCGCCGCGTTGGACGTGCGCGCAGATGCCGGCCAGGGCGTCGAACCACAGCCGGCTGAGCCGGCTGACCTGGCCGTGGTCGAGTGCCGAAGGGGCCCACGTCCAGGTCGCGTGCAGGTGTGGCCCGGCGCCGGTGTCATCGTCTTCCAAGGCGACGGCGTTGACTTCAACGGTGTGTCCCAAGGGCATCGGCACGGTGGTCGCGGCGGCGACCGACAGGCCGTCCTGGCTGACGCGCCACAGCTCGTCAGGGAGGTCGGCGGCGCCCGCGCCCATCCGGCCCAAATAGTTGAACCCGATCGCCGGATCTGAACCGGGCATGTCGATGTCGGCGTTGAGGTAACGCAGCAGCCCGAAGGTCAGGCCGTCGGGCAGGGCGCGGAGCTGTTCTTTGGCGTCTTTGATCACGGCACCCAGGGCCGAGTCACCGCCCACGACCTGAGCCCAGCGCAGCCCCGCGGCCGCCAGGGAGACCGGGTATTTGGTGGTGAACCAGCCCACCGCGCGCGACAGGTCGACGTCGGGGAACAGGTCGTCGTGGCGCCCGTGGCCTTCAACGTCGATGCCGATGGGTGCGCCACCGTCGGCGCCGAAGTATTCGGCCCAGGCCATGCCGAAGGCGATCAGCAGGATGTCGGTGATGCCGGTGTGAAACGCCGCGGGCACCTCGCCCAGCAGCAGGCGGGTCGTCTCGGCATCCAGTCTTGCCGTCAGGTGCCCGGCGCCGGCATAGGTATCCACCTCGGGTTGTACCGGCGGCAGCGCGGCCGGGAGCGCCAACACCTTTCGCCAGCGGTCGGCCTGGTTGACGACTGCGGGGGCGTGGGCGCGCTCGTCGAGCAGTGCGGCCCAGCGGGCAAACGATGTCCCGGCCGCCGGCAGCGCGATCGGTTGCCCGCTGCGATGCTGACCCCACGCGATGTTCAAGTCCTCCAACAGGATTCGCCAGGACACCGCGTCGATGGCCAGGTGGTGAATGACCAGCGCCAACTGGCCGGTGGCGGTCGCCCATAGTGCGCGGACCATTGCCCCGTCAGCCGGGTTCAACCGTGACCGGGTGTCTGCCAGCGCCTCGTCGGAGAGCGCGTCGACGATCTGCAGGCAAGCGTCGGAGTCGGCCGAACCCGGCTCGGGCACGTGGAGCGACAGGTCGCCGGCATCGTCGGTGCCGGCGCGTAGCCGCAGCATGGCGTGCCGGTCCAGCAACGCCTGAAGAACGATCACCACGTCGGCCTCGGTGACCCCGGCGGGTGCCTGGACCACCATCGTCTGGTTGAACTGGTCGATCGGCCCGGCCACGGTGTAAAGCCAGCGCATGATCGGGGTGGCCGGCACCGGCCCGACGCCCTCATCGACCGGAACGGCTTCGACGCCGGCCACCGCGGCCACCCGGGCCAGCCGGGCCACGGTCTGCTCGACGAAGATGTCGCGCGGCCGACACGTCAGCCCGGCCGCCCGCGCCTGGGCCACCACCTGCATCGACAAGATGCTGTCCCCGCCCAGGTCGAAGAACGACTCATCAACCCCCACCCGCTTTAGCCCGAGCACCTGGGCGTAGATGCCGGCCAGGACCTCCTCGACCGCGTTGGTCGGCGCGCGGTAATGATCGACGTCCCCGTACCCCGGTGCCGGCAGGGCGCGAGTGTCGAGTTTGTTGTTGACCGTCAACGGCAGTGCGTCGACGCGAACCACCGCGGCGGGAACCATATAGGCCGGGAGCCGCTGAGCCAGCTGGGCGCGCGCCTCGGCGGGGCCCGCCGTTCCGGTGATGTAGCCGACCAGGCGTTTGTCGCCGGGACGGTCCTCGCGGGCGATCACCACCGCCTGCTCCACACCGTCCAGCCCGGCCAGCGCCGTTTGGATCTCGCCGAGTTCGATGCGGTACCCGCGGATCTTCACCTGATCGTCGGCGCGTCCGAGGTAGCGCAGCTGCCCGTCGGGACCCCACCGCACGAGGTCGCCGGTGCGATACATCCGTGTCCCCGGTTCGCCGAAGGGGCAGGGGACAAATCGTGACGCGGTCAACCCGGCCCGGCGCGCATACCCGACCCCCACGCCGCGGCCGGCCACATACAACTCGCCGACCACCCCCGGCGGCGCGGGGCGCAGCCATTCGTCGAGGACGAACAACGCCGCGGTGGCCACCGGGCCGCCGATCGGCGCCGCCCCCGACCCCGCTGCCAGCGGCCGGCTCATCGACGCGTACACCGTCGCCTCGGTCGGACCGTAGGCGTTGATCACCACCCGTCCGGGTGCCCAGCGATCCACCACCTCGGCGGGGACGGCCTCACCACCCAGCAGCAGCGCCACCGAATCCAGCCCCTGCGGTGCGAGCGCGGCCGCCGCGGACGGGGTCTGGGTGAGCACGTTCACCTCTTCGTCGACCAGCAGGGCGTGGAAGTCCTCCGGCGAGGCGGCCACCTCGTCGGGCACGACGACCAGCCGCCCGCCGCCGAGCAGCGCGGCCCAGATTTCCCACACCGAGAAGTCGAAGGCATAAGAGTGGCATTGGGTCCAGACCTGGGCGCCGGGCAGGCCCGGGGGCCCTGACTGCGCCAAGTGGGTCAGGTTGCGATGGCTGATGGCAACACCTTTGGGGACGCCGGTAGTGCCCGATGTGTAGATGAGGTAGGCGATGTCGTCCGGGTCGGGCGCCGGCGGCGCGGTGCCGGGTTGGCCGTCCACAGCCGGGTCGTCCGCGTCGATGACCGACATGTTGTACCCGTCCAGTCGCGACCGCAGGCCCGCGGTGGTGACAGCGGCGACCGGCGCGGCATCGGCGATCATGAACTCGATCCGGGCGTCGGGCAGCGCAGGGTCGATCGCCAGATACGTTGCCCCGGACTTGAGTACCGCCAGCATCGTCGCGACCGCCTGCGCGGATCGCTCCAATAAGAGCGCCACACACGAGCCCGGCCCCACCCCGTCTGCGGTCAACCGGTGCGCCAACCGGTTGGCGGCCTCGTCGAGTTCCCGATAGGTCAGTGAACGGCCGCCGCAGCGGATCGCGACCGCCTGCGGCGCGCCGGCCACGTGGCCGGCGAACAGCTCCGGAACGGACATGGGCGCGGGCGTCGGCTCGGTCAAGGCCGCCCGGTTGCCGAGCTCGTCCAACCGGGCATGCTCGGCGGCATCCAGCACGTCCAGCGACGACAACCGCTGGTCCGGGTCGGCGGTCATCGCGTCCAACATGCGTTCGAACCGCTCGATGAGTGCGGCGACGGTTGCCGTGTCGAACAAGTCGCTGCGGAATTCGACCGCACCGCCGATGCCGGCCGGCTCGCCCGCCTCGGTGAAGCGTTCGGCAAGGGAGAACGACAGGTCCATGCGGGCGGTGTGGGTGTTCACCGGCACCTGGGTGGCTCGCACATCGCCCAACGCCAATCCGGCGGCGGGGTCGTGGTTTTCGTGCCCGGAAAGGTTCTGCCAGGACAGCATCACCTGGACCAGGGGGTGATGGGCCAAGGACCGGGTTGGGTTGAGCCGCTCGACCAGCACCTCGAAGGGCACGTCTTGGTGATCGTAGGCGGCGAGGCTGCGCCGGCGCACCTGGCCCAGCAGTTCGCCGAAGCTGGGATCTCCGGCCAGATCGACCCGCAACACCAGGGTGTTGACGAAGAACCCGACCAACTCGTCGAGCGCGGGATCGCCACGCCCGGCGATCGGGAACCCCACCGCCACATCGGAACTCGCGCTGAGCGCGGACAGCAGCACTGTCAAGGCGGTCTGAACCACCATGAAGCTGGTCGCATTGTGCTCACCGGCGAGTTGGCGCACTCGTTGTTGAAGCTCCGCCGGCCAGTCCACGTCGGCCTTGGAGCCGCGCAGATCGGCCACCGGCGGATAGGGCCGATCGGTTGGCAGCTGCAGGAATTCGGGCATCCCGGCCAGGGCATCCTGCCAGTAGGCCAGCTGCCCGGCGATGGGGCTGTTGCCGTCGTCGAGATCGCCGAAACGTTCGCGTTGCCACAACGTGTAATCCACGTACTGCACCGGCAATTCAGCCCAGCCCGGAGGCCGCCCCGCGCTCCGGCTGGCATACGCCATGGCCAGATCACGCAACAGCGGGGTGATCGACCAGCCGTCGGCGGCGATGTGGTGGACCACGCCGACCAACACGTGTTCATCGCCGGCGACATGGAAAAGCCTTGCCCGCAGCGGTATCTCGGTTGCCAGGTCAAACGTGTGTCGTGCCGCGTGCTCGATGGCCTCACTCAGCCGGCCCGGCGACCATGCGGCGGCGTCGACGATCTCCCAGCCCAAGTCGGCCCGCTCGACGGACGCAACCCGCTGCTGGGGTATGCCGTCGGGCGCGGCAATCAGCGTGCGCAGGCTCTCATGGCGTGCGATCACGTCGACCAGCGCCGCACCCAGCGCGTCGACATCAAGGTGCCCGCACAACCGCAATGCCACCGCCATGTTGTAAACCGCTGAGGGGCCGAGCAACTGGTCGAGGAACCACAACCGATTCTGGGCGAAAGACAACGGCACCACCGCCGGGCGCTCGACAGCCACCAACGGCTTGCGCCGCCCTGCCTCGTCGCCGATGCGGGGCGCCAGCTGGGCGATGGTGGGAAAGTCGAACAAGGTGTGCACGTCGAGGTCGGCGTCCAGCGCGGTGCTGATCGCGGCGACCAGACGCATCGCGGACACCGAATTCCCGCCCAGGTCGAAAAACGAGTCGTCGACGCCGACCCGATTGAGCCCGAGGACTTGTGCGTAGATGCCGGCCAAGATCTCTTCGACCGCGTTGGTCGGGGCGCGATAGTGTTCGGCATCTTGGTATTCCGGCACCGGCAGGGCGCGGGTGTCGAGTTTCCCGTTGACCGTCAAGGGGAGTGCCGGCAACATCACGATCGCCGCGGGCACCATGTAGCTCGGCAACCGCTCGGCCAGCGCGGCACGCGCGGTGGCCGGGTCGGCGGTCCCGGTGATGTAGCCGACCAGCCGTTTGTCGCCGGGGCGGTCTTCGCGCGCGATGACCGCGGCCTGGTCGACGCCGTCCAGTGCCCTCAGGGCGGCCTGGATCTCACCGAGTTCGATGCGGTAGCCACGGATCTTGACCTGTTGGTCGGCGCGACCCAGATACTGCAGTTGCCCATCGGGGCCCCACCGCACCAGATCCCCGGTGCGATACATCCGCGTCCCCGCTCCGCCGAAGGGACAGGGAACGAACCGTGACGCGGTCAGCCCGGCCCGGCGCACATACCCAACCCCGACGCCCTGGCCGGCGACGTAGAGTTCGCCGACCGCTCCGGGCGGCACCGGGTGCAGCAACTCGTCGAGGACGAACAGCGCCGCCCCCGGTACCGGTGTCCCGATGGGCACCACTGTCGAATCGGTGCTGAGCGGGGCGCTGATCGTGGCGTAGACGGTGGTTTCGGTTGGGCCGTAGCCATTGATCATCACGCGACCGGGTGCCCAGCGGTCGACCAGGTCGGCGGGGCAGGCCTCACCCGCGGCCATCAGTGCCACCGACTCCAATCCCTCGGGGGAGAGGGCGGCTGCCGCTGAGGGGGTCTGGCTCAAGACGGTGACGTGTTCGGTGACGAGCAGGGCGTGGAAGTCCGACGGTGCGCCGGCCACCGCCTCGGGCACCACGACCAGCCGCCCGCCGAACAGCAGCGCGCCCCAGATCTCCCACACCGAGAAGTCGAACGCGTAAGAGTGGCACTGGCTCCACACTTGTGCCGGAGTCAGTTCCAGCCCGACGTCGAGTGAGTCGAACAGCCGGGTGACGTTGTGGTGGTTAACCGCAACGCCTTTCGGGACACCGGTGGTGCCCGATGTGTAGATGATGTGGGCGATGTCGTCCGGGGCCGGGGCCGGCAGCGGGGTGCCCGGTTGGGTGTCGATGGCTGGGTCGTCGATCTCGACGACGGCCAGCTCACATCCGTGCAGCCGCCCGGCCTGCGCTGCGGTGGTGACCGCCGCCATGGGTGCGGCGTCGGCGACCATGAATTCGATGCGGGAGGCGGGCACCACCGGATCGATCGGCAGATACGCCGCACCGGTTTTGAGTATCGCCAGGATCGCCACAATCGCCTCGGCGGACCGGGGGAACAGCACTGCCACGCACGCACCCGGGCCGGCGCCATATCCAACCAGCAAGTGCGCCAGCCGGTTCGACGCCTGGTCGAGTTCGCCGTACGTCATTGAGCGGCCCTCGAAGGTGACCGCCACCGCCTCGGGCGCGCGCTCCACCTGGGCGGAGAACAGCGCCGGAATCGACACCGGCGCCGAGGGCTTGGCCAATATCGCGCGGTTGCTCCACTCATCCAGGTGTGCGTGCTCAGACTCGTTGAGGAGATCGATGGACAACAGCCGCCGTGTTGGATTGGTGGTCACGATTGGCCGCCCAGATCGGTGGTCATCGCCACCAACGCCCGCTGGAAGCGCTCGATCAATGATTCGATGGCGGCCGCATCGAACACGTGGCTGTCGTATTCGACGCGAAGGTTCAATTCGCGGTCGGGCCGGGCCTGCATCGTCAGCGGGTAATGGCTGGATTCGGTGCCGGCGAATTCGGTGATGGCCAATCCGTTGTTGTTCAACAGCGCGGTGGTGTCGATGGGGTAGTTCTCAAACACAAACAGCGTGTCGAACAGCTGGTCGTGCCCGGTGATGCGGTGAATTTCGTTGAGCGCCAGATGTTGGTGGTCGAGGGTGTGGTTGTGGGCACTCTGGAGCTGGTCGAGCAGGTCGGCGATAGTGGTCTCCGGTCTGATGGTGGCCCGCACCGGAACCGTGTTGATCATCAGTCCCACAATGGATTCCGCATCGGCCACCTCGGTGGGCCGTCCCGAGACCGCCGCGCCGAAGACGACGTCGCGCCGGCCGGTCATCGACATCAGCACCTGCGCCCAGGCGCCCTGAAGCACCGTGTTCACTGTGGTGCGACAGGACCGGGCCAGCTCGTTCACGGCCTGGGTGGTGGCCTCCGGAACCCGGGCCGAGGCAATGCCTCGCGGTCCCAGCTTTGACCGGCCCGGCGGTCCGACGAGTGTGGGAATGTCGAAACCGGCCAGCACGTCACGCCAGGCCGCCTGGGCGTCGGCCAGGTCTCGCTCGGCGAGCCACGTGACGAACCGGCGATACGACCCGGCGGCCGGCAGTCGCTGGCCGTAATAACTGGCGAAGATCTCTTGCAGCAGGATCGGCAACGACCAGCCGTCGAGCACAATGTGGTGATTGGTCAGGATGACCCGATGCCGTTCCGGCCCGGTACGGAGCAGAGCAACGCGAAAAGCCGGCGAACCCCTGAGGTCGCACACCGCGGCGCGCTCCGCGGCGCATATCCGCCGGACTTGCTCGTCGACATCGGTCTCGAATTCGAGGAATTGCCACATAGATTGCGGATCGGCGGGGATGACTTGGACCGGCTGGTCGAATTGACTGCAGAATCGGGCGGCCAGGTGGGGGTGTCGGGCGATGACGGCGTCCACGGCGTCGTGCAGGCGATCGGGGTGGAGCGGGCCGGCGACGGTGATGTCGAGTTGCATTGCGTACAGGTCGTTGTCGCTGTTCTGTCGGGCGGAGTGGAACAGCAATCCCTGCTGGAGTGGGGTGAGCGGCAGGATGTCGGCGATTCGGTGATGCTGCTGCAGCTCGTCGATCTGCTTTTGGGTGAGGTGGGCGGGGAAGACGTCGGAGGGGGTCATGCCGCCGCCCCCGCGTTGGACGTGGACACAGATGCCGGTCAGCGCGTCGAACCACAGCTGGCTGAGCCGGGCGACCTGGGTGTGATCGAGCGCCGAAGGGGCCCAGGTCCAGTCGGCATGCAGGTGAGGGCCGGTGGCCGTGTCGACTGCGCTGGCGTTGAGTTCCAGTGTGTGAGCCAGCGGCATGGGCACCGCCGCGGCGGAGGTGGAGACCGCGAGACCGTCTCGGCTGATCTGCCACAGTTCGGCGGAGTCCTCGGCCGCGCCGAGCCGCCCGAAGTAATTGAACCCGATCGTCGGGTCGGATTCGGGGAGTACGACATCTCGGTTGAGGTAGCGCAGCAGGCCGTAGGTTATGGCGTCGGGCAGGGCGCGAAGCTGTTCCTTGGCCCGCTTGACGATTGGGCCGACCGCAGCGTCACCGGCCACCAGCTGGGCCCAGTGCAGCCCGTCGACTGCCAGCGCCACCGGGTACTTGGTGGTGAACCAGCCCACGGTGCGGGACAGGTCGACATCAGGCGCGAGGTCCTCGTAACGGCCATGGCCCTCGACATCGATTCCGATAGGCCCGCCACCCTCCGAGCCCGAAAACTCGGTCCAGGCCAAGCCGAAGGCGATCAACAGGATGTCTTGGATGCCGGCGTGAAAGGCCGCGGGTACCTCACCGAGCAGTAGGCGGGTGGTCTCGGTGTCCAGGGAAACCGTCAGATGCCCCGCGCTCGCGTAGGTATCAGTCTCGGGTTTGGGTGGTGTCAGGGCGGCCTGCGTCGCCGCCACCCGTTGCCAGCTCTCGGCCTGGTCCAAAACCGCGGGCTGGTCGGCGTGCTCGGCGAGCAGCGATGCCCACCGCTGGAAGGACGTTCCGCCCGAGGGCAGTGCGACCAGCTGACCACCGACGTGTTGAGCCCAGGCGATGTTGATGTCCTCCAAGAGGATTCGCCAGGACACCGCATCGACGGCAAGATGGTGGATGATCAGCGCCAGCTGGCCGGTGTCGGCCACCCACAGCGCGCTGAGCATTCTCCCGCCGGCGGGGCTCAGCCCCGCCCGGGCGTCGGCCACCGCACCGTCGGTCAACACATCGACGGCGTACAGGCAGCCGCCGGCATCCACCGCACCAGCCTCGCGCGCGGTCAGTGTCCACTCGCCGGCATCGCCCTCGGCGACGTGCAGCCGCAGCATGGCGTGATGGTCCAGCAGGGCTTGCAGGACCACCACCGCGTCAGCCTGGGTGACCCCGGGCGGCGCCTGTAGCACCATCGTTTGGTTGAACTGATCCACGGGGCCGTCGATGTCGTGCAGCCAATGCATGATCGGGGTGGCCGGTAGGGGGCCGATGCCCTCATCCGCGGCGGCTTCCAGACCCTCGGTGACGTGGGCGACGCGGGCCAGTCGCGCAACGGTCTGTTCGACGAAGATGTCGCGCGGGCGGCACACGAGTCCGGCTGCGCGGGCGCGGGCGACCACTTGCATCGACGAAATGCTGTCGCCGCCGAGGTCGAAGAAGGAGTCGTCGACTCCTACCCGCTCGAGTCCCAGGACTTGCGCGTAGATGCCCGCAAGGATTTCCTCGACGGCGTCGGTCGGGGGACGGTAGTTATCGACATTGGAATAGTCGGGTGCCGGAAGGGCGCGGGTGTCGAGCTTCTTGTTGGCCGTCAAGGGCAGCGCGTCCAATGCGACAACGGCGGCGGGCACCATGTAGCCCGGCAGCCGCTCAGCCAGGGCGGTACGGACGGCGACCGGCTCGGCGGTGCCGGTGATATAGCCGACCAGTCGTTTGTCGCCGGGATGATCTTCGCGGGCGACGACGGCCGCGTGGTCGACGCCGTCGAGAGCGGCCAGCGCCATCTGGATTTCGCCGAGTTCGACGCGATAACCGCGGATCTTGACCTGTTGGTCGGCGCGTCCGAGGTAGTGCAGTTGCCCGTCGCGGCCCCACCGCACCAGATCCCCGGTGCGATACATGCGTGCCCCGGGGCTTCCGAAGGGGCAGGCCACAAATCGGGCGGCGGTCAGCCCCGCCCGGCGCAGATAACCGACGCCGACGCCGCGTCCGGCGATGTACAGCTCGCCGACCACCCCCGGCGGTACCTGAAGCAACGACTCGTCGAGGACGAACAACGCCGCCCCGGGCACCGGGGCGCCGATGGGCACCGTCCCCGATCCGGCGGTCAATGGCGCACTGATCGCGACACACATCGTCGTCTCGGTCGGGCCGTAGGCGTTGATCATCACTCGCCCGGGCGCCCATTGATCGACCACTTCGGGGGCGCAAGCCTCACCGACCACCACCAGAGCCGCCGACTCCAGGCCTTCGGGTGACAACACACCCACCGCGGAGGGGGTTTGGGTGAGCACATCGACTTCCCCGGTCACCAGCGCATCGTGGAAGTCGGCCGGTGACGTGGTCACATCTTCGTTCACCACCACCACTTGCCCGCCACGCAACAGGGCGCCGAAGATCTCCCACACCGAGACGTCGAAGGCCAGGGAATGACACTGCGGCCAAACGCCTGTCGGCGGCAGGCAGGCATCCAATGAGGCCAGCAACTGCGTGACGTTGTGATGAGTGATGGCAACACCTTTCGGCACACCGGTGGTCCCTGAGGTGTAGATGAGATACGCGATGTCGTCGGGGGCGGCCGCAGGCAGCGGTGTGCTTGGTTGCGTGTCCACGGCAACGTCTTCCACGTCGAGGACGGTCAACTGGTGCCCATCCAGCCGCGAGCGCAGGGCCGCGGTGGTGATCGCGGCGATCGGCGCGGCATCGGCGAGCATGAAATCGATCCGGCCCGCCGGTAGCGCGGGGTCAAGGGGCAGATAAGCCGCCCCGGTCTTGAGCACCGCCAAGATCGCGATGATGGCCTCGGCCGAGCGGGAGAACAGCAGCGCCACGCTCTCGCCGGGGCCTGCGCCGTTCCTGGTCAGGAAGTGCGCCAACCGGTTTGATGCCGCGTCCAATTCGCGGTAGGTGCAGCGGCGCCCCCCGTCGCTGATCGCGACCGCGTCGGGGGTGCGCGTCGCGTGGGCGGCAAACAGGGCCGGTATGGAGACCGGCTCGGGCGCCGGCCGGGTCAGGATTGCCCGGTTACCCGTCTTGTCCAGACGGGCGTGCTCGTCAGCCTCCAACACATCGATCGTCGACAACCGCGCCCGGGGATCGGCGGTCATCGCCACCAGGATGCGCTGGAACCGCTCGACAAGAGTGGTGATGCTGTCGGGGTCGAACACGTCCGTGCGGAATTCAACCGCGCCTCGGATGCCGTCGGGCGCATTGTCGTCGGTCCAGTGTTCGGACAGCGAGAAGGTCACGTCCATGCGGGCACTGTGGGCGTCCAGGGGACGCTCGGTAACCTGCACATCACCCAACGCCGGCGCGGCGGCGGGGTCGCTGGCGTGCCCGGGCAGGTTCTGCCACGCCAACGCCACCTGAACCAGCGGATGATGGCTCAGCGACCGGGTGGGGTTGAGCCGCTCGACGAGCACCTCGAACGGCACGTCTTGATGCTCGAAGGCCAGCAGGCTGCGCCGGCGAACTTGGGCCAGCAACTCGGCGGCGGTTGGGTCGCCGGCCACGTCGACCCGCAACACCAACGTGTTGACGAAGAAGCCCACCAGGTCATCGAGCCCGGGGTCGCCACGCCCGGCGATCGGAAATCCCACGGCCACATCGGAACTCGCACTGAGCCGAGACAGCAGTACCGCCAGGGCGGTCTGCACCACCATGAAACCGGTCGCGTTGAAGTCGCGGGCCACTTCGCGTATGCGTCGCTGCAGCTCGGCCGGCCAGTTCACGGCCACTTTGGCGCCACGCTGATCTGCGACCGAGGGATAGGGCCGATCCGTCGGTAATTCCAGGCGCTCGGGCAGGTCGGCCAGGGCGTCTTCCCAGTACTTCAGCTGGCCGGCGATCCGGCTGTGGCCGTCGTCGAGCGCACCGAACTGCGCCCGCTGCCACAGCGTGTAATCCACGTATTGCAGAGGCAATTCAGGCCAGCCCGGGGCTCGCCCGTCGCATCGGCTGGCATAGGCCTCGCCGATGTCGCGGATCATCGGCACCACCGACCACCCATCGAAGGCGATGTGGTGCACCGCGCACACCAGCACGTGCACCTCGTCGGTGACACGGAAAAGCTTTGCCCGCAGGGGGATGTCGGTCTCCAGGACAAAGGGATGACGCGCCGCCTCGTCGACAGCCTCGTCGAGTCGGGCCGGCGGCCATCCGGTGGCATCGATGACTTCCCAACCGAAAGCCGCCCGCTCGGCGGAGATGACGAGTTGCTGCGGTATCCCGTCCAGTGCGGGAAATATCGTGCGCAAGGTTTCGTGCCGGGCCACCACGTCGGCCAGTGCTGCGCCGAGCGCGTCGGCGTCGAGCGGGCCGCGCAGCTCGAGGGCCACCGGAATGTTGTAAACCGCGGAGGAACCCTGCAACTGGTCGAGAACCCACAGCCGGTTCTGGGTGAACGAGAGCGGGATCATCGCCGGGCGCCGCCACGCCCGCAAGGGCTCACGGCGATGGGCCTCGCCGTCGAGGCGCGACGCCAGCTGCGCAACCGTTGGCGCGTCGAACAATTCGTGCACGGCGAGGTCCGCGTCCAGCCCGGTGTTGACGGCGGCGATCAAACGCATCGCCGACAGCGAGTCCCCGCCCAGGTCGAAGAACGAGTCGTCGGCACCGACGCGTTCGACGCCCAGCACCTGGACGTAGATGCCGGCCAGGATCTCCTCAGCGGCGGTGGCGGGGGCCCGGTAGTGCTCGGCATCGGCGTAGTCGGGCGCGGGCAGCGCGCGGGTGTCGAGTTTGCCGTTGACCGTCAGCGGCAG
>NZ_LZSV01000030.1 GCF_001665605.1 Mycobacterium sp. 852014-50255_SCH5639931
CCCGTACACCTACCCGGAAAACCTGCCGCGGGTGAACGCGCGCGGCGGCCCGGGGGGCGCCCCCGGTTGCTGGCAGCAGATCACCCACGACCTGTGGCCCGCACCCGAATTGGTGATAGACAGCGGCAACAGCCTCGCGCCGTACAACCACCTCGACACCGGGTCCCCATACGCCATCGAATACGTCTGGGGCCGCCAAGTAGGGGATAACACGATCAACCCATGAAAATCACCGGAACCATCGTCAGGCTCAGCATCTTCTCGTTCGTGCTGCTGGTCTTCACTGTGATGATCGTCGTCGTATTCGGCCAGATGCGGTTTGACCGGACGAACGGCTACTCGGCGGACTTCACCAACGTCAGCGGGCTGCGGGCCGGCCAATTCGTCCGCGCCTCCGGCGTCGAGATCGGCAAGGTCAGTTCCGTGAAGGTCATCGACGGCGGCAAGCGGGCGCGGGTCGAGTTCAACATCGACCGCTCGGTGCCGCTGTACCAGTCGACGACCGCGCAGATCCGGTACCTCGACCTGATCGGTAACCGCTACCTGGAGCTCAAGCGCGGCGAAGGTGAGGGCGCCGAGAAGGTCCTGCCGCCGGGCGGCTTCATCCCAACGTCGCGGACCTCGCCGGCGCTCGACCTCGACGCCCTGATCGGTGGTTTCAAACCGCTGTTCCGGGCGCTGGACCCGCAGAAGGTGAACACCATCGCGACGTCTCTGATCACCGTGTTCCAGGGTCAGGGCGGCACCATCAACGACATCCTCGACCAGACCGCGCAGCTGACCAACCAGCTGGGTGAGCGGGACCAGGCGATCGGCGAGGTCATCAAGAACCTGAACATCGTGCTGGACACCACGGTTCGCCACCGACAGCAGTTCGACCAGACGGTCAACAACCTCGAGGTCCTCATCGCCGGACTGAAGGACCACGGTGACCAGCTGGCCGGCGGCACCGCGCACATCAGCAACGCGGCCGGGACGGTCGCCGACCTGCTCGCGGAGGACCGCGGGCTACTGCACAACACCCTCAACTATCTGGATGCGGTCCAGCAGCCGCTCATCGACCAGCGCGATCAGCTGAACGACTTCCTCAAGAAGGTGCCCACGGCGTTGAACATGATCGGGCGCGCCATCGGCTCCTACGGCGACTTCGTGAACTTCTACGCCTGCGACATCACGCTGAAGATCAACGGGTTGCAGGCCGGCGGCCCGGTCCGCACGGTCCGGCTTTTCCAGCAGCCGACGGGTAGGTGCACGCCGCAATGAGAACACTGGAACCGGCCAACCGGGTTCGCATCGGGCTGATGGGCATCATCGTGACGCTGCTCGTCATCGGCGTCGGTCAAAGCTTCACGAGCGTGCCGATGCTGATGGCCAAACCGCACTACTACGGCCAATTCACCGATACCGGGGGTATCGGTGTCGGTGACAAGGTGCGAATCGCCGGTGTGGACGTCGGCAAGGTCGAGGCGCTCAATATCGAGGGCGACCACATCCTGGTCAAATTCAATCTCGGCACCGCAACCATCGGCACCGAGAGCCGGCTGGCGATCAAGACCGACACCATCCTCGGGAAGAAGATCCTGGACGTCGAGGCCCGAGGCAATCAGCAACTGAGGCCCGGAGACTCGTTACCGATTGGTCAGAGCACGACGCCCTACCAGATCTACGACGCGTTCTTCGACGTCACCAAGGCGGCCCAGGGCTGGAACATCGACACGGTCAAGGAATCGCTGCACGTGCTGTCGCAGACCATCGACCAGACCTATCCGCACCTGAGCGCGGCGCTCGACGGCGTCGCCAAGTTCTCCGACACGATCGGAAAGCGCGACGAGCAGGTCAAGCACCTGCTCGCCCAGGCCAACCAGGTGGCCAGCGTCCTCGGTGACCGTAGCGAGCAGGTCGATCGCCTGCTGGTCAACACGAAGACGTTGCTGGCCGCCTTCAACGAACGCGGCCAAGCCATCAATGCGTTGTTGGCGAACGTCGCCGCCTTCTCCGAACAGGTCAAGGGCTTCATCAACGACAACCCGAACCTCAACCACGTGCTCGAACAGCTGCGCACCGTGAGCGACATCTTGAAGGAGCGCAAGGACGACGTCGCTGCGGGGCTCACCGAGGTCGGCAAGTTCCTGCCGTCGCTGAACGAGGCCATCGCATCGGGACCGTTCTTCAAGGTGGTCCTGCACAACCTCGCGCTGTACCAGATCATCCAGCCGTGGGTCGACGCCGCCTTCAAGAAGCGCGGCATCGACCCGGAGAACTTCTGGCGCAGCGCCGGACTGCCCGAATTCCGGTGGCCCGACCCCAACGGCACCCGATTCCCCAACGGGGCACCGCCACCGGCACCCCCGGTGCTGGAGGGCACGCCGGAGCACCCGGGGCCGGCCGTCCCGCCGGGATCGCCATGCTCCTACACCCCGGCCAACCCCGGCGGCAACGTCACCGTCGGCGACGAGGGCCTGCCGCGGCCGTGGAATCCGCTGCCGTGCGCCGGTGGGGGCATCGGACCGTTCGGCGGCCCGGGCTTCCCGGCGCCGGTCGACGTGCTGACCTCGCCACCGAACCCGAACGGTCTGCCGCCGACCCCGGGCATCCCGATCGCCGGCCGGCCGGGCGACCCGGTCCCGGACGTCCCGGGGACGCCCGTGCCGCTGCCGCCGCAGGCACCGCCGGGCGCGCGCACCGAGAACCTGGCGCCGGCCGGACCGACGCCGCCGCCGTCGACGTTCGCGCCCGGGTTCCCGCCGGGACCGGCGGCGCCACCCGGACCCGGCGAGCAACTGCCGGCACCCTTCATCAACCCGGGCGGATCGGGAGGCAGCGGCGCTGCCGGGGGAGGTAGCCAGAATTGAGCACCGCCTTTGATATCCGGAACATCCGGCTACCGAAGCTGACCCGGGCGACCGTCATCCTCGGGTCGCTGGTGATCGTGCTGGCCCTGGTCGTCGGGTTCGTCGGCTGGCGGCTCTACGAGAAGCTGACCAACAACACGGTGGTGGCCTACTTCCCGGCGGCCAACGCGCTCTACCCGGGGGACAAGGTCCAGATCATGGGGTTGCGGGTCGGCGCGATCGACAAGATCGAGCCCGCCGGCGACAAGATGAAGGTCACCTTCCACTACGAGAACAAGTACCGGGTTCCCGCCAACGCCAACGCGGTGATCCTGAACCCGACGCTGGTGGCGTCGCGGGCCATCCAGTTGGAACCGGCCTACAAGGGTGGGCCGGTGCTGGCCGACAACGCCGTGATCCCCGAGGAGCGCACGCAGGTTCCGGTGGAGTGGGACCAGCTGCGCAACAGCATCACGAACATCATCTCCAAGCTGGGCCCCACACCCGAGCAGCCGACGGGCCCGTTCGGTGAGGTCATCGAGTCCTATGCCAACGGGTTGGCCGGCAAGGGCAAGGAATTCAACACGACGCTGAGCAACCTGTCGCAGGCGTTGACCGCGTTGAACGAGGGGCGCGGCGACTTCTTCGCGGTGGTGAAGAGCCTGGCGCTGTTCGTCAACGCGCTACACAAGGACGACCAGCAGTTCGTCGCGCTGAATGAGAACCTGGCGGACTTCACCACGCGGCTCGCGCACAACGACCACGACCTTTCGAACGCGATCGAGCAGTTCGACGGTCTGCTGTCCACCGTGCGCCCGTTCCTGAACAAGAACCGCGAGGTGCTGACCTACGACATCAACAACCTGGCGACGGTGACGAACACGATCCTGCAGCCGGACCCGCTGAACGGGCTGGAGACCGCGCTGCACGTCCTCCCGACGGCCGCGGCGAACATCAACCAGATCTATCACCCGTCGCACGGGTCGGTGGTCGCCATCCCGGCGATCACGAACTTCGCCAACCCGATGCAGTTCATCTGCAGCTCGATCCAGGCGGGTAGCCGGCTCGGGTATCAGGAGTCGGCCGAGCTGTGCGCGCAATACCTGGCGCCGATCCTCGATGCGATCAAGTTCAACTACCTGCCGTTTGGCGCGAACCTGTTCAGCACCGCCGAGACCCTGCCCAAGGAAGTCGCCTACTCGGAAGATCGGCTGCACCCGCCCAACGGATACAAGGACACCACCGTGCCCGGCATCTGGGTCCCGGACACCCCGACGTCGCACCGCAACACCCAGCCCGGCTGGATCGTCGCGCCCGGGATGCAAGGCCAGCAGGTCGGGCCGATCACCGCGGGTTTGATGACCCCGGACTCGCTGGCCGAGCTCATGGGAGGCCCCAACATCGCGCCCGTCCAGTCGAACCTGCAGACGCCGCCGGGGCCGCCGAACGCATACGACGAGAACCCGATCGTGCCGCCCATCGGCCTGAACGCGCCGGTGCCCATCCAGCCGCCGCCGCCCGGACCGGGCGTGGCCCCGGGTCCGGTGGCCCCGACGCCGGCGCCGGTCGCGGCGCCCGCGCCGAACGCCGGTGGGCCGGCGGTGCCGACTGACTTCGGGGGTGGCCAGTGAGGCGCGGGACGAGCGCGGTAGGCGCGAGGAGCAGGCCGAACCGACGGCCAGTGAGGCGCGGGACGAGCGCGGTAGGCGCGAGGAGCAAGCCGAACCGACGGCCAGTAAGGGGCGCAATGAGTCTGGTTCGCCGCCGGGCCTGGCAGGCGATGGTCCTGCTGGTGGCCGCGCTGGTGCTGAGCTCGTGCGGCTGGCGCGGGATCTCCAACGTCGCGATGCCCGGTGGCCCGGGCAGCGGCTCGGGCGCCATGACGATCTACGTGCAGGTGCCGGACACCCTGGCGATCAACGGCAACAGCAAGGTGATGGTCGCCGACGTCTTCGTCGGGTCGATCAAGTCCATCCAGTTGAAGAATTGGATCGCCACCCTGACGCTGGGTGTCGACAAGAACACGAAGCTGCCCAAGAACGCCATCGCCAAGATCGGCCAGACCTCGCTGCTGGGTTCCCAGCACGTCGAGCTCGCCTCACCGCCGAACCCGTCGCAGGAACTGCTCAAGAGCGGTGACACCATTCCGCTGAAGAATTCCTCGTCGTATCCCACCACCGAGCAGACCCTGGCCAGCCTCTCGCTGATCCTGCGCGGCGGCGGCATCCCCAACCTGGAGGTGCTGCAGAACGAGGTCTACAACATCTTCAACGGGCGGGGCGAGGCGATCCGGTCGTTCCTCGGCAAGCTGGACACCTTCACCGACCAGCTCAACCAGCAGCGCGATGACATCACCCACGCGATCGACTCGACCAACCGGCTGCTCACCTACGTGGGTGCCCGGGCCGACGTCCTCGATCGGGTGCTCACCGACATCCCGCCGCTGATCAAGCATTTCGCCGACACCAAGAACCTGCTGATCAACGCCGTCGACTCGGTGGGACGACTCAGCCAGGCCGCCGACCAGTACCTGTCGGAAGCCCGCGGTCCGCTGCACACCGACCTGCAGGCGCTGCAGTGTCCGCTCAAAGAGCTGGGCAAGGGCTCGCCGTATCTGATCGGCGCGCTGAAGCTGATCCTGACGCAGCCCTTCGACATCGACACCGTGCCGAAGATCTTCCGCGGTGACTACATCAACATTTCGCTGACGCTCGACGTGACCTACAGTTCCGTCGACAACGCGTTCCTCACCGGCACCGGATTGTCGGGGGCCCTGCGAGCGCTCGAGCAGTCGTTCGGGCGTGATCCCGAGACGATGATCCCCGACGTCCGCTACACGCCGAACCCGAATGACGCGCCCGGTGGGCCACTGGTGGAAAGGGGGGACAGGAATTGCTGACTCCTTTCATCAGACGCCAGTTGATCGCGTTCGGAATCCTGACGGTCATCTCGCTGCTCGTGCTCGGGGTGTATTACCTGCAGATCCCGAGCCTGGTGGGCATTGGGCGGTACACGCTGAAGGCCGACCTGCCCGCGTCGGGCGGCCTGTATCCGACGGCGAACGTCACGTATCGCGGCATAACCATCGGCAAGGTCACCGACGTGGAGCCGACCGAGCGGGGCGCCAACGCGACGATGAGCATCGACAGCCGCTACAAGATCCCGACCGACGCGACGGCCAACGTGCACTCGGTGTCGGCCGTCGGTGAGCAGTACCTGGACCTGGAGTCGACCGGGAACCCGGGCAAGTTCTTGTCGGACGGTCAGACGATCACGAAGGGCACGGTGCCCGCCGAGATCGGGCCGGCGTTGGATACGGCCAACCGCGGGCTCGCCGTGCTGCCCAAGGACAAGATCGCCCAACTGCTCGATGAGACCGCGCAATCCGTGGGTGGGCTGGGTCCCGCCCTACAGCGGCTGGTGGACTCCACGCAGGCGATCGTCGGCGATTTCAAGACCAACATCACCGACGTGAACGACATCATTCAAAACTCGGGCGGGGTGCTGGACAGCCAGGTCAAGTCGGGCGATGCCATCGAACGCTGGGCGCGCAACCTGAACAAGTTGGGCGCGCAGTCCGCGCAGGAAGACCAGCACGTGAAAAGCGTGCTGCGCCAGGCGGCGCCGACGGCCGATCAGGTCAACGAGGTGTTCAACGACGTGCGGGATTCGCTGCCGCAGACGCTGGCGAACCTCGAGGTGGTGTTCGACCTGCTCAAGCGCTACCACACCGGCCTGGAACAGGTCCTGGTGTTCCTGCCGCAGGGCGCGTCGATCGCCCAGACGGTAGCCGCGCCGTTCCCCAACATGGCGGCACTGGACCTGGCGTTGTCGATCAACCAACCGCCGCCGTGTCTGACCGGCTTCATCCCGGCATCGGAGTGGCGGTCCCCGGCTGACACCAGCCTGCAGCCGTTGCCGTCGGGCACGTACTGCAAGATTCCGATGGACACCCCGGCCAACAGCGTGCGCGGATCGCGCAACATCCCTTGTACCGACATCGAGGGGAAGCGGGCGGCCACCCCCCGGGAATGCCGCGACCCGCACCCGTACGTCCCGGCCGGGACCAACCCCTGGTACGGCGACCCCAACCAGATCGTGACCTGCCCGGCGCCCGCGGCCCGCTGTGACCAGCCGGTGAAACCTGGTCAGGTTATCCCGGCGCCGTCGATCGACACCGGCCTGAACCCGGCACCCTCGGACCGGGTGTCGGGGACGCCTCCGCCGACCAGCGACCCCTTGTCGCGGCCGGGGTCGGGTACCGTGCAGTGCAACGGCCAGCAGCCCAACCCGTGTGTCTATACCCCCGGTGGACCTCCCGTGGCGGTCTATAGTCCCCAAAGCGGTCAACTGGTAGGGCCAGACGGAGTTAAATACTCCGTCGAAAACTCGGCCAGAACAGGAGACGACG
Organism: Mycobacterium sp. 852014-50255_SCH5639931; assembly: GCF_001665605.1. GTDB lineage: Bacteria > Actinomycetota > Actinomycetes > Mycobacteriales > Mycobacteriaceae > Mycobacterium > Mycobacterium paraffinicum. Next base: position 7,243 of record NZ_LZSV01000030.1, read on the forward strand.
GATGGAAGGAGATGCTGGCGCCAGCCGGCTGAACCCCCCACCCATGCCGAAGTTTCGTCGTCTGCGCAGACGGCGTCCGAAGAACCAGGACCCGGCGATCGCCGCCGACCCGACCAATCCCGACGTGACGGCCGAGGATTCGGCCGAACCCGAGGACGCCACCGAAGCGACCATCGCCGACGGGACGGGCTCGATCGACGAAGCGGAGACGGCCGAGGAGCCGTCGGCCGGCGAGGCAGCCGCGGCGCAACCCGAGGCTGCCACCGAGGAGGCTGGTCCCGAGACCGCCGCCGACGAGCCGCCGGAATCCGAGGCCGAGCCCGGGGCGGTCGCCGCACGCGGTCCGTCGCGGTTGGGCCGCGGCTGGTTGGCCGGCATCGCGGCGGTGCTCGTGCTCTGCGCCGCGGGCGTCGGCGCCGGTGGATATTTCGCGTTGCGCTACCACCACGAAAGCCAGGCGATAGCCCGCAACGACGCCGCGGCGCTCAAGGCGGCCGTCGACTGCGTTTCGGCGACCCAGGCGCCCGACACCAACGCGATGGCGGCGAGTGAGCAGAAGATCATCGACTGCGGCACCGACGCTTTCCGCTCGCAAGCCCTGCTCTACACCAGCATGCTGGTCCAGGCGTATCAGGCCGCCAACGTTCACGTCCAGGTGTCCGACATGCGGGCGGCGGTCGAACGCAACAACCCCGATGGTTCGGTCGAGGTGCTCGTCGCGGTCCGCGTCAAGGTCGCCAACGACCAGACACAGAACGAAACCGGGTACCGCCTGCGCGTGAAGATGGCCCAGGCCGAAGGGCAATACAAGATAGCCAAGCTCGACCAGGTGACGAAGTGACGGTGGTGGTCGAGAAACCACCGGCCGCGGCCGTCCAGGAGTCCCCGCGGAAGGCGTTGGCGCCGTGGCATGTTCGTGCCGGCGCGCTCGCCGTCGACGTCCTTCCCGGTACTGCGGTGGTGGCGACGATGGCGCTGGCCGGTTTCACCGTTCCGGCCGGCGGCGTGTGGTGGTGGCTGTGCATCGCGGTCATCGGGGTTGTCGTCCTGCTCGTGTTGGTGAACCGGCTGCTGCTGCCGACAGTCACCGGCTGGAGTGTGGGACGGGCTCTGTTCCGCATCGCGGTGGTGCGTCGCAACGGCGAACCCATCGGGCCGTGGGGGCTGTTGCTGCGGGACCTGGCGCACCTGCTCGACACCGTATCGGTGGTGGGATGGCTTTGGCCCCTGTGGGATTCGGGACGCCGCACCTTCGCCGACATGCTGCTGCGCACCGAAGTGCGGCGGCGGGAATCGGCCGAGCCGGCGTTCGACGTGCGGCGGTGGACGACGGTGGTGGTGCTGGGCGCGGCGGGACTTTGCCTCGCGGGTGCGGTGATGAGCTATGCGGCGGTGTTCTCACGGGATCGGGCCACCGACCAAACGCGCGCGCAGCTCGACACGCAGGGCCCGAAGATCGTCGCGCAGATGCTGACCTACGACCCGAAATCGTTGCACGACGATTTCAATCGCGCCCTGTCGTTGGCGACCGACAAATACCGGAAGCAGCTGGCCGACCAGCAGGACATGGTGCAGAAGGGCAACCCGGTCATCAACGAGTACTGGGTGACCGACCACGCGATCCAGTCCGCGTCGCCCGATCGGGCGACGATGCTGATGTTCATGCAGGGGCGGCGCGGCGCGGCGCCCGATGAACGCTACATCTCCGCCACCGTTCGGGTGACTTTCGTCAAAGCCGGCGGCGGCCGTTGGCTCGTCGACGATCTCACGGTGCTCACCAAGCCCAAACCGCCCGGGAACGGAAAATGAGCCCCCGCCGCAAGTTTCAGCCGGGTGAGGAACCGCTGCTGGTCGCGCACCCGGTGCCGCCGGGGCGCCCGTGGGGCCTGCCGTTGGCCACCGCCCTCGCCGCGCTCGTCATGACGGCCGCGATCACGGTGTGCACCCTGATGCTCATCAACCATCAAAGCCGCGAGCGCGCCGCGTCGAAGAATCGCGAGGTGCTCAGCTACGTGACCGGCTTCATGACGCAGTTCACCTCCATCGATCCATTCCATGCCAACGACTACGTCATGCGGGTACTCGCCCAGGCGACCGGCGACTTCGCCAAGGAGTACCGCGACAAGGCGAACGAGATCTTGCTGCAGGTGGCCCGGGCCGAACCGGCCACCGGCACCGTCCTGGACGCGGGGGTGGAGCGATGGAACGACGACGGCAGCGCCACCATCATCGTGGCCACCTCGGTCAGCTCGAAATCGCCGGACGGTAAACAAGTTTGGGAAAACGCTAATCGGTGGACGGCGACCGCGACGCAGGAAGGAAGCCAGTGGAAGATCAGCAACCTGCAGCAGGTGATCTAACCGCCCACGGGAGCGCCGCCGCAGAGGAGCCGGCGCCCGAGGAGCGCGCCGAGACGGCGGACGCCGACGAAGACTCCTCTGCCGCAGCGGAATCCACGACCGAAAGCGGTGACGCCGAGCCGGCGGAGGCGCAAGCCGGCGGTCGCAAACGACGCAAATGGCTCGCCGGCAAGCGGCTGGCCATCACCGTCGTCGTGGCCGCGTTGCTGTTCGTCGGTTCGGCGGCGTTCGCCGGCGCGGTGGTGCAGCCGTATCTGAGCGATCGGGCCGCCGCGGCGACGAAACTCAAAGTGGCGCGGACCGCTGCCGACGCGATCACCACCTTGTGGACGTACACGCCGGAGAACATGGACACCCTCGCCGACCGCGCGTCTCGCTACCTCAGTGGGGATTTCGAGGCGCAATACCGTAAGTTCGTCGACGCCATCGTGGCCCCCAACAAGCAGGCCAAGATCACCAACCACACCGATGTCACCGGCGCGGCGGTCGAGACGATCGACGATGCCAATGCCGTTGTCATCGTGTACACCAACACCACGTCCACCAGCCCGCTGACCAAGAACGTGCCGTCGCTGAAGTACCTGTCCTACCGGCTGTTCCTGAAGCGTGCGAAGAGCCGCTGGCTGGTGACCAGGATGACGACGATCACGTCGCTGGATTTGACGCCGCACGTTTAACGCGGTCAGCTGCGACCATGGCCGTTACCTCGCCGGTGTCGGAGCGATCGACCGTCGCGGCGTTGTTGCTGTTGACCTTCGCCACTGGCCTGGCGGACTCGATCAGCATCCTGGTGCTCGGCCACGTGTTCGTCGCCAACATGACGGGAAACGTTATCTTCCTGGGTTTTTGGCTGGCGCCCAGGACGAGCATCGACCTGACGGCGGTCGTGGTCGCGCTGCCCACCTTCGTGTGCACCACGATCCTCAGCGGCCGGATATCCCGGCACTTCGCCGACCGGACGTTACGGTGGATCACGACCGTATTGTCAACGGAGATCACCCTTTTGGTGGCGTTGGCGGTGCTGGCCGGCACCGGGGCCCTGCGGTATCACGACAACACCAAGCTGATCATGATCGGCATCCTGGCGGTCACGTTCGGTCTGCAGCACTCGAGCGCCCGCCAGTTCGGCATCCAGGAGCTGTCCACCACGGTGCTGACGTCGACGATCGTCAGCCTCGGTCTGGACAGCCGCCTGGCCGGCGGCACGGGCGACCGGCAAACGTTGCGTCTGGGCGTCGTGTTGACGATGTGTGCCGGCGCGTTCCTGGGTGCGACGATGTCACGATTCGTCGTCGCACCCGTGTTCGCCGTCACGGCGGCGGTGGTGGCGGCCAGCCTCTTGATATTCCGCTTGGGCCGGGCTAGTTGAAGGCCAGCCAGCTGGGCAGCGCCCGCTCGTGCGAATCGCAGAGCACCTGCCGGGTGTCGCAGTTTCCCCGCGGCGAGCCCGCGCCGGCCCACATGCCGCCGGTGTCGCGGCGCAACACGATGGCCGACGACCCGCCCCCGTCGAGCAGCACGGCGTTGTCGCTGCCCATTCCGCGGAACAGGTCTTGCATGTTGTCCGGCGTGTAGCTGCCGCCCTCGAAGACGTACATCTCGTCCTTCTGCCTCGAGTACGCCAGAGCCGTTCGCGCGGCGCTCGGTCCACTGTCGTGCAGCTGCCCGGTCTGGCCGGGCGCCAACAGCCCGATGCCGGATACCGCCACGAACCGCTCGTTCTTGTTCAGCAGATCCTCGACCACCGGAGTCGCGGAATCGTAGTCGCTCTTGGTTTTGGGCCACACCACATACGGCGCACCGCTAGACGGCAGGATCATCGTCGTCAGGGCGCTCCAGTTTTCGCCGCCGCCGGACAGGCCCTGCTTGCCGGGGTAGGCGACGGTACCGGTGACGGCCTGGTTGGCTCGGCCCTGGCCGTGGGTATTGTCCACGAAGGCGCCCAGCGGTGAGCTGCAGCCGGTCTGGCGCCACGAGCCGGCCTTCTGCCCGCGCACGTCGAAGAAGTTCGCGTTGATCGCGATCGTCGGTTGGCCCATCCGCTGCCACGCCTGCAGTGGCGCATAGAGTTCCGATGCCTGCCAGAGCCCCTCGCCGGTGCGGGCCCCCGGATTGTTCTCGCAGCGGGCCTGATCGCCCCGATGGGTGTCGACCAGCAGGTGGGGCGAGAGCCGTCCCGCCGCGTTCTTGATGATCATCAGGTGGCCGCCGTTGTTCATCTCATACCAGCTACCGCCGGCGTTGAGCATCGGCGCGGGGTGACCGGGGCCGAAGTTATAGACCAGGTAGGAACCCTTGGTGGTGTTGATGGCGTTCGCCAGCAGATCGCGGCCGTCGGCGGCGTGCGCGAGTGGCTGTCCCGTCGTGCACGCCAGGGCGACCCACGCAACCGCGGCGGTGCAGCCGGAAACCAGCCGGCGCAAGCCGGCGCGTCGGGTCAGCACGATCGCCCTTTCCGCCCTGATCTGGATGCAACACCAACATCATCAGCCACATCCGTAACACTGTCAATCTAAATAACGGGCGGATGACGCTTGGGCGGCGTTCGAATTACGTTTCCTCGCTTGAGCTTTCGGGCTCAGTGGCGATCGTCCGCTCGCGCTTGCCCTGGCGCGCCTGGTGTTGGGCCTGGTGCTCCATGGCGATCGCCGTCTCGACCGCCCCGGGGATCCTGTGGTACCCCTTGCGGTCGTACAGGTGGGTGATGACGCCGCCGAGCAGCAGGCCGATCACGAGGCCGATCGAGGTCATGATCAGCGCCTGCGATATCCCCGTATCCGCATGGCCCTTGAAGTACAGCAGCGACCGAGCGCCCAGGAAGACCTGATGCATGGGCTCGAATTCGGCCAGCCAGCGGAAGAAGGGCGGCGTCGCCTCCAGCGGGACCGTGGCGCCGGCCGACGGCAACCCGAGGATCACGAAGATGAGCATGCTGACCAGCAGGCCGCCCGTGCCCAGCACCGAGAGCAGCGAGCTGGAGGTGATGCCCACCGCGGCGATCGCGAACACCCCGTACGCCCAGAGTTGCCAGCCGAGGTCGATGGGCATGCCGAGCCCGTGGGCGATGGCCACGTAAACGGCCGAGGTGAGCAACCCCAGCAGCACCATGATCGCCCACTTGAGCAGCAGGGTCTGGAAGCGCGAAATTCTGACCTGCTCGGCGAAGCGATACACCGGGCCGAATTCGGCCGGTACGTAACCGAGTAACGCATCGACCAGCGTGCTGACCACGATGCTGCCGGTGAACCCCGCCAGCAGTAGCAAGAGCGCGTAATAGAAGGCCGACAGCCCGTTGCCGGTGCCGTCGGGCAGCGGGTTGTACACAGTCGACTCGATCTCGATCGGAGAGGAAAGGCCCTCTTCGGCGGCCCCGGCGAGCGGGGCGCCGCCCGTCTGCGCCTTGACCTGAGCCAGAAGTCGTTCGCCCACTTCGCCATTGGCCACGCCCATCGCCATGTTCAGGGTCTGGCCGGCGATGCTGGCGCCGAGCGTGCCGGCCCTCGGATTGGTCGAAATCGTGATCACGGGCCGTTCCGCAGGACCGGGCAGCACCGCACTCGTCCCAAGGTCCCGAAGCTTCGACGAGAAGCTCGGCGGTATCAGCACCGAACCGTACACGTGACCCGTCTCCAGTTGATGCCTGGCCGCGTCACGGGTGAGCACGCGGACGTCGAACTTGTTCTTGTCCAGCCCTTTCACCAACCGGCCGGTCAACTCCGCGCCCCCCGGCCCGGCATCCTCGTTCACCACGGCGATGGGGAAGTGCCGCAGGTTGGTCATCGGGTTCAAGATGCCGCCCAGGTACAGCGCGCACAACGCCGACATCAGCGCCAGCGTGATGACGAGCGGCGCCGCCCAGAACCGTACGGTCCGGACCGCCTTGATGTTCCGGTTGGGGTTGGGCGCCGCGTGTTGCGGTCGCGATTGAGACATGCCGGCTCCTGTCTGTCACGCCCACTCTATGGGCTCAGTCGCCGAGCTTCGCGTGCATCTCCCAGACCAGTAGTTCCGATGGCTCGTTCGCCGTCACTCGTCGGCCGGCGCAGTCGGCGAACCGAACGGCGTCACCCTCCTGCAGGTCGCCCACGCCTTCGCAGGTGACCGCGCCCCGGGCCGTGTATAGGTGCAGGTAGGGCGCTTTGGGGAGGCTCACCTGGTCGCCGGTCCGCAACCGCCCGGCGTGCAGCGCGGCATTGCGGTTGTGCAGGGCGATCGCACCGTCTCGCCCGGGGATGCCGGAGGCGATCGTCACGAGTGTGCCGTCCAACAGCTTCGCGTCGATCTCGTGCTGTTGATACCCCGGGGCGATGCCGGCCTCGTCGGGCACCACCCACATCTGCACGAAATGCACTGGCTCCGTGGATGAATCGTTCTTCTCCGAATGCAGGATTCCGCTGCCCGCTGACATGCGCTGGGCCAGGCCCGGATAGATGACGCCGCGGTTGCCGATGGAGTCCTGATGTGCCAGTTGACCCTGCAAGACCCAGGTCACGATCTCCATGTCCCGGTGCGGATGCGTGTCGAATCCGGTTCCGGGCGCGACGATGTCGTCGTTGTTCACCAGGAGTAGTCCGTGGTGGGTGTTGTCCGGGTCGTAGTGGTCGCCGAACGAGAACGAGTGCCGGGAGGTCAGCCAGGGCGTGGTGGTGACGGCCCGCGTGTCCGCGCGACGGACTTCCACGTGGGCTGCCATGTCGTCAGCCTAATCGGCGGAGCGGTCAGGCCACCGTCGCGGTGAGCAGCCCCTGGGCATGCCGGAGGGCGGCGTCGAGCTCGGGCAGGGTCAGCCTGGCGGCGCGGCCCAAGTGGATCTCGATCTGGTATTCGGGCTGGGCGTCCGGCCCGAAAATCGGCAGGACCACGAATTCGGCTGCCGCCAAATCGCTTTCGAGGGTATCGGTGATCGATTGCAGCGTCACCATCGTCATCAGGGTGGTGAGCTGGCGGGTGACCTGGGTCGTCGGCTCCAGGGACGCGAGCACATCCGCCAGCCGGTTGTGCAGCGACTGATGGGTGTCGTCGAAGCGCCATGCGCCGTAGCCACGGGCGCGGATAGCGGCGAGCACCCGCTGGTGTTCCGCGATTTCCGACCGGGTCAGCCGCGGCAGCACTCTTTGCAGCCAGGCGTTGACCAAGTCGTCCTCGCGCCAGGCCATCGCGACCAGGCCGAACGGCGGGTCGATGGGGAAGCGCTGGCCGACCGCCTGCCCGCCGTCGGTGCCATGGCCGACCGCGTCGACGGTGGTCAGGTGGCGGCCGCCGATTCTCGACATCGAGCAGCCGGCGCCGAGCGCCTCGTGCAGGAACCGCAGCGCCTCGCGGCCGCGGTCCAGCAACGGGAATTGCTCACGCAGCCCGTGCACCAGCCCGAACAGGCCGCTGCCGAGCACGTACCGGCGATCCTCGCGCCGGGCCACCCAGGCTCGCCCCTCCAGCTCGGCCAGCACCAGGGCGCAGGTGGAGGTGCTGATCGCGCAACGCTTCGCCAGCTCAGCCGACGCCAGCCCCCGCGGGGAATCCGCAAGCGCGGCAAGCACATCCATCACACGGCCGGTTGGCGGCGATTTGGCGGTTGACGTACCGATGCGCACCTCCCTACGATCCGTCCAAAATACAAGGATAATCGTCCTAATATTAGGAGACAATCCGTCATGATCAAGGTGGGAGTGTGGGGGCCGGGTTCCATGGGGGTGATCGCGCTGCGCGGCGTGATCGACCACCCGGAGTTGCAGCTGGTCGATCTCGTCGTGCACAGCGATGCCAAGGCGGGTCACGACGCGGGCGAGCTGTGCGGGACCGGGCCGGTCGGGGTGGTGGCCACCCAGGACCCGGCGGAGCTGCTCGCCGGCGAGGCCGAGGCGGTGGTGTACGCCGCCGGCGCCAACCTGCGACCGCTGGAGGCCGTCGGGGACATGGTCTCGATCCTGCGGGCCGGTAAGAACGTGGTGTCCTGTTCGGTGGTGCCGCTGGTCTTTCCCGACGGGGTTGACGCCGCTTTCACCGACCCGCTGCGGCAGGCCGCGCGCGACGGCGGTGCGTCGTTCTTCATGACCGGCATCGACTCCGGGTTCGCCAATGACGTTCTGCCGCTGGTGCTTACCGGGGTTTCGCGGTCGATCGACTCGGTGCGCATGACGGAGATGTTCAACTACGCCACGTATCCGGACCGGGCGGCGGTGTACGAGATCCTCGGGTTCGGCAAGCCGCCGGAGTACCAGGCGTTTGCGGCCCAGCCCGGGATGTTCGCCTTCGGCTGGGGGCCCGTCCTGCACCAGCTCGCCGCCGGCCTGGGGGTCAAGATCGACAACATCGAGGAAAGCAACGAACGCATTCCCGCCACCGAGTCCTTCGACACGCCCACCGGCCACATCGCCGCCGGGACCATCGCGGCCATGCGCTCCACGTTGACCGGATACGTCGGCGGCAAGCCAACTTTCATCCTCGACCACGTGACCCGGATGCGCGACGACGTCGCGCCGGACTGGCCGCAGCCGAACATCTCGATCCCGCCGAAGGACCTCGGCTATGGGGCCGCCTCCGGGCGCGGCCTGTATCGGGTGGAGATCGAGGGATCCCCAAGCATGCGGTGCGAATTCGAGATGGCCGAAGACCACGACCACGACCTGGGTGCACGCATCGCCGGCGCCTCGCGGATGGTCAACGCCATCCCCGCGGTGTGCGCGGCCCCACCCGGGCTGCTCTCGGCGCTGGACCTACCGCTGATCACCGGGGCCGGCTTGGTCCGCCCGGTGGCGGGACCGCCGCCGGACAGCCGCCTGTTCTAGGGCCGGTCGCCGGGATAGGTGGCGGCGGCGAGCTCGAGGATCTCGGCCCGGTCAGCCGCGAGGATGAACCCGCTGCTGATCGACGCATCGAGGGCGGCGGTGAAGCGTTCCAGGTACTGCGTCATTCCCCCTGGGTAGAGCCGGCGCAACGTGCCGGCGTCGAAGAGTTCCCCAGAGCCGAAGAGCCCGGCCATGACGCCCTCGTCGCCGCCGAGTCCGCAGGTTCGCGCGACCGGCACGTCCACCCACGGCGTTCTGACGCCGCCCTGCGCCAGTCCGTTGGCGTCCGGAACGGGTTGCGGTCCATAGGCATCGCGCACCTGCATGGGCGCCGCGCTGGGCGCCGGCGCACCGGTGCCCACCCAGGTGTTCAGCGCGGTGAGCGCCGCCTGTACCACGTAGTGGTGCTGCGGGGCGAAGTTGATGTAATGCGAACAACGTTGTCCCAAGAGCACGTTGGTCGGAGCGTAGGCGGCGACGAGGTGCGTGAGCGGTGCCGAGCCGCTGTCGATCGGCGCCACCTGGATGGTGTAGTTGTCGGCGTGCGCGGCGCCGGGAATCTCCCAGACCCGCAGCCATCGGTTGTCGGATTGCCTGGCGAAGTAATAGCCTTCCCGTGCGCCACCGAAGAGATCGGTCTCGGTGATGATCGTCAGCAACGGCACCCGCAGGTCCGGCCGGAACGCGACGGCCTGGGGTGCGCCGGTTTCGTCGAAGATGGAGCTTCCGTCGAGTGGTGCGGCGGGTCCGAACCTCGAATGGACGAAGAAGCCGTCGTATGTCGCGGCCAGCGGGTCGACCGCGTTGACGTAGGTGGTGAGAAACATCGCCGACTGCGACTCGCCCAACGCAATGACGTGCCGGGCCCGCAGGTCGCCCAAAACCACTGTGGCGCGGGAGCTTTTGATGAGCCCGCCGACTTGAGAAAAGATGTCGTAGGAGAAGGCGTCACCCGGATGGTGCAGCGGCGCATAGCGCGTCGGGTCCTGGCTTTTCAGCGACATGTCGACCCCGAGCAGACTCGCGCCACCGTCGATCCCGACCCGCTGGGCCGAGACGGCGACGTACGCGTAGCCCGCGCGAATGATCTCCCGGTGCGCCATCATCCACACCGCCGGCGCGTCGAGGCCGCCGCTGACGTTGAGCCATTCGACCAGCACCGTCCCGTTGAACAGCGCCGGATCGGCGGGTGTCAGCACCACCAAGCGGGTGGTGTATTCCGCTGTCGCGGAGGGCGTTACGCTCCACCGCCCGTCGGACTCCAGCTCCGCCGCTGGGGCGTAGGACGTGGCCGTCCCCGAGACGAAGAACTCCTCGGCGCGGTAACCCACGTCGGCGAGGTCGAAAGCGCCCAACAGCAGCAGGGGCCGACCGGGTGCGGGTGTGATGTCGAGCGGGTCGGTCATAGCGAATCGGGCAGCCCGAACTTCGCGAACAACTTCTCGTCGAGGAACGCGACCACATGTGACACCCGGTCGCCGCGCACGTCCAGCACGTGCAACTGGAAGGGGACGTGCCGCTCCCCGGCGCGCATGTACATCGCGGCGCCGGGTTGGCCGTTGGCGACCAGCGGCAAGAGGCGCATGTCGCCGGGTGACTCGGCGGGGCATTGCTGATGTATGAGGGTGACGACGTCCCGCGCACCCTGATACCAGCCGGTGTAGGGCGGCATCTCCCAGATCGCCTCGGCGGTGAACAGCTCCACCAGGCGGTCGATGTCGTAAGTCTCGAAGGCGGCGATGTAGCGATCGAGCAGGTCCTGCGTCTCGGCCGAATCCGGTGCCGCCAACCGGTCGCCGGCGCTGGGCCCGACGGCGTCCAGCTGGGACCGGGCCCGCTGCAGCAGGCTGTTGACGGCGGTCGTGGTCGTGCCGATCGCCGCGGCGACCTCGGCGGACTTCCACTGCAGCACGTCGCGCAGCAGCAGCACCGCCCGCTGTCGTGGTGAAAGATGTTGCAGCGCCGCGACAAACGCCAACCGGACCGACTCGCGTGACCCGACTATGACCGACGGGTCGGCCGGGTCGTTCGTCAGGTCCGGGAGTGGCTCGAGCCAGGGCACCTCGCGGCGCTCCTGCAGCTCGGCGGTCGGGTCGGCGCTCGGGCCGCCCAGGCCGGTCGGCAGCGGTCGGCGTTGCCGCCCTTCCAGGGCGCTCAGGCAGGTGTTGGTGGCGATGCGATGCAGCCACGTCCGCATCGAGGACTTGCCCTCGAAGCGGTCGTAGGCCTTCCACGCCCGCAGCAACGTTTCCTGAACCAGATCCTCTGCGTCGTGCAACGACCCGGTCATCCGGTAGCAGTGGGCGAGCAGCTCACGGCGGTACGGCTCGGCACGCGCCGAGAAATTGCCGCCGACCGCCGGGTCGAGGTCGGAGTTCGCGGTGTTTTGCGCAAGCAGCCCCACGTGCATGAGCCTACGACAGTGTCTGGCAGGGCGACCTGCACCGGGAGCCATTACGCTGCCCGTAATGACTAGGACCGTGCAGTGAACCGAGCCGAACGGAACTTCGACGGATTCGGTGGCGTGCGCATCGTTTACGACGTCTGGACACCCGACACCCCGGCACGCGCGGTGGTCGTCCTGTCGCATGGTCTCGGCGAGTATGCGCGCCGGTACGACCACGTCGCGCAGCGTTTCGGCGCGGCGGGCCTGGTCACGTACGCGCTGGACCACCGCGGGCACGGCCGCTCGGGCGGCAAGCGGGTGCTGGTGCGGGACATCTCCGAGTACACCGCGGACTTCGACAGCCTGGTCCGGATCGCCACCCGCGAGCATCCCGGCCTCAAGTGCGTCGTGCTCGGGCACAGCATGGGCGGCGCCATCGTGTTCGCCTACGGCGTGGAACGCCCCGACAACTACGACCTGATGGTGCTGTCGGGGCCGGCCGTGGCGGCGCAGGATCAGGTGTCGCCGCTGATGGTGCTGGCTGCCCGCGTGCTCGGCGCCCTGGTGCCCGGCCTGCCGGTCCAGGAGCTCGACGTCGACGCCATCTCCCGGGACCCGGCGGTGGTGAAGGCCTACAAGAACGATCCGCTGGTGTACCACGGCAAGGTCCCGGCCGGCATCGGTCGGGCCCTGTTGCAGGTCGGCGAGACGATGCCGGAGCGGGCGCCGGCGCTGACGGCGCCTCTGCTGGTGGTGCACGGCTCCGACGACCGTCTGATCCCCGTCGCAGGCAGCCGGCGCCTGGTCGAGTGCGTGGGCTCCACCGACGTGCAACTGAAGGTTTACCCGGGGCTTTACCACGAGGTCTTCAACGAGCCGGAGCGCGACCAGGTGCTTGGCGACGTGGTCTCGTGGATCACCGCCCGGCTCTGAGCCGAAAGTGTCGGATCGCTCCCGTAGTTTGGCGCATATGACCCGCGCCGGCGACGATGCGGAACGAAGTGATGGGGTGGGGGTACCCCCTGCCGCGAAGCGACGAGGGGGAGAGCGGCGCAGATGACCGACGACAAAATGCTGGCCCGCATCGCCGCACTGTTGCGTCAGGCCGAAGGCACCGACAACACGCACGAGGCGGACGCCTTCATGAGCGCCGCGCAGCGGTTGGCGACGGCGGCCTCGATCGACTTGGCGGTGGCGCGCTCGCACGCCGCCGACCGCTCGCCGGCGCAGGCACCGATCCAGCGCACCATCACCATCGGAAACGCGGGCACCAAGGGATTGCGGACGTATGTGCAGCTGTTCGTGTTGATCGCCTTGGCCAACGACGTGCGCTGTGATGTGGCGTCGAATTCGACGTTCGTTTACGCCTACGGGTTCGCCGAGGACATCGACGCTACGCACGCGTTGTACGCCAGCCTGGTCGTCCAGATGGTGAGGGCGTCGGACGCCTACCTCGCGTCGGGTGCGCACCGGCCCACGCCGACCATCACCGCGCGGCTGAACTTCCAGCTGGCCTTCGGGGCGCGGGTGGGCCAGCGCCTGGCGGAGGCGCGCGACGAGGCCCGACGCGAGGCCACCAAGGACCGCAGGCGCCCGCCGGGCACCGCTATTGCGTTGCGGGACAAGGATGTCGAGCTGCACGATTATTACCGGAGTGCGTCGAAGGCGCGCGGCACCTATCAGGTGAGCCGGGCGACGGCCGGCTATTCCTCGGCGGCGCGGCGCGCCGGCGACCGCGCCGGTCGGCGGGCGCGGCTGGGCAACAGCCCCGAACTGCCCGGAGCGCGCACCCCGCTGGGCCGGTGAGCCCGCGGCAGTCCGCGAAGCGGGACTCCCAGCGGGCCAAGGTGTACGCGGCCGAGGAGTTCGTCCGGACGCTGTTCGATCGTGCCGCCGAACACGGGTCGCGCGCCGTGGACTTCTTCGGCACGCAGCTCACGCTGCCGCCGGAGGGACGATTCGGCTCGGTCTCCGCCGCCCAGCGCTATGTTGACCAGGTGCTTGCGTTGCCGGCGGTGCGCCGGCGGTGGCCCTCCGTCCCGCCGCTGCGGGTGCGCCCGCGACGGGCCGCCACCGCGGCCCACTACGAATTTCGTGATGGCGCAGGCATTATCGCGGTCCCCGACCGCGACACCGCCGACTGGGCGCTGCGCGAGCTGGTGGTGCTCCACGAAGTCGCGCACCACCTGTGCCAGGCCGAGCCCCCACACGGCCCGGAGTTCGTCGCGACGTTCTGCGAGCTCGCGGAGCTGGTGATGGGCCCCGAACTCGGGCACGTGCTGCGCGTCGTGTACGCGAAAGAGGGTGTGCGGTGAGCTCGTTCGGCGGCGACGCCGACGCCCGAGCACGCGAGGTCGAAGCCCGGATGACCGACGACGAGCGATTCGCGCTGCTGGTCGGGGTGATGGGTGCCGGTGAAATGTGGCCGGTGCGCGACGAGCGCATCCCGCCAGGCGCTCCGATGAGCGCCGCCTACGTCCCCGGCGTACCGCGGCTGGGCGTGCCGGCATTGCTGATGAGCGATGCCGGGCTGGGCGTGACCAACCCCGGCTATCGCCCGGGCGACACGGCCACCGCGCTGCCCGCCGGGCTCGCGCTGGCCGCCGGCTTCGACCCGGCACTCGCCCGCGCCGCAGGCGAGGTGATCGGCCGGGAGGCCCGCAGCCGCGGGTTCAACGTGCAGCTCGCCGGCGCCATGAACCTCGCGCGCGACCCGCGCAACGGACGCAACTTCGAATACCTCTCCGAGGACCCGCTTTTGACCGCGACTATCGCCGCGGAGTCGATCGACGGCATCCAGCGGCAATGTGTGATCTCGACGGTCAAGCACTTCTCGTTGAACTGCAACGAGACCAATCGGCACTTCTTGGACGCAGTCATCGACCCCGACGCGCATCGCGAATCCGACCTGCTGGCCTTCGAGATCGCCATCGAGCGCGCGCGGCCCGGTGCGGTGATGGCCGCCTACAACAAGGTCAACGGAACCTACGCCGCCGCCAACGACGTCCTGATCAACGGGGTCCTGAAAGGTGCCTGGGGATACCGGGGCTGGGTCATGTCCGACTGGGGGGCCACGCCGTCCTGGGAGTGCGCGCTGGCCGGGCTGGACCAAGAGTGCGGGGCGCAGATCGACGCGCTGCTGTGGCGGTCGGAGACATTCGGTGAGCCGCTGCGGGCCGCCCATGCCGACGGCAGGCTGACCCACGAACGCCTCACGGACATGGTCCGGCGGATCCTGCGGTCGATGTTCGCGGTCGGCGTCGACCGGGCCGAAGCCGCGCCCGCACCGGACATGGCCGCGCACAACGAGATCGCATTGCAGATCGCCCGGCAGGGAATCGTGCTGTTGACCAACCGCGGGCTGCTGCCCCTGGCGCCGGAGTCGACCGCCCGGATCGTCGTCATCGGCGGATATGCCCACGTCGGGGTGCCGGCCGGCTACGGGTCGGGCGCCGTCGTCCCGCCGGGCGGCTACGCGGCCGTCATCCCGATCGGCGGCTCGGGGCTGGAGGCCGGGCTGCGCAAGCTGCACCTGCTGCCGTCCAGCCCGCTGGATGAGCTGCGAAAGCAATTCCCCAGTGCCCAAATCGAGTTCGACCCCGGCGTCGGTCCCGCCGAAGCCGAGTCCGCGGCGCGGCGCGCCGACATCGCCATCGTGTTCGCGATCCGCGCCGAAGGGGAGGGCTTCGACATCGCGGACCTGTCGCTGCCCTGGGGGCAGGACGCGTTGATCTCCGCCGTTGCGGCCGCCAACCCCAACACCGTCGTGGTGCTCGAAACCGGCAACCCGGCGAGCATGCCCTGGCGAGACTCGGTCCAGGCCATCGTGCAGGCCTGGTATCCGGGGCAGTCGGGTGGGCGAGCCATCGCGGAAATCCTTGCCGGTGAGGTCAATCCATCGGGCAGGCTGCCGATCACCTTTCCGGTCGACCTGAGTCAGACGCCGCGCCCGGAGCTGCCCGGCCTTGGCCTGCCATGGGGGGAGCCGAGCACGATCGACTACGCCGAGGGATCCGATGTCGGCTACCGCTGGTTCGCCACCGCCGGCGAGGCCCCGATGTTCGCCTTCGGTCATGGGTTGTCGTACACCGACTTTGCATACCGCGATCTGACGGTCACCGGAGGGGACACGGTGACCGCCGGCTTCAGCGTCGTAAACACCGGCGACCGCGCCGGGGCCGACGTCCCGCAGTTGTACCTGACCGCCGCCCCGGACCGAGAATGCCTGCGGTTGCTGGGATTCGAACGGATCGAACTCGAGCCGGGCGCCACCCGCCGCGTCACCATCGAGGCGGACCCGCGCCTGCTCGCCCGCTACGACGGCAGCGTGGGAAGCTGGCGCATCAGGGCGGGTGGCTATCGGGTCGCGGTCAGCGCGTCGGCGGTTGCGCCGCGGCTGACGGCGGCGGTAGAGCTCGCCGGTCGTACGTTCGGGCGCTGATCCCCGGCCGCATCGAGTGTGCGTTCACGGCTTTGACCGTGCACTCAGGGCTGATTTCCCCGGCGTGTCGCCGCCCTGGACGCACACTCGACGCGGGCCTCAGTGGACTACTTGACCGGGGTCAGCTCGTCGCCGCAGGTGCAGCGGTACGGCTCACCCGAACCTGAGCAGTGGCAGGGAACCTCGATGCGAACGCGGCACCCGCAGCCCTCGTGACCACAGGTCAGTTCGGTGCCTGCTTCGTAATTTGCCATTTCACTCATCCATTCCTTTGTCGTGACTCTTACGGCTGTGATCGACCACATCGTCACTATATACCCCCCATGGGTATCTGGTAAATGGACGTGACCCGTCCGATACCGATCGGACCGTCGCTGCCGGTGCGGCCTCGCGCGGCTAGCGTTGATCGCATGACGCAGAAACCAACCCCCCAAGAAGTCGACGCCTTTCTGGACAACACCGTGGTTGGCGATGATCCGGCCCTGAGCGCGGCAGTGGAAGCCAGCGACGCCGCCGGGTTACCGCAGATTGCCGTGTCGGCCCAGCAAGGCAAGTTTCTGAGCCTGTTGGCCGGGGCCATCCAGGCGCACCGCATCCTCGAGATCGGCACGCTGGGCGGGTTCAGCACCACCTGGCTGGCCCGCGGCGCCGGCCCGCAGGGCCGGGTGGTGACGCTGGAGTACGAGCCCAGGCACGCCGAGGTCGCACGGGCCAACCTGGAGCGGGCGGGTCTCGCCGACCGGGTGGAGGTGATACTGGGCGCCGCGCTGGACACGCTGCCGACGTTGAACGGCGGCCCGTTCGACCTGGTGTTCATCGACGCCGACAAAGAGAACTACGTCGCGTACCTGGAGTGGGCGGTCCGGCTGGCCCGTCCCGGCGCACTCATCTTGGCGGACAACGTCATTCGAGAAGGGCAGGTCCTGGACCCGCAGGACAACGCCCAGGCGCGGGCCGTGCGGGAGACGTTGGAATTGATGGGTAAGCACCCGCGACTCGACACGGCAGTGATCCAAACGGTGGGTGCCAAGCGCTGGGATGGCTTCGCGCTCGCGTTGGTGCGTTAGCGTCGGTCAGCGCGGGCTGAGGTCGGCGACCGCCTGGGCGGCGGAGGTGAGTTCGCCGATGCGCAGCGCGGTTTCACCGGCGTACAGCGCCGCACGGTCCACCCAGGCATCGGGCATCGTGGCGAGCGGTGCGAGCGGCGTGAACAGCGGGCGGCCCACCGACTGCAGGCGCGTCAATGCGGCGGCGTCGAAGTAGCCCAGCGCGGCCATCGAGCGGCTCGCCGAGTTGATGGACGCCGGCAAAGCTTTTGCCCAGCCGTCGTCGCGGCACCAGTGCCGCGTCGCGGCGTTGGGTACGACGCGATGCCGCAGCGGCCAGCTCAGGCCGAACAAGTTGGTTTCGATCGTCTTGTCCGCCTGGGCTACTCGCCGCTGATACTCCCGGTTGGCGTTGGCCTCGTGCGTCATCAGGAATCGCGTTCCGGCGACGACGCCGCTGGCGCCCGCCGCCAGGGCGGCCCGGGTGTCGGTGCCGGTGGCGATACCGCCGGCGAGAAACACCGGGCGAGTGCCGGCCGCGGCCAGCGCCTGCGGCAGGAACTGCAGTGCCGGCATGGTGCCGACGAGGTGGCCACCGGCCTCGCGGCCCTGGGCGATCAAACCATCGGCGCCCCAACCGATAGCGGCGCCGGCCTGTGCCGCGGTACCGACCATCACGAAGACGAAGATGCCGGCATCGCGAAGGTGCTGCACGAGTCCCCGCTTTTCGCCGAACGCCAGCACAACGACGTCAACACCGGCGTCGACGCAGACCGCGACGTGCGAGCGATGCACAAAGGGCATCAACAGGTTCACCGCGACAGCGCGGCCCGGCGCCCGCTCGCGCACCTCATCGATGGCCGCCCGGAGCTGGCGCGGGGTGGCCAGGCCCAGGGTGCCGAGGCCGCCCGCCTGGGCGACCGCGGTCGCCAGCGCCCCACCCGCCAGGCCACCGCCCATGCCCGCCTGCGCGACCGGAACGTCCAGGCGCAGCCGGTCCGCGATGTCCATGTGTTAAGACGCTACGCGGGAGGTCAATCCGGCTTCTGGCGGGCTTGATTTCGTTGCTGGCGCGCCGGGATCGAGCGTAATCTTGACGGCAGATGGATGGGTGCAGCCGGCTCAAAAGGCTTGCTGCATAACAGAAAGGTCACAAAATGAGTACAGTCCATTCATCAATCGATTACCACCCGGATTTGTTGGCTCTACGCGCGAGCTATGACCGCGTCGCCGAGTCGATGAGTGCGCACGTCACCTTCGGGCTGGCGTTGCTGACCGGCCTGTATGTGGCCGCGTCACCGTGGATGGTGGGTTTCAGCGCGACGGGGTCGCTCGCCACGTCGAACCTGGTTGCCGGAATCGCGGCGGCGTTCTTGGCGTACGGGTTCGCGACGGCGCTCGACCGCGCCCACGGCATGACCTGGACGATGCCGGTGCTCGGTGTGTGGGTCATCGTCTCGCTGTGGATTCTGCCGGGCGTCGTGCTGACCGCCGGCATGATGTGGTCGAATATCATCGCCGGTGCGTTGCTGACGGTGTTGGGCCTCAACGCCACGTACTTCGGCAGGCGCACGCGCGAGGCGGCCACCCACGCATAGTTTCCAAACCCGTTGAGCGAAGCGGCGATCGGACCTAACCGCAGACCGCGCCGATCGCCGCCGAGCTCACCAGCTTGACGTACTTGGCCAGTACGCCGGTTTGGTAGCGCGGCGGGGGAGGGGTGAAACCCTCTTGCCGGGAATCGAATTCGGTGGGATCGACCAGGACGTCGAGGACCCGGTTGGCGACGTCCAGGCGGATCGGGTCGCCGTCGCGCAAGAAGGCGATCGGTCCGGCGTCGACCGCCTCGGGTGCGATGTGGCCCACGCACAGGCCGGTCGTCCCGCCGGAGAAGCGGCCGTCGGTCAGCAGCAGTACGTCCTTACCCAGTCCGGCACCCTTGATCGCGCCGGTGATCGCGAGCATTTCCCGCATCCCGGGCCCGCCCTTGGGGCCCTCGTAGCGGATCACCACGGCGTCGCCCTTGGTGATCGTCCCGTCCTCGAGGGCGTCCAGCGCGGCGCGCTCACCGTCGAAAACCCTTGCCGTGCCCTCGAACACCTGCGAGTCGAAACCGGCCGACTTGACCACCGCGCCCTCGGGCGCCAGCGATCCGCGCAGGATCGTGATGCCGCCGGTCGGGTGGATGGGATTGTCCAGGGCCCGCAGCACCTTGCCATCCGGGTCGGGCGGGTCGATCGCGGCCAGGTTCTCGGCAACGGTCTCACCCGTCACCGTCAGGCAATCCCCGTGCAGCAGACCGGCATCCAGCAGCGCTTTCATCGCCACCGGCACGCCGCCGATCTGGTCGACATGCGACATGACGTGGCGGCCAAACGGTTTGACGTCGGCCAGGTGCGGAACCTTCGAACCGATCCGGCTGAAGTCGTCGAGCGACAGCTCGACGTCGGCCTCGTGCGCGATCGCCAGCAGGTGCAGCACGGCGTTGGTCGACCCGCCGAACGCCATCACCACCGCGATGGCGTTTTCGAACGCTTCCTTGGTGAGGATGTCGCGGGCGGTGATGCCGCGGCGCAGCAACTCCACGACGGCCTGGCCGCTGCGGCGGGCAAACCCGTCGCGGCGGTAATCGGTGGCCGGCGGCGACGCGCTGCCGGGCAACGACATGCCGAGGGCCTCCGCGGCGCTGGCCATCGTGTTGGCGGTATACATGCCACCGCACGCGCCCTCGCTGGGACAGATTGCGCGCTCGATGGCGTCGACGTCCTCCCGGGGCATCAAGCCGCGGGCGCACGCGCCGACGGCCTCGAACGCGTCGATGATGGTGACCTCGCGTTCCGTGCCGTCGGACAGCTTCGCTCGTCCGGGCAGGATGGAGCCTGCATACAGGAACACCGCCGCCAGATCCAGGCGCGCGGCGGCCATCAGCATCCCGGGCAGCGACTTGTCGCAGCCGGCCAGGAGCACCGACCCGTCGAGGCGCTCGGCCTGCATCACGGTCTCGACGCTGTCGGCGATCACCTCACGCGACACCAGCGAGAAGTGCATCCCCTCGTGGCCCATCGAGATCCCGTCGGAAACCGAGATCGTCCCGAACTCGAGCGGGTAGCCGCCGGCCGCGAACACGCCTTCCTTGACCGCCTTGGCGAGGCGGTCCAGCGAGAGGTTGCACGGCGTGATCTCGTTCCACGACGACGCCACCCCGATCTGCGGCTTGGCGAAGTCCTCGTCACCCATGCCGACCGCCCGCAGCATGCCGCGGGCGGCGGCCTTCTCCAGGCCGTCGGTTACGTCACGACTGCGCGGTTTGATGTCGGTGACTCCAGTCGCATCGCGTGTTGTGGCCATCCTGCAAGTATGCGTGAACTGGCCGGACGGCAAATCCGCGGGTCATACCCGGGCGGGGTATAAAGTGAATTCGTGGCGCCCGACGGGCGCGTAGTGGCAGAGGTGAGGCAGGCGATGACGAACGAGCACGGATATTCGCAGCAGAAGGACAACTACGCCAAGCGGCTGCGGCGCATCGAGGGTCAGGTGCGAGGCATCGCCCGGATGATCGAGGAAGACAAGTACTGCATCGACGTCCTCACCCAGATCAGCGCCGTGAACAGCGCCCTGCGTTCTGTCGCGCTGAACCTGCTTGACGAGCACCTCAACCACTGCGTCACCCGGGCCGTGGCCGAGGGTGGCGACGATGCCGATCACAAGCTCGCCGAAGCTTCCGCCGCCATCGCGCGCCTGGTTCGTTCCTGATTGGTGATCGAGTTGAGACCCGAGCTCCGGCCCTGACAAGGGGGGAGCCGTAGTTGCGGTCCGTACGGTAAGGCAGTGTGATCGCATTAGGCGCGACAACCCAGGACCTGGGTAGCCCGGCCGATACCGACGCCATGACTGCCGAACCCAATGCTGCCGCGCGAACGTGGACCCCACGGATCGCCGCCCAGCTCGTTGTGCTGGCCGCGGCGGCCTTCATCTATGTCACCGCTGAGATCCTGCCCGTCGGCGCGCTGCCGGCCATCGCCCGCAACCTGCACGTCAGCCTGGTGCTGGTGGGCACCCTGCTGTCGTGGTACGCCCTGGTGGCGGCCCTGACGACGATCCCGCTGGTGCGCTGGACCGCGCACCTGCCGCGCCGCCGGGTGTTGGTGATCAGCCTGACCTGCCTGACCGTCTCCCAGGTGATCTCCGCGCTGGCACCCACCTTCGCGGTGCTGGCCGCCGGTCGCGTGCTCTGCGCGCTCACCCATGGCCTGCTCTGGTCGGTCATCGCGCCGATCGCGACCCGGCTGGTGCCGCCAAGCCACGCCGGCCGCGCGACGATGTCGATCTACATCGGGACCAGCCTCGCGCTGGTCGTCGGCAGCCCGCTGACCGCGGCGATGAGCCTGATGTGGGGCTGGCGCCTGGCGGTGGTGTGTGTGACCGTGGCCGCCGCCATCGTCACGGTGGCCGCCCGGGTGATCTTGCCGGAGATGGTGCTCACCGCGGACCAGCTCAAGTGCGTGGGTCCCCGGGCCCACCACCACCGCAACCGCCGGCTGATCATCGTCAGCATCATCACCATGATCGGCGTGACCGGGCATTTCGTCTCTTACACCTACATCGTGGAGATCATCCGCGAAGTCGTCGGCGTGCGCGGGCCGAACCTCGCGTGGGTGCTGGCCGCCTATGGCGCCGCCGGCGTGGTCGCCGTGGGCATGGTGGCGCGGCCGCTCGACCGCCGGCCCAAAGGGGCGATCATCGGTTGCATGACCGGCCTGACGGCCGCGCTCGTCGTGCTGACCGCGCTGGCGCTGGGCGGCCGGCCCGCCGCGGCGGCAGCCCTGATCGGGACGGCAGCGATCGTGCTCTGGGGGGCGATGGCGACCGCCGTATCGCCGATGATGCAGTCCGCGGCGATGCGCAGTGGGGCCGACGACCCCGACGGGGCGTCGGGGCTGTACGTGACGGCGTTCCAGGTGGGCATCATGGCGGGCGCGCTGGCGGGCGGCTTGCTGTACGAGCGCAGCATCGTCCTGATGCTGGCCGCGTCGGCCGGGTTGATGGCGGCCGCGCTGGTCGGTGCGGCGGCCAACCGCCAGGCACTCGACGTTGCGCCGACAAGCTCAGGCGATTCATAGCTGGCCAGCTCAACGGCGCAAATGCGGCAAGAACGGGTCGCCCGGCACCCCGGAATGCGTTAGCTGGAGTGCGCCCTATGCCACACTGTGTCAGGAACTCGAGCGTGGAGGATGCATATGTCGGGCTGGACGCGAGGGAGGCTTTGGGCCACCCTGAACGCAGCCGGATTGGCTTCAATCATGGGTTTGGCACTGGTCTTGAGCGCCGCTCCGGCGCTGGCGGATCCGGACCCGGCCCCCGGCGATCCGGGCGTCGTGGCGGCCCCACCCGGCCCTGTCTCTTATACACATCTCCGAGCCCACGAGACCCC
>NZ_LZSV01000031.1 GCF_001665605.1 Mycobacterium sp. 852014-50255_SCH5639931
TTTTTTTTCACCCCCATGACGCCATACGACCTGTCTTAGGGTCTCGTGGGCTCGGAGATGTGTATAAGAGAGGTCACCAACGCGGCGCCGCGCTCGACGTCACCGCGCCGGGCCAACGGGTCGGTGGGCCAGACCGCCTCGGTGATGTTGTCGCGCAAAGGGTTACGATCGCCGTCCGCCGGCGCGGGCGCCCACTGATCCACCACCCCGCAGGGCGCCCCGGCCGCGGCCGAACGGTCGATGACCTCCTTGATCTCGCACAGGAAATCCGAGGGGCCGCGCGGTTTGATGCCGGAGGCCCCCCACTGATGACCCGACACCATTAGGGCGTCCTCGGCCCGGGTGACGGCGACATACAGCAGCCGGCGTTCCTCGTCGACGCGCCGCTGATCGAGCTGGCGGCGATGCTCGGAGATCTTGTCGGACAACTGCTTTCGATTGGTGACGTCAGAGGTGTCCAGCACCGGGATGCCCAGCGCGCCCGCCGAGGCGCGGTCGCCCCGCAGCAGCGGCGGCAGCTCGGCCGCGTCGGTGAGCCAGCTGCTCCTGGACGCGGTCGAGGGGAAGATTCCGCCCGACAGGTGTGCCACCGCCACCACCTGCCACTCCAACCCCTTCGCGGAGTGCACCGTGAGCACCTGGACGCGGTCGCGCGCGGCCACCAACGGGGCAGGCGGCAAACCGTTCTCGACGGACTCCGCCACCTCCAGGAAGGCCAGCAGGCCCGACACCGATGCCGCGGTGCGACGGTCCGAGACGCCGGCGACGTCGGCTCGTTCGGCGTATCCGGCGACGACGTCGGCGAACGCGTCGAGGTGTTCGGTGCCGGCCCATCCCGCGTCCGCTCCCGCCGCGGCGCGGACCTCGCAGTCGACACCGAGCACGCGGCGCACCTCGGCGACCAGGTCCGGCACGGAATGGTCCAGGCGGCCGCGCAGGGTGCGCAGTTCGCCGGCCAGCGCGGTGATGCGCTGATATCCCGCGGCCGAATACCCTTCGGGCGGGCCGGGATCGGCGATGGCGTCGGCCAGGCACGCCGTGTCGGCGTCCGGGCCGGCGGACATCGCGATCGACTCGGGCGCGGATGCCCCGCCCGGGCCCAGCCCTTCGCCGAGTTTCCGGGCGCGCCTCCAGAGCGCGGCGATGTCCCGGCCCCCGAGGCGCCAGCGCGGACCGGTGAGCACCCGCATCGCCGCCGCGCCCGCGGTCGGGTCGGCGACGAGTCGCAGCATGGCCACGACGTCGGCAACCTCGGGGATGGACAGCAGCCCTGCCAATCCGACGACCTCGACCGGAACTCCGCGGGCGCGCAGAGCGTCGGCGATGGGGGCGGCGTCGGCGTTGCGGCGCACCAGAACCGCGGCGGTCGGCGGGCTCACTCCGTCGGCCCGGGCCGCCTGGTACCGCGCGGCGAGCTCGTCAGCGATCCACTCGCGTTCGGCGTGCACGTCGGGGAGCAGCGCGCAGCGGACCGTTCCGGTCGGGGCGTCCGGGCGCGGCCGCAGCGCGTGCACCGCGACCGACCGGCGGCGCGCCTCCGCCGAGATCGCGTTGGCCAGTTGCAGGGTCCGCGGCGGGTTGCGCCAGCTGGTCCGCAGCTCCAGGACCGGCGCGGGGGTGCCGTCGGAGAGGGGGAAGTCGGTGGTGAAGCGCGGGAGGTTGGTCGCCGAGGCGCCGCGCCAGCCGTAGATCGACTGAATCGGGTCGCCGACGGCGGTCAGGGCCAACCCGTTGTCGACGCCACCGCCGAACAAGGCCGACAAGGCAACCCGCTGGGCGTGCCCGGTGTCCTGGTACTCGTCGAGCAGCACCACCCGGTAGCGGCCGCGCAGGTCGGCGCCGACCTGCGGGAAGTTCGCCGCCAGCCGCGCCGCGCAGGCCATCTGCACCCCGAAGTCCATCGTCTTCGCGGCACGCATGCGCTGGTTCAGCGCGTCGAGCAGCGGAACCAGCTCGGCGCGCTGGGTCTGGGTGGCCAGCAGCCGCAAAAACCACTGGCTGGGTCCGCGGTCGCGCTGATAGGGGCCCGGCGGGAGCGCGTGGATCAGCCGCTCGAGCTCCACATGCGTATCACCGAGCTGGCGGGTGTCCACCAGGTGTTCGGCCAGCTGACCCCACAACCGCAGCACCATCGACGTGACCGCGGCGGGGGTCTTGTCGGTGCGCAGCTCGCCCCGGTACCCGCTGACCACGTCGAATGCCAGCTGCCACAGCTCGGTTTCGCCGAGCAGCCGGGTGTCGGGCTCGATGGGCAGCAGCAGCCCGTAGTCGCGGATCAACGAACCGGCGAACGCGTGGTAGGTGCTGACCGTCGGCGCGCCCGCCGGCTCCGCGGGGGCCGCGCCGTCGGGACCCAAGCCGACGCCGGCCAGCCGGGCCAGCCGGGACCGGACCCGGCGCAACAACTGGCCGGCGGCCTTGCGGGTGAACGTCAATCCGAGCACCTGGCCGGGTTCGGCGTAGCCGTTGGCGACGAGCCACACCACCCGCGCGGCCATGGTCTCGGTCTTGCCGGCGCCGGCGCCGGCGATGACGACCAACGGCCCGGGCGGTGCCGCGATGACGGCGGACTGCTCGTCGGTGGGCGGGAAAAGCCCGAGCGCACCGGCCAATTCGGCGGGGCTATAGCGCGGGTTCACTGCGCCGCCCCGTCGGCGTGGGCCGGACACGAGGGCCGCAGCGGGCAGTGCGAGCAGCCGTCGTTGCGCCGGGCGATGAACCGCGGCCCGGCTGTCGCCTCGGCGGCGCGCCGGACCAGCCGGCGCCACTCGTCGCGGGCGGCCGGTGTCAGCGGATCCTGCTCGCGTTCGGTGGCTCCCGAGGCCCCGGACTTGCCCAGGTAGACCAGCCGCGCCCCGCCGGGCTCCGACCCGGCGGCGACCATCCCCTCGGCCACCGCCAGCTGATACATCGCCAGCTGGGCGTGTTGTTGGGCATCGTCCTTGCTGACCGGCGTTTTGCCGGTCTTGATGTCGACGATCACCAGCCGGCCGGCGGCATCGCGCTCCAACCGGTCGACCCGGCCGCACAGCCGGACGTCGCCGCCTTGAAGGGCACCGTCACCGGATGTTGCCAGGGTGCCGTCGATCTCAACCTCGACGCCGACCTCGGTCAGCGCGCCCCGGGTCTGCGCGCGCCACTCGACGAAGGCCTCGATCATCGCGCGGTGCCGCGCCAATTCGTTGGCCGAATGCCATTGCGCCTCGAAGGGCAGATGGCGCCAGGCCCGGTCCAGCTCGGCCAGCAATTCGGATTCGCTCCGCTGCGGTTCGGCGACCAGGGCGTGCAGCACCGACCCGATGGCGGAACGCAGATCACGCGCGTTGGTGCCACCGTGCCGTTCGGCCAGCCAGCGCAGTGGGCAGTCGTTGAGCATCTGCAGGGTCGACGGGGTCAGGGTGACGGCATCGTCGTCACCACGCAGAGGTTCGCTGGTGCTGACCGGGATCAGGCCGTGCCAGCCGGCCGGGTCGGCGCCCGGGACAGCGGCGCGGGCCAACCGCGCCAATTGCGTTGCCGCACAAGCGCGGGCGGCGTCGTCGACCGCGCCGTCGGGCGCGCACACGACGCCGCGCAACCGGCCGACCAGCGCGGCAGCGGACAGCACCCGGGGCGCTGAGATGGGTTGCGCGGCAACGAGATCGCCATCGTCATCGGTCCACTGTCCGAGTTCGTAGCAGAACGACGACGGCAGCGCGGCCTCGTTGTCCCCGCCGCCCGTGTCGCCGTCCACGGCGGTCACCAGCAACCGGCGGCGGGCCCGGCCCATCGCTGCCACCAGCAGCCGTCGCTCCTCGGCCAGCAGCGGCGCCCGCACCGACGCGTCCTCGGTGACGCCGTCGAGCACGTCCAGCAACCGCTGGGTGCCCAGCACACCGCCGCGCGGAACGGTGTTGGGCCACAACCCCTCTTGCAATCCGGCGATGACCACCAGGTCCCATTCGTGCCCCAGTGCGGCGTGCGCGCTGAGCACCCGCACCTGCTCCACGGGTGACACCGGCTCCTGGTTCCCGGTCGGCAGGTGCAGCGCGGCGACGTGCTCGATGAGACCACGCAGCGACGCACCCGACGTGCGGGACACGTACTGATCGGTGATGTCGAACAGCGCGGTCACCGCCTCCAGGTCTCTGGTGGCCTGGGCGCCGGCGGGGCCCCCGCGCTCGGCGGCCGACAGCCAGCGACGCTGCAGGCCGGACCGGTGCCAGGCGGCCCACAGCGTGTAGCGCGGGTCTTGGCCCGCACGATGGCAGCGCGCCGCGGCGTCCAGCACGGCACGCACCCGCTGCAGCGGGCGGAAGTGCGGGCCCGATGGCGGCGGGTCGGCGGACAGCGTCTCGGCCAGCAGCTCCGCGACCTCGCCCGGCGCGCGACCTGGGTTGGCGCGCTGCACCGTTCGGCGCAGCTGGCGCAGCGAAACCGGGTCGACCCGACCGATGGGACCGGTCAGCAGCGCCAGGGCCCGTTCGCCGTCGAGCCCGTCGGCGGTGGCCGCCAAGACGGTGAGCAGCGCCCGGGCCGCCGGCTCGTCGGACAGCGGTCCGCTGGTCGCGGGCGCGGCCACCGGCACCCCGGCGGCGGCCAGCGCGCGGGGCAACCGCGCACCCGCCCGTGGCACCGACCGGACGACGACCGCCATCTGCGACCACGGCACCCCGTCGACCAGGTGCGCACGCCGAAGCGCGTCGGCGATCATCGCCGCCTCTGCGTGCGCCGACGCCGCCAGGCGCACCGTGACCGAACCCTCCTCGGGCCCGCTGCCCTCGATCCGCTTGCCGCCGCTGCCGCCGGGCAGCCGGTGCGCGATGCCGCTGACGGCGCGCGCCACCGCCGGGGCGCAGCGGTGCGAGACCGTCAACGTCACCGACGGCGAATCCCCGTCGAGCAGGCCGGCGGATTCGCCGCCCCGGAAGCCGAACACCGCCTGGTTGGGGTCGCCCGCGATCACCGCCAGCTCGGTGCCCGCCGCCAGCACCCGGACCAGGCGGGCCGCCTGCGGGTCGAGCTGCTGAGCGTCGTCGACCAACAAGACCCGCACCCGGCCCCGCTCGGCGGCCAGCAGCTCGGGATCGACCGCGAAGGCCTCCAGGGCGGCACCCACCAGTTCGGCGGCCCCCAGCGCGGGGGTCGTCGCCTGGGGTGCCGCCGTCCCGACCGCCGCCCGCAGCAGCATCACCTGCTCGTACTGCCGGGCGAACTGGCCGGCGGCCGTCCATTCCGGGCGCCGGCACCGACGGCCCAGGCGCTCCAGCTCCTGCGGATCAACGCCACGTTCGGCGCAGCGCGCCAACATGTTTCGCAGCTCGGTGGCGAAGCCCGCGGTGGCCAGCGCGGGTTTCAGCTGGGCGGGCCACGCCGTCGTCGCGCGCGGCCCGTCCTCGAGGTCGCCGGCCAACAGCTCCCGGATGATCGCGTCCTGTTCGGCGCTGGTGACCAACCGCGGGGGTGCGTCACCGGCACGCGCGGCGGCCCGCCGCAGCACCGCGTAGGCGTAGCCGTGCACGGTGCGCACCAACGGTTCGCGGACGGCGGCCCGGCAGGGCCCGGTCGAGCGTGCCCCCAACAACGCCGTTGTCAAGGCGCTGCGCGCCGTCATGCCCAGCCGGCCCGAACCGGTAAGCAGCAGAACCGAATCCGGGTCGAGACCCGCGTCGATCCGGGCGACCGCGGCGTCGACCAGCAGGCTGCTCTTACCGGTGCCGGGGCCGCCCAACACCCGGACCGGCCCGCGCGCGCCGGGCGCCAGCAGAGCCCGCGCCTCGGTGTCCCAGATGTACGACATGGCTGCATGCAATCACCAGGGTCTGACAAGTCGCCGGGCCCGCGCCGCCGCGGACCCCTACGCTGGAGGCCGCAAGCAGCCCGACGAACGGTGAGGAGGTAGGTAATCGTGACGAACGTCGGACCCGGTTTTCCCAGCGACGAAGCGCCCGAAGGTGACGCCGCGGAACAATTGCAGCCCGTCGACTTCGACGACGAGGTCGGCCTGGACACCGAGTATCTGTCCGCTGCCGACCGCGAGGCCAACGAGGCCGACGTGATCGAGCAGGCCTACGTCGTCCCCACCGAGGACGAGTGGGACGAACGCTGACCCGCCCGCCCGCGAGTGGCCGTGGCGGCGGCTGCCACGATCGACGGGTGACCGCTGATCTCCATGTGCACCGCTACGGCCCGCCGGGTCCGGTGCGAGTGCTGGCGCTGCACGGGTTGACCGGTCACGGGCAGCGGTGGCAGCATTTGGCCGGCCTGTTGCCCGAAATCACCTTCGCTGCACCGGATCTGATCGGTCACGGCCGGTCATCATGGGCGGCGCCGTGGAGCATCGACGCCAACGTCGCGGCGATGGCCGCGCTGCTCGACGGCGAGGCCGAGGCACCGGTGCTGGTGGTGGGGCACTCCTTCGGCGGCGCGCTCGCCATGCAGCTGGCCGCGATGCGGCCGGACCGGGTGGCGGCGCTGCTGCTGCTGGACCCGGCGGTCGGATTGGACGGCGCGTGGATGCGCCAGATCGCCGACGCGATGCTCGCCTCGCCCGACTACCCCGACGCCGAGGAAGCGCGCCTGGAAAAGCTGCACGGCTCGTGGTCGGACGTCGACCCCGCGTTGCTCGACGCCGAGATCGACGAGCATCTGATCGAGCTGCCGGGCGGCCGGTACGGCTGGCGGGTGAGCCTGCCGGCGATGATGTCGTACTGGAGCGAGCTGGCCCGCGACATCGTGTTCCCGCCGGCCGGGACGCCGACGGTCCTGGTGCGGGCCAAGCGCACCTCGCCGCCGTACGTCGGCGACCAGCTCATCGCCGGGCTGCAGGACCGGTTGAGATCGGATTTCCGGCTGCTGGATTTCGATTGCAACCACATGGTGCCCTACGCCGCGCCGGCGGAGGTCGCCGCGCTGACGCGCGAGCTGCTCGAAGCCCGCTGATCGTGGCGCCGGTGACCGACGAGCAGGTCGAGCGGGTGCGCGCGCTGGTCGCGGCGATTCCGCCCGGCAGGGTCGCCACCTACGGCGACATCGCCGACGTCGCAGGGCTTTCCAGCCCGCGCATCGTGGGTTGGATCATGCGGACCGACTCCTCGGACCTGCCGTGGCACCGGGTGATCACCGCCTCGGGGCGCCCGGCGCCTCATCTGACCACCCGGCAGCTGGAGCTGCTGCGGGCCGAGGGGGTCCTGGCCACCGACGGCCGGATCGCGTTGCGCGAGGTTCGTTACGACTTCCGGCGCTAGAGCACCAGACGCACCAGCGCCGCGGTGCGGGCCAGCCCGGGAAACGCCTCGGCGGTCGACCGCGGGTGCAACGCATGGACCGCCAGGCGGAACATCAAGGCGCGCAACAACATCTGGGGCCACTCCGGCAGCGCGTTCCAACGTTCGATGAGTCCGTCGTCGGCCTCGCCCCAGGACAGGGCGTCGACGACGACGACACCGGCCGCCCACGACGCTGGCCGCCAGTACGGGGTGATGTCGGTAATGCCCGGGGCGGCGGTGCCGATGAAAAGCACTGTCCCGTAAAGGTCTCCGTGCACCAGCTGGTTCGGGCTCTTGGTCGGCCGGCGCAGGGTGGCCAGCTGATTTATCAGCTCCACCGACCGCTCGGCGTCGGCCGTCGGCGGTGCGGTCCGGGCGCCCGGGGGCACCGAGGCCAACGGCCGTTCCTCCCAGGCGGCGCGGTCGGCGGCGATGAAGATGTCCACGTCGCCCCACGGCGCGGTGGGGCCCTGGGTCAGAAATCGGGGCCGTTCCAGTTTGCCGGTCGCCTCGTGCAGGCGCACCGCCGCCGAGACGACTTCGTCATGCCGCGGTTCGGGCGTGCCGGCGACGAAGGTATCCGCCCGCCATCCCGAAACCACGTATCGCCCGTCCGTCGAGCGGACCGGGCGGGCCAGCCGAACACCGTCGACGAACAGCGTCTCCCGCACCCGGGCCGACCAAGCCGCCCGCGCGTGGTCGGCCACCAGCGACAGGACGACCTCACCGCAGCGCCAGCCGCCTTCCCAGCTAGCCCCCAGATAGACGGGCTTGACGCCGGTCAAACCAAACGCCGTTAGCACATGCTCCGGCGGTGGTTCGACATTCACACGGGTAGCCTAGACGAGGTCACCTGCGGCGATCGCGAGCGCGGCGACGCCGGGCGCGGCGGGTCGGCGCCGACAAACCACGACGTATTGGGTCAGTACATGACCATGTCGGGTTGCATCTGCTGCGCCCACGCCACGATGCCGCCCTGCAGGTGCACCGCGTCGGGGAATCCGGCCTTTTGCACCGCCACCAGCGCCTCGGCCGAGCGCACCCCCGTCTTGCAGTACAGCACCGGCATGCGGTCCTGCGGCAGCTTTGCCAGACCCTCACCGGAGTTGATCGACGACTGCGGGATCAGCTGGGCCCCGTCGATGTGCACGATGTCCCATTCCGCGCGCTCACGAACGTCGATCAACGCCAGTTTCTTTCCCGAATCCAGCAATTCGCGCAATTGCCGCGGGGTGATCACGGAGCCGGTGACAACCGGGCCGGCGTCATCGGACGCCACACCGCAGTACTGCTCGTAATCGATCAGCCCGGTGATCTTCGGCCGGAAGGCGTCGTCGGGGTCCCTGCGGATCGTGATGGTGCGATAGGACATCTCCAGGGCGTCGTAGATCATCAACCGGCCCAGCAGCGATTCGCCGATCCCGGTGATGAGTTTGATCGCCTCGGTGCCCATCACCGACGCGATGGAGGCGCAGACGATGCCCAGCACACCGCCTTCGGCGCACGACGGCACAGTGCCGGGTGGCGGCGGCTCCGGGTAGAGGTCGCGGTAGTTGAGGCCCCGCCCGCCCGGCGCGTCCTCCCAGAACACCGAGACCTGCCCCTCGAATCGGTAGATCGATCCCCACACGTACGGCTTGCCGGCCAGCACGGCGGCGTCGTTGACCAGATACCGGGTGGCGAAGTTGTCGGTGCCGTCCAGGATCAGGTCATACTGCGAGAACAGGTCGACGGCGTTGCTCGAGTCCAGCCGGAACTCGTGCAGACGCACCCGGACCAACGGGTTGATCGCGGCGATCGACTCGCGCGCCGACTGCGCCTTGGAGCGCCCGACGTCGGCCACGCCGTGGATGATCTGGCGCTGCAGGTTGGAGTCGTCGACGACATCGAAGTCGACGATGCCGATCGTGCCGACGCCGGCCGCGGCCAGGTACAGCAGCGTCGGCGCGCCGAGCCCGCCTGCGCCGATCACCAGCACCTTCGCGTTCTTGAGCCGCTTCTGCCCGTCGACGCCCAGGTCGGGAATGATCAGGTGGCGGCTGTAGCGGGCCACCTCATCGCGGGTCAGCTCGTCTGCCGGCTCCACGAGAGGCGGCAACGGTGTCGGCACCCACTCCTCCTCGGTCTCGCGTTGCGGTTGTCCACCACCATCACAGCAGCCGCCGAAGTGGACGGCAATGAATTCAACTTGCCGAGCGTCGGGCTACGGCTAGGCGATCGGGAACGGCCACGGGTTGAATCGGCAGGTCTTCCCGTCGGCCTTGACGAAATCCGGGTCGAATTGGGCGGCATCGTTGTTCGACGTGGAGAAGGTCTGCTGCATCATCACCGGCGCCAAGGCGCCCTGCTGCTCACACGGCTCGTGGCGCACGTACCCGATGGCGTGGCCGACCTCGTGGTTGATCACGTACTGGCGATAGGAGCCGATGTCCCCCTCGAACGGGACCGCCCCGCGCACCCAGCGCGCCTCGTTGATGAAGACCCGCGATTGCCGGTCCTTGCCGAATGAGGGGTTGTAGCAGGAGGTCTCGAGCCGGAATTCGTAGCCACACCCCTCGCGGACCGTCACCGGCGACACCAGTGAGATCCGGAAGTCGGGCTTTCCGTTGTCGATCCTGACGAACGCGAACTGCGGGTTGTGCGTCCAGCCCTTGGGGTTGGCCAGCGTCTGGTCGACCATCTGCGCGAACGCCTCGTCGCCGCCGATCATCGTGGGGTCGATGCCGTCCTCCACCTCGACGGTGTAGCGAAACACCCGTACGGTGCCCTGACCGATCTGCGGCGTCGTGCCGGGCACCACGTGCCAGGTCTTCTCGCCCGCCTCGGTGAACGGGCCGCCGTCCGGCAGCGTCCCCGCCGGCAGGTTGGCGTCGAACGCCGCGAGCCCGCGCGGTGGCGCGTCGATGATCGAGGTGCCCACGGCCTCCATCGCCTGCGGACTCTGGATGGGCTGGTTCGCCGTCGGCTTCACCGCGCTGGTGCCCGTCACCGTCTGATAGATGACCACCGCGGTGAGCACCGCCAAGACCGGCAGCGCGTATGCGCGCCAGCCATAGGTGGATACGAACCGTCCCAGCCACGTCTGTTTGCGCCACTGGCGCGGCCGCTCCCGGTCGGCCCGGGTCCGTCCGCCGTCGCGGGCGATCGGGTCACGCAGCGCCCGTAGCGGTTCGCGCCACTCGTCCCGCAGCACCGGGACGCGACCGGTGCCGCGCGAAGGCCGCTGGGACGTCATTGCCCCAGGATTACACAGTCGGCAGCGGGGCCGTCCTTGGCGCGCCCGAATGCTCCGCCCGACACCACTTTCTGCCAGCCACGACGGCGGCGACGACGGTCACCGGGACGACGCGGGTAGTAATGTCTCTCGCAACGAGCCGAGCGCGCTGGCCAGTTGTGCCGGCGGCCGGTTGCCGACACATCAGATGAGGACTCGATGAGCGAACTCGCCAAGGCCGGGGCGCGGCGTGCCGTCAAATCGACCGACCGCAGTCGGCCCGGGGACGGCATCGCGGCTTCGAGCCGGCGCGGCAACCGGTTGCCCCGAGATGAGCGTCGCGGTCAGTTACTCATCGTCGCCAGCGACGTCTTTGTCGATCGCGGCTACCACGCGGCCGGCATGGACGAGATCGCCGACCGGGCTGGAGTCAGTAAACCGGTTCTGTATCAACACTTTTCGAGCAAACTCGAGCTCTATCTGGCCGTGCTCGCCCGGCACGTCGAGAATCTCGTCTCGGGCGTACAGCAGGCACTGAACACCACCACCGACAACCGCCGGCGGCTGCACGCTGCGGTGCAGGCGTTCTTCGACTTCATCGAGCACGACAGCCAGGGTTACCGGCTGATCTTCGAGAACGACTACGTCACCGAACCCGAGGTGGCCGCGCAGGTGCGCGTCGCCACCGAATCGTGCATCGACGCTGTGTTCGCCTTGATCAGCGAGGACTCGGGGCTCGACCCGCACCGCGCCCGGATGATCGCGGTGGGATTGGTGGGCATCAGCGTCGACTGCGCGCGCTACTGGCTCGACTCCGACCGCCCGATCTCGAAGGCGGACGCCGTCGAGGGCACCGTCGCGTTCGCCTGGGGCGGGCTGTCACACGTGCCGCTTACTCGCCTTTAGCGCCCTTGCCGGTGAGCTTTCCGACTTCGGCGCCGATGCCGAAGCCGACCCGGCGCGCGTCGGCGGGGCCGATCTCGACGTAGGCGATCTTGCTGGTGTGCACGAGGAAGCGACGTCCCCGCTCGTCGTTCAGCCTCAGCAGACCCGGTCCCTCACTCAGCGCGGCGCTGACCAGCTCTTCGACTTCGGCCGGCGTCTGCGCACTGGAGAGGACCAGCTCGCGCGGACTGTCCGTAATACCGATCTTGACCTCCACGGTCACCCCTTCCATAGGTATTGAAGTCGACAGACCTGTCAGCTGCAGGCTAGCGGACGCGGCGGGCCCGCTGCGGCGACAGCCCCCGGCATGCGGTTCGCGCTGAGCGAAACATCGGTCGCGAGCAGATAACGATTAGCTTGCGACTGGGCCCAGACCCGGGTCCGCAGCCCGGTTCGTGTTTTCACATGGCTACCTTCGGCCCCATGGGTACCACACTGGCCGATCTCGACGAGGTCCGGGACTACCCCGAAGACCAGACCGACGAGCTCTACGGAGCCGACGCCTACCCCGAGGGCGACTACACCTGGACCGGCTGGCCGGCCGAGCTTCGCTGGCGTCCGGTCACGGCGATCCTCGGCGCCGTGGTGGCCGTCGGCGCGATCGCGACCGCCGTCATCATCAACAGCGGCGACAGCGCGTCGACCAAGGCCACCGTGGCACCGGCCCCCCAACCGGTGACGTCCGCGCCGGCGACGACGAGAAGCTCCGTCCCGCCCAGCGCCCAGCCCAACCCCTCACGCACGGCGTTGCCGCCCGAAACGGTCACCACGGTGACCACGCCCAGCGCGTCCCCGAGCCTGGCGCCGACCGGAACGCCCACCGCCGCTCCGCCCCTGACGCTGACGCCCCCGCCGGCCGCGCTGAACCCGCGCACCGTCGTCTACAGCGTGACCGGCAACAAGCAGCTGCTGGACCTGGTCAACATCGTCTACACCGACGGGAGCGGCTACTCCCAGACCGAGTTCAACGTGTCGCTGCCGTGGACCAAGGCGGTGATCTTGAGTCCGAGCATCCAGAACCCATCGGTCGTCGCGACCAGCTTCTACGGCCGGCTCAACTGCTCGATCGTCAACGCCGCCGGTCAACTGGTGGCCGCGTCGACCACCAACTCGAGCCTGGCGACCTGCGCGCGCTGAGCGTCAGCTCAGACCCAGTTCGTGCATCCGCCGGTCGTGGGTGTGCTGCAACCGGTCGAAGAACGCGTTGAGCTGGCCCAGGCCCCCGGCGCCCGACATCACCAGGTCGACCAGCTCGTCGTGGTCGGCCAGCAGGTACTGAGCCTGCGTGATCGCCTCACCGAACAGGCGGCGCGACCACAGCGCCAGCCGGCTGCGCTGCTTGCCGCTGGAGGTCACGGCGGCGCGCACCTCGGCGACGACGAACTGCGAATGCCCCGTCTCGGACAGCGCCGACCGCACCACGTCGGCGATCTCGTCGGGTAGCCCGTCGGCGATCTCCAGGTACAGGTCGGCGGCCAGGGCGTCGCCGACATAGGTCTTCACCAGGGCTTCCAGCCACGTGCTGGGCATCGTCAGCCGGTGGTAGTTCTCCAGCGCCGAGACGTACTTCGACATCGCCTTCACGACGTCGACGCCCCGGCTTTCCAGGGCATCGCGCAGCAGCTCGTAGTGCTGCATCTCGGCGGCGGCCATGCTGGCCATGGAAATCCGTCCGCGCAGGTCGGGGGCCATCCGCGCCTCGTCGGTGAGCCGATAGAACGCGGCGATCTCGCCGTATGCCAAGACCGCGAACAACTCGTTGACGCCCGGGTGGTCGGCCGACAGACGCGGGGCGGGCGAATCGTCCACCTGGTCGGCTTCCAGTTCGGCTTCGGAGGGCTGGCAAGAGGGCCGGGTCATGGCAACACTGTAGTCGGCGGACCCGGCGCTAAATGGGCGCCAGCTGTCGACCAGCTATCATGTATCTAGATAGCGGCTGTATTTCTTTTTCCAAGCCGCTATCGGCGAAATGTGCGTGCACAGCTGGCCCGCCCAGATTGGGCAGGGGCCCGCGACTCGGCGACGTATTCGGAGTCGGACCTCGTGCGCGCGTGACCGCGACAGAGAAACACCGACACAATCCGATACGTCACCGAAAGGCTTACAACCCACGCATGAGCGCACTCACCAGCACAACTGAATTGACTTTTGCCAACCTCGGCGTTCGCGACGAAATCGTCCGCGCCCTCGCCGAAAAGGGCATCGAACGCCCCTTTGCCATCCAAGAACTGACCATGCCGCTGGCGCTCGCCGGCGACGACGTGATCGGCCAGGCCCGCACCGGCATGGGCAAGACCCTCGCCTTCGGCGTGCCGCTGCTGAACCGCATCACCTCCGGAGTCGGCGTGCGGGAGCTCAACGGCACACCACGGGCCCTGGTCGTGGTCCCGACCCGTGAGCTGTGCCTTCAGGTCACCGAGGACCTGGCCGCCGCGGCCAAGTACCTCACCGCCGACGAAGGCCGGAGGCTGTCCGTCGTCTCGATCTACGGCGGGCGGGCCTACGAGCCCCAGATCGAGGCGCTGCAGGCCGGCGCCGACGTCGTGGTCGGCACCCCCGGCCGGCTGCTCGACCTGGCCCAGCAGGGCCACCTGCAGCTGGGCGGGCTGTCCATGCTGGTCCTCGACGAGGCCGACGAGATGCTCGACCTAGGCTTTTTGCCCGACATCGAGCGCATCCTGCGTCAGATCCCCGAGGACCGGCAATCCATGCTGTTCTCGGCGACCATGCCGGGCCCGATCATCACGCTGGCCCGCACCTTCATGAACCAGCCCACCCACATCCGGGCGGAGGCGCCGCATTCGGCCGCCACGCACGACACCACCGAGCAGTTCGTCTACCGGGCCCACGCGCTGGACAAGGTGGAATTGGTGAGCCGGGTGCTGCAGGCCGAGAGCCGCGGCGCGACGATGATCTTCACCCGCACCAAGCGCACCGCCCAGAAGGTCGCCGACGAACTGGCCGAGCGCGGCTTCAAGGTGGGCGCCGTGCACGGCGACCTCGGGCAGATCGCCCGCGAGAAGGCGCTCAAGGCCTTCCGCAGCGGCGACATCGACGTGCTGGTCGCCACGGATGTGGCCGCCCGCGGCATCGACATCGACGACATCACCCACGTCATCAACTACCAGATCCCCGAGGACGAACAGGCCTACGTGCACCGCATCGGCCGCACCGGCCGCGCCGGCAAGACCGGTATCGCCGTCACCCTGGTGGACTGGGACGAGCTGCCCCGCTGGTCGATGATCGACAAGGCGCTGGGCCTGGAGTGCCCCGAGCCCGCCGAAACCTACTCGAACTCGCCGCACCTCTATGAAGAGATGGGCATCCCCACGGACGCGGGCAGCGCCATCGGCTCGCCGAAGAAGCCGCAGGGCCAGCGCCGCGCCAGCGAGCGCGACGGCCAGAAGGCGGACCGGGGCGGGCGTGCCCGCTCCGGCGCACCGCGACGGCGCACCCGCGGCGGCCAACCCACCACCGCACATGCGGGCGGGAATGCCGCGGCCGGCGCCACCAACGGCGAAGCCGCCGCGGAAGCGCCCGGTAACGGCGGGACCAGCCGCCGCCGTCGGCGCCGCAAGCCCGCCGAAGCCGGCGCAAACGCCAGCTGAGTCGCCCGCCCGGATGGTCAGACCCGAACGCCGGACCAAGGGCGACGTCTTGGCCGCCGCGGCGATAGCGGTCGTTGTCGCCGCCGTCGCCTCGCTGATCTGGTGGACCAGCGACGCCCGGGCCACCATCAGCCGGCCGGCCGCCGTTCCGGCGCCCAACCCGACACCGGCCCGACAGGTCCCTGCCGCGCTCAAGGAGCTGTGGACCGCGTCGAGTCCGGCCACCACCGCGCCGGTGGCGGTCGGCGGGACGGTCATCACCGGCGACGGCCGCCGGGTCGACGGGCGTGACCCCGCCTCCGGCCAGTCCCGATGGAGCTACGAGCGCGACACCGACCTGTGCGGGGTCTCCTGGGTGTACCACTACGCCGTCGCCGTCTATCGGGACGACCGCGGGTGCGGGCAGGCGAGCACGCTTGACGGGTCCACGGGTCGCCGCGGGCCCGCCCGCAGCGGCTACTCCGACCCGCACGTGCAGCTGTCCTCCGACGGCACGACGGTGTTGGCGGCCGGCGACACCCGGCTCGAGCTGTGGCGCTCCGACATGGTCCGGATGGTGGCGTACGGCGAGACGGACGCCCGGGTCAAGCCCACGGCACGCGGGCTGCACTCCGGCTGCAAGCTGGTCTCGGCGGCGGCCAGCTCGTCGGCGGTGTCGGTGCTGGAGAGCTGCGTCAACCAGGCCGACCTGCGGCTAGTGCTGCTGCGGCCCGGCAAGGACGATGACGAGCCTCAGCAGCGCATCGTGGCCGAACCCGGGATCAGGGCGGATTCGGGCGCCCGGGTGCTGGCCGTCTGGGAGAGCAACACCGCGGTGTACCTGCCGTCGCCGCAGCCCCGGGTGGACGTGATCGACGAGACCGGCACCACCGTGTCGAGCACACTGCTGCCCAAGCCGCCGACGAGCCCCGGTGCCGTGGCACACGCGGGCAGCCTGATCACCTGGTGGACCGGCGATTCCGTCATGGTCTTCGAGACGGGCAACCTGTCGCTGCGCTACACCATCGCCGCAGGCGCCACGACGGCGCCGCTGGGGCCGGGCGCGATGATGGCGGGCCGCCTGCTGGTGCCGGTCACCGGCGCGATCGGGGTCTACGACCCGGTCAGCGGCGCCAACGAGCGCTACATCCCGGTGAACCGGGCGCCGAGCACACCCGGACGGGCGGTGGTCCCGGCCGTCGCGGGCTCCCAGGTGTTCGAGCAGCGGGGCGACACCGTCGTGGCCCTCGGCTGACCGCAGCCGCGAGCCGGAACTACACCTCGACGGCGAGCGTCGGCAGCGGCTTGCCGGTCTTCCAGTGCTTGAGCAACGCCTTCGCCAGATCGGCGTAGGCCGACGCACCCTTGTTCTTGCGCCCGGCCATCACCGACGACCCCGAGGCGCTGGCCTCGGCGAAACGCACCGTGCGCGGTATCGGCGGGGCCAGCACCGGCAGGTTGTAGCGGTCGGCGACGTCCACCAACACGTCCCGGGTGTGGGTGGTCCGCGAGTCGTACAGCGTCGGCAACGCGCCGAGGAGCCGCAGCTCCGGGTTGGTGATCTGCTGGACATCGGCGACCGTGCGCAGGAACTGGCCGACTCCACGGTGCGCGAGCGTCTCGCACTGCAGCGGCACGATCACCTCGTCGGCGGCGGTCAACCCGTTGAGGGTGAGCACACCCAGCGACGGCGGGCAGTCGATGATGACCACGTCGAAGTCGTCGGAGAGCTTCGCCAACGCGCGTTTGAGCGCGTATTCGCGGCCGGCGCGCATCAACAGCATCGCCTCGGCTCCCGCCAGGTCGATGTTGGCCGGCAGCAGCGTCATTCCCTCCATGGTGGTGACCAGCGCGGCGTTGGGCTCGACCTCGCCGAGCAGCACCTCGTGCACCGACACCGGGAGTTTGTCGGGATCCTGACCGAGCGAGAAGGTCAGGCAGCCCTGCGGATCGAGGTCGACCAGGAGCACCCGGAGTCCCTCGTCCACCATCGCTGCGCCCAGCGAGGCGACCGTCGTCGTCTTGGCTACGCCGCCCTTCTGGTTGGCCACTGCCAGTACCCGGGTCTTAGCAGCCATAGGCGCGGCTCTCCCCTCTGCATCGTTGCCATGCGGTCAACAGTGCCCATCCTGGCACGTTCGCTCGCCACACGCTGCGGCCGACGTGCCCGGCATGTCGTCCGGCAGAATCGGTCGATATGGGCTTGCACAATCATCGACTGGTCCTGCTCCGCCACGGCGAGACCGAGTGGTCGAAATCCGGCCAGCACACGGGCCGGACCGACCTCGAGCTGACCGACACCGGCCGCGTTCAGGCCGAGCTGGCCGGCCGCGTCCTGCGAGAACTGAACCTCACCGACCCGTTGGTGATCAGCAGCCCGCGCATCCGCGCCCTGACCACCGCGAAGCTGGCCGGCCTCGCCGTGGACGAGGTCTCTCCCCTGCTCGCCGAATGGGATTACGGCTCCTACGAGGGGTTGACGACGCCGCAGATCCACGAACAGGTGCCCGATTGGCTGGTCTGGACGCACGGCTGTCCCGGTGGCGAAAGCGTGCAGCAGGTCAGCGACCGCGCCGATCGGGCGGTCGCGTTCGCGCTGGACCACATGAGCTCACGCGACGTGGTGTTCGTGGGGCACAGCCACTTCTCCCGTTCGGTCATCACGCGCTGGGTGGAGCTGCCGCTCGTCGAGGGCAGCCGCTTCTGGATGCTGGCCGGCTCCATCGCGGTGTGCGGTTTCGAGCATGGCGTGCGACAGCTCGCCGCGCTCGGATTGACCGCCCAGCCGCAGGCGATCAAACCCGGGTGAGCGCCCAACCGCCGTTCGCGCTGTGCGGACCGAAGCAGAGCCTGGTCGCCGCGGGGGTGCGGGAACGCTACCGCGACGTGGCGGTGGCGCAGGACGCGCTGCGTTCGGGCTCAGCCGCAATAGTGTTGGGCGCGTTGCCTTTCGACGTGAACCGGCCCGCAGCGCTGCTGACGCCCGACGCGGTGCGGCGTACCGACGGCCCGCCCGACTGGCCGACCGGCCCGCTGCCGCCGGTGCGTATCGCCGCCGCCGATCCGTCACCGGCCGACTACCGCAGTCGCATCAGCCGGGCCCGCGATCAACTCACCGCCCCCGACAGCCTGCTGAGCAAGGTGGTGCTGTCCCGCGCGCTGCGGCTGGTCGCCGACGCCCCCCTGGACGCCCGCGTCATCCTGCGCCGGCTCATCGCCGCCGACCCGGCCGCCTACGGCTATCTTGTCGACCTGACCGCCGCCGGCGATGACTACGCCGGTGTGGCGCTGGTGGGCGCCAGCCCGGAACTTCTGGTGGCGCGCAACGGAGATCGAGTCACGTGCCGGCCGTTCGCCGGTTCGGCGCCCCGCGCCGCCGACCCGGACGTCGACGCCGCCAACGGCGCCGCGCTGGCCGGTTCGGCCAAGGATCGGCACGAGCACCAGTTGGTCATCGAAACCATTCGGGTCGCCCTCGAGCCGCTGTGCGACGAGTTGACGATCGCCGCCGAGCCCGAGTTGAGCCGCACCGCGGCGGTGTGGCACCTGTGCACACCGATCAGCGCCCGGCTTCGCGATACATCCACCACCGCAATCGATTTGGCCCTGGCGCTGCATCCCACCCCGGCGGTCGGCGGGGTGCCGACCAAGGCCGCGGTCGAGCTAATCGCCGAGTTGGAAGGCGACCGCGGGTTCTACGCGGGGGCGGTCGGCTGGTGCGACGCCCGGGGCGACGGCCGCTGGGTGGTGTCCATCCGCTGCGCGCAGCTGTCCGCGGACCGCCGCACCGCGCTCGCACGATCCGGTGGCGGCATCGTCGCCGAATCCGACCCCGACGAAGAAGTAGCGGAAACCACAACGAAATTCGCGACAATCCTCAACGCATTGGACGTCGAGCAATGACCATTCGCCGCGCCGCCCCGGAAGACGCCGCCGCAATCACCGGAATGATCCACGAACTGGCGGAATTCGAACACGCCGCCGATCAATGCACGGTCACCGAAAAGCAAATCGCGGCAGCACTTTTCGGAGCCACCCCGGCGGTGTACGGGCACGTCGCGGAAGTCGAGGGCCAGATCGCCGCGATGGCGCTGTGGTTTCTCAACTTCTCCACCTGGGACGGCGTGGCGGGCATCTACCTCGAAGACCTGTTCGTGCGGCCGGGATTTCGCCGCCGCGGCCTGGCCCGCGCGCTGCTGGCGACGCTGGCGGCCGAATGCCTCGACAACGGCTACACGCGGTTGTCCTGGGCGGTGCTGAACTGGAACGCCGACGCCCTCACGCTGTACGACGGCGTCGGCGGCGAACCCCAGCGCGAGTGGACCACCTATCGGCTGTCCGGCCCCCGGTTGGCCGAGTTGGCGGAATCGCGCTGATCGCCCGCGGCCCAACGCACGCCCGCGGGGCTGAAGAGCAGGCCCAACACGCTCAGCGCCACAATGCCAGCGGGAATCCCGAAGCCGGGCCGATGCGAGTCCACCGTCAGGTACCACGCCACCGGCAGTAACAGCAGCTGGGTGATCACGGCCAGCCCGCGCCCCCAGCGCTTGCCGACCGTCAGCGCCCGTCCAGCGGCCAGCACCACCGCCCCGACCAGAACGAAAAACACCGCCGTGCCCAACCCGTTGACCACGCGCTGGTCGGCCCCAGCGACGCCCCGCACCACCAGCACCGCCGCCACCGCCAGCGCGGCCAGCCCTTGCACCACCACCAGGAGCCCAGCGCCGCGCACGGCGGCTGGAGCGGCCCCTGGGTTGCGGCGGAAAACTGTCACCCGCGTCAGCGTAGTCACCCCGGCCGCCGAGGAGTTCCCCACAGCGTGGCCTTAACCGGCCCGCATAAGCTCGTGCTTCATGCGCGCCGTGCTGATCGTGAACCCCACAGCCACCACCACCACCCCGGCCGGTCGCGACCTGCTGGCGAACGCGCTCAAGAGCCGCCTAGAGCTCACCGTCGAACACACCAGTCACCGCGGTCACGGCACCGAACTCGCCGAGAAAGCGGTCGCGGACGGCGTCGACCTGGTCGTGGTGCACGGCGGCGACGGCACGGTGAGCGGGGTGGTCAACGGCCTGCTCGGGCGTCCCGGCGCGGTTTCGGGGCACTCCGGCCCGGTGCCGGCGGTCGCGGTGGTTCCCGGCGGTTCGGCGAATGTGCTGGCGCGGTCGCTGGGGATCTCGCGGGACCCGGTGGCCGCCACCAACCAGCTCATCCAGCTCCTCGACGACTATCGCCACCACCACGCCTGGCGCCGCATTGGCCTGATCGACTGCGGTGAGCGGTGGGCCGTGTTCAACACCGGCATGGGGGTCGACGCCGAGGTGGTGGCCGCGGTCGAGGCCGAACGCGACAAGGGCGGCAAGGTCACGGCCTGGCGCTACATTCGCGCGGCGGTGCCCGCCGTGTGGGGCTATACGCGCCGCGAACCGATGCTCACCCTTGAACTGCCCGGCCGCGAACCCATCACGGGGGTGAGTTTCGCGTTCGTGTCCAACTCCAGCCCGTGGACGTTCGCCAACGAGCGGCCGGTGTGGACCAATCCCGGCTGCACCTTCGAGTCCGGGCTGGGCGTGTTCGCACCCAAGAGCATGAAAACGATCCCCACCCTTCGCATAGTGCGGCAGATGTTCGCTAAGCGGCCCAAGTTCGACTTCGACCACCTCATCACCGAGGACGACGTGCCCTGCTTGCGCGTCACCTCGACCGGCGGCCCGGTCGCCTGCCAGTTCGACGGGGATTACCTCGGCGTGCGCGAAAGCATGACGTTCAAAGCGGTACCCGACGCGCTGGCGGTGGTAGCACCTCCCCAGAAAAACGCCTTCTGAGCTGCGCAAACGAAGCGGCCGCGGGCCACGCGGCGAAGTTTTTCCTCGTGAGTGGCCGGTGAGTGTAGTACAACGGAGTAATGGCCCGACTACGGAACGATCGAAGTGAGATAGCCCACGAGCGAACTCGGGGCTATTGACATCTGTTGGGCCTGTGAAACGATCAAAAGGTTGCATGCAGGAATTTAGATAGGGGTACGGACCCTTTTCTTGTGCACGCGTTAACAGCCGAAGAAAATTGGCCGTGCGCCTTGCTGCGCACTCAGTGAGGAGTAGGACGTATGGATTGGCGCCACAAGGCGGTCTGTCGCGACGAGGACCCGGAGCTGTTCTTCCCGGTAGGGAACAGCGGCCCGGCGCTCGCGCAGATCGCTGACGCGAAACTGGTCTGCAATCGGTGCTCGGTGACCACGGATTGCCTGTCGTGGGCCCTGAACACCGGCCAGGACTCGGGCGTCTGGGGCGGCATGAGCGAAGACGAGCGGCGCGC
This sequence comes from Mycobacterium sp. 852014-50255_SCH5639931, assembly GCF_001665605.1. Taxonomy (GTDB): domain Bacteria; phylum Actinomycetota; class Actinomycetes; order Mycobacteriales; family Mycobacteriaceae; genus Mycobacterium; species Mycobacterium paraffinicum. The sequence continues at coordinate 21,309 of NZ_LZSV01000031.1, forward strand.
ACTCAAGCGTCGCAATGCCCGGACGAAGGCCCGTAGCGGAGTCTGACTCAGTCAGAGCAAACAGTGCGGCCTCGACGAAAGTCGGGGCCGCACTGTTGTGTGGGGCGCACTTTGAACGCCTAGATGGCCAGTCGGGCCCGCCGGCCGATCGGTACCCGCAACACCACGTCGGTGCCGCGAGCCGGGGCTTGGCGCATGCCCAGCGTGCCGTCGAGTTCCGCAGACACCAGCGTCCGCACGATCTGCAGGCCGAGGCTGTCGGACGTCTCCAGGTTGAAGCCTTCCGGCAACCCGCGGCCGTCGTCGTGGACAACGACGTCGAGCCAGCGCGCCGAACGCTCGGCGCGGATGGTCACCGATCCCGCTTCGACCGCAGGATCGAACGCATGCTCGATCGCGTTCTGAACCAGTTCGGTGATCACCATGATCAGGGCCGTCGCCCGGTCGGAGTCCAGCACGCCGAGGTCGCCGACCCGGTTGATCCGGATCGGCCGGTCCACTGACGCCACGTCGTTCATGATCGGCAGAATCCGGTCGATGACCTCGTCGAGGTTGACCTGTTCGTCGACGGACATCGAGAGCGCGTCGTGCACCAACGCGATGGACGAGACCCGGCGCACCGACTCGATCAGGGCTTCGCGCCCTTCGGCGTTGACCGTCCGGCGGGCCTGCAGGCGCAGCAGTGCCGCCACCGTCTGCAGGTTGTTCTTCACCCGGTGGTGGATCTCGCGGATGGTGGCGTCCTTGGAGATCAGGGCCCGGTCGCGGCGCTTCACCTCGGTGACGTCCCGGATCAGCACGGCGGCACCGGCGCTCGCGCCGTCGACCACCAACGGGAGCGTCCGCAGCAGCACCGTGGCGCCGCCGGCGTCGACCTCCATGCGCATGCTCTTACCACCGGCCAGCAGGTCCAGGACGTGCTCGGCCAGCTCCTGCGCCTCGAAGGGGTCCGAGATCAGCGGCCGGGTCACCTTGACCAGGCTGCGGCCCTCCAGCTCGGACGTCAGGCCCATCCGGTGGTAGGCCGACACCGCGTTGGGGCTGGCGTAGGCGACGACGCCGTTGACGTCCAACCGGATGAAGCCATCGCCCGCCCGCGGGGTGGAGCGGGACATGACCACGTCGCCCACGTCGGGGAAGGTGCCGTCGGCGAGCATGTGGACCAGATCGCCGGCGCATTCCCGGTATGCCGTCTCCAGGTGGCCGGACGTGCGGTCGGCCGCGACGGCCGTCTGATGCCGGGTGAGCACGGCCACCACCCGGCCGCCGTATCGCACCGGGGTCGCCTCGACGTGCGGGCCGGGCAGCCACGAATCCTGTTGGCCCGCATCGCCATCCCGCTGGGCGGTGCCGGACTCGAAGGTCTCGGCGACCAGCGCCAGCCGGTCGGCGGCGACGACACTGCCCACCGAGTCGGTGACGAGCACCGTGGGCGCGGTGTTCGGCCGGCACTGCGCCACACACACCAACATGCCGTCGTCGCGGCGAACCCACATCAGATAGTCGGCGAACGACAGGTCCGCCAGCAGCTGCCACTCCCCCACGACCGCGTGCAGGTGGTCCACCGCGTTGCCCGGCAACACGGTGTGTTCGGCAAGCAGATCACCGAGAGTCGACATCACTCACTCCCCGGGCCATTCCCCGGCAGCAGACAGGACGGTCCAAACTTTTCCGCGGCCTAGCTGATCACAGCAATCAGGTCGCCCGCCTGGATGACATCGCCCACCGCGACGCTCACCTTGCTGATGGTGCCGTCGACCTCAGCCAAGACGGGAATCTCCATCTTCATCGACTCCAGCAGCACCACGATGTCGCCTTTGCCGATCTGGTCACCCTCGTTCACTACGACTTCGAGCACGCTGGCCACGATCTCGGCGCGCACATCCTCGGCCATCTTCACCCCACTCGTTTCGGCCATTGCGCAGGCTGGCTACTGGTCCATCAAGCTTTCGTCAGGCTCACGTACATCGAACCACAGGAGGGGTCGGGACCGCGGCGCACGGGGCGTTGTGGCCGGGCGGGTCTTTCGTGAGAGACTGTGCGGCAGGCTGACGGGCGCCGGGCGCCCGGATCAATGACCAAATCAATGGAGGTTCGACCCATGGCCAAGCGTGGCCGTAAGAAGCGCGACCGCAAGCACAGCAAAGCCAACCACGGCAAGCGGCCCAACGCCTGAGGACCCGCTACTGCGTCTCGCGGATGATGGTGGTCCGCCGGATCTCCAGCCGTAGCCGCTCGCGCAGGCCGTCGGGGGCCTTCTCGCCTCTGCATTTGGTGGCGATCAACGCCTTGATCCGCTCCTCGAGGCCGTAATGCTTGAAGCAACCGGGGCACGCCTCCAGGTGGCGGCGCAGCTGGTCCCGCGACTCCGGGGTGCATTCACCGTCGAGTAGGAGCCAAACCTGGCGGATCACCTCGGCACAGCCGACCGCGCCGTGGTCGTCGTCATTAGGGCACGTGTCGCCGGGGCTGGAGAACTCACTCATGACGACACCTCCTCGTGCGCCTGGTGGCCGCGGTTGAAGCCCCGCTCCTTGGCCACGTCAGCCAGCAGCCCACGCAGTTGACGCCGGCCGCGGTGTAGCCGTGACATTACCGTCCCGATGGGCGTGTCCATGATCTCGGCGATTTCCTTGTACGGAAAACCCTCGACATCGGCGTAGTAGACGGCCATCCGGAATTCTTCCGGCAGCGCCTGCAGCGCTTCTTTGATCTCGTTGTCGGGCAGCGCCTCGAGCGCCTCGACCTCGGCCGAGCGCAGCCCGGTGGACGAGTGCTCGGCGTTGGACGCCAGCTGCCAGTCAGTGATCTCTTCGGTCGGGTATTCGGCCGGCTGGCGCTGCCTCTTGCGGTAGCTGTTGATGTAGGTGTTGGTCAGGATCCGGTACAGCCAGGCCTTGAGGTTGGTGCCGGCCCGGAACGAGCGGAACCCCGCGAAGGCCTTCACCATCGTCTCTTGCAGCAGGTCTTCGGCGTCGGCGGGATTGCGCGTCATGCGCAGCGCACCGCCGTAGAGCTGGTCCAACAGCGGAATCGCGTCGCGCTCGAAGCGCGCCATCAGCTCGGCGTCCGTCTCCGGCGGTGCGGGATCGGGAATCTCCTGTGCTGTTGCGCCGTCTGTGTCGGCCATGTCGATTACCCCGGTCCCTTCTGCTGCGGTGTCGCCGGGCAGCACCGAAAGCGCCACCGGGCTTGCGAGAAAGCAAGCCAACTGCTCGGCACCCGTTGGACTGTCCAACAGGCTCGTCGCCGCTGACACCAAACCGCTCCTCCCAATCTAGAGGCTGCCACCGACAGTGTCTGCCCGGGTGCGCCCACATAACATCAGAGACCGCCTCGTTTAACAGCGTTAACGGACGCGCTATTTCCGGGCCCCATCCGGCCCATGGCGGCAGGACGTTAATGTGACGCCATGTCCCTCAACGGCAAGACCATGTTCATCTCCGGCGCCAGCCGCGGTATCGGCCTGGCGATCGCCAAACGCGCCGCACAAGACGGTGCCAACATCGCCCTGATCGCCAAGACGGCCGAGCCGCACCCCAAGCTGCCGGGCACGGTGTACACCGCCGCCAAGGAGCTCGAGGAGGCGGGCGGTGCGGCCCTGCCGATCGTCGGGGACGTCCGCGATCCGGAGTCGGTCGAGTCGGCGGTGGCCAAGACCGTCGAGCAATTCGGCGGCATCGACATCTGCGTCAACAATGCGTCGGCCATCAACCTGGGGTCCATCACCGAGGTGCCGATGAAGCGGTTCGACCTGATGAACGGCATCCAGGTGCGCGGCACCTACGCCGTGTCGCAGGCCTGCATCCCGCACCTGAAGGCCGCCCAGAACCCGCACATCCTGACGCTGTCCCCGCCCGTGCTGCTCGGCAAGGAGTGGCTGAAGCCGACCGCGTACATGATGGCCAAGTTCGGCATGACGCTGTGCGCCTTGGGAATCGCCGAGGAGATGCGCGAGGCGGGTATCGCGTCCAACACGTTGTGGCCCCGCACGCTGGTGGCCACCGCCGCGGTGCAGAACCTGCTCGGCGGTGACGAGGCGATGGGACGCGCCCGCAAGCCCGAGGTGTACTCCGACGCGGCCTACGTCATCCTCAACAAGCCCGCCCGCGAATACACCGGCAACACCCTGCTGTGCGAGGACGTGCTGGTGGAGTCCGGCGTCACCGACCTGTCGGTCTACAACTGCGTGCCGGGCGGGCAGCTCGGCGTCGACTTCTGGGTGGACGGCGTCAACCCGCCGGGGTACTCGGGGCCGTAGTCGGGTTTCTGTCGTGGCTCGCGCCGCCACGCCCGCGCTCGCCGCGTTGACGAAAGCCGGTGTGCCGCACGAGGTCATCACCTTCGACCACGATCGGCGGGAACGCTCGTTCGGCGTCGAAGCGGTGCACGCGCTGACGGAACGCGGCGTCGCACCCGAGCAGATCTACAAGACCCTGGTCGTCGCGGTGCCGGGCGGGCTCGCGGTCGCGATACTGCCGGTGCCGGACCGGCTCTCACTGAAGGCGGCCGCCGCGGCGCTGGGCGTGGCCAGCGCCGGCATGGCCGAGGCCGCTGCCGCCGAGCGCGCCACCGGCTACGTCGTCGGCGCCGTGTCGCCGTTCGGGCAGCGCAAGGCCCTGCCGACCGTCGTGGACGCCGGCGCCCTGGCCTGGGATCGGGTGTACTGCAGCGCCGGCCGGCGTGGCTGGGACGTGGGGGTTTCACCGCAGGACCTGATCCGGTTGACCAATGCGATCACCGCCCACATCCGCGCGTAGCCGCGCGAGAGTAGCGCCATCGCGAAAACCGGATCGAATTCTCGCCGTCGCGTTACGCTCCCGCCATGACGACGAAGCGATCCCGCGGCGCGACGATTGTCGCCGCCGGTGTGCTGGCTTTCTCCGGGCTGATGACGATCGGTGTGGGCACCGGCAACGCCGACACGATCCAAACCGAGGGCAACTACCCGACCCGGGCAGCTTGTCAGGACGCCGGGCCCGGCGTGAAGGCCAGCACTCCGGGCAACTGGAATAACTTCTGGTGCGTGCCGGATCGCAACGTCAACGGCAACTGGAAGCTGGTTCTCAGCAACTAAAGCAAGGTCGCCTGCTCGGGCTCCGGGCCGGCCGGCTCGAGTAGCTGGGGCCCGTTGTTGCGGACGTTGTTGACCAGCGTCGACACCTCGCGCATGCGGATGCCGCGCACGTCGGGCGAGTGGGCCAGCAGCTTTTCGTCGACCGGGGCATCCGGATCCAGCCAGCGGTCCCACTCCCGCTCCGGGACCACGAACGGCATCCGATCGTGGATCTCCGCCAGCTCGCCGGGTGCGTCGGTGGTGATGATCGTGCAACTCAGCAGCGGCTGAGCGTCTTTGGCCGGTTTCCAGACCGACCACAGCCCGGCCATGAACAGCGGCTCGCCATCCTCGCGGTACATGAAGTACGGCGTCTTGCGCGACTTCTTGCCCGCGACGGCGTCGTTGACGCGCCATTCGTAATAGCCGTCCATCGGGATCAGGCACCGCTTCGACTTGGCGCTCGACCGAAAGGCGGGCGAGGTGGTGACCTTGTCCGCGCGTGCGTTGATCAGCATCGGGCCCTTGGTCTCGGGCGCCCCGTCGGAACCGGCTTTGGCCCACGGGGGCACCAGGCCCCAGCGCATCAGCCGCACCCGGCGGGTGGGCTGGTCGTCGGGGTCGGTGTGCCGGCTCACGACGGTCGCGATGGTCGACGTGGGGGCCACGTTGTAGTTGGCCGCCCCGGCACTTTCGGAGGCGCCGGTGGCCTCGTCGATCGCCTTGATCTTCTGGGCCAGCAGCGCCGGATCGGTGGTGACCGCGAACCGTCCGCACATACCTTCCATGGTGGCAGAAGCCGGTGACACGCCATGATGGACCGGTGAGTATGTGGACGGCCCCCAGCGCGCCGAAACCGGTGCACGCGACCGTGACCGTTCCGGGCTCGAAGTCGCAGACCAATCGCGCGCTGGTGCTGGCGGCGCTGGCGGCCACGCAAGGCCACGGGACGCCGACCATCAGCGGTGCGCTGCGCAGCCGGGACACCGATCTGATGATCGGCGCGCTGCGCGCCCTGGGCCTGCGCGTCGAGGGCGACGGCTCCGAGCTGACGGTCGGCGGGCGGATCGCTCCCGGGCCCGCCGCGCGCGTGGATTGCGGGCTGGCCGGTACGGTCCTGCGGTTCGTCCCGCCGCTGGCGGCGCTGGCCGAAGCGGTCGTCGAGTTCGACGGGGACGAGCAGGCCCGGGTGCGGCCCATCGCGCCGCTGCTCGACGCCCTGCGCGGCCTGGGCGTGCCGATCGAGGGCGCGGGTCTGCCCTTCCGGGTGCACGGCAGCGGATCGGTCGCCGGGGGCACCGTGGCCATCGACGCATCGGCGTCGTCGCAGTTCGTGTCGGGGCTGCTGTTGTGTGCGGCGTCGTTCACCGAGGGCGTGACCGTGCAGCACACCGGCGCGACGCTGCCGTCGGCGCCGCACATCGCGATGACCGTGGTGATGCTGCGGCAGGCCGGGGTCGACGTCGACGACTCGGTGCCCAACCGCTGGCGGGTGCGCCCCGGTCCGGTCGCGGCCCGGCACTGGGAGGTGGAGCCCGACCTGACGAACGCCGTTCCGTTCCTGGCGGCGGCCGTGGTCAGCGGCGGAACGGTGCGCATCACCGGCTGGCCGGCGGCCAGCGTGCAACCCGCCGACCAGATCCTGACAGTGCTGGGCAAGCTGAACGCCGTTGTCACCCAGGGGGATTCGTTCCTCGAGGTACAGGGATCCGCCGACTACCCCGGTTTCGATGTCGACCTGCGCGCGGTCGGCGAGCTGACCCCGGCGGTGGCGGCGCTGGCCGCGCTGGCCAAGCCGGGATCGGTGTCCCGCCTCTCCGGCATCGGCCACCTGCGCGGTCACGAGACCGATCGGCTCGCCGCACTGAGCGCCGAGATCAATCGCCTGGGCGGCGACTGCTCCGAAACCCCCGACGGCCTGGTGATCACCGCGACACCGCTGCGCGCCGGCGTCTGGCGCGCCTACGCCGACCACCGGATGGCGATGGCGGGCGCGATCGTCGGCCTGCGGGTGGCCGGGGTTCAGGTGGACGACATCGGGTCGACTTCCAAGACGCTGCCGGAGTTTCCGCAGCTCTGGGCGCACATGCTGGGGTCCGATATTTGAAGCCCGGCGATTACGACGAGTCCGACGTCAAGGTCCGCTCCGGCAGGGGCTCGCGACCGCGCACCAAGACCCGTCCCGAGCACGCCGACGCCGAGGCCGCGATGGTGGTCAGCGTCGACCGCGGCCGCTGGGGATGCGTGCTCGGCGGGGACCCCGATCGCCGGGTCACGGCGATGCGGGCCCGCGAACTGGGCCGCACCCCAATCGTCGTCGGTGACGACGTCGACGTGGTCGGCGACGTGTCCGGGCGACTGGACACGCTGGCGCGGATCGTGCGGCGCGGGGAACGGCGAACAGTGTTGCGGCGCACGGCCGATGACACCGACCCGACCGAACGCGTGGTGGTCGCCAACGCCGACCAGCTGCTGATCGTGGTGGCGCTGGCCGACCCGCCGCCGCGCACCGGCCTGGTCGACCGGACGCTCATCGCCGCCTTTGCCGGCGGGCTGAAGCCGATTCTGTGCCTGACCAAGACCGACCTCGCCCCGCCGGAGCCCTTCGCCTCGCATTTCGTGGACCTGGACTTGACGGTGGTGGTCGCGGGCCGCGACGATCCGCTGCTCGCGGTGGCCGACCTGCTGGCCGGCAAGATCACCGTGCTGCTGGGGCATTCCGGCGTCGGCAAGTCCACGTTGGTGAATCGCCTTGTGCCCGAGGCGGAACGGGCCGTCGGCGAGGTCACCGACATCGGTCGCGGACGGCACACCTCCACCCAATCGGTCGCTTTTCCTTTTAGAGACCCGCTGGGACATTCGGGCTGGGTGATCGACACCCCGGGCATCCGCTCATTCGGGCTGGCGCACATCGAGCCCGACGACGTCCTGATGGCCTTCTCGGATCTGGCCGAGGCGATCGAGGACTGCCCGCGCGGCTGCGGACACATGGGGCCGCCGGCGGACCCCGAATGCGCGCTCGACACCCTGTCCGGCCCCGCCGCCCGCCGCGTGGCCGCGGCCCGGCGGCTGCTGAAAGCGCTCAACCAGACTTAGCCAGCCGCATGCCGAGTTCGTCGGGCGCCACCTTATGGCCTTCAGAGCAACGGATTTCGACGCTCGCCTCGGCGCCACAGCCGAGATGGGTGAGCCGGAGGCGATTGCGCCCCGGCAAATGGCGCCGGCCCCACTCGAACATCGCCCAGACCACGGGCATGAAGTCGATGCCGGCCTCGGTGAGCACATACTCTTCCCGACGCCGCTGCCCGGGCTCGTGGTACGGCTGACGCTTCAGCAGCCCCAGTTCGACCAGCTCTGACAGCCGGGCCGAAGTGGCGGCCTTGGTGATGCCCACCCGGCGGGCGAAGTCATCGAAGCGGGTCGTGCCGTAGTACGCCTCGCGCATGATGAGCATCGCGGATTTGGTGCCAAGCAGCCCCATCGTCTTCTCGATCGCGCACTCGCCCACGGCTGACCAGGCATCGCGGTCGGCCAGCGGTCCCTGCAGCAGTGTCATAAATCACCTCCCGGGCTGGGTTGCTTTTAGTGTACCTAGATGTTTACCTGGGTACAGCAATCTATACCTAGATCCTGGGACTCAAGGAGGAGCCATGAACCGCGACGCCGTGATCGTCGGGGCCGTCCGCACCCCGATCGGCAAGGGCAAGCCCAGCGGGGCGCTGCACGAGGTGCTGCCCGCCGACCTGCTCGCGCACAGCCTGCGCGAAGTGGTGGCGCGCACCAGTGTGGACCCCGCGCAGATCGACGACGTCATCGCCGGTGCCGTCGCCCAGGTCGGCGACCAGGCGGTCAATATCGCCCGGAACGCATTGCTGGGCGCCGGATTTCCCGAGTCGGTTCCCGGCGTCACGATCGACCGGCAGTGCGGCAGCAGCCAGCAGGCCATCAGCTTCGCCGCCCAGGGCGTGCTGTCCGGTGCCTACGACATCGTCGTCGCCGCCGGCGTGGAATCCATGGGCCGCATCCCGATGGGCACCTCGGTGCTGCCGGGCAGCAATCCCTTCGGCGACGACATGACCCGGCGCTACCCCGACGGCCTGGTGCCGCAGGGCATCAGCGCCGAACTGATCGCCGCGCGGTGGGGCTTCTCGCGGACCCAGCTCGACGAGTTCTCCGCAGGCAGCCACGACAAGGCCGCCCGCGCCACCAAGGACGGTCTGTTCGACAACGAGCTGATCCCGATCGCCGGCCTGGCCACCGACGAATTCATTCGGCCCGGTACGACGGTCGAAACGCTGGCCGGGCTGCGGCCGGCGTTCTACAGCGAGGCGATGAAAGCCCGTTTCCCGCAGATCAATTGGGAGATCACCGCCGGCAACTCCTCGCCGCTCTCCGACGGCAGCGCCGCGGTCATGATCACCACCAGCGACGTTGCGAAGAAGCTCGGCCTGCGGCCGCTGGCCCGCATCCACACCACCACCGTGGTCGGCTCCGATCCGCTCTACATGCTGACCGGGGTCATCCCCGCCACTGAAAAGGTGCTTCACCGGGCCGGGCTGACGCTGGCCGACATCGACCTGTTCGAGGTGAACGAGGCCTTTGCGCCCGTCGTGCTCGCGTGGGCGCACGACACCGGCGCCGATCTGGCCAAGACCAACGTCAACGGCGGCGCCATCGCGATCGGCCACCCGCTGGGCGCCAGCGGTGCCCGCATCATGACCACACTGGTCAACGCGCTCGAGCAGCGCGGCGGGCGGTATGGGCTGCAGACGATGTGCGAGGGCGGCGGCATGGCCAACGCCACCATCATCGAGCGGCTGTGACACCGACGATGCCTTCGAACAGCATCGCGAAAGTCTTTGTCGTAGGCGGCACGGGCGCCCAGGGAATGCCCATCATCCGTGCCCTGGTCGCCGACAACAAATACTCCGTTCGATTCCTCACCCGCGACCCCGCCTCCCGACGAGCGAAGGACCTTCTCGCCCTCGACAACGTGTCCGTCCTGGAAGGTTCATTCGCCGACGAAGCGATCCTGCGGGAAGGATTCCGAGGTTGTGATGCAGCATTCGTCAACATCGACGGGTTCAACACCGGCGAAAAAACCGAGATGTATTGGGCAATACGCAGTTACGAGATAGCCATCGAAGAAGGAATCAAGTTCTTCGTCTACGGAAACCTCGACTATGGGCTCAAAAAGTCGGGATATGACTCTCGATTCCGGACCGGCCACTACGACGGCAAGGGCCGGGTGGGTGAGTGGATCCTGTTCCAGAATCAGGTGAATCGCGATCGGATGGGAGCGGCGGTCTTCACGTCGGGCCCGTACATCGAGATGGTGATCTCACCCGGGACGCCCATGACGCCTACCGTCGAGGACGGTGTCGTGACGTGGCGGGTTCCGCTCGGTGAGGGTGCGGTGCCCCATGTGGCTCTCGAAGATTGCGGGTCTTATGTCCGTTGGCTTTTCGACCATCCCGACCGCGCGAACGGCATGGATCTCGAAGTCGCTATCGACCATATCACCTATGCGGATCTTGCTGCGGCGTTCGAGAAGGTCACCGGGCATCCGGCGCGGTACATCGACACCGATCTAGACACGTACTGGAAAACCGGTCCCCTCAGTAGAGCCGCAGATTCCCCTGCTGGGTACAACGCCGACCCAAACGACAAGAGCACCATGAACATCCGGGACAATTTCACGGGATTCTGGAATCTCTGGAAGTGCGGAGTCGTCAAACGCGATTACGGTCTGCTCGATGAGGTGCACCCGAATCGGATCAGGAGTGCCGAGGAGTGGTTCCGCAGAGAAGACCGGTTAGGAAGGGCGCTGGGCAAGGGCGGCCTCTGGGAGCGGGTTCAACCGGAGAACCGGACTCCGATCCTCAAGATTGGTGAGGATCAAAGGACAGGAAAATTGTAGGCCCCGCGCCCGAAAGGTGGACTGAGACATGGAATCTTCGTACTCGACTGGTCTTTCCGGGGGCGGTCCGATGACCGAGATTCGGTTCGACGGCGTGCGGGTGCGTTACGACAGCACCAAGAGCTACCAGGAGCTGCTCGCCGCGCTGCTCGCCGACATCGGCGAGCGGCCCGTCCCGATCAACGACATCGCGACGGGCGCCGACGACTGGGAGTCCTACCGGGAGCGCGTCGAACCCCACGTCGGGCCGAGCGGATTCATGCTGTTCGGTGTCGTCGACCACGGCGCGTGGATCCCCAAGGCCGGCATCGACCGCAAGGCGATCCGCGTGATTCTCGGCAACCCGTTGATCGCGATCACGATGCTGCGCCACGACGTGATGGCCGGCCTATTCGCCCCCGTTGAGCTCTTGATCCTGGACGAGACGGCCGGCAGCAGCCTGACCTACGTCAAGCCGTCGTCGCTGATGGTCGTCGAGCCCAACCCCGAATTGCTCAGCGCCGCTGAAGAACTCGACGCCAAGCTGGCCGCGCTGGCTTCCAAGGTGACCAGCGGCTCGTGACCAACTTTCTCAGCGCGGCGGTCGTTGCGGGAAATAGTGTGGACGCGCTGCAGACGATTGACGTTGGGAGATCCCGTCGGTAAGTAATCTTTCGGTATGCACCGCACGAGCGCGCAGGAGATCGAGAAACGCTGCCGTGGCGAAAGCATTGGCCATGGCATGTTGCATCCGCACACCTGAGGCGCCCGCAGCACAGATACCGCACCCGACTCATTGGATCGCGTAGTGGTCGCGGTTGCTGGGCTACGCGAATAGGCACGAGGAGAAGCAGTTATGAAAGCGTGGCTGTGGGATGGACATGCAGGGATAGATCATTTGACCCTGGCCGACGTGCCGGATCCGGCCCCGAATGACGGTGAAGTGGTGATGCGAGTCCACTACGCGGGCTTGAATCCTGCCGACCGGATGATGGCAGAGAGGCGGTACCCATATCCCGTATACCCGCCTGCGCCGCACGTGCTGGGTCGGGACGGCGTCGGGGAAGTGATCAGAATTGGTAAAGGCGTCGAAGATGTGCAGGTGGGCGACCAGCGCGTTCTTCTGCGCAGTGATGTGGGACTTCTCCGCTGGGGCATGTTTGCCGAGCAAGTGTCGATACCGGCAGCTAACTTAGCGGAGATCCCCACGGGTTGGACCGAAGAGCAGTCGTCGGGCGCCGCCGTCGTTTATCTATCGGCGTACCGTGCGCTCACCATGTGGGAACCGCTCAAGCCAAACTCAGCGGTCCTGGTCACCGGCGCGTCCGGCGGGGTCGGAGTTGCGGCTGTGCAACTGGCGGCGGCGATGGACCACACGGTCATAGCGCTTTCGCGCAGCGAGGAAAAGCAACGACGCCTCAAGGAACTCGGAGCGACGTTCACATTCAACCCTGAGGACCCGCAGTGGCGAGCTGGTGTGAAGGATGCCCTGAATGGAGGCGGGGTGAACCTGGCAGTCGACACGATCGGGGGCACGCTGTTTCCTGAAGTCATCGATGCGATGGGCGATTCGGGAAGACTCAGCTTGGTGGGAGAACTCGGAGGCCCGGTGCCCAACTTTTACACGGGCACGCTCTTTTCGCGCTGGCTGCGAATCGGCGCAATGGCTCTCAGCTACTACACACCGGAGCAGCATCGCGTCGGCTGGCACGACCTCTTGGGCATTTTGGCCCGCTCCGGCGCTCGGCCACTGGTCGACCGTGCGTTTCCGTTCGAGCAGTTGCCGCAAGCCTTCGAACGCCTGGCTGACGGCCCGATGGGCAAAGTGGTGATCGAGGTAAAGCCTTGAGGCTCCATCACGTTGGCTTCGCCTTCACCGAACCCGGTAAGTAACGGCGGCGGGAAACCAGGCCCTCGCGCCGGTGATGGTGTGGGCGCACGACACCGGTGCGGATCGCCGCGTTGCTGAACGACATCGGTGAAAGGCCGGTGCCGATCAACGACAGGGAGCGCGTCGAACCCCATGTCGGGCCAAGCGGATTCATGTTGTTCGGTGTCGTCGACCACGGCGCCTGGATCACCAAGGTCGGCGTGCCCCGCAAAGCGATCCGCGTCATCCTCGGCAATCCGTTGATCGCCATCACGATGCTGCGCCACGACGTGACGGCGGGCCTGTTCGCACCGGTCGAGCTGTTGCTGGCCGACTAGGGGGCCGGCAGCAGCCTGACCTATGTCAGGCCGTCGTCGCTGATAGTCGTCGAACCCGATCCCGGATTGCTCGGCGCCGCAGAACAACTCGACGCCAAGCTGGCCTCCATGGCCGAAAAGGTAACCGCCTAGAGCCAGCCGGTGCGGGCGGCCGCGACCGGCTCGGGCGGCGCCGGGGCCAAGTTACCGTCGCGCACGCCGTCGAGCATCCGTTTCACCGCTGCCACGATCTCCGGGGCCGCCGCCGCGAGGCCGGCCTTGTCGGCCTCGCTGACCTCGCCGGGGTCGACGCCCGCCCGGGCCAGCACGGCGGCCGGGTCGGCCAGCTGCTCGGCCAGCCAAGCGACGGGGTCGGCCGACAGCTCGGGGACGAAATTCCGGCGACCGGGTTCCCACCCGTCGAACCGGGGGTGATGATGGGCCCGGTCCAGCGTGCCGGGCGGGCTCTCGGTGGATCCGAACAGGTCCACCCGCCACACCGGGCGATTAAACGAGATCGGGACGCCGGCGTAGATCGAGCCCTGGGGCTCGTCCCGGTCGACCAGGCGCAGTTCCAGCCTGACTCCCCGCTCCGGGGTTTCCTGACCTTCGAGCGGGCGCGGGTCGACGAAGAACATGTCCCCGACGACCACACCCATGGTTTCGAATCCAAACGCTGCGAGCATGTTTCCGAGCGTAGTCCCGGCCGTCGAACCGGGCTAAGCGCCGACCTTCTTGGCCGCGCGGTCGGGCAGCACCACGTCGTAGTCCGCGAAGACCACTGCCCGTGTGCGGTGCTGGTATTCGTGCACCAGCCCCGGCCAGTTGGTGGTGACCCGGCCGGAGGCGACGCGGTACCAGGAATCGCAGGTGGTCCATACGCCGGCATCCAGGCGGGCCTGGACCTCCGCGTCGTAGGCCTGCTCCACGGCGCGGCGCACCTCGAACGCGCGGGCCACGCCCCCGCGGGCCAGCTCCTCGACGATCTGGCGGATGTAACCGGCCTGCTGCTCCATCATCAAAATGATCGAGCTGCTGCCGAGATTGGTGTTCGGGCCGTAGATCAGGAACATGTTCGGGAAACCCGGCACGGCCATGCCGAGATGGGCCCGCGCTCCCTCCGCCCATTCGGACTGCAGGTCCCGCCCGTCGCGGCCGGTGATCGTCATCGGCGCGAGGAATTCGGTCGCCTTGAACCCGGTGCCGTAGACGATGGCGTCTACCTCGTGCAACCGGCCGTCGGCGGTGCGCACACCCGCGGGCGTCACCTCGGTGATCGCCTCGGTCTCGACGTCGACATTGGCACTGGCCAGCGCGGGATACCAGTCGCTGCTGAACAGCACCCGCTTGCAGCCGATCGGGTAGTCGGGCGTGAGCTTGGCCCGCAAGACCGGATCTTTGATGTGGCGCTTGAGGTTTGCCGACGCGGCAATGCCGATCAGCCGCGCGAGCGGAGCCACCCTGGTCAGCGCGAGGCCGAAGAATTCCGAGATCTCCCAAATCAGGTTCCGCATCGCGGCCGCGAACCCGGGCACGGTCCGGAAGGCGGCGTGATGGGCGTGGGTGTAGGCACGATCCGGCTTCGGCAGCACATATGGGGCGGATCGCTGAAAGACGGTGACATGCTTGGCGGTCTCACGAATGCGCGGCACGAACTGGATCGCCGACGCACCGGCGCCCAGGACGGCGACGCGCGTGCCGGCCAGGTCGACGTCATGGCGCCACTGCGCCGAATGGAACGAGGGGCCCGCGAACGTGTCGAGTCCCGGGATGTTCGGCAGCGCCGGCCGCGACAGCTGCCCGACCGCGGGGACCAAGACATCGGCCTCGAACACGTCGCCGGTCGAGGTCTCCACCCGCCACGTGGCGGTGTCGTCGTCATAGCAGGCCGAGGTGACCTCCACACCGGTCCGCACCACGTCGCGAAGGCCGAACCGGTCGGCGGTGTCGTGGATGTAGCCGAGGATGTCGGGCTGCTCGGCGTATCGCCGGCCCCAGTCGGCCTTCCGGGCGAAGGAGTAGGAGTAGAGGTTCGACGGGACGTCGCAGGCGGCGCCCGGGTACGTGTTCTCCCGCCAGACGCCGCCGATGTCGTCGGCCTTCTCCAGCACCGTCACGTCGGCGAGACCATCCCTGGACAGCTCGTAGGCGGCGGCAAGGCCACCGAATCCGGCCCCGATCACCAGTACGCGAGGACGAGTCGAAGTCATGACTCCAACGCTAGGGGCGGGCTGCGGGTTGCGGGCAGCCGATTGCGGTCGGCAAATCCATGATTCCGGCCACGGATCAGACGGCCTGGAGCCGGGCGCGCGGCGCGACCGACCGCTGATAGCGCGCGGGGGTGGTGCCCGTCCACCGCTTGAACGCGGCGATGAAGCTCGTCGCCTCGGCGTAGCCCAGCCGCAACGCAACGTCCTCAACCGACAGCGCGCCGGTTGCCAACAGCTCCTCGGCGAGGACCCGGTGCACCTCCTCGACCAGATCGCGGAAGGTCGTGTTCTCCTCGGCCAGCCGCCGCCGCAGCGTCCGCTCGCTCATCGCCAGTTGCCGGGCGACGGCCGCGATCGTGTGAGGTTCGCCGTCGATCGACGCCAGGCGCTCGCGCACCCGCCGGGCGACACCGGTGCGCTCCCGGCGGCGTTCCAACAGGGCTCGACACTGCTGCTCGCACATGGCCACCGTCATCTCGCTGGCCCGAGGCAGCGGGTTGTCCAGCAACGCGGCCGGCCAGCGCGCCACGTTGGCCGGCGAATCGTAACGCGGCGTTACGCCAAAGGCCTTACAGGCCAAGGTATCACCGGATGATGGGGCCGCCCCGGCGAACTCGATCGAGGTGAACGGGACCGGACGGCCCAGCATTTCGGCCATGACCCGGGCGATCGCCACCAGGTCGCGCCGCACCAGAAACTCCGCCACCGGACCGGTCAGGTCGGGCAGGTCGAGCCGCATCGCCGCCACCGGTCCGTCCACCGTGACGGTCGGCAGGCAGAAGCCGTAGCTCAGCTCGTAGAACCGGGCCGCGAACCGGACGGCGTCGCCCAGCGTCGAACTGGTCAGGCAGGCGAAACCGAAGATGCCCAGCGCCCCGACGTGATAGCTGCCGCCCACCCGCACCCCCAGGTCGGACGCGCCGTCTTCGCCGCCCAGCAGCTTCACCAGATTCGTCGCGACCGCCAGCTCCTGGCGCCCGACGATCGTGCGGTTGGGGTCGCGCAGGTCGGCCTCCGACAGACCGGTCCCCTCGAGGACGTCCGCTACGGCACAGCCGTTCTCGCAAGCGAACTCGGCCATCAGCGCGACGCTGACCGGGCTCCGCGGGAAATCCCAGTGGGACACCTGCGAGCCGACGAACACCTGCACTTATCCAGTATGGCGAACGACGCCGCCGCCGAACGTGCACTCACTGCGAGAATCAGCCCGAATCTCGCGCTCAGTACACGTTCGATGAAGCGCTACGCCGCCAGGCCATCCTTGGCATCGCCGGCCGCCGCGGCTGCCTTCTCGGCACGCTTGGCGCGCCGCCAGCCGCGCACGGTCGCGATCGCGGTCTTCAGCCCGCGCCGCCGGCCGGTCTCCGGGTCGGTGCCCGCGAAACCGGGCTCCAGGTCGGCGAACATGCGCTCGCTGCGGGTTTCCGGAGCGTTGTCGGCGTCATCGCGCAGGTACTTGTTCGGCAGCGACAGCTTGGCCAGCGTGCGCCAGGTCTTGCCGTATTGCACGAGGAACGAGCCGGTCGTGTACGGCAGGTCGTACTTGTCGCAGACCTCGCGGACCCGCACCGAGATCTCGTGTAGCCGGTTGCTCGGCAGGTCCGGGTACAGATGGTGCTCGATCTGGTGGCACAGGTTGCCGCTCATGAACCGCAGCGCCGGCCCCCCCTCGAAGTTGGCGCTGCCCAGCATCTGGCGCAGGTACCACTGCCCCTTGGTCTCGCCGATCATGTCGGTCTTGGCGAATTTCTCTGCACCATCGGGGAAATGGCCGCAGAAGATGACGGCGTTGGCCCAGACGTTGCGGATCACATTGGCGACCGCGTTGGCCTTCAACGTGGACGTGTAGGTGGCTCCGGGCGACAGCGCGGTCAGCGCCGGGAACGCGACATAGTCCTTGAACACCTGGCGGCCCGCCTTGGCCAGGAACTCGTCCACCCGCTGGCGGGCGTCGTCCTGGTCCATCCGCTTCTTGGCGATCTTGCCGAGCTCCACGTGCTGCAGTCCGACGCCCCACTCGAAGAGCAGCGCAAGCATGGTGTTGTAGAACAGGTTCAAGATGTTGAAGCGCTTCCAGCGCTGGTCCCGGGTGACGCGCAGCAAGCCGTAGCCGACGTCGTCGTCCATCCCGAGGATGTTCGTGTACTTGTGATGCACGAAGTTGTGGGTGTAGCGCCAGTGCTTCGACGACCCGCTCATGTCCCACTCCCACGTCGAGGAGTGGATCTCCGGGTCGTTCATCCAGTCCCACTGGCCGTGCATGACGTTGTGGCCGATCTCCATGTTCTCGATGATCTTGGCCACGCCCAAGGTGACGGTCCCCGCCCACCATGCCGAGCGGCGGGAACTCGCGGCCAGCATCAGCCGCCCCGTTACCTCCAGCGCGCGCTGCGCCGCGATGGTGCGACGGATGTAGCGGGCATCCCGCGCGCCACGAGAGTCTTCAATGTCCTGGCGGATGGCGTCCAGCTCCACGGCCAGGTTCTCAATGTCGGCGTCCGTCAGATGAGCAAATACGTCGACGTCGGTGATCGCCATCGTCGTCCTCCCTGCGGTCGATTTGTCCGTCCTAAACCAGGTCCAGACCTACGCTATCGTAACCTACGATTCCGTAGGTTACCTGTGAGTAGCCTTTAGATGTCGAGCACACAATCGCCGGAAGCGGCCGACACGCAGGTCTGAATCCGGGTGCCCGGGTCGTGTTCCGCGCCGGTGCGCAGGTCACGGACGTGCCCCTCCACCAGACTGACGACACATGACTGGCATATACCCATTCGGCAGCCGAAGGGCATCTGCACGCCGGCGCCCTCCCCCGCGTCCATCAACGACGTCGCCGCGTCGGCGACGACGGCGCGATCGCTCCGGGCGAAGGTGACCGTTCCGCCGGCGCCGGCCGGCGCGGCCTTGGACACGGCGAATCGTTCGAGGTGCAGCCGGTCGCCGATGCCCGCCGCCGACCAGATCTGCTCGGCCTGGGTCAGCATGCCCTCCGGCCCGCAGGCCCAGGTCTGCCGTTCGCGCCAGTCCGGTACCTCGTGGTCGAGCCGGGCGAGGTCGAGACGACCCTGGGTGCGGGTTTCCCGCAGCAGTAGGCGATAGCCGGGATGGTCGACGGCCAGCGCGGCCAACTCGGCCCGAAACATCACGTCGGACTCGGTGGGCGCCGAATGCACGTGCGCGATGTCGCCAATCTGGTTGCGGCGCACCAGGGTTCGCAGCATCGACATCACCGGCGTGATCCCGGATCCGGCGGTGAGGAACAAGATCGATGGCGGCGCCGGGTCGGGCAGCACGAAGTTGCCCTGCGGTGCGGCCAGCCGGACGATGGTCCCCCGCTCGACGCCCGCCACCAGGTGCGACGACAGAAACCCTTCGGGCATCGCCTTCACCGTGATGGTCACCGTGCGTTTCGAGCCGGATCCGGACGTCGCGGCGGGGCTGGACGTGAGCGAATACGACCGCCAGCGCCAGCGCCCGTCCATCAGCAGCCCGATCCCGATGTACTGACCTGGCTGGTAGTCGAAGTTGAAGCCCCAGCCCGGCTTGATCACCAGGGTCGCGGAATCCTCGGTCTCGCGGCGCACCTCGAGGATGCGGCCCCGCACTTCCCGCGCCGACCACAGTGGATTGGCCAGATGCAGGTAGTCGTCGGGCAACAGTGGCGTCGTGATGCGCGCGGCGAGCTTGCGCAGCGCGTGCCAACCGGGGTGCCGGTCGGCGCCGGCGACGACTGGCCGCTTGGTCTCGACGACGTTGCCCGTGATCGATGGGTTACGTCTGCCCAGGGGAAGCTCCTGCTCACTACGCGGCGTCTTGCTTGCGCTAACCATTGTGGTCGATTGGATGGGCTTCACGAAACCTACGGTACCGTAACCTACGGTTGCGTAGCTAGCATTGCGGCCGGGAACGCGCCACCTTTGCCCCGTCAGAGCAGCTCGAGCAGGAACGGCAGCTCCTGGTTGGCGTACCACGCCAAGTCGTGGTCTTGCGCGTCGCCGACGATCAGTTCGGCATCCTCGTCACCCAGGTCGGCGGCGTCGATGGCCTCGATCGCCTTCGCCACGGCCGGCTCGGCATCCGCGTTGTCGACGTACGCGGCGATCACGTCCTCCAGCGCGACGGGCCCGCCGAGTCTCACCACCGCGTCGTCGAGATCGGGACGGAAGCTGACGTCGCCGACCTCGGCGGCCAGCACCGCGCGCCGCGGCGGCAGCGATCCGGCGGCCCCTTCGGCTTCCGTGTCGGCCAGCAGCCGCAGCGACGCCAGCGCCGCCTCGCGCAGCGCGACCTCGGCGAGCTCATCGTCGTCGCCCTCGGCGTACGCCTCGCGCAACCTCGGCGTCAGCGCGAACGCGGTGCCATTGACGGGCCGCAACGAGCCGTCGGCGACCAGCCCCTGCAACATGGCCAGCGTGGCCGGAATGTAGACCTGGATGGCTCAATCCCCGATCAACGTGGCCGCAAAGTCGTCGACATACGTCGCCAGGTCGCGCGGCGGACGCTGGTAACTCACAGCCGGGAGCGGAAGCTTCGGCAGTTTGATCTTCGGCCGCTCCACGTCGTGGTAATCGATCGTGGACAACAAATGGGCCATCATGTTCAGCCGCGCGTGCTTCTTGATATCCGATTCCACTACATACCAAGGGCTGAACGAGGTATCGGTGTGCACCATCATCTCGTCCTTGGCGCGGGAATATTCTTCCCACCGGTAGACCGATTGCAGGTCCATGGTGGACAGTTTCCATTGCCGCACAGGGTCATTCAGCCGCGCCCTGAACCGGCGCAGCTGTTCGGCCTCGGAAACCGAGAACCAATATTTGCGGAGCAGGATCCCCTCATCGATCAGCAACTGCTCGAAGATGGGCGTCTGCCGCAAAAACAACACGTACTCCTGCGGCGTGCAGAATCCCATGACCTTCTCGACACCGGCGCGGTTGTACCACGACCGATCGAACAGCACGATCTCCCCTTTGGCGGGCAAATGGGCGATATAGCGCTGGTAGTACCACTGTCCGCGCTCCCGCTCCGTCGGCGCGGGCAGTGCCGCGATGCGGGCGGCCCGTGGGTTCAGGTATTCGGTGATCCGCTTGATGGTTCCGCCCTTGCCCGCTCCGTCGCGGCCTTCGAAGATGACCACGACGCGGGCGCCGATGTGCCGCACCCACTCCTGCAGCGTGACGAATTCCGTTTGCAGCCGGAATAATTCAGCTCGATATACATCGTCGGGCACCTTCTGCACGGGCGGCGAAGCCGATTTCTTTGTGTGTGCCTTCGCAGACTCGCCGTCTTTGGTCGCGGTGCTCATATCAACGGATGATAGATCCAGGCAGCAAGGTTCACCTCCGACTACGAGCGGGAAGCTTCCAGCAATTCCTCGAGCGCTTGGTTCAACAGGCCCGGCAGCAGCTCGACGTCGCTCATCGCTTCGCGGTCGGCATTGATGCCGAAGTACAGCATCCCGTTATACGACGTCACGCTGATGGCCAGCGCCTGGTTGTGCAACAGCGGCGGGACGGCGTAGGTCTCGAGCAACTTGGTGCCGGCGATGTACATCTGCGACTGGGCCCCGGGCGCGTTGGTGATCAGCAGGTTGAACGTCCGCCTGGAAAAGCTGGGGAAACTGGTGGCGACCCGGATACCCATGGCGTGCAGCGTGGGTGGCGCAAATCCCGACAGCGTGACGATGGTCCTGGCGTCCACCAGGCGGGCGGCCGTCGGGTTCGATTCGGTGGCGTGCGCGATCTGCGACAGCCGCACCACCGCGTTCGGCTCCCCCACCGGCAGGTCGACCAGAAACGGCGTCACCTGGCTGATGGCCTGACCTGGGCCGGTCGCATCGAGCTGACCGTCGGCGTAGATGGACAGCGGCGCCATGGCCCGCACCGTCGCGGTCGCCGACACCGCCACCCCGCGTGACATCAGCCAGCTGCCCAGGGCGCCGGCGATCACCGCGAGCACCACGTCGTTGACGTCGCAGTCGTACCGGGCGCGCACGGTGCGGTAGTCGTCGAGGTTGCCGCACGCGACCGTGAACCGCCGGTGGCGCGACACGGTGGCATTGAGCGGGCTGCTGGGTGCGGTGCCGCGCGCCACGGTGCGCGCGAAATCGAGCACCCGGCGGCCGGCGGCGAGCAGTTCGCCATGGTTGGTCACCAGGCCGCCGATGGCCGAACCGACGGCCTGCAGCTGGGTGCCCGGCCCCACGAACCAGTCGCCGACGGCCCCGAAGATCAGCCGCGCGTCGCCCGGGTCGCGTTCCGGCACCCAAATGTCTTCGGGGAAGGGCGGCGGGCGTTTGGTGCGATCGGCGATGACGTGGTTGATCTCGAGCGCCGTCATGCCGTTGATGAGGGCTTGATGCGACTTGGTGTAGAGGGCGACGCGGTTCTTGGACAGGCCCTCGACCAGATACATCTCCCACAGCGGCCGGGACTTGTCCAGCGGCCGGGCGGCCAGCCGGGCGATCAGCTCGTGCAGTTGTTCGTCGCTGCCCGGGGAGGGCAGGGCGGAGCGCCGGACGTGATAGGCGATGTCGAAGTCGCCGTCGTCGACCCAGACGGGCCGGGCCGATCCGACCCGCACCTCCCGGACCTTTTGCCGATAGCGCGGAATCTGCGGGAGCCGCTGCTCGATGGTGGCCAGCAGCGTCTCGTAGCTCAATCCGGCGCGCGGCCGGCGCAGGATCGACAGTGATCCGACGTACATCGGGGTGGCCGTGTTTTCCAGCCGAAAAAACGACGCGTCCGATGGGGACAGCCGGGTCACCATAGGGCGCAGTCCTCCTCACCGAATCATCGCCCTGTTGCTGAAGGAGATGTCCCGCCCACGGTAATCGTCTGGCCGGGCAGCGTCCGAGCGCGGGTACGCGCCGGCCCGAGTTGTGCCATGATGACCACTGCCTGCCACTCTCCAGCGGGCTTGAGGGAGTTCGACCCAAGAGTTGGAGAGTGCGCGTTGAACATCAGCCCTGTCGCGGGTCCGCCCGGCGCCTTCGCCGTCCTACCCGTCGTCGATTACGAGCCCCCGGCACAAGACGTACCACGGAGCGTCCCTTCCTGCCTGCCGTCGTCGCGCGCACCATTGCGCAGGCGCAGCGCCCACGCGCCGCACCGGCCCTGCCCGCCCGGCGGGCAGCCTGCCGACGAGCCGCGAACCGCGATGCCGGGGCCGATGCGGCAGGCCGCGATATTCGCCGACGCGGCGCTGCGCCGGGTGCTGGAGGTCATCGACCGCCGCCGCCCCGCCGCCCAGCTGCGCCCGTTGCTGACGCCAAGCCTGGTGGACTCCGTCGTCTCAGTGGGCCATGCGGCCGCCGGTCAGCAGGGCGCGGCGGTGCTTCGGCGGCTGCGCCTGCAGCCGGCCGGTCGGGACCCCGAGGCCGCGGCCGAGGTTTCCGGCTCGTACAGCCGCGGCAACCGGATCCACGCCATCGCCTGCCGCGTAGAGCGGGTGTCCGCCGGCGCCGGCGCCCGCTGGCTGGTGGTGGCCCTGCACATCGGTTGATCGGGGCTAGTGTGGCGGCCCGGCGGTCGGCGCCAGCGGGCCGCCCGTGTAGCGGGTCAGCACCGGCCCGACGATCGCCATGATGAACACGTATGCCGTCGCCAGCGCGGCGACCGCGGGGATCGACGTGCCGGCCAATCCGATGATGATCAGCGAGAACTCTCCCCTGGCGACCAGCGCGGTGCCCGCGCGCAGTTGCCCGCGCCGCGCGACTCCATCGCGGCGGGCGGCGAAGATCCCGGTGGCCACCTTGGTCGCCGCGGTCACCGCGGCCAGTGTCAGCGCCGCGGGAAGCATCGGGATCAGCGCGTGCGGATCGACCGAGAAGCCGATAGCCAGGAAGAAGATGGCGGCGAACAGATCCCGCAACGGGCCCAGCACCCTGCGCGCGCGGTCCGCCGTTTCCCCGGTCAGCGTCAGCCCCACCAGGAACGCGCCGACGGCGGCCGACGCGTGCAGGGATTCGGCCATCGCCGCCACGATCAAGGTGATGCCCAGCACCCGCAGCAGCAGCTGTTCGGAGTCGGCGTGCTCGACCAGTCGGCCGACATGGTGGCCCCAGCGGTAGGACGCGGCGAACGCCGCCAACAGCGCGGCCACCGCCACCACCATGCCGACGACGGCGTGCAGCCAACCGCCGCCGGATGCCAGGACGGCGAACAGCGGCAGGTAGGCCGCCATCGCGAAATCCTCGAGGACCAGCACGGACAGCACCGCCGGCGTCTCCCGGTTACCGAGCCGGTGCAAGTCCTCCAGCAGCCGCGCGATGACACCCGAGGAGGAGATGTAGGTGACGCCGGCCAGGCACAGGATCGCCACACCGTCCAATCCCAGCAGCCAGCCGGCGAGCGCACCGGGCGCCGCGTTCAGGACGATGTCGACCCCCGCCGACGGCAGGTGGTGGCGCAGGCTGGCGGCGAACTCGGCCGCGGAGAATTCCAGGCCCAGGGTGAGCAGCAGCAGCACGACGCCGATGGGCGCGCTCGTCGTGATGAACTGGCCGCCGGCGTCCAGCGGCAGGATCCCGCCCTTACCCAGCGACAGGCCCGCCAGCAGGTACACCGGGATCGGAGACAAGGCGAATCGGCGTGCGATGCCGCCCACTACGGCCAGCGTGGCCAGGAGGGCGCCGAGTTGTAACAGCAGCGCCCACGAAACTTGCACCGGCTCAGCCTTTGTCGATGATCTGTTCGACGCCGGCGATGCCGTCCTGGGTGCCGATGACAATCAAAACGTCTCGGGCATAGAGCGTTTCGGCCGGACCCGGCGAGGCGAGCACTTCCTCGTTACGCACGATCGCGACGATGGAGGCACCGGTGCGGGTGCGGGCATGGGTGTCGCCCAAGGGATGGCCTACGAAGGGGCTATCGGCCAGGATGTGGACCTGCCCCGTCTCGAGCCCGGGTATTTCGCGGGCCAGCTCGGTGAACCGCTCGGCGATGCGCGGTGCCCCCAGGATCTGGGCCACCGCCTCGGCCTCTTCGTCGCTGAGGTGCAGGAGCGGCCGGGCCTCGTCCGGGTCCTCCCGGGCATAGACGACGACCTCGAAGTCGCCGCTCCGCCGCGCGATGATGCCGATGCGGTCGCCCTTGTGATCAGTGAATTCGTAGCGAAGGCCGACGCCCGGCAGCAGCACCTCCTTGACATCCATACTGTCAATCCTGACAGGTTGGCCGGAGGCGCAGTCACCCGATCGCCGAGCTGCTAATGAATTACAAAGATTCAGCCCTGCCGGGCAATGCCCGTGGCCTGGCGGCGCGGAATCGGCAGCAGCATCGACACCTCGCGGCGGTACTCGCGGTACGGGTGGCCGAGAGACGCGACCAGGTCACGCTCTTCGAGCTGCGTGGCGATCAGGATGTAGGTCGTCATGCCAATGGAGAACAGCAGGTGTCCCGCCGTCATGGTCGGCGCCGCCCAGAACGCGATGAGCATCCCGAGCATCAGGGGGTGACGCACCACGCGGTAGAGCAGCCGTACGCGGAATTCCACGCTGGTGTAAGGCTTTTGGCGCGACGCCAGATACACCTGCCGGAGCCCGAACAAATCGAAATGGTTGATCAGGAACGTCGCCAGCAGCGCTATCGCCCAGCCGAGCCAGAACAGCGCCCACAGCACCGCGCGGGCCGCCGGCATCCGCACATCCCAGATGACCGTTGGCATCGTTCGCCACTGCCAGTACAGCAGGGCCAGCACCACACTCGACAGCAGCACGTATGTGCTGCGCTCGATCGACGACGGCACCAACCGCACCCACCATCGCTTGAACGCGGGCCGGGCCATCACGCTGTGCTGGACGCCGAACAAGGCGACCAGCGCCGCGTTGATCGGTATCGCCGCGGCGACGGGCGCGGCTAGCCCACGGTCGACGCTTCGCGGCACCGCGAGGTTGCCCACGAAACCAATGAGATACAGAAAGGCCGCGAGGAAGAGCAGGTATGCCGCGGCGCCGTAACCAAGCGTCAAGTATCGCTTCATGGGGCTAAGTGTCCGCCGGCCAGGCACGTTCGGATATAGGTCGTTTGCCTCATCTTCGGCGAGCGGGGCCCTAGGTATTTTTGACTAGTCCGTGGCGCAGCGCGTACATGCTGGCGCCGATCCGGTTCGACACGCCGATCTTGGCGTAGGTCCGTTCGACGTGGTTGCGCGCCGTTTTCTCGCTGATCACCAGAGACGCCGCGATCTCCTTGTTCGAGGCGCCACGCGCGACCAGGCACAGCACCTCGACCTCCCTGGGGGTCAACCCGTCCGGCCGCACGTGGGGCCGTTGCGCCGGCTGACCCGCTGCGTGCAGCACCGCTTCGACGGCGACCGAATCGAGTTCACCGGCCTGCGCCCGCCCGCGCAGCCGCCGGGCCGCCGCGTCCGGGGACATCTGTTCGCGATATGGCCTCGGCTCGCAGGCGGACTGGTAGCAGACCGCGGCGGCCAGGATGCGGTCCGGCGGGCCGAGCGCCGGCCCGGCGAGCCCGCGGGGATATCCCGACCCGTCAAGGCATTCATGGTGATTGCCCGCGACTTCGGCAAGCTGCCGCAGGCCGGGTACCTGGTTGAGGATGCGCACGGTCAGATACGGGTGCAGCCGAACGCGTTCGAACTCCGAGGAGGTCAACGATCCTTGCCTGGACCAGATCTGATTCGACACCCCGATGCGGCCCAGGTCGTGCACATGCCCCGCCCGCCGCGTCAAGGCCACCGCGTGGGCGTCGAGACCCGCGGCCCGCGCGGCGTCCCCGGCGAGCCGGGCCACCGCGCGCGAATGTCCAAGGGTGAAAGGGCATTTCAGATCGACGAAGTCGCCGAGGGCGACGAGCAGGGCGTCCAGCGATTGGTCGTCAAGCCGCCGATGCCGATCGGGCGCCGCGGCCAAAGCCGCCGCCCACGCGTCGCCGGCCGGCGGCCCGGCCAGAATCTCCTCGGCGTGACGAAGGACGGCGTCGGCGACCTGGGGATCGAATTGTCCGCCGCGCCGGTCGCGCACCATGGCCACGGCCCCCGCAACGCCGTAGGTGCGGTGGTGCACCTCGACCATGTCGGCCAGCTGGGCGATCCGCATCTGAATCGGGATCTCGTCGCCCTGGGCGCCTGCGGGCAGCCCGCCGCCGTCGTAGCGCTCGAACGCAAACGACACTGCCGCCTGCACGTTGGGGCCCAGGCCGATTCGGTCGGCCAGCACGGCCGCCGAGGTGCAATGCGAGTGGATCAACTGGGAGATGTGGCCGCGCGCGTTGGTGAAAAGGGTTGCCATTACGCTCAACCGGTGCGCCAGCGGGTGGCCGCGCCCCACGTTCCCGGCCAGGAACCGCAAGTACGGTAAGCCCGACCAATCAACGAGATACGAGTCGTGGCGCACGGCGATGTCGTCGCCGAACCACCGCGCGTATTCATGGGAGTCGGCGTGACAGCCGATCCACATGACCAAAGTCGTGTAGTAGGTGCAGTCCCGCTGTTCCGCATCGAGCCCGAGCCGGTCGGCAAGTCTGGTCGCGATCAGCGCCGCGCGCAGCATGTGCTCGGCGGGCTGGCCCAGGCCGAGGTCGATCGCCACCGACAGGGCCGCCAGCAGCTCCGCACGGGTCGGCAATTCGGGCTCCGACATGGGCCTCATTGTGCCCAGCTCATCGGCCCGCGGTCAGCCGATTGGCACAGTGCGCCCGACGGCATGATGGCGGCCGGCGTCGAACGTTTCGAAATGCCCCGAGCCCACCACGAACAGGCCTCGTTGCGGCGGCCGGAAGCCGGCCAGCCGCGGTTGACGCGGCAGCGGCCCGACGGGCCCGAGGTCCGCATCGCGCCATATCGCGCGCGACTGCGCCACCGCCCATACCCGCGCGGGGGCGATCATGAAGCGCTGCCCGTTGGGCGCCGTTCCCGCGAGCCGGACCCGGCCGGCGCGCAGGGTCGGGCCGGCGGCTCGGCCCATCGCGGCCAGCACCGCCCGGTTCGTCCAGGCGCGCGCCGGCAACCGCGCGCCGACCACGCTCATCAGTCGCGTCGACGGGGTGGAACCGATATCGATCTGCCACGCAAGCAATCCCGGGATCTCCACGAACAGCGACCACGGGGTGACCCAGGCGACGTCGATGTCGCACTGCACCGCGTCGTTGGGCGTCGCCGCGCTGAAGAAGCGTGCGCAGCTCTGCGGACCCGGCGTCGTCGCGTAGAAGGTCCACACACCGTCGGGGGCGCGATGCCACACCGACCGGTAGCCGGGCGAGAACGATGTGGCCGGGAAGTGCCGCAGCGCCAGATAGTGGCCGCTGGCGAACGGAAGGCCCATGACACCGAAGCCGACGAATCGTTCGTCGTCTCCGGCGGGCAGGTCGGGCTTTTGCAGGACGGCCGTGGCGGCGTCCAGTGGGGTGAGTGCTTTGGTCATTTGTGAATCGTGCGCGCCCGCACGGCCATACCGCATGGGGCGGCTGCCTCAAATCCGATGCCGAGTGTGAAGCCAGCCGCGCACTCGCGAAAAAGGTGGGGGTTTAGCGGCGTTTCACCGATTTGGGCGGCTTGGCGCCGCGGCCCTGCCGGCGTGCGGCTTCCCGACGCTCGCGCCGGCTCGCCCCGCCGGGAACCCCGGCCGGGGCCTTCCCGTCGCCGCCGTTGCGCTGCACCTGCGCCGAGCCGTCCTCCGACGGGCCGGAGTAGGTCATGGCGGGCGCCTCGTTGTCAATGCCCTTGGCGCGCAACTGAGTTGGGGGCTCTTCGCGCACGGGCGCTGCGGTGTCGCCCTGGTCTGCGGCGGTTCCCAGATCCTTGAGCCCCTCGGGCGTTTCCACCGGCGCGACCTGCGGGGACGGCACCGCCTCGACGGTGACGTTGAACAGGAAGCCGACCGACTCCTCTTTCATGCCGTCGAGCATGGCCATGAACATGTCGTAGCCCTCGCGCTGGTACTCCACCAGCGGATCGCGCTGCGCCATTGCGCGCAACCCGATGCCCTCCTTGAGGTAGTCCATCTCGTATAGGTGCTCGCGCCATTTGCGGTCGATGACGTTGAGCAGCACGTTGCGTTCCAGCTGGCGCATCGCGCCCTCGCCCGCGAGCTCCTCGAGCTCGGCTTCCCTTACGGCATAAGCACGTTCGGCGTCTTTGAGCAGCTCGTCGAGCAACTCCTCGCGGGTGAGGTCGTCGCGCTCGGAGTCACCGTCCAGGCGCATCAACGGCTCGTGCTCGATGCCGACCGGGTACAGCGTCTTGAGCGCCGTCCACAACGCCTCCAGGTCCCAATCCTCGGCGTAGCCCTCGGCCGTCGCGCCGTTGACGTACGCGGTGACCACGTCGCGGACCATGCCCAGCGCCTGATCCTTGACGTTCTCGCCTTCCAGGATGCGGCGACGCTCGGCGTAGATCACCTTGCGCTGCTGGTTCATCACCTCGTCGTACTTGAGGACGTTCTTTCTGACCTCGAAGTTCTGCTGCTCGACCTGGGTCTGCGCGCTCTTGATCGCCCGGGTGACCATCTTGGCTTCGATCGGCACGTCGTCGGGCAGGTTCAGCCGGTTCAGCATCGCCTCCAGCGCGGCGCCGTTGAACCGGCGCATGAGCTCGTCGCCCAGCGACAGGTAGAAGCGCGACTCGCCCGGGTCGCCCTGCCGGCCGGAGCGGCCGCGCAGCTGGTTGTCGATACGTCGCGACTCGTGACGCTCGGTGCCCAGCACGTACAGACCGCCGGCCTCGACCACCTCGGCGGCCTCCTTGCCGGCCTCCTCCTTGACTACCGGCAGCTCCTCGTGCCAGGCCGCCTCGTACTCGTCGGGCGTCTCGACCGGATCGAGGCCGCGTTCGCGTAGCCGCTGGTCGGTGAGGAAGTCGACGTTGCCGCCCAGCACGATGTCGGTACCGCGACCGGCCATGTTGGTGGCCACCGTGACCCCGCCGCGGCGGCCCGCCACGGCGACGATGCCGGCCTCCTGCTCGTGGTACTTGGCGTTGAGCACGTTGTGCGGGACCCGTCGCTTCTGGAACTGCCGCGACAGGTACTCCGAGCGCTCCACGCTGGTGGTACCGATCAGGACGGGCTGGCCCTTCTCGTAACGCTCGACGACGTCGTCCACCACCGCGATGTACTTGGCTTCCTCGGTCTTGTAGATGAGGTCTGACTGGTCGGTGCGAACCATCGGCTTGTTGGTCGGGATGGGTACCACGCCCAGCTTGTAGATCTCGTGCAGCTCGGCCGCCTCGGTCTGGGCGGTACCGGTCATGCCGGCGAGCTTCTCGTAGAGCCGGAAGTAGTTCTGCAGCGTGATGGTGGCCAGCGTCTGGTTCTCGGCCTTGATCTCGACGTGCTCCTTGGCCTCGATCGCCTGGTGCATGCCCTCGTTGTAGCGGCGGCCGTAGAGTACGCGGCCGGTGAACTCGTCGACGATGAGGACCTCGCCGTCGCGGACGATGTAGTCCTTGTCGCGGTTGAACAGCTCCTTGGCCTTCAGCGCGTTATTGAGGTAGCTGACCAGCGGCGAGTTGGCGGCCTCGTACAGGTTGTCGATGCCGAGCTGGTCCTCGACGAACTCGACGCCCAGCTCGTGCACGCCGACGGTGCGTTTGCGCAGGTCGACCTCGTAGTGGACGTCCTTTTCCATCAGCGGCGCCAGCCGGGCGAACTCGAGGTACCAGTTGGAAGCCCCGTCGGCGGGCCCGGAGATGATCAGTGGGGTGCGGGCCTCGTCGATCAGGATGGAGTCGACCTCGTCGACGATGGCGAAGTTGTGCCCGCGCTGCACCAGGTCGTCGAGCGAGTGGGCCATGTTGTCGCGCAGGTAGTCGAAGCCGAACTCGTTGTTGGTGCCGTAGGTGATGTCGGCGGCATACGCCACGCGGCGCTCGTCCGGTGTCATCTGGGCGAGGATCACGCCGACGTCCAGGCCGAGGAAGCGGTGCACGCGGCCCATCCACTCGCTGTCGCGTTTGGCCAGGTAGTCGTTGACCGTGACGACGTGCACGCCCTTACCGCCGATGCCGTTGAGGTAGGCCGGCAACACCGAGGTCAGGGTCTTGCCCTCACCGGTCTTCATCTCGGCGACGTTGCCGAAGTGCAGCGCCGCAGCGCCCATCACCTGCACGTCGAACGGGCGCTGGTCGAGCACCCGCCAGGCCGCCTCGCGGGCCACCGCGAACGCCTCGGGCAGCAGGTCGTCGAGGCTTTCACCGTCGGCGTGCCGCTTCTTGAACTCGTCGGTCTTGGCCCGCAGCTCCGCGTCGGTCAGCTTTTCGACCTCGTCGGACAAGGTGTTGACGTAGTCAGACACCCGCTTGAGACGCTTGAGCATGCGGCCTTCGCCGACGCGCAGCAACTTCGACAGCACAGCTATGTCCCCTGTTGGTAGGAGTCTCTTCTCTTAAGCGACTCCCATGGTAGGTGACAACCCCCTAAAGGCCGTCGTGGCGGCGATCGCAAGCGCGGCACCGCCGGGCGCTGCGGGTTGTCGCCTACAGACCCAGCGGCGATCGCAAGCGCGGCACCGCCGGGCGCTGCGGGTCGCCGCCCGAAGACCACGTCAGGAGAGCCTGATCAGCCCGTAGTCGTAGGCGTGCCGGCGGTAGACCACGCACGGCCGTTCGGTCTGCTTGTCGTGGAACAAGAAGAAGTCGTGCCCGACGAGCTCCATCTCGTAGAGCGCGTCGTCGACCGTCATCGGCGTGGCCGGGTGTTCCTTGGTCCGCACGATCCGCCCGGGCTCGTGGCCGGCGTCGGCGCCGTCATGGTCGGCCGGCGGCTCCAGTATGCGTTCCTGCCGCTGCGGCGGAACGACCGCGGTGGCGGCGGCCAGCGACACCGGCGTCTTGTCGCCGTAGTGGACCTTGCGGCGGTCCTTGACACGGCGCAGCCGGTTCTCCAGTTTGTCCACCGCGGACTCGAACGCCGCATAGAAGCTGTCGGCGCAGGCCTCCGCCCGGCTGACCGGCCCGCGGCCGCGGGCGGTGATCTCCACGCGTTGACACGATTTGCGCTGGCGCCGGTTCGGCGCGTGTTTGAGCTCGACATCGAAGAGATAGATGGAGCGATCGAACCGCTCGAGGCGGGCAAGTTTCTGGGAGACGTACAGACGGTAGTGGTCGGGAATTTCTACATTGCGGCCCTTGAAAACGACTTCGGCGGTGGTCGTCGGTTGGGGTTGGCCGTCGGTTTGCGTCGGCGGTTGGTCGAGAATCTGACCGGAATCCACGGATAGCCTTGACATACGTGACAACTCGTTTCTCTTTCACGTCGCACGCGCCCTGCGTGCCCGGCTTGCTAACGACGCGCCGACGAGGTGGGGAGAGCGGTCCTTTGGGGAAGTCACCGCCGCAGAGTGCTCGCCGATGCAAGGTGTCGAATACTCACCCCTTCCCGCGAGTGGGGTCTCAACTTGGGAATGTCGCGACCAGTGAGGCAGACCAGTGAGTTGATTAACGTTGTTCTCGACGTTAGCTCTTGTTCGCCTCGCCATGCCACTGATTTCGCGGAGCTGTTGCGAGTTCTTCACATACTCTTGGCGACCGCACAGCCTCACGCGACCGCGAGCGCCAGCACGGCGGTCACCCGGACGCCGGCGGCGTCCAGCACTCGCACCGACTCGCGTGCCGTCGCCCCGGTGGTGACGATGTCGTCGACGATCAAGACCTCGGTGCGCGGCCGTGTTCCGTGCAGCAGCACCCGGCCCGCGACGTTGCGCTCACGGGCGGCCGTGCCCAGGCCCACCGAGTCGCGAACCAGGGCCCGCATCCGCAGCGCAGTGGCGACGGCGATGGCCGGGTGGCCGGCCACCGCGGCGCGCGCCAGCCGGGTGACCGGGTCGCCGCCGCGCCTGCGCGCCGCCGAACGACGCGTCGGCGCCGGCACGACGGTCAGCGGGGTCTGCACGATTCCCCACGACAGCAGCCGGTGCACGCCGGTGGCCAGCGCAACCGCCAACGGCCCGACGAGATCGGCGCGGCCCTGCTCCTTGAGCGCCAGGATCGCTTGCCGGCGCGCGCCGGCGTAGCGGCCGAGGGCGAACACCGGCACCTGCGGGTCGATCCGGGGGTTCACCACGTGCGGTTGGTCCGCGGCCACCGCCAGCTCGTGCGTGCACGCGTCACACCAGCGGGTCGACGGCGCCCCGCAGCCGCCGCACTGCAGCGGCAGGATGAGGTCGAGCATGGGGCCAGTGTCGCGGGCTGGACCGACAACCCGGGCGGCTGCGGTGTTCTGGCGTCGGGCCGCAACTAGCCCGGCAGCACCGGCGCCGCGCCGAACACCGTCAACCCCGGCACCTCCGACCAGCCCTGCTGGCTTTCGGCCGCCGACGCCGAATACTGCAGCACCCCTTGGGGAGCGCCCACGTAGACCGTGGACGGGTTGGCCGCGACCGTGATCACCGGCATCTGCAGGCCCCGGGCGGGCGCGTCGGAGTTCACCCCGTCGAGGTTGACGTACGACACCGGATGGCTGGCGTCGGTCCGGGTCACCACGATGTCGTCGCCGGTTCGCCAGGACAGCGACACCACCGAGTTGCCCAACCCGAAGCCGAGCCGCCGCGGGTAGGTCAGCGCGTACTGGCCGGCCTGGGTCTGCTCGACGCTGGCCAGGATCACCTGGCCGCCGATCACCATCGCGGCGCGCGCGCTGTCGCGGGACAGCTGCAGGTCGGTGATCGGCCCCGGGAACCGGGTGGACACCGCGACGGAATCGACCGGGATGCGGGCGGGTTGCCCCGACGCCGGCTCCTGGATCGCGCGCAGCACGTTGTTGCCGTCCACCACCACCCACACCGCGTCGTCCAATGACCAACTCGGCCGCGACAGGCTGTGCCCGTCGGCGGACTGGACCGCTTCGCCGCCGAGGTCACCGATCCACAGCGACGCCGCCTCGTCGGGCGCGCCGCGGTGCAGCGTGACGACGGACGCCACCTGCCGCCCGCTGCGCGACAGCGCGGCGCCGGTCTGATCCCCCATTCGCCCGAAGGCCCCCGGCACGTTGCTGATGCGCTGTCCGTCCAGGCCGACCAGCGAGCCGTTCACCAGGGCATGCAATCCGGCGCCCGCGCCATCCGCAACGCCCGGGTCGGTGGCGGCGACATCGGAGGTTGTCCACCCCTCGGCGAACCGGTCGTCCAGCGGCGCGCCGTCGGCGTTGATGACGTAGGGCCCCCGGATATCGGCCCTGGCCAGTGTCCAAATGATCTGCGCGGCAAGCAATTGCCGGCTGTGCGGATCGGTGGTGGACAGCTTCTCCAGATCGATGCGCGCGCCGCCGTAGCCGCGCCCGATCCCGTTCTTGCCGCCGTCGGCCCGGGTCACCGGTCCGCGCAGCCGCAGCGGCGGGGCGAGCAGGTTGCGGACCGTGTGGGCCATCTCCGGCCGCGGCCCGGCGATCATCTTGGACACCAACTCGGTGGCCAACTGATCGTGGTCGGCGACCGCGACGTAGCGCGGATCGGGGACCACGGTCTTGCCGGTCGGGTCGGCGAAGTACAGGGTGTTGCGCTTGTAGGTGGACTGAAACTGCTGCCAGTCCAGGAAGACTCCGTTGGGCAGGCGGTCGATCCGCCACCCGCCCGAGGTCTTGACCAACTCGATCGGGCCCGGGTCGGGCAGCACCCCCTCGGCGGTTTCGAACACTCCCATGTCCGACAGCGATCCCAGGATGTCCGCCCGCATGGTCGCCGAAACCCGTTCGGCGGCACGGGTTTCCACAAACACCACGTGGTCGATCAGCAGCGCGCTACCGGCGTCGTCCCACGCGTTGGATGCCGACTGGGTGAGGAACTGCCGGGCCGCCAGATGCCGGTTCGCGGGATCGGCTGTGGCCTTGAGGAATTCGCGCAGCAACACGTCGGGATCCATGCCGGGCGTCGGCTTGGGCAGGTTCGACGGGGCCGGCCGTTCGACGGTGCCGATGGCTTGGGGGGCCGACGAGCTGGGCACCCCCGCGCAGCCGCCCAGCAGCACCGCCACCAGCAACAACCCGAGCAGGCGCCGCATCACCCGCTCCTCTCGGCGTGTTCACGTTGGCGCGAACGGTCTTTCGCGGTTGGCGGCCCCGGCGGATTCGTGCCGGCGGTCGGCGGAACGGGCTTCATGGGCAGCGGGCTGGTGGTGACCTTGTGGCCGCGAACCAGCGGAAGCGTCAGCCGGAAGCACGAACCCTCGCCCGGCTCGCCCCACGCCTCCAGCCGGCCCTGGTGCAGGCGCGCATCCTCCACGCTGATCGCCAGGCCGAGCCCGGTGCCGCCGGACCGGCGCACCCGCGACGGGTCGGCGCGCCAGAATCGGCTGAACACCAGCTTCTCCTCGCCGGGCCGCAGCCCCACCCCGTAGTCGCGGACGGTGACGGCGACGGTGTCCTCGTCGGCGCCCATCCGGATCTGCACGGGCTTGTGTTCCGCGTGGTCGATGGCGTTGGCGATCAGGTTTCGCAGGATCCGCTCCACCCGCCTGGTGTCGACCTCGGCGATCACCTCCTCGTCGGGCAGGTCGACGAGCAGCTCGATGCCGGCCTCTTCGGCCAGGTGGCCCACGTTGCTGAGCGCGCTCTGCACGGTGGTGCGCATATCCACCGCCTCGACGGACAACTCGGCCACACCGGCGTCGTGCCGGGAGATTTCCAAGAGGTCGTTGAGCAGCGACTCGAACCGGTCCAGCTCATTCACCATCAGCTCGGTGGACCGCGCCAGCGTGGGGTCGAGGTCGGCGCTGTGGTCATAGATGAGGTCGGCGGCCATCCGCACGGTGGTCAGCGGGGTGCGCAGCTCGTGGCTGACGTCGGAGGTGAACCGGCGCTGCAGGTTGCCGAACTCCTCGAGCTGGGTGATCTGGCGGGACAAGCTCTCGGCCATGTCGTTGAACGAAACCGCCAGCCGGGCCATGTCGTCTTCGCCGCGCACCGGCATCCGTTCGGACAGGTGCCCCTCGGCGAAGCTTTCGGCGATCCGCGACGCAGATCGCACCGGCACCACCACCTGGCGCGAGACCAGCAGCGCGATCCCGGCGAGCAGCACCAGCAGGACGGCGCCGCCGGTGATCATGGTGCCGCGCACCAGCGTGATGGTGGCCTGCTCGTTCTTCAACGGGAAGATCAGGTACAGCTCCAGGTTGGCCACCTGGGACGACGCCGGCGTGCCCATGATCAGCGCCGGACCGGAGAAGCCGTCGGTGTGCACGGTGGCGTACTGGTACGACGCCTGCCCGGCCTTGACGAAGCCGCGCAGGGAATTCGGCACCTGGTCGACGGGCCCGGCCGTGGTCGCCGCGCGCGGCCCGTCGCCCGGCACGATCAGCACCGCGTCGAACGCGCCGGCCAGCCCGGCGCCCGACGCGGGGTCGGTCTTGGACGTCAACGTGTTGCGGGCCAGCTGCAGGCTGCTGTCCAGCGAGCGCGTCTCCTCGCCGCTAACGATCCCGCCGACGGTGGTGCGCGCGCGCTCGATCTGTTCGATGCCGGCCTTGACCTTGACGTCGAGAACCCGATTGGTGACCTGGCTGGTCAAGACGAAGCCGAGCGCCAAGATCACCGCCAGGGACAACCCGAGCGTCAGCGCCACGACACGCAGCTGCAATGACCGGCGCCACGCAACGGCAACGGCTCGACTCACCGCACCCATGCCGCGGGTCATGGGGCCGGAGCGCCCCCAACGGCTCCGAGTGCGTCGCCGGGAGCCCCAGATCACCGCAGGCGTCCTCCCCCGCGACGCTGTTCATGGTCGCCGGCGCGGATCACGGAGGTCCGGCCTTGTAACCCACTCCTCGAACGGTCAACACCACGGTCGGGTTCTCAGGGTCTTTCTCAACCTTGGCCCGCAGACGCTGGACGTGCACGTTCACCAAGCGGGTGTCCGCTGGGTGACGGTAGCCCCACACCTGTTCGAGCAGCACATCACGAGTAAACACCTGCCGCGGTTTGCGCGCCAACGCGACCAGCAGGTCGAATTCCAGCGGCGTCAGGGAAATCTGCTCGCCGTTCCGGGTCACCTTGTGCGCCGGCACGTCGATCTCGACGTCGGCGATGGACAGCATCTCGGCCGGCTCGTCGTCATTGCGCCGCAGCCGCGCCCGCACCCGGGCCACCAGCTCCTTGGGCTTGAACGGCTTCATGATGTAGTCGTCGGCGCCCGACTCGAGGCCGAGGACCACGTCGACGGTGTCGGTCTTGGCGGTGAGCATCACGATCGGGACGCCCGAATCGGAGCGCAGCACGCGACAGACGTCGATGCCGTTCATGCCCGGCAGCATCAGGTCCAACAACACCAGATCGGGGCGCAGTTCGCGCACCGCAGTCAGGGCCTGGGTGCCGTCACCGATGACCGCGGTGTCGAAACCCTCCCCACGCAACACGATGGTGAGCATCTCGGCTAGCGAAGCGTCGTCGTCGACGACCAAAATCCTTTGCCTCATGAAGTCCATGGTGTCACCAGATCGGGACAAACCCGGCGCGCCACACGGGCGTTTCTTGCGCCGAGCCGCAAATATGGAGGCAAATTCGGTCAAATTCGCGTGCTCGACGCCCCCGGCGTGCCCTCCCGGGCGGTTGCGGGGACCTCTTTGGCGCCGATGAGGGTGGCGGCCAGCCGGTCCGGATCGACCTCCGCGTCGGCGACCAGCCAGGGTCCGCCCCAGCCCGCGGCGGCCAGCTCGGCGTAGACCGCGCCCGTGCGCAGCTGCAGTTCGTGGTCGCGTTCGTAGCTGTCGCGCGCCCGGCCCGGGTCGGACTGCGCCCGGCTGCGGGCGCGCTGCCCGGCCAGCTCGGCCGGCACCGCTAGCAACACCTGCCAGTCGGGGGCGGGCAGCCCGAGCCGCCGGTACTCCAGCTCGAGCACCCAGGCGGCCGCAGCCCCGCCCGCGTCCTCGTGCAGGCGCGCGGCGCTGTAGGCCGCGTTGGATGCGACGTAGCGATCCATGATGACCACGTCGTGGTCGCGGCGCAGGGCCTCGATGTCCTCGACGGCGCCCGCCCGGTCGAGCGCGAACAGCAACGCCATCGCATACACCGACGACGCGAGATCGCCGTGCTGTCCGTGCAGGGCCTCGGCCGCGACGTCGGCGGTCACCGATTTCCCGTAGCGCGGGAACGCCACGATCGCCACCGACTTCCCGGCCGTCTCGAAGGCCCTGCGCAAGCCGTCGGACAGCGTCCGCTTGCCCGCGCCGTCAACCCCTTCGATCGCGATCAGCACGGCGCCAGCCTATCGGCGCGTCGAGCGCCCGGCTGGCCGGGCACTCGGTGCCGAACCCCCGGCTGGCCGGGCATTCGGCGAGAGCGACAACTCAGTAGCGGTAGTGGTCGGCCTTGTAGGGGCCGTCGACATCGACGCCGATGTACTCGGCCTGCTCCTTGGTGAGCTTGGTCAGCTTGCCGCCGAGCGCCTCGACGTGGATACGGGCCACCTTCTCGTCGAGGTGCTTGGGCAGCCGGTAGACCTCGTTGTCGTACTCGTCGTTCTTGGTCCACAGCTCGATCTGGGCGATCACCTGGTTGGAGAAGCTGTTGCTCATGACGAACGACGGGTGGCCGGTGGCGTTACCCAGGTTCAGCAGCCGCCCCTCGGAGAGCAGAATGATCGACTTGCCGCTGTCTTTGAACGTCCACACGTCGACCTGCGGCCGGATGTTCGTCTTGGTCGCGCCCGAGCGCTCCAGTTGGGCGACCTGGATCTCGTTGTCGAAGTGCCCGATGTTGCCCAGCACCGCATAGTCTTTCATCGCCTTCATGTGGTCGAGGGTGATGATGTCCTTGTTACCGGTGGCGGTGATGACGATGTCCGCCTCGCCGATCGCGTCCTCGACCGTCTCGACGTCGTAGCCCTCCATCAGGGCCTGCAGGGCGTTGATCGGGTCGATCTCGGTGACGACGACGCGCGCCCCCTGGCCCTTGACCGACTCGGCGCAGCCCTTGCCCACGTCGCCGTAGCCGCAGACCAGCACCTTCTTGCCGCCGATGAGCACGTCGGTGCCGCGGTTGATCCCGTCGATCAGGGAGTGCCGGCAGCCGTACTTGTTGTCGAACTTGGACTTGGTCACCGAGTCATTGACGTTGATCGCCGGGAAGGCCAGGTCACCGGCCGCGGCGAACTGGTACAGGCGCAGCACGCCGGTGGTGGTCTCCTCGGTGACGCCCTTGACCGACTCGGAGATCTTGGTCCACTTGTCCTTGTCGGTCTCGAAGCGCTTGCGCAGCAGCTCCAGGAAGACCTTCCACTCGCTGGGGTCGTCGTCCTCCGCCGGGGGCACCACACCCGCCTTCTCGTACTGCGCGCCGCGCAGCACCAGCATGGTGGCGTCGCCGCCGTCGTCGAGGATCATGTTGGCCGGCTCGTCCGGCCAGGTGAGCATCTGCTCGGCCGCCCACCAGTACTCCTCCAGCGTCTCGCCCTTCCAGGCGAACACCGGGACGCCCTTGGGCTCCTCGGGCGTGCCGTGCGGGCCGACGACCACCGCGGCAGCGGCGTGGTCCTGGGTGGAGAAGATGTTGCACGACGCCCACCGCACCTGCGCGCCCAGGGAGACGAGGGTCTCGATGAGGACCGCGGTCTGCACCGTCATGTGCAGCGAGCCCGAGATCCGCGCCCCCTTGAGTGGTTGCACTTCGGCGTACTCGCGGCGCAGCGACATCAGACCCGGCATCTCCTGCTCGGAGAGCTCGATGTCCCGGCGACCATAGTCCGCCAACGACAGGTCGGCGACCTTGAAATCGATGCCGTTGCGGACGTCGGCGGTCAGCGAACTTTCGGTCGTCGTCATAAATCTCATTCCTTCTGCGGCTTAGGGTCCAAGAGGATTACTTAGCTTAGGTATGCGCTCTTGCGCCACTGTAGTCGGCGGCCGCGGGGGCAGGAGGCGTCAGGGCACGTTGACGACGCCGTGACGTTCCGCGAACGGCGTCATCAGCCGCGCCAGGTCCGCCGCGACGTCGTGGTCGGCCTCCGGCGGCATCGACACGTAGCTCATCGCCAGCCGCACGATGGCGCGCGCGAGCACGCCGGCGTCCTCGTCACTGGTGGCCACCCAGCTTTGGGTGAATGCCGTACTCAGCCGTTCCGACGCGCGCGTGATGATGGGTCCGCTGTCGGTGGTGATGATTTGCAGCAGGTCCGGCTTGGCGACACCGGTCAGCAGCGAGATCACCAGCGGGTCGGCCGCCGACTCCGCGAAGAAGGCGCGAAAGCCCTGCAGGAACGCTTCGTAGATGTTGCCGACGTGGGCGTCGATCGCGCCTCCGACCGCGTCGACCAGGCGATCGGCCAGGCGCAGGGCGTAACCCTGCGCCAGGCCCTGCCGCGAGCCGAACTCGTTGTAGATGGTCTGCCGGCTGATGCCCGCGGCGCGGGCCACGTCCGAGAGCGTGATGGCGGACCAGTCGCGGGTGCCCAGCAGCTCGCGCATGGCGTCCAGCACCGAGTCGCGCAGCAGGGCGCGCGACGCCTCGGGGTACGGCATCCGCTTCACAGGCGCGACAATAGCTGCTTTCGCGACCGTTTCCGCTTCTTCAACCGTGTTCGTGACGATCACGAACGGGCGATCTCCACCATCTCGAAGTCGGATTTCGCGGCGCCGCAATCCGGGCAGCTCCAGTCCTCCGGGATGTCGTCCCAGCGGGTCCCGGGCGCGATGCCGTCTTCCGGCCAGCCCTTAGCCTCGTCGTACTCGAACCCGCACTGCACGCAGATGAAGAGCTTGTAGTCGGTCACTGTTTCACTCCTATCTCCTGGAAGTCGGCCTTCTCGCGCACCGCGCAATCGGGGCAGCACCAGTCGTCGGGGATGTCACTGAAGGGCGTGCCCGCGGGAAAGCCTTCCCGCGGGGCGCCTTTCGCTTCGTCGTAGATGTAGTCGCAACCCGGGCAGCGGTAGGCGATCATGCGGGCGCCCCGTAGCGCGCCAGCACCTTGCCGCGCATCCGCGGGTGGATGTTGACCTTGGTGATGTCGCCGTCGTAGTGCTCCAGCACCCGGTGGTCCATCACCTTGCGCCACAGCGGCGGGATGTAGGTCAGCGAGATCATCGACGCATACCCGCTCGGCAGGTTGGGCGCACCCTCCATGCTGCGCAGCGTCTGGTAGCGGCGCGTGGGGTTGGCGTGGTGATCGCTGTGCCGTTGCAGGTGGTACAGGAACAGGTTGGTGACGATGTGGTCGGAGTTCCAGCTGTGCACCGGCGCACAGCGCTCGTATCGGCCGTTGGCGTTCTTCTGTCGCAGCAGGCCGTAGTGCTCCAGGTAGTTGACGGCCTCGAGCAGGCTGAAGCCGAAGACGGCCTGGATGACCACGAATCCGATGAGCGCCGGGCCGAAGAACCCGATCAGCACACCCCACAACACGATCGACAGCAGCCAGGCGTTGAGCACGTCGTTGGACAGGTACGTCGCCGGGTTCCACGGGTTCTTGTCCTGCCGTCGCAGCCGCTGGGCCTCCAGCCGTAGCGAGGAGCTCAGGCTGCCGAAGACGCTGCGCGGCAAGAACTCCCAGAAGGTCTCACCGAAGCGGGCCGACGCCGGGTCCTCCGGGGTCGAGACGCGCACGTGGTGGCCGCGGTTGTGCTCGATGTAGAAGTGGCCGTAGCAGGTCTGCGCCAGGGTGATCTTGGACAGCCACCGTTCCAGCGCGTCCTTCTTGTGGCCCATCTCGTGGGCGGTGTTAATGCCGACGCCGCCGAGCACGCCGACCGACAGCGCCACGCCCAGCTTGCCCACCCAGCCCAGCCCGCCGTCAAAGCCGAGCCAGTGCAGGTCCGAAGCGGTGAACAGATAGGCACCCATGACCACGCTGAGGTACTGGAACGGAACGTAGATATAGGTGCAGTAGCGGTAGTACTTGTCATTCTCCAGCTGCTCCATCACCTCATCGGGCGGATTCTGCCCGTCGGGCCCGAACCGCAGGTCGAGGATCGGCAGCAGGACGTACAGCAGGATCGGCCCGATCCACAGCGGCGCCTGCGCGGCGGCGTGCCAGCCGAGCTTGTTGAGCCCCCAGACGATCGGCAGCATCACGAACAACGCCGTCGGCGCGATCAGCCCCATCAGCCAGAAGTGCCGCTTCTTGTCGCGCCAGACTGGCGCCTCTGCCGCTTCCGGCGTCACCTGCGGTTCCAATGTGGTCATATGCCAAACCTCCTTGTGAGTCACACCACGTTGGAGATTGACAATATCGCCATATGCGTCTCGTGTCTAGACATCAGACACCATTTTGTAAAGCAGATGGTCTAGGGCACGGCGTCGGGTTCGGCACCCACGGGCGCTTCGACCTCCTCCGACTCCCGGCTGCCCTGCACCGAGTGCCGGTATCCGTAGCCGGCGTAGATCGCGGTTCCCACCACCAGCCAGACGCCGAACCGCACCCAGGTCAGCGCGGTGAGGTTGACCATCAGCCACACGCACGCGCAGATCGAGGCGATCGGCAGGACCGGAACCCAGGGGGCGCGGAAGCCGCGCTCCAGGTCGGGTCGGGTGCGGCGCAGCACCATGACGCCGGCCGAGACCAGGATGAACGCGAACAGCGTTCCGACGTTGACCATCTCCTCGAGCTTGGCGATCGGGAACACCGAGGCGGTGGCGGCCACCACCAGCGCGACGAGCACGGTGATCCGCACCGGGGTGCCGCGCGAGCCGGTCTTCGCCAGCTGCCGCGGCAGCAAACCGTCGCGCGCCATCGCGAACAGGACGCGGCATTGGCCGAGCATCAGAACCATCACCACGGTGGTCAGTCCGGCCAGCGCTCCGATCGCGATGATCTTGCTGGCCCAATGGATGCCGTTCGCCGTGAACGCCGTCGCGAGGTTGGCCGGCTTGTGGCCGGGGACGGTCTTGAGCTGGGTGTAGGAGACCATCCCGGACAGCACCACCGAGACCGCCACGTAGAGCACGGTCACGATCGCCAGCGACGCCAGGATTCCCCGGGGCACGTCGCGCTGGGGACGCTTGGTCTCCTCGGCCATGGTCGCGACGATGTCGAACCCGATGAACGCGAAGAACACGATCGACGCGCCCGCCAGCACGCCGTACCAGCCGTAGTGGCTGCTGTGCGCCCCGGTCAGCAGCGACAACACCGACTGGTTGACGCCCGACGCCTCGCGCCCCGCCTCGGGCTTGGGGATGAACGGCGAATAGTTGGAGCGCTTGATATAGAAGGCGCCGACGACGACCACCAGCAGCACCACCGACACCTTGATGCCGGTGATGATGGCGGAGAACCTCGACGACAGCTTGGTCCCCAGGGCGATCAGGGTGGACACCCCCGCGACGATCAGCAGCGCGCCCCAGTCCACATCGAAAGACCCGAGGCTGGTGGTGCCGCCGGCGAATCCGAACACGTTACCCAGGTAGCTCGACCAACCCTTGGCCACGACCGCCGCGCCGATCGCCAGCTCCAGCAGCAGGTTCCAGCCGATGATCCAGGCCAGGAACTCCCCAAAGGTGGCATACGAGAAGGTGTAGGCGCTGCCCGCGACGGGCAGCGTCGAGGCGAACTCGGCGTAGCACAATGCCGCCAGCGCGCAGGTGACCGCCGCGATGACGAACGAAATCCAGATCGCCGGGCCGGTGATGTCGCCGGTCGTCGACGCGGTCACCGTGAAGATCCCGGCGCCGATCACCACAGCGACCCCGAAAACGACCAGGTCGAACCAGGTGAGCTCCTTGCGTAGCCGGGTGTCTGGCTCGTCGGTGTCGGCGATCGATTGTTCGACCGACTTCGTGCGCCATCGGTTGGCCATCCGCCGCCCTTTCCCATTCACTGGGACCCATTGGTCCGTGACAGTACTGGGTACTCTGCCGAGATGCCGGACACCAAAGCAAACACCAGGGACCATGCGGTGGTCATCGGGGGCAGCATCGCCGGCCTGTGCGCCGCGCGGGTGCTCTCGGATGCGTATTCACACGTCACCGTCTACGAACGCGACGACTTGCCGAGCACACCGTCGAACCGGGCGACGGTCCCGCAGGACCGGCACCTGCACATGCTGATGGCCCGCGGCGCAATGGAGTTCGAGAGCCTGTTCCCCGGGCTGCTGGAAGACATGGTGGCCGCCGGCGTGCCGATTCTGGAGAACAGGCCCGATTGCATCCACCTCGGCGCCGCGGGCCACGTGCTCGGGACGGCGCACACCCTGCGCGACGAATTCACCGCGTACGTGCCCAGCCGCCCGCATCTGGAGTGGCAGTTGCGCAAACGAGTCCAGAACACGGACAACGTCACGATGGTGCGCCGCTCGGTGACCGAACCGCGGTTCGATCCGGCGCACCAGCGGGTGACCGGGGTGCTGTTGGATCCCGCCGACGGCGGGGACCCGGAATTCGTTGCGGCCGACCTCGTCGTCGACTCGGCCGGGCGGGGCACCCGACTGCCGGTGTGGCTGGAGCAGTGGGGGTACGAGCGCCCGAGGGAAGACCTCCTCGACATCGGCATCTACTACGCCACCCAGCAGTTCCGCATCCCCGAAGGCCTGATCGCCGAGAAGGTGGTGGTCGCCGGCGCCTCACACGACAAGTCGCTGGGGCTGGGCATGCTGTGTTACGAGGACGGGACCTGGGTGCTGACCACCTTCGGGGTGGCCAACGTCAAACCGCCGCAGACCTTTCCCGAGATGCTGGGACTGGCCGAAGAGCTGGTCCCGACCCATGTCAACGCGGCGCTGAAGCAGGCCGATCCCATCGGGGAGCCGGCGTTCCACGCCTTCCCGGCCAGCAAGTGGCGCCGCTACGACAAGCTGGACCGCTTACCGGCAGGCATCATCCCCTTCGGCGACGCCGTCGCCAGCTTCAACCCCACCTTCGGGCAGGGGATGACGATGACCTCGCTGCAGGCGGGTCACCT
Source organism: Mycobacterium sp. 852014-50255_SCH5639931 (assembly GCF_001665605.1). GTDB lineage: Bacteria > Actinomycetota > Actinomycetes > Mycobacteriales > Mycobacteriaceae > Mycobacterium > Mycobacterium paraffinicum. The sequence continues at coordinate 65,426 of NZ_LZSV01000031.1, forward strand.
GCGCCGCGCCCTGCAGTTGCCGGACGACGAGGTCGCCGCCGCATTGAACCGAGCGACCGCCAAGACCACCTTTCCGGTGTGGACGATGAACGCCATCGGCGACGTCACCTTCCACCACGCCGGCACCAAGGGGCCCATCCCCTGGTGGTGGCGGCCCACCGGTGCGCTGTTCGACCAGTTCCTGGGGGCCGCCGAAACCGATCCGGTTCTGGCGGAATGGTTTTTGCGCCGCTTCTCGCTGCTCGACAGCCTCTACATGGTTCCGCCGCCGCGCATCGTCGGGCGCACCATCGCGCACAACCTGCGGCTGTGGCTGGGCGAGCGCCGTCAGGCCGCGAAGGACCGGCGGCCCGTTACAGCCCTACAGTCGCCCTGAACAGCTTGGTGGGCTCGCGCGCGACCAGCCGGATCGGGGCGTCGTCGGCCGCCACCCAGGCGGCCATCCCCCGGTGCAGCGTCAGCGACCCGGACTTGCCGTGCACGGTCGTGCAGCCCTCCGTGCACAGCAGGATCTGCGGACCCTCGTGGCTGCACGAGGCGTCGACCTCGTGGCCCAGATAGTCGCCGTCGAGTTCCAGCAGCGCGACCGCGAACTCGTCGGCCGGGGTCTCGTAGATCAGGCCGAAGCCCTCGCGGCGGATGTGGGGCCGCACCTCCGCCTCGGTGGTCGGCGTGAAGTCGAGCACCCGCAGCAGCTCGGGGACGTCGACGTGCTTGGGGGTCAGGCCACCGCGTAACACGTTGTCGGAGTTGGCCATGACCTCGACGGCGAAACCCCGCAGGTAGGTGTGCAGGCTGCCGGCCGACACAAAGATCGCCTCGCCCGGGGCCAGGGTGATGCGGTTCAGCAACAGGGCCGCCAGCACCCCGGCATCGCCCGGATAGCGTTCCCCGAGCTCCAGCACCGTCTTGACCTCGCCGGCGAATTCCGTTGCACCGGAGCTGATGTACTGGATGGCACCGTCCAACACGGCCGGCACCAGCACGTCGATGTCGGGCTGCGGTGCGGTGATCCAGGTGGTGAACAGCGCGCGCAGGCCGTCGGCGTCGGACTGGTCGTTGAGCAAGTCGATGAAGGGGTCGAGGTCGGAGACGGCCAGGGCCCGCAGCAGCTCGACGGTGCGGGAGGCCTGCCGGAATCCGGCCAGCGCCTCGAACGGCTGCAGCGCCACCAGCAACTCGGGTTTGTGCGAGGTGTCGCGGTAGTTGCGCACCGGGGAGGACAGCGGAATGCCCAGCCGCTCCTCACGCAGGTAACCCTCGGCCGCCTGCGCCGCGCTCGGGTGGGCCTGCAGGGACAGCGGCTCGTCGGCCGCGAGGACCTTGACCATGAACGGCAGCACGTCACCGAACCGGGCGCGCGCCCCCGGGCCGAGCTGCCCCTCCGGGTCGGCGACCAGCACGTCCATCAACGAGATCTCGCCTGTGTCGGTTTCCAGCCAGGCCGGGTCGCCCGGGTGCGCGCCGAACCAGAGCTCGGCCTCCGGGTGGGCGGCCGGAACCGAACGCCCGGTGAATTCCGCTAAGGCGGTACGCGATCCCCAGGCGTAGGTCCTCAAGGCTCCGCGAAGCAGTTCCACTGTTCTATCTATCCCCGCACCAGTCGCGCGTAAACCGCGGCCATCTCCAGTCGAACGGCCAATACTGCCAGCTGCTGCTCGGCGCTGATGGCGCCACCCAACGCCGGCGCAACCGTCGAGCCGGCAGAGCCGCCGGGCCCGTCGGGCACATCTTCGGCGGCGAGCAGATACACGTCGTCGAGCCCGGCGGTCCGGGCCGCCACGATCGGCTGTTCGGCGGACAAGGTGAGGGCCAGCACCAGCGGGCGCGGCGCCAGCGGCCCGTCGATCTGTTCGTCGTGGAAGAGCGCATCGGCGGGGTCCCGGAGGCCGCCGGAGATCCCGGCCCGCAGCGCGACGACGGCGTCCGACAGCCCCGTGGCGCCGACGACCTGGTGGGCGATCCGCAGCAGGACCGAACTGCCATGCCGGGCCAGCGCCAGCGTCGCGGCGCAGTCGCCGGCCAGCGCCACCTGGCGGTCGGCGATGCGCGCGGCAATTGTCTTGGCCGGGTTCGTGAACAGCTCGCGGCTCGCGCTGTTGCGCAGCGCCTCGGCGTCCAACTGGTCGGCCAGCGCGCCCAGATCGATGCTGGGTCGCTGGTCAACGCTTTGCACAACGGCGAGGCCGGCGGCCAGGTAGCGGCACAACCCGAACTCGTCGGGAAGCGGAAGCCGTGGCGCCAACACCGCCGCCCGGCCGGCCGTGGCGTCCCGCAGCGGACCCTCGTTCGGTGCGGTGACGACAACCCGCGCACCGCGGCGCACCCCGGTCGCGGCGGCGGCGACCAGCACGGGATCCCCGGGATCGTCACCCGCGACGATCAGCACATCGAGCGGCCCGATCCACGGCGGAACCTCGGTGGTCTGCACGATCGGCTCGGAAGCCGCACCGCCCACCGTCGCGGCCACCATCGCGCCGGCGTTTTCGGCGGCCCCGCGGCCGGCGACCCAGATCAGGCTGCGCGGTCGGTCGTCGGCCCGCAGTGAATCCAGCGCGCCCTCGTCGACGGCGGCGGCAATCGCGCGCACCTGCGCGCCGCCCGACGAGGCCGAGCGCAGCAGGCCGTCCCGGTCGGCGGCCAGCAGGCCCTCGGTGTCCTCCAGATCGATCGCCCGGACCACGCTCACGGCGCGGCCCCGGCGGGCGCCGACTGCGCGTGGATCTGCTCGCTGATCTGGGCTACCACCGCGTCGACGTCCTCGGTGCTGCGCGCCTCCACGTTGAGCCGCAGCAACGGCTCGGTGTTGGAGCTGCGCAGGTTGAACCAGCTGCCGTCGCCCAGGTCCACCGTCACCCCATCCACGTGGTCGATGGAGTGGATCCGGGTGCCGAAGGACTTCAGCACCGCCTCCGTGCACAGCGCGGCGTCCGCCACCGTGAAGTTGATCTCGCCGGACGATTCGTAGCGCTGGTAGTCGGCGGTCAACTCCGACAACGGCCGGTCCTGCTCGCCGAGGGCGGCCAGCACGTGCAGCGCGGCCAGCATTCCGGAGTCCGCGCCCCAGAAGTCGCGGAAGTAATAGTGCGCCGAGTGTTCGCCGCCGAAGATGGCGCCGGTGTCGGCCATCATCGCCTTGATATAGGAGTGTCCGACGCGCGAACGCAGCGGCGTGCCGCCGCGTTCGGTGACCAGCTCGGGCACCGCCCGCGAGGTGATCACGTTGTGGATGATGGTGGCGCCGATCTCGCGGCCCAGCTCGCGGGCGGCCACCAGACTGGTCACCGTCGAGGGCGACACCGGCCGGCCGCGTTCGTCGACGACGAAGCAGCGGTCGGCGTCCCCGTCGAAGGCCAGCCCGATATCGGCGCCGCTGTCGCGGACGTGCGCCTGCAGGTCGACCAGGTTGGCCGGGTCGAGCGGGTTGGCTTCGTGATTGGGAAACGAGCCGTCGAGCTCGAAGTACAACGGCAGCAAGGTGATCGAGCCGATCGCGCCGAGCACCGCGGGCGCGGTGAGCCCGGCCATGCCGTTGCCGGCGTCCACGGCCACCCGCAAGGGACGCAGCCCCGAGGTGCTCACCAGCGAACGCAGGAACGTCCCGTAGTCGTCCAGCACGTCGCGGTCGGTGACGGTTCCGGGTGGTCCGTCATAGCGCTCGACCCCGGCGATCACGTCCTCGCTGATGTTGCGCAGGCCGCTTTCGGCGCCGACCGGCTTGGCGGCCGCCCGGCACAGCTTGATGCCGTTGTAGGCCGCCGGGTTGTGGCTCGCGGTGAACATCGCGCCCGGGCAGTCCAGCGACCCGGAGGCGAAGTACAGCTGGTCGGTGGAGGACAAGCCGATCCGCACCACGTCCAGGCCCTGGCCCGTCACGCCGGACGCGAAAGCCGCGGCCAGCGTGGGCGAACTGTCGCGCATGTCGTGGCCGATCACCACCTGCCGGGCACCCTCGCCGCGCATCAGCTTGGCGAAGGCCGCCCCCAAAGCGGTGACCAGCGGCTCGTCCAGCTCCTCGCCGACCAGCCCGCGTACGTCATAAGCCTTGACGACGCGGTGCACGGTCGCGGCGAGCCGAGACATGCCGGGGCCTCCTGACGCCTTGAAAGTGCTTCGTTCCTTCGCCTGTTGGCCGCCAGCCTATCGGCCCCCGGGAAACACCGACCGCAGCGGTGCGCGAGGAACGCGCGCGACGCCGGAACGGCTAGTCACTGGGGTCGGGCAACACCCGCAGATGCCCGCGGCGCCGGCCGGATCGATGCTCGGGCGGCGCGAGCACACTGCTGCTGGGGGCGGTGGCCTGCGACCCGCCGTGATGAATGTGCGGGTCGGCGAAACCGTTCACCGGCGTTGCGGCGTACGGCACGCCGCGATCGCCACCCTCGCGCACCGCGTCGGCCAGGGCGACCAGGTCGTCCTCGTCGGGGTGGGTGGGCTCAGAAACGAGGGCGCCGGCGTGGCGCACCAGATCCCACCCGCGGGGCGCGGTGATCCGGCCGGCATGGCCGACGCACAGGTCCCAGGAATGCGGTTCCCGCGCGGTCGCCAACGGGCCGACGACTGCCGTCGAGTCCGAGTAGACGAACGTCAGGGTCGCCACGGCGTAGTGCGGGCACCCGGGCCGGCAACAGCGACGGGGAACGTTCACGCCGAAAGGCTATCGTGCGAAAACGCCGTCGAAGCGCCGGACACGCGCAACCGGCCGACCCCCGATGTGCAACCGTTACCATCTTCGCGTGGGCGATTCGCGCAGCTCCCCGCGGAGGGATCGGCCCCAGGGCCGATTCGCTTCCCATCGGTCCTCCCGACGGGGCCGCGATGTGCGCGGCCCGCTGCTACCGCCGACGGTGCCCGGGTGGCGCAGCCGGGCCGAGCGATTCGACATGGCGGTGCTGGAGGCCTATGAACCCATCGAGCGGCATTGGCAGGCCCGCCTGGCCGACCTCGACGTGGCGGTCGACGAGATTCCGCGCATCGCGGCCAAGGATCCCGACAGCGTGCAGTGGCCGCCGGAGGTGATCGCCGACGGGCCGATCCCGCTGGCGCGATTGATCCCGGCCGGCGTCGACGTCCGCGGCAATGCCACGCGGGCACGAATTGTCCTGTTCCGCAAGCCGATTGAGCGACGGGCCAAGGACACCGTCGAGCTCGGTGATTTGCTGCACGAAATCTTGGTGGCCCAGGTGGCCATCTACCTTGATGTAGAGCCGTCGGTCATCGACCCGACGATCGACGACGAATGACCCTGACGTTCAGGCGCCTTCGGCGCCTTAGATGATGCCGCGCTTGAGGCGGCGGCGCTCACGCTCGGAGAGCCCGCCCCAAATGCCGAAGCGCTCGTCATGCTCCAGGGCGTACTCCAGGCACTCGTGGCGTACCTCGCACCCCAGGCAGATCTTCTTCGCCTCGCGGGTGGAGCCGCCCTTCTCCGGGAAGAACGCCTCGGGATCCGTTTGGGCGCAAAGCGCCCGGTCCTGCCACTGGTCCGCGACGGGCGCCAGCATCGGCTCGGGCTCGAATGCGACTGGCGCATCAGGAACCACGGTCAGGTGCGGCCGAACGGGTTGGACCGGCGCTGAGACGATAGGGGTGTGCGGCGTGCTCGCCATGACTCCTCGAAGATGTTCGTAAGACATACGGTCGTCCGCCTCCTCAGTTTGATTGGGAGAGTGAGTGGTTCCCACTTTTCTGATGTGTACCGACAATTCGAACAAGTGATCGAATCTCGGTCTGCGACACCGGAACCGGCCGGCCAACCGGGAAATGACACTGTTGTGATTAGACACGGGTTAATCTGCCGGGTCAAGCATTACGGCGCATTTCCATACCATCTCGTGACCGAATTACGGCGTTTCCGTTGTTTTGCGCATTCGGCGTGTCGATCACACCGCGCGCGACTACGCTTAAGGGCCGCGTAACGGCCCCGCCACCGCACAGTCGTCGGGCAGTACTGTCGTCCACGTGAAGGTCACCGTTCTGGTCGGTGGGGTTGGCGGCGCCCGCTTCCTGCTGGGGATTCAACAGTTGCTCGGGCTGGGACAGTTCGAAACGCAACAGCACCCAGACGCGGGAACCGGCAACCACGAACTTAATGCAATCGTCAACATCGGCGACGACGCCTGGATTCATGGACTGCGGGTCTGCCCGGATTTGGACACCTGCATGTACACCTTAGGTGGAGGGGTAGACCCGGAGCGAGGGTGGGGTCACCGCGACGAAACCTGGCGCGCCAAAGAGGAATTGGCGCGCTACGGCGTGCAGCCGGATTGGTTCGGGCTCGGCGATCGGGATATCGCCACCCACCTGGTGCGCACCCAGATGCTCAACGCCGGCTACCCGCTCTCGCAGATCACCACGGCGCTGTGCGATCGCTGGCAACCCGGCGCCCGACTGCTGCCGGCGAGCGACGACCGCTGCGAGACGCACGTGGTGATCACCGATCCGGACGACGGCACCAGGCGGGCGATTCACTTCCAGGAGTGGTGGGTGCGCTACCGCGCCGACGTGCCCACGCACAGCTTCGCGTTCGTCGGCGCCGAAAAGGCCACCGCCACAAGTGATGCTGTCGCGGCCATCGCCGACGCCGACGTCATCCTGCTGGCGCCGTCCAACCCGGTGGTGAGCGTCGGCGCCATCTTGGCCGTCCCCGGCATCCGGGCGGCCTTGCGCTCGGCGACCGCCCCGGTCGTCGGCTACTCGCCCATCATCGGTGGAAAACCATTGCGCGGCATGGCTGATGCGTGCCTGTCGGTGATCGGGGTGGACTCCACCGCGGAGGCGGTCGGGCGGCACTACGGGGCGCGCCGTGGCACCGGGATCCTGGATTGCTGGCTGGTGCACGAGGGCGACCACGCGGACATCGACGGCGTGGCGGTGACGGCCGCGCCGCTGTTGATGACCGACCCGAAGGCGACGGCCGAGATGGTGAGCGCCGGGCTCGACCTCGCGGGCGTGAAGCCGTGACCGAACACGGCACCGGCGCGGCGATCGAGATCCTGCCCGTCGCCGGGCTGCCCGAATTCCGGCCCGGCGACGACCTGAGCGCGGCCCTGGCCGCGGCCGCGCCCTGGCTGCGCGACGGCGACGTCGTGGTGGTGACGAGCAAGGTGGTGTCCAAGTGCGAGGGCCGGCTGGTGCCGGCGCCGCAGGACGCCGAGGAGCGCGACCAACTACGGCGCAGGCTGGTCGAGGCCGAGGCGGTGCGGGTGCTGGCGCGCAAGGGCCGCACCCTGATCACCGAGAACCGCATCGGCCTGATTCAGGCCGCCGCGGGCGTGGACGGATCCAACGTCGGCCGCGACGAACTGGCGCTGCTGCCGGTCGACCCGGACGGCAGCGCCGCGGCCCTGCGCGCCGGGCTGGCGGATCGGCTCGGCGTCGACGTCGCCGTGGTCATCACCGACACGATGGGCCGCGCGTGGCGCAACGGCCAGATCGACGCGGCGGTGGGGTCGGCCGGTCTGGCTGTGCTGCACGGCTATTCGGGGGCCGTCGACCGCCACGGCAACGAGCTGGTGGTCACCGAGATCGCGGTCGCCGACGAGGTCGCGGCGGCGGCCGACCTGGTGAAGGGCAAATTGACCGCCGTGCCGGTGGCCGTGGTGCGCGGCCTGGCGGTGGCCGACGACGGCTCGACCGCCCGGCAGCTGTTACGGCCCGGCGAGGAAGACCTGTTCTGGCTGGGCACCGCCGAGGCCCTCGACATGGGGCGCCGGCAGGCGCAGCTGTTGCGCCGGTCGGTGCGCCGGTTCAGCGCCGAGCCGGTCGCGGCCGAGCTGATCGAAGCCGCCGTCGCCGAGGCGCTCACCGCGCCGGCCCCGCACCACACCCGGCCGGTCCGGTTCGTCTGGCTGCAGACCCCCGAGGTTCGGACGCGGCTGCTGGACCGGATGAGGGACAAGTGGCGGTCGGACCTCGCCGGTGACGGCCGGCCCACCGACTCGGTGGAGCGGCGGGTGGCCCGCGGCCAGATCCTCTACGACGCACCCGAGGTCGTCGTCCCGATGCTGGTTCCCGACGGCGCGCACACGTATCCCGACGCCGCCCGCACCGACGCCGAGCACACCATGTTCACCGTCGCGGTCGGGGCGGCCGTGCAGGCCCTGCTGGTCGCGTTGGCCGTGCGGGGGGTGGGCAGCTGCTGGATCGGCTCGACGATCTTCGCCGCCGACCTGGTGCGCGCCGAGCTCGACTTGCCGGGCGATTGGGAGCCGTTGGGCGCCATCGCGATCGGCTACCCCGAGGAACCCGCCGGGCCGCGGGACGCCGCGGGCGCCGGGGATTTGTTGATCCGCAAGTGATACTGGCCTCATGAAAACGTTCGCGGGCAAGGCGGCGGCGTCCGCCGACAAGGCTCGCGGCGGCTACTACACACCGGCGCCCGTCGCCCGGTTCCTTGCCCGCTGGGTGCGCGACGCCGGACCGCGCATCGTCGAACCCTCCTGCGGTGACGGTGCGATCCTGCGCGAGCTGGCCGCCCTCGGCGGGCGGGTGCGTGGCGTCGAGCTCGTCGCCGAAGAGGCGGCCAAGGCACGGGAATTCGCGCCCGTCGACGCCGCGAACCTGTTCGCCTGGCTCGCCACCGCCTCGCCCGGCGGCTGGGACGGGGTCGCGGGGAATCCGCCCTACATCCGGTTCGGCAACTGGGCGTCCGAGCAGCGCGACCCCGCCCTGGAGCTGATGCGGCGCGAGGGATTGCGGCCCACCCGGCTGACCAACGCCTGGGTCCCCTTCGTGGTGGCGAGCTCGATCTTGGTGCGCGGCGGCGGCCGGGTGGGCCTGGTGCTGCCCGCCGAGTTACTCCAGGTCACCTACGCCGCACAGCTGCGCGAGTTCCTGTTGAGCCGGTTCAGTGACATCACGCTGGTGACGTTCGAGCGATTGGTGTTCGACGGCGTCATGCAGGAGGTGGTGTTGTTCTGCGGGGTCGCCGGCCCCGGGCCCGCCCGGATCCGCACGGTCCACCTCACCGACGCCGATGCCCTCTCGCACGCGGACCTGGACGCCGAATGGGCGCCCGCGCTGTTGCACGAGAACGAGAAGTGGACCAAGTACTTTCTGGACCCGGCCGCGATCCGGCTGCTGCGAACGCTCAAGGGGTCGACGACGCTGACCCGGCTCGGGTCGGTCGCCGACGTGGACGTGGGGATCGTGACGGGCCGCAACAGCTTCTTCACGTTCACCGACGCGCAGGCCCGCGAGCTCGGGCTGCTCCCCCACTGCGTCCCGCTCGTCTCGCGCAGCGCGCAGTTGTCCGGGTTGGTCTACGACACCGACTGCCGGGCAAGCGATGTCGCCGCCGGGCACCGCGGCTGGCTGCTCGACGCGCCGCGCGACCCCGTCGACCCCGCCCTGCTCGCGCACATCGCTGCCGGTGCGGCCGCCGGCGTGGATCGGGGCTTCAAGTGCTCGATCCGCAAGCCGTGGTGGAGCACGCCGTCGCTGTGGATCCCGGACCTGTTCCTGCTTCGCCAGATCCACCTGTCGCCGCGGCTGACCGTCAACGCCGCCGCGGCGACGAGCACCGACACGGTGCACCGGGTCCGGGTCGCCGCCGATGTCGACCCGGGCGGGCTGGCCGCGGTGTTCCACAACAGCGTGACGTTCGCCTTCGCCGAGATCATCGGCCGCAGTTACGGCGGGGGGATCTTGGAGCTGGAACCACGCGAAGCCGAGCAGTTGCCCATTCCCCCGCCGGCGCTCGCCGGCCCCGGGCTCGCCTGCGACGTCGATCTGCTGTTGAAGGCCAACGAGATCGAGAAGGCGCTCGACCTCGTCGACCGCCACGTCCTGATCGACGGGCTGGGGTTGGCACCCGACGTGGTGACGCACTGCCGCGTGGCCTGGGTCGCGCTGCGGGACCGCCGGAAACGACGGGGTTCCCGGTGAGCGTCCGGGAGTCGGCGATCTCGCTGCTGTCCGAGTGGCAGGCGCCCGACGCGGCGCAGGATGCGTTGCGGCACGCGGTCCTGGCCTTCGTGCTCGCCCGCCCCGACGCCTGCCTGCGCGAGTGCGTGCCGGGCCATGTCACCGCCTCGGCGCTGGTGCTCGACGACACCGGCAGCCGGGTGCTGCTGACGTTGCATCCCCGCGTGGGCCGGTGGGTGCAGCTCGGCGGCCACTGCGACGAGGACGACGGCGACATCGTCGCCGCCGCGCTGCGCGAGGCCACCGAGGAGTCCGGCGTCGACGGTTTGCGCATCGAGCCGCGGCTGGCCGCGATCCACGTCCACGCGCTCACCTGTTCGTTGGGCGTGCCCACCCGCCACCTGGATCTGCAGTTCGTCGCGCACGCGCCGGCCGGCGCGCAGATCACGATCAGCGACGAGTCCGACGACCTGCGGTGGTGGCCCGCCGACGCGTTGCCGGACGGCACCGACCACGCGCTGGCGTACCTGGTAAGGCGGGCGTCCCGCCCCTAGCCGCCGAGGGGTGAAGGCCTCAGACGTCGGACGAGTAGCGGATCCCGCCGTCGGGAATCGAGACGCCGGGCCACACCCGGGCGCCGCGCAGCAGCTCGCAGCGCGCACCGATGTCGGCGCCGTCGCCGATCACGCCGTCGCGGATCAGCGCCCGCGGGCCGATGCGCGCGCCGAAGCCGATGATGGACCGCTCGATCACGCTGCCGGCCTCGACCTTGACGCCGTCGAAGATCACCGCGCCGTCCAGCCGGACGCCGGGGCCGATCTCGGCGCCCCGCCCGACGACGGTGCCGCCGACCAGCACCGCGCCCGGCGACACCGCCGCGCCGTCGTGCACCAGCTGCTCGCCGCGGTGGCCGTGCAGGGCCGGCGACGGCGCGATCCCGCGCACCAGGTCCGCCGATCCGCGCACGAAGTCTTCCGGTGTGCCCATGTCCCGCCAGTAGGTGGCGTCGACATAGCCGCACACCTTGACGTCCGGGTCGGAGAGCAGCGCGGGAAACACCTCGCGTTCGACCGACACCTCGCGGCCCCGCGGGATGCGGTCGATGATGCCGCGCTCGAAGACGTAACAGCCGGCGTTGATCTGATCGGTGGGCGGATCCTGCGTCTTCTCCACGAAGGCGGTGACCCTGCCGTTCTCGTCGGTGGTGACGCAGCCGAAGGCCCGTGGGTCGCCCACCCGCACCAGGTGCAGGGTGACGTCGGCCTGCTGCGCGCGGTGGAAGTCGATCATCTGATTGAGGTCGGAACCCGAGAGCACGTCGCCGTTGAACACCATCACGGTGCCGTGACGCAGGTGGCCGGCCACGTTGGCGATGCCGCCGCCGGTCCCCAGGGGCCGGTCCTCGGTGACGTAGTCGATCTGCAGGCCGAGCTTGGACCCGTCGCCGAACTCCGCCTCGAACACCGCGGCCTGATACGAGGTGCTCAGGATGACGTGCTCGATGCCCGCCGCCGCGATCCTCGACAGCAAGTGGGTCAAGAACGGCAGCCCGGCGGTGGGCAGCATCGGCTTGGGCGCCGACAGCGTCAGCGGCCGCAGCCGGGTGCCCTTGCCGCCGACCAGAATTACGGCATCTACTTGCGGGTTAGCCATCTCAGCGCCGCCCTTCCGCCAGTTTCCGTCGCCGACTGCGCAGCGCGCCACGCACCATCAGGCGGGACCGCAGTGCCAGCGAGGCCCGCAGCGTCCAGCGCAGCGGCGCGCGCCGCCACCCCGAATGCCGGTCGGCCAGGAACATGTAGGTGCTCTCGTGATGCGCCGCCAAATGGCTCGCCGGGTCGTCCCCGGTGGAGTGGCCCTTGTGGTGCAGCACCTCGGCCGACGGCACGTAGACGTTCAGCCAACCGGCCCGGCCGAGCCGGTCCCCGAGATCGACGTCTTCCATATACATGAAGTAGCGCTCGTCGAACCCGCCGACTTGGCCGAAGGCGGACCGGCGCACCAGCAGGCACGACCCCGACAGCCAGCCCACGGGGCGTTCGGTGGGTTCCAGCCGCTCCTGGCGGTAGGCCGCCGTCCACGGATTGCGCTTCCAGATCGGGCCGACGACCGCGTGCATGCCGCCGCGGATGAGGCTGGGCAGGTGGCGCGCCGACGGGTACACCGAGCCGTCGGGGTCGCGGATGAGCGGGCCCAGGGCGCCGGCGCGCGGCCAGCGGGTGGCGGCGTCCAGCAGGGCGTCGATGCTGCCCGGGCCCCACTGAACGTCGGGGTTGGCCACGATCACCCAGTCGTCGTCGACGTCCGGTGTCTCGGCGAGCTGCGCGACCGCGCGATTGATCGCGGTGCCGTACCCGAGGTTGGCGCCGGTGTGGAACAGCCGCACGTTCGGGTAGCGCTCGACGGCGGCCTGCGGGGTTCCGTCGGTGGATCCGTTGTCGGCCATCAGCACACACACGGGCCGCTCGGTTGCCAGCGACAGCGAGGCCAGGAATCGCTCGAGGTGTGGGCCCGGTGAGTAGGTCACCGTCACGACCGGCAGGACGTCAGTCACGCGTAGAGGGTAACGGTAGATCGGCGGCAAGCGCCGCGACAAGCGCAGCGCGCCAGGGCCTTAGCGGCCGCAGGCCCGCCGCGGCGGACTCGCGGCCCGACAGCGCGGAGTAGGTCGGCCGCGGCGCGGGGCGGGGAAACTCCGCGGTGCTGACCGGGCGCACGCGCTCGGGGTCGGCGCCGCATTCGGAGAAGATCGCGCGGGTCTGCTCGAAGCGGGACACCGCGCCCTCGTTGGCGGCGTGCAGGATCGGCCCGGGCACGTGGTCGTCGGCGATCTGCAGCAGGGCCTCCGCCAGGTCGCCCACATACGTCGGTGACCCGACCTGGTCGTCGACGACCTTCACCGGGCCTTCCCCCGCGGCCAGCCGGCGCATGACGGCGACGAAGTCCTTGCCGTCACCGCCGGTGTAGACCCAGGCGGTGCGGACGATGACGGCGTCCGGCAGCGCCGCCAGGACGGCCTCCTCCCCGGCATGCTTGCTGCGCCCGTACACGCCCGCCGGGGCGGTTTGATCGCTGGGCTCGTAGGGCCGCGGGTCGGCGCCGCCGAAGTCTCCGTTGAAGACGTAGTCGGTGGAGACGTGGATCAACCGGGCGCCGGCGCGCGCGCAGGCCCGGGCGATGTTCTCCGGGCCGGTGGCGTTGACGGCGTAGGCACCGGCCTCGTCGCTCTCGGCGCCGTCGACGTCGGTGTACGCCGCGCAATTGATCGCCACGTCGCCGCGCTCGATGATCCGTTCGGCGGCGGCGGGGTCGGTGATGTCCCATTCCGACGAGGTCAGCGCCACCACGTCGCGGCCCTGACTGGCCGCCAGCGAGCGCAAATAGCTGCCCAGCTGCCCCCCGGCACCGGCGATCACGATCCTGCTCGACATGGTTTGAGTCTGGCATGCCCAGGAAAGCCCGGGCGAACGCCCGGGGCGCGCGGGGGCTCGCTACCCGCGAAGCGGGTGTGCCGCAAGTAACCTAGTGGGATGCCTGTGCAACGTGTGGTCCGTGTGATTGCCACTACGCTCACGCTCGTGGTGGTCCTCGGCACCGGGCTCGCGTGGAGCAACGTCCGGTCCTTCGAGGACGGCATCTTCCACATGTCCGCACCCTCGCTCGGCAAGGGTGGCGACGACGGCGCGATCGACATCCTGCTGGTCGGCCTCGACAGCCGCACGGACGCGCACGGCAACCCGCTGTCCCAAGAGGAGCTGGCCAGCCTGCGGGCCGGCGACGAGGAAGCGACCAACACCGACACGATCATCCTGATCCGGATCCCCAACAACGGGAAGTCGGCGACCGCCATCTCGATCCCCCGCGACTCCTACGTCGCGGCCCCCGGCCTGGGCAAGACGAAGATCAACGGCGTCTACGGCCAGACGCGCGAGGCCAAGCGCACCAGCCTGGTCAAGTCCGGCGATTCGGCCGAGGACGCCGCGGCGCAGGGCACCGAGGCCGGGCGCGAGGCCCTGATCAAGACCGTCGCCGACCTCACCGGCGTCACCGTCGACCACTACGCCGAGATCGGGCTGCTCGGCTTCTCGTTGATCACCGACGCGCTCGGTGGCGTGGACGTCTGCCTCAAAGAGCCGGTGTTCGAACCCCTTTCGGGCGCCGACTTCCCGGCCGGCCCGCAACGCCTGGACGGGTCGGAGGCGCTCAGCTTCGTCCGTCAGCGCCACGAGTTGCCGCGCGGCGACCTGGACCGGGTGGTGCGCCAGCAGGTGGTGATGGCCTCACTTGCCCACCGGGTCATCTCCGGCAAGACGCTGTCCAGCCCCGCCACCGTGCGACGGCTGGAGGCCGCGGTGCAACGCTCGGTGGTGATCTCGCAGGGTTGGGACGTAATGGATTTCGTCCAGCAGATGCAGAAGCTCGCCGGCGGCAATGTCGCGTTCGCCACCATCCCGGTGCTGGACGGGGCCGGCTGGAGTGACGACGGCATGCAGAGCGTGGTGCGGGTGGACCCGCATCAGGTACAGGACTGGGTCAACGGGCTGCTGCACGAGCAGGAGCAGGGCAAGACCGAGGAGATCGCCTACACCCCGGCGAAGACCACCGCCAGCGTGGTCAACGACACCGACATCAACGGCCTGGCATCGGCGGTCTCACAGGTGTTGACCGCCAAGGGATTTGGCGCTGGCGCGGTCGGCAACAACGACGGCAGCCACGTCAAGGGCAGCCAGGTCCGGGCCGCCAAGAGCGACGACCTGGGGGCCCAGGAGGTGGCCAAGGAGCTCGGCGGGCTGCCGGTGGTCGCCGATCCATCCGTCGCGGCGGGCTCGGTCAAGGTGGTGCTGGGCAACGACTACACCGGCCCCGGCTCCGGACTTTCCGGCACCGCGTCGGTGATGCCCGCCCGGGTGTCCAACGTCGGTGCGGTGGCGGCCGACCCGAACGTCCCGGCGCCCTCGCCGATCCTGACCGCCGGTTCCGACAAACCCGAGTGCATCAACTGAGCACGCTCTCCGGCGCCATCCTCGACCCGATGCTGCGGACCGATCCGGTCGGCCCGCGCATCACCTACTACGACGACGCGACCGGCGAGCGCATCGAGTTGTCGGCGGCGACACTGGCCAACTGGGCGGCCAAGACCGGCAACCTGTTACGCGACGAGCTCGGCGCCGGACCGGGCAGCCGGGTCGCGATCCTGCTTCCGGCGCACTGGCAGACCGCGGCCGTGCTGTTCGGGGTTTGGTGGATCGGCGCCGAGGCCGTGCTCGCGTCGGGCCCGGGGGCCGCAACAGACGTAGCCATGTGCACCGCCGAGCGGCTCGACGAGGCGGACGAAACCGGGGCTAGTGAGGTGGCGGTGCTGTCGCTGGACCCGTTCGGCCGCCCGGCGCCCGACCTGCCGATCGGCGTCACCGACTACGCGACCGCCGTGCGGGTGCACGGCGACCAGATCGTCGCCGAATCCCATCCCGGTCCGGCCCTCGCCGGCCGATCGGTCGACGAGGTCCTCACCGACTGCCAAAGCGCCTCCGCCGCAAGGGAATTGACGTCCGACGACCGGGTGCTGTCCACCGCCGCGTGGTCGGAACCCGGCGAGCTGGTGGACGGCCTGCTGGCGATCCTGGCCGTGGGCGGGTCGCTGGTGCAGGTGGCCAATCCCGACCCGTCGGCGCTGCAGCGCAGGATCGAGACCGAAAAGGTCACCCGGGTGCTCTAGGCGCGGCGGATACATATTGATATCGCAATATTTCAATGTTAACGTCGAGCGAGCATCAGCTGACGCCGCGACGACAGGGAGGTCCGGGTAATGGCGGGGTACGCGCTCTTGGCAAAGGCGGCATCGACGGTGGTCACCGGCCTGGTCGGCGTGACGGCCTACGAGGTGGTGCGCAAGGCCGTGGCCAAGGCACCGCTGCACGAGACCGCGGTGTCAGCGGCCGAGCTGGGGTTGCGCGGGACGCGCAAGGCCGAGGAAGCCGCCGAGTCCGCCCGGCTGAAGATCGCAGACGTCATGGCCGAAGCCCGCGAGCGCATCGGCGAGGAAGCGCCCACGCCGGCCGTCGCCGACGTCCACCAGCACGACCACTGATCCCCGCGCAGATGGCGCTCGCCACCGCCCTGGAGCCGGTCCTCTCGAAAGACCCCGCGCTGCAGATCCTTTCGGATGCGGCCGGGCGCATGCGGGTTTCCGTCGACTGGCTGCGGTGCGACTCCCGGCGCGCGGTGGCGGTCGAGGAGGCCGTCGCCAACGAGGACGGCGTGCGCGTGGTGCACGCCTACCCGCGCACGGGGTCCGTCGTCGTCTGGTATTCGCCCCGGCGCTGTGACCGCGCCGCGGTGCTGGCCGCGATCAGCTCCGCCGCGCATGTCGCCGCCGAGCTGATTCCCGCACGCACGCCGCATTCGGAGGAGATCCGCAATACCGACGTGCTGCGGATGGTCGTCGGCGGTGCCGCGCTGGCCCTGCTCGGCGTGCGCCGCTACGTGTTCGTCCGGCCGCCGCTGCTCGGCCCGAACGGCCGGGTTCTGGCCACCGGAGTCACCATCTTCACCGGCTACCCGTTCCTGCGCGGCGCGCTGCGCTCGTTGCGCTCCGGCCGGGCCGGCACCGACGCCCTGGTGTCGGCGGCGACGGTGGCGAGCCTGGTGCTGCGCGAGAACGTGGTGGCGCTGACGGTGCTGTGGCTGCTCAACATCGGCGAGTACCTCCAAGACCTCACCCTGCGCCGGACCCGCCGGGCCATTTCCGAATTGCTGCGCGGCAGCCAGGACACGGCGTGGATCCGGCTGACCGACGGGGCCGAAGTCCAGGTCCCCATCGACACCGTCCAGATCGGCGACGAGGTGATCATCCACGATCACGTCGCGATACCGGTGGACGGCGAGGTGGTCGACGGCGAGGCGATCGTCAACCAGTCCGCGATCACCGGCGAGAACCTGCCCGTCTCCGTCTTGGTCGGAGCGCACGTGCACGCCGGGTCGGTCGTGGTGCGCGGGCGCCTGGTGGTGCGCGCGCAGGCCGTCGGCAACCAGACGGCGATCGGCCGCATCATCACCCGGGTCGAGGAGGCCCAGCACGACCGCGCGCCCATCCAGACCGTGGGCGAAAACTTCTCCCGCCGTTTCGTTCCCACCTCGTTCATCGTGTCTGCCCTCACCCTGGCGGTCACCGGCGATGTGCGCCGCGCGATGACCATGCTGTTGATCGCGTGCCCCTGCGCGGTGGGCCTGTCCACCCCGACCGCGATCAGCGCCGCGATCGGCAACGGCGCGCGCCGCGGCATCCTGATCAAGGGCGGCTCTCACCTCGAACAGGCCGGCCGGGTCGACGCGATCGTGTTCGACAAGACCGGAACGCTCACCGTCGGCCGCCCCGTCGTCACCAATATCATTGCTCTGCACAAGGATTGGGAACCCGAGCAGGTACTGGCCTACGCGGCCAGCTCGGAGATCCACTCCCGCCATCCGCTGGCCGAGGCGGTGATCCGCTCTACCGAGGAACGCCACATCACCATCCCGCCGCACGAGGAGTGCGAGGTCCTGGTGGGCCTGGGCATGCGCACCTGGGCCGACGGCCGCACCCTGCTGCTGGGCAGCCCCGGGCTGCTGCGCGCCGAAAAGGTGCGGGTTTCGAAGAAGGCGTCGGAGTGGGTGGACAGGCTGCGCCGCCAGGCCGAGACCCCGCTGCTGCTCGCGGTCGACGGCAAGCTGGTGGGGTTGATCAGCCTGCGCGACGAGGTGCGGGCCGAGGCGGTCGAGGTGCTGAAGCAGCTGCGGGACAACGGCATCCGCCGCATCGTCATGCTCACCGGCGACCACCCGGACATCGCCCAGGTGGTTGCCGAGGAGCTGGGCATCGACGAGTGGCGCGCCGAGGTGATGCCGGAGGACAAGCTCGAGGTGGTGCGCGGACTGCAGAACGACGGCTACGTGGTCGGCATGGTCGGCGACGGCATCAACGACGCCCCGGCGCTGGCGGCCGCCGACATCGGGATCGCCATGGGCCTGGCCGGAACCGACGTCGCCGTCGAGACCGCCGACGTGGCACTGGCCAACGACGACCTGCACCGGCTGCTCGACGTGCGCGACCTGGGTGCCCGGGCCGTCGACGTCATCCGGGAGAACTACGGCATGTCCATCGCCGTCAACGCCGCCGGGCTGATCATCGGGGCCGGGGGCGCGCTGTCCCCCGTGCTGGCCGCGATCCTGCACAACGCGTCGTCAGTCGCGGTGGTGGCCAACAGCTCCCGGCTGATCCGCTACCGGCTGGACTAGTGGCGACCGCGAGCGCGGCGAAGCCGGGCGAAGCGGGTCGGCGCGCAACAATAGTGGCGATCGCGAGCGCGGCGAAGCCGGGCGAAGCGGGTCGGCGCCGCAGAAACACTCAGCAGCAGCCACAGTCGTGGCCGCGCCAGGCGCGGACGCCCTGCCAGGCGGCGACACCGGCGATCCCGAGTCCGACCGCCGGGTCGATCCACCATCCGCCCGACCACGACGCCGTCGCGGCGAGCCCCACGAGCACCCCGGCCGCCTGGGCGGCACACAGGTAGTTCTGGATTCCCTCGGCCTCGGTGGCTCCCGAATCCAGCCGCAGGCCGAGCCGGCGGTTAGCCCGGCCGAGAATCGGCATCAGCAGCAAACCGGTGGCCGTCAGCGCGATGCCGATCAGCGAGGCCTCGGCGTGGCGTTCACCCATCAGCTCGCGAAGGGATTCGGCCGCAACGTAGGGGGCGGTCAGCCAGAACGACACCGCGACACCGCGTTGCGCGCGCCGCTCGGCGTTCGGGGCAAACGTCCGCGCCCCGCTGAACCGCCACACCACCATCGCGCTGGCCAGCGCCTCGGACACGCCGCCGAGGGCCCACCCGGTGAGGGCCACGGACCCGACGGCCAGCCCCTGCCACAGGCCGATGCCGCCCTCGACGAGCACCGCGGCCAGGCTGACCCAGGCCAGCCGCCGCGCCCACTCGGCGTCGCGCTGCCAACGGGCGTCCCGCGTCGCTGCGATGGTGCATTCATCGGCGATGACAGAGGAAGTGGTCATTGCGCGAGGCTAGCGGCGATCGCGCACGCTCGCGGGCCCAGACACCCGCTAGTAACACAACCGTGTCAAACCCGACTGGTCAGCACCCGCTTGAGCACCTTGCCGCCGGCGTTGCGCGGCAGCTCGTCGACGAACACCACGTCGCGCGGAATCTTGAAGCGCGCCAGCCGGTTTCGCACGTATTCCCGGACGTCGTGCTCGGTCAGCGTCGCGCCCGGCCGGCGCACGAGGTAGGCGCGCAACCGCTGCCCGAACTCCTCGTCGTCGACGCCGACGACGGCGGCGTCGAGGATGCCGGGATGCTGCACAAGCGCCTCTTCGACCTCGCCGGGGTAGACGTTCTCCCCGCCGGAGACGATCATCTCGTCGTCGCGCCCGTCGATGAAGAGCCTGCCGTCGGAATCGAAATGACCGATGTCGCCGGTGGACATCAGTCCCTGAACCGACTCCTTGGTGCCGCCATCGGTGTATCCCTCGAAGGTCAGCACGTTGCCGACGAAGATCCGCCCCGGCGTCGCCGGCGGGACCTCGCGGCCGTCATCGCCGAAGATCTTGACGACCGAGCCCGGGACCACCGCACCCACGCAGCCGGGCGCGGCGGTCAGGTCGGCTGGCGTGGCGATGGTGGCGTAGGCGACCTCGGTTGATCCGTACATGTTGTAGACCACGGGGCCGAGCGCCTCGAGCGCCCGGGTGGCGAGCGCGCCACCGAGCTGGGAACCGCCGATGAACACGATGCGCAGGGACGACAGGTCGTGCTCGGCCAGGGCCGCCGGCCCCAGATCAAGAATGCGCCGCAACATGATCGGCACGACGATCACGGCGCTGGCCCGGTGCGCGGCCACGCTGGCCAGCGTCTCTCGGGCATCGAATTGGCGGCGCAGCACCAGGGTCGAGCCCAGCACCATCGCATACATCGCGTGGCTGAAACCCATCGAATGAAGAAGCGGCACACAGCATTCCGTGACTTCCCGGCCGCGGAACGGCACCTTGCCGAGCAGACCGCCCACCGGTATCAGCGAGTGGGGCTCGGAACGCGCGGCGCCCTTCGGTGTTCCCGTCGTCCCACTGGTCGAGATGACGATCTTGGGTCGCCCACCCGACGAGGGCGGCGGACGGGGATCCCCGCGTTCGATCAGCGCGTCCAGGGTGTCGGGAGCGGGCGTATCCGTCCAGGCCCGGATCCGGCCCAACCTCGGCCGGACGTCCCCGACGACGGCGCTGTACTCCTCGTCGTAGACCAGGAGGTCCGCGCCCTCGCGGGCCAGCGTCTCGGCGAACTGCGTGCGCCCGAAGCCGGTGTTGAGCAGCAGGACGAATGCGCCGCACTTGCCGGCGGCGAAGACGGCCTCGAGAAAGCCCCGGTGGTTGCCGGCCAGGATGGCCACGCCGGCGCCCGGGCCGAGCCCGCGCCGCCGCCACTCGTTGGCCAACGCGTTGGTCCGTTCCTCCAGCTCACCGAACGTCAGGGGCCCGCGCTCGTCGATCAGCGCCACCCCGTCACGGTTTCGCCCGGCGGCGATCGCCGGCGCCGCCCCCAGCAGCCCGTAGCGATCGAGGGCGCGCAGCACCGGCACGATCCGCCCGGGCGGTAGCCACCCCAATCCGCCGGACCGCGCATAGAGAAACAGCGACCGGGCTTCCAAACCCGCGCGCCGGAGAAGTTCCACACCTCGATGCTGCCGCCGGCCCTCGCCTCGGATAAGGGCGCAACGCCACTCCGACAGGGGTCTTTCGTCACCATCGTTACTCTGGTTAACGACTAGACGGAAAGGGCAGTGCCGATGACACGCACCGACAACGACAGCTGGGACCTGGCCACGAGCGTGGGGGCCACCGCCACCATGGTGGCGGCCGGACGGGCCCGGGCCACCCGCGACGCGCTGATCGACGACCCGTTCGCCGAGCCGCTGGTGCGCGCCGTCGGCGTCGATTTCATGACGCGATGGGCCGCCGGCGAATTGAGCTCGGCCGACGTCGACGAACCCGGCGCCCCGTGGGGCATGCAACGCATGACCGACATGCTGGCCGCCCGCACGCGCTACATCGACGCGTTCTTCGCCGAGGCGGGTGCAACGGGCATCCGCCAGGTCGTCATCCTGGCGTCCGGCCTGGACGCGCGCGCCAACCGGCTGCCGTGGGCGGCGGGCACCACGGTGTTCGAGATCGACCAGCCGCAAGTCATCGAATTCAAGACGGCAACCATCGCCGAGCTGGGCGCCCAGCCCACCGCCGAGGTTCGGGCCGTCCCGTTCGACCTGCGCCACGATTGGCCGTCGGCGCTGCGCGACGCCGGCTTCGACACCAAGCGGCCGGCCGCCTGGGCCGCCGAGGGCCTGCTCGGCTTCCTGCCGCCAGAGGCGCAGGACCGGTTGCTCGACGACATCACCGCGCTCAGCGCCGACGGGAGCCGGCTGGTGGCCGAGGTCTTCAGCAACTCCGGTGACAACGGGGACGCCCTGAACGCCGCCAGCGAGAAGTGGCGGGAGAACGGCCTGGACATTGCGCTCGGCGACCTGGGGTTCCCCGGCGAGCGCAACGACGCGGCGACGTATCTGGAGCGGCGGGGCTGGCGCCCGGTTCGCACACCCCTGAATCAGTTGTTGGCCGACAACGGGTTACCTTTGCAGCGCACCGAAGCCGGTGCGCCGTTCGCCGAGAACTACTACTGCATCGCGGAGTTGCACACGGCCCGTTGACGGAAGGCCACCCATGGCAGACAGCACGCACGCCAAGCCGCTTGACGGGTTCCGGGTACTCGATTTCACCCAGAACATCGCCGGGCCGCTTGCCGGCCAGGTGCTGGCCGACCTGGGCGCCGAGGTGATCAAGGTCGAGGCGCCCCTGGGTGAGGCGGCCCGGCAGATCACCGCGGTCCTGCCCGGGCGTCCGCCGCTGCCCACGCTGTTTCTGCCGCACAACCGGGGCAAGAAGTCGGTGGCGGTCGACCTCACGAACGACGAAGCCAAGCAACAGATCCTGCGGCTGGTCGACACCGCCGACGTCGTGCTGGAAGGGTTCCGCCCCGGCGTGATGGAGCGGATGGGCCTGGGGCCCGACGAGTTGCGCGCCCGCAACCCCCGGCTCGTCTATGCGCGGCTGTCGGCCTACGGCGGCAACGGCCCGCACGGCAGCAGGCCGGGCGTCGATCTGATGGTTGCGGCCGAGTCGGGCATGACGACCGGGATGCCGACGCCGACCGGCAAACCGCAGATCATCCCCTTCCAGCTCGTCGACGCCGCCAGCGGTCACGTGCTGGCCCAGGCGGTGCTGGCCGCCCTGCTCAACCGGGAGCGCCATGGCGTGGCCGACGTGGTGCGCGTCGCCATGTACGACGTCGCGGTCAACTTGCAGGCCAGCCAGCTCACGATCCATCTGAACAAGCCCAGCGCGGTGGTCAAGCCCGACGCCACACCGAAGCCCAAGAAGCGCAAGGGAGTTGGCTTCGCCACCCAACCGTCCGACGCGTTCAAGGCCGCCGACGGGTACCTGGTGATCAGCGCGTATGTGCCCAAGCATTGGGCGAAGCTGTGCCAGATCATCGGGCGGCCGGACCTGCTGACCGACGAGCGGTTCATCGATCAGCGTTCGCGGGCAATGAATTACCACGAGTTGACCGAGGAACTCGAGTCGGCGCTGGCCGCCAAGACGGCGGCCGAATGGGTTGAGCTGCTTCAGGAAGGCGGCCTGATGGCCTGCCTGGCCTACACCTGGAAGCAGGTGGTGGACACCCCGCTCTTCGGGGAGAACGAGCTCGCCCTTCCGGTGGGCACCGGCGGCGACGCGGTCACGGTGGTCCGCATGCCGGCGCGCTACGCGAGCTTCGACGCTGTGGTCACCGATCCCCCGCCCGCGCCCGGGCAGCACAACGACGAGTTCCTCACCGCGCCATAGCCTTACAGGCTGGGCAGGCGCACCACCTGGACGAAGAACTCGTCGATCTGCCGGACCGCCTTCATGAACTGATCCAGGTCGACCGGCTTGGTGACATAGGCGTTGGCGTGCAGCTTGTAGCTGCGCAGGATGTCCTCCTCGGCCGAGGAGGTGGTGAGCACGACGACCGGGATGCGGGCCAGGTCCGGGTCGGACTTGATCTTCTCCAGCAGCTGGCGGCCGTCGTACTTGGGCAGGTTCAGGTCCAGCAGGATGAGGTCGGGCCGCGGCGCATCCTCGAACTTGCCGCGCTGGTAGAGGTAGTCGAGGCCTTCCTCCCCGTCGTGCGCCACGTGGAGCCGGTTCTTGAGTTTGTTGTGCTCGAAGGCTTCTCGCGTGATGAGCTCGTCCCCCGGGTCGTCCTCGACGAGCAGGATGTCGATCGCTCTGCCTTCTGATGTCATTGGTGCGCTCCTTCCAAAGCGTCTGAGTCTGCTTCGGCTACGGCCTCGGGCATGGGCAGCGTGAACTCGAACCGCGTCCCCTCGGTGCGGGTCGGGTCGATCCGGATGGTGCCGCCGTGGTGCTCGACGATCTTCTTGACCAACGCGAGGCCGACGCCGGTCCCGGCGTACACGTCGCGACCGTGCAGGCGCTGGAAGATGACGAAGACCTTGTCGGCGAACTCGGGCGGGATGCCGATACCGTTGTCCGACACGGTGATCAACCATTCGCCGTCATGGATGCCGGTGCCCGGCACGCACTCGATGACGACGCGGGGCCGGCGATCTTTGTGCCGGAACTTCACCGCGTTGCCGATGAGGTTCTGCCACAGCATCGTCAGCAACATGGGGTCGCCCTTGATCCGCGGCAGCGCGTCGGGGCGCACGATTTCGGCGTCCGACTCTTCGATGGCGGTGGCCAGGTTGGCCAGGCCGGAGTCCAGCGCCGTGTCGAGGTCCACGTCGGTCTCCGTGGCGCCCAGCCGGCCGACGCGCGAGAAGGTGAGCAGGTCGTTGATCAGCGCCTGCATCCGTTTGGCCCCGTCGACCGCGAATCCGATGTATTCGATGCCGCGCTCGTCGAGCTTGTCACCGTATCGCCGCTCCAGCAGCTGGCAGAACGAGGCGACCTTGCGCAGCGGCTCCTGCAGGTCGTGCGATGCGACGTAGGCGAACTGCTCGAGTTCGGTGTTGGACCGGCGCAATTCGGCCGCCTGCTCGTCCAGCTGCGCCTGGGCCGTACGCGACGTCTCGAGCTCGTCGACCATGCGCTTGCGCATGTTCTCCACGTTGATCGCCATGTCGCGGATGTCTTTGGGCCGCTTCGGCGCCGCGATGCTTTGCTCGAAGTTGCCCTCGGTGATCCGCCGGCACGCCGCGGCCAGCGCGGCGAGTGGGCGCGCGACCGTGTCCCGGATCAGGAACCCCAGCAGCCCGGCCGTGACGAAGAACAGCAACACCATGGCGCCGAACGCCCTGTCGCGCCAGGCATCGACGCGTTTGAGTTCGTTCGCGGCGGTCGTCCGCGCGGCGGACAGATTCGCGTTCTGGCTATCGAAAAGCATTCGCAAATGGTCGAATTCGGCTTTGCCGCGCTCCGCCGACGGTTTGCTCGTGACGTTCTTGCCGTTCGGCATCACGGTGCCGATGACCGGTTCGGCATAGCTCGCCCGCCACTTGGCCGCGGCGTTCTCGATCGCGTCCAGGTCGCCGATGAGGTCCGGACGCTCGCTCAGACGGCGCCGGATCTCGTCCACCGCAGCGTGTTCGGCGTGCTGTCCGTCGTAGTACGGCGTGAGGAATTGCCGGTCCCCGGCGATCAGGTAGCCCCGGATGCCCGTCTCCTGGTCGCGCAGCGCGGCCTGCAGCTGGAAGGCCGCCACGCGCGCCGGCTGGATGTTGTCGAGGAGGTCGCGCGTCATCTGGTCGGTGCGGTCCAGCAACAGCCCGCCGACGAGTGCGCCGGCGAGCACCATCACGCCCATGCTGACCAGGACGAGGGCGTGCCAGCCACGCACCGTGAGCTGCGACAGGGGCAGGCGGCGCGACCTCGGGGTCACGGGGTGGTCCTTTCGACCCGCAGCACGGCGATGTCGTCGGTGAGCCCGCCGTGCGACTGGGCGAGTTCCTGGGCGCCGTCGATGAGCGCGTCGACGAACTCCGGACCCGGTCGGTTCGCGTGCGACCGGGCCAGCTCGAGCAGACCGTCCTCGCCGAGGCGCTGGGTGCCTTGTCCCGAATATCCCTCGAACAGGCCGTCGGTCAGCAGCAGCAGGCCATGACCCGCGGGAAACTCCATCTCATAGCGCGGCCAGTCGTCGTCGGCGCGCAGGCCCAGCGCGGGACCGCCGGGCGGCTCCACCCATTCCACCGTGCCGTCGCGCTGCAACAGCATCCCGGGGTGACCGGCGCGGATGACGGTGATGCGCGGACTGTCGGCCGGGATCTCCAGACTGAGCACGGTCGCGAAAACGCCTATGCCCGTTCGCTCGGAGTGCAGCACCCGCTCGAGCTGCCGCATCAGCTCGACCCCGTGCACGCCGGCGAAGGTGAGCGCGCGGAAGGCGATGCGCAGCGCCGCGCCCAGGGCGGCCTCGTGCGGCCCGTGCCCCGCGACGTCGCCGATCAGGACGTGAACGACCCGGTCGGGCGTCTGGACCACGTCGTAGAAGTCCCCGCACAGCAGCGCGTCCTCGCGGCTCGGCCGGTACCGGGCGACGATGTCGACGCCCGGGTTGTCCAGCAGCAGCGGGGAGGGCAGCAGGCCGCGCTCCAGCAGGGCGTTCTCACGGGCCCTCAGCTGGGTCGCGTGCAGGTCGGCGGCGATCAGCTCGGCGCGCTTGCGCTCGATCGCGTACAGCAGCGCGCGCCGCAGCATCTCGGGCTCGACACGGCCCTTCACCAGGTAGTCCTGGGCGCCCGCGGCGACCGCCGAGGCGCCGAAGTACTCGTCGTTCAGCCCGGTCAGCACGACGATGGGAACCGTGGCGTCGTGCTTGGCGATGCGGTCCAGCGCGTCGATGCCGTTGGCGTCGGGCAGGTGCAGGTCCAGCAGCACGCAGTCGGGCCGGGCGGAGGCAAGCTCACGCTCGGCGTGGGCCATCGACTGCGCCCACACCACCCGGATATCGGCGACCGCATCGGCGATCAGGTCTTCCACCAGCACCGCGTCGGCGCGGTCGTCCTCGACCAACAGCAAAGACAACGACTGCCAATTCGCCGCCGGGGTCGCCGGAGCGCGCATGGGCATCAATTGCCGGTCATCCCGGCGTGCGCAGACGACGCCACGCCGTTCACTGAGACCCCCACGGTCAGACCCATTCGCACGACTCTACGTGTGGCCCCACCACCCCGAATGGCTGCCCTGAGAGATCCTAGCGTCGCGTTCAGCGCAGCAGCGCCCGCGACATGACAACGCGCTGAATCTGATTCGTGCCCTCGTAGATCTGGGTGATCTTGGCGTCGCGCATCATCCGCTCGACCGGGAAGTCGACGGTGTAGCCCGCGCCGCCGAAGAGCTGCACCGCGTCGGTGGTCACCTCCATCGCGACGTCGGAGGCCCAGCACTTGGACGCCGCGGAGATGAAGCCCAGGTTGGATTCGCCGCGTTCCGCGCGGGCGGCCGCGTGGTAGACCATCAGCCGCGCCGACTCCAGCTTCATGGCCATGTCGGCGAGCATGAACTGCACACCCTGGTTGTCGCTGACGGGGCGGCCGAACTGCTTGCGGTCCTTGGTGTAGGCGATGGCGGCGTCCAGCGCGCCCTGCGCGATGCCGACCGCCTGGGCGCCGATGGTGGGGCGGGTGTGGTCCAGCGTCGCCAGCGCGGTCTTGAAGCCGGTGCCCGGCTCACCGATGATCCGGTCGCCCGGGATGCGGCAGTTCTCGAAGTACAGCTCGGTGGTCGGGGAGCCCTTGATGCCGAGCTTCTTCTCTTTGGGCCCGACGGTGAACCCCTCGTCGTCGGCGTGCACCATGAACGAGGAGATGCCGTTGGCGCCCTTGTCCGGATCGGTGACGGCCATGACGGTGTACCAGCTCGACTTGCCGCCGTTGGTGATCCAGCACTTGGCGCCGTTGAGAATCCAGTCGTCGCCGTCGGCCTTGGCCCGCGTGCGCATGGCTGCCGCGTCGCTGCCGGCTTCCCGCTCGCTCAACGCGTAGGACGCCATCGCGGTGCCGTCGGCGATGGACGGCAGCACCTGCTTCTTCAGCTCGTCGGAGCCGCGCAGGATCAGCCCCATGGTGCCCAGCTTGTTCACCGCGGGGATCAGCGACGCAGAAGCGTCGACGCGGGCGACCTCCTCGATCACGATGCACGCCGCGACGGAATCCGCGCCCTGGCCACCGAACTCCTCGGGGACGTGGACCGCGTTGAAGCCGGACGCGTTCAGCGCCTCCAGCGCCTCGTCCGGGAAGCGCGAATTCTCGTCGACGTCGGCGGCGTGCGGGGCGATCTCCTTCTCCGCCAGCGCGCGGATCGCCGCCCTCAGCTCCTGGTGCTCCTCGGGCAACTGGAACAAATCGAACGACGGGTCTCCGGCCCAACCAGCCATCTCAAGCCTCCTTGCTACTCACCGGTAACTTTACCGTGCAGCTGCTGTAGCGCCTCATCCTTGGCGCGCACGCTCTCGGCCAGCTGGCCTTGGAACTCGACGAGGCGGGCCCGCAGCGCGGGATCGGATGAGCCGAGGATGCGCACGGCGAGCAGGCCCGCATTGCGCGCGCCGCCGATCGAGACCGTGGCCACCGGGACGCCCGCGGGCATCTGCACGATCGACAGCAACGAGTCGAGGCCGTCCAGCCGCGCCAGCGGCACCGGCACCCCGATCACCGGCAGCGGCGTCGCCGACGCGACCATCCCGGGCAGGTGGGCGGCGCCGCCGGCTCCAGCGATGATCACCTCGATGCCGCGGTCGGCCGCGCCGCGCGCGTAGTCGAACATCACCTGGGGCGTGCGATGCGCCGAGACCACCCGAACCTCGGCCGGTACGTCGAACTCGGCCAGCGCCGCGGCGGCGTCGGACATCACCGACCAGTCGCTGTCGCTGCCCATGATGACCCCGACGCGGGGTTGCTCACTCATGGCCATTTATGCCGCTTCTCCCGCCTTTTCCTATCGCACTGCTCTGTTTATCGTCGCCGGCATGCGGATCCCATCCGTCCGTCCACTGCCCGTGCGACAACCAGTGTGCCGCCAACTCGGCACGCGTCCGCAGCGCGGCCACCTCCGCCATGTCGGTGCCCAGGAAATTGACGTGGCCGACCTTGCGACCGGGCCGTTCCTCCTTGCCGTAGAGGTGCACCCGGGCGTCGGGCATCCGCGCGAACAGGTGGTGCAACCGCTCGTCGATTGTCATCGCGGGCCGCTCCGCGGCGCCGAGCACGTTGGCCATCACCGTCACCGGCGCGATGGCGTCGGTGTCGCCCAGCGGATAGTCCAGCACCGCGCGCACGTGCTGTTCGAATTGACTGGTGCGCGCCCCGTCCATGGTCCAGTGCCCGGAGTTGTGCGGCCGCATCGCCAGCTCGTTGACGAGCAGCTCTCCGTCGGTGGTCTCGAACAGCTCGACGGCGAACACCCCGACCACGCCCAGCTCGGCGGCCAGGCGCAGCGCCAGCTGCTGGGCCGCGGCGGCGACGTTGTCGGGCAGCCCGGGCGCGGGCGCGATCACCTGCACGCAGATCCCGTCCCGTTGCACCGTCTCGACGACCGGCCACGCCGCGCCCTGGCCGAACGGTGAGCGCGCCACCAGCGCCGACAGTTCGCGGCGCAGACTCACCTGCTCCTCGGCCATCACCGGCACCTCATCGGCCAGGAAGTCGGCCGCGATCTCTCTCGCATGCAGAGGGTCGCGTGCCATCCGCACCCCGCGGCCGTCGTAGCCGCCGCGCACCGCTTTCACGACCACGGGGCCGGCGATGCGCCGCGCGAAGGCATCGAGTTCGTCGACGCTCCGGATTTCGGCGTAGCTGGGCACGGGAACGCCCAGCGACTCCAGCCGCCGCCGCATGACCAGCTTGTCCTGGGCGTGCACCAGCGCCTGCGGCGGCGGGGCGACGTTGACGCCCTCGGCGACCAGCTTGTCCAGCAGCTCGCCCGGCACATGCTCGTGGTCGAACGTCAGGACATGGGCCCCGGCGGCGACCCGGCGCAGGTCTTCCAGCTCGGTGTGTGAACCGATCACGACGTCGGGGGTGACCTGCGCGGCCGGCTCGTCGGCGGCGGTCGCCAGCACCCGCAGCGTCTGCCCCAGGGCGATCGCGGCCTGATGGGTCATCCGGGCGAGCTGGCCGCCGCCGACCATGGCGACCAACGGCGCTACTGCGGGGGCGGCCCTGGGCGGGCGTGTACTCGGCACGGCCATCATGGTGTCACGGCGCGGGCGGCGTGTTGACCGGCGGTGACACCGAATCGTTATGTACGATTTTGCGTCGATTTTGTGTCCGTCCGTACACTGACCACTTGTGCCCTTCGCCGACGCCGCAATCGAACGCATGCCCGGGTTTATTCAGCCCTATTTGCTGCGCCACCACGAACTGATCAAATTCGCCATCGTCGGCGGAACCACGTTCGTGATCGACTCGGCGATTTTCTACACGCTGAAACTGACAATTCTGGACTCCAAGCCGGTCACCGCGAAGGTCATCGCCGGCATCGTCGCGGTGATCGCGTCCTACGTGTTGAACCGCGAGTGGAGCTTCCGCGATCGCGGCGGCCGGGAACGTCACCACGAGGCGCTGCTGTTCTTCGCCTTCAGCGGTGTGGGGGTGCTGCTGTCCATGGCGCCGCTGTGGTTCTCCAGCTACGTCCTGCAGCTGCGGGAGCCGATGGTCTCGCTGACCGTGGAGAACATCGCCGACTTCATCTCGGCCTACATCATCGGCAACCTGCTGCAGATGGCCTTCCGCTTCTGGGCGTTCCGGCGCTGGGTGTTCCCCGACGAGTTCGCGCGCAACCCCGACAAGGCACTGGAATCCGCCCTCACCGCCGGCGGCATCGCCGAGATGCTCGAGGACGAGATCGAGGGCGGGAACGTCACTCCGCTGCGCACCTGGCGCAACCGGGCCGGCCGGCGGGGTCAGCTGGGCGACTCCTCCGAACCCAGGGTGTCGAAAACTTCGTGATACAGCAGCGCGTGCACCTCGCGCAGGCGCGGAATGTCGTAGAACTCCAACGGATCCTGTGACGCCGATTCAATAATCAGCGTGCCGGTGCGAAACATTCGCTCAGTGATCCGATCGCGGAATTCCACGCTGTTGATCCGCGCCAGGGGGATATCGATTCCGGTGCGGGTCAGCACCCCGTGCCGAAACATCACCCGCCGGTTCGTCACGACGAAATGAGTGGTCAGCCAGCTCAGGAACGGCCACAGCGTCAGCCAGCCGACGATTACCAGCCAGATGCCCCAGATGACGCCGTAGATGATGTTCTTGGCCAGCTGCCCCCAATGAGTCGAGTTCAGGTAGCCCGACCCGAACGCCGCCAGCGCGGTCGCCAGCAGCAGGGCCACGACGGGCCAGATCAACCGCTTCCAGTGCGGGTGGCGGTGGACGATAACCTGCTCGCCCGCGGCCAGGACGTTATCCGGGTAGCTCATGCCCGCCGACATTAGCCGCGCGGGGCCGGACAACTAGCGCAAATGCACCACGTCGCCCGCCGAGACGACGACGGTCTCTCCCCCGGTGTCGATGCACAGCCTGCCCTGGTCGTCGACGGCGGTCGCGTCCCCGACCACTTCCTTGCCGCCGGGCAGGTGGGCCCGCACCCGGTGGCCGATGGTCAGGCTGCGCGCCCGGTAGTCGGCTGCCAGCGCCCAGTCCGCCCCGCGCGCGGCGCGCCACGCCACGATCCGCCGGCCGAGCTCGGACAACAGCCCGCACACCAGCAGGGTGCGGTCGGGAGCCTGCACACCGAGGTCGAGCAGCGAGGTGGCCCCCTCGATGCCGTCGGGCGCCTGAAACACGTTGAGCCCCAAGCCGATCACCACCACCGGCCGTGCCACCTCGGCGAGGATGCCGGCCAGCTTGCCCGGGGATTCGGGGGCGCCGGCCAGCACGTCGTTGGGCCACTTGAGCCCCACCGGAACGCCGCCGAGCAGTGGGGCCACCGTGTCGACCACCG
Source organism: Mycobacterium sp. 852014-50255_SCH5639931 (assembly GCF_001665605.1). Lineage (GTDB taxonomy): Bacteria > Actinomycetota > Actinomycetes > Mycobacteriales > Mycobacteriaceae > Mycobacterium > Mycobacterium paraffinicum. The sequence goes on from NZ_LZSV01000031.1 coordinate 96,336, forward strand.
CCACCCCGGTGGCCAGGGGCAACCAGCCCCAGCCGGCGGTCGGCACGTCGACGATGCTGATGCCAACCGACATCGTGATCTGGGTCCGCGGGGTGGCCGACCAGCTGCGGCCGTGCCGCCCGCGGCCCGCCGTCTGGTGCTCGGCGATCAGCACCGCCCCGGCCACGTCGGTCCCCGACGCCGCTCGCGCGAGCAGGTCGGCGTTCGTGGAGCCGGTCTGTTCGACGACGTCGAGTCGGCGCCAGCCCAGTCCGGTGCCGATCAGTTCGGCGCGCAGCGCGGCCTGGTCCAGCGGTGCTCTGAGCTGGTCTCGGTCTGTCACTGGACCCAGCCTAGAACTCACCGGCGCCGGCGGCTCGCGTCTCGCATGTCCAGGGCGGCCAGGTGGCTGAACAGCATGCTGGTTCCGATCGGGTTGCCGCCGCCGGGGTAGGCGGTGCCGCTGGGCGCGGCCATCGTGTTGCCGGCGGCGTACAAACCGGGGATGGGGTTGCCGGACGTGTCGAGCACCCGGGCGGCGGTGTCGGTGCGCAGGCCGCCCTTGGTGCCCAGATCCGAAATGCCGAAAGCCGCGGCGTGATACGGCGGCCGATCGATGGGCACCAGTGGCGAGGCGCCCCCCGAGAACGCGCGGTCGAAAGCCTCGTCGCCCCTGCCGAAGTCCCCGTCGACGCCGGACGCGGCAAAACCGTTGAACCGGGCCACCGTTGCCGCCAGCTGCCGGCCCGGGACACCGATCTTGTCGGCCAGTTCCTCCAGGGTGTCCGCCGAGTGCCACAGGCCGGCGGCGACGTAGCGCTCCGTCTCGACGATGGGGACGTTGGCCGCCTTCACCGGAGGCACTTCGCCCTCCCTGTCGTCGTAGATCATCCAGTACGGCAACGTGATTGACCCGTCCTGCAGTTGCGCGATGATCTCGCGGCCGGCCCGGTCGTACGCACGGGACTCGTTGACGAACCGGTTGCCGTCCTGGTTCACGAAGATGCCACCGGTGAACCACAGCGCGAACGCGGACCGGCCGTCCGGGTGGGTCATGCCCGGCGACCACCACGCCTGATCCAGCAGGTCGGTGTCGGCGCCCGCGGCGATGCCGGCCTGCAGCGCCAGCCCCCGACTCCCCGGGCCGCCCATGGTGTCTCGGGTCGCGCCCGGCACCCCGTATTCGCGCCGCAACTCCTCGTTGTTCTCGAAGCCGCCGGCGGCCAGCAGCACCCCCAGCCGGCTCCGGATCGCGCGGCGCTCACCGTCGCTCTCGACGATCGCGCCCGTCACCGCCCCTTCGGACATCACCAACTCGACCAGGGCGGTGTCACGCCGCAGCGAGGCCGTCGGATACTGCTCAATCGCCTTGAGGAACCGCGCGATCAGCGCCCGACCCCCGAGGAAGTAGTCGGAGGGCGGTTCCGCGCCGAGCCGGTCGGTGTCCAGCGGCCCGCGGATCACCTCCCGCAGTTCGGGGGCGGCGGCCACCTTCCAGGGCTTCGCGGCGATGTGGCGCTGGCCGTCCAGCCGCGCCTTCGGCGCTTTGCCGTAGTAGTCCGGCCAGGGCAACGGCACGAACTTCAGCAGGGGGTCGGCTTCCAGGTACTCGATCAGCCGGGCGCCGCCGCGGACATAGGTTTCCTGCAGTTCACGGGGGGTGCGGTCACCGACGACGGCGTGGTAGTAGGTGAGCGCGTCCTCGATGGTGTCGTCAAACGAGCCAGGGCCCCCGGCCCGCAGCAGCACCGGGTTGCACGGGAACCAGACGCCGCCCCCACCGGAGTAGGCGGTGGTCCCGCCGAATTTAGACGTCGCCTCCACCAGCAACACGTCCAGGCCTTCGCGCGCCGCGGTGTAGGCACCGGTGACGCCGCCACCGCCCGATCCCGCGACCAGCACATCGCATTCGGTCGCCCAGTCCATCAGCGGAGACTAGCCCGCCGCTAAGCTCGGATCCCATGACAAGCGTTACCGACCACACCGCGGAGCCGGCCGCTGAGCACACCATCGACATCCACACCACCGCAGGCAAGCTGGCCGAGCTGCACAAGCGCCGCGAAGAGTCGCTGCACCCGGTGGGTGAAGAGGCCGTCGAGAAGGTGCACGCCAAGGGCAAGCTGACCGCCCGTGAGCGCATCCTCGCCCTGCTCGACGAGGACTCGTTCGTCGAACTCGACGCGCTGGCGCGGCACCGCAGCAAGAACTTCGGCCTGGAGAACAACCGCCCGCTCGGCGACGGCGTGATCACCGGCTACGGCACCATCGACGGTCGCGAAGTGTGCATCTTCAGCCAGGACGCCACGGTGTTCGGCGGCAGCCTCGGCGAGGTGTACGGCGAGAAGATCGTCAAGATTCAGGAACTGGCGATCAAGACCGGCCGCCCGCTGATCGGCATCAACGACGGCGCCGGCGCGCGTATCCAGGAGGGTGTCGTCTCGCTCGGCCTGTACAGCAAGATCTTCCGGAACAACATCCTGGCCTCCGGCGTGATCCCGCAGATCTCGCTGATCATGGGCGCCGCCGCCGGTGGGCACGTGTACTCCCCCGCCCTGACCGACTTCGTGGTGATGGTCGACCAGACCAGCCAGATGTTCATCACCGGGCCGGATGTCATCAAGACCGTCACGGGCGAGGACGTCACGATGGAGGAGCTCGGGGGCGCCCACACCCACATGGCCAAGTCGGGCACCCTGCACTACGTCGCATCGGGCGAGCAGGACGCCTTCGACTGGGTGCGCGACCTGCTGAGCTACCTGCCGCCCAACAACGCCACCGACGCGCCGCGCTACGCCGAGCCCGTCCCCGAGGGCGCCATCGAGGACAACCTCACCGAGGAGGACCTCGAGCTGGACACGCTGATCCCGGACTCCGCCAACCAGCCGTACGACATGCACGAGGTGATCACCCGGATCCTCGACGACGACGAGTTCCTGGAAATCCAGAACGGCTACGCCACCAACATCGTCGTCGGCTTCGGCCGCATCGAGGGCCGACCGGTCGGGATCGTGGCCAACCAGCCCACACAGTTCGCCGGCTGCCTGGACATCAACGCCTCGGAGAAGGCGGCCCGGTTCGTGCGGACCTGCGACTGCTTCAACATCCCGATCATCATGCTGGTGGACGTCCCGGGCTTCCTGCCGGGCACCGGCCAGGAATACAACGGCATCATCCGGCGCGGCGCCAAGCTGCTGTTCGCCTACGGCGAGGCCACCGTCCCGAAGATCACCGTGATCACCCGCAAGGCCTACGGCGGCGCGTACTGCGTCATGGGCTCCAAGGACATGGGCTGCGACGTCAACATCGCCTGGCCGACGGCGCAGATCGCGGTGATGGGCGCCTCCGGGGCCGTCGGCTTCGTCTACCGCAAGCAGCTCTCCGAGGCGGCCAAGGAGGGCAAGGACGTCGACGCGCTGCGCCTGGAGCTGCAGCAGGAGTACGAGGACACGTTGGTCAACCCCTACGTCGCCGCCGAGCGGGGCTACGTCGACGCGGTGATCCCGCCGTCGCACACCCGCGGCTACATCGGCACGGCGCTGCGGCTGCTGGAACGAAAGATCGCGCACCTGCCCCCCAAGAAGCACGGGAACATCCCGCTGTGAGCCGAACGAGCGGAGCGAACGCGGTGAGCGACGGGAGTGAGGCGAACGATCCGGCCATGAGCGACGAAAACGGCTCTGAGACAACCGAAGCCGCGCACCAGCCGCACGAGCCGCACATCCACGTCCTCAAGGGTCGCCCCACCGACGAGGAGGTGGCCGCGCTGGTCACCGCGCTGGGCGTCGTCGGTGGCGGCGTCCCCGAGCCCACCGAGCCCGAGCCCACCCGCTGGGGCCTGCCGGTGGACCGGCTGCGGTTCGCGATGTCCAACTACCAGCGGCTCACCATGCAGCAAATGACGCACATGAAGCATTGACCCGGCTGGTCCTCGGGTCGGCCTCGTCGGGCCGCCTGCAGGTGCTGCGCCAGGCCGGCATCGATCCGCTGGTCGTGGTCTCCGGCTTGGACGAAGACGCCGTCGTCGCGGAGCTGCGGCCCGAAGCCGCGCCCGCTGAGGTGGTGTGCGCGCTGGCGGCGGCCAAGGCCGAGCGCGTGGCGGGCGAACTGGCCGGTGCCGTCGCCGCCGATTGCGTTGTCGTCGGCTGCGATTCGATGCTCTATCTCGACGGCGAACTGTGCGGCAAGCCCGGGTCGGCCGGCGAAGCGATGGCCCAGTGGCGTCGCATGGGTGGCCGGTCGGGCCGGCTGCACACCGGGCACTGTCTGCTGCGGCTGGTGGGTGGCGCGATCACCCATCGCGAAGTGGAATCCGCTTGCACCACAGTGCGTTTCGCCGTACCCACGGAGGAGGACCTGCGGGCTTACGTCGCCAGCGGCGAGCCGCTGCACGTGGCCGGCGGGTTCACCCTCGACGGGCTGGGCGGCTGGTTCGTCGACGGGATCGACGGCGACCCGTCGAACGTGATCGGTGTGAGCCTGCCGCTGCTGCGGTCCATGTTGGGAAGGGTGGGGCTGTCGGTGACCCAGCTGTGGGCGGCAACGCCGAACCCGTAAATCCGCAGGCGCCCACTCGCACTTTCTCCGCAGAATTACAGGTTCGGCGGAAACCCTAGGGTCAAGCCATGACCACTTGGACCGAGTTCACCGCCCAAGCGCCGCGCATCGCCGGCATCTTCACCCGTCGACATCTCGCCAGCGGCAACCTGTGCATGTTGGCCACCCTGCGCTCCGACGGGTTCCCCCGGATCAGCCCGATGGAGCCGCGGATCTTCGAGGAAGAGCTGTGGCTGCCCGGGATGCCGGCCACCACTAAGTTCCTCGATCTGGCGCGCGACCCGAGGTTCTGTCTGCACACCGCGACGGTCGACACCGAGGTGACCGACGGCGACGCGAAGCTGTGGGGCCTGGCCCGCGTCGTTCCCTACGGCGCGGTGCACCGGCGCTTCGCCGAGACGCTGTTCTCCGAGACCGGATTGGACCTGCGCGAGCAGCGATTCGACCTGCTCGCCACCGACGTCACCGGGGCATCGGCGGTTGAGGTCCGCGACGGCCATCTGGACATCACCATCTGGAACCCCGGCGTGCCCGAGCGGCTAGTCCGCAAGCACTGACCCGATTGCCGTTTCCGAGCTGACGGTAGGCTCGGAGGCGTGGCATTACCCCCGGATCCAAGCCCGACTCTGACGGCCTACGCCCACCCCGAACGGCTGGTCACCGCCGACTGGCTCTCCGCCCATCAGGGCACCCCCGGCCTGGTGATCGTCGAATCCGACGAGGACGTCTTGCTCTACGACGTCGGCCATATCCCCGGCGCGGTCAAGATCGACTGGCACACCGACCTCAACGACCCGAGGGTCCGCGACTACATCAACGGCGAGCAGTTCGCCGAATTGATGGACCGCAAAGGCATCTCGCGCGACGACACCGTGGTGATCTACGGCGACAAGAGCAACTGGTGGGCCGCCTACGCGCTGTGGGTCTTCACGTTGTTCGGCCACCCCGATGTGCGCCTGCTCAACGGCGGGCGCGACCTGTGGCTGGCCGAGCGCCGGGAGACCACCCTGGACGTCCCCACCAAGACCTCCACCGGCTACCCCGTCGTCGCCCGCAACGACGAGCCCATCCGGGCCTTCAAGGACGACGTGCTGGCCATCCTCGGCACCCAGCCGCTGATCGACGTGCGCTCGCCGGACGAGTACACCGGCAAGCGCACCCACATGCCCGACTACCCCGAGGAGGGCGTGCTGCGCGGCGGCCACATCCCCACCGCCCGGTCCATCCCGTGGGCCAAGGCGGTCGACGAGAGCGGGCGATTCCGCAGCCGCGAGGAGCTCGAGGAGCTCTACGACTTCATCACCCCGGACGACAAGACCGTCGTGTACTGCCGCATCGGCGAGCGGTCCAGCCACACCTGGTTCGTGCTCACCTACCTGCTGGGCAAGCCCGGGGTGCGCAACTACGACGGATCGTGGACCGAGTGGGGCAACACCGTGCGCACGCCGATCGTCGCAGGTGAAGAGCCGGGGGCCGTTCCGGTCCGATGACCCTGCCCGCCCCGTTAGCCGAGGTGGTCTCCGACTTCGCCGAAGTCCAGGGCCAGGACAAGCTGACGCTGCTGCTGGAATTCGCAAACGACCTCCCGGCCCTGCCTCCCGAGCTGGAAGAGCAGGCCATGGAGCCGGTGCCCGAATGCCAGACCCCGCTCTTCCTCCACGTCGATGCCAGCGACCCGAACCGGGTGCGGTTGCACTTCAGCGCGCCCGCCGAGGCGCCGACCACCAGGGGGTTCGCGTCGATCCTGGCCGCCGGTCTCGACGAGCAGCCCGCGGCCGACATTTTGGCGGTGCCCGAGGACTTTTACACCGACCTGGGCTTGGCCGCGCTGATCAGCCCGCTGCGGCTGCGCGGCATGTCGGCGATGCTCGCCCGCATCAAGCGGCGGCTGCGCGAGTCGGCTCCAAATTCCGGCACCGCCTGATCGGCCTGACGGCGCGGCGCTTAGACTTCCCGGGAGTTGTAAGAAACTCTCTTAAAGAAGCCCACGGCGGAAACACGTCCGCTTCAGATATGCCAAACAGGAGGCGCAGTGGCTAGTCACGCCAGCTCGAGGATCTCCAAAGTGCTTGTCGCCAACCGCGGCGAGATCGCTGTCCGGGTGATCCGCGCGGCTCGCGATGCGGGCCTGCCCAGCGTGGCGGTGTACGCCGAGCCCGACGCCGACGCCCCGCACGTGCGCCTCGCCGACGAGGCGTTCGCCTTGGGTGGCCAGACTTCCGCGGAGTCCTACCTGGACTTCGGCAAGCTCCTCGACGCGGCGGCCAAGTCGGGCGCCAACGCCATCCACCCCGGCTACGGGTTCCTCTCGGAGAACGCCGATTTCGCGCAGGCGGTCCTCGACGCCGGCCTGATCTGGATCGGCCCGAGCCCCCAGTCGATCCGCGACCTCGGTGACAAGGTCACCGCCCGCCACATCGCGGCACGCGCCCAGGCTCCCCTGGTGCCCGGCACGCCCGACCCGGTCAAGGACGCCGACGAGGTGGTGGCCTTCGCCGAGGAGTACGGCGTCCCGATCGCCATCAAGGCGGCCTTCGGTGGCGGCGGCCGCGGCATGAAGGTCGCGCGCACCATCGAAGAGATCCCGCACCTGTACGAATCGGCGGTGCGCGAAGCCGTCGCCGCCTTTGGCCGCGGCGAATGCTTCGTCGAGCGCTACCTGGACAAGCCCCGCCACGTCGAGGCGCAGGTGATCGCCGACCAGCACGGCAACGTCATCGTCGCGGGCACCCGCGACTGCTCCCTGCAACGCCGCTTCCAGAAGCTGGTGGAGGAGGCGCCCGCCCCGTTCCTGACCGACGCGCAGCGCAAGGAGATCCACGAGTCGGCCAAGCGCATCTGCAAGGAGGCGCACTACTACGGCGCCGGCACCGTCGAATACCTGGTCGGCCAGGACGGCCTGATCTCGTTCCTGGAGGTCAACACCCGGCTGCAGGTCGAGCACCCGGTCACCGAGGAGACCGCGGGCATCGACCTGGTGTTGCAGCAGTTCAAGATCGCCAACGGCGAAAAGCTGGATCTCACCGAGGATCCGACGCCACGCGGCCACGCCATCGAATTCCGGATCAACGGCGAGGACGCCGGACGTGGCTTCCTGCCGGCGCCCGGCCCGGTCACCCGCTACGACACTCCCAGCGGGCCCGGCGTCCGCCTGGACTCCGGCGTCGAGGCCGGTTCGGTGATCGGCGGCCAGTTCGACTCGATGCTGGCCAAGCTGATCGTGTACGGCGCCACCCGCGAAGAAGCCCTGGCCCGCTCCCGCCGCGCCCTCGACGAATTCCACGTGGAAGGGCTGGCCACCGTCATCCCGTTCCACCGCGCCGTGGTGTCCGATCCCGCTTTCATCGGTGACGGCGACAGCTTCTCGGTGCACACCCGCTGGATCGAGACCGAGTGGAACAACACCATCGAGCCCTTCACCGCTGGCGAGCCCCTCGACGAGGAAGACGCCCGGCCCCGCCAGACGGTGGTCGTGGAGGTCGGTGGCCGGCGCCTCGAGGTCTCGCTGCCCGGCGATCTGGCGCTTTCCAACGGCGCCGCGGATCCGGCCGGCGTCATCCGCAAGAAGCCCAAGCCGCGCAAGCGCGGGGCGCATGCGGGTGCCGCCGCCTCCGGTGACGCCGTGACCGCCCCCATGCAGGGCACGGTGGTCAAGGTCGCGGTCGAGGAGGGACAGGAGGTCGCCACCGGCGACCTGGTCGTGGTCCTCGAGGCGATGAAGATGGAGAACCCGGTCACCGCGCACAAGGACGGTGTCATCACCGGCCTTGCGGTCGAGGCCGGCGCCGCCATCACCCAGGGCACGGTGCTCGCCGAGATCAAATAGCCGCCGGACGATATTCCTGGGAAACAGTTGTCGACCAGGTCTGGCGCGGGTAGCGTTCGAGTCAGGTTGAGTTCACAGCCGTCCGGATCACGTCAATTTGGCGCGGGGAGGGCGAACTCCCTGTTTTCCGCTTCAATCCACGCCTGACGTTTTCCGCAGCACAACTGCTCTACGGATGGAGTCAGTAATGTCTGTGGCCCAATCTTGGCAGCACAGTCGCGCGGCGCAGTTCACGGCGCGCTGGGGGCCGTCGGGGACCCTGGTCACGGTGGACGGTGAGCTCGACGCCGCCAACGCCGACCAGCTCGCGGCGTACGTCCGACACGTCGTCGCTCGTTCCCGGCGCGTGATCCTGGACCTGCGCGGCCTGAAGTTCATTGGCACGGCCGGCTTTTCGGCGCTACACCGCATCAACGTCGTCTGCTCGGGCGCCCAGGCCCATTGGGCGATGGCACCGAGCCCGGCGGTGGCGCGGTTGCTGCGCATCTGCGACCCCGACGGCACCCTCCCGGTGACGACACCGATGGCCGAGCCACTTCTGGAACCGCTGCGAGCGGAGGGCGAAGAGCCGCCGTCCCTACTGCAGTTGGTCGCGCAGCCGCGTTAGCGACTTCGCCAGCAGCCGGGACACGTGCATCTGCGAGATGCCGACCCGCTCGGCGATCTGGGTCTGCGTCATCGACTCGAAGAACCTGAGCACCAACACCGTCCGCTCCCGCTCGGGCAGGGCCTCCAGCAGTGGGCGCAGCGACTCCTGATCCTCGATCCGGTCCAGACCGGTATCCACGTCGCCCAGGGTGTCGGCGATCGCGCGGGCTTCGTCCTCCTCGCTGCCGCCGCCGCTGTCGATGGACAAAGTGTTGTACGAGCTGCCCGCCACGAGGCCCTCGACGACCTCCTCGCGGTCCATGTCGAGTTCGGCGGCCAGTTCGGTCGCGGTGGGCGCCCGGCCGAGCCGTTGCGACAGATCGGCGGTGGCGGTGCCGAGACGCAGGTGCAGTTCCTTCAGGCGCCGCGGTACCTTGACCGACCAGCTGTTGTCGCGAAAATGCCTGCGGACCTCGCCCATGATCGTGGGCACCGCGAAGGACACGAAGTCAGAGCCGGCCTCGACGTCGAACCGCACCACCGCGTTGACCAGCCCCACGCGCGCCACCTGGACGAGGTCGTCGCGGGGCTCGCCGCGGCCCTCGAACCGGCGGGCGATGTGATCGGCCAGGGGCAGGCAGCGCTCGACGATCTTGTCCCGTTGACGCTGGAATTCCATCGAGCCGGCGTCGATAGTGGCCAACTCTCGGAACATCTCCGGGACATCGGCGTACTCGTTCGGGCGCGAGACCGAACCGCCGGCAGCTGGTGGGGTCACCTGCTGGAGGCCGCCCGTCGCGCCGTCAGCGTGATACCGAAAACGCTGCCGGTTTGGTTGGGCTCGCGACCATCGTGGAAAGTCTGGACGTCATCGGCCAAGGACGTCAGCACGTGCCAGCTGAAGCTGCCGGGAGCGACCACGTCATGGGTGTCACACGCCGCCGACGCCTCCACCACCAACTGGTCGTCCTGCGGGTCCACCACCACGACGAGGGTCGCGTCGGGCGTCGCGCAGCGGATCAGCCGGGTGCACACTTCGTCGACCGCAAGGCGCAGATCCGCGACGGCGTCGAAGTCCAGGTCCTCGAAGGTGCCGATCGCACCGACAAGCGTCCGCAGCATCGCCAAGTTCTCCAGACGTGCAGCGACGTGCAATTCGACGGCGCGATGGCCACGCTGACGTTTGTTAGTGCGCAATCCCGCATCGTTCATCTGGTCTCCCGGCAATGTTTGACTGACACTACTACCGCCCCGCAGCCCGCCGTGGACCGTGCGTTCGAGCCGATTAGTCATGGTTTCCGCCGGGTGTGCGGCCCGATGTGGACAGGCCGGAAACCACCGAAACGGTTCGGACACGGCGGCTCGAGCGCGTGGCGATGATCGCCGGGATCGCGCTGGTCGTATTGGTAGTTCTCGCTGTAAGCATCTATGTCGGTGTCTTCGTGTTCCTGCCCCCCATGGGGTGACCACGCTGACGCAACCCTTCCAGCACTCATCATGGTGCACACGTGATACCCACTCGACGAGGCGGGTAACCCCCCGCGCGTTTACTTCCCGACAAAAAGGGTTCGGCGCTCAGCGACGCCGCGGCGCAAGCGCTCCTAGCTGGCGGGCCACTGCCTGTGTACCTCGGGGTGCTCGGCGTACCAGCGATCCGCGATCCGGCGGATCCGCCGGTGCTCGATCGCCACCCACACCAACCCGAGGACCGTGGCGATGATCGCCACCACGCCCGCGGTCATGCCCTCGTGCTGATGCCCGCTGCCGAAAGCCGACAGGCTTCCGGATCCTCCGATCACACCAGCTACCACCAACAGGTAGCCGGGCCAGTGCAGTACGTCGATCAGCGACTCCCCGGCGAGTGGCCGCGTTGTCCTGAGATGGTCGACTGGGTCGTGAAATGTGTCTCCCATGGCTGCTCCTAGTGGAGATTGGTAAACCATTCGCAGCTCAATACGGGTTGCACCATCAACGGTAGATCCCCCGGGAGGCATTGGCGAGACCCCAGTCAGAGGACCAGCGCCGGGCCGGCGATCGGCGCCACGCCCATGGCGACCATCAGCACCATCAGCGTGAACAGAAACCAGCCTGCGCCGTGCCATCCCCACCAGGTGCCTTGCGCCTTCCATACCTGATAGGTGCGCCAGAATGCCCAGAGGCCGGCCGCCAGCAGGATCAGCGGTCCGCCCAGCGCCAGCAATGTCCGCTGGGGCGCGCCGCACGCCGCGGTGTCCGCACCGGTGCCGGGACAGGTGCTCACCCACAGCGCGGCCATGACCAGGAAGCCGACCGCCACGGCCGCGGCCACCGCTGCGAACCGGATGGCGGCACGCACCTCGCCGTCTTCCTGCCCCAAGCGATCACCACCCGATCGCTCATCCGCCTTGTGCATCCGTGCCCCTCATATCCCGGGTAATCAATGTTTTGTTCATCGTTTGCTGCACCGCAATGGTTACCGCGCGATGACAAGCGGAAATCGCATGGGGACAAATACCCATCGGCAAACCCGGCAAAACGGCTCAGTCCTGGGTATTGCCGGCGAAATTCCCATCGGCGCGCGAATAGCCCGCACCGTCAATTATTCGGATGGATTACCGCTGGCCCGGGGCGTGGAGCCGGGAAAGACACAATGTGGTCGGTGACTCAGGACCGGTGAGTACTATCTCTCACATGCCGACAGGCCGAAGGCGGTTATCCCCCGAGGATCGACGCGCTGAGCTGCTCGCTTTGGGGGCCGAAGTCTTCGGAAAGCGACCCTACGACGAGGTGCGGATCGACGAGATCGCCGAGCGCGCCGGAGTGTCCCGGGCGCTGATGTATCACTACTTCCCCGACAAGCGCGCCTTCTTCGCCGCGGTGGTCAAGGACGAGGCCGACCGGCTGTACGAGACCACCAACATGGACGACGCCACCGGCCTCACCATGTACGAAGAGGTGCGGGCCGGGGTCATGGCGTACATGGCCTACCACGAGCAGAATCCGGAGGCCGCCTGGGCCGCCTATGTCGGGCTGGGCCGGTCCGATCCGGTTCTGCTGGGCGTCGACGACGAAGCCAAGAATCGCCAGCTCGAACACATCATGAACCGCATCCACGACCTGGTGGCCAACATCTCCGGGGCGAAGCTGGAAGGGGACGTCGAGCGCGACCTCCGGGTGATCTGTCACGGCTGGCTGGCGTTCACCTTCGAGCTGTGCCGCCAGCGCATCATCGATCCCACCATCGACGCCGAGCGCCTCGCCGACGCTTGCGCGCACTCACTGTTCGACGCCATCGCCCGCGTGCCGGACATACCCCCAGAGCTGTCGCACGCGATGGCGACGGCCCGAATCCAGCCGCGCTAGCCCGCGCTCTTGTCGGTACGCCTTGGCACCATGGTGAGGTGACCACCCGTGACCCGTTAGGCCGGTTCAGCGCGACCACGCGCGAATGGTTCACCAGCACGTTCGCCGGGCCCACCACCGCGCAGGCCGAAGCCTGGGACGCCATCGCCGACGGCGACAACACACTGGTGGTCGCGCCGACCGGATCCGGCAAGACGCTCGCGGCGTTCCTGTGGGCCCTGGATTCCCTCGCCAACCCCGCCGGTGTCGACGGCTCGGCCGAACAGCCGGCCGGCACGCGCGTGCTCTACGTGTCCCCGCTCAAGGCGCTGGCGGTCGACGTCGAGCGCAACCTGCGCACCCCGCTGGCCGGCCTCACCCGCATCGCCGAGCGCCACGGGCTCCCCCCGCCCGACATCAGCGTCGGCGTCCGCTCCGGCGACACCCCGCCCGCCGAACGCCGACAGCTCATCGCGCGACCCCCCGACGTGCTGATCACCACGCCGGAGTCGCTGTTCCTGATGCTCACCTCGGCCGCGCGCGAAACGCTCGCCGGCGTGCGGACGGTGATCGTCGACGAGATCCACGCCATCGCCGCCGGCAAGCGCGGCGCGCACCTGGCGCTGTCACTGGAGCGGCTCCAGGACTTGTCACAAGAGCTGCGGGAGGGGCCGCCCGCACAGCGCATCGGGTTGTCGGCGACGGTGCGTCCACCCGAAGAGCTCGCCCGGTTCCTGTCCGGGCAGCAACCGACCACCATTGTCGCGCCCCGGGCGGCCAAGACCGTCGAGCTGGCGGTGCAGGTGCCGGTGCCAGACATGGCCAACCTGGCCAACAACAGCATCTGGCCCGACGTCGAGGAGCGGCTGGTCGACCTGATCGAGGCGCACAACTCGACCATCGTGTTCGCCAACTCGCGGCGGCTGGCCGAGCGGCTCACCGCACGGCTCAACGAGATCCACGCCGAACGCTGTGGTGTGGGACTGTCGGGCGAGACCAACCCGAAGGTGGCGGGCGGGGCGCCCGCGCACATCATGGGCAGCGGCCAGACCTACGGCGCCGAGCCGCTGTTGGCGCGCGCCCACCACGGCTCGGTCAGCAAGGAGCAGCGCGCCCTGGTCGAGGAGGACCTCAAGCGTGGGCTGCTCAAGGCGGTGGTGGCGACGTCGAGCCTGGAACTCGGCATCGACATGGGCGCGGTCGACCTGGTGATCCAGGTGGAGGCCCCCCCGTCGGTGGCCAGCGGCCTGCAACGCATCGGGCGGGCCGGCCACCAGGTCGGCGAGGTGTCCCAGGGCGTGCTGTTCCCGAAGCACCGCACCGACCTGATCGGCTGTGCGGTCACCGTGCAGCGGATGCTCGCCGGCGAGATCGAGACGATGCGGGTGCCCGCCAACCCGCTGGACATCCTGGCGCAACAGACGGTGGCGGCCGCCGCGCTGGAGCCGCTGGACGCCGATCGGTGGTTCGACACGGTGCGCCGCAGCGCCCCCTTCGCGACGCTGCCGCGCAGCGTGTACGAGGCCACCCTCGACCTGCTGTCGGGCAAGTACCCCTCGACCGAGTTTGCCGAGTTGCGTCCCCGCCTGGTCTACGACCGCGACACCGGCACGCTGACGGCGCGGCCCGGCGCGCAGCGGCTGGCCGTCACCTCCGGCGGCGCCATCCCGGACCGCGGCATGTTCACCGTCTACCTCGCCAGCGAGTCGGAAAAGCCGTCGCGCGTGGGCGAATTGGACGAGGAAATGGTGTACGAGTCCCGGCCCGGTGACGTCATCTCGCTGGGCGCCACCAGCTGGCGAATCACCGAGATCACCCACGACCGCGTTTTGGTGATCCCCGCGCCCGGCCAGCCGGCCCGGCTGCCCTTCTGGCGCGGCGACGACGCGGGCCGGCCCGCCGAGCTGGGCGCCGCGCTGGGCGCGTTCACCGGCGAGCTGGCCGGACTCGACCGTGCCGCCTTCGACGCCCGGTGCGCGGGCCTGGGCTTCGACGCCTACGCCACCGACAACCTGTGGGCGCTGCTGGACGAGCAGCGGACCGCCGCCGGCGTGGTCCCCACCGACACCACCCTGCTGGTCGAGCGGTTCCGCGACGAACTGGGCGACTGGCGGGTGATCCTGCACTCGCCGTACGGGCTGCGGGTGAACGGGCCGCTGGCGCTGGCGGTGGGCCGGCGGCTGCGCGAACGCTACGGCCTCGACGAGAAGCCGACCGCCTCCGACGACGGCATCGTGGTGCGGCTGCCGGACACGCTGTCCGACACCGGCGAGACCCCACCCGGCGCCGAGTTGTTCGTCTTCGACGCCGACGAGATCGATCCGATCGTCACCGATGAGGTGGGCGGTTCGGCGCTGTTCGCGTCGCGGTTCCGGGAGTGCGCGGCCCGCGCGCTGCTGCTGCCCCGCCGGCACCCGGGTAAGCGGTCGCCGCTGTGGCACCAGCGCCAGCGGGCCGCCCAGCTGCTGGACGTGGCCCGCAAATACCCCGACTTCCCGGTCGTGCTGGAAACCATCCGCGAATGCCTGCAGGACGTGTACGACGTGCCCGCCCTGGTCGCCCTGATGGCCGGCATCGCCCAGCGCAAGGTGCGGGTGCTCGAAACGGAGACGGCGCGGCCGTCCCCGTTCGCGGCGTCCCTGCTGTTCGGCTACGTCGGCGCCTTCATGTACGAGGGCGACACCCCGCTGGCCGAGCGCCGGGCCGCGGCGCTGTCGCTGGACAGCACGCTGCTGGCCGAGCTGCTCGGCCGGGTCGAGCTGCGCGAGCTGCTCGACCCGGACGTCATCGCCGCCACCGGCCGCCAGTTGCAGCACCTGTCGGCCGACCGAGCCGCGCGCGACGCCGAAGGCGTCGCGGACCTGCTGCGGCTGCTGGGGCCGATGACCGAGGACGAGGTCGCCGCCCGCGCCGGCGGGGCCGAGGTGGGTGGCTGGCTCGAAGGCCTGCTCGCGGCGCGGCGGGCGCTGCCCGTGTCGTTCGCCGGTTGCAGCTGGTGGGTGGCCATCGAGGACATCGGCCGCCTGCGCGACGGCGTCGGGGCGCCGGTTCCGCTGGGCGTGCCGGCCGCCTTCACCGAGGCGGTGGCCGACCCGCTGGGCGAGCTGCTGGGCCGCTACGCGCGCACCCACACCCCGTTCACCACCGCCGCAGCCGCCGCCCGGTTCGGGCTGGGGCTGCGGGTGACGGCCGACGTGCTGGGCCGGTTGGCCACCGACGGCCGGCTGGTGCGCGGTGACTTCGTCGCCGCCACGGAAACCTCCGCGGCGTCCGGAGGCGAGCAGTGGTGCGACGCCGAAGTGCTGCGCGTCTTGCGGCGGCGTTCGCTGGCCGCGCTGCGCGCGCAGGTCGAACCGGTGAGCACCGCCGCGTACGGAAGGTTCCTGCCGGCCTGGCATCGGGTGGCCTCCCCCGGTTCGTCGGGCCAATCGGGGCTGGACGGCCTGATGTCCGTGGTCGACCAGCTGGCCGGGGTCCGGATGCCGGCGTCCGCAGTCGAACCCCTGGTGCTGGGCCCGCGGGTCCGGGACTACTCCCCCGCCATGCTCGACGAGCTGCTCGCCACCGGGGAGGTGACCTGGTCGGGCGCCGGGTCGATCTCGGCCAGTGACGGCTGGGTCGCATTGCACGTGGGCGACTCCGCGCCCTTGACGCTGGCCGGGCCCGCCGAAATCGACTTCACCGAACCCCACCGCGCGATCCTGGACACGCTGGCCGGCGGCGGCGCGTACTTCTTCCGTCAGCTGGCCCAGAGCGGCATCCCCGACGCCGAACTCAAAGCCGCGCTGTGGGAGCTGATCTGGGCCGGGTGGGTCACCGGTGACACCTTCGCGCCGGTACGCGCGATGCTCGGCGGCGTGGGCAACCGCAAACGCTCGGCCCCGGCGCACCGGTCACATCGGCCGCCGCGCCTGAGCCGATACAGCGTGGCGCACGCGCAGTCCCGCCCCACCGACCCGACGGTGGCGGGCCGGTGGTCGGCCCTGCCGCCACCCGAGCCCGATTCCACGGTGCGCGCCCACTACCAGGCGGAGCTGCTGCTGGGCCGCCACGGCGTGCTGACCCGGGGCGCGGTCGCGGCCGAGGGCATCACCGGCGGGTTCGCCACTCTCTACAAGGTGCTGAGCACCTTCGAGGAAGCCGGCCGGTGCCAGCGCGGCTATTTCGTCGAGTCGCTGGGCGGCGCCCAGTTCGCCGTCGCCTCGACCGTCGACCGGCTGCGCAGCTACAGCGACGGGATCGACCCCGAGCGGCCGGAATACCGGGCGGTCGTGCTGGCCGCCGCCGACCCGGCCAATCCCTACGGCGCCGCGCTGCCATGGCCGGCGTCCGGCGCGGAGGGCGCGCGGCCGGGCCGCAAGGCCGGCGCGCTCGTCGTGCTGGTCGACGGCCACCTCGCCTGGTTCCTGGAGCGCGGCGGGCGATCACTGCTCACCTTCATCGACGACCCGGCGGCCCACCACGCGGCGGCCGCGGCGCTGGCCGAGCTGGTCGCCTCCCGGCGCGTCGCATCGATCCTGGTCGAACGCATCGACGGCGCACCGGCGCTGCAGCCCCAAAACGGGCCCAGCCCGGTGGCGGACGGCTTGCAGGAAGCGGGGTTTGCCCGCACACCGCGCGGACTACGGCTCCGGTAAGGCCGCGATAGCGATGCCCGAAGGAGACACCGTCTGGCACACCGCGGCCGTCCTGCGCGAGCAGCTGGTCGGGCGCACCCTGACGCGCTGCGACGTCCGCGTCCCCCGGTACGCGACTGTCGACCTCACCGGGCAGACGGTCGACGAGGTGATCAGCCGGGGCAAGCACCTGTTCATCCGAGTGGGCCGGGCGAGCATCCACTCACACCTGAAGATGGACGGCAGCTGGCGGGTCGGCGACCGGCCGGTGCGGGTCGACCACCGGGCACGGATCGTCTTGGAAGCCGGCGCCGTCCGCGCCGTCGGCGTGGACCTCGGCGTCCTGGAGATCCTGGAGCGCGACCGCGACGGGGACGCCGTCGCTCACCTGGGGCCCGATCTGCTGGGCGAGGACTGGGACGCCACCATCGCCGCCGCCAACCTGGCGGCCCAACCGGACCGGCCGCTCGCCCAGGCGCTGCTCGACCAGCGGGTGCTGGCGGGCATCGGCAATGTCTACTGCAACGAGCTGTGTTTCGTCAGCGGACACCTGCCCACCGCACCGGTGAGCGCGGTCGCCGACCCGCGCCGGCTGGTCGCCCGTGCTCGAGACATGTTGTGGCTGAACCGCTCCCGCTGGAACCGCTGCACCACCGGCGATACCCGGGCCGGGCGGCAGCTGTGGGTCTACGGGCGCGCCGGGCAGGGTTGCCGTCGCTGCGGCACCCCTATCAACTACGACGACTCCGGGGAACGGGTCACGTACTGGTGCCCGTCCTGCCAGCGCTGACGCGCCCGGCTACGCCGCGCTTGCGATCGCCACTAGCCCTACGGTGGCGACCCGCAGCGCCCGGCTACGCCGCGCTTGCGATCGCCACTAGCCCTACAGCGACGACCCGCAGCGCCCGGCTACGCCGCGCTTGCGATCGCCACTAATCCCGGGCGTGCGCCAGGAAGAACTCCGCGATCGCCTCCGACCCGTCGAGCGCGCGGGTGGTGGGCCCGATGATCGCCTTGGGCAGGTATTGCCTGCCGCCCGGCCAGGTGTGCCCGCCGCTGTCGATCTGGTAGAAGGTCACCTCGGTGGACGCCGCACACGCCGTGGAGTCGAAGCGATGCACGACGGTGCCGTCCCCGACGTTGGGCAGCGCCTGCACCGAGGGGTCGCCCTGGCATCCATCGGCCGAACGCCACTTGTTCACCATGGTGGTGGCGGAGATGGAGTGGCTCAGCCCGCCTCGGCCGCGCACAGCCCCACCGTTGAACGGCACCAGCGGGTCGGCGGTGCCGTGGGCCTCCCAGACCGACACCGGCCGCGACGGATTGCACGCCACCCCGACGCCCAAGGTGCCCGCCACGGGCGCGACCGCGGCGAACACCTCGGCGCGGTCACACGCCAGCCGGTTGGACATGAAGCCCCCGTTCGACATCCCGGTGACGAAAACGTGCCCGGGGGCGATGCCGTAATCGTTTTGCACCTTGTTCACCAGGCCCGTCAGGAAGCCGACGTCGTCGATGTGCCGGCGATCCGCCGGCGACGCCCCCCGCCCGTCGGCCCAGCTCTTGTCGAAACCGTCGGGATAGACCACGAGCAGGTTGTGGGCGTCGGCCACGGCATCGAAGCCGGTGAGCCCCCGCTGACCGTTCCCGGTACCACCGCCGCCGTGCAGGCTCAGCACCAGACCGACTGGGCTACCCGGCGGCACGTGCAGCAGGTAAGTTCGATCCATGCCGCCGGAACGGAACGTCCCGGAGGCATCCCGAGCGGTGGCCGCCGAAACATGCCGCACACCACATCCCACCAAGCACACCGCTACAACGGCCACTGACAACCAACGCACGTACGGCATATCGTCAATACACCGACGGAGCCGATGCCGGAGCAAACCTGGGTGTGGCGATGATCGCAATATCAGTGATCCTGCACCGTGCGACGCCGCAACGTGCGAATAATATTCGGGCAGCCCCCGCGGTCAACGAGCAACGGCACTTCGATGTCACGGGAGTATCAGAAATGACGAGGACCCAGATTCGCAACCCCAGCCTGCTGCTGTTGCTGTTGGCTGCCGGGGTTGTCCCGGCGACCGGATTGCTGGGCGCGCTGGGAGCGGTCCCGGCTGCCCACGCCAGCGCGGCCGACGACGCTTTCCTCGCGGCGCTGACGGCCAAGGGCATCAACTACGAGTCGCCCGAAACCGCCATCCGGTCCGGTCATTTGGTGTGCCAGGAACTCGAATCCGGTGAATCGCCGCAGCAGGTGGCCAACGACGTCATGACCAACAGCCACCTCGATGGCTACCACGCCGGCTACTTCGTTGGCGTGAGCATCCGGGCGTACTGCCCCAAGAATCAGGCCTGAAATTTACAGGCAGTTGACAGGCTCGTGACAAGCGCGCCGGTAAAATTGGGCTGAACCTATCTCGAGAACTCGAAGGCCAAATGATTCCTAAACTTTTGGTCGGCGTTGCACTCATCCTCGGCGCTGCAGGTTGGACGGCAGCATCGGCAACGGCCGACCCAAGCCCGTTTAGCACGCTGAGCTGCAGTTGCCAGGAGACGGCTCCGGCGGGCAGCACGACCCTGACGGACAAGGTCGATCGGGGAATCCAGCAAGGCCTTTCGGATCCGCCGGCCATCGCCGTCGAGCACTGACACTCACTTTCGCGTCCGCCGCTCGATGTAGTGGTAGCGCGCGGCCCGTCGCCGGATGCGATCCGCGCTTCCGCGGGTGCGGTGCGGCTGCCCGACGATGTGCATCGGCTCGCTGTAGAAGAGCAACTTGCCCAGCTCCACCAGCACCAGGTAACAGACGACAAAGGTGCCCAACACGGCGAAGAACTGCCACGGCAGCGGCGTGAAACCCAGGGTGCGGGCCAGCGGTGAAATCGTCAGCCCGGCACCGACGGCGACCACGGTGAGGCTGGTGACGGCCAGCAGCGCGCTGGGCCGGCTGCGAAAGAACGGCACCATGCGGGTGCGAATGACGAAGATGATCAGCGTCTGCGTCGCGAGGGATTCCACGAACCAGCCCGTCCGGAACTCGATGGCACCGGCGTGCAGCACGCCCAGCATCAACCCGAACGTCAGGAAGTCGAACAGCGAACTGATCGGGCCGAAGATCAGCATGAAGCGGCGGATGAACGCGACATTCCAATGCGACGGCGCGTGCAGCTGCGCCGCGTCGACCCGGTCGGTCGGGATCGCCAGCTGCGAGGTGTCGTAAAGCAGGTTGTTGAGCAGGATTTGGCTGGGCAGCATCGGCAGGAACGGCAACAGTGCCGACGCGGCCGCGGCGCTGAACATGTTCCCGAAATTGCTCGACGTGCCCATCAACACGTACTTGATGGTGTTGGCGAAGATGCGGCGGCCCTCGGCCACCCCGGTCGCCAGCACACTGAGGTCTTTTTCCAGCAGCACCACGTCGGCCGCATCCTTGGCCACGTCGGTGGCGCTGTCGACCGAGATCCCCACATCGGCGGCGTGCAAGGCCAGCGCGTCGTTGACACCGTCGCCCAGGAAGCCGACGGATCGCCCCTCGCGCCGCAGCGCGACGATCAGCCGCGCCTTCTGCTCGGGGGAGATGCGCGCGAAGATGGTGCGCTTTTGCGCGATCTCGGCGAACGCGTCGTCGTCCAACGGGTCCAGCTCCGCACCCGTGATGGTGCCTTTGGATTCCAAACCCATTTCGCCGCATACCTTTTCGGCAACCTGTGGATTGTCCCCGGTAGCGATCTTCAGCTCGATGCCCAGGTCGGCCAGCTCGGACAGCGATTGCCGCGCAGCCGATTTGGGCTCGTCGGCAAACACCAGGAACCCAGCGAGCGACAGATCGCATTCGTCCGCCCGGGTGAGCGTCGTCATCGCGGGCGCCGGTTTGGTGGCCACGGCCACCACCCGGCGCCCGGCGGCGAACAACTCCGCGAGAGTCTCCTCCGCCGCCGGCGGGACCGCTCGGCACTGGGCCAGGACCTGCTCGGGCGCCCCCTTGACCACCAGCACCCGGCCTCCGTCGTCGTCGACCAGTGCCGACGTTGCCCGGCGTGCATGGTCGAACGGCAGCATCGCAACCCGGCGCGCGGCACCGGCCACCAATTGGTGCGCCTGCGGGGACTCCCAGAGCGCGGCGTCGAGCGAATTCGCGCTGGTGCCACCGGTTTCCGGGTCCACATCGGTGGCCAGCAGCCCCAGCCGGCGGACCGGGTCGCTGTGCGCGCCGGCGGGATCGACCGAGTCGACCAACCGGATCCGGCCCTCCGTCAATGTTCCGGTCTTGTCGGTGATCAGGATGTCGATGTCGCCGAGGTCCTCGATGCACACCAGCCGCTTCACGAGCACCTTCGCTTTGGCCAGCTGCCGTGCCCCGGTCGCCAGGCCGGTGCTGACGACGGCGGGCAGCAACTGCGGCGTGATCCCGACCGCGATCGCGAGCGAGAACAGCACGGAGTCGATGAGCGGCTTCTGCAGCAACAGGTTGCTGATCAAGATGATCACCATCAGCGCGACGGCGACTTGCAGCAGCAGGTAGGAGAACCGGCGCAGCCCGACCTGGAAGCCGGTTTCGGGCTGGCGTTCGTCCAATCCCGATGCGATGCGCCCGAATTCGGCGTTCTTTCCGGTGGCGTACACCACCCCGGTGCCCTCGCCGGCACTGACGATGGTGCCCATGAAGGCCAGGTCGGTCGCGTCAGCCACGTCGGTTCCGGCAGGCACCGGTTCCGGCGATTTCTCCGATCCCGTCGATTCGCCGGTCAGGATGCTTTCGTTGCATTCCAGGCCGCTGACCTCGATCAGCCGGACATCGGCCGGCACCGCCTCCCCCAGCGACAGCCGAATCACGTCACCCGGGACGAGCGCGGTCACGGCGAGCGAGACGAACTTCCCGTCGCGGCGCACCACGGCGTTGTGGTGCACGCTGGCGTGCAGGTCGGCGGCGGCCCGCTCAGCGCGGTATTCGTTGATGAAGCCCAGGCCGATGCTGGCCACCAGGATGATGCCGATGATGACGGCCTGCATGCTGTCGCCCAGGAAGTACGACACGACCGCGGTGCCGGCCAGCAGCATGAGCACCGCGTTGCGCAGCTGACGACCAAGCACCGCAAAGACATTGACGCGGTGGGTGCGCACCGCGTTCGGTCCGTAGCGCGTCATCCGGGCGGCGGCCTCCGCGCTGGACAACCCGGCCGCCGAGCTGTCCAGCCGGCGCAGCACCTCGTCGACCGGCGCGGCCGCGACCAGCGTCGTGGTCGAGGCGGCGGTCTCCTGTCGGGGGTCGGTGATCATAGCCAGTCGCGACGTTTGAACATCACGTAAATCACCACCATCAGGACGAAGATAAGGCTGGTGCTGGCGAGGAAGCCGGCGAGGTGGCCGAAGCCCGGGTAGGGCACGTTCTGACCGTAAAAGCCCGTGATCGCGGTGGGGACGGCGATGATGGCCGCCCATCCGGTCAGCTTCTTCATGATCGTGTTCAGCCGGGCATCTTGCAGCGATAGGTTGGTTTCGAAAATCGTTGTGACCATGTCGCGCAACGACTCCGTCCATTCCGAGACGCGAAGCACGTGGTCGTACAGGTCGGCGTACAGCGGGTCCAGTTCCGGGGCGGTGCCCACCTCCTGGCGGTGGTGCTGAATCGAGTTGACGACCTCCCGCATCGGCAGCGCAACCCGCCGCAGGCCCACCAGGTCGCGTCTCATCTGAAACGTCCTGCGCTGAAAGCTCGCCTGGCGCGGCTTGCCGTCGAACAGCTCGTCTTCGATATCTTCGATGCAGTCGTCCAGGGCCTCCACCGCGGCGAAGTGACTGTCCACCACGACATCGAGCAACCCGTGCACCAGAGCGCCCACACCGTACTGCTGGGCGCCGATCTCCTCCCAGCGCCGGGTGACCGCGGCGATGTCGAAGTCGGGCGCCAGGCGCACGGTGATCAAACCGCGGGGAAGCACGAAGGCCGAGATCCGCTGCATGGACAGCATCCGCCGCGGCTCGTCGGTGCCTTCGCCCGCGACGTTGACGGCATAGACGGTGAAGAACGTGTGGGTTTCGTACGCGGTGGCCTTGACGCGCTCGGCCGCCGCCACGGCGTCCTCGACGGCCCACGTGTTGAGGCCGAGTTCGGCTGCCAGGCCGCACAGCGCGTCGTGGTCCGGCTCGCACAAATCCACCCAGACCAGGGCGTCGGGTTCGCGAAGGTACTCGGAGATGTCGTCGAATGCGAACTCGTCCTGCGGCTTACCGTGGCGCCACAGGCGTCCTTGGATGTTGGGCGCGACCTGCACGAGGCCATCCTCTCAGCCCAGGCCGTCCAGCGCCTCTCAGTAGGTGGAGATTTCGTCCTGCGCGGGCAGGTCGCCGCTGACCATGAAGACGACCCGGCGGCCGACTTCCACGGCATGATCGGCGAAGCGCTCGTAGAAGCGGCCCAGCAACGCCGCGTCCACGGCGCCGGGAATGTTGTCGGTCCAGTCGTCATCCAACAGCACGCTGAACAACTGCCGGTAGAGCTCGTCCATCGCGTCGTCTTGTTCGCGAAGTCGGACTGCCTGCTGCGGATCGTGGGAAATCAGCACCTGTTTTGCGCTGTCGCCCAAGGCGATTGCCACCTTGGCCATGTCGGCGAAACACGCGCGGACCCTTTCCGGAAGTACCCGGTTCGGGTGCTCCCGCCGGGCGATCTTGGCGACGTGCACGGCCAGGGCGCCCATTCGTTCGATGTCGGCGATGAGCTGTACAGCGCTGAAGACCGCCCGTAACTCGCCGGCAACCGGTTGTTGCAGCGCCAGCAACGCGAACGCTTCCCGTTCCGCTCGCGCCCGCATCACCACCATTCGGTCGTGTTCCCGGATGACCTCTTCGGCGGCCTCAAGGTCGGCCTCCAACAGGGCTTCGGTTGCCCGCCGCATGGCGTCGTTGGCCAGGCCGCACATCTGGCTGAGTTCAACGGTCAACTCGGCCAGCTGGTGGTGATAGGCGGTTCGCATAGCGCAACGGTGGCCCAATGCGAGCCGATTTCACAAGGGACGAAAGCCACCCGAAAAGGGCCTGAACGACTCCTCCCCCGCGCGCCACCGCCCGTTAATCTGCCGCTATTACCATGCCGAGAACACTCCAACGATCCATGTGAGCCGGGAGAGCACGGTGACCACACGACGCGGCCTGCCCGGCTTGGGCATGCTGTTGGCGCCGCTGCGCGTCGCCGCCGTGGGTACCGAGATCGCCGCCGGCACCGCCCTGTTGGGCGGCAATGTCGCGATGAGCATGGGCAGGTCCCTGGTGCGCGCCACGCCGGACGTTCCGGCGCTGACCCGCGCGGCGGCGGGCGCGGTGCTCGAGGCGGCGGGCGGACCACCGGCGCGGCGCACCAGCAGTAACGGTGCGCGGCACTGGATCGAGGTGCGGGGTCTGGAAAGTGCACAGGCCCCGGCAATCGCGACCGACGTTTTGGCGGCCGTCCGCGCGACACCCGGCGTACGGCAGGCCTACCTCAACCGCACCCTCGCGCGGGTGGTGGTCACCGTGGCTGACGGCGGACCGTCGGCCTCGGAGCTGTCCCGGACAGTCGCCGGCGCCGAACGAAGGCGCGCGGGCAGGCAGCTGCCGGCCAGCCTGCCGGGCGACGACGCGCTACTGATGGGCCGGATGGTCGCGGCCACGGCCGCCTCTGTGGGCCTTGGCCTTTCACTGACCGGCAGTCTGCTGCGGCTGCCCCGACTGCCGGACTTGGTGGCCGTACCGCCGACGGTCGCCGACCACCTGCCGCGGCTGCGCAGGGAGCTGGAGCGGCGTCTCGGGCCCGACGGCACCGACGTGTTGTTCGGCATCGTGAACGCCACCGCCGCCTCCCTGACGCTGTCGCCGACGGCGGCGGCCGCCGAGGCCGCCACCCGCACCATGCTGGCGGCCGAGGCGTGGAACGGCAGGCTGGCGTGGTCCCGGCATGAGCCCGGGTTGGCCGGCCGGCCGGTGGCCGACGACGCCGGCGCGGCGCCGATCGCCAACCCAGCGCCCCCCGACGGGCCCGCGGAACGCTACGCCAACCGCATCGGCATGGCGGGCCTCGGAGCCGCCGCCGCGGTCGGCTTGCTCACCCGCAACCCCGACGCGGCCGGCGCGGCCGCGCTGGCCGCCATGCCCAAGCCGTTGCGCACCGTGCGGGAAGCGTTCGGTTGCACGATGAACCGTGGCCTTTCCACCCGCCACGACGCGCTGGTGCTGCGCCCCCGGGTGTTGCGGACACTCGACCGGATCGACGCGATCATGGTCGACCCGCGCGCGCTGTACACCGACGAATTGACGGTCAGTCGGGTACTCGGAGTGGACAATTCGGCCCGCGCCCACGCCTGGGAGGCGGTTCGGGCCGCACTCGACAACGACGGCCTGAAACCGGGATGGCACCCGCTGACCGACATACCCGGGGCCGGCAGCGTCGGCGAGGCACTCATCAGCCCCGTCCGCAATCCGTTCGCCGCCGCGGTGCTGACCGAGGCGCGGCGGTCACAGCCACGCGTCTATTCCCTCGACGACGACGGATTACGTTCCCTGGCACAAGGTTTCGACCAGCTCTACCCCGCGGACGGGTCGATCGACCACGCGGTGGCGGCGGCCGTCGCGGAACTGAAGGCCGCCGGGAACACCGTGGCGCTGTTGACCACGTCGGACATGCGTGCCGCGCACCGCTCCGACGTGACGATCGGCCTGCTGCGGCCCGGGCATTCCCCGCCCTGGGGCGCCGACGTGATCGCGCAAGATCTGACGGGCGCCTGGCGGCTGTTGCACGCGCTGCCCGCCGCGCGCGCCGCCACCGACAACGCCGTCCGGTTGTCCGCGTCGGCTTCGGCGATCGGCGCGTTGATGCTGATTCCCGGTGTGCCCGGGCGAAGTTCGGCATCGGTCAACGTCGGCATGTTCGCCAGCCTGTGGTTCGGGTACCGGGCGGCCGTGAAGACGCTGCGCGATCCGCTGCCGGAGCCCGAAACCAGCCACGACTGGCACGCGTTACCGGTTGCCGAGGTGCAGCGGCTGCTGCCCCGCCCAACGGAGGAGGACCGCGAGGAGACGACCGCCTGGTGGCAGCAGGTGCCACCGGTTCGCGCGCTGCACGACGCCAGCGTGGCGTCGTGGGGAGTCGTCCGCGATTTTGCCGAGGAGATGCGCGGTGACCTCGCGGACCCCATCACCCCGCTGCTGGCCACCGGCGCGGCGGCCAGCGCGCTGCTCGGCTCGCCTCTGGATGCCGTGCTGGTGGGCAGCGTGCTGTTGGTGAACGCCGCCTTGTCGGCCGAGCAGCAGTTGCACGCGGAGAGCACCCTGAATCGCCTGCTGGCGGTGCAGGATCCGCCGGCGAGGCGGCGGGTGGGTGCGCTGGACGCGCACCGTCGCGAGAAGGTGCCGACCAAGCGGCTGCGGCTGGGCGACATCATCGAAGTCCATGTCGACGAGGTGGTGCCAGCGGACGCCCGCCTGCTGCACGCCTCGAACGTGGAGGTCGACGAGTCGACGCTGACCGGCGAATCGCTGCCGGTGGCCAAGCAGACCGACCCCACGCCGGGCGCCCCGCTCGCCGAACGGACCTGCATGCTCTACGCCGGCACGACGGTGGTCGCGGGTACGGCGGTGGCCGTGGTCACCGCGGTGGGATCGCAGTCGGAGATGCGCAGGGCGCTGGCGATGGCTCCGAGGAAGATGCAGGAGATCGGGCTGCAGCGGCAGTTGCGGCACATCACCCGCCGGGCCCTGCCGTTCAGCGTGGCCGGCGGGGGCCTGGTCGGACTGCTCAGCATGGCGCGGGGCACCGGGTTGCGCGAGGCGGTGTCCAGCGCGGTCACGCTGATCGTCGCCGCCATCCCGGAGGGCCTGCCGCTGGTGGCGACGCTGGCCCAGCTGGCCGCTGCGCGCCGGCTCACCGGCGAGTCGGTGCTGATCCGCAACCCGCACTCGGTGGAAGCCTTGGCCCGGCTGAACGTGGTGTGCTTCGACAAGACCGGGACGCTGAGCGAGAACCGGCTGAAGGTCAAGGCGGTGCGCCCGATGACGGGCTACACCCCCGGTGCGCTGCTGGATGCCGCGTTGAGCACCAGCTACGCCCGGCACACCCACCGTGTCGACCACGCCACCGACGATGCGATCCACCGCGCGGCAGAAGACCCCGCCCTGCGCGGCGACGGCTCCGGGCCGCAGCGGCTGACCCGGGACGCCTTCCTGCCGTTCCAATCCGGTCGCCCGTTCGCCGCCGCGCTCGTCGGCACCCGGCTGACCATCAAGGGCTCACCCGAGGTGCTCGCGTCGGCGCTGCTGCACGACGACCACCCCTTGACGCAACAGGTCGACGAGATGGCGGCCAACGGGTTACGGGTGCTGGCGGTGGCCGAGCGTCAACTCAGCGCGAGTGAAGCCGCCTCCGCGGCAAAGGATCCCGACCGCCTCGAGGCCCTGTGCGGCTCGGGCCTCACCCCGGTCGGCCTGCTCGGACTGGCGGACACCCCACGGGCCGCCGCCCCCGCGGTGCTGAAGGAACTCGGCGAGCGTGGCATCGGTGTCCGGCTGATCACCGGCGACCACCCGGCGACCGCGGCGGCGATCGCCCAGGAGCTGGGGATCGACGTCACCGCCGACCAGGTGATCACCGGCAGCGATTGGGAGGCCCTGTCCGCCGACCAACGCGCCGACGCGGCGGCGTCGCGGGTGGTGTTCGCGCGGATGACGCCGGAACACAAGATCGCCGTGGTGCAGACCCTCGAGCGGTCCGGGCTGGTGACGGCGATGGTCGGCGACGGCGTCAACGACGCCGCCGCGATCCGGGCGGCCAGCGTGGGCATCGGCGTGGCGGCGCGCGGCAGCGATGCGGCCCGCACCGCGGCGGACGTGGTGCTGCTCGATGAACGGATCGAGGCGCTGCTCGACGCGCTGGACGAGGGCGAGCAGCTGTGGCGGCGGGTGCAGTCGGCGGTGTCGATGCTGTTGGGCGGCAACCTCGGTGAGGTGTGCTTCGCCCTGCTCACCACCGTCCTGACCGGGCGTTCGGTGCTCAACGCCCGCCAGATGCTCCTGGTCAACATGCTGACCGACGCGCTGCCCGCCGCCGCGTTGGCCGTCAGCCCCCAGACGGGCACCGCCGACGTCGACCGCGACGAGGCGGCGATGTGGCGGGCGATCGGAATCCGCGGTGCGGCCACCACGATCGGCGCCACGGCCGGCTGGGCGATGGCCGGCGTGACCGGCCCGCCGCGCCGCGCGGCGACGGTCGCGCTGGTCGCGTTGGTGGGTGCGCAGCTCACCCAGACGCTGGTCGATTCGCGCGCCCCGCTGGTGGTGTTGACCTCGGTCGGCTCGCTGGGCGCGCTCGCGGTGGTGGTCAGCACCCCGGGACTCAGCCAGCTGTTCGGCTGCACGCCGCTTGACCCGCTCGCCTGGGGCCAGGGGTTGCTGGCCGCGGCGGCGGCCAGCGGCCTGTCGGCGGTCGCCCCCGACCTGCTGCTGCGCGCGTCGCAGGGCGCGCAGCGGCGCTGGCTCGGCGTCGAGCCGGCGACCGAACCCGAAAGGGCACAAAGTCCCACCCCTTCGGTGCGGCCGACCCTGCCGGGTCCCGGGCGCGCCGACCACGATTGAGGCGTGCACATGCAAAATCGCTTACAGCTCAAGCCCTATCGGTCCGTATCGGAGCACATCGACGGTGCCTGGTGGCCGCGAACGACGAACCTGCTCGACGAGTTGCCGGGCCTGCTGACGGCGGTGTCCGAGCGGCTGGGCCCGGTCGTGATGGTGGGCTACCGCCGCAACGGCTGGCACGACACCCCCGCGCTGGTGCAGATCGGCGGCCACACGGTCGAACTGCTGGCCTTCACCAGCGACGAGCCGTCCAGCGTCATCCTGATCGGGGAGAACGGCCACCACCTCACACTGCACGTCATCCGCCCCGATGCCGGCGACGAGGTGGCCCGTCAGGCGCTGGAGCAGGCGCGGGTGCCCGCCGACGACGGGGTGCCGTCGCGCAGCCGGTCAACGGTGGCGCGATCCGTGGCCGACGTCGCCGACAACCTGGCCCGCCATGAGGGGCTCGGCGACGAGCAACGGACCGCGCAGATCAAGCGCTGGTCCGAGGAGGCCGCCGAGCAGTTCGTCGACGCACCCGTCCAGACCTTCGTGCCGATCCTCGTCGAACACATCGTTCGCAACCGCATGATGGAGTCCCGCAGAGAAGCCCCGTCGGTGCTGCCGGCGAGCCACCCCTGAGCGGCTGACCGCGTTCGGTGGACGCCGCGCTGATCGACCCCGACCCCGCGCTCCTCGACGCCGCCGCCGTCGTCGAAAAGCTGCGCACCGACGCCGAACTCGGGCTGACCGCCGAGGAAGCCGCCCGCCGGCTCACCGTCGTCGGCGCGAACGATATCGCGAGCGTTCCGCCGCCACCGGCCTACCAAAAGCTGCTGGCGCAGTTTCGCAGCCCCCTGATCTACCTGCTGCTCGCCGCGCTGGTCGCCTCCCTCGCGGTCTGGGTTGTGGAGGGGGCCGGCGGCTGGCCCGTCGACGCGGTGGTGATCGCGGTCATCCTCGTCCTGAACGCGCTCCTGGGTTACGCGCAGGAAGCGCGCGCGGAGCGCGCGGTCAGTGCGTTGGCGCGGATGGCCGCGACGTCGGCGACCGTCCTCCGCGGCGGCACGCGGCGCACCGTTCCCGCGAGCGAGGTGGTGCCCGGCGACGTGCTGCTGCTCGCCGAGGGGGATGCCGTCGCGGCCGATGCCAGGCTGCTGTCGGCCGCGGGGCTGGAGGTGTCGGAGGCCGCGCTGACGGGCCTGAGCGAACCGGTGCTCAAGGACGCCCGGACGCTGGCCGAGCCTTCGGCGCTCGGGGACCGAGCGGACATGGTGTTCAAGGGCACCGCGGTCAGCACGGGCGTCGGGCGGGCGGTGGTGACCGCTACGGGGATGGCGACCCAGACCGGGCAGATCGCCGGCCTGGTGCGCATCGCCGACCATGAGCCGACACCGTTGCAGCGCGAGGTGGCCCGGGCCAGCCGACTGCTGGGGATCGGAGTGCTGGTGATCGCCGTCGTGGTGATCGCGACCATTCTCCTGGTTTTCGGCATGCATACCGCCCACGACGTGGTGACGGCAGCGCTGCTGGGCGTATCGCTGGCCGTGGCGGCCGTGCCGGAAGGCCTGCCGGCCATCATGTCGGTCGTGCTCGCGCTGGGCATGCGGCGGATGGCCGGCCAGAACGCCGTCGTCAAGGAGCTGTCGTCCGCCGAGACCCTGGGGTCGGCGTCGGTGGTGTGCTCGGGCAAGACGGGCACGCTTACAACCGGGGAGATGACGATCGTGCGGGTCGTCACCCCCCTCGGCGAGGTGAAAGTCACCGGCGCCGGGTACCGGCCCGAGGGCCGCCTCGAGCGGGGCGGGTCGGCGCTGCCCGAGGGCGACGACCTGCGGCGCCAGGCCGCCCTGGTGCTCGACGGGGGGGCCGCCGCCGCCTGTAATGCCACCCTCGACGCGCACGACGGTCGGTGGACGATCCACGGCGATCCCCTCGCCGCGGCCTTCCTGGTGGCCCGACGGAAGCTCGGCGACGGACCCCGCCCGACTCCGGCCGACGTGACGACGGGCGAGCCCGACGAGGTGCTCGGCCACTGCACGCACCTAATGGCCGGCGATCGGCTGGCTCGGCTCGACGACTCGACACGGGCCGCGATCCGAAGCGATGCCGAGCGGCTGGCGCTCGACGCCCTGCACACCGTCGCGGTCGCCTGCCGGTCCGAAGGGCACCTGGTGTACCTGGGCATGGTGGGGATCACGGATCCACCCCGACCGGAGGCGGCGGCGGCGATCGCCGAGGCGCGCCGCGCCGGGGTGAGGGTCGTGATGATCACCGGCGACCATCCCCGGGTGGCGGCGCGCATCGCCCGGAAGTTGGGTATCGAAGACGGCGAGTCGGCCGTGTCCGGCGCTGAACTCGCCACGCTGGATGACGAGCAGCTGCGGGAAACGGTGCGCCTGCACTCGCAGTACACCCAGGTCGATCCGGCGGACAAACAGCGCATCATCGACGCGCTGCAGGCCGACCACGAGATCGTCGCCGTGACCGGGGAGGGTATCAACGACGCGCCCGCGCTGAAGGCGGCCGACATCGGTATCGCCATGGGCCGCACCGGCACCGAGGTCGCCAGAGAAGCAGCGAACATGATCCTCGCCGACGACAACTTCGCGACCATCGTCCAGGCCATTCGCGAAGGCCGGGGCATCTTCTCGAACATCAAGAAGACCCTGCGCTACCTGCTGTCCTCCAACATGGGTGAAATCTTCACCGTCTTCTTCGGCGTCGTGCTGGCCGGGGCGATCGGCCTGTCGCAGGGCCACACCGTCGCGCTGCCGCTACTGGCCACGCAGATCCTGTGGATCAACCTGCTGACCGACGGCGCGCCGGCCCTGGCGCTGGGCGTGGACCCGCACACCGAAGACGTCATGAGCCGGCCGCCGCGCACGGCCTCGGATCGGGTCATCGACGCCCGGATGTGGAACAACATCGTCGTGATCGGCGCGGCGGTGGCGGCCGCGACACTCGTCACGATCCACCTCTACGCGCCCGGCGGACCCCTGCCGTCGTCCCTGAACACCGCCCGCACCGCGGGCTTCACCGTGCTGGTGATCGCCCAGCTGATCAACACCATCAACGCCCGTTCCGAGACCCGGACCGCCTTCCACCGGTTTTTCGCCAACGGCTGGTTGTGGGCGGCGATCGGGTTATCGGCGCTGCTGCAGGTGGCCGTTGTTCAGCTGCCGGTTCTCAACACCGCCTTCACCACCACGCCGCTGTCCCCGAGCCAGTGGCTGGTGTGCGGGGCCATGGCCAGCACGGTCCTGTGGGTCAGCGAGATCCGCAAGCTCATCTTGCGCCACCGGACATCACGGCCGTGATCGCCTCCATGTCCGCCCGGCTCGGCAGTCCCCAGTCGGGCTGGTAGCCCAACAATTCGTTGACCCGCACCGTCTTCATGTCGATGTCGAGAAGTTCGATGGCTTCCAGCGGCACCAGCGCCGGGTGGACGTAGCCGCAGGTGCGGGCGAGCTGCAGCAACTCGAAGCGCAGGGTGGCGAGGTAGTTGGCGCAGCGCACCGACTTCAGGTCCGGGTCGAGGCCGTGCTGCAGCCACGGTGACTGGGTGGCCACGCCCGAGGGGCAGCGGCCGGTGTGGCAGCGCTGGGCCTGAATGCAGCCGATGGAGAACATGGCGGTTCGGCCGACGTTGATCATGTCGCAGCCGGTGGCCAGCGCCAGCAGCGCGTTCTCCGGGATGCCGAGCTTGCCCGACCCGACGAAGACCACATCGTGGTGCAGCCCGTGCTCGGCGAAGGCCCGGTAGACCCGGGGCTGCGCCCATTTGAAAGGCAGGGCGACGTGGTCGCTGAAGACCAGCGGGGCGGCGCCGGTGCCGCCCTCCCCGCCGTCGACGGTCACGAAGTCGACGCCCGTCCCGGTGCGGGCCATGCGCGCGGCCAGGTCACACCAGAACCGCTCCTCCCCGACCGCCGATTTGATGCCGACCGGCAGGCCCGTCTCGGCGGCGATGGTCTCCACCAGCTCCAACAGCCCGTCGACGTCACGGAACGCGGAATGGCCGGCCGGGCTCCTGCAGTCCACCCCGACCGGAACGCCGCGGATGGCGGCGATCTCGGGGGTGACCTTGGCGCCCGGCAACACGCCGCCCAGGCCCGGCTTGGCGCCTTGGCTGAGCTTGATCTCGATGGCGCGGATCGCCGGCGTGGCCGCCACCCGATCGATCAGCCGGGGCAGGCTGAAGCGGCCGTCGTCGTCGCGGCAACCGAAGTAGCCGGTGCCGATCTGCCAGACCAGGTCGCCGCCACCCAGGTGATACGGCGACACCCCGCCCTCGCCGGTGGTGTGCAAGGCGCCGGCGATGGCCGCGCCCTTGTTCAGGGCGGTGACGGCCGCGCCGCCGAGCGCGCCGAAGCTCATCCCGGAGATGTTGACCACCGATGACGGGCGGAAGGCTTTGGTGCGCCCCCGCGCGCCGCCCAGCACCTTGGCCGCCGGCAACGGCACCGCCGGGTCGGGGTGCTCGGGTTCGCCCACCGGCGCCGCGACGGGGAACGCCGCGTGCTTGATGATCGGATAGTTGTGCACCCGTTCCAGGTCGTTGTCGGTGCCGAAGCCGAAGTACCGGTTGGCCAGCTTCGACGACGTGTACACCCAGCGGCGCTGGTCGCGGCTGAACGGCCGCTCCGCGTCGTTGTCCGTCACGATGTACTGGCGCAGTTCCGGGCCGACGGCTTCCAGTAGGAACCGCAGGTGCCCGATGATCGGGTAGTTGCGCAGGATGGTGTGACGGCGTTGCAGGAGATCCCACCCCGTCAGTCCGGCCAGGCTCCCGCCGACCAACGCGGCCAGCGCCCGGGATTTCAAGAATCGAATTCCGTGTAGACGCCCAGCAGATCGCGCGCCGACACGATGCCGACCAGCGCGCCGTCGCGTTCCACCAGCACGTGGCGGATATAGCGGTCCATCATCCGGGCCGCGACCTGGTCGACCGAGGCTTCGGCGTCACACCACACCAGTTTCGTGCTGGCCACGTCGGAGACCGGTGCGGTGGCGAGGTTTCGCCCGGCGGCTACCGCCCGCACGATGTCACGCTCGCTGACCAGCGCGGCCGGCCGTGCCTCGTCGCCGATCACGACGGCTCCCACGTCGCAGGTCACCATGGCCCTGGCGGCGTCGG
The DNA here is from genome assembly GCF_001665605.1 of Mycobacterium sp. 852014-50255_SCH5639931. Taxonomy (GTDB): domain Bacteria; phylum Actinomycetota; class Actinomycetes; order Mycobacteriales; family Mycobacteriaceae; genus Mycobacterium; species Mycobacterium paraffinicum. Next base: position 129,943 of record NZ_LZSV01000031.1, read on the forward strand.
CGATCGTGGCGTCGGCCGGGACGCGGGCCACGGGGTCACCGGTGATGGTGGAGATCGGGATGGACCCTGGCGTAGATATCTCAGTCACGTCTCCATGCTGGCCAGAGGGCGGCTGGCCTTCTAGTGACCTGAGTCCTCAATCCGCGTCCATCCGGCCCTAGCCCATTTGGGAATGCGGGACCACGCTGGCACGCATGGGCGCTATGGCACGCCGGGGCTGGTTGCGGCCCGCTCAGTGGGTCGAACCGATCCTTGCCGCGGTGACCGTCGTCGCGTTGGCGGCCGGGGGGATCGCCTGGCTTGCCGGGGCGCCGCGGGTCGCCGACGGCTGCTGGATCGCGGGCACGGTGGTGGCGGTGGTCCCCGCGGTGGTGTGGGTGCTGGCCGCCCTGCGCCGGGGCCGATTCGGGGTCGATCTGATCGCCGTGTTGTCGCTGCTCGGCACGCTGCTGGTCGGTGAGTACCTCGCGGGCGCGTTGATCGCGGTCATGCTGGCCGGTGGGCGGGCGCTGGAGGCCGCGGCCGAGCGCCGCGCATCCCACGATCTGCGGGCGCTGCTGGAACACGCGCCGCGATTCGCCCGCCGCCGCGTCGGGTCGGCGGTCGACGTGATCGCGCTGGACGAGGTCGCGGTCGACGATCTGCTCGTGGTGGGCCCGGGCGAAGTGGTGCCCGTCGACGGGCGCATTTCCGGCGCGATCGCGGTGCTGGACGAATCGGTCCTGACCGGCGAACCGCTGCAGGTCGAGCGCGGCGTGGGCGAGCCGGTGCGCAGCGGGGTTGTCAACGCGGGCAGCGCCTTTGAGATTCACGCCACCGCCACCGCCGCCGACAGCACCTACGCACAGATCGTCCGCCTGGCCGCGGAGGCCGGGGCGGAGAACGCGCCGGTGGTAAGGCTGGCCGACCGGTACGCGGCGTGGTTCTTGCCGTTGACGCTGTTGGTGGCCGGGGCGGCCTGGCTCGCCGGCGGGTCACCGGTGCGGGCGGTGGCGGTGCTGGTGGTGGCGACGCCGTGCCCGCTGTTGCTCGCGGCACCGGTCGCGATCGTGTCCGGGCTGTCGCGGGCGTCGCGGCGCGGCGTGGTCATCCGCAGCGGTGGCGCGCTGGAAAACCTCGGCCACGCAACGACTTTGGTGATGGACAAAACCGGCACCCTGACCATGGGGCGTCCCGTCGTCATCGACGTCGCGGCCGCGCCCGGCCGCGATGCGCTCGAGATCCTGCGGGTGGCCGCCTCGGTGGATCAGATGTCTCCGCACGTGCTGGCCGAGGCGATCGTCACCGCGGCGCGGGCCCGCGGTCTGCCGCTGTCGCTACCCACCGAGGTGGCCGAGGAACCGGGCTGCGGCGTCACCGCCAGCCTGGACGGTCGGCGGGTCCACGTCGGCAAACTCTCGCACGACACCGCGACCGCGGCATGGGCCCGCGCGGTGGTCAATCGCGCCCTGCTGGACGGCGCCGCGATCGCCTGGGTCTGCGCCGACGGGCGGCCCATCGGCGCGGTATTGCTGCGCGACCCGTTGCGCCGGCATGCGCCGCGAACGCTGCGCCGGCTACGCGAAGCCGGGCTGAACCGATTGGTCATGCTGACCGGTGACCGCGCCGAACCCGCCCGCGAGGTCGCCGCCGTGCTGGGTTTGGACGAGGTGTACGCGGAACAAAGCCCGGCCGACAAGGTGGCCGCCGTGCGGACCGAGCGGGAGCGCGCCGTGACCGTGATGGTCGGCGACGGGGTCAACGACGCGCCCGCGTTGGCTGCGGCCACGGTCGGCGTGGCGATGGGCGCCCGCGGTGCCACCGCGTCCTCGGAGGCCGCCGGCATCGTGTTGACCACCGATCGGCTGGAGCGGCTCGGCGACGCGATGGACATCGCCCGCTGGTCGCGGCGCATCGCCGTGCAGAGCGCGGTCGTCGGCATGGTCCTGTCGCTGGCGGCGATGGCCGTCGCCGCCATTGGTTGGCTCCCACCGGCGGTCGGCGCACTGGTGCAGGAGGGCATCGACGTCGCCGTGATCCTCAACGCGCTGCGCGCACTGCGCGGCAACCCGGACATCGAGGTCGACCTCCCCGCGTCGACCGAGCAGATGTTGCGGCGCTTCGACGCCGAACACGACGAGCTGCGCGACGCCGTGGATCTGCTGCGCGACGCCGCCGACCAGTTGGCCGCCGCGCCCGATCGGTCGGCGCTGGAGGCGATCAGCCGCGCGCACGCCGTGCTCACCGAGCGCATCATCCCGCACGAGCAAGCCGAGGAGACGCAGCTCTATCCCGCGCTGGCCCATCCGCTGGGCACCAGCGAAGCGACCGCCCCCATGAGCCGCGCCCACGCGGAGATCCAGCGACTCTCCGACCGGATCGGCGCGCATCTGGCCTTGGCCCAGAGCAGCGGGGCGATCGGCCCCGACCAGCTCGACGACCTGCTCGCCTGCCTATACGGGTTGCATGCCCTGCTACGCCTGCATTTCCTGCAGGAGGAGGAAAGCTATTTCACCCTCGCCGAGGACGAACCCGGCGGCCCGCGAAAGCCAGATGGCCGGGATGCCTTGGCGGACAAGCTATCCCGCTGAAGGCGGCCGTTTCATAACGGTGCCGGGCAGCTCCGCGCCGATTTCGATGTCCTCGTAGTCGCGCCCGTCACCCCGGCCACCCTTGCCGCCCACCGGCGGCCGCATCGGCGCCACCGGCATGGCGGGGGTTTGCCCCGCCCCCGCCGGAAGCGCGGACACTGCCGAGGCGAGCTGCACCGGCGGCTGCGCGCCGGGCAGCATCCCCACCGTCGCGGGCGGCATGCTCAGCTTGCCCACCAGCACGGAAACGCCCAGCGCGCCCCGAGGCGCCAGCGCCCCGGAGCCGAGGGCGTTCACGAGGCTCGCATCCGCCGACGCCAAGGCAGCCGAACCCTCCGCCAGGCCCTGGCCGATGTCGGCGCCAACGCCTGAAAGTGCCTGGGCCGCATTGAGCTGCGCCAGGTAGCTGAGCAGGTTGACGGGGAATCCGCCGGCGATGAACTGCCAACCCCAGATGCTGGTGTAGCCGAACCAGCCCTTGTTGGGGTCGAACGGGGTGACGCCGAGCGCGTCGATGATCGACCCCGTGGAAGTCTGAGAGCTTGCCAGCGCGTTGGCGGCCGGCACCAGCGAGGCCTGGATGGAGACCCCCGAGGGGTTGGCGACGGGCGGCGGAGACGAGAGCGGAGAGAGCTTGACCGCGTTCAGCGAGGTCGCGCCGTAGCGATACATCGCCGCCGAGTTGTTGACCCACATGGCGTTGTACTCGGTTTCGGTTTCGGCGATGGCCGGAGCGTTGATACCGAAGAAGTTGGTGGCCAGCAACATCGCCAACCGGGCCCGGTTGGCCGCGACGACAGAGGGATGCACCACCGTCCAGTGGGTCAATTCGAATGCGGCCGTGACCGTTTCGACCGATGCGGCGATTTCCTGGCATTGCGCCGCGGTGGTCCGCAACCAGGCCAGGTAGGGCTCGAAGGCCTGGGCCATCGCCGCCGAGGACGGACCCTGCCACGTCCCGGTCAGCGACGCCAACTCCGCGGTATAGCTGCTCGCGGCCGCCTCCAGTTCGGCGCTGAGCTCTTGCCACGCGCCGGCCGCTTCGATCATTGACCAGGCGCCGGGTCCGGAGTGGATCAGCGCCGAAGTGATCTCGGGCGGCAGCAGCCCGAAATCAATCACGTCTCGCCCAACCGAACAGGACGCGCACGGTTATTTTGCTTGGGCGACAGGGTATTTGCGCCGCGATTAACCTATCCGGCGGCGAGAATCGACTTCCGGAGTGGGGAGGCGTCATCGGCTCTCATCCCCCGCTTGGCGGTCGGTGAATCACCTTCTTCGGGAGTTCCGCCCCGTATTCAAGGTCCTCAAACTTCTGTTGCTTCCGCTTGCGCCAGCCGCTGCCCGCCGAGTTGGTGGCCGGCGCCATCATGGGCATGACCGGCATGCCGGTGAGCCCGGCGTCGGCGGGCAGGGGCGACACCGACGATGCGAGTTGCACCGGCGTCTGCGTCGCCGGTAGCAGGCCCACCACCGCGGGCGGGGCGGTCAGCTTGCCCAGCGAAACCCCGACCCCCGTCGCCGCCGCGGCCGCTCCCCCGGGTGCGGCTTGCAAGGCGCTGGCCAGCCTGGTCACCGACGACGCCAGCGCTCCCTCGCCCTCCGAGAGCCCCAGGCCGATGTCGCTGCCCACGCCTTGCAGCGCCTGGGCCGAGGTGTTCTGCGCCAGGTAGCTGAGCAGGTTGACGGGGAACCCGGACGAGATGAACTGGTTGCCCCAGGTGCTGAAATAGCTGAACCAGCCGGCGTTGGGGTCGAAGGGGGTGACGCCGAGCGAGTCGATGACGTTCCCCGTGCTGGAGGCCGTGGAGTTGAGGAGGGCGTTGGACACCACTCCCTGTTGGTTGAGCGTCCCCGCCGGATTCGTGATGGCGAGCGGCGAATTGAATTGCGACAGCGACGTGGTCGCTTGCGACGACGCCGCCTGATATCGGGTCATCGCCGCGGAATTGTTCGCCCACATGGTCTGGTATTCGTCCTGGGTCGCCGCGATTGCCGCGGTGTTCTGCCCGAACCGGTTGGTGGCCAGCAACTGCGCCAGCTGCGTCCGGTTGGCGGCGACGACGGAGGGGTGCACCACCGCCGAGCGGACGGCGGTGAACGCCACCGCGGCGGACTCTGCCGAGGTGGCCATTTGCTGGGCCTGCTGCGCGGTGGTGCGCAGCCAGATGAGGTAGGGCTGTACGGCCTGCAGCATCGCCATCGAGGATGGGCCGTCCCACGAATCGATCAACGACGACAACGCGGACGCATACACGGCAACCGAGTTTTCCAACTCGACGCCCAGATTCTGCCACGCGCCAGCGGCCTCGATCAGCGAACCCGCCCCGGGACCGGAATGGATGAGCGTCGAGGTGACCTCGGGTGGCGCGAATAAGTCCATCACATCTCACCTTGTCTACGCCGGGTACGCAGCCGGAAATTTTCGATTACCAAGTTGCAAAGAGCCCGGAAACATTACGCATTCACCCCCCAGGGCGCCGCCCGCTCCCTTCCCGTCGAGTTCCGGACCGTGAGAACGATATACCGGCGACCTTAGGGTATCCAAAGTATTAGCCGGCGTCGGCACCTCGAAGAGCGGCTAACGGGATCGCCGACGGACGCTCTAGACCGTCACCGACGCACCGCTGGTCACCTCGATGATCCGATCGGCGATGCCGCGGCGCTGCATCTCGCGCGTGAAGTCGGCCAGCGGTGAAGCGAAGACGCGATAGTCGTCGAAATGCACGGCATAGCCGCGGGCTACCCGATCGCGGACTGCTCGCGCGGCCCGGAAGATTTCCACTACAGGCCGGGCAAGCAGATGGGTGCTCCGTAGCAAGGCGGCGGACCTAGCGGCCGGCGGGGAGCGTCGCCCTCCCACACGAACTGGCCAACGTTGCCCATCCCGCCGACGGGGACCCAGTACCAGTGGTGGCACACGCCCATATCCCAACGGACATCGGGCATCGGCAACGGTTGCCCCGGGCACCAGTCGTGCGGGACCGTGAAGTTGTCCAGGGGCAAGGGGCCGATCACTTGCGGCGCAATACCGCGCTCCGCCTCGGCCGTGCCCGCGGCCAGGCCCAGACCCGCCACCGCCACGCCGCCGGACAGCAGCACCCCGGTAATGACCTTCCTGACCTTGTGATTGTTCGACATTGCTTCGCGCCTTTCCTCGACGCTCCGGGATCAGTATCCGCTCGCGCCGACCCCGTCACCGGGGAAGTGGACTACGCGAATCAGCAGACACCGAGCGGTCCGCTACCGATCCCAGAAAGGCACCGCTCTAGGTCGCCCGGTCTAGGTCTTCGTCAGCGTGAAGCGTTGCGTGTCAGTTCCCGCACTGTTGCAGGACGAAGCTGGCCAACTGACGGATTCTGTTCCCTGCAACGTCACCGCATCGAAGGAATACGTGCTGGTGAGAGGGTACTTATCCCCAGCATCGCAGTAGGGGTGAATGATGACTGGCGCAGTCGTCCAGGTGGTGCCGTCTAGGTGGGCTTGGACGTCCCAGACGGGCCTCTCGCGGTGCTGGACACGCAAACAGCCCGCACCGCACGGGGCAAGAAACCACTGTTCGTCATAAGCGCCGAAGCCGTTCGCACTCACATCGTGATGCACGTTGTACAGGCCGTTGAGGTCTTCTGCCTGCGCCGGGCCCGCTAGCGCCACGCTTGCGGCGGCCGCCAGAGCGGCGGTGGCGGCAGCAAGGCTTCGAGTGATCGTCATCGATTTCCTCCGTTCCCGATTGAGGCCTCGAGGCCAGAGAAGTGAGTCTTAGCCCTAGATGGATGCGGGGCCAGAGCCGTGGGTCCCCGGGAGTGGGGTCGTTGGTCCCGTTACGGCGCGGTCATCAGAGCATTGAGCCGATCATGGTTTCGGCGTCGGGCCACACCGAGTCGCGAAGGTCTGAGCCGGTGGTGAACAAATCAATGAGGGCCGCCTCTCCGGTGGAGGTGTTGAGCAGCGCGACGGCGATTCCGTACAACGGCGACGTGCCCTGGTGGGTTGACAGATCGCCGGTGAAGCGGGCGAACTGCTCCTGCTGGAAGTGGAGGCTGACCAACTGCTTGGGATTGGAGGCCTTTTCGATCGCAACGTTCGTCAAAGATTTGGTCGCCGATTGGATGAACCCGGGAAGTAGCTGGGTGACGTTTCGGGCACTCGATTGTTGGACGACGACCAGCATGTTCGCGGTGTCGTCGTCGTTGTTCAGAATCACAGAGCCATTGTCTTGGCGTACGGCCATCCAGGCTGGGGCGGGAGTGATCGATACGTCATCGAAGCTGACCGCGGCTTTGGCCACGAGGGCTGCGGATGCACGCTGGCCGTACGCCGTGGAGGCAGCGGTTGGTCCGCTCGTGAGGATGCGGTGTTTTGGCGGGAACACGAACCACGCCGTCAGACCGGCGGCGATCAGGACGACCACGGTGATGATCACGGCGATTACGCCGGCCCCCCATCGGTGCCCCACGCGCCCCCCGTCCGCGGGGTAGCTCGGCGGCGGTGCAGCAGACGACATCGTTTCTCCTCGGTGTCGGTGGCGCGGTCAGGCCACCGGCTTACCGCCCGGCAACTGACGGGGCCGGACTTCGTAAACCATTGCGGCGCTGGCGGTTCCGCATACCTGGCAGAACGCAGCACCGGGCACCATCGCGGCCCCGCAATGCGCGCAGACCTGTTCGGCAGCAGCCGGATGCGCCAGGGCTTTGTCCCCACTGAGGGCTTCTTGGGCTTCAGCGAGCAGGCCTCGATGCAGCTCGTTGCGCGCTGCGATCAGTCCGGCCGCGGCCAGCACCAGCGCTGCCACTGTGGTCAGCACGATGCCCCGGGCGCCGTAGGGCTCCAGCAAGGTGGTGGCCAGCTCGTACAGCACGAGCAGCGTCAACCCTTGTGCCAGACCGATGACGGGCTTGCCGGTCGCCTCACGCAGCCGCATCACCGTGACCGCCGCAGCGGTAGCGAAGAGAATGGGCTGCAGAAATCCCAGGGTCAGTGCGATGAACGCCACGTGCGCGGGGTCCCCGGCGGTCGAGTCGATGTGGGTGAATGCGCCGCGCTGCACGACGATGCTCAAGCCAAGCGACAACGCCGCACCGCTGAGCGAGCAGCTGATCAGGGCATCGATGGGATGGCGGAACGCCGCCCGAGCGGTGATCAGCGTCGGCGCGATCAGCACCGCAACGAAGGCGACCACGGGCACCAGCACACCGAGTTCCAGGATCCGGCTACCCGAAGGCGGCCAGTGGGCCGGCGCGACCAGCACGACACCCTTGGTGAACTGGTTTTCCAGTAGGCCCACAGCCACACCCAGCAGCAACGAGAGCAGAAAGCCGACGCCGACCACCGTGATCGGTTCATCACGCCACACATCGTGGTCGTGGATGTAGGCGAGCACGGCCGCCGGTAATGCCACCGCCGCCAACACCAGCGAAATCGAGAGCACCCCGAACGCGGCGGCCAGCAGCGCCGCCAAGAGCGCCAGCGCGACGGCATTGCGGTACGCGCTTTGACGGCCAGCCGACAAGTGCGGCATGAGGGTGCTCATCACCGCCAGCGCACGCACCGGCTCATCGGGCACGGCAGCAAAATGTTGTGCCCGATCGATGCCGGGATGCAGCGGCGTGCCGCAGCGGGTACAGAAGCGGGCAGCTTCGGAATGCGGTGTCGAGCAGTTCGGGCACTCCATCATGTCCTCCGGGCTGGTCGAGAAGTTCCGTCTGCCGGCGTCAACTCCTGCCGATCCGAACATCTCCGATCACCCGGTACAAGAGACGAAAGTCCTCGACCGGCGCATGGCTGGGCGCCGTCAGAGCATCGAGCTGATCATGTTTTCCGCGTCGGGCCAGGCCGCGTCGCGTAGGTCGGTGCCAGGGGTGAACAAATCGATGAGGGCTTCCTCCCCCGTGGAGGGGTTCAGCAGCACGACGAGCACCCCATACACCGTCAGGGTGCCCTGCTGGGTGGACAGATCGCCGCTGAAGCGGACGGACTGCTTCTGCTGGAAATGGGGGCTGTTCAACTGCTCCGGCTTGGAGGCCGTCTCGACCTCGACGCTGGTCAACGACAATTTGGATTTCGACTTTCTGATCCACCCGGGAAGTACCTGCGCGACGTCGTTGGCATCCGATTGGACGACTATCACCTCCATGAACTTCTTTTTGTCCTTGCCCAGGATCACACCGCGCTTACCTTCTTGGTCTACGAGCACCCAGCCGGGTGCGGGGGTGATCGAGACGTCGTCGAGGCTGATCGCGGCTGTGGACACGAGCGTGGGCGCGGTAGGCGCACGCCGGCCCATGGAGCCAGGGGTTGCTTTGGGCGTGGGGACGTTGACCTCAGGAGAGGGCGGGGTGCTGTGTTTTGGTGGGAACACGAACAACGCTGTCAGGGCCGCGGCGATCAGGACGACCACGGTGATGATCGCGGCGATCACGCCGGGCCCCCATCGGTGCCCCCTGCGTCCCCGGGTCGCGGGGTAGCTCGGCGGCGGTGGGGTCCGTTCGGGCGGCGGTGCGGCGGACGACATTCGTTTCTCCTCGGTGTCGACGTGGCGCGGTCGCCGGAGATCGCGAAACAGCGCGGCGACGTCAACTCCTCCTGATGCGAACATCTCGGATCACCCGCTACAAGAGACGAAAGTCCCCGAGGGCGCGGAGTTAGCTCCGCCCGCCTGCCCCGCTTAGAGTCGAAAGCCCCTGTCGCCCGTTGGCTCACCCGATTGAAGATGCGAAAGCAGCCCGTCGACCTCGGGGGTCAAATGTCCGCCCACAGCGCAGTACGTGCGGAGCCACCAAACCAGGCTCAACGACCGTCGTTCACCTACGACGCGTTCCTGTCCTACAGCCATCGTGACGGGGAGGCCGTGGCCGGGATCCAGAAGGGCTTGCACCACATCGGTCGTCGCGTGGGCAAGTTGAACGCGTTGCGGGTGTTTCGGGATAGCACCGACCTGGCCGCCAATCCCAACCTGTGGGGCAAGGTCAGCAACGCGATGGACCAATCGCGCTATCTGATTGTGGTGCTTTCGTCGTCGGCGGCGGGCTCTCATTGGGTCAACCAGGAGGTCGCCTACTGGCTGGATCGGCGCGGTCCCGACCAGCTGTTGGTGGTGGTGGTGGAGGGCCAGCTGTGCTGGGACGGCGAGAACCGCCGGTTTGATCCCGGCCGGTCGGATGTTGCGTTGCCGGTGCTGACCGAGCCTGGGGTGCTGCCCGCCGAACCGCTTTATGTCGACATCAGCGGCGACGCGCCATGGGATCCGCACGGGCACGCCTTCCGGGACAAGGTCACCGACCTGGCCGCCCCCATCCATGGGAAGTCCAAGTATGAGCTTGCCAGCGACGACCTGCGTGAACAGCGGCGCTTCCGGCGCTTTCGCCGAGCCGCCATCGCGGGACTGGTTTTCCTTACTCTCCTCGCAGTCGTGGCGGCATCGATCGCGGTCGTGAAACAACACGAAGCTACCCAGCAGCGACAACGAGCCGAACGCGAGCGGGACCGGGCTGTGGCGCTGAAGTTGACCTCGCAAGGACAGGCCATGCTTGCCGGTGTCGAAGGTGGCGGTGACGTGCGGGCGCTGCAGCAGATCCTGGCCGCGCCGCGTATCTCGCCGAATGCCGACACCGGCGCACTGTTCACCGGGGTGGTGGCTCGGCGAAGCACCGTCAAGATGATCCAGTTAGCCGACCCGGTGAACAGCGTGGCAGTCAGCCCGGACGGGCGGCGCATCGTCTCCGGCGGCGACGACAAGGCCCTGCGGTTGTGGGATGCGGCCACCGGCCAACCGATCGGCGCGCCATTGACCGGCCACACCGCCCCAGTGCGGAGCGTGGCGTTCAGCCCCGACGGGCGGCGCATCGCCTCCGGGAGCTCCGACAACACCCTGCGGTTGTGGGATGCGGCCACCGGCCAGCCCATCGGCGCCCCACTGACCGGCCACACCGACGCGGTGCGCAGTGTGGCTTTCAGCCCGGATGGGCGGCGCATCGTTTCAGGCAGTCTCGACAACAAGCTGCGGCTCTGGGACGCCGGCACCGGCCGGCCCATCGGCGCCCCGCTTATCGGCCACACCGACGCGGTGCTCAGCGTGGCGTTCAGCCCGGACGGGCACCGGATTGTCTCCGGCAGTTGGGATGAGAGCCTGCGGCTGTGGGACGCCGACACCGGCCGGCGCATCGGCGCCCCGATGACCGGTCACACGAGCTGGGTGCTCAGCGTCGCGTTCAGCCCCGACGGGCAGCGCATCGTCTCCGGCAGCCACGACAACACCCTGCGGCTGTGGGACGCCGACACCGGCCGGCCCATCGGCGCCCCACTGACCGGCCACAAGAGCGGCGTGTACGGGGTGGCTTTCAGCCCCGACGGCACGCGGATCTGCTCCGGCAGCGGCGACCACACGGTGCGGATCTGGGACGCGGCTACCGGACGACCCATCGGCACCCCGCTGACGGGCCACCTCAACTGGGTTTGGAGTGTGGCCTTCAGCCCGGACGGACGCCACATTGTCTCCGGCAGTTGGGACAAGACGCTGCGGGTGTGGGACCCACACGCGGAGGAATCCATCACCGGGCACACGCTTCCGGTGATCGGAGTGGCGTTCAGCCCCGACGGGCAGCGCATAGCCTCCGGGAGTGACGACAAGACCCTGCGGCTGTGGGACACCGGCACCGGCCGGCCCATCGGCGCGCCACTGACCGGCCACACCCGCACGGTGTCGGCCGTGGCGTTCAGCCCAGACGGGCAGCGCATCGCCTCCGCGAGCGGCGACAAGACCCTGCGGCTGTGGGACGCCGGCACCGGCCAGCCGATCGGCGCCCCCCTGACCGGTCATACGGACTGGGTGACCAGCGTGGCGTTCAGCCCCGACGGGCAGCGCATCGTGTCCGGCAGCGGCGACGGGACAGTGCGGATCTGGGACGCGGCCACCGGCCAGCCCATCGGCGCCCCCCTGACCAGCCGCACCGGCCAGGTGTGGAGCGTGGCGTTCAGCCCCGACGGGCGCCGCATCGTCTCCGGCGGCTTCGACGCCACGCTGCGGTTGTGGGACGCGGCCACCGGCCAGCCCATCGGCGCTCCCCTGACCGGCCACACCGCCCAGGTGCGGAGCGTGGCGTTCAGCCCCGACGGACGCCGCATCGTCTCCGGCAGCATCGACACCACGCTGCGAATCTGGGACGCGGCCACCGGCCAACCCATCGGCGCCCCCCTGACCGGCCACACCGGCCAGGTGTGGAGCGTGGCGTTCAGCCCCGACGGGCAGCGCATCCTCTCCGGCAGCGACGACGCCACGCTGCGGCTGTGGGATGCGGCCACCGGCCAGCCCATCGGCGCCCCCCTGACCGGCCACACCGCCCAGGTGGAGAGCGTGGCGTTCAGCCGCGACGGGCAGCGCATCGTCTCCGGCAGCGACGACACCACGCTGCGGCTGTGGCCCGCGCTATCCCCGGCGGACTGGCCCGCGCTGCTGTGCGACAAGCTCGCTGCGAACATGAGCCATCAGCAGTGGAAAGAGTGGGTCTCACCCGACACCCCCTACATCGCGGTCTGCCCCGGCCTCCCGGTCCCACCCGATAACCCAACCCGGTAAGGAGCTTTAGCGCCTGGGCGCCACCGGCCTCCGACGAAATCAGCCCAGCGATCGCCGGCTGACGAATTCCCGCCGGGCACCCGTCACCGGATCGTCGAACTCGAGGCGCTGCGCCAGCAGCCGCAGCGGAGTGCTGAAGTCGTCGGCCGGCACGTCAATGATGTTGGGGTACAACGGGTCTCCGTCGATCGGCACGCCGAGGGCGGCCATGTGCACGCGCAGCTGGTGGGTGCGCCCGGTGCGCGGGGTCAGCCGGTACAGGCCGTCCGGGGAGACAAGTTCCACCAGCGTCTCCGCGTTGGGCGCTCCGGGTTCGCAGACAGCCTGCAAAACCCCGCGCCGCTTGACGATCCGGCTGCGCACCACGCGCGGCAACACCAGTGCCGGATCCACGCCGGCGCGCGCCAGATACGTCTTGCGCACCAACCCCCGCGAGAACAGCGTCTGGTATGCACCGCGCATCTCGCGGCGCGCGGTGAACAGCAACACCCCGGCGGTCAACCGGTCGAGCCGATGCGCCGGGCTTAACTCCGGCAGGCCCAGTTCCCGGCGCAGCCGCACCAGCGCCGTCTGCGCCACGTGCCTGCCGCGGGGCATGGTGGCCAGGAAGTGCGGTTTGTCGACCACCACGATGTCCGCATCGCGATGCAGGACCGGGATGTCGAACGGCACCGGAACTTCATGAGTCAGCTCCCGGTACAGAAACACGTGTGCGCCGGCGGGCAGCGCCGTGGCCTCGTCGACCACCGCACCGTCGGCGTCGACCACCTCCCCGGCCAGCACTTTCGACCGCGCGGCCGCGCCGAACCGCTCGGTCAGCTCGGCCAGGACCGGTCCGCCGCGCAGCCGCACCCGCGCCGGGCCGAGCCCGTCGCGCACCGGCAGCGGCGCCGGCCTCACCACACGCTCAATTCAAAGGCACCGGCTCGAGGATCTCGGCGCGCGCCTCCGGGGCACTGGCCCGCAGCTCGTCGGCCGACACGTCGTCGGGCTGGGCCTGCGACAAGATCTCGGCCTCCACCCGCGCGGAGTAGTTCGCCACCTCACGCTCGACGTCCGCGGCGCTCCAGCCCAGCACGGGCGCGACCACCTCGGCGACCTCACGGGCGCAGTCCACGCCGCGGTGCGAGTACTCGATGGAGATGCGCATCCGGCGGGCCAGGATGTCCTCGAGATGCAGCGCCCCCTCGGCGATGACTGCGTACAGGGCCTCCACCTTCAGGTAGCCCGGCGCCTCCTTGATCGGGCTGAGCAGGTCGGCGTTTCCGGCCGCCAGACCCAGCACGTCGCCGATCAGCGAACCGTAGCGATCCAGCAGATGCCGCACCCGGTACGGATGCAAACCTTGCAGCCCCGCAACGTGTTCGGCCTGATTCACCAGGGCGAAGTAACCGTCGGCGCCCAGCAGGCTGACCTTCTCGGTGATCGAGGGCGCCACGCGGGCCGGGACGAACTGGGCCGCGGCGTCGATCGCATCGGCGGCCATCACCCGATAGGTGGTGTACTTGCCGCCGGCGATGGCCACCAATCCCGGCGCGGGCACCGCCACGGCGTGCTCGCGCGACAGTTTGGAGGTCTCCTCGCTCTCTCCGGCCAGCAGCGGCCTCAGCCCGGCGTACACGCCGTCGATGTCGGCATGGGTCAGCGGAATGGCGAGCACGGTGTTGACCGTCTGCAGGATGTAGTCGATGTCGGCCTTGGTGGCCGCGGGGTGGGCCAGGTCCAGGTTCCAGTCGGTGTCGGTCGTGCCGATGATCCAGTGCGTGCCCCACGGGATGACGAACATCACCGATTTCTCGGTGCGCAGGATGATCGCGACGTCGCTGACGATACGGTCGCGCGGCACCACCACGTGCACGCCCTTGGACGCGCGCACCTGAAATCGCCCGCGCTGCTTGGACAATGCCTGAATCTCGTCGGTCCACACCCCGGTCGCATTGACCACGACGTGGCCGCGGACTTCGGTGACGGCGCCGTTCTCGGAGTCGCGGACCCGCACGCCGGTCACCCGGTCGCCCTCGCGCAGCATCGCGACCACCTGCGTGGAGGTCCGCACCACCGCGCCGTAGTGGGCGGCGGTGCGCGCGACGGTCATGGTGTGCCGGGCGTCGTCGACGACGGTGTCGTAGTAGCGGATTCCGCCGATCAACGCGCTGCGCTTGAGCCCCGGGCTCAACCGCAACGCGCCGGCCCGGGTCAGATGCCTTTGCGCCGGAACGGATTTCGCGCCGCCCATCCGGTCGTAAAGGAAGATGCCCGCGGCGACGTAGGGCCGCTCCCACACTCGATTGGTCAGTGGAAACAAGAACGGCATCGGCTTGACCAGATGCGGCGCCAGGGTGGTCAGCGACAGCTCCCGCTCGTAAAGCGCCTCGCGCACCAGCCCGAACTCCAGTTGTTCCAGATAACGCAACCCACCGTGAAACATCTTCGACGACCGACTCGAGGTGCCCGACGCGAAATCGCGCGCCTCGACCAGCGCCACCTTGAGCCCGCGGGTGGCGGCGTCCAGCGCGCAACCGGAGCCCACCACGCCGCCGCCGATGACGACGACGTCGAACTGCTCGGCGCCGAGTCGCTCCCACGCCAGCGCGCGCTGCTGAGGTCCCAACGTGGAAGCCGCCCAGGTCTGTGTGCTTTGGGGCGCCTGTATCGGGTTGCTCACGGCAGAGGACTCCTCACCGGGAAACTCCTGTCGGTTACTCGCCAGTAGGACGGTGTCGGACCAAGGCTAGTCGAGATCGTCGTGCGCCATCAGCCGACGAGCGGCCTCGGTGATCGAACCGGACAGCGAGGGGTAAACGGCGAGCGTCTGCGCCAGCTCGTTGACCGTGATGCGGTTTTGGACGGCCACGGCGATCGGCAGGATCAGTTCCGAGGCGATCGGGGCCACCACCACGCCGCCGATCACCACGCCGGTGGACTTCCGGCAGAACATCTTCACGAAACCCTGTTGCAGCCCGGACATCTTGGCCCGCGCGTTGGTGCGCAGCGGCAGCATGATCGTGCGGGCCGACACCGAACCGTCGTCGATCATCGTTTGCGGCACCCCGACGGCCGCGATCTCCGGCCGGGTGAACACCGTTGCGGCCACCGTGCGCAACCGGATCGGGCTGACGCCCTCGCCCAGCGCGTGATACATCGCGATGCGGCCCTGCATGGCGGCCACCGAGGCCAGCGGCAGCAGGCCGGTGCAGTCACCGGCGGCATAGATGCCGGCCACCGAGGTCCGCGATACCCGGTCCACGGTCAGGTAGCCGCCGCGGCCCAGCTCGATGCCGACGCGGTCCAGGCCGAGGCCGCCGGTGTTGGGGACCGACCCGATGGTCATCAGGGCGTGGCTGCCCTCGACGGTGCGCCCGTCGGCCAGGGTGACCAGCACGCCGCCGTCGGTGCGGGTCACCGACTGGGCGCGGGCGTTCTTGACCAGCTCGACACCGCGCTCGGAAAACGCCTCTTCCAGAACCAACGCGGCGTCGGCGTCCTCGTAGGGCAGCACCCGGTCCCGG
The DNA here is from genome assembly GCF_001665605.1 of Mycobacterium sp. 852014-50255_SCH5639931. Taxonomy (GTDB): domain Bacteria; phylum Actinomycetota; class Actinomycetes; order Mycobacteriales; family Mycobacteriaceae; genus Mycobacterium; species Mycobacterium paraffinicum. The sequence continues at coordinate 145,593 of NZ_LZSV01000031.1, forward strand.
CTGGCGACCACCGTCACGGGTACGCCCAGCTCGGTGTAGGCGTGCACGAACTCGGCGCCGGTGACGCCCGACCCGACCACGATGAGGTGTTCGGGCAGCGCCTCCAGGTTGTAGAGCTGCCGCCAGGTCAGGATCCGCTCACCGTCGGGCTGCGCGGACGGCAGGACCCGCGGGCTGGCGCCCGTCGCGATCAGCACGACGTCGGCCTCGTACTCGCTGGTGACGGGGCCGTCGGACCCCGAACCGGAATGGGTCGCCTTGATGCGGTGGCAGGCCAGCCCTGGCGTGGGGTCGATCAGCTCGCCGTGCCCGGCGACCACATGCACGCCCATGCCGAGCAGCTGTTCGGTGATATCGGCCGACTGCTCGGTGGCGAGTTGTTTGACCCGGGCATGAATCTGCGGCAGCGAGATCCTGGCGTCGTCGATGTCGATGTCGAAGCCGAGCCGCGGTGCCCTGCGCAACTCGGTGCGCAGCCAGGTCGAGGCGATGAACGTCTTGGACGGCACGCAGTCGTCCAGCACGGCCGCGCCGCCGATCCCGTCGGAGTCGATCACCGTGACGTGGGTGGTGTCGGGGTGTGAGGTGGCGGCCACCAGCGCGGCTTCGTAACCGGCCGGGCCTCCACCGAGGATCACGATGCGGGTCGCCACAGCCCCAACCTAGCGGGGTGACCCGCCAGCCCGCAGGTGGAGGCGCGGCCGCGAGAGCCCTCGGGAGAAGACCGCTCGTGCCCGTGACGTCTAAGCTTTCCCCGTGCCGCTCTACGCCGCCTACGGGTCGAACATGGATCCTGAGCAGATGCTCAAGCGCGCACCCCATTCGCCGATGGCCGGAACGGGCTGGTTGCACGGGTGGCGCTTGACGTTCGGGGGCGAGGACATCGGCTGGGAAGGCGCGCTGGCCACCGTCGTCGAAGATCCGAATTCCAAGGTGTTCGTCGTCCTGTACGACATGACCCCGGCCGACGAGAACAACCTCGACCGGTGGGAGGGCTCCGAGTTCGGGGTGCACAAGAAGATCCGCTGCCGGGTGGAGCGCATCTCGTCGGACACCAGCACCGACCCCGTGCTGGCATGGCTGTATGTGCTCGACGCCTGGGAGGGCGGGCTGCCGTCGGCGCGATACCTGGGCGTGATGGCCGATGCGGCCGAAATCGCCGGAGCGCCAGCCGATTACGTGCACAACCTGCGAACTCGACCGGCCCACAACATCGGCCCGGGAACCGGCTCCTAAGGCCCGTGTCGATTCTCTCCACACCAGTCGTCGCCGACGCACTGGCCCGCACGTTCGCCGCCACGGTCAGGCCGGCTCCGAAAGCCGCCGTGCGGTTTCCAGAATTCCGGAGCCAGACCTCTGAGGTCTCCATCCCCGCCCGGCACGGTCCCGTACCGGCAACCGTCTACCACCCGCCGGCCGGCACGGCGAACCCGTCCGTCTACGTCAACGTGCACGGCGGTGGCTTCGTGGTCGGTCACCCCGAACAAGACGATCCGTGGTGCCGATACCTCGCCGCGAACGCGGGCGTCGTTGTGATCAACCCGGACTATGTGCTGGCGCCGCGTCACCGCTTTCCCGCGGCGCCACATCAGGTCTACGACATCGTGTGCTGGGCGGCCGCCCCCGACCGCGACTGGGACGGCAGCCGGCTCTGCGTCGGGGGCCAGAGCGCCGGCGGCAACCTCAGCGCCGCCGCGGCACGGCAGGCGCTGGAGAACGGCGGGCCACGGATCGCGTTGCAGGTGCTGCATTACGCGCCGCTTGACCTCGTGACGCCCACCCGCGACAAGCTGTCCAGCGCCGGCGACCGGGCGGTCATGAAACCGTGGATGGGCGAGGTGTTCGACACCGCTTACGTACCCGACCCGGCGCAGCGGCGCGACCGCCTCGCCTCTCCCGCCTGGGGTGACAACGCGGACGGAATCGCGGGCATCGCACCGGCACTGGTCGTCACGGCCGAACACGACCGGCTTTGCGACGAGGCCCGCAGATACGCCGAAAAGCTCGACGCCGCAGGGGCATTGGCGGAGTACCACGAGGTGGCCGGCGTCGACCACGGCTACAACATCATGAGCGCGGCGACCGACGTCACCCGGCGAACCTACGCACACATCGCCCAGCACGTCGTGCGTGCCACGAGCTAGGGCAGCGAGAACGCGGCCGCCTGCTCGACGATGTTGACCATCACGCGCAGCCCGATCGCCAGGGCGCGCTCGTCGAGGTCGAACGTCGGCTGGTGCAAATCCAGCTGCGGCCCCTGGCCCGGCCACACGCCCAGGCGCGCCATCGCGCCGGGAATCTCCTCGAGGTACCAGGAGAAGTCCTCGCCCCCGCCGGACTGACGGGTGTCGGCCAGCGCGTCCGGGCCGATGGCCTCGATCGCGTGGGTGAGGATGCGGGTCGAGACGTCCTCGTTGACCACCGGCGGCACGCCGCGCCGGTATTGCAGCGTGTGGTCGATGCCCAGCGGCGCCAGCAGCGCCGACACCGTCTCGCGGATGATCTCCTCGAGGCCCACCCAGGTCTGCCGGCTGGCGGTGCGGACCGTGCCGCCCAGCACACCGCTCTGCGGAATGGCGTTGGCGGCCACCCCCGCGTTGACCGCGCCCCACACCAGCACGGTGCCGTTGCGCGGGTCGATGCGGCGCGACAACACGCCGGGCAGCCCGGTGATCAGCGTGCCGAGCCCGTAGACCAGGTCGGCGGTCAGGTGCGGACGGGACGTGTGGCCGCCCGGCGAATGCAGGGTGATCTCGATCTGGTCGGCCGCCGAGGTGATGGGTCCGTGCCGGACCGCGATCTGCCCGACCTCGAGCCGGGGGTCGCAGTGCAGGGCGAAGATCCGCGACACCCCGGTGATCGCGCCCGCGGCGATGGCGTCGATCGCGCCGCCGGGCATCAGCTCCTCGGCGGCCTGGAAGATCAGCCGAACCCCGACCGGCAGCTCCGGCACCGACGCCAGGGTCAGCGCGGTGCCGAGCAGGATCGCGGTATGGGCGTCATGGCCGCAGGCGTGCGCGACGTTGGGCATGGTGGAGGTGTAGGGCGCGCCGGTCCGCTCGGCCATGGGCAGCGCGTCCATGTCGGCCCGCAGCGCGATTCGCGGCTCGTGTTCGGGCCCGAGATCGCAGACCAGTCCGGTGCCGCCGGGCAGCACCTTGGGGTTGAGCCCCGCGTCGGCCAGCCGCTCGGCGACGAACTGGGTGGTGGCGTACTCCTGGCGGCCCAGCTCGGGGTAGCGGTGGATGTGCCGGCGCCATTCGACCAGGTCGTCGTGGTGTACGGCCAGCCAGGAGGAGGCGGCGTCGGCGAGGCTCATGCGTGCACCCGCCGTTCCCGCGCAGCCAGCACGCGGTCACGTTCGGCCGGCGTCTGGGCCAGCTGAACCACCGTGCGAGCCAGCATGATCGCACCCTCCACGACGGCGCGGTCCCCGCTCGGGCTGGCGGCGGCGGTGGCGAACGCGCGCTGGTGCACCGTGGCGCCGCCGGCGTCGACCCCGACCACCGGATGGATCCCCGGCAGCACGTGCGTCACGTTGCCCATGTCGGTGCTGCCCATGGGCAGCGCCGCCTCGAACTCGCGGGCCACCGGCTCGCGCCCGAGCCGGCGCATCTCGTCGCGGAAGACGTCGGCCAGCCATTCGTCGGGCCTGAGTTCGTCGTAGGCGGGTGCCGGGTTGTCGATCTCGTACTCGCAGCCGGTGGCCAGCGCACCCGCGGCGAAGCACGCATACATCCTGCCCTCCAGCTGTCTCAACGAATCCGACTCGAACGCCCGCATCGCATACTCCAGCGTCGCGTGCCCGGGGATGACGTTGACCGCCTGGCCGCCATCGGTGACGATCCCGTGCACCAGTTGGCCGGGGGCCAGCTGCTGCCGCAACAGCCCGACGGCCACCTGCGCGACAGTGACGGCGTCGGCGGCGTTGATGCCCTGATGCGGCGCGACGGCGGCGTGAGATTCCTTGCCACGGTAGTGCACGGTCGCTTCCGACAGCGCCAGCGAGCGGGCCGCGGCGATGTCGGCCGGTCCGGGATGCAGCATCACCGCCGCAGCGACGTCATCGAAAACCCCGGCCTGCAGCAGCAGCGCCTTGCCGCCGCCCATCTCTTCGGCGGGGGTACCGATCAGCGCCACCCGCAGGCCCAGGTCGTCGGCCACGTCGGCCAGCGCCAGCGCGGTGCCCACCGCCGATGCGGCGATGATGTTGTGGCCGCAGGCGTGGCCGATCTCGGGCAGCGCGTCGTATTCGGCGCACACCCCGACGGTCAGCGGCCCGCTGCCGAAGTCGGCGCGAAAGGCGGTGTCCAGACCGCCCGCGGACGCGGTGATCTCGAAACCGCGTTCGGCGACCAGCGCCTGGGCCTTGGCGCAGCTGCGATGCTCGGCGAACGCCAGCTCGGGCTCGGCGTGGATGGCGTGGGACAGCTCAACCAGGTCGGAGCCCCGTCGCCGCACGACATCCTCGACGTTGTCCAATGCGGTGGTGGGCATTCTCGCAGTATCCCACCGCGACCTTCACGGCCTCAGTTACACCAGTCCGGCGATGAATCCCGCCGCCTGTCCGGGGTAGGGCGGCACACCGTAATCGTGGTGGGCCTCCCGGTCCCGGCCGCCGACCACGCACACCGGATCACCGGCAACGCAGATGTCGATGGCGCGGCCGGCGAACTGGCCCGCGGTGGACAGGGGCGTGTTGAACCGGTTGCCGGGATTGCCGAACACCGCCACCGCCGCCACCTTGTTGGCCAGGCCCGGATCCAGCGCCGGAGCCGACCCGAAGTTGCCGATGCGCTCGCCCAGCGGCGGCACCCCCGCCAGCATCGAGACCGCGGCGGCGCCCTGCGAGAAACCGCCAAGCACCAGCTTCGTCTTCGGGCACTGGTCGGCCATCTCCGCGATGTGGTCGCGGGCGTCGTTGGCGCCGTCGGCGGTCTGCAGGAAGTTGTAGCTGGCCGGGTAGTTCACCGCGTACGCGTCGACGCTGCGCGAGCCGAGGGCGGGCTGCAGCGCGGCGAGCAGCGCGTCTCCGGCGACTCCGAGCCCGGGCGGCTCCGCGGTGCCGCGGGCGAAGATGAGCTGAACGTCGGAGCATCCGTCGGCCCGCGCCGTCGGCACCCGGCCGCCCGCGATCGAAAACAGCGACACCGCAACGGCGACGGCCAGGCCGACCACCTGCCACCTACGAAGTTTCATGCGGCAGATTTTCACATATGCCGGCGCGGGCCGTCGCGGCGCTAAGCTCCCCGACTGTGAGCGACCCCGCGTCCGACCCCACCGAACTGGCGCGACTGGCGGCGCAGGTCATCGCTGAGCGCACCGGCGTGCCCGCGCACGACGTCGCCATCGTGCTCGGATCGGGATGGCGCCCGGCCGTCGCCGCCCTCGGCTCCCCGACCGCCGTGCTGCCCCAGGCCGACGTGCCCGGGTTCGCGCCACCGACCGCCGTCGGGCACACCGGCGAGCTGATCTCGACGCGCATCGGCGAGCGCCGGGTGCTGGTGCTGGTCGGTCGGGTGCACGCCTACGAGGGTCACGACCTGTGCCACGTGGTGCATCCGGTGCGGGCGGCCTGCGCGGCCGGGGCGCGCATCGTCGTGCTCACCAACGCGGCCGGCGGCCTGCGGCTCGACCTGGCGGTCGGCCAGCCGGTGCTGATCAGCGACCACCTCAACCTGACCGCCCGCTCGCCGTTGGTCGGCCCGCAGTTCGTGGACCTGACCGACGCCTACGCGCCGCGGCTGCGGGACCTCGCTCGCCAGGGCGACCCCGGGCTCACCGAGGGCGTCTACGCCGGCCTGCCGGGGCCGCACTATGAGACCCCCGCCGAGGTGCGCATGCTGCGGGCGCTGGGCGCCGACCTGGTCGGCATGTCGACCGTGCACGAGACCATCGCGGCCCGGGCGGCCGGCGCCGAGGTGCTGGGGGTGTCGTTGGTCACCAACGCGGCCGCCGGGATCAGCGGCGAGCCGCTGAGCCACGCGGAAGTGCTCGCCGCCGGCGCCGCGTCCGCCAGCCGAATGGGCGCGCTGCTGGCCGACGTCGTAGCCCGGTTCTGAGATGAAGCCCGAGGAGTGGCGGCGATCCGCGCCCCCCGGCCACGCCGGGCTTGCGATCGCCGCGGCGGAGTGGATCGCACACGATCCCGACCCGGCGACGGCCGCCGAACTCGCGGCGTGCGGTCCCGACGAGCTCGCCGCGCGTTTTGCCCACCCGCTCACATTCGGCACCGCCGGCCTGCGCGGTCCGGTGCGCGCCGGTCCCGACGCCATGAACGTGGCGGTGGTGTCGCGCGCCACCTGGGCGGTGGCGCGGGTGCTCGACGGGCGCGGCCTTGCCGGCAGGCCGGTGATCGTCGGGCGCGACTCCCGGCACGGCTCCGCCGTTTTCGCCACCGTCACCGCCGAAGTGCTTGCCGCCCAGGGCTTCTCGGTGCTGCTGCTGCCCGGGCCGGTGCCGACGCCGGTGGTCGCGTTCGCCGTACGCCACACCGGCGCCGCCGCCGGGATACAGATCACCGCCTCGCACAACCCGCCGACCGACAACGGCTACAAGGTCTACACGGACGGCGGAATCCAGATCGTCTCCCCCACCGACCGCGAGATCGAGGCCGCGATCGCCGCCGCTCCCCCGGCCGACGAAATCCGCCGAGCTCCGGTGCAACCCGCCGTCACCGATTTGGTCGAGCGCTACATCGCGCGGGCCGCCGCGGTGCGGCGCGGCACCGGTTCGGTGCGGGTGGCTCTGACCCCGCTGCACGGGGTGGGGGGCGCCGCGGTCGTGGAAGCGTTGCAACGCGCCGGCTTCGGGCAGGTGCACACCGTGGGAGCGCAGTTCGCGCCGGACCCCGACTTTCCCACCGTCGCCTTCCCCAATCCCGAGGAGCCCGGCGCCACGGACGCGCTACTCGCGTTGGCCGCGGAGGTCGCCGCCGACGTCGCGATCGCGCTCGACCCCGACGCCGACCGATGCGCGGTCGGTGTCCCCACCGGCTCGGGCTGGCGCATGCTGTCTGGGGACGAAACCGGTTGGCTGCTGGGCGATTACATCTTGTCGCGGGTCGCCGATCCCCGAGCGGCGGTGGTGGCCAGCACCGTGGTGTCATCACGGATGCTGGCGGCCATCGCGCGCCGGTACGGGGCCACCCACGTCGAAACCCTCACCGGCTTCAAGTGGCTGGCGCGCGCCGACGCCGACCTGCCGGGCGGCACGCTGGTGTACGCCTACGAGGAGGCGATCGGGCACTGCGTCGACCCGGACGCCGTGCGCGACAAGGACGGCATCAGCGCCGCGGTGCTGGTGTGCGATCTGGTGGCCGCGCTCAAAGACCAGGGCCGTTCGGTTTCCGACGCGCTCGACGAGCTCGCCCGGCGGTACGGCGTGCACGACGTCGCGGCGGTGTCGCGCCGCGTCGCCGACGCCGCCGAGGCCGCCGAGCTGATGCGGCGGCTGCGCGAGACGCCACCGGAGACGCTGGCCGGGTTCACCGCGACCGTCACCGACATCGTCGACGCGCTGATCTTCACCGGCGGCGACGACGACGCGTCGGTCAGGCTGGTGGTGCGGCCTTCCGGGACGGAGCCGAAGCTGAAGTGCTACATCGAGGTTCGCTGCGCGGTGACCGGCGAGCTGGATGACACCCGACAGCGGGCCAGGGCGGTGCGGGACGAGCTGGTGTCCTCGGCGCAGAGCTGGTGAGTTAGCGCGGCCCGTATTGACGGTCGCCCGCGTCGCCGAGACCCGGCACGATGTAGGCGTTCTCGTTGAGCCCGTCGTCGACCGCCACGGTGAACAGGCGCGCCTCGGGCGCCTTCTTCTCAAGCGCGGCAACGCCTTCGGGTGCGGCCACCGCGCACAACACCGTGATGTCGGTCGCACCGCGCTCCAGCAGCAGGCCGACGGTGTACTGCAACGACCCGCCGGTGGCCAGCATCGGATCCATGACGAACACCGGCAGACCGGCCAGCTCGTCGGGCAGCGACTCGAAATACCCAGTCGCCCGATGGGTTTCCTCGTCGCGGGCCACGCCGACGAATCCGACCCGGGCTTGCGGCAGGAGCGCGAGCGCCTGGTCCACCATGCCCAGTCCGGCCCGCAGCACCGGCACCAGCAGGGGCGGTTTGGCCAGCCGCACTCCCTGCGTCTCGGCCAGCGGCGTGCGGACCGGAAAGGTCTCTCGGGGCGCGTCCCGGGTGGCCTCGTAGATCAGCATGGCGGTCAGATCCCGCAACGCCGCCCGAAAACCCTCGTTGTCGGTGCGTTCGTCGCGCATCGTCGTCAGCCGGGCGACCGCCAGCGGGTGATCGACAACGCGCACCTCCACGGTGTTCGACCTTATATAACGATCCGGCCGCATTTCGCTAACGCCCCGCTGAAGCCGCCCGCGTCGCCACAGGCGGCGCGCCGGGTCGACCCATATGCTCCCGTAGTGCTGAGCGGAATCACGGGTTCAACAGGGTTGACGGGCAGGGCATTTCGAGTCTTTGGGCTGCTCGGCGCGATGACCTTGGTCGCGTTGGCGGCCAGCCCGCTGACTCCGCGGATAGGCCTTGTGGCAGCGGCCATTCCGCAACCCGCGCACATCGTGATCGTGGTGGAGGAGAACCGCTCCGAAAACGGCATCATCGGCAACAAGTCGGCACCCTTCATCACCGCGCTGGCCGCGGGTGGGGCCAACATGGTCCAGTCGTTCGCCGAAACGCACCCCAGCGAGCCGAATTACCTGGCGCTCTTCGCCGGCAACACCTTCGGGGTGACCACGGACCAGTGCCCGGTCAACGGCGGCGCCGCGCCCAACCTGGGCTCCGAATTGCTGGCCGCGGGCCACACATTCGTCGGCTTCGCCGAAGGCCTGCCCGCGGTCGGCTCGCCGGCGTGCAGCGCCGGCAAGTACGCGCGCAAACACGTGCCCTGGGCCAACTTCACCAACGTGCCGCCGGCGAACTCGCTGCCGTTCTCCGCCTTCCCGATGGGCAACTACGCCAGCCTGCCCACCGTGTCGTTCGTCATCCCCAACAACGACAACAACATGCACGACGGCTCCATCGCTCAGGCGGACGCCTGGCTGAACCGCCAGCTGTCGGGCTACGCCAATTGGGCGGCGGCCAACAACAGCGTGCTGATCGTGACGTTCGACGAGGACGACGGCGGGACGCGAAACCAGATCCCCACGATCTTTTACGGCGCGCACGTCCGTCCCGGCAATTACAGCGAACAGATCAACCACTACAACGTGCTGTCCACGATCGAGCAGATGTACGGCCTGCCCAAAACCGGATACGCGGCCAGCGCGCCACCGATCACCGATATCTGGGGCTAGCCGCTCCCGACGGCAGGCCCCCTCCCCGGCCGTCGCTATTGTGTGCCGCATGGCTGCTGACCTCGTGCCCATTCGCCTGAGCCTCTCCGACGGTGACCGCTACACCGTGTGGGCGCCCCGCTGGCGGGACGCCGGCGACGAGTGGGAGGCGTTCCTGGGCAAGGACGAGGACCTGTATGTCTTCTCCTCCGTCGCCGACCTGGTCGCGTTCGTGCGCTCGGACACCGACAACGACCTGGTTGACCACCCGGCGTGGAAGGACCTGACCGCGGCGCACGCGCACAAGTTCGCACCGGCCGCCGACAAGCAGTTCGATCTGGTCGCGGTCGAGGAGCTGGTGTCGGAGAAGCCGACCGAGGAGTCGGTGAGCGGGCTGGCCCGCACGCTGGCGCTCGTCTCGTCCATCGGGTCGGTGTGCGAGCTCGCGGCGGTCTCGAAGTTCTTCAACGGCAATCCCACGTTGGGCACCGTGTCGGGCGGGATCGACCACTTCAGCGGCAAGGCCGGCCTCAAACGCTGGAACGCGCTCGGCGAGATCATCGGGCGCAGCTGGGACGACGTGCTCAGCGCGATCGAAGACATCGTCACCACCCCCGAGGTGGACACCAAGCTGTCGGCCAAGGCCGCCGACGAGCTGGCCGAAGAGCCCGAGGAAGAAGAAGCAGACGACACCGAGGCCGTCGCCGAGGCCGACGAGGACGCCGACGAGGACGTCGACGACGAGGCCGACGAGCCCGTGGAGGCCGACGCCGAGGAACCCCGCGCGGCCGTGGACACCGTGATCCTGGGAAGCGACGAGGATTTCTGGCAGCAGGTGGGCATCGATCCGGTTCGGATCATGACGAGTTCGGGCACCTTCTACACCCTGCGGTGCTACCTCGACGACCGCCCGATCTTCCTGGGCCGCAACGGGCGCATCAGCGTGTTCACCTCCGAGCGGGCGCTGGCCCGCTACCTCGCCGACGAGCACGACCACGACCTGGCCGACCTGAGCACCTACGACGACATCCGCACCGCCGCCACCGACGGTTCGCTGGAAGTCAAGGTCACCGAGGACAACATCTACGTGCTCAGCGGGCTGGCCGACGACATCGCCGACGGGCCGGACGCCGTGGACCGCGACCAGCTGGACCTGGCCGTCGAACTGCTCCGCGACATCGGCGACTACTCGGAGGAAGGCACGGTCGACAAGGCGCTGGAGACGGGCCGCCCGCTGGGCAAGCTGGTGGCCTACGTGCTCGAGCCCGGCTCGGTCGGCAAGCCCTCGGCGCCGTACGCCGCGGCGGTGCGGGAATGGGAGAACTTGGAGCAATTCGTCGACGGCCGGCTCAGGCGCGAATAGCCCCCGTTTGACGGGCCCCCGCGTCTCCTCTTTACTGGCGGGTGTCGCTTCCCGGGATCGGCCCGTTACCGCTGTACGGCTTTCAACGCCCGGGCATGCTGTTGTTCGGTTTGCTCCCGCTGGCTCTGCTCGCGGTCTACCTCCTCGTCCAGGCTCGCCGCCGGCGCCGGCTGCGACGGTTCACCGAGGCGACCGTGCCACAGTCGCCGACGCGGCACATTCCGATCGCCGTCTCACTGCTCAGCCTGGTCCTGCTGACCATCGCGCTGGCCACCCCGACCCACGACATGCGCATCCCGCGCAACCGGGCCGTCATCGTGCTGGTCATCGACATGTCGCAGTCCATGCGGGCAACCGACGTCCCACCGAACCGGCTCAAGGCCGCCGAGGAGGCGGCCAGCCAGTTCGCCAGCCAGCTCACGCCCGGCATCAACCTCGGGCTGGTGGGCTTCGCGGGCACGCCGTACCTGCTGGTGCCGCCGACGCCGCAGCACCAGGCGACCATCGACGCCCTGAAGAAACTCGACTTCGCCGACAGCACGGCCACCGGCGAGGCCATCTTCACCGCCCTGCACGCGGTGAGCGCTACCGCGATCACCGGAGGCGACACCCCGCCGCCGGCCCGCATCGTGCTGCTCTCCGACGGCAAGGAGAACAAGCCGTCCAACCCCAGCGATCCGCATGACGGGGTCTACACCGCGGCGCGGCTGGCCCGCGACGAAGGGGTGCCCATCTCGACGATCTCGTTCGGCACCAAGACCGGCGAGATCGAGATGGACGGGCAGCGGGTCGCCGTCCCGGTCGCGACGGACCAGATGAAGATGATCGCCAAGCTGTCCGGCGGGCAGTCGTACACCGCCAGCAACGTCGCCGAGCTCTCCAAGAGCTACAACGCGATCGAGAAGGACATCGGCTACCGCACGGTGCCGGGACCGGGCAGCGCCGGGTGGTTGCGCCTGGGCGTCATCACCGCCCTGATCGCGACGGCGCTGGCGCTGCTGATCAACCGGCGGCTCCCGGTCTGATCGCTCAGGAGGGCAGCCGGCGGTTCAGGAACAGGCCGGCCAGGATGGCGCCGGCCATCGCGACGGCCCCCAACAGCATCCACGCCAGGCTGGCGTCGCCCTTAACGGTCTCGTAGCCGATCTGGCGCTGCAGCGTCGAATAGACGTTCTTCAGCGACTCGAGGCTGTCGGCGTGGAACGACTGGCCGTCGGTGATCTCGCAGATCTTCTGCAGCGTTTGGTCGTCGACGGGAACCGGGATGGTGGCGCCCTCGTACTCGACCGTGCCGTAAGGCGTCCCGAAGGAGATCGTCGAGATCTGCACACCCTCGGCCTTGGCGGCCCGGGCGGCGGTGAACGCCCCCTGCGGGGCGTTGGGATCCAGCGGCACGTTCTCGGCGCCGTCGGACTCCAGCACGATGCGCGCCGGCGGCGGGCCGTCGCCGCCCCCCATCACCGAGCCGACCGTCGCGATGGCCTGCAGCGCGGTGAAGAGACCTTCACCCGTCGCGGTCTTGGGGGCCGGTTTCAAGTTGTCGATCGCCGCCTTCACGGCCGCGCGGTTGGTGGTCGGGGAGACCAGCAGCGAGGCGTTTGCCGCGAACTCCACCAGCCCCAGGTTGATGGCCGGCGTCAGGTCGTCGGCGAATTGCTTGCCGGCCTCCTTGGCGGCGGTCAGCCGGTCGGGCGGGACGTCGGTGGAGGCCATGGACTCCGACACGTCGATAACCAGCATGACGACCGCGCGGTTGAGCGGGATCCGGACGTCGGAGGTCGGCCCGGCCATCGCGGTGGTCAGCAGCACCAGCGACACGGCCAGCAGGATGGTCGGCACGTGCCGCCACCGGCTCGGGTGCGCCGGTGCGACCCGCTCGAGCACCTCCATGTTCGCGAACCGCAGCACCCGCCGGCGGCGGGCGAACTGCAGCACGACGTAGAGGCCCAGGACCAGCAGAACGAGCAACAGGAACAGGAAGAACCACGCGTTCTGGAAGCCGGTGACCGAGACGGGGCCCAGCAGGGGCAACTTCATGTGCAGCCACACTATGCGCGAACTGTGGACCGCGCACGGCCCGCCGGGTCAGCCGGCGACGAGGTCGCGGCGCTGCGTGAACTTGATGTCGAGGCTGCGGAGGTGGGTCTGCAGCCCGGCGTCCTGGATCGGGATCAGGTGTGCGGGCTCGTCGGTCTCGTTGTAGTGGGCGTGCCACATGCCCGGCGGGGTGGTGAAGGCGCAGCCGGCCCGCCAGTCCACCCGGGTCGGGTCGGCGATGTCGCCGTGCTCGTCGAGGCGGGTGCCCAGCAGCGTGTAGCAGCCGCTGGCCGGCGCATCGAGGATGAGGTCGAGGGCGACCGACTGGTGCCGGTGCGGGCGCTGCACCTGGTTCGGGGGCAGCACCCCCAACATGGCCCACAGGACGTGGGTGATGGTCAGCGTCTGTTCTTGGTTGGCGTTGGCCAGCAGCACGCTGACCCGGCTCTTCTCGTTGGCGCCGGGGCGCGACGCGATCTCCTCCAGCTTGGCCACCGCATCCGAACGGCGGAACTTGGTCGCCCGGAACCGCGGCTGGGTGGCTTCGGCGCCGAGGTATCGCATCAGCGGCTCGTCGTGCACCCAGTACATGGCCGTGTCGGCGGCGGCGTAGAAGACCGACTGGGTGCCCGCGGGGAGGGTGAGGAAGTCGCCCTTCTCCCACTGGACCAGGTGGCCGTTGACCGCGGCGAAGCCGCGCCCGTAGAGCACGTAGTACAGCTGCGAGGTGGCGTTGGGGCTGGTGTCGACCTGCTCGCCCGGCCGGATTCGCACGAAGTTGGCCAGCAGCGCGGGGCTGGTCGCCGCGCCGGTCTCGATCTGCAGCTCCTTGGACAGATCCAGCGGGATCACCCCGGTGGGCCGGTCGGTGTAGACATCCGCATCGAACCGGGTAACCGGAACCTGCGGGACGTGTCCCGAGCCGATGGGGTTGGCGGCCTTGGAGTACTCGAAATACTCGGCGTCGGAGGCCCAGTCCTGGAAGCGACCTTCGAAGCCGTACTCGGCCACGTTGATCATCGGCGCGGGAATCGTCGGATCCAGGTTTGGGGTCAGGGCTGTTTCGGTGACGGACATTCGCGTCTCCTTCGGACCGTTCGCGACTGGGGTGCGTCTCATGTTTTTCTCGTATCTATCTTGTATCTCAGTTGCCAGTTTGTCAATGTTGGCGGGGTGCGACGCGGTACGGCCCAGCCGGTAGGCCGTCGGGTGTACCGTCACCACACGCTGGGATACGACTTAGCTACCGGAAGGCTGCCGTGGCAACGAGTGACCCGCGGCCGGGCACGGCCAAGGACCGCGCGCTGGATTACGTCAAGACGCAGGTCCTCACCGGCGCGTTCCCGGGCGGGGAGCTGATCAGCGAGGGTGACGTGGCCACCGCGCTGGGGATGTCGCGCACCCCGGTGCGCGAGGCGTTCCTGCGGCTGGAGGCCGAGGGGTTGCTGCGCCTGTACCCGCAGCGCGGCGCCCTGGTGGTGCCCGTTTCGCCCGACGAGGTCCGCTCGGTGATGGAGGCGAGGCTGCTCCTCGAGCAGTTCGCCGCCACCAAGGTGGTGGGCCGCGGGCCCGCCGCGTGCGCCGCGGTTTTCGAGCGGCTGTCGGGCGAGTTGCAACGGCAGCGTGCCGCCGTCGACCGCACCGACTGGGCCGAGTTTCTCGACGCCGACCGCTCCTTCCACGCCGTCACTCTGGCCGAGTCGGGGAACGCCATCTTGTCGGGTTTCTATGGGTCCCTGCGGGATCGGCAGATGAGGATGATCGGCGAATCGGCGCTTCGCGACCCCGACCGGGTGACGACGATCCTCGACGAGCACCGCGATATCGCCGAGGCAGTGCGCGACGGCGACGCCCAGCGGGCGCTGCGCGCGGTGCAGATCCACCTGGCCGGCACGGTGCGCGCGATCGGGTTCGCGGCCGACCTGAACTGACTTCCACACGAATTGTGTTAGAAGTCCGTCTTTTCGGGGAAATCCTTCTCGCAGATGGCGCCCACCCCGGGTGCCGTTACGACAGGAGCTGAAATGGTCGGATCCATCATCCTCGCCATCATCGTGGGCGCGATCGTCGGTGTGGTCGCCCGCCTGGTGATGCCGGGCAAGCAGAACGTCGGCATGATCATGACCGTCGTGATCGGCGCCGTAGGCGGTTTGATCGGCTCGGCGGTCGCCAGCCAGTTCGGATACCACAACGCCAACGGTGGCATCGCGTGGATTCCGTTCTTCATCGGAGTCGGCGCCGCCATCGTCCTCATCGCTCTCTACGAGGCGCTGACGGGTCGTCGCACCGGCACGCGCCTTACCCGCTGAGCCGAAAGCTGCGCCGCTCGCCCGTGTTTCGGGCGAGCGGCGTCAGCCTGCGATCAGTACGGCGTAACGCGGTTTGATCACGTCGTCGATGATCGCCAGCCGCTCGTCGAACGGGAGGAACGCCGACTTCATCGCATTGATGGTGAACCGCTCGAGGTCGCTCCAGCCGTAACCGAAAGCCTCGACCAGTCGGCACATTTCGAGGCTCATCGTGGTATCGCTCATCAGCCGGTTGTCGGTGTTCACGGTCACCCGGAACCGGGTGCGGGCCAACAGGTCGAACGGGTGGTCCGCAATGCTTTTCACCGCGCCGGTCTGCACGTTGGAGCTCGGGCACAGCTCCAACGGAATTCGCTTGTCCCGCAATATCGATGCCAGCCGGCCGAGCCGAACCCGGCCGTCACCGAGGACGTCGATATCGTCGACGATGCGCACCCCGTGGCCCAAGCGGTCGGCGCCGCAGAAGGCGATCGCCTCGTGAATGGACGGCAGGCCGAATGCCTCCCCCGCGTGAATGGTGAAGCGCGCGTTGTGGTCTCGCATGTACTCAAAGGCGTCCAAGTGCCGCGTTGGGGGGTTCCCGGCCTCGGCGCCGGCGATGTCGAATCCGACAACTCCCTTGTCCCGGAACCGGATTGCCAGCGCGGCGATCTCCCGGGACACCGCGGCGTGCCGCATGGCCGTGACCAGCAGCCGCACCACGATCGGCCGGCCCGCGGCGGCGCAGGCCTTCTCGCCGTCGGCGAAGCCGGCCAACACGGCGTCGACGATCTCGTCGAAGGACAGCCCACGGTCGATGTGCAGCTCGGGCGCGAATCGGATTTCGGCGTAGACGACCGAGTCGGCGGCCAGGTCCTCCACGCATTCGTAGGCGACGCGATGCAGAGCGTCGGACGTCTGCATCACCGCAACGGTGTGCGAGAACGGCTCCAGGTAGCGCTCCAGCGAGCCGCTGTGCGACTGGGTGCGAAACCAGGTGGCCAGCTCGTCGACGTCGGTGGTGGGCAGCCCGTCGTAGCCGGTCTGGCCGGCAATCTCGACCACCGTGGACGGGCGAAGCCCCCCGTCGAGGTGATCGTGCAGCAGCGCCTTGGGTGCCTTCTTGATCTGCTCGAGTCCCAGGGGTGTGGTCACTTGACGATCCGATCGATGATCAGCGGGCGCGAGACCGGTGGCGTGTCGCCGATGCTGTAGCCGCCGTCCAGTTCGGCCAGCGCCGCGGCGAAGCGCTCCGGGGTGTCGGTGTAGAGGGTGAACAGCGGCGCGCCGGCCGCGACCGGTTCGCCGGGGCGGCGGTGGATCCGGATGCCGGCGCCGGCCTGCACCCGTTCGCCCGGACGGGACCTGCCCGCACCGAGCCGCCAAGCCGCCAGCCCCACTGCCATCGCGTCGATATCGCCCATTGTGCCGCCCCGGGCGGCGGTCACGGTGTCGGAATGCGCACCGATCGGCAACGGAACCGACAAATCGCCGCCCTGGGCGGCGATGAGCCGGCGGAACCGGTCCATCGCGGTGCCGTCGCGCAGCGTCTCGGCGGGGTCGCGACCGTCGACCCCGGCCAGCTCGAGCATCTCGGCGGCCAGCCGCAACGTCAGCTCGACCACGTCGGGCGGGCCGCCGCCGGCCAGCACATCCAGCGACTCGGCGACCTCGAGGGCGTTGCCCACGGTCGCGCCCAGCGGGCCGTTCATGTCGGTCAACAGCGCGCGGGTGGGCACCCCGTGCGCCGCACCCAGCTCGACCATGGTGTGGGCCAGCTCGCGGCACCGGTCCGCGGAGCGCAGCAGCGCCCCGGCACCGACCTTCACGTCGAGCACCAGCGCGCCGGTCCCCTCGGCCAGCTTCTTGCTCATCACCGAGCTGGCGATCAGCGGCAGCGACTCGACGGTGGCCGTGACGTCGCGCAGGGCGTACAGCTTGGCGTCGGCCGGCGCGAGCTCTCCGGCCGCGAAGATGGCTGCGCCCACATCGCGGAGTTGGTCGCGCACCCGCCGGTTGGACAGGGCGGCGGTGAACCCGGCGATGGACTCGAGCTTGTCCAGGGTGCCGCCGGTGTGCCCGAGCCCCCGCCCCGACGCCTGCGGCACCGCGGCGCCGCAGGCGGCCACGACGGCCACCAGGGGCAGGGTGATCTTGTCCCCCACGCCGCCCGTGGAGTGCTTGTCCACAGTGGGCTTACCCAGGTCGCGGAAGTCGAGCCGTTCGCCGGACGCCAGCATCGCCGCGGTCCAGCTGGCGGTCTCGCCGCGGTCCATGCCGCGCAGGAAGATCGCCATCAGCAGCGCCGACATCTGCTCCTCGGCGACCCGGCCGTGGGTGTAGGCGTCGACGACCCATTCGATGGCGGCCTCGGACAGCCGGCCGCCGTCGCGCTTGGTTCGGATCACCGTCGGCGCGTCGAATGCGTAGTCGGTCAACGGGGTTCCCGCGGCAGGTCGGCGCTGAAGGCGTCGGGCAGGAGCTCGCCGAGGCGGCGCGGCCCGGCCGGATGGTCGACCAGCAGGTCGGGGCCGCCGTGCTCCAGCAGCAGCTGGCGGCATCGCCCGCACGGCATCAGCGGGGACCCCTGCCCGTCGACGCAGGCCAGCGCGATCAGCCGGCCGCCGCCGGTCGCGTACAGGGCGCACACCACACCGCATTCGGCACAGAGACCAAGGCCATATGAGATGTTTTCCACATTGCAACCGGTGACCACGCGCCCGTCGTCCACCAGCGCGGCCGCCCCCACCGGGAACCGGGAATACGGCGCGTAGGCCCTCGCGGCAGCACTGATTGCCTTGTGGCGCAACATGTTCCAATCGACATCAGGCATATCGCAACCTCGCTCAGCTCTTGCTACGTCAGACGGTCAGCCTAGCTCTGACATGTCACTTCGCTTGGCGGACTGTGCGGCGCAGGCGGTCCCCCGGCCGGGTTAGGCTGAACTGCCCGGCTTGATGTCAGAAGGCGGTGAGGACTGGGTGACCACACAGGCGACAACCGCGGATCCGGCAAAAGAATCTGCGCCCTCGCGCAAGCGGCGTCCACCCCGGACCCTGTATCGGGGCGACCCGGGCATGTGGTCGTGGGTGTTGCATCGCATCAGCGGCGCGACCATCTTCTTCTTCCTGTTCGTCCACGTGCTGGACGCCGCGATGCTGCGGGTCAGCCCGCAGACCTACAACGCGGTGATCCACGACTATCAGACCCCGGTCGTCGGCCTGATGGAGTACGGGCTGGTGGCCGCGGTGCTCTTCCACGGGCTGAACGGCATCCGCGTCATCCTCATCGACTTCTGGTCCGAGGGCACCCGCTACCAGAAGCTGATGTTCTGGATCGTCGGCGTCGTCTTCCTGCTGCTCATGGTTCCGGCCGGCGTGGTGACCGGCATCCATATCTGGGAGCACCTCCGATGAGCGCCCCCGACCTGCAGCTGGGCCGGGGCCAGGTCGCCCCGGTGCACCAGCGCAGCCACGACCGGCCGGCCAGCCTCGACAACCCGCGCTCGCCGCGCCGCCGGGCCGGCATCCCCAACTTCGAGAAGTTCGCGTGGCTGTTCATGCGGTTCTCCGGAGTCGCGCTGATCATCCTGGCCGTCGGACACCTGTTCATCATGCTGATGTGGGACAACGGCGTTTACCGCATCGACTTCAACTACGTGGCGCAGCGCTGGGCCTCGCCGTTCTGGCAATTCTGGGATCTGGCGCTGTTGTGGCTGGCGCAGCTGCACGGCGGCAACGGCCTGCGCACCATCATCGACGACTACAGCCGCAAGGACAGCACCCGCTTCTGGCTCAACAGCCTGCTGCTGCTGTCGATGGGTTTCACGTTGGTGCTGGGCACCTATGTGCTGGTGACATTCGACCCGAATATCGGAGGCTGACCGGTGATCCAGCAACACCGCTACGACGTGGTGATCGTCGGCGCCGGCGGCGCCGGCATGCGCGCGGCGGTGGAAGCCGGCCCACGCGTGCGGACCGCGGTGCTGACCAAGCTCTACCCCACCCGCAGCCACACCGGGGCCGCCCAGGGCGGGATGTGCGCGGCGCTGGCCAATGTCGAGGACGACAACTGGGAATGGCACACCTTCGACACCGTCAAGGGCGGCGACTACCTCGCCGACCAGGACGCGGTGGAGATCATGTGCAAGGAAGCCATCGACGCGGTGCTCGACCTCGAGAAGATGGGGATGCCGTTCAACCGCACCCCCGAGGGCCGCATCGACCAGCGCCGGTTCGGTGGGCACACCCGCGAACACGGCAAGGCCCCGGTGCGCCGGGCGTGTTACGCAGCCGACCGCACCGGCCACATGATCCTGCAGACCCTCTACCAGAACTGTGTCAAGCACGACGTGCAGTTCTTCAACGAGTTCTATGCGCTGGACCTGGTTTTGACGGAGACGCCGAGGGGCCCGGTGGCCACCGGCGTGGTGGCCTACGAGTTGGCAACCGGCGAGATCCACGTCTTTCACGCCAAGGCCGTGGTCCTCGCGACCGGCGGGTCGGGCCGGATGTACAAGACCACCTCCAACGCACACACGCTCACCGGTGACGGCATCGGGATCGTGTTCCGCAAGGGACTTCCGTTGGAGGACATGGAGTTTCACCAGTTCCACCCGACCGGCCTGGCCGGGCTGGGCATCCTCATCTCCGAAGCCGTGCGCGGTGAGGGCGGCCGGCTGCTCAACGGCGAGGGCGAGCGGTTCATGGAGCGCTACGCGCCGACGATCGTCGACCTGGCGCCGCGCGACATCGTCGCCCGCTCGATGGTTTTGGAGGTACTGGAGGGCCGCGGCGCCGGCCCGCACAAGGACTACGTCTACATCGACGTCCGCCACCTCGGCGAGGACGTGCTCGAGGCCAAGCTGCCCGACATCACCGAGTTCGCCCGCACCTACCTGGGCGTGGACCCCGTGCACGAGCTGGTCCCGGTCTACCCGACGTGTCACTACGTGATGGGCGGCATCCCCACCACCGTCACCGGACAGGTGTTGCGGGACAACACTTCTACGGTGCCGGGCCTGTATGCGGCCGGCGAGTGCGCCTGCGTGTCGGTGCACGGGGCCAACCGGCTGGGCACCAACTCGCTGCTGGACATCAACGTCTTCGGCCGCCGCGCCGGCATCGCCGCCGCGGATTACGCCGACGGGCACGACTTCGTCGACATGCCGCCCAACCCGGAGGCGATGGTGGTCGGCTGGGTCGGCGACATCCTGAACGAGCACGGCAACGAACGCGTGGCCGACATCCGCGGCGCACTGCAGCAGTCGATGGACAACAACGCCGCCGTGTTCCGCACCGAGGAGACGCTGAAGCAGGCACTGACCGACATCCACGCGCTCAAGGAGCGCTATTCCCGAATCACCGTGCACGACAAGGGAAAGCGCTTCAACAGCGACCTGCTGGAGGCCATCGAGCTGGGCTTCCTGCTGGAGCTCGCCGAGGTCACCGTGGTGGGGGCGCTGAACCGCAAGGAGTCCCGGGGCGGGCATGCCCGGGAGGACTACCCGAACCGCGACGACGTCAACTACATGCGCCACACCATGGCCTACAAGCAGGGCGCCGACCTGCTGAGCGACATCGCGCTGGACTTCAAACCCGTCGTGCAGACCCGCTACGAACCGAAGGAACGGAAGTACTGATGACTGCAGGCGAGTCTGTCGAACCCCGCGTCGAGCCGCCACTTCCGCCCATCCCCGAGGGGGCGGTGATGGTGACGTTGAAGATCGCGCGATTCAACCCCGACAATCCCGATGCCTTCGCGGAAACCGGTGGTTGGCAAAGCTTTCGGGTGCCGTGCCTGCCCAGCGACCGGCTGCTCAACCTGCTGATCTACATCAAGAGCTACCTGGACGGCACGCTGACCTTCCGGCGCTCCTGCGCCCACGGGGTGTGCGGCTCGGACGCCATGCGCATCAACGGCGTGAACCGGCTGGCCTGCAAGGTGCTGATGCGCGACCTGTTGCCCGAGAAGAAGGGCAAGCAGCTGACCATCACGGTGGAACCCATCCGTGGCCTGCCGGTGGAGAAGGACCTGGTGGTCAACATGGAGCCGTTCTTCGACGCCTACCGCGCGGTCAAGCCGTACCTGGTCACCAGCGGGAATCCGCCGACACGGGAACGCATTCAGAGCCCCACCGACCGCGCCCGCTACGACGACACCACCAAGTGCATCCTGTGCGCGGCCTGCACCACCAGCTGCCCGGTGTTCTGGCACGAGGGCAGTTACTACGGCCCGGCGGCGATCGTCAACGCGCACCGCTTCATCTTCGACAGCCGCGACGAGGCCGCCGCCGAGCGTCTCGACATCCTCAACGAGGTGGACGGCGTGTGGCGGTGCCGCACCACGTTCAACTGCACCGAGTGCTGCCCGCGCGGGATCCAGATCACCAAGGCGATCCAAGAAGTCAAGCGCGCGCTGATGTTCACCCGCTGACCCCGCGCGGCTCAACAGAGTTCGTGATGACTACTTCGGTTGCCCCCCAACCGTTTAGCCTGGTACATCGCGGTATCTGAGGCGGTGACCAACTCGCCCAGGAGGGCGTGCGGCTCGGCCGCGGTGTCGTCCAGGCGGGCGCAGGCGGTGCCGATGCTGGCGGTGACCCCCGCCGCCGACGCCGCGATGGCCCGGCACATCCGCGCGGCCAGGGACTCGGCGTTGCAGCCCGCGGACGTGCCGGCCAACAGAAACTCCTCACCGCCGCTTCGCGCCACCACCGCCTGGTTGTCGGCGGCGGCCAACAGCGCCTTGGCGACTTGGACCAGCGCGTGGTCGCCGGCGGCGTGGCCACACCTGTCGTTGAGGGCTTTGAAATTGTCGAGGTCGACGAGCATGACCACGAGGTGGGAGTCGATGCCCCGGCGCGCCACGATCATCCCCAGCGCCTCGTGCTGGAATGCGCGCCTGTTGAGCAGGCCGGTCAACGGGTCGCGGTCCGCGGTCAGCAGATCGCCCGACAGGGCGCGCACCAGGACCCGGATCGCCAACGGCAGGGCGATGTTGACCTCGATCACCAGCCACAGATCCACCCCGGCCAGGCTGGGGTGGCCGGTTCGGGCCAGCGACAACGCCTCCCAGGAGCCGACCGCGGCGGCGACCGCGAAGTTGTAGAGCACGAAGCCCGTGGTGTGGAAGAACGCCATGTAGGCGCCGAAGGTGGCGAAGGCGATGCAGCCGATCAGGGCGGCCAGCGGGTTGGGGTGCGCCAGGCACGCCAGGGCGACGGCGGTGTTGCACGTAATGGCGAAGACGACCGACTGGCAGCGGGTGGGCCAGCGCAATATCCACAGCAACACCCCCGCCGCACCGCCGGCGACGGCAGTCCACATCATCGTTACCGGAACCGGCCCGCGGGGACCGTCCGAGCCGGCGAGCAGAGCGAGAAGGCACAGCACCATCGACGCGGCGATCAACGCCATCACGGCCCGGGTGGCGCCGCTCAGGCGCCGCGAAGCGAGGTAACCGGAAAGCCAGTCATACTGATCGGCCCGCCACCATGGGCTGAACAGCGCGGTCATCGTCGACCCCCATCGCCAACCACTGGTCATCGATGCCGAGTGGCTAGCCGCATGCTACGACTCTCGGGCGGTCGACGAGGCACAATCCGACCGTCACACTTTCGCGGCCCGTCTCGTCTCAGGGGTATGACACAGAAAACCCGCATCGAGCCCCTGTCCCCCCAGCGCGCCGGGCTGCTGACCCGCGCGATGTACCGGATCGCCGCGCGGCGCTACGGCCAGGTTCCCGAACCGTTCACCGTGGCCGCCCACCATCGCAAGCTGATGGTCGCCGGCGTTGTGCATGAGACGATGATCGACCGCGCGTCCAAGGTGCTGCCGGTCAGCGTGCGTGAGCTGGCGGTGTTGTGGACCGCGCGCAGCGTCGGCTGCTCCTGGTGTGTCGACTTCGGGTCGATGCTGCAGCGCCTGGACGGCCTCGACGTCGAGCGGCTCAAAGAGGTCGACAATTACGCCACCTCAACGGCTTTCACCGACGACGAGCGCGCCGCAATCCGCTATGCCGACGCGATGACGACCGATCCGCACACCGTCACCGACGAGCAGGTCGCCGACCTGAGGGCCCGGTTCGGCGATGCCGGCGTGATCGAGCTGACCTATCAGATCGGCGTGGAGAACATGCGGGCCCGGATGAACACCGCGCTGGGCATCACCGAGCAGGGCTTCAACTCCGGGGATGCCTGCCGCGTGCCCTGGGCTAGCGAGACCGCAGCGGAGAGCCGGTGAACTTGTCCGGGTTGGCGATATCCCAAAGCGCGCAGACCTTTCCATCGCGCACCGTCAACGCCGTGATCCGCGGCAGCATCTCCCGGTAGCCGTCGGACGCCGGGCAACCGGCGGTGTAGACACCCAGTTCGCCGTTGACCAGCCCCAGCTGATACGAGGTGAACATCGCCGGTCCGTAGCGCTGCGCCAGGCCCAGCATGAACCGGACCACCTTGTCCGGGCCGTGAATAGTCTGAACGGCCGTGGGCGCCTTGCCATTCGAATCGCCGGTGAAGGTGACGTCGGGATGCAGCAGCGAGACCACGGTGTCCAGGTCGCCGGCGGCCATGGCGGCCAGCAGCCGACCGACGACCTCGTCGTGCGACGGGTCGGGCTTCGGCGGCGGTTCGGCCGCGACCGCCTTGCGGGCCCGCGACGCCAGCTGGCGGGCGCCGGCCTCGCTGGTGCCCAGCACTCCGGCCACTTCGGCGAAGGGCACCGCGAACCCGTCGTGCAGCACGAAGGCGACCCGCTGGTCGGGCGAGAGGCGTTCGAGCACCACCATCGCCGCGAACCGGGCGTCTTCGCGGGCCACCACGGCGGCCAGCGGATCAGCGGGGTCGAGCCCGGTCACCACCGGCTCCGGCAGCCAGTTGCCGGTGTAGGTCTCGCGCCGGTGCGCGGCCGAGCGCAGCTTATCCAGGCCCAGCCGGCTCACCACCGTGGTCAGCCATGCCCGCGGGTCGGTGATGGTGGCTTCCTGCCCGTCGAAGCGCAGCCAGGCTTCCTGGACGATGTCCTCGGCGTCGGCCACCGTGCCGGTGAGCCGGTAGGCGACCGCCATGAGGTGCGGCCGCAAGGATTCGAATAATGAGACCTGTTCGGTCTCGGTCATATCGCGAGCCTAGCGCGGCTAGTCTCGCAGACACCATGACAGAACACCTCTGGCTGCACTTCGCCCGGCACGGCTCCGGCATCACGCCGCCGATCATCGTCCGCGGCGACGGCGTGACCATCTTCGACGACCGCGGCAAGAGCTACCTCGATGCGCTGTCCGGGCTGTTCACCGTGCAGGTCGGCCACGGCCGCACCGAACTCGCCGAGGTCGCCGCGCGGCAGGCGAGCACGCTCGCGTACTTCCCGCTGTGGGGTTACGCCCACCCGACCGCGGTCGAGCTCGCCGAGCGCCTGGCGCGCTACGCTCCGGGCGACCTGAACCGGGTGTTCTTCACCACGGGCGGCACCGAGGCCGTCGAGACCGCGTGGAAGCTGGCCAAGCAGTACTTCAAGCTGACCGGCAAACCCGGTAAGCACAAGGTGATTTCGCGGTCGATCGCCTATCACGGCACCACCCAGGGCGCCCTCGCGATCACCGGCCTCCCTTCGTACAAGGCGCCGTTCGAACCGGTGACGCCCGGCGGATTCCGGGTGCCCAACACGAACTTCTACCGTGCGCCCGACCCGTTCGCCAACGACCCCAAGGCGTTTGGGCAATGGGCCGCCAACCGGATCGCCGAGGCGATCGAGTTCGAGGGCCCGGCGACGGTCGCCGCGGTGTTCCTGGAACCGGTGCAGAACGCGGGCGGCGCCATCCCCCCTCCCCCGGGCTATTTCGAACGGGTGCGGCAGATCTGCGATGAGTACGACGTGCTGCTGGTCTCCGACGAGGTGATCTGCGCGTTCGGCCGCATCGGGTCGATGTTCGCCTGCTCATCTGACATCGGAGACTTCGGCTACGTGCCCGACATGATCACCTGCGCCAAGGGGCTGACGTCCGGCTACTCGCCGCTGGGCGCGATGATCGCCAGCGAGAGACTGTTCGAGCCGTTCAACGACGGGGCGACCGTATTTCCGCACGGCTATACCTTTGGCGGACACCCGGTTTCGACGGCCGTGGGGTTGGCCAACCTCGACATCTTCGAGCGCGAGGGCCTCAACGACCGCGTCAAGCAACACGCGTCCGCCTTCCGGACCACCCTGGAGCGGCTCTACGACCTGCCCATCGTCGGCGACGTGCGCGGCGAGGGCTACTTCTACGGCATCGAGCTGGTCAAGGACAAGGCGACCAAGGAAACGTTCAGCACGGAAGAGTGCGAACGGGTGCTGCACGGCTATGTGTCGCCGGCACTCTTCGAAGCGGGCCTGTATTGCCGCGCCGACGACCGCGGCGATCCCGTCGTCCAGGTGGCGCCGCCGCTGATCAGCGGTCAGGCCGAGTTCGACACCATCGAATCGGTTTTGCGCGGCGTGCTCGCGGAGGCGTTCAACAAGATTTAGCGGCGCTTCACCGCGTCGGCCGCAACCAGAACCTCCCGGGAATGCGCCGCCGTCGGGTTGGTCACCATCCGGGTTACCGAGTTGCACAGCCAGGTGAGCGCCTCGCGCAGGCCGGCGTCGGACGTGGCGTCACGATGCTGCTGCAATTCGGTCAGCACGCCTTCCAGGCCGGAGCGGCGGACCTGCGTTGACTTCTCGACTTCCTTGATCAGCTGTTGCAGCGACCGCGGAGCGTCGCGGTTCCGCCGCAACCGGGACCAGAAACGATCGGTGTGAATGGCGGGCCCTCGGGTCTCGGCGGGGAGATTCGTTGCTGTCACGCTGACGGCATGCCCAGCGTAGTGGCTCGGCGGCGTTCTCGCGCGGTCCGGCGCTCTCGCAACTTCCGTCTCACCAGTCACAGCGCGGCTCCCTCGAATCGGGCCCACAATCGCCTAGTCTGCACAAGCAATGAACTTCCTACGCCCCGCATCGTGCCTGGCAGCGGCCGTTTTCCTGATCGCCGCCCCGGTGACGCTCGCCGCGCCCGCGGCCTTACCCGCCGCCCGTGCCGAGCCGGGCGGCGGACCCAACGCCGCACCCGCGAACTGCCCCTTCAAGGTGAACACCCCACCCGCGGTGGATTCGTCGGAGGTTCCCCAGGCCGGCGACCCGCCGATCCCGCTGGCGGTGCCCGCCAAGCCGGTAGGCGGCGAGGCGCTGGCCGGCTGCGGCATCGTCGCCGCGCCCGATACGCCGGCGCTGCCCAACGACGTCTCCGCCGACGCGTGGCTGGTGGCGGACCTGGACAGCGGCGCGGTGATCGCCGCGAAGGACCCGCACGGCCGGCACCGCCCCGCCAGCATCATCAAGGTGCTGGTCGCGATGGCCGCCATAAATGCGCTCAACCTGAACAAGGCGGTACCCGGCACCGCCGACGACGCGGCCGCCGAGGGCACCAAGGTCGGCGTCGAAGAGGGCGGGGTGTTCACCGTCAACCAGCTGCTGCACGGCCTGCTGATGCACTCCGGCAACGACGCCGCGCACGCGCTGGCCATGCAGCTCGGCGGCATGCAGCAGGCGGTGGAGAAGATCAACGTGCTGGCCGCCAAGCTCGGCGGCAAGGACACTCGGGTGGTGACGCCGTCCGGGCTGGACGGGCCCGGCATGAGCACGTCGGCCTACGACATCGGCCTGTTCTACCGCTACGCCTGGCAGAACCCGACTTTCGCCGACATCGTCGCGACGCGGACGTTCGACTTCCCCGGCCACGGCGACCACCCCGGCTACGAACTGGAAAACGACAACCAGCTGCTCTACAAGTACCCGGGCGCCCTGGGCGGCAAGACCGGTTACACCGACGACGCCGGCCAGACCTTCGTGGGCGCGGCCAACCACAACGGGCGCCGCTTGATGGCCGTGCTGCTGCACGGGACGCGGCAGCCGATTGCCCCGTGGGAGCAGGCGGCGCACCTGCTGGACTACGGATTCAGCACGCCGCAGGGCACCCAGGTCGGCAACCTGATCGAACCCGACCCCTCGCTGGCGCCCGCCAAACGCGACAGCGCGGCCGACAGGCAGGGCAGCGGCGCGCAGGCCGCGGGGTTCATCCCGTCGGCGGATGCGCTGCCGATCCGGGTGGGCGTCGCCGTCATCGGGACCATCATCGTGTTTAGTTTGATCATGGTCGCACGCTCGATGAACCGCCGACCCCAACACCGTTGACCGCCCGATCGCGGGGGCTGACCGTTGGGTTGACCGCCGCCAGCATCGGCGTCATCTATGGCTACGACCTGTCCATCATCGCCGGCGCGCAGCTCTACGTCACCGAGGACTTCGGGTTGTCCACCCGGCAACAGGAACTGCTGACGACCATGGTGGTGATCGGCCAGATCGCCGGGGCGCTCGGTGCGGGCGTGCTGGCCAACGCGATCGGGCGCAAGAAATCGGTGGTGCTGCTGCTGGTCGCCTACGCGGCGTTCGCGCTGCTCGGTGCGCTCTCGGTCTCGCTGCCCATGCTGTTGGCCGCGCGGCTCCTGCTGGGCCTGACCCTCGGCGTGGCGGTGGTGGTCGTGCCGGTATACATCGCGGAATCGGCCCCGACGGCGGTGCGCGGGTCGCTGCTGACCGCCTATCAACTGGCCATCGTCAGCGGGCTCATCGTCGGCTACCTGACCGGATATCTACTGGCCGGCACCCACAGCTGGCGCTGGATGCTGGGGCTGGCCACCGTGCCCGCAATGTTGTTGCTGCCGTTGCTCATTCGCGCGCCCGACACGGCGCGGTGGTACGTGCTGAAGGGCCGGCCCGACGAGGCCCGCCGGGCGTTGCTGCGCGTCGAGCCCGACGCCCGGGTCGACGAGGAGCTCGCCGAGATCGGCCGCGCCCTGGGCGAAGGGAGCGGCGGCTGGTCCGAGATGCTGCGCCCGCCGTATGCGCGGGCCACCGCCTTCGTGGTCACGCTCGGCTTCCTGATCCAGATCACCGGCATCAACGCGATCATCTATTACAGCCCACGGATATTCCAAGCGATGGGCTTCGCGGGCAACTTCGCGCTGCTGGCGCTGCCGGCCCTGGTCCAGGTCGCCGGGTTGGCCGCCGTGGGCGCATCGCTGCTGCTCGTCGACAGGGTGGGCCGGCGCCCAATCCTGTTGTCCGGCATCGCCATGATGATCGCCGCCGACGTCGTGCTGATGGGCGTGTTCGGGCGGGGCATCGGCGGCGCGGCACTCGGCTTCGCCGGCATACTGCTGTTCATCATCGGCTACACCATGGGGTTCGGGTCCCTGGGCTGGGTGTACGCCAGCGAGAGCTTCCCGTCCCGGTTGCGGTCAATCGGGTCGAGCACGATGCTCACCTCCAACCTGGTGGCCAACGCGATCATCGCCGCCGTGTTCCTCACCATGCTGCATTCCCTCGGTGGCGCAGGCACTTTCGCAGTGTTCGCCGCCCTGGCAGTAGTCGCATTCGTCGTCGTCTACCGGTTTGCGCCGGAGACCAAGGGCCGCCAGCTGGAGGAAATCCGGCACTTCTGGGAAAACGGCGGGCGATGGTAGTGATCGCCGCCGGCACCATGGTGCTCGACGGGCAGGTCCGCCGGCCGGGCTGGCTGGAGACGGACGGCGGGCGGATCGTGGCCTGCGGCGCGGGCGCCCCGCCCCGCCCGGCCGACACGGACTTCCCCGACGGCACCGTGGTGCCCGGGTTCATCGACATGCACGTGCACGGCGGCGGCGGCGCCTCCTACACCGACCGCGGCGGCATCACCGGGGCGGCCGAATTCCATCTGCGGCACGGCACCACGACGACGCTCGCCAGCCTGGTGACCGCCTCGCCCGCGGAGTTGCTCGCAGGCGTGCGCGCGCTCGCCGAAGCCGCCCGGCACGGCACCGTCGCCGGCATCCACCTGGAGGGGCCGTGGCTCTCCCGGGCCCGCTGCGGTGCGCACGAACCGGCCCAGATACGCGATCCGGACCCGGCCGAGATCGACGCCGTGCTCGACGCGGGCGCCGGCGCGATCCGGATGGTCACCCTGGCGCCCGAGCTGCCCGGGGCCGACGAGGCGATCCGGCGCTTTCTCGGCGCCGGAGTGGTTGTGGCGGTGGGGCATACGAACGCCACCTATGAGCAGACCGAGCACGCCATCGCACTCGGCGCCACGGTCGGCACCCACCTGTGCAACGCGATGCCGCCGCTGCACCACCGCGAGCCCGGGCCGGTGCTCGCCCTGCTGCGCCACCCGGGAGTCACCGTCGAACTGATCGCCGACGGCGTGCACGTGCACCCGGCCGTCGTGCGCGCGGTGATCGGGGCCGCCGGGCCCGAGCGGGTCGCCGTCGTCACCGACGCCATCGCCGCGGCCGGCCGGGGTGACGGGGCGTTCCGCCTCGGCGCGGTGGCCGTCGACGTGGTTTCCGGCGTTGCGCGGGTTGCCGGGACGTCGACGATCGCGGGCAGCACCGCGACCATGGACCGGCTGTTCCGCGCGGTGCATGCCGATGCGGGACTGGCGGTGGCGGCGCAGACGACCTCGGCGACGCCGGCACGGACGCTCGGCCTGGAGCGGGTGGGCAGCCTGCGCGCCGGCCATGAAGCCAATCTCGTTGTGCTGGATCGCGATCTGGGAATCGTCACTGTCATGGCCCGTGGCGAATGGTTGGTGACGGGGGGCGGGGGGTCTCAATAGTGCGGTCCGTCGGGCATCGCGCCCCGTCGACACGTCGACGGGGAGACGTAGCCGGCTACCGCGGCTCTAGGACGATGACGGGGATCTCGCGGTCGGTCCAACTCTGGTATGACTCGAAATCTGCGTAGGTGTCGATGAGTCGCGGCCAAAGTCGCGCTCGTTCGTCGGCGTCGGCTTGACGCGCCGTCACGGCGCGGCGCTTGGCACGAACTGTGATGTGGGTGTCGGGATTGATCAACACGTTGCGATACCACTGGGGGTTCTCGTCACGTCCTGCCGCCGAGGCGACGACGATGACGTTGGGACCATCGTTCATGTACAGCAACGGCGTCGTGAAGCGCTTACCGGACTTACGCCCTAGGTGGTCCAGCAACAACGTTGGGGCGGGCTTGCGGAAGCCGGCTCCGATGCGCAGGTTGCCCCCGAAGCGTCCTTGGCTGACGCGGTAAACGGACGCGTGGGCCCGGCTGAGGTAGCGCGACGCCAGCAAGACAAATCGCGAGTTGAGCTGTCTTGGTTTCTGCACAGCCATCGCGCCTCTCGAAGATGGGTGGGATCAGGTGGTGCGCGATCTAGGACCGACTTGGGTTGCCGAGGAGGTTAAGCGCGGTGCTGATGCCTGCTTCCAGCACGTCGCCGGACAGTTCCGGGTCGGTGACCGCCCGCGCGAGTTGCAGGCTGCCGACCAGAAGTGTGAACAACCCGGTCGCCCTGCTGCGAGCGGCCGCCGGGTCATCCGGCGACAAATGGGCTGCCACCGCGTCGATGATGGCTTGCGCGCCCTGGGTGTAGGAGGCTCGGATCGCTCGGTCGCAGCGGCCGATCTCATCGAGCAGCGCCGCCGACGGACAACCGATCGCCGGGCGGTCGCGGTGATCCGCGGAAAGGTACTCGCGGATGAAATGCTCGAGCGATTCCCCGCCGGGCGGTAGCGCCGTCATCGCGGCCGCTTGGTTTCGGAGCTGGTCGGACACCACGCTGGCCACAAGGTCATTTTTCGATCCGAAGTGGGCGTAGAAGGCGCCGTTGGTGAGCCCGGCGTCCGCCATCAATGCCGCGATCCCGGAACCGTCGATGCCGTCGCGCTTCAACCGTTGGCCCGCTCGTTCGATGATCCGGCGCCGCGTCTCGACCTTGTGCGCCGTGTCGTACCTCGCCATCCCTTGTCCTCCAATGGCCAGCTCGTCTCTTGACTCATGATACATCATTGTCTTACGGTCATAATATTATGACTGGCAGCCAAAGATTGGCAGGTTTCCGCCGGCCCCGCATTCCCCGACCTTCCGCCGGTCCGCCGCACATAACCGACCGCGGCGTCGCGGACACACCGAAAGGCATGACATGGCCACCTGGAAAGACACGCCCACGCGCAAGATTCGTGCCAACGGCGTCGACTTCGCCTACCGCGAGGTCGGAACCGGCGCAGGTGTTCCCGTGGTCTTCCTGCACCACCTGACCGCGGTGCTCGACGACTGGGATCCCCGAGTCATCGACGGCATCGCCGCGCACCGCCACGTCATCGCGTTCGACAATCGGGGCGTCGGCGCGACGAGCTCCAAGGTGCCCAGCAACATCGACCAGATGGGCGCGGACGCCATCGCATTCGTCCGGGCGCTAGGCCTGACGCACGTGGATCTGCTGGGATTCTCACTCGGCGGCGGCGTCGCCCAGATGGTTGCCCTGCAGGAACCAAGCCTGGTGCGACGCATGATCCTGGCCGGAACGGGGCCGCGCGGCGGAGGAGGCATCGAACAGATCACCAAGATCTTCGTCATCGCCTATCTCAAAGCCGCGCTCACGCGTAGCGATCCAAGAAACTTTCTGTTCTTCCCCCGCACCCCGGAGGGAAAGCGTGCCGCGTCCGATTATTTGCGCCGCCTGAAAGAACGCGCGCTCGACCGCGACAAGCCCATATCGGTTCAGGCCCGCGTCGCGCAACTGAAGGCGATCCGAGCGGCCGGCCTGAGTGCCCCCGACGACCTCTCTGCGATCACCCAACCGGTTCTTGTCGTCAACGGCGACCACGATCTGATGGTCGAAAGCAGCCTCTCCGCCGACATGGCACGACGGATTCCCAACGCGCAGTTGAGGATCTATCCCCGCTCCGGCCACGGCGGCGTGTTCCAGTACCACGAGACCTTCGTCGCCGATGTTTTGCGCTTTCTGGGCGAGGAGTCAACCACCGAAGAAAAGGGAGTGTCCGATGAACAACACGCACCACAAAGATGACCTGATCCTGTCCTACCGCGATGCGCCGGCACGCTCGGTCAGCGCCGGCGGCGTGACCTTCGTGTATCGAGAACTGGGCCCCAAAGGGGGTGTGCCCGTGGTGTTCTTGGTCCATCTCGCAGCGACCCTGGATAACTGGGATCCCCGCATCATCGATCCCATTGCCGCCCACCACCACGTCATCGCATTCGACAACCGCGGGGTGGGCGCCTCCAGTGGTGAGGTGCCGTTGACCGTCGAGGCTATGGCCGATGACGCTTACATGTTCATTCAGGCACTCGGCCATCACACCGTCGACATCTTCGCGTTCTCGCTCGGCGGCATGGTCGCCCAGGCGCTCGTGCTCAAGCACCCGGACGTCGTCCGCAAGCTGATCTTGACCGGCACCGGACCAGCGGGCGGAAAGGCGATCGATAAGGTGGCCGGGGTCACCTACTACGACATGGTTCGCGCGACCCTCACGCGTCGCGATCCCAAGGAGTATCTCTTCTTCAATCGCGACGCCACTGGCCGCCGCGCGGGCCGCGAGTTCGTAGAACGCCTCGAGGAACGCACTGAGGATCGCGACGCTCCGATCACGATCAAAGCATTTCAGCGGCAACTCAAGGCGATCAAGAAATGGGGGCGCTCGACACCGGCCGTCTTGTCGGGAATCAGCCAGCCGACCCTCATCGCCAACGGCGACCACGACCGGATGGTGCCGACCGTGCTCTCCGAGGACCTGCACCGCAGAATCCCCGGTTCGCAACTCATCATCTACCCGAACTCCGGCCACGGCGGGATCTTCCAGTACCACACCGACTTCTCGGCGAAGGCTGTCGCTTTCCTGACCGACTGACGAATCCGTGTGGGGTGTGCCCGCATCACCGACGTATCGTCGGGGCCCGGCCCCTGGCGGGCAAAGCGTTCCGACCGCTACCGGCCCCGCCGCGTGACACGCGAAAGAGCCAGCGCCCCAACGGCTCCCATCGCCATCGCGGTCAGCGTCTGCCGCGTGCTGATCCCCTCGTCCAGTTGCACGCGCGGGGCGATGATCGCCGGCGCGGGCGGTGCGACGTGGCGGGTGCGCGGGTGATCGGATGCCGTCGCCGCCCACGCGGTGCAGAAGAGCACGAGATACGAGGTGATGTAGGCGAACACCATCAGACCCAGCACCGGGCCGAACGTGGCTCCCGCGGGGCTGCGCAACACCACCCGCAGATAGATGGAACCCACCTGCTTGAACGCTTCGAACCCGACCGCCGCCATCAGCGCGCCGCGCGCCGAGTCGGCCAGGCTGACCTTCTCGCGCGGCAGCCGGGCGATCATCCAGGTGAACAGCATCCACGAGATGGCGGTCGAGATCACGATCGACAACAGCCAAAACAGCCAGTCCAATACCGAAAGCTGCGGCACCCCAAGCCATTTCAACAGTGCGGCGAGGGGCGCGTCATGGCCAACGGTGGTCAGGCCGACAGTGGCCACGATCACCGCGAAGGTCCCCAGCATGGCCAACAGATCGGAAAGCTTGTTGCGCACGAAGCCCGGCGACTCGATGCGCTCGTCCCACCACATCTCCGTCAACGCCTGGCGTAGATGCGATATCCAGCCCAGACCCGCCCAGACCGCGGTGGCCAGGCCGATCACACCCACCGACGCCCGCGCATCGATCGCCGAGTTCATCAAGTCGAGCAGCTGATCGCCCAGCGCGCCGGTCACCTGGGACCGGATGTGGTCGTCGATCGATTTCAGCAGCTCGGGCCGCCGGACCAGGATGAACCCGAAGGCCGCGAAACCGACCATCAGCAAAGGGAATAGCGCGAAGATCGTGTAATAGGTGAGGCCGGCCGCGAAGAACCCGCCGTTGCGGTCGTCGAAGCGCTGGTAGGCGCGCAGGACGTGGTCGAGCCAGCCGTACCGGGCCCGCAGCCGGTCGAGGGCGCCCGCCTTGGCCGGCTCGCTCATGGTGAACTCATCCTCGTTGCGGAAGGAAACCTAACCGATCGTAGACCCGCCGAACGGTTTCGCCGGCCACATCCTCGGCCCGGTGTGCCCCGGCCGCCAGGATCCCCTCCAATTCGGCTGGGTCAGCCAGCAATTCGTCGACGCGGGCCTTGATCGGGCTGACGAACTCGACGACCGCCTCGGCGGTCTCCTTCTTCAGGTCGCCGTAGCCCCGTCCGGCGTAGCCTTCCACGAGCTTGTCGATGCCGACGCCGGTGACCGCGGACTGGATGGTCAGCAGGTTGGACACGCCCGGCTTCGCGTCGGTGTCGAAGCGGATCTCACGCTCGCTGTCGGTGACCGCCGAGCGAATCTTCTTCGCGGACGCGGCGGGATCGTCGAGCAGGTTGATCAAGCCGGCATCGGTGGCCGCCGACTTGCTCATCTTCGACGTCGGCTCCTGCAGGTCGTAGATCTTGGCGGTGACCTTCGGGATCAGCAGGTCGGGAACCACGAACGTGTCGGGGAACCGGCTGTTGAACCGCTGGGCCACGTCGCGCGCCAGCTCGAGATGCTGGCGCTGGTCCTCGCCCACCGGCACCAGCTCGGCGTCGTAGGCCAGGACGTCGGCGGCCTGCAACACCGGATAGGTGAACAGGCCCACGGTGGTGGAGTCGCCGCCCTGGCGGGCCGACTTGTCTTTGAACTGCGTCATCCGCGAGGCCTGACCGAAGCCGGTGAAGCAGCCCAGCACCCAGGCCAGCTGGGAGTGCGCGGGCACGTGGCTCTGCACGAAGATCGTGCTGCGGGCGGGGTCGATGCCCAGCGCCAGGTATTGGGCGGCCGTGGCCAGGGTCCGGCGGCGCAGCGCGTCGGGATCCTGGGGGATCGTGATGGCGTGCAGGTCGACCACGCAGAAGAAGGGCTCGTGATCGTCCTGCAGCGCGACCCACTGGGTGATGGCACCCAAGGCGTTCCCCAGGTGAAGCGAATCGGAGGTGGGCTGCACGCCGGAGAAAATCCGGCGGGATCCGGTAGCGGTGCTCATGATGCACCGATCTTTTCACGCGGCCCGCTTCTGCCGAGTGCCCGGCCAGCCGGGCCCCCGCCTTCCAGAGTGCGGCGAGACGGGCGCTCGCGCTGCCCTCGCTTGCGGTACCGGCGGTACCGCCTTTAATGTCGGCGGTATGGGGAGCAAGAGGACGAACAGCAACACAGGGACGCGGCCACCGATCCACCTCGGTTCGGGACAGCCGGTTCTGTTGCTGCACCCGTTCCTGCTGTCCCAGGCGGTCTGGGAGGACGTCGCCCGGCGGTTGGCCGACACCGGGCGGTATGAGGTTTTCGCCCCGACGATGGCCGGCCACAATGGCGGGCCGCCCGCCGGGACCTGGTTCCTGTCTTCGGCGGTGCTGGCCGACCACGTGGAGCACCAGATGGACGAGCTGGGCTGGGATACCGCCCACATCGTCGGCAACTCGCTGGGCGGCTGGGTCGCGTTCGAGCTCGAGCGACGCGGGCGGGCGCGCAGCGTCATGGGCATCGCCCCGGCCGGCGGCTGGACGCGGTGGAGCCCGGCCAAGTTCGAGGTGATCGCCAAGTTCATCCTCGGCATTCCGCTACTGGTGCTGGCCTGGCTGTTCGGCCCGAAGGTGATGCGCCTGCCGTTCAGCCGCCAGCTGGCCACCTACGCGATCAGCGCAACGCCGGAGGGGATCAGCGACTCTCAACTGCTCGGCTGCATCGACGACGTCGCCCACTGCCCGGCCTACTTCCAGCTGCTGGTCAAGTCGCTGCTGCTGCACGGCCTGCAGGAGCTCGCCGAAAACGCCGTCCCGGCGCACCTGGTGATCTGCGAGAAGGACCGGATTGTGCCCGCACCCAGGTTCAGCCGGCATTTCACCACCCATCTGCCCGACGACCACCAGGTCACCGAGCTCGACGGCGTGGGGCACATCCCGATGTTCGAGGCGCCCGAGCGCGTGGCCGAACTGATCACCGAGTTCCTCGACGAGTGCACCGCCGCAAGCCGGGGCGCGAACCCATCGGCTAGTTAGCCAGCTTCTTTTCCAGGTTCTCGGCGATCGAGTTGAGGAACTCCTCGCTCTGCTGCCATTCCTGGTCGGGGCCGATGAGGATGGCCAGGTCCTTGGTCATCTTCCCGCTCTCCACCGTCTCGACCACCACGTTTTCCAGCGTCTGGGCGAACTCGATCACCTCCGGGGTGCCGTCGAGCTTGCCGCGGTGCTGCAGCCCACGCGTCCAGGCGAAGATCGAGGCGATCGGGTTCGTCGACGTCGGCTTGCCGGCCTGGTACTGGCGGAAGTGCCGGGTGACGGTGCCGTGGGCGGCCTCGGCCTCGACCGTCTTGCCGTCGGCGGTCATCAGCACCGACGTCATCAGCCCCAACGATCCGTAGCCCTGCGCGACCAGGTCGGACTGGACGTCGCCGTCGTAGTTCTTGCAGGCCCACACGTAGCCGCCCTCCCACTTGAGGCAGGCGGCCACCATGTCGTCGATCAGCCGGTGCTCGTAGGTCAGCCCCTCGGCCTCGAACTTGTCCTTGAACTCCTCGTCGTAGATGCGCTGGAACTCGTCCTTGAACATGCCGTCGTAGGCCTTGAGGATGGTGTTCTTGGTGGACAGGTACACCGGCCACTTGGCGTTCAGGCCGTAGGCCAGCGAGGCGCGCGCGAAATCCCGGATGGATTCCTTGAAGTTGTACATCCCCATCACGACACCACCGTCGTCGGGGATGGACACCACCTCGTGCACCATCGGCTTGCTGCCGTCCGACGGTGTGAACGTGATCGAGACGGTGCCCGGCTTGTCGACCTTGAAGTTCGTCGCCCGGTACTGGTCGCCGAACGCGTGGCGGCCGATGACGATCGGCTTGGTCCAGCCGGGCACCAGGCGCGGCACGTTGGAGATCACGATCGGCTCACGGAAGATGGTGCCGCCCAGGATGTTCCGGATCGTGCCGTTGGGTGACAGCCACATCTTCTTCAGGTTGAATTCGGAGACACGGGCCTCGTCGGGGGTGATGGTGGCGCACTTGACACCCACCCGGTGCTTCTTGATGGCGTACGCGGCGTCGATCGTCACCTGATCGTTGGTGCGGTCGCGGTTTTCGATGCCCAGGTCGTAGTAGTCCAGGTGGATGTCGAGATGCGGCAGGATCAGCATGTCCTTGATGAACTTCCAGATGACCCGGGTCATCTCGTCA
This sequence comes from Mycobacterium sp. 852014-50255_SCH5639931, assembly GCF_001665605.1. Taxonomy (GTDB): domain Bacteria; phylum Actinomycetota; class Actinomycetes; order Mycobacteriales; family Mycobacteriaceae; genus Mycobacterium; species Mycobacterium paraffinicum. Next base: position 182,624 of record NZ_LZSV01000031.1, read on the forward strand.
CCGTCGAGCTCGACTATGGGCCCCTTGACTTTGATCTTGTATTCGCCTGACATATCGAGCCCGACTTTCTGTTTGCGGCTCTTAACCTTACGAGCCTTGCGAAGCGGCTAACGCCTCATTGAACGTCTTGCTCGGCCGCATCACCGCAGTCGTCTTCTCGCTGTCCGGGTAGTAGTAGCCACCGAGGTCGACCGACTCGCCCTGCGCCTCGGCGAGCTCGGCCACGATGGTGTCCTCGTTGTCGCCCAACGACTTGGCCAGCGCGGCGAAATGCTCGCGCAGCTCTTCGTCGTCGGATTGCGCAAGTTCGGAGGCCCAGTACAGCGCCAAATAGAACTGGCTGCCGCGGTTGTCGAGTTCGCCGGCCTTGCGCGACGGACTCTTGTTGTTCTCCAGCAGCTTGCCGATCGCCGCGTCCAGCGTCTTGCCCAGTATCTTGGCGCGCTCGTTGTCGGTCTTGATCCCGATATCTTCGAAACATGCTCCGAGAGCGAGGAATTCACCGAGGGAATCCCAGCGCAGATGATTCTCCTCGAGCAGTTGGTGGACGTGCTTGGGCGCCGAACCGCCCGCTCCCGTTTCGTACATTCCGCCGCCGGCCATCAACGGCACGATGGACAGCATCTTGGCGCTGGTGCCCAGCTCCAGGATCGGGAACAGGTCGGTGAGGTAATCGCGCAGGATGTTTCCGGTTGCGGCGATGGTGTCCTGCCCGCGCATCGCGCGCTCCAGCGTGTACCTCATGGCCCACACCTGCGGCATGATCTGGATCTCCAGGCCCTCGGTGTCGTGCTCTTTGAGGTACTCCTTGACCTTCTTGCGCAGCTCGACCTCGTGCGGCCGCTCGGTGTCCAGCCAGAACACCACCGTCATGCCCGAGTTCCGCGCCCGGTTGACGGCCAGCTTGACCCAGTCGCGAATCGCTTCGTCGGTGACGATGGGCATCCGCCAGATGTCGCCGGCCTCGACGTTCTGGGTGAGCAGGACTTCCCCGGTGTCGAGGTCGACGATGTTGGCGACGCCGTCCTCGGGGACTTCGAACGTCTTGTCGTGCGAGCCGTACTCCTCGGCCTGCTGCGCCATCAGGCCGACGTTGGGCACGGTGCCCATCGTGGTCGGGTCGAACTGCCCGTGGGTTTTACAGAAGTTGATGATCTCTTGGTAGATCCGGGAGAAGGTCGACTCGGGGTTGACGGCCTTGGTGTCCTTCTGCCGCCCGTCGGCGCCCCACATCTTGCCGCCCGCGCGGATCATCGCCGGCATCGAGGCATCCACGATCACGTCGCTGGGCGAATGAAAGTTGGTGATGCCCTTGGCCGAATCGACCATCGCCAGTTCGGGGCGGTGTTCGTGGCAGGCGTGCAGGTCGCGGATGATCTCCTCGTGCAGCGACGCGGGCAGCGCCTCGATCTTGCTGTAGAGGTCGACCAATCCGTTGTTGACGTCGACGCCCAGCTCGTCGAAGAGCTCCTGGTGCTTGGCGAAGGCGTCCTTGTAGAAGACCTTTACGGCGTGGCCGAAGACGATGGGATGCGAGACCTTCATCATCGTTGCCTTGACGTGCAGCGAGAACATCACGCCGGTCTCGTAGGCGTCCTGCATCTGCTCTTCGTAGAACTCGACCAGGGCCTTCTTGCTCATGAACATGCTGTCGATGACGTCGCCTTCGCGCAGCTCGACCTTGGGCTTGAGCTCGAGGGTCTTCCCGCCCTTGGTCTCCAGCACCATCTTCACGTTGCGCGCGCGGTCCAGCGTCATCGACTTCTCACCGTGGTAGAAGTCGCCGTGCCGCATGGTCGCGACATGGGTGCGCGAGGCCGGCGACCACTCCCCCATGCTGTGTGGGTGCTTGCGCGCGTACTCCTTGACGGCCTTTGGCGCGCGCCGGTCCGAGTTGCCTTCTCGCAGAACCGGGTTGACCGCGCTGCCCAGGCATTTGCCGTAGCGGGCGCGGATTTCCCTCTCCTCGTCGGTCTTCGGACTCTGCGGGAAGTCCGGAATCTTGAAGCCTTTGCCCTGCAGCTCCTTGACGGCGGCGATCAGCTGGGGCACCGAGGCGCTGATGTTCGGCAGCTTGATGATGTTGGTGTCGGCGAGCTTGGTCAGCTTGCCCAGCTCCCCCAGGTTGTCCGGAACCCGTTGCTCTTCGGTCAGGTGTTCGGGGAACTCGGCGAGGATCCGGGCGGCGACGGAGATGTCGCTGGACTTGATCTGGATGCCCGCCGGCTCCGCGAAGGCGCGCACGATCGGGAGGAACGCGTAGGTCGCCAGCAACGGCGCCTCGTCGGTCAGTGTGTAGATGACGGTCGGCTGTTCGGCGCTCACGGTCCCTCTCCCGGCGTGGCAAATCTTCGAATATCGGTCAGATCTCTGGGGGGCTCAGCGTTCTTCCTGCCACGTTATCAAGGGCGTTTGGCCAGGTGTCGACCCGCCATTGGCACGAAGTCGGCACAGTAAGCTAATCTTCGTATTGGTCATGAGTGCCAGCATCAAGCCCCGGCTTGCTGGCCGGCAACCCTCCAACCGCGGTGGGGTGCCCCGGGTGATGACCAGGTCTAGTAGCCACAGGCTGCGCGGCAAGCGCGGGTCCGCCATAACGGACCCCTGACTAGAGGGGAAGACGTGATGTGCACATATCCAGCTTCTTCGGATCGGCCCATGTGTCGAATCGTGTCGCGCTGCTAACCCGCAACCCCGATACCCGATTCGCCAATCTCGAAGCAGAAAGCAAACCCACGTGAGCCCCGACAACAGCACCACCAGCAACGACGACACCGACCCGACCGCCCGCTGGTCGTTCGAGACCAAGCAGGTGCACGCCGGTCAGCAACCGGACCCGGCGACCAACGCCCGCGCCCTGCCGATCTACCAGACCACGTCCTACACGTTCGACGACACCACCCACGCCGCCGCGCTGTTCGGACTGGAAGTTCCGGGCAACATCTACACCCGGATCGGCAACCCGACCACCGACGTCGTCGAGCAACGCATCGCCGCGCTCGAGGGCGGTGTGGCCTCGCTCTTCTTGAGCTCCGGGCAGGCCGCTGAGACCTTCGCCATACTGAACCTCGCGTTTGCCGGGGATCACATCGTCTCCAGCCCGCGGCTCTACGGCGGCACATACAACCTGTTCCACTATTCGCTGGCCAAGCTCGGCATCGAGGTCAGCTTCGTCGACGACCCCGACGACCCGGACTCCTGGCAGGCCGCCGTGCGACCGAACACCAAGGCGTTCTTCGGCGAGACCATCTCGAATCCGCAGATCGACGTGCTGGACATCCCCGGGGTGGCCGGCGTCGCCCACGCCAACGGGATACCGCTGATCGTCGACAACACCATCGCCACGCCCTACCTGATCCAGCCGTTCAAGCACGGCGCGGACATCGTGGTGCATTCGGCCACCAAGTACCTGGGCGGGCACGGCTCGGCGATCGCCGGCGTCATCGTCGACGGCGGCACCTTCGACTGGACGCAGGGCCGCTTCCCCGGATTCACCACACCCGACCCGAGCTACCACGGCGTGGTGTTCGCCGAGCTCGGCCCGCCGGCGTATGCGCTGAAGGCGCGCGTGCAACTGCTGCGCGACCTCGGTTCCGCCGCTTCGCCATTCAACGCGTTCCTGGTGGCTCAGGGCATCGAAACGCTGAGCTTGCGCATGGAGCGCCACGTCGCGAACGCGCAGCGCGTGGCCGAGTACCTGGCCGGCCACGACGGCGTGTTGTCGGTCAACTACGCCGGCCTGCCAAGCTCGCCGTGGCACGAGCGCGGAAAAAAGCTGGCGCCCAAAGGAACCGGCGCGGTGCTGGCGTTCGAGCTGGCCGGCGGCGTCGAGGCCGGCAAGGCGTTCGTGAACGCCCTGAAGCTGCACAGCCACGTCGCGAACATCGGCGATGTGCGTTCGCTGGTGATCCACCCGGCGTCCACCACCCACGCGCAGCTGAGCCCGGCCGAGCAGCTGAGCACCGGGGTCAGCCCGGGACTGGTGCGGCTGGCCGTCGGCATCGAGGGCATCGACGACATCCTGGCCGACCTGGAGCTCGGGTTCGCCGCGGCGCGCAAGTACGGTGCGGACGCGCAAACCTCGGGCGCCGACCCGCAAGCCGTGGCGGCGTTCTAAGGACCCCGGCGATGACGATCTCCGACGTCCCCACCCAGACGCTGCCCGCCGAAGGCGAGATCGGCCTGGTGCACATCGGCTCGCTGACCACCGAGAGCGGCGCGGTGATCGAGGATGTCTGCATCGCCGTTCAGCGCTGGGGTGAGCTGTCGCCGACCCGCGACAACGTGGTGGTCGTGCTGCACGCGCTGACCGGTGACTCGCACATCACCGGCCCCGCCGGACCCGGGCATCCCACCGGCGGCTGGTGGGACGGGGTGGCCGGCCCTGGCGGGCCGATCGACACGGACCGCTGGTGCGCCGTGGCCACCAACGTGCTGGGCGGTTGCCGCGGTTCGACCGGACCGAGCTCGCTGGCCCGGAACGGAAAGCCTTGGGGCTCACGGTTTCCGATGATTTCGGTGCGCGATCAGGTGGAGGCCGACATCGCCGCGCTGGCAGCGCTCGGGATCGACGAGGTGGCCGCCGTGGTCGGCGGATCCATGGGCGGCGCAAGGGCTTTGGAGTGGATGGTCGGTCACCCCAGCCGCGTCCGGGCCGGCCTGCTGCTGGCGGTCGGTGCGCGGGCGACCGCGGACCAGATCGGCACGCAGACCACGCAGATCGCGGCCATCAAAGCCGACCCGAACTGGCAGGGCGGCGATTACCACGGCACCGGCCGCACACCGGACACCGGCCTGACCATCGCCCGCCGCTTCGCCCACCTGACCTACCGCGGGGAAGCTGAGCTTGACACCCGGTTCAGCAACGACAAGCAGGGCGCCGAAGACAGCCGGTATGCCGTGCAGAGCTACCTGGAGCATCAGGGCGACAAGCTGCTGGCCCGCTTTGACGCGGGCAGCTACGTGACGCTGACCGAGGCGCTCAACAGCCACGACGTCGGTCGCGGCCGCGGCGGGGTGCGCAAGGCCCTGAGCGGTTGCCCGGTGCCGGCCGTCGTCGGCGGCATCACCTCCGACCGGCTGTACCCGCTGCGGCTGCAGGAGGAGCTCGCCGAGCTGCTGCCGGGCTGCAGCGGTCTGCAGGTTGTCGAATCCATCTGCGGGCACGACGGCTTCCTGGTGGAATCCGATGCGGTCGGCGAGCTGATCCGCAAGACGTTGGATTTGGCCGACTCGGCGGACGGCGAAGGCGCGTGTCGGCGGTGACCCGCTCTCGCCACGACCGCTCCCTGTCGTTCGGTTCGGCGGCCGCGGCCTACGAGCGGGGGCGCCCGTCCTATCCCCCGGAGGCCATCGACTGGCTATTGCCACGCGACGCGCGCCAGGTGCTGGACCTGGGTGCGGGTACCGGCAAGCTGACCACCCGGCTGGTGGAGCGCGGGCTGGACGTGGTGGCCGTCGACCCGATTCCCGACATGCTGGAAGTGTTACGTACCTCCCTGCCGGAGACCCGGGCGCTGCTGGGCACCGCGGAGGGAATCCCGTTGCCGGACAACAGCGTCGACGTCGTGCTGGTCGCGCAGGCATGGCATTGGGTGGATCCCGAGCGCGCCATTCCGGAGATAGCCCGCGTGCTGCGCCCGGGCGGTCGGCTGGGACTGGTGTGGAACACCCGCGACGAGCGGCTGGGCTGGGTGCGGGAGTTGGGCGACATCATCGGCTCCGACGGCGACCGGGGCCGTTTCGACGTCACGCTGTCCGAGTCGTTCACCGAGCCGGAGCGCCACCAGGTCGAGTGGACGAATTACCTTACGCCGCAAGCGTTGATCGACCTGGTCGCATCACGCAGCTACTGCATCACCTCGCCGACCGAGGTCCGCACCAGGACACTGGAGCAGGTGCGCGAGTTGCTGGCCACCCATCCGGCGCTGGCGAATTCGACTGGGCTGGCGCTGCCCTACGTCACCGTGTGCATCCGGGCGACGCTGTCCGAGTAGACAGCACTAAGGCGCATCGTCATCGTCATCCCGTAGCAGCTTTTCGGGGTGGTGGAAGGTGTTGGTGCGGGTGGTCCATCCGCCGGGTTTGATGAGGCGGTGGTGAGGTCCGCAGGCGAAGGTGAGGCCGTTGATGTCGGTGCGCCGGGATTGGGCGTAGTCGGTGACGTGGTGGACCTCGGAGAGGTAGCCGGGCACGGTGCATCCGGGTGCGCTGCAGCCGCGGTCCTTGGCATACAGCACGATTCGCTGTCCGGGGGAGGCCAGCCGTTTGGTGTGGTAGAGGGCTAGGGGTTTGGCGTTGTCGAAGACGGCCAGGTAGTGGTGGGCGTGTCGGGCCAGGCGGATCACGTCGCTCATCGGCAGCCGGGTGCCCCCACCGGTGCGGCCCGTGCCGGCGGCGGCCTGCAGGTCTTGCAGTGTCGTCGTGACGACGATCGAGGCCGGTAATCCGTTGTGCTGGGCCAGTTTTCCCGAGGCCAACAGCGCCCGTGCGGCCGCGAGCAGCCCGTCGTGGTTGCGTTGCGCGGCGTTGCGGGCGTCGCGGTCGATGGCCTCTTCACTGGGGGCGCCGTCCACGCATGCGGTGTCATCGAGGGGGTTGCACATGCCGGGCGCGGCGAGTTTGGCCAGTACGGCTTCCAGGGTGGCGCGTAGCTCGGGGGTGATCATGGCGCGCAGCTGTGACATGCCGTCGGGGCCCTGCTTGCCCAGCATCAAACCACGCCGTCGCGCCCGGTCGCTGTCGGTGTAGGTGCCATCGGGGTTGAGGCAGTCGGCTACGTGGTCGGCGAGTTCGGCGAGCTGCTCGGGGCGAAAGTGGGTGCCCGCCGCGGCCAGGTCGGCCTCGACGGCCTCGCGGGTGGCGGCATCGACCCAGCCGGGCAGGTGGTGAAAGAACCGACGGATCACCGCCACCTGCCCGGTGCCCAATTTGCCGGCGCGTTGGGCGGCGGCGGTCGCGGGCAGGACCGGCTCCAGCGGTTCGCCGGTCAGCCCGTGGCGCGGGCCCAGGTCGGTGGCCTCCCGCACGCGCCGGGAGGCCTCGGCGCGGCTGATCAACGTGGCCTCGGCGATCGCATGCGGCAGGGTGCCACCCAACTCTTCTGGGGTGGCCTGGTGAGCCAGGTTGTTGATCAGTGGATGCTCGACGGCGGCGATGCGGCGGCGGAAGCGCTCGCAACGCTCCAAAAAGTCCAGACACCGCTGGGTGTTCGACGCGTCGAACGACAGCTCACAGGCCCGGTCCAAGTCGGCATCCAGCGCGTCGAAAACCTCGACCGCATCGTCATGCCTACTTGGATTCATACCGTCAAACTAGCCACCCCCACCGACAAGAAGCGGTCCGAAATCGCCATAGATGCACACTCGTGCAAATGATTTCGGATCAGTCGTCGACCAGGCTGAGGATCGGTGTCGGCACCGGACCAACCACTTCGGTGGCGCGAGCATCAACGCCGGCGGGTGCGACCCGTGCAATCCGTGACTCGATGTCGTAGGGCACGATGATTGCCGTCGCACCTCGGACGCGGCTGACAACACGCGCCATCTTGTCAGCCGTGCGGTCGTGCAGTAGCCGGCCCAAGAGCGGTGAATAGGTGCGCCGTGGCAACAGCACCGTCACCCTGGTGTCCGGATGGTCCTTGAGGACGCGCACCACCAATTCGTGTGCGGCGCGGCTCAGATGACGATCCGGACAGTTGATCAGCCACAGCGGGGTGTGGTGCTCAAAGCGATCCCAACGCTCGCGCAGCCGCACGGCATGGTCGACGTCGATCACGAAGTGCACCGCGGTGAGCTCGTCGGCATGCAGGCCATAGCCGAGACGCACCGCCTCGATCTCGGCCAGGTCAATCGTGTCCACGAACACCAGCACCTGCAGCCGTGGATGCCGCGCAAGGTCAAGGTCTTCCGTGCGCGACATCTCCAGCACGGACGCCTCGTCACGGTATTTCCGGTTCAGCCGCATCAAGGCCAGCACCAGCAACGGGAAGATGACGACGATGAGCCACGCCCCCTCGGTGAACTTGGCCACCACGAAGATTCCCACCACGATCGTCGACATGATTCCCGCCGACAGATTCACCACCAACTTGAATCGCCACCCCTGCCCGCGCTGGGTCAGATGATGCTTGGCCATACCGTACCCGGCCATCGCGAATGCGGTGAACACGCCGATCGCGAAGAACGGCACCAGCGCACTCACCTTGGCTTCGGTGACGATGAGCAACACCATCGCCAGCGCGGTCAGCACGAAGATGCCGTTCGAGAACACCAGGCGATGGCCGCGTTTGGTCAAGGGGCGAGGCAAAAAGCGGTCCTCGGCAACGAAACTCGCCAGCGCGGGGAAGCCGTTGAAGCTGGTGTTGCAACCCGTGAACAGGATCGCCGCGGTCGACGCCTGCACCAGGAAATACAGAACATTCCCGATCACGCCGTGGCCGAAGACCGCCCGGGCGATCTCGGACAACATCGACGGGTATTCATCGCGATAGGGTGCGGCGTGGGTGACGTGCGTCAGCCACGCCACTCCCGCGAGCAGGAAGCCGAGGATGCAGGCCATCCACGTCAGCACCCGACGGGCGTTGACGCCCTGGGGTTTCTGAAAGATGTTGACGGTGTTCGACACCGCCTCGACACCGGTCAGTGAGGTACCGCCGTTGGCGAAGGCGCGCAACACGATCAGGAGGCTCGCCCCCATGACCAGGCCGCCACCCTGATGAACCGGCACTAGACCCACGATGTGCTGCGGATCGTATCTCGGTAACCCCCAGAATATTTCACGAACAAAGCCGGTCAAGATCGTCACCGTGATCATGCCGATGAAAGCATAGGTCGTCATCGCGAACGTGCGCCCCGATCGCCGCAGTCCGCGCAGGTTGGCCAGGCAGATCAAGACCACCGCCGCCAGCGTGATCTCCAGGTGGTAGGGCCGTAGCTGCGGAATCGCCGACACGACCGCCACGGTCGCGGCCGCGGGCTGCACCGCCACGGTGACCACGTAATCGATGAGGAGCGCGGCGGCCGCGACCTGTGCCAACCGGGGTCCAAAGTTCTCCCGTGCGACCGTGTAGGACCCGCCGGCCCGCGTGTAGGCCATGACGATCTGGCGGTATGACGCGGCTACCAACGCGAGGACCACCAGAATGACTCCGGTAATCGGAAGCACCAACGCGAAAGCCGCCATCCCGGCGGCCGGCAGCAGTTCGATCATGATCTGCTCGGTGCCGTACGCGGTCGAGGAGATCGCGTCGGGTGACAGTGCGCCGAGTGCAACGGGATTCGACAATCTCTCCCCGTCCAGCTGGTCGGTGGTCAACGGCTGCCCTAGGAAAAGCCGCTTGCACTTATCGGTAAAGGAGAGCGGTATCCCGCCACCCGGTTGGGTCACAGCATCCCTTCCTCGAAGGCTTTCCAAGCGATTTGGATCTAGTGCCGGCCCGACTCGAGGCCGAATGACGTCATCCCGCGCGGGTGACCTCGGCGATGCGGGACTCGATGTCATAGGGCACGATCTGCGCGACCGCACCGGGAATGCGGCTGACGGCGCGGGCGATCTTGTCCGCCGTGCGGTCGTGCAGCAGCCGGCCGACGAGCGGCGAATAGGTTCGGCGTGGCAACAGCACGGTCGCCTTGGTGTCCGGATGGTCCTCGAGCACCTGCTGCACCAACTCGTGCGCGGCGCGCCCCAAGTGCCGATCGGCGCAGTCCACCAAGCGAAGGGAGGTGTCGTGTTCGAATATCTCCCAACGCTTCTGCAGCCGGGCGGCATGATCGGCGTCGATCACGAAATGCACGACGGTCAGCTCGTCGGCGTGCAGACCGTTCCCATATCGCAGCGCTTCCACCTCCGCGAGGTCGATGGAATCCACGAAGACGAAGACCCGGTGCCGGGTGTAGCGGGCCAGAACCGGCTTTTCCGTGCGTGACATCTCCAGCACGGAGGCCTCCGCACGGTACTGGCGGTTCAGTCGCATCAACGCCAGCACCAGCAGCGGGAAGACGACGACGATGAGCCAGGCGCCCTCGCTGAATTTCGCCACCGCAAAGATCCCCACCACGACCGTCGACAGGATCCCGGCGGAGAAGTTCACCAGCACCTTGCGCCGCCAGCCTGGGCTGCGCGTGCTCAGGTAATGCTTCGTCATCCCGTAGCCGGCCATGGAGAATCCGGTGAACACACCGATCGCGTAGAAGGGCACCAGCGCATCAACCGAGCCCCCGGTGATGAGGAGCAATCCGATCGACAGCGCGGTCAGGGCGATGATGCCATTGGAGAAGACCAGGCGATGGCCGCGTTTCATCAGTGGGCGTGGCAAAAACCGGTCCCCGGCAACGAAACTCGCCAGCGCGGGAAAGCCGTTGAAGCTCGTGTTGCCGCCGGTGTAGAGGATCGCCGCGGTCGACGCCTGCACCAAGATGTAGAGCACATTGCCGATCACGCCGTGACCGAAGACGGCCCGGGCGATCTCGGACAACATGGACGGGTACCCGTCGGTGTGCGGGACGGCGTGGGTCACGTGCGTCAGCCACGCCACACCTGCGAGCAGGAACGCGAGGATGCAGGCCATGATTGTCATGACTCGCCGGGCGTTGATGCCCTCCGGCTTGCGGAAAGTGGTGACCGTGTTCGATATGGCTTCGACTCCGGTAAGTGATGAGCCACCGTTGGCGAACGCGCGCAATACAATCAGAACGGTCGCACCCATCACCAATCCGCCGCCCTGCTGGACCGGCACCGCTCCGATGATGTGCTGGGGGTCGTATGTCGGGAGGTTTCCGCACAGCTCGCGAATGACTCCGACAACGATGGTTAGCGACACCATGGTCACGAAGGCGTAGGTGGGCACCGCGAAGCGTGCTCCCGCTTCCCGCAGCCCGCGCAGGTTCGCAAAGCACATCAACAACACCATGCCGACGGTGATCTCAAGGCTGTATGGGCCCAGGATCGGTAACGCCGAAGCCACCGCGACAGTCCCCGCGGCGCATTGCACGGCGACCGTGACCACGTAGTCGATCAGCAGTGCCGCCGCGGCGACCTGCGCAACCCGAGGGCCGAAATTCTCCCGCGCGACCACGTACGATCCGCCGGACCGCGTATAGACCATGACAACTTGGCGATACGACGCCGCGACCAGCACCAGGATCAAGAGAATGACGCCGGTGATCGGAAGCAGCAGGGCGAACGCCGCCATCCCGGCCGCAGGCAGCAGTTCGATCATGATCTGCTCGGAGCCGTATGCAGTCGAGGAGATTGCGTCGGGCGACAGCACCCCGAGCGCGACCGGGTTGGACAACTTTTCGTGTTCGAGCTGCGAGTTGATCAGGGGCCTGCCGAGAAGGCCCCGCTTGCACACGTCGGACAGTGATGACCATGCCCTGTGCTCACCGGGCCGCCTGTCAGCCAAAGATGTTGGCACAGCGCATATTCCTTCCCCCGCCTGTTCTGAAACGTTTTCCCCGAGCGATGATGCTCGCCGACAGCGTATCTGCCGCAATTGTTTTTGTCGCCCTACCCTCTTCGGCCGGCAACCATAAACACAGGAAATTGTCAGAAGAATTGTCAGCAGACTCTCAGCGGGCCACTTGGATGTAACAAAGAATGCGCCGCTGGTAACAAACGCTCAGCTTCCGAGCTGATTGAGCACCGGAACGCATCTCGCGATAACTGTTGTGCGATAAGGCAATTTGCAATGACGCCGCTGTCTGCCCATACCGCCCTATATGGACAGTAAATGCACAGGAATGTCAACGGGGTTGTACAGCAATGATTCTGGGCGCTACGGTGACACGCACCTCTATACCATTTGACACAAGCCGCACTTGTATAAATTGAGTTACGTTGTGCTCTAGTGTATTCGAGCGTCGGGTTCCAATCGTCGACGGCCTCTTCGTTGGAAACCCGAAAGCCTTCGCGCTCGCCGCATCCGGAATCTGCCTGTTAGCATCGGATTAGATCTCCATTCCCTTGGAGTAGCGCGAGATGCCCGCTAAGCGAATAAGTGCTTGTGCCACATGGGTTTCGCGTCACTGTTCGTGATCAATGTCGACGGAGGGGTAGCCGTGGTCCGCGGAGAGGTGAAACGTCATGACCCAGTGCATCATCGTCAGCGGTGATGACGCGCTGGCGTCGACCATCGTCGACGAGTTGAAGAGGGCCGGCGCGAGCGTCGCGAGACTCCTCGATTCGGAACTCGCCGGCGCCCGCGTCAAAACCGAACTCGCCAGGGCGGGCGTCGCCGCAGCGTCGGCTGTCGTGTGCGCCGGAAATGATGACGCGACGAACTTGGAGATCGCACTGCTGGCGCGGAAGGCCAACCCGAACATCCGCGTGGTCGCCCGGGTGGCCAACGACGTATTGCGCGAAGCCGTCGCCGCCGACGAGGGGCCCAGCGCGATCCTCGGTGTTGCCGATCTCGCGGGCGCTGCGGTCGTCGAGGCGTGCCTGGCGCGCACCACGCACCCCTTCGAGGTGGCGGGGATCGAGTTCGTGGTCTTCGGCGCCGAGGCACCATTCGATGCGTCGCTGCGGGAGATCTATGGCGACCTGGCCCCGGTGGCGATGGTCCACAACGAGAACGCCGCCAACCCCGGTGAGGTCCTCGTATGCCCGGGACGTGATCTGCGGGTCAGCGCCGGCGACTGGACGGCGATGATCGGCACTACCGAGGAGGTCGCCGCCTGCGGCATCAAGGTTCCGCGTCAGGCGCGAACGCGTGCACGCCAATCACGCTTGCGCCGGATCCTGTATGCCGCGCGCGCCCTGCCCGACGAGGTCAACCCCGCGTTCTATCCCGTGATCGTCGCGCTGATGTTTCTGGTCATCGGCTCTACGACGTTGCTGCACTTCTCCTACACCCACCCGGGCATGTCCTGGACCGACGCGTTCTACTTCACCAACGAGACGATCACGACGACGGGTTACGGCGACTTCAGCTTCGCCAAACAGCCGACCTGGCTGCGGCTGTACGCCGCCGTGCTGATGCTGGCCGGCGTGACCACCACCGCCCTGCTTGTCGCCTTCATCGCCGACGTGCTGCTCTCGCGGCGATTTCTCACGTTGTCCGCCCGCCCGAGGGCACGCCACTTGCGCAACCACATCATCGTGGTCGGGTTGAGCGCGCTCGGGGTTCGGGTCGTCACCGACCTGACAGAGGCCGGTTACGACGTGGCGGTGATCGAGCGCGACCAGAACAACCCCTTCCTGTCGACGACAGCCGAGCTCGACGTGCCGGTCATCTTCGGGGACGCGACATTGCGCCCGACCCTGGAAGCGGCCCGAGTCGACAGCGCCCGCGCAGTCGCGGTGCTGACCCGAGACGACATGGTCAACATCGAGGCGGGGATCGTGGTTCGCGAAATGTTGGGCTCCGAGCCGGCCCCGGCCGGCAATCGGTGGAGCAAGGTCCCGCTTGTCCTGCGGGTGTACGACCATGACCTGGGATCCGCGGTCGCCCAGCGGTTCGGCTTCGAAAACGTCCGTTCCACAGTTGAACTGGCCGCGCCGTGGTTCATCGGCGCAGCGATGGGCCTGCAGGTGCTTGGCACGTTTTCGGTCGGAAACCGATCGTTTCTGATCGGAGGAATGTACGTGCAGGCCGGCAGCGAACTCGACGGGCTGCAGATGTTCGAAGTGTCGACGCAAACCCGTGTCATCGCAGTCACTCGGGAGGATGCACCCGTTCGGCTGCATCCGCGCCGGGATGCGCGGCTCAGCGCCGGTGACACCGTCTATCTCGTCGGTCCATACCGAGAACTCATCGCCACCTTGCGTAAGGGGCAGCCCCTGCGGCGCCCTGCCGCGGACGGATCACTCACCGACGGTGATTGTCGTTGTGCCGAACCTGGAATGGACGCCGATGCGCCGAATGAAGACAACGTTCGACGCCTCCAACCAGCCAGAGAGGGGCGCGGTGTAGCGAGCCATTGACCGCTACAACACATTGATTCTCACGTTGACCGAGCTCGACGCCCGCCCCTCGGCAACGTCTCGGCGCAGGCTAAGCCGCGCCATGCCAACAATTCATTTAGGGGGAGGCTTGTCGTCCATGGCTCTGGGGATTGCCGCGTGTGCCCGCGATCCGCTCTCGTTCGGATAGCTGGGCTTTGCAATGGATTTTGCGACGCTACCGCCGGAAGTCAACTCGGGCCTGATGTACGCCGGTCCGGGTTCGGGACCAATGCTTGCCGCCGCCCAGGCATGGGAATCGGTTGCAGCAGAGCTGTATACCGCCGCCGGCTCGTATGAATCGGTGGTCTCTGCTCTCATCGCCGGACCATGGCTGGGTCCGTCGTCGATCATGATGGCTGCCGCCGCCAACTCCTACGTGTCGTGGTTGAGCACAACCGCCGCGCAGGCGGAGCAGACCGCTACGCAGGCCATTGCCGCCGCCGCAGCCTACGAGGCAGCGTTCGCGGCAACCGTGCCGCCGCCGGAGGTCGCGGCCAACCGGAGCCAACTGGCGATGCTGGTTGCCACGAATCTGTTGGGGCAGAACACGCCTGCGATCGCAGCGACCGAAGCTCAGTACGGCGAGATGTGGGCGCAAGACGCGGTCGCGATGTACGGCTACGCGGGATCCTCGGCGGCGGCCACGCAGATGACGCCGTTCACCCCGCCACAGCAGAACACCAATTCGGGGGCGCAGGCCGGTGCGCTCAGCCAAGCTGCCCAGCTGCCTGCCGGGTCCGCGCACAGCGCGGTCTCGAGCGCTGCCGGCTCAGCGAGCTCGGCGTCTGGGGCGGCGGGCGCCGCGGCGTCCGCGCTCGGCGTGAACTCGCCGTTGGACCTGATCAATGTCGGTGCGGACGCGATTGCCTATGGCGTCGACGCCCCATTGGCCCCGCTGGGAGCGGTGTCCATGCCCATCGACCTGATCGGTGCTGAAACCGGTTTGCACACCGATGACATCGTCAGTGACTGGGATGTTAACGGCGCGCCCCTGTCGGTAGTGAGGAGCGTGACACCGCCCGTCCCGGCGACAACGCCCAACGTGGTGTCAACGACGACGTCGGCGAGACTGGGCGAGGGCGACTCGATCGGCCGGCTCTCGGTGCCGCCGACCTGGGTTGCGGCGACCCCGGCGATACGCCCCATCGCGCTCGCGTTGCCGGCCGCGCCCGCCGGTGCCGCCGCGACGGCGGTGGTGCCCGGTTTCGAGAGCACGTTCGGCGAGATGGCCCTGGCGGGCACGGCAGGACGCGCCATTCGCGACGCCGTCGGCAGGCGCGACGGCGGCCGACGAATCGCGGAACCCGTTGGTAAGCAAGCAATCAACGATCAAGCTTCCGGTGCGGATGGAGAGGTGCCCACAGAGAGCGAGCCGCGCACCGTGGTGACGGGCATCGCCGCCGAGATACGCGAGTTCGCCAGGCTGCGCGACGAGGGGCTGATATCCGACGAGGAATATGTCGAGCAACGAAATCGTCTGCTCGGCCGCTAAGACCTCAGAAATTCAGCCCGGAGAACATGACTCGATTCGGGTCGTACTTCTGCCGCACGGTCGTCAGCCGCGACAGGTTCGACCCGAAGTAGCGCGCCGGCGCGCCATTGGCCTCCAGGTAATTCACGTATCCGCCGACCGAAATCTGTTGTACCGCTTGGTGTGCGGAGCTCAGCCAGCTGTTCGCGGCGCTGACCTGGCTACTGGAGGGTTCGACGTACCACTGCAGGACGGCGGCCTGATTGCGCCACGGAAACGCGGTGTCACCCGCGGCCACGTCCGCGACGGCGCCACCGAGCGGGTCGACGAGGACCGACGCCTGTCCAGCACCTGCCGGCCATTGCCCTATCGCGGTGGCAATGGCATGAGCCGCAGCGGAATCCACCGGCCCGATGACATCGGATCCGGCCACGAAGGAGCGTGCCGGAGGGTTGGCGCTACCGCCGGCCAGGAACATCACCAGATCCGTACGGTTCATCGTCTTGTTCGAAACCGAGGTGGGTACCACCCCGACCGCGGACTTGATCGCATCGACCACTCCCGACCCCGCGCCCGCCGGGCATGTTGCCAGTACATGGCAATTCGGGGCGGAGCCGACCATCAGATCGACGATGCCCCAGGTGTTTCGGTCAGCGGCGTTCAGCCATGACTGCCAGCCGACGAGCACCTGGGTGGCCGACGCGGGCGGGAAGTCGAGGCGCACGACGTCACTGTCGGCCGTCGCGAAGGTGGAGAACGTCATCGACGTCGTCACCCCGAAATTGCCGCCGCCACCGCCGCGAAGCGCCCAGAACAGATCCGGGTTGTCGTTGGCGGAGGCGGTCACCACGTCGCCGCTGGGCAACACGACCGTCGCCGACTGCAGCGCGTCACAGGTCAGGCCCGCGCGCCGGGTGTCGGGCCCGATCCCACCACCTAGCGCGAGTCCCGCGACACCGACGGTCGGGCACGTACCGCTGGGGATCGCCCGACCGGCGCCGGTCAAAGCCTGATGGATCGCGTACAGCGTGGTCGCGGGGGTGACGGTGACGTTGTTGCCGTCGAAGTTGGCGCCACCCGGAAGCCCACGCAGGTCCAGGACCAACGTGCCGTTGGCGCTCGACGCACCGACATACGAATGCCCACCGCCGCGCGGCGCGACCTTGAGGTTGTTGGCCGTCGCGAACGCGACAGCCTTCTGCACGTCGGCCTGCGACGAAACCGTCACGACGGCAGCGGGACTGGAGTTGTCATAGAACGAGTTGAAAACCTTTTTACTGGTGGAGAATTGAGCGGCATTGGTCGGCAGGACAACGGTGCCGCCGATGGAGGAGGCCAGCCCACCCCATCCGGCGACGGGATCCGCGGCCGCCCGCGCGGTGCCCAGAACCGCACCGGTTGCCAGCATTCCGACGGCGCCGCGGAGAAAGGTCTGGCGCGAGATGTCCCTCTGCAACCAGGGGTCCAGCGGACGGCTGCGATTCGTCGTCATGTGCGGAGATTCTTAAACATTTCTCACCGAAAAGCCCGGAGCTTACGGCCGTGTCAGATCACAGTGTGGCCTCGATCCGCCGAGGGTCTTGACGGCATACGGCGGCCCAATAATCGAAGCGGCGGCCGCGGCGATCGCGCAAAACGCTAATTGTGCGAAGCTTTATCCCACCGTGTCGCAAACGTGACAGTGATAGCTCAGAGTTCGTAACGTGATTCGAGTGCATTCTGCGCACTCCACGAATGAGGGGGAGGCTGCATGAAGGCACTGGCACGAACGCATCACTGGATCTGGATGTTTCGCCACCAGCCTCTGACCGTTCGCCTGCTGGCCGTGGTTGCCGGCCTGCTCACCGCGGCCTCGGCGTTCGCCGCTCCAGCCGAGGCGGACAACCCCGACGACAACTTCATCGACGCGCTCAACCACGCCGGCATCGACTTCGGCGAACCCGGGAACGCGATGTCGGTCGGTCAGTCCATCTGCCCCATGCTCGCCCAGCCGGGCGGCAACTTCGCCGCGGCCGCGTCCAGCGTGTCCGGGCGGGGCATGTCCCCCATGATGGCGCGCATGTTCACCACAATCGCGATACAGACCTACTGCCCCGAGCAGATGGCAAACCTGGCCAGCGGCAATTTGTCCGGCGTAGTGCCGCAGATGCCCGGAATGGCCGGGCAGATCCCCGGCATGCCCGGGATGGCCGGGCAGATCCCCGGGATGGCGGGGCAGATCCCCGGGATGGCCGGGCAGATCCCGGCGGTCCCGGGTATCTAACGGGTGCCGAGCGGATCGATGGTCCACGCGATGTAGACCATCGCCCCCGCGACCGTCGCGGTGGTGATGAAGTCAATTCCCTTGCTGCGCACCGCCAAAACACCGGACCGATCATCGGACAGCACCAGTCGCAGCGCCGCCGCCAGACCGACACCGATACCGATCAGCAGCGCACCGCGACGCCAGAAGCTGGCCCCCACCAGCGCGAGCGCCGTGGCGAAGGTCAAGCCGACCAGCAGGATTGGCCACTGGGCCCTGACGACCGACCTCGCGCTCATTGCCGCTCGGCCAGCTCGACGACGTTGCTCAGCAGGAACGCCCGGGTCAACGGACCCACTCCACCGGGATTCGGCGACACGTGGCCGGCGACCTCCCACACGTCGGGGTGGACGTCGCCGACCAACCCGTTGTCGGTCCGGCTGACGCCCACGTCGACGACCGCGGCGCCCGGACGCACCATGTCGGCGGTCAGCATGTGTGGCACCCCGACGGCGGCCACGACGATGTCCGCCTGCCGGGTGTACGCGGCCAGATCGCGAGTTCCGGTGTGGCACAACGTCACCGTGGCGTTCTCGGAACGGCGGGTGAGCAGCAGCCCCAGCGGACGGCCGACCGTCACGCCGCGGCCGATGATGACCACATGCGCGCCCGCTATCTCGACGCCGTAGCGCCGCAGCAGGTGCACGATCCCGCGTGCGGTACACGGCAGCGGTGCCGGAACGCTGAGCACCAGCCGGCCGAGGTTCGTCGGGTGCAGTCCGTCCGCGTCCTTGTTCGGGTCGACACGCTCCAGCGCCGCGTTCTCGTCCAGCTGCTTGGGCAGCGGCAACTGCACGATGTAGCCGGTGCAGTCGGGGTTGGCGTTCAGCTCGTCGATGGTGTCTTCCAGCGTCGCGGTGCTGATGTCGGCGGGCAGGTCGCGGCGGATCGACGTGATGCCGACCTTGGCGCAGTCCGCGTGCTTGCCCCGGACATAGGCCTGCGAGCCGGGATCGTCACCGACAAGGATGGTGCCCAGTCCGGGGGTGCGACCCGACGCGGTCAGTGCGGCCACCCGTTGTTTGAGGTCGACGAAGATCTCGTCGCGGGTGGCCTTGCCGTCCAGTGTGATTGCGCCCACGCCTGACAGTCTGGCACGGTCAATGATGGCGACCCGCCACGCCCGGCTTCGCCGCGCTTGCGATCGGCACCGTGCCCAATGATGGCGACCCGCCACGCCCGGCTTCGCCGCGCTTGCGATCGCCATTAAGCTCCCGATATGTCAACCCCTCCGGACGTGTTCAGCCCGGCCAAGCTCGGCCCGGTCACGCTGCGCAATCGCACCATCAAATCGGCGACCTTCGAGGCCCGCACGCCCGACACCTTGGTGACCGACGACCTGATCGAATACCACCGCCTTCCCGCGGCGGGCGGCGTCGGCATGACGACCGTCGCGTACTGCGCCGTCTCCCCCGGCGGCCGCACCGAGGGCAACGGGATCTGGATGCGCCCGGAGGCGGTGCCCGGGTTCCGCCGGCTCACCGATGCGATCCACGCCGAGGGCGCGGCGGTCAGCGCGCAGATCGGCCACGCCGGTCCGGTCGCCAACGCCAAATCCAACAAGGCCAAGGCGCTGGCGCCGGTGCGGTTCTTCAACCCGATCGGAATGCGGTTCGCCAAGAAGGCGACCCGCGACGACATCAACGACGTCATCGAAGGGCATGCCAACGCGGCGCGGCTGGCCATTGAGGCCGGCTTCGACGCGGTCGAAATCCATTTGGGCCACAACTACTTGGCGAGCTCATTTCTGTCGCCACTGATCAACCGCCGCGACGACGAGTTCGGCGGCTCGCTGGAGAACCGGGCGAAGGTGGCCCGCGGCATCGTGATGGCCGTTCGCCGCGCGGTGGAAAAGGAGGGCACGCCGATCGCGGTCACCGCCAAGCTGAACATGGCCGACGGCGTTCGCGGCGGCATCAGCACCGAAGAATCGCTGATCACCGCGAAGTGGTTGCAGGACGACGGCGGCCTGGATGCGATCGAACTCACCGCGGGCAGTTCGCTGGTCAATCCCATGTACCTGTTCCGCGGCGACGCACCGCTGAAAGAGTTCGCCGGTGCGTTCAAGCCACCGCTGAGTTGGGGCATGCGCATGACGGGCAAGAAGTTCCTGCGCGAGTACCCCTACCGCGAGGCCTATCTGTTGCGCGACGCCAAGCTGTTCCGCGCCGAGCTGACGATGCCGCTGATCCTGCTGGGCGGCATCACCAACCGGGAGACGATGGACCTGGCGATGGCTGAGGGATTCCAGTTCGTCGCGATGGCCCGGGCGCTGCTGGCCGAGCCGGACCTGATCAATCGGATCGCCGCCGACGGCGACCAACACAGCGTGCGTTCGGCGTGCACCCACTGCAATCGGTGCATGCCCACGATTTACACGCGGACGCGTTGCGTCGTCACGGGCGCGCCGGATGTGTTAGCCCACTGATAGCGGGCCGCTAACGCATATTTGGGCCTCAGGTTGGCCTTGGGTCCACGAGATACAGTTGGTCCGATGAGTTCACCAGCCCCGCCCGTCTTGACGGTTCGTTTTGACGGGTCAGAACGCACTTTTGCCGCCGGTCACGACGTGGTGGTGGGGCGCGATCTGCGCGCCGACATGCGCATCACGCACCCGTTGATCTCGCGCGCGCATCTGTTGCTGCGCTTCGACCAGGGCCGGTGGCTGGCGATCGACAACGGTTCGCTCAACGGCACTTTCGTGAACGGCCGGCGAGTGCCGGTGGTCGAGATCCACGACGGCCAGAGCCTCAACATCGGAAACCCCGACGGGCCGCAGCTGCTGTTCGAAGTCGGGCGGCACCAGGGGATGGCCGGGCGCCCACCGCAAACCGAGTCGATGGGCATTCCAGCCGCGGCTCACCCGGGCGGGACGGCCTGGTCCCTGTCTCTTATACACATCT